>JAAFIQ010000016.1 GCA_013298715.1 Bacteroidota bacterium | reverse complement strand
CCGCCCCAAGGCGTAATCTCTTTGTTAGTGTACGATACATCGAATTCCATATGAAAAATTTTCTAATGCTAAGCGTTAGGATTTATTCAGGTAATTTAAACACTTTTTTTCTATTACGTAATCTGGGATTAATGGTGATAGCTTTCTATTAGAACTACCTTTTTGCAGTACCGAAACATTTCAAATTTATTTGAATGAATTTTCAAAACAAAACAAAAACGAACTTAAAATTATAGCGCTAGAGAACGGCGCCTTTCATAAGGCAGAAAAACTAAAAATACCAGAGAACATAATTTTAGTGTTTTTGCCACCTTATAGCCCTGAACTCAATCCTGCGGAAAGAATATGGCAAATTATAAAACAAGATTTTACTAATAAACTTTTTAATACACTTGATGAACTATCTGAATTTATTAAATGCCAAACTCAAAGTTTAACTAAAAATATAATAATATCAGCTTGTGCTTATAGCTATATTTTTTCGTCAATAGATTGGGCTATATAATATTTGTATTTGGTATTAGTCTTAATTATTTATCTACTACTGCAAAATTTTATAACGTTAGGATAGTATCAACTAATGGTAATACAGGTATTGGAAGGTTTGAACAAAAGATAGAGACATTCAATGTTTTATTTGGTTTGTACTTTTCAATTCGTAACTCCTACAAAAAAGATATAGCCAAAAAAGTCTAAGCCCAGGCACTCAGCACTCCGCCCATTAATAGCATACAAATAATCCAGTAGCCAGCGTGGATTGCGATGTATTTAAAACCTTTTCTTTCAAACATAGAGGTGATGGCAATAATGGGCGTAGCTAAAAATAAGCCTGCAAAAAAACCGTGAAAAGCGCCGTGTTTAAACGTTCGGTAACCTGTTCCGTAATTTTCCATCAACTCTTTGTATAAGGCGCCTACAGGGGTTGAAGGATCTTGGAAAGGTTGCTTAAACAACATGGAGCCTACGTGCAATTGATGAATAACCAACATTTGCATAACGGCCGCAAACAAAAAACTTAATATAAAAGTGAGTAAAAAAATCAAAAATAGGTTTCCTGTTTTTAATTTGTCTTCAGTTAAGCCGCTCGCCTTCATCCAAGCATTGCCAAGCACTTTAGGGTTGTACCAAATAAAACCAATTATTAATGGAATAATTGCCGAAGTTAAAATTGCTAAAATATTCATAGAGTTTGTTTGATTGTTATGCTATAAAAGTACATAAAATCTTATAAAATACTAACTTTGAAACATGGCTTTAATTGGCACTACTATTTCAGAAGCAATAAATCAATTAAGAAACAACGCTTTAGTGGCTATACCAACCGAAACGGTGTATGGCCTAGCAGCCAATGCCTTAAAAGAAGAAGCTGTTTTAAAAATTTTTGAAGCAAAACAACGCCCATTTTTTGATCCGCTCATCATTCATTTACCAAGCATCACTTCTATTAGTTTATATGCGGATTTAAACAACAAAAAATTACAACAACTAGCACAAACATTTTGGCCAGGACCACTAACGTTGCTTCTCCCCAAAAAAAATAATGTACCATCAATCGTAACGTCGGGATTGGCAACTATTGCTGTACGTATACCAAATCATTCTGTAACGTTAAGTTTATTAAATCAACTTGATTTTCCATTAGCTGCCCCAAGCGCCAATCCTTTTGGTTACATAAGTCCAACAACTGCGTTGCACGTGCAAAAACAATTAGGTCATAAAATAAATTATATTTTAGATGGCGGTAGTTGTAATGTAGGTTTAGAGAGCACTATTGTTGGGGTAGAGGATGACATTGTATGCATTTATCGTTTAGGTGGTTTATCCATTTCAGATATTGAATCTGTAATTGGTAAAGTAGAATTAAAAATAAATCATTCAAGTAACCCAAAAGCACCAGGGCAATTAAAAAGTCATTACGCCCCTAAAAAACCTTTATTTATAGGCGATTTGGAGGAATTAGTAAATCAATACAAAAATAAAAAACTCGCCGTTATTTGTTTTGGAGATGAACCCAAGATTAAATCAGGCGATGTTGTGTTTAATCTTTCGCGATCAAAAAATCTGAAAGAGGCTGCATTAAATTTATTTAACTATTTAAGGATCGCTGATGAATGTGATTCTGAAATTGTAATTGCAAGCTTTGTTGAACAAACTGGTTTAGGCTTAGCAGTTAATGATAGATTGCAACGGGCAAGTGTTTCAACAAATTAAAACTTTATTCCTGCGGTTACACCAAGATTTACAATTGCAAAGTTTAAATTAGTTTTAGTATCAAGTGTAGAGAATAAAAAATAATCCTCCCTGCCAAGTAGCTGCGAGTAATGAAAATCGATATACATTCCCTTTTCATTTTTAAATCCAATACCAACGCTTGGTATGTGCCTTGCTAAATTATTGCCAGCATTCAATCCAAACGGACCGCTTTGGTAGTTGTAACCTAATCGAATAAACACAGGTTTTATGTTAAATTCTGCACCAGCCCTAATATTATGCCCACGTTTGTATTTATTTTTAATAACTGCATTAACACCCGCAAACACACTTGCTCCATCGCTCGATGTAATAAGGGCTCTGCCATAATTTGTACTTTCATAATCAAGAGCAAAAACAGCAAATTTTTTGTAAATGTATGAGGCGCATAATCCAAATCTTCCTGGGGTGGTAATTACGTATTTGTAGGTTCCTCCGTTTTCAGGAACTTTGCCAATAATAGGATTTGTTAGTTGTTTATCCCAGCTGGTAGAAAGTTCATTATAATATACATCCGTTAAATTAAGTATGGTTGGAGAATGAACATAAGCGCCAAGTCTTACAAATTCAGCTGCCCGAAAAATACCACCAATTTTAAGATTAAAACCATTTCCTGTAGTTTTAAAGTATTCTGTATAAGTTAAGCTATTAAAGCCTAGGTAATCTCTATAAACATCGTTAAATTCAGGTGGAGCAGATGTGTATGTAGTTGAGTAATTAGTAGGCGATGTTTGTACGATGCGCATACTATCTTTCTCATCAGCTTCAGTATGCGTTATTGTAGATTCGTATTCAACTTTTGGTATACCCAAACTTATACCAAAATAAAAATCGTCATTACCTGAATAGGCATAGCTAATATTTCTTTCCGCTTGTTTGCCTTTCAAATTAATTGAGCGACTTTGTTTTACAGTTCTTTTTAAATCAACAAATGAGTAATATTTCTCAAAAACTGTATCCAAAAGTAAATTATTAAATCCTAAACCTTCATAGCTCTGGTTCAAATTTCCTGGATTGGAGCCTTTAGTAACGGCAATGTTGAGCATATCTTTAGCAATAGAAGAATTATTTGTATTGCCTCCCATTTCATAAGTGGTGTTAAAATTTTGATGTTGTGTTTGTGAGTAAGCTAATATGTTTCTATTATTCTTTTTAAAACTATTATCCTTGAGTACTGTTGCAATTCCAAAATTATTAAAAACAAAATTTACAGTTGGGCTTGTAATTTTATTATTGTACAAATCGGTTGTAAAACTACCAACCCTTAATCCCAGTCCTAAAGCAACGTCACCTTTTCTAAACAAAGCCAAACCTGCAGGATTAAAACTTGCACAACTAACATCAGCACCAACGGCGCCAAAAGCCCCGCCCATTGCAGTAAAGCGCGATGTACCGTTTACGCCATATCTAGAGTAACGCAATGCATCTAAATCATTTTGTGCTTTAACAAAAAATGGAATTAAAAGTACAAAGAGATAAACAAGAAGTTTATTAAGCATAAAAGTTAACGTGGACTATTTCTTCCTCCACCACTGCCACCACCACGAGGACTCGAAGAACCACCAGAACCTCCGCTACTACCCGAAGATCCGCCCGAGTTCCAAAACCCACCATTTCCCCAACCACTTTTTTCGGTACTTTGATTTTGATTAGATGTAGTGTTGTTGTTATTAATCGTAGCTCTTGGCGTACCAGTGTTTCCTCTTGGATTACTGCTAGAAGAATTAGAATTAGAAGAATTTCCATTATCTACAGAAACTGTATTACGAGGCGAACTAGAACTGCCATTGTTTGGAGAACTGTTATAATTTGTATTTGAAGAATTATTCTCATTTATTGTAGAGCGAGGATTGGTGTTAACGCCATTGCTGTTGCCATTACTAATCGTACTTCTTGGTGAGTTAGAAAAACGTTGCGTAGACTCTTGATTTTTTACAACCTCGTTAATGTATTGCTCTCTAATACTTTGTCCTTCTTTTGGAACCTCCATTCCTGCGAAAGAACCACGTGCTGAATTACTGCCTCCTACACCCGCACCACGCGGCCCGTTGGCGTAACCACTATTAGGATCGAAACTATTAAAATAGCCCCAATTATTATTATTCCATCCATTGTTATTATTCCATCCGTTATTCCATCCATTATTGTTCCAACCATTGTTCCAACCATTGTTCCAACCCAAGTTGTTGTTCCAACCGTTATTCCAACTCATATTATTATTCCAGCCATTATTTGGGCAATTCCAGCAATTGTTGTTCCATCCATTGTTCCATCCATTATTCCAACCCACATTATTATTCCAACCATTATTTGGGCAACTCCAGCAATTATTATTCCAACCATTGTTCCATCCATTACCGTAACTTACGCCCCAACCGTTATTAAATGTGCTGCTTGGCATCCAATTATAAGTAGTATAAATGCTACTTCCCCATACATTTGGGTTTTGAGTATAATAATATTGATTGGTGTAATAATTGTCGTAGTAACCTACCCCGTTTAATGGATCATGGAAACGGCGCAACTTTGCAGCGTAAGCGTTATCGTAATAATCATCGCTACTGTAACTAGGATCTTGGTACCATGGATTTTTAGCATCACGTTCTGCTTGGGCAAGTCTTTCAGCTTGCTGCTTCTCGTTAGCCTCTTTAATTTTTTTCTCTTCTGCCTCCTTAGCAAGCCTTGCTAATTCGCGTTCTTCCTTCGGATTTGCGTATACATCATCGCTATAACTTTGTATTTGCGATACTTTGCAAGAAACCAGAAGTGAACTCGCAAAAAGTAATGTTAAAACTGAATTTTTCATTTTGATAATTTTAAATGAATGAGTGGAAAATTTATATGTAAATTTACGAAATTAGAACCAAAAACAGGTAACAAAAGTTTATAATTTAACAACAAACAAAAGTTTTAACACATTTTATGGCGCAAGGAATAACAAAACGCGAAGAGGATTATAGTAAATGGTACAATGATATTGTGGTGCAGGCAGATTTGGCCGACCATAGTAGCGTTAGAGGGTGTATGGTTATTAAACCACACGGGTATGCAATTTGGGAAAATATGCAACACGTATTAGATAAAATGTTTAAAGACACAGGGCACGTAAATGCCTACTTTCCACTTTTTATACCAAAAAGTTTGTTTGAAGCTGAAGAAAAAAATGCCGAGGGTTTTGCAAAAGAATGTGCCGTTGTAACACACTACAGACTTAAAACTGACCCTAAAAATGCGGGTAAATTAATAGTAGATCCTGAGGCAAAATTAGAGGAAGAATTAATTGTTCGCCCTACAAGCGAGGCTATCATTTGGAATACTTACAAAGGCTGGATTGAAAGTTACCGCGATTTACCAATCTTGGTAAACCAATGGGCAAATGTGGTGCGCTGGGAAATGCGAACACGTTTGTTTTTGAGAACCTCAGAATTTTTATGGCAAGAAGGCCACACAGCTCATGCAACAAAGGAAGAGGCCATTGAAGAAACTGAAAAAATGTTGGAAGTGTATGCGGATTTTGTTGAAAACTGGATGGCAGTTCCTGTAGTAAAAGGTAAAAAAACAGCTAATGAGCGTTTTGCAGGAGCTGATGAAACTTATTGTATAGAAGCCTTAATGCAAGATGGGAAAGCATTGCAGGCTGGAACATCGCATTTTTTAGGGCAAAATTTTGCAAAAGCCTTTGATGTAAAATATGTAACCAAAGAAAATAAACAAGAATATGTTTGGGCTACAAGCTGGGGCGTTAGCACACGGTTAATGGGTGCATTAATTATGAGTCATAGCGATGATAATGGATTAATAATCCCTCCTAAGTTAGCACCAACGCATGTTGTTATTGTTCCAATTCATAAAACAGAAGAAGGTTTGGCTAAAATTACAGACTTAGCAAACACCATTAAAAATAATTTAAAACAAAAAAATATTTCTGTTAAGTATGATAACCGCGACTCTTACCGACCAGGTTTTAAATTTGCAGAACACGAACTAAAAGGTGTGCCAGTGCGCGTTGCTATTGGTGAGCGCGATTTAGCAAACGGTACTGTAGAAGTGGCTCGAAGAGATAATTTAACCAAAGAAGTTATATCTATTTCAGAAATTGAGACATATATTGAAAAATTATTGGTTGACATACAATCAAATTTGTTTGAACGGGCAAAAGCACGTCAGGCAAATTTAACAACGCATGTAAACACCTTTGAAGAGTTTAAAAAAACCTTAGATGAAAAAACTGGTTTTGTTTATGCTCACTGGGATGGCACGCCTGAAACAGAAGAAAAAATTAAAGAAGAAACAAAAGCAACCATTCGTTGTATTCCTTTAAACAATTTGCAAGAAGCAGGTGTTTGTATATATAGCGGAAAACCAAGCACACAAAAAGTATTATTTGCGCGTGCTTATTAAAAACGAATTATTATGAGTAATCCAAATCAAAATCAAAAAGAAACCATTATTAAACTTTTATCCGAAAAATCCGTAATGAAACAAGATGTGTTTAGTAACACAGTAGCGGTTTTTAACGAGTTAAAAGAATTGATAAGAGATAGAGCCGAAGAGTTGAGCAAAGAAATGGTGCAAGTAGATAAACGAGTAAACATTAATTATAAAGATGTCAATCCGCAAAGCATGCAATTAAAAGTGGCTGGCGATGTGTTGGATTTTTACATGCACACCAACGTATTTGAGTTTGATAGAAGTCATCCAATGTTTAAAAGTGGTTATGTGAAGGGCAATGAACTTAATTCTTATTGTGGAATAATAAACGTATATAATTTTTTGGCGGATAGTTTTAAATACAATCGCCTAAACGATTTGGGCTATTTAATTGCACGCATTTTTGTGAACCGTGAACGTAAATTTTTTGTAGAAACCCGTACTCATTTAGGTTACCGCTATGCCAATTTTAGTGCAGAAGCAATTACAAAAGATAATTTAAACGATATAGTAAATGAGCTAGTAATTTTTGCAGTTTCTTTTGATTTATTCACGCCACCATTTGATGCCGTGCGTCAAGTAAGTGTTATGGAAATTCAAGAAAAAGCAAATAGTAATTCATTACGCACTGGAAAGCGTTTAGGCTACAGCGGAACAAGCGCCAGTAGCTTTGCGGATGATGAAGTGAATTTGTAAGCACACATTAAATTTTTAATGAATAGATTTTTCTCAAATCAAAATCGATTTTTTTCGAGATTCATTCTTTTGTTTTTAATAATGTTCTCTAGTGAATTATTATTAAGTCAAAATGTAACAATAGTGCATCAATCAACAGCAAACGCAAATTATGCCGTAGGAAAAGTAAATTATTTAGAGAATAAATCTGATACATCTCGAGGAGTTTACATTGCTACTCTTCAATACAGATGTCCCGATCATCCAGCTGCACTTATTGAAGTAACAAGTTTGTTGAATATAAAGACGAAGAGCCTCAACGCAAATTCGTATTACTTGCATAAGTTTGATAGAAAAGATTCTACTTTAACACTTCAATTCAAAACCTATTTTATTTACAAAACAGCTTTCGACAACAACGATATTTTTGAAATGAAAAACAATGTTTACATTTTTAGCTTTTTTAAATCCAATGGTGAATATCAAAATTGTTATGTAAACGATTCATTAACTTATTTTGCATCTGACAAAATTTTTGATGTGAATTGCAAAGCAAATAAAAAATACCAAATAAAAGCTTGTAATCCTTCAGGCTTCTCTAAATCATCAATTAACTTTGGTTTTAAAATAGCTCTAGCTTATAAAGGCCCAGTTAAATACAAGAATAAACCATACGATAGAGCTCTGTTTATAGGTGTTTTTAATCAAGTATATTATAATTCTAATTCAACCTTGAACCAACCTGTAAATCAATTTTACAACTGTGGTTTACAGAAAGTTAGTTACGAAGAAGGACGATTAATTTATGAAGTGTATAAATAATTTATTTATCAACACCTGTTAATCCTTTCTAACAGGTGTTAACACTTTTTTTTAAAACCACAATTTTCTTATTTCCTTTGTAATCAAGCCTTTCAAAGCAAAAAGTTAATTACTTGCACTTTCTGTTCATAACGCCAAAACCTTAGTATTTAAAGGCTTCGTATCTTGTAATGTTTGATGATTGCTATAATCAAGGCAATATTACAATACACTAAAAATGGGATTACAAGTAAATGTAAACGACATACTTAATCAACTCTACCAAAACCGGGGTGTGGTTGAGTTTTTATTTGCAAATAGAGAAAACATAACCGTAAACGAATTACTGGCAAGAGAGGATATTAGCG
This sequence comes from Bacteroidota bacterium, assembly GCA_013298715.1. Lineage (GTDB taxonomy): Bacteria > Bacteroidota > Bacteroidia > B-17B0 > Aurantibacillaceae > Aurantibacillus. The sequence goes on along the minus strand of JAAFIQ010000016.1, from coordinate 79,881 downwards.
CAGACCAATACCAGCGCTTAAAATCACTCGAGTTGGTCTTTGAATACGAAAACGTGGTAAGTCTTAATGACGCTGTTACCGCCATGTTTGAGGATTTTATGGAAATTGGTGAAGTTACACCAGGCTTGGTAAACGATTACATTAACGAACTTAAGCGTAATATCCGTTTTTATCAAGAAGTGCACGAGCACCGCTTTTTACGTAGCATTAAAAAATATTTAAAGCGCATAAACATTGCATTGCCACGTGAAATTATTAAGCTACAAAAAAATGTAGATGATACTTACAAAAACGAAGCCAACTACCGCATTAAATTGCACAAGCTCGAAGATTACCGTGAGAAGCGTGACACCATAATAGATTTTATTCGTAAAACCGAAGACATTATTAACGAAACTCGCCAGTTATTTTCGCACACAAACGACCAAGAATTATACGGAATTGTAAATACGCTTAAATCAAACTTAATTGAGAATTTAGATTTCTTAATTGAAATTCAAACCGATATTACAGATTACATCAACAAAATTCAGTTCCAATTAGACGTTTATGTAAAAGCCCAACGCCTTAAAGAGATTAAAGATCACGGCACTTTGCACTACCGCACTAGCTTTATTGAAGAAGTTAAACGTATCAATCCACTCAGGTTTAATGGCATAAAAGGACCACGTACAAAAATTGCAGTTGACTTTTTATTTTCTGATGATGGGCATGCGCTTTGCAAACGTGTGGCAGAAAAATATAAATTATCGCGCCTCATGGTGCGTGGTATTGCAGGTAAATTGCCAAGCAATTTTAAAGAACAATTAATTGACCAACAAATAAAATTAGATGTAGAAAAATTAGTTGATCGTTTTTTAAATCAAACCAAATTAAATTTATTTGAGTATTTAATAGATTATAAGTTTCCTAAAGCCGTTGGTAACGTTACGTTTGAAGACCGCCTTTCGATATTTGTAGAAATTGCAATGGAATACCAAAATAGTTTAGATTTTAAATACCGCCTTGGTTACCACGATTATTTGGACAAAGAAGAAAAGAAAAAACGCTTGGGTTACACCATTATTTTGCCTCTTATAAAAGAAGAAAAGAAAAGTAAAAAAGTTAAAGAAGAAAAAGAATAATTTGTTTTTAGAAAAAGCCATATTAAAAAAGCATGAGTTAGATGCGCTTCGCCCCTTTGAAAGTGGTGTTGAGGAACGTGTTATGCAAAAATTGCGTATTGATTGGAACTATCATTCAAACAGTATTGAAGGAAACAGTTTAACTTATGGCGAAACTAAATCGTTAATTCTACATCACATAACCGCTGAAGGAAAGTCGTTAAGAGACCATTTTGAAATTACAGGACATAACGATGCTATAAATTGGGTGTTGGATGTTGTAAAAGGAAAAAGAGATTTAACCGAAAATTTTATTAGAGAATTACATAAATTAATTTTAATAAAAAATTATACCAAGCAGGCTATAACGGCAGATGGAAAACCAACAACCATAGAAATAAAAGTAGGAGAGTATAAAAAAGTACCTAACCATGTTAAAACAGTTAGTGGCGAGGTGTTTTATTTTGCCGAGCCTTTGGATGTTCCTTTTAAAATGAACGACTTATTGAATTGGTATGCTAAACAAATAAAGGATTCAGAGGCCAACCCAATAATTTTAGCTGCTGAGTTTCATTACAAGTTTATCCGCATTCACCCGTTTGGAGATGGGAACGGAAGACTAGCACGAATTTTAATGAATTTTATTTTACTAAAATTTGGTTATCACCCAGCAGTTATTAAAATAGAAAGTAAAGAAAAGTATTTTGAAGTACTAAGAATTGCAGATGGAGGAAACATTGAACCTTTTGTAGAATACATTGCTGAAACTGTTTTTAATTCGTTGGATGTAATGCATAAGGCTATACTCGGAATTGCCTTTGAGGATGATAATGATGTTGATAAACAATTTTGGTTGTTGAATGAAAAGTTGAAAGGATTGAAAAAAATTGAGGTAGTTAAAAATGAGGAAAGCATAGAAAATGTTATTAATAAAGTGATAATTCCATTGCATGATAACATTTTAGATTCTAATAAAAAGTTTGAAGAAATCTATTTTGAAGTTACCAATCACATTAAACAATGGCTTCATATTTCAAATAGTCCACTTCCACAGTCCTTCTATCTTAAGTATATTCGCGAACTTCGCAATAGTGAAAATTTGAAAATAATTAAAAGTATTGATTTAGTTTTTTTGTTTGATAAGCTTAGAAGTGTTACTAATTCGCCAATACATTATTCATTTTCATTTGTGATAAATTTCCAAGAATTGTTTTATGAAATAATTTTAAATGATAACAAAAGTCTTCAAAAATATTTTAAGAAATATTATGATGAATTTTTTTCAGAACAAGAGTTAAAAAACATTGTGATAGAAATTACAAAAGAACACATAAGTTATATAGATTCAAATACAAAAATTAACAACACATAATTATCAGCCTTTAAATATGGAAGAAATAGATTACAACTTACCAAAACAAACACACGATATTTTTGCGATTATGGCTCGTGGCCATTTTATTAGTAGCAATGGCACCAAAGATAACATGGGTCGGTTATATGATATCATTAATAATCCTGAAAATTTTGATAGGCTACAAGCTTATTTTAATGTTATTCGTTACAATATTGAACGTGGCAATAATTATTTTTATTTTTCGCGTATTAACGAGGCTAACAGTTTAATTGAACAAAAACTCGAAACCTTTGAGCGTTACATTGATGTAATAGATTTGTTTGCAAGCATGGATAATAAAATTACCATAGGCTCTCGCTTTCGCCCAAGCGAAATTGCTGAGGAGTGTAATGCAAACGTACGCTTAAAACAAAAATTACAAAAAATACCAATGTACCGAAGTGAAACGCTACTAAACAAAGTGCGCGACATTTGTAACTTAATGACCCGCGATAGCTTTTTAGAATTAGAGGATGAACAAAGCGAAAGTTACAAAGTGTTAGATGCCTACACCTATTTGCTCGATATCATTAATGCCATAAGTATTTATGAAGAAACATCGGGTATTGATGGTAACAGCAGCGGAATAATTTTGAATTAAGAAAGAGAATAAAGTTTAAAGAAAGTAAAACCATAGTGAATTTAAAATATAACTAAGGTTTAAAAATTAAGATATGGAAAACGTAAGAATATTAAATAGAATTGTAGAAATAAACATTGCCAACGTTAAGTACGCTGATATTGAGTTGTGCGGCAACACCTGTTTTGTTGGAACAAATAATTTTGGTAAAACATCGTTACAACGTGCAATTTTATTTTTCTACAGCGCAAATAGCCGTGGTTTGGGTATAGCACAATCGCAAAAAAGTTTTGAGGAGCATTATTTCAGATACGAAAATTCGTATTTAATATACGAAATTGCAACCGAGGACAAAGCGTTTTTTGTAATGGTGTATCGCCACAACAAATTGGTGTTTCGCTTTGTTGACGAGCCTTACAACCCTGATTTCTTTTTAAATAGCAACGATGAAGCCATGAAAATAAAAGAAATTATTTCTGGTTTTGAAAAGCGCGGTATTTACATTTCTAATCAAATTGATACGTTTGAGCGTTATAGAAATATTATTTACGGAACAGAAACGGATAAACAACTTTCTAAATTTCACTTATTAAAAGGAAACGAAAAATACCAAAACATTCCAAAATCAATTACCAATGTGTTCTTGTCTTCTAAAAGCAGTATCGATTCTCGTTTTATAAAAGATTTTATTGCCAACTCACTTACCAACGAAAATTCATCCATTAAATTAGAACAAGTTGAGCGCCAATTACGTCAGTTCAACGAAAAGTACACCGATATTGAATCGTATATGAAAAAAGAAACAAGTCAGCTAATTGAGTTGATTGATAAAAAATACGATCAAGTACAAATGTTGAAAGGTGCGCAAATGGAGCTAGCCGATAAATTAGGAAGCAGCATTCGCTTTGCAGAAACACAAAATGAAACCATACGTGATGCAGCAAAAAAGAAAGAAGATGAACTAGAAGAATTAACCAATGCACACGAAGCAGAAAGCGAACGTATAAGTGAGAAGCAAAACGATTTACGTGAGGAGATTGGATTTTATGACCGCTCTATTCGCGAAGCAAATAAAAAATTAAAAGAATACAAAGAACAAAATATTGATGAGGCAGTTGAAAAACATGCTGAAAGAGAAAAACTTCAAGTAGAGTTAAACATTGCGCGCCGCGAGTACGAAAGCTTAACAAGCAATGTATCGAGTATAGAATTAAAATACTCTTCGTTAATTGAACAATTGCGTAACGATAAAGCTGCTTATATTAATAAAATAAACTCACGCACCAGCGAAATTTTTAACCATTACAACGAATTACAATTACTACAAAAAAACGAATTTAATAAACGTGATGCCGAATTAAAAACCAAGCGCGAAGAAGCATTGGCGGATGTTTCGGCTGAGGTTACAGCAAAACAAATAGAATTTAATGAGTTAAAAAGCGAAGAAAAAGTTATTCGCAACACACGCTTTTACGAAAACGAAATTAAAGCCCTTGAAAATGAATTGGCAGAACTACGCGCAGTTAGCTATAAAAACAAGAGTGAACGCGCTATAAAACAAAACATGGTGCAAACTATTCAACGCGAGTGGGAAGCATTAGAAGCTAAACTAAAAACAGCTTTAACTAATAAAATCAATCAAACAAATACTGAAATTATTAAGTTAAAAAACGAAATTAAAGAAATTGAAAGTAAACTTAATGTACAAGCCGATGCGTTTTATGGTTATCTAGAAAAAAATGTAAAAGACTGGCAAAGCACAATTGGTAAAGTTGTAAACGAAAAATTATTGTTTAGGACCGACATTACACCAGAGTTAAAAGATAAAGCAGCAGATACATTATACGGCATTAGTTTAAATTTAGAAAACGTAGAGGTTGTTTCTAAATCAATTGAAGAATATCAATTTGAAAAGAACGAGCGCTTAGCACAAATTCGCGATTTAGAAGAAAGTTTAAACCAATTTCAAACCAGCAACAACGAAGAAAAAATGTTGGCTGCCGATAAATTCGGCAAGCAATTAGGTGAGTGGAAAGAGGATTTAAAAGTATTAACTTACTCATTAGAACTTGCTGAAAAACGTGAACAAAAATTAATAGTTGAGTTAGAAGACTGGCGCATAAAGGCTGGCGGAGAGGTTGAAGAATCATTAACTGGTAACCGTCAACGTTTAAACATTATTGAAGAAGAACTTTCAATCTTAAACAAAAAGAAAAATAATTTATTAAACGATTTTAATAATCAGTTTGAAAAATTAAAAACATTTAATGAAGAACGCTTAACTGAATTAAAAGAAAGACAAGAAACCGAAATTAGCGAACTTGAAGTTGAAAAGAAAAATCAAGTAAAAGAATTCGAGAATAAAGAAGACGAGTTAAGTAAAGAAAAAGAGACCAATTTTAAAAGCAAAGGTGTAGATGCAAAACAACTGAAAACAGTTGAAGGGCGTATGAAAGAATTCCAAGATGCGTTGAAAGATATTGAGCAATACGCACAAATTGTGAATGATTATTTAAAAGACAAACGCGAAAAATTTGACAAATTGCCCGACTTAATTCAAAAGAAAGAAGAATTTGTGAAAAGCAATAACGATTTAGCGCTTCAACAAGAGGAAAACACACGCAAGTATAATTTAAAACGCATGGAATTGAACAAAGCAAAACGTGCTTTTGATGAAGAGTTAATTGAGTTTAATAATGGTATACGTTTTTATACCGATACGTTTAGAGAATCGCCAGTACATAATAAGTATGCCGATATTATTGAACGTGCCGAACCTAAACGTACCAATTTTAAAATTGCAGAATTGTGTACACAAATGCTTAAAAACGATTCGCATTTTAATGAAGAATACGGAGCTTTCCAACGCTATGTAAACGAATTTGCTGGTAAATTTAGAATCGATAATCACTTTAATTTTGTAATTAGAAACGATGCCACACAAGGCGAATACGAGCGCTTTGCTCAAAATGTACGTTCGTTTATAAACGAAAATAAAATTGAGTTAAGTATTGCAGAAACCGCCACACAAATAGGTTTGGTAACAGATAGTATCGCTACTAAAGTAAAAGAATTAAGTGGCCAAAAAGATAAAATTCAACACATTATTACTTTGATTGCTGAAGATTTTAAGAAAGCAGAATTTGAAGAAAGCAAGTTAATTGAATTTATTAAAATTAAAATTGAAGAATCGGATAATAAGGTATACAAGCTACTCAAACGTATTGAGGAATTTAGAGAAGAACACGGCTTGGTTTACAACGAAGGTTTATTTAATACCGACTTTGCGACTGGAAGTAAACGCGAAATTAGCACACGAGCAGTAAAATTATTAGATCAATTGCGCACGGCTATCAAGGAACAAGAGCAAGAAGAAATTCGTTTACAAGATTTATTTGAATTAAAATTCAATATTAAAGAAGGGATGAATGAAACTGGCTGGACACATAAGATTGATAGCATTGGTAGTACGGGAACAGACATTCTTGTAAAAGCAATTATTTACATTACCTTGTTACATGTGTTTATAAAAGAAAGTAGCCACCGCAGTAGTAAAGATTTTAAAGTACATTGTATAATTGATGAGGTAGGACAAATTTCTGCACACTATTTACGTGAGTTATTAAAATTTGCTAAGAACAGAAATATTATGATGATTAATGGTTTACCAAATAAATCTGGACTAGAAAGTCATTATAAATTTACTTACCAATTTAGAAGAGAAGAGAATAATAACGTGCGTATTTTCCCAAGTATAGTAACAGAAGTAGAGGCGTAAGAGAAAAATTTGTTTATTCAAAATATTTTTTTGTAGTTATTATATAAATTTTAAACGTGATAAAGAAAATCCTAGTTTATATTACTTTAGGTTTAATTTTTTTTGGATTAATTCAATATTGCGCCTATAGTGTTGATAAAGCTCGAGCCGAAAAAAGAGAAAGAAGTAGAAAGTTAGAAGCTGGCGTTTGTGAATTTGATAAGATTGATTAGAAAATTTTTTTATTAAAGATGGAAAGAGAACTTTTAAATCAGTTTTAGATCTTGACACTTTAAAAACTAATTTTAGTGAATATATGGGTAAGTTGAATGTTGATGACACTTCATCTTCGTTAAAATCATTTAAAATTGGAAATACTTTATTTACTTTTTATCAAAGGGGCAAGTTAGCCGCAATAAATTCTATACGAATGGACTTTTCTAGCCAATTTACCTTTAATTTAAATGACAAATTGATTTTCTCCCCAGAATTTAAGTTAGGTGACTTTGAGGAAAATTTTTCGAAGTCCTTTTCTTGTGGAGAAGTTATTGCTACTTCATTAATAGACGAACAGTCTGCTTTAAGAATAGATAATTCAGTAGAGAGCAGTAGGTTAAAATTTATTATATTGTACTTTAATCATGCGGAGAACCTCTCTAATGTTGGCTTCTATTACGAAGGATTTAATATTTAGTTATTTATGAGTTTGGGTGCAAAAAGTAATTTATAATAAAGTATTTATTGTAAAAAGTAATAATATCAAAGTGAATTGGCATAGAAATAAAAATTATTTTAGTAACTAAGTATATTAATCTCCGTGGAAAGTAATAATATCAGACGTAGTACGATTAAATAGATTCGTAACTCATCTTCTTGATAAAATAATTCTGAACAATATTCTTTGAAAATAACCAATGTACAAAACAAAATCTGAACATATAGAATTACGAATTGTAGGTTACGATGAACCAAACAACGGTCGTGAGTTACATATTGCCGAATTATTTATCAATGGAAAAAATTGCAGTGATGATTATTTTAAAAACAAATGGAATCGATTAAACTTTAATTTAAGTGAGTTTATTTTTGAGTCAGATGATTTGAATTATGTTTTTATTCCAGCGGAGGGAGATGCTTTTGTAATCAACACACAAACACTTTCTATTATCTATGTACCTCCCAAAGGAGGATCAACTCTATTTTTTAAAAAGAATGAGTTTTTAAATAATAAAATAATTTTACATTATACTGATGAAAGTATTGAAGTTAGCTTGGACTAGAAATTTGATATATTTGCTTTAACCACAAAATGAATTAAATAAGCTGAATGTCCACAAAATAACAAGTTTTAAATTATGGAGTCTGTTGGAGCAAAGATTTAGATGAATTCAAAAAGCATGCTCGCTGCTGAATATGAAGAAAGAGACGATGATTTATTTGTTGTTAAACGTTTATCAATTTTTTGCTTTTAATACCATTTTGTTTTACTTTTAATAACTCATATTTTGAATCAAAGAAAGAATATTCTTTTTATTTCCTCCTGGTATCCTAATCGAAACAATTCTACTCATGGAATTTTTAACCGTTTTTTCGCGCAGGCTGCCAATCACAACAATAATGTTTATATTATTCATGCGGTATCTGAGAGTAATTGTTTACATGATTTTGAATTACAAGTAAAAAATGAATTTGGTTTTGAAGAGGTAGTTGTTTATTTCAAAAAAACTTCTAATCCAATATCAAAATATTTTAGATATTTAAAGGCCTATCAACTTGCTTTAAATTATTTTTTAAATAAAAAAATTAAATTTAATTTAATTCATTGCAACGTTGTTTTAAATGCAGGTATAGCAGCTCTTAAAATTAAAAAGCAATTAAGTATTCCTTTGGTAGTAAACGAAAATTGGACAGGTTACTTGCCTGAAGATGGTAATTACAAAGGTTTTTTTAAAACAACTATTACAAAAAAAGTCGTTAAAAACTCGGCGTTAATTCTCCCAGTAACAGAACATTTAAAAAAGGCAATGTTAAGTCACGGCTTAGCTAATAATTATAAAGTAATACCAAATGTTTGCAATACCAATTTATTCAGAATTATTGAAAAACAAATAAGTTCAACTATCAGGTTCATTCATATTTCGGCACTTGTAAATGCGCAAAAAAATATTTTAGGATTGTTAGCAGCCTTTAAGCAAGCATTATATTTAAAACAAAATATTGAATTAGCCATAGTAGGGCAGGGGGGCGACGAGTTAGAACTAAAAAATTATGTTTCAAAAAATAAGTTGAGCGAGAATGTTTTTTTTGTTGGGAGGAAAGTTGGAGAGGAATTGGTGCAAGAGATTAATAAAGCAGATTGCTTGCTGATGTTTAGTAATTATGAAAATTTACCTCTGGTAATTTTAGAATGTATGGCCTGTGGTAAACCAGTAATATCAACTAATGTTGGCGGCATTGCAGAAGCTGTTAACAGTACAAATGGTATTTTAATTAATTCAGGGAATGAACTAGAACTTACAAACGCAATTCTTTATTTTAATAAACAGAATTACCAAGCGCAAGAAATTAGAAAAAAAGTGATTGAAAACTACAGTAGCGAAGTTATAGGCAAAGCGCTAAATGGTGCTTATACATTAGTATTAAACAGCTAAACCGCTATTCACTTGTTTCTTTGCATAAGATATTTGAAACTTTTGAATTAGAGCGTATTGATTTGTGATAACCAAAATTCAACTAACGAACCTTTTTGATCTCATTACCCATTAAAATTAAGTACAAAAAAAAGACCTGGTTTCCCAAGTCTTTCAATTTTAAAACATTTGTTAGAAATGCCATAAATCGTGCTCCCATCTAAAAATATCCATTTTAATTCGGTCAGATTCTAATAAGGCATCTAAACCTTTTGAATAGTTTTCTATACTTCTATCAAAAACGTTGGTTTCTTTGGTAACAACACTATTAAATTGGCGTTTCCAAAAAATGTCTTCATAGGTTCTTCTTTCGCTATCGTTTTTAGTATTAAATACCTCATGTTTTGCAAAATAAGGTCTACATGAAGGGAAATATACCCAAAACATATTATTACAACCTAAATCTTCTTTACCTTTTAAAAGTGTACCAATTCCTAAACCAATTATTCTAACTTCAAGTACAGATTTTTGTTTGTCAAAAAACCAATCTTCTTTTACGTCTAAGCCACAGAAGTTTTCATAAATCCAAGTAGAATCGGCTGGAGGTAGTACCTTTGTGATTACTGGCTCACCTGCCTCATTAAAACTTTCAGACTCCACTGAATCAGATTGCAAAACCAATTTAGCCCTAATAGCAGACTTTTCAATTGGCACTAAAAATTCCTCGTCAGTAAAAGCATATATAGAACCATTTAAAATGTATTTTAGTAAAGTTTGTATGAGAGAAATTCTACTAGTAACATTCGAAATAGGAAAATATAAAGGTTGATTTACCTTTTCCCTAACATCAATTCTTCTCCAAACGCGTTTTTCCCAGCTTACGTCCGCTTCTCGTAAATGGGTGTAAGGAATATACCTGCGGTTAACAGAATTTTCTTTTTCATAAATTCCATCTTTATAATCGCCAGGTTGAAAAACACCTGGTTGTGCCTTTAAACTTAATGTTGATAATAACAAAAAGAAAAGTAAAAAACTGATGTTTGTTAGAGTTTTCATAATATAGTTTTTATTTAATAGCTTTTATACCAGAACTTACAGAGTGAATTTTTCCATCTGGGCCTTTAATTTTAGCATCAATGTAAATTTTTGAACCTACATCGGCACCCCTCACTATTGTCATAGCATCTCCAGCTAAACTACTACCTTGGCACGAACCAGTCATTAATTTACCTTTTACTTTACCAATAACTTCTAGAGATTGAACAACATAGTTGGCTTGGAAATCAAAACCAGGAGCACCAGCACCAACAGCTGAAACTACAGAAAGTTCTGTTTTTTTCATCTCTGGTGGTGCAAATTTACCACCAATTTTAATTTCAGGTTTCGGTAAAGATTTTACACGGAATTTAATAGGAGGACCTTGAGCTTTAACACCATCTTTGGTTTTACCGCTTACAGTAATCATACACTCCCCTGGACCACCAAAATTAAGTTCGTATTTACCTGCACCTTTTGCAGCCACGCGCACACCAGCACCATTCGCACTAATACTCACATCAGCCGGAGATATACCTGCAGCAGCGGCAGTTACTGGGTTAGGTACACCAGCGTAAAATACATTCATCATATCAGCACTTACTGAAGCGCCAGCATTTGCAACTTTATACTCACCACTAAACGGATAGTATTTAAAAGTGCCATCAGGGTTTTTGTATTTAATAACCCCTTTGTATTCTTTATCACCAGCAGCACCAGAGTTCACTTTGTAAGCACCTTCTCCATTAATTAAAGGAATTAACTCACCTTTGCCACCAGCAGCAGCACCAGCAGAGTCTACACCTAAAATAACTTCCATATCACCTTGACCTAGCTTAGAAGATGAAGCAGCTAAGAAGATACTTGCTTCGTAAGGTTGTCCAGCTTGAATGTATGATGAGGGAGCAACTACACGCGCCACAATTCTATCAAATTTAATAGCTAATTTACCACTTGCCGAAGAAAATACCCCAAGCATTTCTGCTTCTAAACTTTTTAAGTCAGCAATAATTTTGTTTAAATTACAAGTTACAGCACCTAAAGGTAAATGGTAAAAATTTTCAGTTCCCCAATCCATTTTTATACCATCTTCTTCTTCACCAGAACCAACTGGCTTTAAAGACATTACTTTCTTTTTAAGAGCTTCATAATCCGCAGGGTACAATTTGGTTTTAGGATCAGTTTGCATTTTATCCATAACACCAACAATACCAGTTAGTAACGAATTAATTTTACCCTCTAATTCTTTAGCACTCCATTGTCCAGTTACTGGGGCAGAAGGCTCACCAATCAAAATACGTGTAGGTTCGTCATAACCATCAATTTTACCGTTTTTTAAGCTCCATTTTAAAGATAACGTATCACCAGCTGCTTCAGGCAAACCTTCGTTTATTGCTGAAATGTAGCTTCTGTATTTGTCAATATCTTTACAGGTATTAGAAATCATTTTTTGAACTTCTAACGCTTTTTCGTAGTAAGGAGCTGCACCAGGGTTTCCACCAATTGCTTGTTGGAAAGCCTCTGTTACACGTTTGTTGTTATCTTCAAGATTGTGACGGCTTTTTACAACACTTTCGTTTACCGTTACGTATCCTTTTAATACTTGTTTTGTTACATTCATTGCAAGAAGGGCGGTAAGTACTAAGTACATCATACCAATCATCTTCTGCCTTGGGGTTTCTTTGCCACCTGCCATTTTTTAATACGTTTTACGAAAATTAAACAATTAATTATTTTATAATTCTAAATCTTAGTTAAGTTACAATAAATTATTTATTATAATTCATTGCGCTTAACATATTACCGTAAATTGTATTTAAGGCTGTTAAGTTAGTAGATAAAGTACTCATCTCTTGACGGTATTTTTTAGTATCTTCAACAGATTCGTGCAAGTTTTGCATTAAGTCAGCTAAACCACCGTAGAATTTAGTAGTTGCATCTAAATGTTGTTTGCTACCTTGCAATTGTAGTTCGTATGTAGCATTTAAAGCCGATAAGTTTTTAGAAACTGAATTTAACGACTCACCAATTGAGTAACCAGCATCGTTGCTTTCAGCTAAACTTTGTATCGAGTTTGCAGCACTTTTGTATGTATCAGCTAACGTTGAAACGCTTGATGATGCTTTTTTTACATTTTCAACATATTCGTTGGTAGCTAAAGAGGCATGAGAGATGTCAGCCATTTTCCCAGCATTTTCTCCTAAAGAACGCATACCGCTTCCTAAACTTTCAATTAAATCTGGACCAATTTTAGCGTCAGCTAACATTGAATCTAATTGATTTGAAATAGGTAAATTATTGTTTTTTGTTTCCTCAACTTCTTCTTCATGACCCATACCAGCCAATTCAGGGTATGCCAATGTCCAATCTACCTCTTCGTGTGGAATATCGGAAGCAAACAAACAGAATAGTACTGCTTCGGTTCCAAGACCTACGATTAACATTTCATTACATCCTGGCCAGTGCATGATTTTAAATAATGCACCTAAGATTACTACGGCTGCACCGATACAAGAAGCAAGGTGTAAGAACCTTTTGAACCCTTTTACTTTTCCTAATTTACTCATAGCTGTTTGTGTTTTTTTGTTTGTTAGTTGTTTTGTTTTGTTTAGTTGTTTGTTTGTGTTTTATTATTTTTAGATGTCATCTCCTTTAGAACGACCAAGGAAAGTCATTACATTTCTAAAGCTTAAATAACATTTTGCCGTGTCTTGGTATTCGTAAGTGCGAGCGCTAGTTTGTAGGAAGTAACCAACATCTTTCCAGCTACCACCGCGAATTACTTTGCGTTTTAATACGTTAGCGTCTTTTTCTTGTGCTTCGTAAACATAATCAGGGTTTAAATCGTGTTGGAAATCGTAGGCTGACTCGTCGAATGCATTGCTTGTCCACTCGCTAGCATTTCCGGCCATACAATATAAGCCATAATCATTAGGATTGTAAGAGTAAACGTAAACGGTATGGAAACCACCGTCATCGATATAAGAACCACGCATTGGTTTGAAGTTACCTAAGAAACAGCCACGTGAGTTACGAATATAAGGACCGCCCCAAGGATACGGTGATTTTTGTAGACCACCACGAGCAGCATATTCCCACTCACTTTCGGTTGGTAAACGGAAATCATTAACAATAGTTTGGCCAGTACCAATTAAAAAGTTATTTAAAAGCAATGAACGCCAGATACTAAAAGCACGTGCTTGTTTCCAAGTTACACCTACAACAGGATAATCATCGTAAGCTGGATGCCAAAAGTACATGTTTGTTAATGGTTCGTTAAAAGAGTACGTATAATCATGTACCCAAGCCAAAGTATCCGGGTAAACATTAATTACATCTTTTAGAATAAATACTGAACGGTCAACACCTTTGCGCTCACGGGGAACATAGTTACCTTGCCCAACTGAAACTTGATCTTGAACATTATAAGTTCCTAAGGTTTTGGCATCTCTAGCAGGGTCACCAACAGCGCTTGACGGAGAACCCATGCCTCCATTTTGCCCATCACTTAAGGTTACACCGTTAATGTATTCTCCTTTTTTGTATTCGTGCGTTGCATCTTGAATGTCTGCCGATTTTTGAGGACGGAAACGGTTGGATTTTGAAGCAGCTAATTTTATATCAATTCTATAATATTCGTAATTTAATTTACGTGTATCTATTTCCTTACGGTTATAAAAACGCTCACCTTCTGGTAAATAAAGAGGTTGTAAATCTGCGCGGTAATCATCATCATCACTATCCCATCTAATTTTAGAATCCCAATTGATATAAGGATCTTGTAAGTTGTTATCTCCCTTGTAAATAGGCCACATGTTCAAGAAATCATCTTGAGAAATTTGATAATCTTCTGCCATGGAACTTGAACCATTTGCTAGCATTTTGCGTGCAATAGAATCGCGCACCCAATAAACAAACTGGCGGTATTCGTTGTTTGAAATCTCTGAATCATCAATGTAAAAGGCCTGAACCGAAACCATTTTTGATTTAGTAGTGTGCGCCATAGGAGCTTCTTCGTCATCAGGACCCATGTGGTAACTTCCCATAGGAATGAAAAGCGTTCCGAACGGATCGGGCTGATACCATTTTTCGCGACCGCCTGCGCCGACTAACTCGCCGACTCTTTTGTTACAACCTGCAACAAGTGCCGCAAATGAAGCTAATACCAAGAGTTTTTTCATACTGTTTCTTTTATGTTATAACCAACTACTTTTAAAAAGTTACAAATTTGTTTATGAGTTATTAACAAATTAAATGTTAGTTGTAAGTGGCTTTAACGTTATTCAGTTATAAAGGTTTCGTTTTTTTTAAATTAGTTTAAGAAACGTGGATCGTCAGGCCCAATAATTTTTTTCTCTTTTTGTATAAAACAAACACCTAAAATAATTTCGTGCGAGCCACCAGTGTAGCCTTTAAATTTAGAGGTAGTTAAATCGTAAGAATACCCAATTTTGTAACTTAAAGTTTTTTTGGCATTCATGTTTTGAAAACCAACCATTAAAGCGCCTGCGTCACCAAAACGGTAGCTACCACCAACCCAAATTTGTTCGTTCCACATATAAGTTAAATTAGCATCAATTGCAGTTGCAGCTAAATCGCTTTTAACGAAAACGTTTGGTGTTAACCAATGTCTTGGGTTTAATTTGAATGTATATCCCGTCATGAAATAGTAGTGGCGGCTAACATCGAATTTTAAGCTACCACCACTTTGTAAGGTTTGCGCTGCTAAGTGTCCTGATGATAAACCAATGTAGAAAGTAGAAGGGATTTGATAGAAAACACCACCGCCTAAATCTAGACCAGTTTTTCTGAAATCGTTGTTTGCACCTGCACCATAAGTACCTGGAATTGTTGGGTCAAGTTTAAATTCTTCAGGAGCTACCCAAGTTTGGTTAATTCTTTTTTGAAGAATACCTGCATCGATACCAATACCTAAGGTTCCTTTATCTATAGGAATAAGAAATGAGCCTGCTAAACGTGCGTAAAGGCTATTCATTGGACCTATTCTATCATTAATGATGTTTAATCCTACACCTATTGGTAATTCCGGAATAGGCATATCTGCCGCTACAGCAATAGATTGAGGAGCTCCTTCAAAGCTAGCCCATTGTTGACGAAATTGAGCAACACCGCATATAGCGCCTGTTGTACCAGCATAACCTGGATTATAAATTAAACGATTGTGCATCCACTGAGTGAATTGAACATCTTGTTGGGCTGTTGCAACCCCTGAAATACCTGCTACTGCAATAGCAATTTTGGTAATTAGTTTTCTCATATTAATTATAAAATATTTGTTAACTATATCTTTGATTATATAGTTAAGGCGCTAAATTAGTTAAAGTATTTTAAAATGCAAACAAAAAATTAAAATATTGCTTAAAAATATAGAAAACTACGCTGTGCGTTTATTTTAATAAGAATTTTGTTTAGAATTAAAAAAGTTTTTATATATTTGCCACCCGATTTTTAAAGAAAAATAAATTATATAAGCAATGAAAAAAGAAATACACCCAGAAAACTACAGATTATGCGTGTTTAAAGATATGAGTAATGGTTACTCTTTTTTAACACGTTCTTGTGCCGATACAAAAGACACAATAACGCATGAAGATGGAAATGAATATCCTTTAGTGAAATTAGATATAAGTATGACTTCGCACCCTTTTTATACTGGTAAACAAGTGCTTGTGGATACAGCAGGGCGTGTGGATAAATTCCGTACACGTTACGCAAAAAAATAATTTTAAATTAAATTTTTTAAAGCCTCGCAATTGCGGGGCTTTTTTGTTGGAGATACTGAAAACATTTGGAATAAAGATGAATTATATTTAGTCCAATCTATGATGAAATTTTTCATTCTTCTTCTTTGAAAATACTCGAGATAGCTAATTGCTATCCCTGCGTTTTTCGTCTTGAATAATAAAAAATTTCTTATCATATATTCAGTCTAAAATATATTTCAAACTGATATAATACCAAATATATATAATATCTAGTCCAATCTCATCGAAAATTTCCAATTCTACTTCGTTGGAAATACTCGACGTAGCTTCTAGCTATGCCTGCGTTTTCCGCCTTGTATAATTGAAAATTTTCATCAGATTTTTGGACTATATATTATATACATTTGGTATAAAACCTCAAAAAAGTTTTAAATATAATTGAATTGTTTTACGTTTTTGTTTCTGATGGTAAAAAGGATAACTAGAAAATTTGAACCATCTACTTATTGGCTGACAGGTTATAAGGAATTTGAGGTCATATAAGGTTAAAATACCGTCATCTTAGATGACCATTTAAGCCTTTCTACAGTTCAAAAAAAAGACTTGAGTTTTTGAAAATCCCTAATTAACAAAAAAACCATTTTACTTTTGTAAAATGGTTTTTTAAAATGAGTTTAAAAAAGGGTTAAACAGAAGCGTCTTCTTTTTTACCTTTTGCTTCGGCTACTACGATATTTCTTTCAAAATGTAAAGTACCGTTTAGAGCTTCAATTGCTGCATTTGCTTCAGAGTCGTTTGACATTTCAACAAAGCCATAGCCTTTACTTCTGCGTGTTTCTTTGTCTTTAATTATGCGTACGCTTGTAACTTCGCCATATTGGCTGAATAGTTCACTTAGAGATTGTTCTCTTACTTTAAAGCTGATGTTGCTTACAAAAATGTTCATGGTTTAGAGTTTTAGTATAACAAAGTTAAACAAAATTTTTAAAGTGCCAAATTTTTTGGCAAAAATCGTTAAACAAAAACTTTAAAAGAGTTTGGCTTCAACACTTATTTCAACATTTGCGTCTTTTGGTAAACGCGCCGCTTGAATTGTTGCTCGCGCCGGAAAATCTTTTGTAAAGTAAGATGCATACACCTCATTTACCTGAACAAAATTATTCATATCATTTAAAAAAATAGTGGTTTTTACAACATTATCGAAGGTGCAACCACCAGCTTTTAAAATTTCGCCAATATATTCCATAACCATTTTAGTTTCTTCTTTTATGGCGCATTTTACAAGTTGCTTGCTTTGCAAATCCATAGCAATTGTGCCACTTATGTACATACTATCGCCTACAATAATAGCTTGGTTGTAAGGGCCAATTGGTGCAGGTGCATTTGGAGTGCTAATGATTTTTTTCATTTTAAATTTGGTTTAAAAATAACTCTGGAAACAAATATAAAAGAATGTTTTATAAATTAAAAGCCTAAATCGTTAACTTTTAGGGTTAATAACGCAATATCATCAGGATATTCCATTTCACCTTTAAACTCTTGGGCATAAAAAACGATGGCTTTATTTATAAATTCGGGAGAGGTTTTGGCGTTGTTGGTTATAATTTCGGTGAGTCTTGTAAAGTCAATAGTCTGCTGAGTATTGTTTTCTATGTCTGTTAATCCATCTGTAAAGCAAAGCAGTGTAAATTCTGATGCGTAATTAATTATTTCTACATCAATGTTCATTAAGTTTTCTGTAATACCAAGCAAAGAACAACCTTTGTTTAACTCTGAAAACTTTTTTTCGTAATAAAAAATAGGTGCATTGTGGCCAGCATTTATATAAGTGAGTTGTTGGCTTTTGGTATTCAATTTTGCTATAAAAAGTGATAAAAATTTTTCTTGTTTTGCGTTGGTTAAAACGCGTTTATTAATTTCTAAAACTATATCTTTTAAATTATGGGTGTAATTTATGAGGCTATGCAAAGTTGCTTGTATGTTACTCATTAAAAGTGCCGCAGCAACGCCTTTACCGCTTACATCTGCAATACAAAAAATAAATTCGTGATTATTAAGTTGAATAAAATCGTAATAATCGCCGCCAACTTGCTGATGAGGCAGATAGTGTGCTGCAGCCTGCAACAAATCGTTGTTTGGTAATTTGCTCGGAAACAACATTTGCTGCATGTTCTGAGCTAGTTCTAATTCTTTTTTTATTTGTGCGCGGTTGATATTGTCTTTGTAAAGTTTCTTATTTTCTATTGCTACAATTATAATATTTGTAAGGGTTTGAATAAATGGTAAATGTTTTATTGCAGCGCTTAATTCTACTTTTTGTTGGTTTACGTCGCCCAACAATACGTAAGCCAAAGGTGTTTGTTTATGAAAAACAGGAATTACAATTTCAAAGCTCTTACTTAATTCTCCGCTAGAGAAGGCAATTGTTTCAATTTCATTAATGCTTAAGAGTTCAGTATCAAATGTTAAATGATTAAAGTCAGCAGTTACTCCATATTTCAAAACACATTTCCACTCTTCATCAAAACTAAAGAGGATAAGTTTTCCAACACCAAGTCGGTTTTCAAGAATTTCTTGATAAATATCCAATAATTGAGAGGTAGATATATTGCTATTTATAGCTTTTGTAACTTCAAGTAAGGCGTTTAGTTTTACACCTTGCGTTTTTTTTTGTTGCGTTATTTTAGATTCGTTTTCCAAAAGCAACTATTTAATTTCTTCGTAATCTACATATTCACCTTCGTTATCTGCGCCTTTTCTAATGGCATCTTTTTTGTTTGAAGGAGTTGAATAATTATTTGTTTGTGTATTGGTTTGCGAGTGATAGTTGTAAGATTTTTTAGCAGAACTGTTCTTGAAAAAATCGACCAGTTTATAAATTAACCAAATTACAATTACAGTCCAGATTACGTCTCTCATAATAATTTGTAAAGTTACAATTTTTTGATTTACGTTTTGTTAAGGTTTGTCAATAACAAAGGTAATTTATTAATATCTTATTTTATTAAATTTTAATTAAGCCGTTATCTTTACCAAGTTTGTTTTTTTGACGCGCATTCAATAAACAAAACACAACAATTAAATAAAAATTATGCCAAAAGATACATCTATAAAACACGTTTTAATTATTGGTTCGGGGCCTATTGTAATTGGGCAAGCCTGTGAGTTTGATTACTCTGGCTCTCAAGCCGCCAAAAGTCTTCGTGAAGAAGGCATTGAAGTGAGTTTAATAAATTCAAATCCTGCAACAATTATGACAGATAAGGTAACGGCCGACAATGTGTATTTGTTGCCTTTAGAAGTTAAATCCATCGTAAAAATCCTTGAAGAAAGAAATATTGATGCCGTTTTACCAACAATGGGTGGACAAACGGCTTTAAATCTAGCGCTTAAGTGTCATGATATGGGTATTTGGAAAAAATACAACGTGCGAATGATAGGTGTAGATATAGATGCAATAAAGGTTACAGAAGATAGAGATTTATTTCGCATTAGAATGAATGAAATAGGCGTAGGCATGGCGCCAAGTAAAATTGCAAAGAGTTTTTTAGAAGGTAAAGGTATAGCGCAGGAATTTGGTTTTCCATTGGTTATTCGTCCTTCGTTTACTCTTGGAGGCAGCGGAGGAAGTGTGGTTTATGAGAAAGAAAATTTTGATGCATTGTTGAATCGTGGTTTACAAACTTCGCCAATACACGAAGTATTGATTGATAAGGCTGTGCTTGGTTGGAAGGAATATGAATTAGAATTATTACGTGATAAAAATGATAATGTTGCCATTATTTGTTCAATAGAGAATTTTGATCCAATGGGGGTGCATACTGGAGATAGTATAACAGTAGCCCCAGCAATGACGTTGAGTGATAGCACCTATCAAAACATGCGCACCATGGCTATAAAAATGATGCGTAGTATTGGTAATTTTGCAGGTGGTTGTAACGTGCAATTTGCTGTAAGTAACGATGATAAAGAAGAAATAATTGCAATTGAAATTAATCCACGTGTATCTCGCTCATCAGCATTAGCAAGCAAAGCTACTGGTTATCCAATTGCACGCATTGCCAGTAAATTGGCTATTGGTTATCATTTAGATGAATTAATTAATCAAATTACAAAATCAACTTCAGCTTATTTTGAACCTACATTAGATTATGTTATTGTAAAAATACCTCGTTGGAATTTTGATAAGTTTAAAGGTTGCAATCGTGAATTAGGTTTTCAAATGAAATCGGTTGGTGAGGTAATGGGCATTGGCCGTTGCTTTCAGGAGGCGTTGCAAAAAGCTTGTCAGAGTTTAGAAATTAAACGTAACGGTTTGGGGGCTGACGGTAAAGAAATTACAAATCAGGCAGAATTGTTACAAGCCTTAGAGCGCCCAAGTTGGAACCGATTATTTATGATTTACGATGCCATGAAATTAGGCATCTCAATAAAAACAATTCAAAAACTTACTAAAATTGATATTTGGTTTTTAGAACAAATAGAACAATTAATTGCTTTAGAAAATGAAATTGGTAAACATACTTTACAAAATATAAGCAAAGATTTATTATACGAAGCAAAACAAAAAGGCTACGCGGATAGGCAAATAGCGCATGTTTTAAAGTGTTTAGAAAGTGAAGTTTATAAAAAACGTATTGAATTGGGAATTAAACGCACATTTAAATTAGTAGATACCTGTGCAGCAGAATTTGAAGCTAAAACACCGTATTATTATTCTACATTTGAAACGGAGAATGAAAGTATAAGATCTGATAAGAAAAAAGTTGTAATACTTGGTAGCGGACCAAATAGAATTGGGCAGGGGATAGAGTTTGATTATAGTTGTGTGCATGGTGTGTTGGCTGCAAAAGAGTGTGGCTACGAAACTATAATGATTAACTGTAACCCCGAGACTGTGAGTACCGATTTTAGCACAGCAGATAAATTGTATTTTGAACCCGTTTTTTGGGAACATATTTATGATATTATTCAACACGAGCAGCCAGAAGGTGTGATTGTGCAATTAGGTGGACAAACTGCTTTAAAATTAGCAGAGAAGCTTGAGAAGTATGGTATAAAAATTATTGGTACCGATTTTAAATCGTTGGATTTAGCTGAGGATAGAGGAAGTTTTTCGACCTTACTAAAAGAGAATAATATCCCTTACCCGAAGTTTGGCGTAATAAATGACGCGGAGGAGGCAATTACATTATCAAAAGAATTAGGATTTCCTTTATTGGTGCGCCCTAGTTATGTACTTGGCGGGCAAAGTATGAAAATTGTTATTAACGAAGATGAGTTAGAACAACACGTAGTAAAATTATTAAACGATTTACCAGATAACAAAGTTTTATTAGACCATTTTTTAGAAGGTGCAATTGAAGCTGAAAGTGATAGTATTTGCGATGGTGAAGATGTTTACATTATTGGTATGATGGAGCATATTGAGCCAGCAGGTATTCACAGTGGCGATAGTTATGCTGTTTTACCACCTTTTGATTTAAGTGAAAATGTGCTTAAACAAATGGAACAACACACACGCACCATTGCTTTGGCTTTAAACACGGTTGGTTTACTAAATATACAATTTGCAATAAAAGATGAAGTTGTTTATATAATAGAAGCTAACCCACGAGCAAGCCGTACAGTGCCTTTTATAGCTAAAGCTTATGATGAGCCTTATGTAAATTACGCCACTAAAGTAATGTTAGGCGAAAAGAAAATTAAAGATTTTAATTTTGCGCCTAAACAAAAAGGTTATGCGATAAAAGTACCTGTATTCAGTTATGAGAAATTCCCTGAAATACAAAAAGAACTTGGGCCAGAAATGAAGAGTACTGGCGAAGCCATTTATTTTATTGAAGATTTGTACGATGAGTATTTTCAAAATGTGTACAGTGAGCGAAATTTGTATTTGAGTAAGTAATATGTTTGATAGTGATTATAAACGTTATAACTACAATTAATTTTAAATAATTTTACAACAAAGACAGGTCGCTCCTACGGAGCTCGAGGTTAAACGAGATGCATTGTTTTTTACAAACAGGTCGCTCCTACGGAGCTCGAGGTTAAACGAGATGCATTGTTTTTTACAAACAGGTCGCTCCTACGGAGCTCGAGGTTAATCCAGGCGCATTGATTTTTACAAACAGGTTGCTCCTACGGAGCAAAAAAATGTTAATACAAACTAAAATTTACATTGTAATAAACTAAAGAACACAAATACTTTTGTAAATAAAAATTATACTTAATTTAAATTAATAGTTTAATTAAAATAGGTCGTTCCTATTGAGCTTGAAGTAAAATGACGTGTATTGTTTTTAAAAAAGAGGTTACTCCTAGGGAGCAAGAAATGTAAATACAAAATGTAATATACACTCTGATGAAAGAAAAAAACTGTTTTCTATATTGGTAGGTAAATATTTATTGAATTATAATCATTAAATTTAAAAATTGTATTTTAAATTAATAAGATATAGTCCCGAAGGAACTAACCGTAGATAGAAAAATACAGATAAATAAGCTAAGCTCCATATGAGTGACCTGTAAAATCTTCATTAGTTTATAAATTTTATTAAGTTTATCGTAAGTTAAATATAATTCAATCTACTTGTTATTAGCAATGGCAATGGACTCTAAACTTTAGGACAGCATGACTACTGAAAAAAATATTTCTGTAATAAACGACAGGCTTCTTTTGCTTTGGTCAAAAAATAATTATACAGAAGCGATAAAACTCGCTCTAAAAACGTTTTCGGACAATTCTATCAAAAAAGACCGTTTCTTTTATTTAAAAAATGGACAGTATTTTAGACGTCATAAAGACCATAAAAACGCATATAAATTTTTTAAAAAGTCTACAATTTTTTATCCAGAAGACGAGATCTCCTCAATGTGTGCATATATTGAACTTGTAAAACTACGTAAATACAAACTAGCGATTAAAGAGTTAGACAGATATTTACAAAAAAATAGTGCAAAAAGTTACAAGACGACTCTCATCGAACTTCTAGAAGGCCTTGAAATGGGCTACTCGACAAGCTACGAAGATATAATTATAAAGTTTTCTCTTAAAAATAAAATAAATATTAAAAAATATTATCCCTCGCTGATAAAAGAGTAGTTTCGGCAGAGACCTGTTAAGAATAATATATTATCTTCGCCACTTGTTCTAACAGCAAGCAAGCTCAAGCAGCGGGACAACATGGGCTTCGGCTTACATTTTTGCCTTCTCTTCAGTCAGACCGTTTTTTATTTTGTTTGCGTGCAACCTCTCTCAAAACTGCACTGCACTTTTGCCTTGCTAAAAAAACATGTATCTTCGTAAATATGTTTGGTGCAAGTAGACACATAAATTTTCAAAATGGTGCCTACACCTGCTTGCAAACCGTTATACGCAAGTGGCGGACAAGGTTTACCGTTTAGCAAAAAATCATGAAAAAGTCAGAAAACATATTAACGGTAAAAGATACAAGTTTCGTAATGATCATAATTGTCGCATTTTGTATTTTTCCAATCATCTTTTTTTTGCTTGTTACTTCTCTCAACGATAATTTCATTATATCAATAGTAATAACTTTTTTAATCTATTCTATTTTCGGGATATTTTTCGTGAACCAACTCAAGCGTTATGATGAAGTTTACGTATTGACAGCGACGGCCGACTCTGTTACAATAAGAAAACATGGTACATTTCATTTAGAAGATATTACATTAATTGAGACATTCAGCGAAATTCCTCTTGGACGACGTAGCCCACGCAAATATATTAGATTTGTTTTTTCAGGCGCTGACGACATTATTCTTGACGCAAGTAATTATGACATTGATTACAATGAACTTAAAAAAAAATTATTAGCAATAAAAAATAAAAAGACAAAAGAGTTAAGTTCCATAACCGCAGAAACTTAAACGAGGTGCATCAGTGTGCGGCCAACAAGAACCTATCATTAGTTAGGCGAATTTTTACATGTTAGCCCTCAAATGTTTAACTATAACATTGTAAAGAACAGCTAGAGCCTTCAAAAGCCTTAATTCATATATACTTCCTCAAAAAATCCTTAGTATTTAATAGAAATTCAAGTTTTTTTTCGTTGTCCAAATAAATAATTATTTCGAATGTTTGAACTCATGAACTATTACAAATGGTATAACCAAAAAATTAAATCAATTTTTAAACAAATAACAGGGCTTGATAAAAAAACAAATTAATAAATTTATCACAGAGGAAGGAAACTTTAATATTTTGATTTGCCTCCAAATTTTTTTAAGTTTGCATGAACATGTTCAACTTTAAGTAAATAGCAATAATTAAATCAACTATTTTTTATTTAAAATAGTCCCATAGGGTCTAACTGTATTTAGAATAGTAAAGTGCCATAAAACGAGCTCCATAGGAGCGACCCGTAAAATGCCAAACACATACACGCAATTATACATCCAAATTGTTTTTGCCGTAAAAGGTCGACAAAGTTTGATTTCAAAAAATAATCGTGAAGAGTTGCACAAATTTATAACAGGCATTATAAAAAATAGGGAACAAAAATTATTAAGTATTTTTTGTATGCCCGATCACATACATTTATTAGTAAGTATAAAACCTTCCGTTTCGATTTCTGATTTAGTTCGCGATATCAAAGCGGGATCCTCTAAATTTATTAATGAGCAAAATTGGATTAAAGGTAAATTCAGTTGGCAGGAGGGGTTCGGTGCTTTTTCTTATTCGAGAAGTCAAATTGATAACGTTGCAAATTACATTCTAAATCAAGAGAAACATCATAACAACCATTTGCTAAATTAACTAATTACTGAAACTATACCATGCACACCACCAACGATACCGATAAACTACGCTACCCCATTGGCGACTATAAAGCCACTCTAGTTTTTGATAAACAAAAAGTAGAAAATGAAATTAAAATTATTTCAAATTTTTATGAATTGATTTTAAATGAAACAAAAGATTTGAGCGAAAACGATTTAAAAAAAACGTATCGCCCAAATGGCTGGAATATTATGCAAGTAGCACACCATTGCGCCGATAGCCATATGAATGGATTGATTCGGTTAAAGTTGGCATTAACAGAAGATGAACCAACAATAAAACCATACCCCGAACAATTGTTTGCAGAATTGGCAGATACCGTGAATGAACCCATTGAATCAAGTTTGCAAATAATAAATGGTGTGCATAAACGCTTAACAACCCTATTTAACTCAATGAGTGAGACGGATTTTCATAAAAGTTACCTTCATCCGCAATACCAAAAAGAATTTAAACTATTTGATTTTTTAGGTCTGTATAGCTGGCATTGTTTGCATCATTTGGCACATATTAAAATTGCTAAACAAAAATAATTCTTACATTTAGTTCATGAAAAAAATACTATTGGCTTTATCAATTTTGGCTTTCGTTTTGGCTTGTAAATCAAAAAAATTAACAACAGCGAGTGCTACATCATCTGCCACCAACCTTACCAAAATGGTACCTACAGATAAAGAACTTACTACCGCAAAAACTATTTGGGCACAATCAACAATAGAGGAATTAAAAGCCGGACAATTAATTTATTTTACAAAATGTAATACCTGCCACGAAAATTTTGAAATTGTAAAATTCAGCGAAAAAAAATGGTACCATGAAATTGATGACATGAGCCCTAAGGCAGAATTATCGGCTGCTGAGAAAACTAAATTAACGCAATACATTATTTCGTATTTAAAAACGAACAAACCAAGTTAATTTTTAAGTGGGAAGAATTTTAGCCATTGATTATGGGAGCAAACGTGTAGGTATTGCTGTTAGCGATCCGTTACGGATAATTGCTACAGGACTCACCACCATTCACAGTAAAGATGTGATTGAGTTTTTAAAAACATATTGTGCTAAAGAAGTGGTTGAAATTATTGTGGTTGGCGAGCCAAAAACCTTAGCCAATAAACCCAGCGATAGCGCACGCTTTATTGAGCCCTTCGTAAAACATTTACAAAAAGTGTTTCCTGATAAAAAAATCGAACGCTTAGACGAGCGCTTTACAAGTAAAATAGCACAACAAACGATGTTGCAAAGCGGCTTAAAAAAAACAGATAGACAAAATAAAGAGACGGTTGATTTAATAAGTGCAATTATTATATTACAAGATTATTTAGGAACTTTGGATTAGTTTGAATTTGCTTAGTTATTTTACTGAAATTGCATCTTTGAATTTAATATTTTGTTTTTATGAATTTTGGTTAATGACGGATTGTGTATGTTGGGTTGTCGCCGCGCGGGGCAAGGTAAGCGAGAATTAATTTTTATTAGAAAATTCATCGAGGGCGTTTGACGTTTTTTTATTTTGCTTCCGAGAAATATTCATGGCAAAATAAAAGTTACGTCGATTGAATTTTCAAGAAAAATTAAGTGCGTGGAGGCGTTTGCGGCGACTTGATTTTTTTCTAACTTTTTTTATCCAAGAAAAAAAGTTAATAAAAAAAAGACTTACTAATGATAGGGAGATAATAGTTTGAGATGAAATATGATTTTGGTAAAGTATTACTTTATCACAATTCTACCTAACAATTTATTCACACGCTTTTTCATTTCAAGCAACTGTTTCATTTCGTTTTGAATTAGCTCTGTTTGATTATCATCACTTTCTTTTAACAGCACTAAACTATCGTCAATCAAAGCACTTATTTTACGGGCTTTGTAGCTGAATAGTGTTTTTTGTGTACCGTTAATTAATTTTTTTATTTCAGCTTCTACAATAACGCCAAAGTTTTTCCAATGCACACTTAATTCATCTTTTTGGTAAACGTGATTAATAACAAAACTGCTAAATAATGGATTTTGATGATTTGCGAAATATTTTAAGTCTGGTAAGCGCTGGTTGCTAAGTTCGTTCACGTACTCATCATATAATTCTGCATAAACCGGATTTTCAAATTTTATATTATCGCGCATCAATTCAAAAAAAATGTATTCACCTAAGGTAATTTCTAGGTCAAATTTTTCTAAATTTTCATCTTCTGCTTCTATGGTTACATAAGCGTTTCCATAAGCAATTAGTAAACGCAATAATTCCTTTTCTTCAGCATCTAATTTTAAAAGTTCTTCTTTTTCTTCAACCTTAGTTTCTAATTCTTCCGGAGGTAAAGTATCTAAGGCATTTTCAGGTGATTCACTTTCTTGTTTACTTTGAAAAATTTTTCCTAATAATTTTTTTCGAACCTTATTTGTTTCTTGCTGTAGTATCGCTTCTTCAATCTGCATGATTGAGGCGCATTCTTTCACGTAAACACTTCTAATAATATTATCTGGAATAATAGCAATACTTTCAACAATATCTTTTATTACACCAGCTTTTTTTATTGGATCGTTTTTGGTCTCAGTATTTAATTTATTTGCTTTGTAGTATAAAAAGTCTTCGGTTTTATTATGAACATAATTCGTAAAATCATCTGCTGTTACTTTTCTGCTATAAGAATCTGGGTCGTCGTTATTCGGAAAAAATAACAAACGCACATTCATACCTTCTTCTAAAAGCATTGGTATTGCACGTGCACTGGCTTTCTGTCCTGCTTCATCACCATCATATAACACCACCACATTTTTTGTAAAACGGTGAATAGATTTTATTTGTTCTACAGTGAGCGAAGTGCCGCTACTTGCTACAACGTTCTCAAATCCTGCTTGGTGCATGGCAATCACATCCATATATCCTTCAACCAAATAACACCTATCTACTTTTTGAATTGCTTTTTTTCCGTGCCACAAACCATACAACACCTTACTCTTATTGTAAATAGGCGTTTCGGGGCTATTGATGTATTTTGCAACTTTTTTATCGTTGCTAAGGGTTCTTCCTCCAAAGGCAACTACACGTCCACCATCATCGTGTATAGGAAACATAACCCTTCCGGCGTATCTGTCAAAAATATCTTTTTCCGTAATTGTGCTTCCTTCAACAAAACTGTTGCTTAAAATACTCATACCAGTGCTAACCAAATATTTTGGGGCATAGCCTGCTTTTATTGCAGCAACACTAAATGCTTTACGTTCTTCTAAACTATACCCTAACTGAAATTTTTCAATAAGAGCATGGCTTAATTCGCGTTGTGAAAAATAACCAAAACCAACAGATTTGCCCTCGTCGGTATTTGTCATCACCTCAGTAAAATAGCGTTGTGCGTATTGCATCACTATTAACTGGCTCTCTCGCTCGGTTTGCTGCTCTTTTTCTTGGCTGGTTAATTCTTTTTCAATTACCTCAATAGCATATTTTTTTGCCAACCATTTTAATGCCTCAGGGTAGGTGAGTTGCAAATGATCCATTACAAAGTTTACAGAATTGCCTGCTTTGCTGCAACCAAAACATTTGTAAATACCTTTTACAGGAGAAACAGTGAAGGAAGGGGATTTTTCGCCATGAAAAGGACAAAGGCCAAGTAAATTTGCACCACGTTTTTTTAAGGTTACAAACTCACCAATTACCTCCTCAACTCGGGCGGCATCAATAATTTTATCAACGGTATCTCTAGGTATCAAAGTGTATTAACGACTAATTGAGTTTTTTATTAATATTTAAACTAACCAAAGATACAATTGCTAATTGGTTAAAGAAATTGGATTCTATTTTTTCTTTTAATTTTAAATTTATAAATTCAGGTTAATTATACTTCATAAACTAGGTTGAATAAATTCTTGTTATTTAATAAAAAAGGAATAGTAATTTTAGAGAAAATTTTATTAATGAAGATTAAATTAAACCTCTTTATAGTCCTGTTAAGTTTTGGCGTATTCAGTTTAACAGCTCAAGAAGAAACCGAGATGCATCCTTACAAAAAGCTTACAAAAAAATTTATTGGTGCTATAAAACGCAACGAACCAAATAAAAATTCTTCTTTTTTTGATTCTACTTTTTACGGAAAAATTATAGAGGCAAGCGTAGATAGGGAGTTAGAAAATTTTAAAAAAACTTACGGACCAATTGCAACTATCGAAAAAACAGAAGTTGATACGCAAGGTTGTAAAATGGCTACTTGCACTGCAATTAAAACACTTAAAGGTAAAACCCTTTGGCGTATTTTATTTGATCAAGCACAGCGTATAGAACGCTTTAGCATTGATACATTTGTTGATAAACAAGCTTGGTTTTACAAGCATGAAACACCTTTGCCAAAATACACCCGTAAAGATGTGTTGCTTGAACCAAATCCATTTATAAAACTTCCGGGCTATTTGTACCTGCCAATAACAAACGTAAAAAAGCAAGCGGCCATTGTGTTGGTGCATGGCAGTGGCCCTAGTGATAGACACGAAAGCATTGGTCCTAATAAAGTATTTATGGATATTGCTATGGGTTTGGTAGAGAAAGGTTTTGCAGTATTGTGTTATGATAAACGTACTTATGTTTATACCGCCAACAATCCGTTTCCGTTGGATAGTATGGATTATTACCAAGAAACGATTGAAGATGCCGTAGCTGCAATTAACTATTTAAAAAAACAACCAGAATTAGATAGTACAAAAATTAATTTAGCCGGACATAGCCTAGGTGCTTTATGTTCATCTACCATTGCAAAAAAAGTAAGAGTAAATAAAGTGGTGATGCTTGCCGCGCCTGCTCGTCGTTTGGTTGAACTATTACCAGAGCAAATAAGTTACATAGCAAAAATTGATGGTAAAGTAAGCGAAGCAGAACAAACTCAAATAACCCAATTAAATTGGTTCAAAGATAAAGTGATGAACGATAAATACAGTTTAAAAAGCAAAGAAGTATTGCCTGGCACAAAACCAAAATACTGGTTAACCGATAAAAATTTTAAAGCCATAGAAACTGCGAAAAGCCTAGCAACTCCTATGTTATTATTACAAGGTAGCAGAGATTACAATGTAACACTTACCGATTATAATTTGTGGTTAGAAGGGATGAAGGATAAATCAAACTTTAAAGGTAAATTGTTTGATGGCTTGGATCATTTTTATTTTATGGGAAATGGTCTTGCAACGCCCGACGCAGCTACGAGACCAAACCATGTAAGTGCAAATGTTATTGCGGAGATGGCAAGTTTTTTAAAGTAAAAATTAATTTTTGTAGCTTGACTTCAAAAAAAATATTTATAATTGGTCCGGCTTTTCCTTTACGCGGAGGGCCTGCGGAGTTTAATCAGAACTTGTGCACTGAGTTAATTAAAGCAGGTCATGATGCACAAATAATTTCGTATTCGTTGCAGTATCCTAACTTTTTATTTCCAGGTTCAAGTCAGTTTGAAACAAGTGGACAAGCGCCAGAAGGCTTAAAAATACACACACTCATTAACACGGTTAATCCGTTTAATTGGTTTAAAGTTGCGCGGTTTATAAAAAAGGAAAAGCCCGATTTTATTTTATTTCGATTTTGGTTACCTTTTTTTGGACCTAGTTTAGGCACTATTGCTAAGCTAGTAAAATCAACAACAAAAGTTTTGGCGTTAACTGATAATGTTATTCCGCACGAAAAGCGTTTTGGAGACAAACCATTTACAAATTATTTTATTAAAAATTGCCACGGTTTTATTGCTATGAGTAAAACAGTGTTGAATGATATTTCAAAATTTTCTTCTACAACAAATAAAGCTTACAGTCCTCACCCTATGTACGAAACGTATGGAGCGCCTGTTACAAAAGAAGAAGCAAGAGAAAAATTAGGGTTAAACAATGAGGATAAACTTGTTTTATTTTTTGGGTTAATTCGCCATTACAAAGGTTTAGATATTTTGTTAGAAGTATTTGCAACTAATGAGTTGAAAAAACAAAATATTAAGTTACTTATTGCTGGCGAAGTTTATGAAGATGCCAATCAAAACAAACAAACCTATTTTGATATAATAGAAAAGCATGGATTACAAAACGCTGTAATTTTTCACGATAAATTTATACCAAACGATTTGGTACGTTATTATTTTTGCGCCAGCAATTTAGTTGCCCAAACTTACCGCAATGCAACAAATAGTGGTGTAACCATGGTTGGCTATAATTACGAAAAACCAATGTTGGTAACAAACGTAGGCGGCTTAGCAGAAATAGTACCTAACAATAGGTGTGGCTATGTTGTGAATTTAAACGTGAACGAAATTTCAGAAAAGTTAGTACAATATTTTTCGCAAAACAAAGAACAAGAGTTTACACAAAATGTAAAACTAGAAAAGAAAAAATACGAGTGGGGTGAGTTTATAAGGGTGTTGATGGGGTTGTATGAGAAAGTGGGGTAAACCTCTTTTTATTCTGAAACTGTAGATCTATAAAGCTCCGTTAATTTCTTTTTTATATTTATCAGCTAGGTCCATCATTTGCATTGCAATATCATTTCTACAAAAGAATGGGGCAAATCTTATCCAACAATATGGTGGTGGCGAATTTTTATAATATCCTCCGTAGAATACTGATATCGCTTTATATTCGCCTTCGTCAGAAAATTTAAATAACCAAGGACTGCCAGAAGCACCAGGTAACAATAAATTATTTATATCTATGCCAACGTATCTATCATTATCTTTATCCTCATATGCTTTAATAGAAGTTTTAACATAATTTCCGCTTGGATATCCGGCCACTATTGCTGTAAAATTTTCTCCTTGGTCTGGAGCAACTGATGCGTAAGAGATAGGAATAATTGCCTCGGCTGGAAATTTCTCGTCACAAACTAAGGTAGCCATATCCAAAAATATTGAACCAGTGAAAGGATATGCTTGTGGGTAAGCCATATATTTAGGTAAAAATTGATATGCCTCGTCGGCACGTGCAACTTCGGCACCAGTACAAGTTATGTTGCTTTTACCTGTTGTAGAATTATTAATTATACAATGCGCTGAGGTTGTTAAATATTGGTCACCACTAATAAACCCAGTGCATTGTCCTGTTGATCCGTCCGACCAAGTGGTAATAAGCTTTACAATGCCTAGTTCATTAATATCTGATGCAATTGAGTCAGGTTGGGTATTAATCACTAAATCAGGATTAAAACCTTCAGGGAGTTTTATTTCTGGAGGCGTTATTGGTATAATCTCTCTTGCTTTTGCAATGTGATTACGGATTCTCTCTTTTTCTTTTTTTATTTGATCTTTTGTTAGCATTCTCTAAATTATGTAACGCAATTTAGTACAAATTGATGTTTGTACAACAATAAAGGTAATTTATTTTCTATTAGAAGGGATTTAATTGGATTATCCTTTTTACGTAGTTTCAAAATTTAACTAGAATTAAGGTTAATAAAAGATAGCAGAATATTTTTCGCAAAACAAAGAAGCAGAGTTTACAGGTAATGTAAAATTAGAAAAGAAAAAATACGAGTGGGGCGAGTTTATTAGGGTGCTGATTGGGTTGTATGAGAAAGTAGTTTGAGAAGTTTACAATTCTAATTCTATGTTTTTGATTTTTACCACTTATAAAAAAACAAATGCCAATTACTTGATATAATTAGGTTTTTCAACTTCATATATTTAAATTTGTTTTAATGTCTAGACTCAAAATCATAGTTGTATTTTTTGTTTTAGCGGTTTCAATTTTTTCTCAGAACGAAACAGTAATAAAGAGACTAGGAAAAAAATACAATAACAGAGATGATTATAGTTGGAAAATGATTTATGACCCAACAGACAAAACCATAATAGTTTACAGTACTACGAATTTATATTATACTTTTGGCTCTAACAGTCACTCTGTTTTTTTAACGAAGTTAGACACATGCTTAAATGTGATTTGGGAAAAAGAAATTACTCATAATGCGCAAGGCCAATCCGGCACAATAACTTATTATAATGGAATTTATTCTGTTTACATTGATAGAGTTATTGGGGCAGGAAAAGGAGCTTTTAATATTGTAAATATAGATCAAATAGGTAACGTTTTAAGCGTTAGTCCTTGTATTAGTTTTCCTAATTCAACTAACATGGGTATTTATTGCGCCGAACGAGATAATCTTGGTAATCATATAATTTCAGGTACTACAGAATATATGGGAGCAGGTAGAGTTTGGGAGTTAAAAACAGATATTACTGGTAACGTTTTATGGAGCAATTTATTTTATAAGCCAAGCAGTATAAGCACTGGAGCCTATGATATGGGTTATAGTATTGATCAAGATGGAAGCGGAAATATATATACTGCTGGTAGAACTTCAACTTTTCTATCTCCTCCAAATAATGATTTAACCTTAACTAAAACGGATGTTAATGGAAACGTTGTTTGGGCTTATCAATTCAATAATGCTCAAGTAGAGGAAATATATGGAGTTAAATATTACAATAATGCTATTTATGTTTTTGGAACTAGAGCATTTGCTGGTATGGGTCAAAATGAATCTATCATATACAAACTTGATACTTTTGGAAATATTGTTTGGTCTAAAATTTATCAAAGTCAATTTGGAAATATAATAAATAGTGTTTCTGCAATTACAAAACCAAATGGTAACTTAATTTTTACGGGTACTTATTACAAAGCAGCAAGCAATTCTCAATCAGATATTATGATGCTTGAAGTTAATGGTTCTAATGGAAATGTTGTCAATTCAAAAGCAATCTCTGGAAATATCAATAACATGTTCATGTCGAATAATTTACTAATCAATAATTCTTTGTATTTTAATGGAGGTGCGCAATTCGGAGGTTTGTTCTCCGTAATTATTGGTAAAACTTTTTTTAATAATTTTTTCGATCAAAATTCTACAGCCTGTTCCGTTTACACTCCAACTTTTTTGGTAAGTAATTATACTCTTAATCCTGTTAATGCAAATTATGTAATTAATGGTTTTACTACAACACCTGCACCTTCATTATCTACGGCAACTGTTTCAAGAACTAATTCTTTAATTTGCGCACCAATTTTTAACGCCCAATTCAACCTCCCTCCAAGCCTCTGCTTAAATAAATGTATTAGCTTACGCGATTCTTCATTAACTAATCCACTTAGTTGGAATTGGACTATTATCGGCCCAGGCGGCGTTACCACTCATCAAACGCCAACAGTAAATTCAGTTTGTTTTAATACAGCCGGGGTGTATCAAATAAAGTTAAAAACATCAAATTGCATTAGTGTAGATTCAGTTATAAAAACACTGTTTGTAATTGGCCCTTCCATGGTGCCTGTTTTAACCAGCAGCCCCAGTTGTATAACAGGTAGTTTAAGCATTACAGCCCCAGTAGCTTTAACCTATACGTGGGTAGGGCCAAACAATTATGAAGCTAACACACAATCTGTTTTTTTAAACCCACTAGAGTTTAATATGAGCGGCGTATATTCAGTTACTACCACTTTGCAAAACGGATGCTTAAACAAGGGCTCAGCCAATGTAACAGTACATCCATTAAACACATTTACACCCACCACAAATGGTTTAGCCTGTGTTGGTAGTAATGTGCAGCTAAATGCCTTAAATAGCGCTAGTAGTTACACGTGGTTTGGTCCTAATAATTTTACAAGCAATCAAGCCAACCCAACACTCAGCAACCTTACCACAAATGCAGAAGGAACATATACTTTGGTTGTAACAAATAATTTTGGTTGTAGCAGCTATGGCACGGTTTACGTACCAGTAAACCAAAGCCCACTTGTGCAGTTTGATAGTATACCCAGCGGTTGCGAACCTTATTGCATAAGCACCAAAGCGTATTCAAATTTAGCCATAGCATCAGCCAATTGGATGTTAAATGGGGCAACCATTTCAAACGCGGTACAATTAAGTAATTATTGTATTAGCAATGCAGGTGTTTATAATTTACAATTGGTATTACAAAGTACAAATGGTTGTAAAGGAAGCAAAGGGCAAAAGATTCAAGTAAACCCAAGACCAGTAGCAGATTTTAAGTATAGTCCAGATATACCAACGTATTTAATACCAGGTGTAATATTACTTGATAAATCAACCACCAGTGGTGGTAGTATAACTAGCTGGAATTGGGAAATAACCAACCCAGAAGGATTAGCAAATCAGTATGTAGAACAGAATATAAATTATTCGTTTAGCAATGTTGGTGAGTACTTTGTAAAGTTAGAAGTAAAAAATAATTTTGGTTGTACTGCACAACTAACAAAACAATTAGAAATACAAGACGAAACGGATTTGTATGTACCCAATGCATTTACCCCCAATGGCGATAATTTAAATGATGTGTTTATGCCAGTGGCATCTAACCTAAGGACTTACGAATTGCTTGTATACGACCGTTGGGGAATACTTGTGTTTAAAACAAATGATATAACAGTAGGGTGGAGTGGCAAAACAAACGCCAATAGCGATGAAACTATTAAGCCAGATGTGTATAATTATAAAATTACTTACACCAAAAACTCATCCAAAGTAAAAACCAAGTTAGGCCATGTGGTGTTGATGAAGTGATGGTTAGATTGAATAAAGAAGTTATTGCCTTTAGAAATTTTGATTACTAGTGATTTCTAAACCGTAATTTTAAAACAGGTTTCTCCAGTCTCACTTTTAATGATAAGGTTTCCATTTATTTCGTTAATACGGTGTTTAATATTACCTAAGCCATAGCCACTTGTATTTGAGTTAGAAGAATTTAAACCAACGCCATTATCTAAAATCTCTATTTCAATTTGAGTAGCATAACTAATTTTTAAAGTTATACTGTCGCATTGCGAATGCTTGTAAGCATTATTAATAATTTCTTGACAAGCTCTGAAAAGATTTAAGATTACTAATGAACTTCTAAAGTAAGTTTCGGGAATATCTTCTTCAAACGTAATTTTTACTTTTTTGTTACTAAATAAATTTCGGGTATAAACTTTAAGTTTATCGCTCATGCTTTGTAAACTCAATTTGTCATCGCTCATGGCCCAAATGGTTTGCCGTAAATCGGCTATAACGTTTCGTACTGAGTTAGCAATGTTGTTTAACGAACTTTTGTTTTTAATCAACTCATCGTCTTCTAACGAATACAAAACAAAAGAGAGTTGCCCACCAACACTATCGTGCAAGTCTCTAGATATTTTTTCTTTTTCAATTTGTATGCGCTTATTAGTTTCTATTTCGGCTTGTTGTTTTCTTAACCGCACTCTATTAACTTGCCAAAGCACAATACTGATAACAAATAATAAACTAACAATTAAAAGGATAATTAATTGATTTCTTTTTTCAATTTTTTGGTTGGAGTTATTTATTTCAAGTTTACTAATTTTATTTTCTTGCACCAATCGTTGGTTTTCGTTTTCTTTCTTTTCAGTTTCATAAAGTGTTTGCATTTCTGCCATTTTTTTGGCGTTTGTTTCGTTGTAAATCGAATCTTTGTAAGCACTATAAAGCTGTATGTATTTTAAAGCAGTAGCATACTCTTTTTTGCTCTCATAAATTATGGCCAAATTACCATAAACTTGTTTAATGTTAATATAGCTTTTAAGTTCTATAAAAATTGCAACGCTCTTTTTGTGGTAAAGAATACTTTCTTCTAATTTGTTTTGATTTCTTAAAATGTTCCCAATGTTCAAATAACAAAGCCCTACACCAAATAAATCATTCACTTTTTCTCGTTCTTTTAAAGCTTTTGAATAATAAACAAGTGCCTTAGGGTATTTTTTTTGAATGGCATAAATTCTACCAATATTATTGTGCACTGAGCTTAATTTATAATCCGAGTTAAATGCTTCAAATATTTTTTCAGCATCCAGTAAATAGTTTAGTGCTGTATCTAGTTTTAAAGTATGAACAACTATAGAATCGTATTTAACGGCTTGGTCATATTTTAATCCACCTAGCAGAACAAGCACACTTCCTTCGAGTAACGACGATTTAGTTTTTTTTGATAGGTTCAAAGCCTTTAATGCAAATTCTTCTGCTAGTTGTAACTGGTCCAATTCTTCATAAATAATTCCAATATTGCCAAGTGTGGATGCTTGATTGACTTCATCATTTATTTTTTCAAAAAGTTTTAATGCATCAAAATTTAACTCAAGAGCCTCTGAAAATTTACTTTGGCGCAGGTAAATAGTTGAAATGTTGGCATAAACTCCTGCCACTTTTTTGGCTTGGTTTAACTCCTTTCTTAGCACCAACGAATTTTTATAATGCACTAAGGCTGAGTCAAAAAAGCTTTGTCGGTTATACACGTTTCCAAGGTCGCTCTCTGCCTGAGCGATATCTGATTTTCTATTTAATTTTTTTGAAAGGATTAGCGCTTTCTTGGCGTACTCAACAGATTGCTCAATGTTATTCGACATTGATTCCCAAACAATATCCCCATATAGCTTAATTTTTATTGTATCAGTAATGTTTTTTGAGTTAACAACAGCTATCAAACTATCTGCAACAGATTGCGATTTAATACTACCGCACAGAAAAATAAAAGAAAAATAAATTAATAAATGCTGAAACGACGCTGTTTTGATTTTTATCTTTTTATGAAACATAGTTTACGAAATTAAAAATTTAAGTTAGCGAATCAAAGCAATTCCGCAGTTTTAATATTACTGAAATTAGAGAAAGTGAAATAATACTTCAGCTTTGGATTATAAACGTTTTTCTTTCTTGGTGAATTACAGGTCATAAAAAAATAAGAGGAATAAATTCTTGAGGCAGTGCTCTTATATTGAAATTCCTTCAATTTAGATTCGAGAGGTTGTTACCTAAATGGCTAATGAAATCCAACCGTTCTCTATAATTTAATTAACCTTTTCAACTTTGAATATGCGATTTAAAATGCTTCTTAGCAATAAGTGCTCCTCTCAAAACCACTAGTTAACCCTGATTAACTGCCCAACCTTTAAATAATAACGTTTGCCAATTCCGTTAAGTGCCATTAATTCCTTAGTGCTTAAGCCATACTTATTTGCAATTAAATGCCAGCTATCACCGCGCGCAACCTCATGCACACTCGAATTGCTTGGGAAGGCGCATAAACCAGTTTTTCTCACCTTTAATGTTATGGTACTATAAAATACCTTATGCTCAGTAAACGATAACACCGCCCCTGGGTTTATTGGATGCCCTTTGTAACGCATTTCAAAGTGTAAATGATTCCCTCTGCTATGCCCTGTGTTTCCGCCCAAACCTATAGTTTGTCCGCTTAAAACAGCATCGCCAGGTTTTACTTTTAGTTTATGTAAATGTGCATAAACAGTTTCTAATCCATTTGGATGCACCAAAATAACTACATTTCCAAAACCACCTTGCCGCCTTGCAACACGCACTTTGCCATCAAACGCTGCGGTTACAGGATCCCCTCTTTTTAAATCAATATCAATTCCTTTGTGCATGCGACCATCACGCCAACCAAAATTACTTGTTACAATTCCTTTGCACGGAGAATTATAAAAACTCAAATAATTATTTTCTAATATTAACTCAAAGCTCGATGGCAAACTATCCAATGCAACGGTAGGAAACAAAACGGTTTCATCTGCTTTTGAATAAATGCTTAATTCGCTTAAATTATCGAAAATTTTTACCGAATCCGTTTTAGAAGAAGCCAATACACTTGCGTAATAATTCAATTCATCTAATTCTTTACAGGTAACCTCTTCTAATTCCAAAACAGAATCTATCAACTTTACCAATCTTAATTTTGTAATGAGTTTATAGCCTCTAATGCTGTCATTATTAACAAAATTAGTTGCATAAGAATTATGGTGAGTAATTCCAATTACAGTAATTAAATAGAGTATGTTAATAACTTTCTTCAATAGAAAGCCATAAAAATAGAAAAAGATTGGTTACTAGAAAGTTAAATCCAACAAATTATCTAATTCTATCGGCACTTTTTAACAATTCAATGTCTTTTTTAATAAAAAATTGAGCCATAAAGCCAAAAAGCGCTATACTCAATCCAATAAATAGTCCTACAAAAGTATTTTTAACTCCTGATACTTGTTCATCTATAACCACAAAGGGACAAAATTGGCACATAGCTGCCAAAACCAGACCAAGTAAACAAATGCCATAGCTTAACTTAACCTGTAACTCACGTTTCTTATATAAAAAAATGGCTAAAAAACTTAGCACCATCATTAAAAAATTAATTGCTACTGCGGTATTAAACCCTAAAGTACCAATAAAATCTGGAGTTGTTGGAGGCATTAAACATAAACTGTAATTCATTTTTTGTAAAGTAACAACATGGTTTGGAACGAATAATAATAGTAGAGAAAGCAAAGCGCCACCAGCTAAAAATAAAGTTTGTTTTCTTTGAATCATAAGAAGGTAAAATTAAAAAATTATGGTTTTAAAAAACTTGAATATTTATAAAACGTGTTAAGAAAGTTTTGTTAGTTTATTAACATTTTCAGCTCAAACAAAGTCAAATTTATTACTTTTGGGCAAATTTTAAAACATGGAATCATTAGAGAAAGTAAACGCCGATTACAAAACCCAATTAAACGATTGGATTCAACACGAAAAAGCCGCCATTGATTTGATTAGTGCAGTTGGTAAACTTTGGTTCGAGAAATCTATTGAACTTATTTTATTTAGAAATCAATTGTTTGATAGAAGTGCCAGCGAAATTATGAACTTACACTTGTATGCTAAAAATATTGTAAAAAAACCAATAACAGTATATGATACCGTAATGTTAGCTAACGACATTTTAAATTCTAATGTTGGTGCAAGCCGCATAGATATTGGAAAATTAGCTTACGAATGGCACCAAGAAAAAAATAACTTTAAGTCAAGTGCTGATTTTATTGCAAACAAATTAAAAGATTTAATTAACTCCAATACCACGGTAACACCTAAAGATGTTGTGCTATTTGGTTTTGGTAGAATTGGTCGTTTGGCCGCTCGTGAGTTAATTACACTTGCAGGTAAAGGAGAACAATTACGCTTGCGTGCAATTGTAACGAGAGGTAACAGCGATGAAGAGATTGTAAAACGGGCAGATTTATTACGCACAGACTCTGTTCATGGCCCTTTTCCAGGAACTGTAATTGAAGACTTAGAAAACAAAGCCTTAATCATCAATGGGCACAAGGTTCACATGATTGATTCTAAAAATCCTGAGGATGTGGATTATAGTGCTTACGGAATTGATAATGCCTTGTTAATTGATAACACTGGTGTTTTTAGAGATGACAAAGAATTAAGTCGCCATTTAAATGCAAAAGGAATTGATAAAGTGTTATTAACTGCACCCGCTAAAGGCGATGTTCCTAATGTAGTGCATGGGGTAAATCATCAAACGATTGATTTAAAAACACAAAAAATATTTTCGGCGGCAAGTTGTACCACTAACGCTATTATGCCAATTTTATATGTAATAGATAAAGAATTAGGCATACAAAAAGGACATATTGAAACGGTTCACTCGTATACAAACGATCAGAATTTATTAGATAACTATCATAAAAAATACCGCCGCGGACGCAGCGCTGCTTTAAATATGGTTATTACCGAAACTGGTGCCGAAAGCGCTTTGAAAAAAGTATTACCACATTTGGCCGGAAAATTTACAGCAAACTCGGTACGTGTACCAACCCCAAATGTAAGCTTAGCAATATTAAATTTAAATATTAATAAAGAAGTTACACGCGATGAAGTAAATGAAATAATTCGTAAGTATGCTTTAGAAGGAAGTTTGGTAGAACAAATTCAATACGCATTTAGCAATGAGTTAGTAAGTACCGATGTTATTGGAAACCCTTGCCCAAGCGTGTTTGATAGTCAAGCAACAATTATTTCGCCCGATAAAAAAAGCATAGTACTTTATGTTTGGTATGATAATGAGTATGGTTACACACGTCAAGTAATACGCTTTAGCAAACACATTAGCGAGGTTAGAAGACCAGTATATTATTAATCATTTTTTTTGATTTAAGAGCGCTTATCTCTAAAAAAGATAGGCGTTTTTTGTTTTAATCCCTAAACCCTTAACAAACGGTTCCGAAAAAGAACTGTCTATGATTAAGCAACTGTAAGAATTCCCAGAAAAATCCTTGGTAAGAAATCCTAAGAGTTGCTAAATCAGGATAACCCGCAATATGACAGATAGTTCGTCTATAACTCGACTTCTACTTTCTAAATGCGGTTAAAATATACTTCATCTTGGTATAAAATTTTGGTGCTTGTATAATTTTTTTCCTAAAATATTTCTGTTAACGATAGCACTTCTTGCTTTGAAATCGAAAAGAAACTATCTTTATAAATCTAATTAGCACTAATTAAAATTGAATAATAGAAGAATGAAAAAATTACTACTCCTATTTTGTTTAAGTCTCGTTGCATTTAGTTACGGGCAATTTTCAGAAATAAATAAATACAGCGATTTATATAAAAATGCACCAGAATGGGCAAAGTTAATGTATTCAGAAAATCCAAATGTGTATGAGGTTGATAAAAAGTATCAATCCTATTTTCGCGAAACGCCTTACAAAAAATCGCAGTATACACAGTATTATAAGCGCTGGAGAAGAGCTATTAATCCATACTTGAATAATGATGGCTTTATCGACAAAAACAAATTACAAGAGTTGCCAAATTTTGCAAATCAGATTAAAAGTTTGCAAACTTCCTCTAAGGCCAAGCAGATTGGCAATTGGACGCCACTAGGCCCGTTTAAAAATTATGAGCCTGGAGGTGTTTTACAGAGCGGAGCACAAGCAAACGTATACACAATTGGTAGGTG
Organism: Bacteroidota bacterium; assembly: GCA_013298715.1. Classification (GTDB taxonomy): domain Bacteria; phylum Bacteroidota; class Bacteroidia; order B-17B0; family Aurantibacillaceae; genus Aurantibacillus. Next base: position 38,082 of record JAAFIQ010000016.1, on the reverse strand, counting down.
TAATGGTTCGCCTAACGTTATGTATTGCGGTACAGAGCCTGGTGAGGTTTATAAAAGTATTGACGGTGGAGATAATTGGTTTAATGTGTCAATGACTTTAGTTACTCCAGAAACACCACAGGCTATAACAGCCAATATAGGTATTAATGCTTTGGCAGTTCACCCTACCGATCCTAACATTGTTTACGTTGGTGCTGGTAGTATTATTTACAAAACAATAAATGGTGGTAATACATGGGCTTCAATTTTCAACAGCAACATCCCTTTATCTGGCTATATGGAAAACCCAGCGGAATTATTTATTAACACAACTGATCCACAAATTGTTATGGTTGCTGGTAAAGAGGGCATTTACCGAACAGCGGATGGTGGCTCAACCTGGAATCAAGTACTCTCAAATGCATGTTTTGATATTAAAGCCAAGCCTGGAAGTCCTAATACAAACTATACCATAAGAACAAATACAGCCACCAATACACATCAATTTCTTATTTCGGCGGATGCAGGATTAACATGGACTGTTCAAACCAATGGTTGGTATACATCTACAAACCCTGCCAGAACTGTAGAAGGGGCAAGGATAGCAGTAAGTAATGCAAACACGAATAGAATTTACGCTTTTTTGATTGGAGATTCTAAACCAGGTGATAACGGGTTTATTGGTGTGTATGCAAGTAATGACGGTGGTTTAACGTGGGCAAATACTATGGGTTACGATGGAGCTCCATATAATGCCACAACACATCCTAATTTAATTTCTTCAAACCCAGTAAGCGGGGGCTTTAATCAAGGTTTTTACAACTGTGCAATTATGGCTTCAAACACCAATGCTAATGAGTTGTTAGTAGGTGGTATAGGTATGTGGCGTTCTAGCAATGGTGGGCAATCCTTTCAATGTATTTATAATTATTCTTGTGGTAATTATAATCCTATGCACGTAGATATGCAAGACTTTAGAGCTTTTGGAAATACTTATTGGGCAACAACCGATGGTGGAATTTATAAATCTTCAGATTTATTTAATACCCAACCTCAATTTAAAATGGATGGCGTAAATGGAACTGATTTTTGGGGATTTGGTTCTGGTTGGAACAGAGATATTTTAATTGGCGGAACTTTTCATAACGGTGTGGATGTTTACGCTGAAGGTTTTCCGGCAGGAGAATTTTTAGATTTGGGTGGTGGTGAGCCCGCTTCCGGATATGTAAATCCGGGTAACCAAGCGGCCCAGGCCCGTGTATACTCAACCAATGTAGGAAGTAGAATTATTCCTTCAACTATTAGTGGTTCAGTTGCCAGTGCACCCTTTCAAATGACAATTAATGAAGATGCTTGGTTTGGCGAGTCATCAGAAATTGAGTTTAACCCAAGTTGCTACAACCATCTATACCTAGGCGATCAAAATAAATTGTATAAAAGCACTGATGGTGGAAATAATTTTTCGATGGTGTATACAGCTAGTGCCAACACAAAGGTTTTAGGGATTGAGATTTCGCGAACAAACACAAATAAGGCCTATATTGTGGTAAGACCAACATCAGGCAGTGCCTATTTGGTAAGAACAACGAACGATTGGTTAACAACCAGCACCATTTCGCTTCCTAATGGCGGAAGTAACGTTGTATTGTTGAGTATTGATCCTGAAAACGATCAGGCGCTTTGGATAGCTTATCCACAAGGAGGTAACGGGAATAAAATTTATAAATCCACTAATGGAGGTACAAACTGGATTAATCAAACTACTAGTTTATTAAATGCTCAAACAATACAAGCTATGCAAACTATTGGTGGAACAAACGGTGGCGTTTACATTGCCACAAACTTAAGTTGTTTTTATAGAAATTTTAATATGCCAAATTGGGTTGCAGATAATACAAATTTACCTGCAAGTATTTCTGCAACAGGTATACGCCCTTTTTACAGAGACGGGAAAATAAGATTAGCAAGCTACGGTAAAGGTATTTGGGAAAGTGCCTTGTACGAAACCCCTACTAGGCCAGTAGCCAAAATTACGGTAGATAAATTAAGTTCAAATTTGAATTGCAATGTTTTTTATTTCGATGATTATTCCATGCTAAACCATTCAGGCGCTACATGGGCTTGGACCTTTCAAAACGCATCTATTGCTACATCCTCTATTCCTAACCCAACAGTAACTTTTAATTCGGTTGGTAATCATACGGTAACACTAACTGTTACTGATGCAAATCAAGTATCGGCCAGCGATACATTAGTTATTTCAATAGTTAGTTCACCAAATGCAGGAAGTATCAGTCAAAATTTTGAAACAAACTTTTTGCAACCAGGATGGTCTTTAGACGGAAACGGAAGTTTTGCCTGGTCGCAAAATAATACCTTAGGAGCTTTTGGTCAAAGTTCTAAATGTATGTGGGTTGATAATTTTAATATAGCCCAAACTGCCAAGTACGCTGATATAATTATGCCAGTAAATTTGTCGGCTGTTAGTCCAGCAAATTCGTTTTTAACCTTTGATGTTGCTTATGCTTTATATGCACCTAATTACGCGGATACATTACAAGTTCTTGTTTCTACCGATTGTGGTTTAAATTACACACAAGTTTATTCAAAAGGAGGAGCTACGCTCAGCACTGCCCCTTCAACTCAAAATCAATTTGTGCCAACCTCTTCTCAGTGGCGAAAAGATTCTGTAAGTTTAGCTTCTTATTTAGGAAATTCAAACGTTTTTGTGAAGTTAAGAAATATAAATGCTTATGGCCAATCGCTTTTTGTTGATAATATCAATTTTACCGGAGGAATAATTGTTAATGAATCGAATAAACAAAACACTGAAAATTTAATTTCCCTTTTCCCAAATCCTGTGATTAGCAAAGGAAACATTACTGTTAAAGGAAACAGTAACAAGGATATAAAAATTTATTTATACGGTGTAGACGGAAAATTGATAGACATTATTTCAACGAAATTTGACTCAAAAATTTCTTTAGAAACTTATAATTTAAGTGCTGGGACCTATTTTTACAGAATTATCTCAGAAGATAAAATTCAAAATGGAAAACTTGTTGTGGTTTCAGGAAGATAGCCAGGGTTAATTTATAGGATTGTGCTCAATAAGTTTAGAAGCAAATAGTTTATTTAAAATCAACTTTGTAACAATTTTTTACAAATAAAAAGTTAAATCAACATTCAAATTCAATTTTTAGCATGATTATTTGTTTAGTTTTACAAACAATTAAAATCAAAACGTATGAAAAAATTTACTTTTATTCTATTAGTGATAGTTGCGCAATTTGCAGCTAAAGCACAAAACACCTACAACGTAGTAATTTTTGCCGAAGATGGTGACCCTTTTTACGCCTACGTAAATGGCATTAGGCAGAATGATAAACCCGAAACTAATATTAAAGTTACCGATTTGAATTCTGAAATTTGTAACCTGCGAATTATGTTCGAAAACAAAGCCTTACCAACTTTAAAACAAAATATGTATCCTGAAAAAGGCTTTGAACACAGTATAAATATCAAACGTAATATGAAAAAAGAATTAAAGATTCGCTATTTTGGAAAAACAGAATTAGCAAATGCAACTTCTAACAACATCACTTCAATTCCTTACCATACCTCTGAAAATCCTTTAAACACAAACGATAATGGAAATATTAACATTGCTCCACCAAACGAATCTATGCCTAGTAACGGAACATTTACCACAAGCACCACCACCACGCAAACGCAAAACAATGGTAATGGTGGTATAAATATAAACTTTGGTGGCATGGGAGTAGGTGTAAACATTAATGATCCTGGTATGCAAACTACAACAAGTACAACGGTAATAAGCTCCACAAGCAGTTACACCCGAACGAGCACTAATAGCGGTAACCCAAAATACACTAATCAAAACACTACAATGCCAGTTCAAAATCCACCTGCCACAGCTAATCCAGTTGCTAACGGTGGCGGCTGTTCGGTTGCAATGAACAGTGTTGCTTTTGATAAAATGAAAAAAACAATTGCTGATAAACCATTTAGCGATACTAAAATGAGTACCGCAAAAGTTGCTACTAAAAATGCATGTTTAAGCGTTGAGCAAATACAAGAACTTTGTAAGTTGTTCAGTATGGATGATGACAAGCTAGCCTTTGCAAAATATGCATATAACAGCTGTATAGACAAAGCAAACTACTACCAAGTAAGTTCTGTATTTTCGTTTAGCACAACTACCGAAGAGTTGAATGAGTTTTTGGAGAAAGGGAATTAATTTTAAAAGTTAAATTTAATTTTTTATGAAACGTGATTTAAGAAAAATACTTTTTTAGCCTTCAGCTTTGCAGAGAATAAATAATGACAATAATTCTTGAAACAAGAAGAACTTTTCTAAGAGAAATAACGGTTGATGATTCTGAAAACGCGTATTTACTCAATTTAGATCCGGAGGTAATTAAATATACTGGCTACGGTTCGTTTGAAAGTATTGAAAAAGCAAGAGAGTTTTTGGAAAACTACAACCATTATAAAAAATATGGTTTTGGGCGTTGGGCTGTGATAAATAAAATTGACAATGAATTTTTAGGTTGGTGTGGGCTAAAATTCACCCAAGAACTTAATGAATTTGAGATTGGATTTAGGTTTTTTAAAAAATATTGGAATTTGGGTTATGCTACAGAAACTGCAAAAGCATTTATAGACTTAGGGTTTTATAAGTTTGGTATGAAGGAAATTGTTGGTCGCGCAATGAAAAAAAATATTGGCTCGATAAAAGTTTTAGAAAAAATTGGCCTAGTATTTAATAATTCTTTTGACTTTAATGGTCAAGAGGGCGTAGTGTATAAAATAGAAAAAAGCTGAATCTTCCCGCAAAACATTTACATAAATTATAAATAATTGAATACTTTACAAATTTATAGAGGTACTTTCGTCTCTATTGGCACGTCGATTCTTTTCGGAATAATTGGCTTTGCCTTTTCAACCCAATTATTTGGAGGCTTGTGGATTATTGGCATATTTGGAGTAATCATGTTACTTATTGCAATAAGTAGTACTGGAATAGAATTTAATTTGCAAAATAAAGAATACCGAGAATATTACACCTTGTTATTTGTTAAATTTGGTAAATGGAAATCCTACACCGATTACAATTCTTTATCTTATCATGGCGTAACTCTAAGAAAAACTATAAGTACTCGCTCGAGAGCATCTGTTGACTTAAATGCTGTTACACAGACAAAAGTTTTTTTAATAAACGAAGGTCAAAACAAAAAACTATTTATAAAATATACAGTAACACCTCAAGAAACTGAGGCTTTGATTGAAAAACTTAGCGCAAAATTAGATTTACCAATTGTGAAATATAGTCCACCGGTTAGCCAAACAAGATTAAGAAGGGCGTCATCCAAGGGTAAATAGAATAGTTCACTTACGTTTTTAAATTACAGCGAAAAGTGATAGGCAATTCACTACTTTTGGTTAATTTTAGATTCTTAAATGATACAATTAAATAAAGAGCTCATCACCTTACTTCAACAAGCTTATTCTGCCGAAAAAGCTGCAGCCTTTGCCTACATTGGTCATGCGGGTTCTGTAAAGGATAAAACTGAGAAATTAAAAATAAAACAAATAGAACTTGATGAGTGGAACCATAGGGCTGATGTGCTAAAAATAATGCAACACTACAACATTCCAATTTCAAAATGGTACGAATTTAAATATCATGTAATTGGAAAAATTATCTCCGCATCGTGTTATGTGCTTGGTTGGTTTATGCCGTATTATTTTGCTGGTAACTTAGAGAGTGGAAACGTTTGTGAGTACTTTAGAATGAAACAGTATTTTAATGCCTTGGGTATTACCAAACATGATGTTGTTTTATACGAAATGGGAATAAAAGAAAAAGAACATGAAGTGTTTTTTTTAAATGCCATAAAAGATAAAAAAGCAATGTCTTTTTTTGAGAAAATATTTTTATGGGGAAGAAGAAAAAGTTTAAATAATGTTGATTTAGAAAATAAATTACCAGTTGAAAAATCGGATGTTTATTGTAAGAAATAAGTTTTTGAGTTGTTTACAATTTAACTCTTATGGATTCAAAATTATGGATGAGAATTTATCCACCCGTCCAATTGAGATTCTGACATTTCTTCCATCAAGTCTATAGGTCTCATCATTATAAAAATAAAGTTCTAAGTTTAATGAGCTACCTATCGGAAAATTAACAAACTCGTTCGAAGAGAAATTTATAATAACATTATCGCCAATCGAAGAAACCACCTTTCTAATCGCGATTTGTTGCGGATTTGAAGGGTTGGATAAATATGCCAGAATCCGATTACAATTTACGTATCCAGTTAAATTTATTATGTAACCAGCACTTTTTGAAATTGTATAAGTAATAGCAGACTGATTGCTATAATTAGGGAGTATAAAACTAGTTGGAAAATGTTCAAATTTTTTAAACAATGTGTTGATACTTGGAACAAAGCCTATTTCACTTAAAGGAATAACAGTATTTGTAGCAAATGATTGAAAATAACTATTTACACTTACATTAAATGGTATGTTATTTTTATTGATATAAAAATCGCCACCGTTTAAGAGATTTGCTTTTGCAAATGAACTATCCCTGTGAGTTGCAATTGGACTCATAAAAATGGCGTTGTAATTACTAACCAACTTGCTCGAATTTGATGCTTTAGAATAATCAAATGAATGGATATATCTTATGTCCAAATTAACATAATTTACGGTATCAGATTTTATTAACGGACTCTCTGGTGTTGGCGGAATTGGCTCCTGCTTTTTATCTTTTTTGCAATTCCAAAATAGAACTCCGAAAACAAAAATATATATTAGCCAATATAAACGCATGTCTCTTCAAAGATAAACAATTTCAGTAAAGTAAAACTAAAACTAAAAGATTTTGAGAATTAACAATTAGAAAAGGTTTGAGCAACGTCATTGAGACTATTCCAACTTATAAATATCCTCATAGCTCACAAAGTTATTTCTACTAATGGTGAATAATGGCATTCCATTCTCATCTTTAATTAGCCCTACGCCATCGTTATTGGCGGTTGGGAAGTGTATTTCAAAATTTCTGCCATCACCTAATCTTATGCCATACGTTTTAGTTGAATTTTTGATTGCTACAGAATTTTGTGAGTAAGTATAATCTTTAGTTGCACCGGCACTATCTTTCACTGCAAATTTTTTCTCATCAAATATTATAGTGTACTTTTCGCCCTTTGCATTTAAAGCATTCCAAGAACCTCTATAAAAATCAGAACCACTGCAGGATATTATTATTGATGCCGTTAAGGTTAGAAAGATAAATTTAAGTATTTTCATTTTACTATTTCGTATTTTATTTCAGCACTTGTTTTAAATTCTTTTTCGAGATACCACGTAATCAAGTCCTTAAAAGTTAAGTCTAATACGTGCCTGTCAGGTCTAATAGGAAGTTTTGGTTTATCCAAATTAATCTTATTCAGGGTAAGTAATTCAATAGTTTTTAATGGTAGCCAAACAGATACTGCCAGAAGATTTACAATTACGGCTCCCGGATCAAACAACTCACCTTCTGAAAGAAAATATTTGCTGTAATTAAAGCCTTTGTGGTCTAGTTCAAACTTTTTTACAAATTTTTCAAGAAGTTCTAAATTGTCATCTCCGCTAAGTGCTAGGTCTTTTTCAATTTTGTCATTTAATGAATTTATTTTCTCATAAGTCTCGGTTTCTAAGAAATGTTTGATAGTTATGTAAGCATATCTAAGTTTCTCAAACTCTATTTTCTTGGTCTCCATAATTAACTACACGCGTAATTCATAAACAATTTTTAGATATAAAGTAAACTAAACTATTTCAATTTGCAGTCATAAACCGCAGTACCTTCTTTTTCAACCACAACGGATAATTGAAATGAGGATGCTGGAACAGAAGTAATTACTGTTTCTTTAAATGGCTCAGAATAACTCAAACAATTGTTCTTAGCCGCACCTTTTCTGGTATCTTTATAAACCCTATCGTAAGTTCTATATTCATTTAAAGGATTTGAAAAAGTTGTATCTGCTAACGGTATTGGAAATCCTAAATTAATTTCCGCTTTTCCTATTGTTTTTGATGTACCTGTTTTTGTTTCGGCACAGCTACAAGTTCTGTCTTTTTTACAACTTAAAATTGCTAATACAATAACTGCTAAAATTACAAACGATTTTTTCATGTTTAATATTTAATGCTTATCATTAATTCTTTCATATCACTCATAGTATTTCAGAATGTATCATTTCTGAAAAATACCCTTATACAGTTCTTGAAGTATCAAATTGCTCTAAGTAATCTGCAACCTTGCGTAAAAAACTTCCTCCTAAGCTTCCATCTACCACACGGTGATCGTAACTTAGACTCAAAAACATAAAATGTCTTATCCCAATCATATCGCCTTGTGGGGTTTCAATTACAGCTGGTTTCTTCTTTATAGTACCTACCGCCATAATTGCTACTTGTGGTTGATTAATAATTGGTGTGCCCATTACATTTCCAAAGTTACCTACATTCGTTAAAGTAAATGTACCACCTGCAATTTCATCTGGTGCTAATTTGTTAGCTCTTGCGCGTGCCGCTAAATCATTTACAGCTTTTGTAATGCCTAATAAATTTTTCTCATCGGCATTTTTAATAACAGGTACAATTAAATTACCGCTTGGTAAAGCAGCAGCCATACCAATATTAATGTTTTTTCGTTTAATAATTTTTGTTCCAGTTTGGTCTACGCTTACATTAATGAGCGGAAAATCTTTTATAGCTTTAGCAACAGCCTCAATAAATAAAGGAGTAAAGGTTAATTTTTCTCCTTCACGTTTTTCAAATTCTTTTTTAGCTTTATCTCTCCACAATACTAAATTCGTAACATCTGCCTCTACAAAGGAGGTTACGTGCGGACTAACGTGCTTACTCATTACCATGTGGTCGGCAATAAGTTTGCGCATTCTGTCCATATCAACAATTTCGTCTCCTGCATTTACCGAAACAGCCGGGCGATTTACAATAACTGCATTATCGCCAACACTTACCGTACTTATTGTTTTAGTTTCCGAACTTGTAACTGATTTTTCTTGAGTTGCAGGCGCAGTCGTTCCTTGTTTTCCTTTGTTAGGAATGTATGCTAAAATATCTGCTTTAGTAACTCTTCCATCTTGCCCAGTACCTCTTATGGCATCTAACTCAGCCATAGTTATTCCTTCTTCTTTAGCAATACTTTTAACCAAAGGTGAATAAAATTTTGAAGAACTACTAAAGTCTACATTATGAGCTGGAGTAGAGGTATTACTTGCTACAACAGTAGTAGTTTGTGTGCTTGTGGCAGGAGTTTCTGTCTTAGGTGCTTCTGTTTTTGCACCTGCGGCATCGCTACTAATGCTAGCAATTACAGCACCTACCTGCACTACATCTCCTTCTTTAAATAATTTTTTAACCAAAGTGCCTTCAAATGGCGAAGGAATCTCGCTATCCACCTTATCTGTTGCTATTTCTAAAACGGTTTCATCCAATTTTATAAAATCGCCTTCGTTTTTTGTCCATTTTATAATTGTAGCTTCTGCTACACTTTCGCCCATTTTAGGCATAATCAAATCAAAAGTTGCCATTGTGTTTTTTATAGAGTTACAAAAATAGGCTTATAAATTACACTAGCAAAAAATTAAACTAAAAAATAGCTTTTTCTTTGTTTTTTATTGAGTAGAATGTTATTTTTACCCTAATGCAAAAAATTACAATTGCAATAGATGGCTACAGCAGTTGCGGTAAAAGTACCTTGGCTAAAGCAATAGCACAAAAAATTAATTACAATTACATTGATACTGGCGCCATGTACAGGGCGGTAACCGTTTACGCACTAAGAAATAATTTAATAAATGCTAAACATAAAATTAACGAGGTAGAACTCGTTGCCCAGCTTAATAGAATAGATGTAGCTTTTCATTTTAATGCTAATACAAAAAGTTCTGAAACACTTTTAAACGGAGAAAATATTGAAAAAGAAATTAGAACGATGTTGGTTAACGAGAATGTGAGCAAAGTAAGTTCTATTAAAGAAGTGCGCGAAAAAATGGTTGCTTTGCAGCGTAAAATGGGTAAAAATAAAGAAGTAGTGTTGGATGGAAGAGATATTGGTACCAATGTTTTTCCGGATGCTGAATTAAAATTATTTATGACTGCGGACTATGACGTACGTGCACAGCGCAGGCTAGATGAGCTAAGTAGCAAAGGGCAATATTTTACACATGAGGAAGTAAAGATAAATTTAATGCAACGCGATTATGATGATACACACAGAAAAGAAAATCCGTTGATTAAGGCTAAAGATGCTATTGTGATTGATAATACCGATTTAAGTAGAGAAGAACAATTAGAGTTTGTGTTAAAACTTATTACTGACATGCAATTGTTAGTGGAAAAGGTTTAAAAAATCCTTAAAAAAATAATCCATGGAAAAACGAGAATTTTTGAAAAGTACCGCCGCACTTGGGCTTGGGATGCTGTTTAATCCAATTAAAGCGAATGGACGTTTTGAGGATTTAGAAAATAATTCTACAGAAAACGAAACAGATTTTTGGGAAATAATTAGAAAGGATTATGAGCTTAATCCAAAATTTATAAATTTAGAGAACGGTTATTATTGCATACAACCTCAACCTATTTTAAAGGCGTTTCAAAAACATATATCTGAAATTAATAAGGATGGGGCTTATTATATGCGCACAGTGCAATTTGAAAACAAACAAAAGGTAAGTAACAGATTGGCGGAAATTGCAGGATGTAGCGCAGAAGAATTAATTATTACTCGAAACACCACCGAATCGCTAAACATGGTTATTAGTGGTTTTAATTGGCAAGCTGGCGATGAAGTAATTTACGCCGAACAAGATTACGGCGCCATGAAAGATATGATAGAGCAGGTTGTAAAGCGTTATGGCGTTGTTTCAAAAATTGTTTCAATACCAAATAATCCTGCAACAGATGAAGAAATTTTAAGTATTTATGAAAAGGCATTTTCAAGTAAAACTAAATTATTGCTTGTAAGCCATATTATCAATATTACGGGTCATGCACTCCCAATAAAAAAGATTTGCTCTTTAGCTAAACAAAAAGGAATAAAAACCTTGGTTGATGGCGCACATGCCTTTGCACACATACAGTTTAAATTAAACGACTTAGAGTGTGATTTTTATGGTTGCAGTCTGCACAAATGGCTTAGTGCACCATTAGGTGCTGGTTTTTTGTATGTGAAAAAAGAAAATATAGGTGCGTTTTGGCCTTTGTTTGCTGAAAGTGCGGATAAAAACAAAAACAATATTTTAAGTTTAAACCACACAGGCACAATTCCAGTTCATACAGATTTGGCAATAAATGCTGCCATAGATTATTACAATAAAATTGGTGCCGACAAAAAACAGCAACGTTTACTATTTTTACGAAATTATTGGGTAGAGAAAGTAAAAGGTTTACCAAACATTATTTTTAATTCTCCTTTGCAAAACCAACGTGCTTGTAGCATAGGCAATGTAGGTGTTAAAAATATTACACCTGCTAAATTAGCTTCGTTGTTAATGGAAAATTATAAAATTTATACAGTTGCAATTGATACACCCACAGTTAAAGGTGTAAGGATTACTCCAAATGTTTATACAACTACGCAGGAATTAGATGCTTTGGTAAACGCATTAACACAACTAGCAAAATAATTATGCCACAACTTTTTTTAGTTTTACTAGGCTGTACGCCAAAAGGCAGATTAACAGAACAACACGACGTTTTTTTTGGAATTGCAAACCAATTAAGCGACCTAGTTCCAGACTTTTACAATTTTTGGCCAGAAGCAAATAAAATAATGCACATTGATTGCTGGCGTACGATAACCAAAGTTGATAATTACTCAATTAGTATTGGAAAAAGAAATGCAAAACAACCAAGCAATGATTTAAAACTCTTCTTTCTAAATTTAGGAGGTTATAAAGATAAGGAGTTTGAAGAATATCATTACAAATTGTTATGTGTGGCGCCTAACAAAAGTGCCGCTATTAAGCAGGCTAAGCAAAGTGCATTTTACAAACACGTTGGTTTTAAAGGTGCAGAATCCCACATAGATGATAAATACGGAGTAGATGTGGACGATGTGTTTGAAATTGAAGACGTTTTAGGAAACGAATTCAAATCTCAGTTTAGAATACTAATTGATACTGCCGCGCCAGGCACCGAAGATACTTTAAACATCGGCTACCTTAAATTATCAAAGTTGTTGAAAAAGTGAACACATAAATAGCAATTATAAATTGGCAATTAACATTACTTTTTTATATTTGCAATCACTTAAAATTATTACAAACCTTAACATGACAAAAATTAAAGTTGCAAACCCTGTGGTTGAATTAGACGGGGATGAAATGACCCGAATTATTTGGAAATTTATTAAAGATAAATTAATTGTTCCATATTTAGATCTTGATATTAAATATTTTGATTTAGGTATCGAGTACCGCGACCAAACCAACGATCAAGTTACTATTGATGCTGCTGAAGCAATTAAAAAATACCAAGTTGGTATTAAATGCGCCACGATTACACCAGATGAAGCCCGTGTAAAGGAATTTAATTTAAAACAAATGTGGAAGTCGCCAAACGGCACTATTCGTAATATTTTAGATGGTACAGTTTTTCGCGAACCAATCGTATGTAAAAATGTACCACGTTTAGTTACTAACTGGACAAGTCCAATTATTGTTGGTCGTCATGCGTTTGGAGATCAGTACCGTGCAACGGATATGGTAATACCAGGAAAAGGAAAATTAACCATGAAATTTGAAGGCGAAGATGGTAAAGTAATTGAGCACGAAGTGTTTAATTTTAAAGGTGCAGGTGTGGCAATGGGTATGTACAACTTAGAGGATAGTATTCGTGGTTTTGCTCATTCTTGCTTTAAGGTAGCGTTAAATAAAAAATGGCCATTATACTTATCTACAAAAAATACCATTCTTAAAAAATACGATGGTCGTTTTAAAGATATTTTTGAAGAAATTTATGTTGCAGATTATAAATCTAAATACGAAGCTGCTGGTATCGTTTACGAACACCGTTTAATTGATGACATGGTTGCAAGTGCTTTAAAATGGAATGGAAGTTTTGTTTGGGCTTGTAAAAATTACGATGGCGATGTTCAATCTGATTCTGTTGCACAAGGCTTTGGTAGCTTGGGTTTAATGACATCCGTATTGGTAACGCCAGATGGTAAAATTATGGAATCAGAAGCGGCACACGGAACTGTAACACGCCATTTCCGCGATCATCAAGCTGGCAAACCAACAAGCACTAACCCAATAGCAAGTATCTTTGCTTGGACCAGAGGATTGGAATTTAGAGGTGAGTTGGATGGAAATAAAGAATTAATCCACTTTGCTCAAACTTTAGAAAAGGTATGTGTTGAAACAGTTGAGAGTGGTAAAATGACCAAGGATTTAGCAGTTTGCGCTTTTGGTAACAAAGTAAATCATGGCGAACATTATTTATATACCGAAGAATTTTTAGCAGCCTTGGATACTAATTTAAAAGCTGCTTTAGCGAAATAAAATATATAGTACTTTAAAAGAAATGCCTGCATTAAGCGGGCATTTTGTATTTTAGAACTTTGTTTAAATGAAATATTATAACCAACTAGATAGTTTGCGTTTTTTCGCCGTTTTATCGGTAATGATTGGTCATTGGATTTCTTGGGATACAACTAACTACTTAGTTAAAAATTTGCATTGGGGCAATGGTGTTCTTTTCTTTTTTGTACTCAGCGGTTTTTTAATTACAGAAATTCTTTTAAAAACAAAGGATGAAATTGCTGAGAAAAAAATAACTTTTAAAAAAGGAATTTTTAATTTTTATGTAAGGCGTACGTTGAGAATTTTTCCAGCATATTACCTCTTGTTGTATTTGTTATATACTAATAATTATAAAAACACGCATCAAATTTTTCCTTATTTAGTAACTTATACAACTAATATTTTACAAGCAAACACAAATGAATACATTCAAGATTTTAATCATTTTTGGTCCTTGGCTGTTGAAGAACAATTTTATTTATTGTGGCCAATAATTATTCTAATTGCTCCAAACAAGTATTTATTTAAGGTTATAGTTGCAGCAATAGGTTTATCAATCATCTCAAAAATTTGTTATGGAAAAATAAATCCCGATGGGTGGATGGCTACAAATTATTTGATGCATAATGCCATGTATGCTCTTGGTATAGGAGCTTTATTAGCGCTGCTAAAAAAACAAAAGCATAAACTTTTTACTTACGTTACTAATTCAAATTGGATTGTTACAACAGCAATTGTAGTTTACTTTTTAAGTTTCTTTTTAATTTATAAGAACAAAATTTTTAATTCTACCAATTTTTTGTTTGATGATTTTATTTTTTGTTTACTTTCATTTGTTGTAATAGCAAGAGCTGTAGGCAATGGTTTTACATTTATTGGGAAATTTATTTTAGAAAATAAATACTTTAGCCATTTAGGAAAAATTTCTTATGGGCTTTATTTATACCATCTTTTTGCACTAACAGTTTTTTTCGACTACATTTCGCCTGAGATACAACTAATAGTAAACAAAAAGCAAACGGCTTGGTTTATATATTTTATCTTTACTTGGCTGGCCGCAGAAATTAGTTTTAAGTTTGTTGAAGAGCCGATTAACTATTTAAAAAAGTACTTTTCTTAAAATGTTTTTTAATCTTTAAATAATAGAATAATAATTAGCTTGAATTGATTGGCAATTCAAGCTAATTTTAAAAAAAATGTTATCAATTTCTAAAAACAAACTTATTCTCAAACATATCTAAAATAAGTGGTGCATCTCTATTTATAGTGCCTGCTAGTAATTGCTTACTTAATTCATTCAACACTTGTTTATGAAATACGCGTTTTACAGGTCTTGCGCCAAATTGTGGGTCGTAACCCAGTTGGGCTAACCAATCTAACGCTTCCGCGGTTGCGGTTATTTCTATACCTTGTTCGGCTAAGCTCTTTTTAATTATTTCAAATTGTAATTTTACAATCTCAGTAACTTGGGCTCTGCTTAAAGGTTCAAACATCATCACATCGTCAATTCTATTTAAAAATTCAGGGCGAATTGATTTTTTTAGTAGTTCAAATACTTCATTTTTTGTTTTTGCAAGAATACTGTCCTTATTAATTTCATTAAGTCCTTCAAAATTTTCTTGAATTAAATGCGCTCCAATATTACTCGTCATTATTACAATTGTGTTTTTGAAATTTACTACTCTACCTTTGTTATCTGTCAATCTACCATCATCTAAAACTTGTAAAAGAATATTAAATACATCAGGATGCGCTTTTTCAATTTCATCTAGTAAAACAATACTATAAGGTTTTCTTCTTACAGCTTCAGTAAGTTGCCCGCCATCATCAAAACCAACATAGCCCGGAGGCGCACCGATTAAGCGGCTTACGGCATGGCGTTCCTGAAACTCACTCATGTCTATTCTTGTAATGGCGTTTTCGTTATTAAATAACACTTCAGCCAAGGCCTTTGCTAATTCAGTTTTACCAACGCCGGTGGTTCCTAAAAATATAAACGAACCTATTGGGCGTTTTTTATCTTGTAAGCCAGCTCTACTTCTTCTAACAGCATCTGCAATACTCTCAATGGCTTCATCTTGCCCAATTACACGTTTGTGTAATTCTAATTCTAATGATAATAATTTTTCCTTTTCGCTTTGCAACATGCTCTTAAGCGGAATCCCAGTCCAAGCGCTAATTACAGAAGCTATGTCTTCACTGTCCACCTCTTCTTTAACTAATTGTGAGCCGTTTAATTTTGCAGTGCTTAATTTTTCTTCTAAAGCAATGAGTTGTGTTTCTGCTTCTTTTACTTTGCCATAGCGTATTTCGGCTACTTTTCCATAGTCGCCAAGTTTTTCAAAATTTGTAGCGTGTTGTTTTAATTCCTCAATTTGTAATTTTATTTTTTGAACACCTTCAATTAATTCTTTCTCGTCTTGCCACTTTGCTTTTAGACTATTTCTGGTTTCTTGTAAGTTAGATATCTCTTTATTTAAAAGTTCTACTTTTGAGGTCTCATTTTCGCGTTTCATTGCTTCACGTTCAATTTCAAGCTGCATAATTTTTCTTTCTAATTCATCCAATTCAATTGGCATGCTATTAATTTGCATGCGCAATTTGCTTGCAGCTTCATCCATTAAGTCAATTGCCTTATCGGGCAAAAAACGTTCGTTGATATAGCGTTGACTAAGTTCTACAGCAGCAATTATTGCTTCATCTTTAATTCTTACTTTATGATGTGTTTCGTATTTTTCTTTTATACCTCTAAGTATAGATATTGCATCTTCGGAACTCGGTTCATCTACCATTACCTTTTGAAATCGACGTTCTAACGCTTTATCTTTTTCGAAATATTTTTGAAACTCGTTTAATGTTGTAGCGCCGATTGCTCTTAATTCGCCACGTGCTAAGGCAGGTTTTAAAATGTTAGCAGCATCCATTGCGCCTTCGCCATTTCCACCAGCACCAACAAGGGTGTGAATCTCATCAATAAACAAAATAATTTCGCCACTGCTGTTTGTAACTTCCTTAATTACTGCTTTTAATCGCTCTTCAAATTCCCCTTTAAATTTAGCACCAGCAATTAATGCACCCATATCTAAACTAAACACTTGTTTTGATTTTAAATTTTCTGGTACATCACCACTTACAATTCTATGCGCTAAACCTTCGGCAATTGCTGTTTTCCCAACACCTGGTTCGCCAACTAAGATTGGGTTGTTTTTTGTTCTACGCGATAAAATTTGAAGTACCCTCCTAATCTCTTCGTCTCTTCCAATAACTGGGTCTAGCTTTCCATTAGAGGCTTGTGCGTTTAAGTTAATAGCGTATTTGTTTAAAGAATTATACGTTTCTTCTTGGCTTTGTGATGTTACGCGTTCTCCTTTTCTCAGTTCAGTAATTGCACTTTTTAAAGCAGATTCGGTAATGCCAGAATCTTTTAATAAATCAGATGCAGAATTTTTTGCAGAAAGTATTCCTAACAACAAATGTTCAATAGAAATAAATTCATCTTTAAATTCTTTTAAATAGCCAGTGGCTTTTGCAACAACAGCGTTTGAGTTTTGCGAAAGGTAAGGATTGCCGCCGCTTACAGTTGGGTAAGAGCTAATTTCTTTATCAATTATTTTTGAAATGGAGTTGGAATTAATATTTAATTTTTTGAAAAGAAATGGTGTTACGTTTTCATCAACCAACAAAATACTTTTTAAAAGGTGTGCTGGTTCAATGGCTTGTTGTTGTTTTTCTGTAACCAATTGTACAGCTTGTTGCAACACTTCTTGCGATTTGATGGTATAATTATTTAAGTTCATGTTATAATATTTTTTATGATATAAGCACATTACATTCCACTTTGAAAATTCGGCAATAACGTCGCGAAAATTATTTAATTAATGCTAAAATGTCTTTTATTTACACTGTTTTCAGACTTTTTTTCAGTTATGTTTTTTAGAGTGTAATTTTTTTTGTATATTTACGTTAGTATTAAAATGAAAAAAATAATTTTATTCATAACAGTTTTAGTGTTTTCATTTAGTTGTGTTAAACGCCAAAAGGGAAGCCCAACGCCTGAGATTGAATATATAGAATTTAATGCCTACAAAACCGATGATGGAAATGATGCAAGCTACCATTTGTTTAAATTTTTAGATGGCGATGGAGATTTGTTTAGAAATCAAGTGGGAGACGGACCAAACTTTGTAAGCAATTTTTTTTATTTAGATTCTGTTACTAAACAATTCATTCCATTTGTAACAATAAAAAAGTTGGTTGAGCCTGGAAAGACCGATACTGTAATTTTTAGGGATACTTTTGGTATTTCTCAAACGGTTGTAAATCCAAAGGATATAAGTTTTAAAGATCAATCAATTAATGGTACAATTTTAGTTCCATCAAAAGAATACAGACCAAGTAATAGAATTAAAACTTTCTTTTACACGTATTATATAATTGATAGAGCTGGTAACAAATCAAACAAAGTTACAACTCCAACTATAACCGTACCTTAATTCCTAATTTATTGAGGATAAACTCACTTTTACAACATTTGTCATTTCTTGCTTAACTGCTCCGCCTTGGCTCATTACTCTTAAACCTAATAAAGTGTTGTATAAAAATTGTGCATAGTGCGAAACTGGTAATTTTAGTTTCACTACTTTTTGCTCTTGAGCATCCTTCAACCATTCTTCGAGCAAGTTTTGCACATCGTTTTTATTGTTACAAATCACTTGTTGCGTTTTAAAACACTGCTTACTCATTTCGGCAGCTGCGTTTACCAAAAGACAACCGTTATCATTAGGATTGTCTGCAAGGTGATTTACAACTTCTTTAAATAGTACCTCAATTTTTTTTAGGCCGTCTAATTTTTTTTCGTCAAGTTGATCAATTTTTGTCTTTCCTTTTGAGTTGTAATGTTCTAAAGATTTAAGATATAGCGTATGTTTATCTTTAAAGGTGTCATACAGGCTACTTCTACTAAGACCTGTAACATTAAGTACTTCATCCATAGAAGTACCATTAAATCCTTTTTGTTGAAAAAGCGTTGCGGCTTTTTCTAGAATTTCTTCTTGATTAAAATTTTTTTGTCGTGGCATAATGGATACAAAATTAATATATCGGAACAATTATTCCAAATATTTCGGAATAAATATTCCGTTAACTTTATTGAATTATAAATCAGCGGGTTTTAACTCACCTAAATTTTTAAAGTTATAGTCGAAGTTTTGATTCACAATTTGTTCTGTATTAATTGTACTAGCCTTTTTTAGTCCGTTTAAGCTATCCATTGTAAAATAATTTTTTAGGGCAAAACTAAAAAGGGTATAGGTAAACTTTATTAACCAAAACGGGATATTGATACAAATTATTTTTACGTTAATTTTTTCAGCGATTAATTTGTAGAAAATTTTATACTCCAAAGGATTTTGGTTAAATAAGAAAAAAGTGCCGAAGGTTTTGTTGTTGATTATTTGCTCAATGCAATTTAAAACATCTTGCACAAACACATAGTAAATGGGCTGTTTGCCACCGTTTACAAAAGGAAGAATTCTAAATTTTTTTATGAATTTTACGGTTTTATAAAACAAACCACCTTTACCAACTACCAGTCCTAATCTTAGTATAGAGCAATTAAATGAGTTCAAGATCTCTTCTGATTTTTTCTTTTGACGTGCGTAATAAGTATTAGAGTTAAAGTTTATGGCTATACTCGATAAAAAAATTAAATGTGCAGTAGTTTCGTTTTTTACTTTTGAAAGGATATTGTTTAAAGCCAATTCATTTACATCTGTATTTTGGAGTGTATTGTTTTTGCTGTAAGCGCAGTGTATTACAACTGAATTTTTAAAATTAATAGTTTCATTAATAGGTTTCGCTAAATCATAATTGTAATAGCTTACGTTGTTTAATTTTGTTGAAGGAATTTCGCGCGCTAATACAATTATTTTAAAATTTTTTGAATGAAAAAACCTTAGGATTTCATTTCCTACAAAGCCAGTGGCGCCTGTTATTATAATGGTAGGTTTATTTTCCAATTACTTTTTTTGTTACATGATGTGCATAGGCCATCAAAGTTAAAGTTAATCCTTTTCCTGATAAAAATTTAAAACCAGAACCATCAGCTATATAGACATTTTTATATTTTAGGAGCTTCCCATCCGAGTTGTGTGCAATAGGATTATTATAATTTTCATTAAATGGTAATGTGCCTCCATAATGTATACTCGAACCAATTTTGTTGTGTTTTACCATCAATGGCAATGTTCCTAGCTTTCTTAAAACAGATTTATATTTTTTGGTAGTCCGCTCTATTTCTTGTTTTTCAGTTTCGCTTAATGGATAATTGCATTTTAATTTATCACCGGTTCTACTTGATGAATCGTTTATTAAACTAATATTTTTTCCATTTCCAGACTCCTCAGGATGAAAGATACCTGTTATATTTAAAGCAGGCTGTAAATATTTTAAAAGTTTTGTGCCATCGTTCATTCCAATCGGAAATTCGCGCAACAGTCTGTAGTTCATTAATGCTCTGTAACTATAAACCGAACCCATTGCTATAAGTGTATTAGCTTTTTCCTTATCATAATAAATGCTCAATTGCGCTAAACCAGTTTGATAACCATCGTTTTTAGAACCTAAAAGTTTGGGTTGTATAGAAGGAATATAACTGTAAGGATTGCACAAGATTGGTAACTGAGTGATATTCGTTGAGCGCATTACAATCCTGGCTGTAGCAAGTGCGCCGCTAGCTATAATTAATTTTTTGCAATAATTAATTTCAATAATATTTGTTTTAATGTTTAGCGATTCTATTTTAATAGTGCTATCTTCCAACTCAATAAATTTTAAAACAAGCTGATTTGGGATATAATTAAAACTAACCTCGTGTTTTTTTATTAAGTCTTTAATAATATTTATTGGTCTGAAAGCAGAAGCGTTTTCTATTTCGTAAAATTCTAAATCGTTTGCCAAATGTTTTTCGCCATTTAAGTCATTATCTGTGCTCACGGCCAATGGCGCTCTGCCAATATAAACGTTTTGAGCTTCAAACTTTTTTTGAAATTGTTGCGATTTTTTATAGAGGCGTTCACCATTATAATCCAAGGGGATGGCGTTTTGCGCTTGAAACAGATTTCCATTAGAATACTTTGCGGCAGAATCGTTACCGCCACTTATCCCAATATGTTTGTGCAACCATAAATAAGCCTGGTTTATTTCATTTACTGGTAAACCAGTTTTAAGGAGTTCTTCTTTTGAATAAATGTAGCTTCCTAAGCCCCAAGCGTTTCCTAAACCGCCAATGGCAAGTGATTCAACGCCGTTAAACGTGTTATCTATCCAATGATAGAATTCAGAAACTTTATCTGTAACAAAAAATCTATTTGGGGTTAAGTGTAAAGGATCTTCTGTATTTAAAACTTTTAAAGCTTCAAAATTTTCTCCTAGCAAATATTTCCATTGCTCTGAATCTTTACTCCTTATATCAACAAAATTATTTTCGGGTGATGTGTATTTTTTTGTTTGCTCAATCCCAACATCTAGTAGAGTAACTTTACCGCCATTTTCAATAATTGTTTTAGCAACAATACTACCGCAACATCCAGAGCCAATAACTATAATGTCGTTTATCTCCAACCTTTAATTTTAAATAAAATAATTGCGTTTATAGAATTAAAACTTGCTATTATAAAGTTGGTAAAAAGATTAAAAAAAACGAAATGTGCATAACTATCATTCATATACCGAATATTATTTTTCACATCACATTCTATTAAGGCATTAATCAAAAGAAAAAATTTGCGTAGTTCAGATTCCTTCCTAAACAAAGATAATCCGCTATCCACAACATTAATTTTATTTGGGTTTTTAAAAATGTAATTAGCAATCTCCACATCAAGTTTATTAAAGTTGATGTCTAATTTTTTTAAAGATTGCTCAAAAGCCTTACAAAACCAGTTTCTTTCTGTATTAATTTTGTTGCGCTTCAAATAACAATCCAACAAGGCCAACTTTATATGTTCTTCGTTCAAATTTTAAATAATTCAACGCAAAACTAATTATATTTATAAATAGTGTGTTTATTTTTTTCTGAATTGCCAATTTCCCCTAGATCTTGAATTAAAATTTGAGGATTTCAAAAATTTTCAATTTAAACAGAAGCGTTTAAAACTTGAGGTAGCTTCTATAAATAACCCTCCGATAATCAATACTTTGGGATTAAAGGCGCTTTTTTAATTAAATGTTAATGGTAGTTATCTAAATTAATTAGTAATGTTTAAAACATTTTTTGCCACTTTCATCACATTTGATTTGTTAATATAAATAAAAATTATATTTTTGCATAAATTAAATCAAATCATGAAATCAAAATTTATTTTAACACTTATTGTTTTTGCAAGTTTTTACGTAAAGGCACAAACAGTTACCCCTACAGTGTTTAGTAGTCAAGGAGATTATAATTCTTCTTCTCAAGGAAACAACTCGTGGACAATAGGAGAACCTATATCAGGTACTTCAACTGCTTCTAACAATATTGCCACAATGGGATTTCAACAACCAAATTCACTGGATGTGGTAACCTTCATTAAAGGAAATAATAAAAATATCAGCCTTTTTGTTTACCCAAATCCTGTTTTTAACGAGTTAGTTATAGATTTTACGGGAGTTGAAAGCGGTAATTACAACGTACAACTTACTGATGCTGTAGGTAAATTAATTTATCAATCAAATACTAAAGTAGACGTTGGCAGTAATAAAAAAATGAATCTTAGTTTTACTGAATTGGCAAATGCAAATTATTTTGTAACAATCAGTAATGCCTCTAACGGTGTAAATAAAACATTTAAAATTGTAAAAAGTAATTAATAACAAATAAAAAACAAAAACAGAAATGAGAAAACAAACAATTGCAGTAATTCTATCCTTATTTGGGTTAATTACATTTATGAGCGCACAAGCGCCTCAGAGCATCAAGTACCAGGGCGTGGCAAGAAACGCAGCTGGAGCAGTTTTAGCTGGGCAACCGCTAACTTTGCAATTAACTATTCGCAACAATGCTCCCAATGGTCCAGTAATTTACCAAGAAACTCACGCTGTTACAACCAATTCATTTGGTTTATATAACGTTAATATTGGTTTAGGAACTGTAATTAGTGGAACATTTAATGCAATTAACTGGGGCTCTGGTTCTAAATTTATTGAGCAAGAAATTGATTTTGGTTCAGGTTTAGTTAACATGGGAGCATCACAATTTTTAAGTGTACCATATGCATTATATGCTGAAACTTCGGGTACAGGTGGAGCTACTGGTCCAACTGGAGCTGCTGGTGTAGCTGGTCCTGCGGGTCCAACAGGTGCTGCTGGAGCAAACGGAACCAATGGAACTAACGGTGCAACAGGTGCTACTGGAGCTAATGGTACTAACGGAACCAATGGTACTGTTGGAGCAACTGGTGCAACGGGCGCTGCTGGTGTAGCAGGTCCTGCGGGTCCAACTGGCGCTGCTGGAGCAAACGGAACTAACGGAACTAACGGAACAAATGGAACGAATGGTGCTACTGGCGCAACAGGTGCTGCTGGAGCTAATGGAACTAACGGAACAAATGGCACTACTGGCGCAACAGGTGCTGCTGGTGTAGCAGGTCCTGTAGGTCCAACTGGTGCTGCTGGTACTAACGGAACAAATGGTGCTACTGGAGCAACAGGTGCTAATGGTGTAACTGGTCCTACTGGTCCTGGTTCAGTTGCTGGTACTACTAACTATATCTCTAAGTTTACAAGTGCTACTGGCTTAGGTAACTCTTTAATGCAAGATAATGGTACAAGTGTTAGTCTTGGTTTAATAACACCAAGTCTTATTTATCAATTATATGCTTACCGTCAACAATTAACAGTTAATGGTGATGGACAAACTACTTTATATGGTTACCGTACACGCGATAGCCAAAATGATGGTACAAACTACTCTCAAATATCAACCAACCGTGCAAGTAGTGGATTTAATTTCTGGGGTGATGTTTATACCTTTGGTGATGCAAGTTATAGTTACAACGATTACAGCCGTACAGGTGGTTCATTAGGAGCTGATGTAAATGGTACATATTGGGGTTCATTAGGCTACAGAAGTAGTGGTTTATTAAACTATGGTGTATATGGTTCTGGTGCTTATACAAGTGGAGCAGGTTTAGTACCTACTGCCGAAGCTAATGGCGTTGGTGGTGGTTTCTTTGGAACATTTGGTACTTTATCAAAAGGTTCGGTTATTGGTCATATCAATAGTGGTGATTTATTTGCTGCTTACAATATTGGTGATGTTTATACTTCTGGTAAAAATATTGAATTAGTAAAATCTGGCGAAGAAATGGTGCCTGCTTTTGCTGCTACTTCAACTGAAGCTACAGTTTACAAAAAAGGAAAAATTAATTTAGTAAATGGTACGGCTACAATTGAATTTGACGCAAGCTATGCTAAATTATTAGGCGAAGAGCCAGTTGTAACTGTTTCTGCTATGGGTGAGTGTAATGGTGTTTACGTTACTGCTGTAACTAAAACTGGCTTTACTGTAAAAGAATTAAACAACGGTAACTCAAATGTTCAAATCTCTTGGATTTCAGTTGGTAACCGTGTTGATGTTGCTAATACTGAAGTTCCTGCGTTTGTAAAAACTAAATCGTTTGACCGTAACTTAGGTAACGTGTTATTTAACGATGGTAACAAAAAACAAAACGGAGAAGCTTTCTGGTGGGATGGTCAAACAATTAAGTTTGGTAAAGATTTACCTTCTTCATTAAACCCAACTCGTGAGCAAAAAACTCAGATGTTACAAAATCAAAACAGATAATTTAAATTAATTTTTATAAAAAAG
Organism: Bacteroidota bacterium; assembly: GCA_013298715.1. Classification (GTDB taxonomy): domain Bacteria; phylum Bacteroidota; class Bacteroidia; order B-17B0; family Aurantibacillaceae; genus Aurantibacillus. The sequence goes on along the minus strand of JAAFIQ010000016.1, from coordinate 13,620 downwards.
GTTTCTCATACATGAGAAACCTTTTTTGTTTAAAACAGCTTTTAACAATGAAATTGAGGAACTTTATTTTAGTTATCACGCTCATTAAGTTTAGTTGCGGGAATTTGATTATTGCCCAAACTAAAGATTCGTTAGCAGCAATTAATTATTACAAGCATATTGTTTATACCTTGGCAAATGATAGTTTTATGGGGAGAGAAGTTTCTACAGCACATGAACTAAAAGCTGCTAACTTTGTTGCCAACGAGTTTAAAAAGATTAAGAAGTTTAAACCTCAATGGCAATCATTTATCTATCAAAAATACGATACAAGTGTAGCTAGGTCATCCAACAATATTTATTGTTTTATTAATAACAAGGCAGATAGCACAGTTGTAATTGGCGCACATTACGAGCATATTGGTTTAGGTGGCAAATTATCTTTGGGTTACAATAAAAAAAATCAAATTCACAATGGAGCGGATGATAACGCATCTGGAGTTGCCCTGTTGCTTGGTTTAGCAAAAAGTTATAACATTTGGGGGAATAAAAAAGTGAATTATTTATTTGTGGCTTATTCAGCACACGAAATTGGTTTATTTGGTTCATTGGCATTTTATGATTTTGCCAAGACGAAATTCCCGCCTATAAAGGGATGTATTAATTTTGATATGGTGGGTAGGTTAGATGTTTATAATGAATCAAATCTTTCATTTCTTGGAATACATCAATTTGATTTGGGTTTTAGAAGTAAATTAAAACAGTACAGAAGCCCTAACGGTAAGGTTAAATTGTATTTAGATAAATCGGATGATATTTTATTAACCGATTGTAAAATATTTTATAAAAATAATATCAAATCTTTATCCATAACGTCGGGTACGCATAACGATTACCACAAACCCGATGACGATGCCGAATACATTAAATATGAAGGTATTTATTTAATTCAAAAAGTTGTAGAGGAGTGGTTGCTAAAAAGTTACTATTTTAGTAAATAAATTTTATGCAATATAAGTTTATATTTACCATGTTATTTAACAAGAGTTTTTAAATTGACAAAAAAAGTATTAATAATTATACCCTGTTATAACGAAGGGCAAAATATTGCAAAGTTGTTGGATGAAGTGAATAAATTAAACGTTCAAGGTTATGAATTTACTACACTTCCAGTTAACGATTGTTCTGCTGACGATACATTAGAAAAAATCAGCAACAGCTCAAAACAGTATTTAAACTTACCAAATAATTTAGGCATTGGCGGCGCCGTGCAAAGTGGCATTAAGTACGCATTTAAAAATAAGTTTGATTTTGCAATGCAAATGGATGGTGATGGTCAGCATCCGCCATCTGAGGTAGAAAAAATACTGAAAGGCGCAATGGATTCCAATTGCGATATTTGCTTAGGTTCGCGGTACATTAAATGGGAAGGATTTCAATCATCTGCCGCCCGCAGAATAGGAATTAGAGTGTTAAATGTTTTAATTAGATTAAGTACAAAACAAAAAGTTTTTGATTGCACCTCAGGATTTAGATTATTTAATTCTAAAGCAATTCAACTATTTGCAAATTACTACCCCGATAAATATCCTGAACCCGAAGCAATTGTTTATGCAAAACTGAATGGACTTACTATTACCGAAGTGCCTGTAATTATGAAAGAAAGAGAAGAGGGCAAGTCCTCAATAAGTGGTATAACAAACTCTATTTATTACATGTTAAAGGTAAGTTTGGCAATATTTTTTTTAAAATTAAATTACGTTTTTTTTAAATCGAAGTAATATGTCGTTTATACAGTACATAAGCATTTTTGTTACGTTAGTATTTTTATTTGTAGTATTTAAGCTAATAGCAAAAAAAAAATTACGCGAAGAGTTTAGTATCATTTGGGTACTAAGTGCTATCTTCTTAAATATTGTTGCTTTTTGGCGAAATAGCATTGAAATTATGGCCAGTTTTTTTGGTGTGTATTATGCGCCATCGCTGTTATTTATTGCCTTATTTTTATTGCTAATTATTTATTGTTTACACCTAAGCATACTCATATCAAAACAACGCCTGCAAATAAAAAACTTGACTCAAGAAGTAGCCATTTTAAATGATCGACTAACAAAGTTAGAAGAAGGTAATAAAACAGGTACTGAATAGAAAAATTATGTCAGCCAATGGAAAAATAACAAAACTGGCAATTTGCCTATTAGCAGCTTTGCTGGTGTGCATTGCTTATTCAAATCATTTTAATAATCCGTTTGAGTTTGATGATGAGCATACAATTGTAAATAATACTGCAATTAGAGAATTAAAAAACATTCCTACTTTTTTTAAAGATGCCCGTACTACAAGCACACTTCCAAAAAGTCAAGCATACCGACCAGGCTTAACCACTCTAAATGCTATCGATTATGCAATTGGTGGGCAAGATAAGCCAGTTCCATTTTATTTTCATTTTTCAATTTTTGTAAGTTTTATTGTGCTTGGAATTTGTTTATTTTATTTTTCTAAATTTTTATTTCAAAACTATTTTAGCAACACATTAAGCTTTTATGCCTCTTTATTGGTTGCTACTTTGTTTTGTGTGCATACCGCCAATACACAAACAATCAATTACATCATCTCGCGCGATGATTCTTTTTCTACCTTAATGGTAGTGGTTGGTTTTTTACTTTATTTTTATTCTCCTTTGGCTAAAAAGTTTTATTTGTATTTGTTGCCTATGGTTATCGGTTTTATGGTCAAAGAGCCAGCTATTATGTTTGCGCCACTCTTGACGGTTTATAAATTATTTTTCGAATCAAAATACAAAGAACAATCTATATTTAAGTTTAAAAATTTGATTGCTGTGTTTTTATCATCTTCATTAGCATTTATCATGGCTGCTCTTCTTTTTGCGTTCTCTCAATCAATGACTCCAGCCACTTGGACTTCGGGTAACTTGGATAGGTGGAACTATTTAATCTCACAACCTTTTGTTTTCATTCATTACTTTAATAATTTTTTCTTACCATTTAATTTGGTAGTTGATACCGATTGGGAATTTGTAACTAAAATTACCGATGATAGATTTTTAATTGGCTTAGGATTTTTAGTAGCTTTAATTGTAATAATTGTTAAGTGTGCTAAAAAACATCCTTTGCTTTCATTTGGCTTATCTTGGTTTATTCTTGCTTTACTGCCATCATCCAGCATTATTCCTTTAGCAGAAGTTTTAAACGATCACCGACCATTTTTTGCATATATAGGTTTAACGCTATCTTCTGCTTATTTACTTATGTTACTATACAATCTTTACGCAATAAAAACCAACTTAAAAGCAGTTTTTAAAATTGGCATTGTGGCAGTTTTAATTTTACATAGTGTTGGTACTTATAAGCAAAACGCGATATGGCAAACAGCAGAAGGTCTTTGGAAGGAAGCCACATTAAAATCTCCTAAAAACGGACGCGTTTGGATGAATTACGCCAATTCATTAATGAGCAGAGGAGCTTATGCGGAGGCAGAGGTTGCTTATAATTCTGCGTTAAAAGTTTGGCCCGAATATCCTTATCTATTTATAAACTTTGGTATTTTAAAATCTGTTACAAATAGATTCATCGAAGCAGAAATGGATTTTAAAAAGGCATTAAATCTTGATTCAGAAAATCCTGAATTTTATTTTTACTACGGAAAGTTTTTGATAAAACAAAAGCGTTTTACCGAAGCTGCAACATTAGTAAATACTGGTATTCAAAAAAGCCGTATGCACGGTGGTTTATTAAGTTTAAGAAATGAAATTGAATTATTGGTTGGAAATCCTGATAAACTATTGCAGGCAAAAATTAAGGAAGAAATGGATAAAGTGAAAACTAATCCAACTCCCGAAAATTATATAGAATTAAGTTTAGCGTATTACAATGCTAAACAGTTTAATGAGTGCATAGTTGCTTGCAATGAGGCTTTAAAATTAAAACCAGATTATTCATTGGCGTATAACAACATTTGTTCATCTTATAACGAACTAAAACAATGGGATAAAGCCATAGAAGCAGGAAATAAAGGACTATTGGTAGATCCAACAAACGAATTATTAAAAGGCAATTTAAACGTAGCCTTACAAGAAAAGAAAAAAGAAAAATAAAATATGATAGTTTTAGGTTTAAATGCTTTTGGTCATGATTCATCTGCGGCGCTTATAGTAGATGATGTTTTAGTTTTTGCAGTTGAAGAAGAACGCCTTACCAGAAAAAAACACGATGGCCAATTCCCTATTAATGCTATTAAAGCGTGTTTAGCGTTTGGTAAAATAAAATTTAGCGATATAGATCATGTAACTTTTTTTTGGAACCCTACACTTACTTTAAAACACATACCGCATTATTTTATTAAATTTTTTGATAAAGTTCCAAAGCTTCTTAAAGAGCAAAAATCATTTTCGGTGGAAGAAAATTTAGGCATGCTAAACTATTTAAAGGATATGTATGCCTTGCCAAAAAAAATGAAAACACTTTTTGGTGAAACAGAAAAAACAAAATTTGAGTTCCATTACATGCAACACCACATGTGTCATGCAGCGAGTACATTTTATCCTTCAGGTTTTGAAGAGGCGGCAATTCTTACAATTGATGGAGCAGGGGAGTGGTCGACTACTTTACTAGGCCACGGTAAAGGAAATAGAATTGCTAAATTGGGTACCGTTGATACACCATACTCTTTGGGCGCATTTTATCAAGCAATATCTATGCACTTAGGTTTTAAGTTGATTGAAGGTCCAGGTAAATTGATGGCCTTGGCTTCTTTCGGAAATGCAGATGGCAGAATATATAAAGATTTAAGAAGCTTGTTTCAATTTTTAGATAATGGAAAATATAGTTTTGATATGTCGTACTTTAGTTATCATTACTCAAGAAAAAGTGGTGTAACTAAAAAATTTACCAATTTGTTTGGCCAATCAAAAACAGAAGGTAAAAATTGGAACAAAGCTGAATACGACCTAGCAGCAAGCGCACAGCGTATTGTGGAGGAATTATTTATACACATGGCTACCTATTTAAAAAAAGCAACCAATTGCAAAAATATTTGTTTGGCGGGTGGCGTAGCTTTAAATAGCGTTGCTAATGGAAAATTAATTCAATCGGGTTTATTCGAAAATATATTTATTCAGCCTGCTGCGGGCGATTCTGGCACATCGTTAGGAAGCGCTTTGTTGCTTTTGCATAATGAATTGAACCGACCAAGAAAGTACACTATGAAAAGTGCATTTTTAGGAATGAATTACCCAACAAGCAAATACGAAGAAGAATTAAAAAACGTTAAGCTTAATTATAAAGATTTAGGAAATTCGATTTATAGTGAAACTGCAAAAATTTTAAACGAAGGAAAAATAATAGGCTGGTTTCAAGGCGCAATGGAATATGGTCCAAGAGCTTTAGGCAATAGAAGTATTTTAGCCAGCCCATTTCCAGCAGACATGAAAGATAAAATTAATAGCCGCATTAAGTTTAGAGAAGGCTTTAGACCATTTGCTGCAATTGTAAATGAAGAAGAGTGCAGTAAGTATTTTACGTTTCATTTACCAAATCCATACATGTTGTTAGTTTATGGCGTTAAAGAAGAGTACCAAAAATTAATGCCAGCAATAACACACGTTGATGGAACGGTAAGAATTCAAACAGTTAATACCGATGAAAACCCTCAAATGTATCAATTATTAGAAGCGTTTAAGGTTATTACTGGCCATCCTGTTGTTTTAAACACGTCGTTTAATATTAAGGGTGAGCCAATAGTGTGTAGCCCAAAAGATGCGATTAGATCTTTTGTTGAAAGCGATTTGGATGCTCTTGTAATTGGTAATTTTTTGGTTAAGAAGTAATTTCTTTAAATAATTTTTGAAATATTTAAATTTTATTCTCAACAGCTTATCTATATCAAACTAAAGGAAAATAAGTTTCTTCAATCACTCTTAAATGCCAGCGTTGGTGTCCTGGAATCATAAAAGCCATAGATAAAACGCAGTACTCTGAACCATTATAACCTTTGCCAGATTTTAAAAGCATTTGAGGTGTGTATGATTTATATTGGGCTATATAACTTTTGCGAACTAGAATTAATTCTTCAATTAAATCTTCAAAACTGCGTAAGTTGGCATGTGCGTTTTTTGCATATAAATCTTCGTTATACGATAACATATTCTGCCCATCTTCTCGCGCAAAGGCTGTTACTCTATAACTAAAAACACGCTCTGTATCAATGAAATGTTGTAAAATATCTTTAATAGTCCATTTATTTGATGCATAGGTTTTATCTCCAATGGCTTTAAATTTTTCTAATGGTAAGTTTTGTAGTTCTTTTAAACTTATTTCAAGCGCTTCCATATAAGCTACATCATCGGTTAGATTTATGTATCTATCAAAGTATTCGGGCATTTTTTTAATATCTGATTTTTTCATTTTATTTATTTTTTAGTTGTGATTTAAATTGTGTTTCGTAATTAAGTGTGGCTTCTAATAACAAGGTATCGTTTTTGTATTTTTCTTTTAATATATCAAAAGCCTCCTGTCCTCGTTCATCGGCTAGCTTGTTTATTAAGAGTATATTATTAAATATTCCACCTAAATCATCTTCTTCAACTGATTTTTTAAAGCGTGAAATTATTAATGGATAAGTATCGGCTGATTTCCCAATTTGATGAAGGAGTTCAGCAGCAACAATTCTGTAATCCCAAACAGAAGCGTCAGGGAGTCGCCAACGTGGAAGGTTCGTGTTTGCTAGTACTTTATAAATTATATCAAAGCAGCGCACATCATTTAATTCTTTAAAGCCACTAATTGCACTTAATAAACTTTGACTTTTCATGGATGGTCGGTCAATTAATTTTACAAGTGCATCAAAGGCTTTTTCATCTTTTGTTTTCCCTAAGGCTATAGCGGCGAGGTTAATTACTCTATCGCTTTTATCAGATAATGCGCGCATGTAAATTGGCGCATATTTTTTATCTTGTGTAAATCCTAAAAAGTTAATAGCACTTGCTTTTAAATAAGATTGCTCTGTTGCAATTAATTTTAAAAGCATATTACTTGTACTTGAATCAATTTTTTTTGATGTTGTTAAAAGTACAGTACGCAGTTGGAAAAGCGCAGCTACTCTTAATCTCCAATAGGCTTTGCTTACAATAATTTGTTTGAATACTGAAATTATTTTTTCATTATCTGCTAAACTTGTTTTTTCGCTATTTGCAATCTCTCCTAGTTTTACAAATGCGTTTTGTCTTGCCAAGGCGTCTTTGGAGTTAAGACTTATGGCAATTAATTCATCTAATGTGTTTTCGTAACTTAATTCTTTAATCCATGTACTAGCAAAATCGATATTTACAAAGCTTGGCTTTTTTGGTAAAATAAATTTAAACATGTTTTCTTTTTTGGGCGCAAGCTGAATAGTTTCAATTTTCCCATCAATTTCAATTTCCATTTTCCCCTCAAAATACAAAACCTGTGGGTATTTATTTGTGCTATCAATCATTTGTTTTTGAATGAGTGTTAGCGTCAATTCCCTCGTTTTTTCATTATAGGTTTTTGTTGCTTCAAAAAGTGGATGTCCCATTTTGTAAATCCATTGATTAAAAAACCATGACAAATCTTGTTGCGCAACGGTATTAATAATATTTTCAAAATCCTTTGTTGTTGCTTGTTTTCCTGCGTGGACGTTTGCAAACTTTAGTATTGCTTTCCACCAAACAGCATCGCCTAGTTGTTTGTGAAGCATATTAATTACAAGGTTTCCTCTATAAGTTGCATAATTATCTGTAGTGAAATTACTTATATTTTCATAATTTTCAGTACAAAGCGGATGTCTGTAATCTGCATTCCAATCGCTAAAATAGGCTGATTGGTCAAACGAAAGTTGGTAAAGAAGAAATTCATCGCTCCCATTTTTTTGTTCGTTGTATAATTGTTGCATTCTTCGTGCAAGTGCTTTGGTAAGCCATACATCTTTCCAGTTTTTTATCGAAATGTAATTTCCAAACCATTGTTGAGCCAATGCCTCAGCCTCAACCTGATCCCACAAATAAAAAAAATCTGCATGTGTACCTTTGTCATCAATCATGTTTTCTGATATGGTTGAAAAGCCTGTATTTCCTGAAAATGAGCCTATATCTTGAACAAAAACTTGTGAATAATCTTCAAAAGGATATTTTATTCCAATCACTTTAGAAAAATAGTTCATCATATCTTTTAGTCGCTCTGTGCTTGCTATAACCCAATCAACTTCTTTAGGTGATCCATAGTTATGAGTTGTTAATTTATTTTCAACATCACTTTCAGCAACATCTAAAAATTCGCCAACTACAAATGCAGTTAAGTGATTAGCGTAAGGTATCTCTGTTTTCCAATGCCAAGTTTTGGTTCCTTCGGGATTAGTTTTAACGGGTCTTCGTTTTCCATTCGATACCATTGTTAGGTTTTTATCAAGGGTTGCAATAAATTCGGTTGTCCTTAAATCATTTGGTGAGTCGTAACATGGAAACCAATATCGGTTTGATTGAGGTTCGCCAAAACTCCAAATCTCATTTGGTTTTAAAGAATCGTTGGTTGTTGGTTGAGAAAAACGCAAACCTTTACCATTGTTGCCACTCAAGTAATTTGGGTCTATGTTGTTTTTCCATTTTGTATTATAATAAACAATTACACTAATCGTATCCAAGTTAGTATAGGTTTTATTAAGTGTAATTTGCAGAGCGTTATCTTTTTCAGAACCGTCATAAATGTAATTAAGCTTCTCTCCGTTTTTTAGTGTAACTTTTTGAATATTAAGATGAGCGCCATCTAAATAAATAATATTACTTTCAGTTTTTAATGAAAGTGAAAGTTCAGCGCTTCCAAAGGCCTGTTTTTTTCCCCAATCAAATTTTAAATTTAATAGTATGTGTTTTATGTCAATGTTTGAAACTCTTTCAGATTGATGTGGAGGTAGTTGCTGCACCGAGTTGGGCGTTTGCGAGAGTATCCTTAACGATAGAAGGAATAGACAGAACAATACAAATTTAGTTTTCATTTTTAGATCAGTTTTGAATAAGTTGTTTAATTGCGCCTTCGTTTAAATAGAAGCGAACTTTTTCTCTTGAAGTGGCTCCAATTCTTTTATAAAATTTAATGGCTCTCTCATTGAATGGCGGAGTATGCCACTGTAATAAGCGGATGTTATTTTCTGAGGCATTTTGTGCAATTCTCTTAACTAAAGCTTCCCCAATACCATATCCGCGAAAATTCTCCTGTAAATACAGGCAATCCATGTGCACATACATTTCCGAATCCCAGGTAGAAAATTCAAAACTATAGGTTGCATAGCCCACAGCTTTTCCTTCGCACTCTGCAATTAAACAAAATCCATACGGTTTATCATTAAAAAGTAACTTCGATAGTTTATCAGCTTTATTTTCTGGCGAGAAAGGAATACGTTCATAGACAGCATGCTCAGAACACAAACTTAAAATAGTTGAAATATCAGTTTTAACGGCGTTTCTAATTATATAATTCATATTAATCTTTATTAAGTTTTTCAAGCAAATAGTTTTTTATATCAGGATTTTCGTGCTTCGATAAGACATGTTTAATCCAAGCATTCCGTTCAAACCAAAGTATTTCTAACTCCCAAACACAGGTTATAATTCCATTGTTAGAAAAAAGTTTAAACCCATCAGGGTTTTCTGTTGATGCTAGGTATACAAATAACTGAAGCATGTTTTCATCAATCCACCAATTAATTATTGCAAAGCAACCCTCTTTTCCTTCGTGTAAAATTAAGGTCGCTATCTTGTAGGTGGGTAAGTTACAATTCTCCGTTTTTTTAAGCCATTCAATAATGTTTTTTTTTGCGTGTTTAATAGTTCTTTCAGAAACTGTTTCAGCTTTTAACGAAATACTATAAATCTTTATCCGCCAGCTATTAATTTCGTAAAGCTCTATAAACCTTACTGGACGTGGAGAATATGCGCTTTTAATTATCATGCATTAGTCTAATTAGGTGCCTAACACTTTGCAGTCCGCATTGGTTGGCAATCTGTTCTCTTGTTAAATTTGATTTTTTTAGTAATTCATTTATTTTTTCTTTTCTTAAAATAGTAATGTATTCGTTTACGGTAAGCTGCGTTTCTTTTTTAAATACACGTGTAAAATTTCTTTCGCTCATTAAGGCAATTTCGGCTAAATCAGGCATATTTACTGGTTTATTTAAATTTTCTTGTAGCCAATTTTGTACTTTGTGTATGCCAGCATGTACGTGGTTTCTGTATTCTAACGCAATATTTTTTTGTGGAGAAGCACCATTTCTACGGTTGTAAATCACAAGTTCTCGTGCTACTTTACTTGTAAATACATCATTTGTTATTTTATTTAGAACATACAAGGCCACATCAATCCCAGATGTAGCACCAGCACTGGTTATGATACCTTTATCCTCAATGTAAATTATATTTTCATTCACTTTGGTTTGTGGGTATAAATCTTGTAAGAGTTGTGTGTAGTTAAAATGTGTGGTGCATTGTTTGTTATTTAGCAAGCCAGTTTTTGCCAAAATAAAAATACCGACACAAAAAGAGCCAACGGTTGCTCCAATTTCGTAACATTTAACAATCCAGTTTAAGAACGAAGGAGATGGATTAAATTTTTGCGACAGCACAAACTTTGTATCTGCACTTGTGATAAAAATATAGTCGCCTTTTTCAGCCTTAATTTTTTTGAAATTTTCAATTTTGCCTAATGGTATTTTTGTGGATGTAGTTAACTTGTTTTCAAAAGTGCAGAACTTTATTATTATGTCTAAGCCTTGTTCTTTAGCTTCATGAAAAACCTGAGCAGATCCAGCAAAATCAAATAGATTGGCGTTTGGTGGAATTACAAAAATCAATTGTCTAGTATTTGTTTTTTTTGTCATTTCAATATACAATATTAATGTGTATTAAACTCTAAATTAAGCCAAATAAATGACATTTTAAGCCAATTAGAAAGTGTGTAATTAAACAAAATTTTTCTTAGTTATCTATTTTAATGTTGGTGTTGCTCGAAAATTCTAACACAAATCGTCTTTTTCTACATGAATTTTAATTAAAATGTAGTTCAAATAAAAGCTAGGTTATTTTTATTTAGATGATTATAAAAAAATCTTGCATGGTTATAATTTCCGTTTTTTTAATGAAGTATAAATGAAAAAGAACAATTAGATTAGACCCCATAAAAATTATAATTCGATTATTCAGCTAATAGTCTAAATGGGTCATTAAAAAATATTTATATTTGATAATTATGATGTATAATTTCTTAAGTTATAATGCGATCTAATTTTATACTAGTATTTGCTTTACTATCCGCGTTAGTTTTGTCGCAAAATAATACCTTTCTGCTGAGGAATCTTAAAATTGTCGAAACAGATACTCAGAAAATAACCCTATTAAATAGTTTAACCAAAGCATACCTTAATACAAACCCCGATTCAGCTGAATTATTTAACAAACAATGTTTAAAAATTTGCCAAAACAATAAATACGAATTCTATTCTTATAGTGCAATTTATTATAAGGCAGAATTATTTCGCAAACATAAAAAAATTGACTCGGCGCTTTTTACTGCACGCAGAAGCTTACTTATTTCAAAAAAGTATAATAATTTTGAAGTACAAGCCAATGCACAAAATTTAATTGGGATAATCTATGAACAATTAGGTAAACAAGACTCTGCAATTAAATACTTTCAAGCAACTCTAAATTTTGATGGTAAACCTAATCTCAAAAAAGAAATCGCAACTGCTCATCTACATTTAGGAATATACTTTAAAAAACACGATAAAGCAACTTTTGCATTGTTTCATTTATTAAGAGCAATGAGTATTGCTGATGAAATAAACGATTTAAAAGTAAAATATACTACCTGTATTAATTTAGGTACTATGTATGAGCGTACTAAGGATAATGCAAAAGCTATGAATTGTTATAAAATGGCCTTATCTATTGTAAATTCTGAAACTCCGAAAATTGAAAATGATTTTGCAATTTGTTATTTTAAAATTGGAAAGCTATTTCAAAATATAGGAATTAAAGATAGTGCAAAGGCTTATTTATATAAAACATTGCAAATACATTTAAAACTAAACGATAAAGATGGACTAATTTTTGATTACAGTAATTTGGCTAGTTTTGATTTGGATGTAGCAAAGTATAAGGAAGCCGAAAAAAACTATAATATGGCACTTAATTTAGCTTTTGAAATAAAAGACAGTTTAAAAATTAATTTAATATATGCTTCTTTGGCAGACCTATACGCTAAAATGAATTTAAATGACAAAGCGTTAAGTTTTTATGAAAAATCTTTGGCATACACAAACCAAAGGCTAATTTCTAAAGAATCAATGATGCTTAAATATAAAAAAATAGCAAATATTTATATTAACAAAGGAGATTACAAGCAAGCTTTAAATAATTATATACAATACAAAGCATGGTCAGATTCATCTTACAATATCAACGAAACAAAAAAGCAAACAGAATTGAAACTAAATTATGAATTTGAAAAAGTTCAAAAAAAGATAGAAGATGAAGCTAGATCAAAAGAATTACAAAATACGCTTGAATTAGAAAAAGAGCGAATTAAACGCAAATATTACCTTATAGGATTTTTAATTATTAGTGGCTTATTAATTTTAACTATTAAAAGTTACAGAACGTCTCGTAAAGCGAATTTAATTTTACAAAAACAAAAGATAGAAATTGAACTTCAAAAAAAATTAGTAGATGAGAAAAATTTAGAAATAAAAGATAGTATTAATTATGCTTTAAGAATACAAACCGCCACCACACCAAAATTAGAAGAACTAACCACTTACTTTAAAAACCATAGTATTTTATTTAAACCTAAGGATATTGTGAGCGGTGATTTTTATTGGGCAGCTTCTTATAACGAATTTTCTTTGCTTGCCATAGCTGATTGCACAGGGCATGGAGTGCCTGGAGCAATTACGAATATGATAGGCTGTATGTTATTAAATGAAATTTTTTATGTTAAGCATATTCATCAACCTAATTTGGTTTTAACCGAGCTTAATCGCTTAGTTAAACTTACTTTAAGACAACAAGAGGATGTTATTGCCAACGATGGCATGGATATTGCTTTTTGTATGTTTAATAATATAACCAATGAACTTTTATATTCTGGTGCAAATAGGCCTATATATAAAATAGATACAAATAAAAATCTATTAGAATATAAACCAACTAAGGTATCCATTGGCGGACAAATACCCTTAATTCAAGAATATGAATTAAAAAAAATTCAATTACAAAAAGGTGATTTAGTTATAATTTCTTCTGATGGATTTGCAGATCAATTTGGCGGATTAAAAGAAAAGAAATTATCTACTAAAAAGTTTAAGTCAATTTTAGTTGAAAACAGTAATCTAAATCCGAAAGAAATTACAAATTATTTGAACATGACTTTTGAAAACTGGAAAGGTAAGTACGAACAAACCGATGATATATTAGTGTTTGTTCTGAAGGTTTAATACCAAATCCAAATATTAAATAGTCCAATAATTTAATTAGTCTTGTCGAGTAGTTTTTGCTTGAATATGATTCTTTGGCAAAAACGTATCGAGACACCAACGCAATAAAGAATGAGGATAATA
>JAAFIQ010000015.1 GCA_013298715.1 Bacteroidota bacterium | reverse complement strand
TGAACTATCTGAATTTATTAAATGCCAAACTCAAAGTTTAACTAAAAATATAATAATATCAGCTTGTGCTTATAGCTATATTTTTTCGTCAATAGATTGGGCTATATAATATTTGTATTTGGTATAATACCAAATATTTATAATTTTTTGTCCAACCTCATCGAAAATTTCCAATTCTACTTCGTTGGAAATACTTGACGTAATTTCCAGCTATGCCTACGGCAATCCGTAAGCTCGCTCAAATATCTAAGAGAAATTTGCCGTGCCTTGTATAATTGAAAATTCCATCAGATTTTTGGACTAGAAATTAAATACATTTGGTATAAATGAAAAAATTGTAATTGAAAAGTAACGTTTAAGGGAATTGAAACAGGGAACCGAAATTAGGATGTATCGGCTTTGAACAACCTCCACAAAACTTTTATTCTATCTAAAAAACATTTTCTAACTTCTAAATACAATCGTCTGATTCCTTAAGCGCCCATTTTTGCAACGGCTTGTATTACATCATGCTTGGTTATAATGTGTGTGTTACCACCCATGTCGCGCATCAAAACTGCGTTGTTATCTTTCGTAATTAGCTTACTTACATCTTCAATACTTGCTTGCTCACCAACAACCGGAAACGCTTGCTGCATGTGGCTTTTAACCGTTTGATTTTTTACTTCGCTGTCAGAAATTAATTTATTAAATAAATAATTATCGTTTAACGAGCCCACAAATTCACCTTTTGATGTAACTGGAATTTGAGAGATGTTGTATTTGTTTAATAACGAAAGGGCTTCTGCTACTGTACTCTCAGCATCTACCGTTAATAATTTTTGGTTTTTATGATTTGCAACTAAATCAACTGCTTTAGGTTTCGTTACTTCTAAAAAGTTTCTATCGCGCATCCAATCATCGTTAAACATTTTACCTAGGTAACGCGTACCATGATCATGAAAAATTATTACAACAACATCGTCTTTTTTAAACATGTGTTTCATTTGCAATAAACCCGCCAATGCACTACCAGCACTATTCCCAACAAAAATCCCTTCTTCTTTTGGAATACGGCGCGTCATTACAGCCGCATCTTTATCCGTTACTTTTTCAAAGTGGTCTATAATAGAAAAATCTACATTTTGAGGTAAAAAATCTTCGCCAATTCCTTCGGTTATGTAGGGATAAATTTCGTTTTTATCAAATATTCCTGTTTCTTTATATTTTTTAAACACTGAACCATAAGTATCAATTCCTAACACTTTTACGCCCGCATTTTTTTCTTTTAAATATTTACCAGTACCGCAAATAGTGCCACCTGTACCAACACCTACAACCAAATGTGTTACTTTTCCTTGGGTTTGTTCCCAAATTTCAGGGCCCGTTTGTTCGTAATGTGCAACTGCATTACTAGGGTTATCGTATTGGTTGGGTTTCCAAGAGTTTGGAATTTCATTTACTAATCTACTCGATACGGAGTAATAAGAACGTGGGTCTTCTGGGTCAACATCGGTAGGGCATACAATAACGTCTGCACCAAAGGCACGCAAGGCATCAACCTTTTCTTTACTTTGTTTATCGGTAGTTGTAAAAATACATTTGTATCCTTTAATTACAGCAGCAATTGCTAAACCCATGCCAGTGTTACCACTTGTGCCTTCAATAATTGTGCCGCCTGGTTTTAAACGACCATCTTTTTCAGCATCTTCAATCATTTTTACTGCCATACGGTCTTTAATTGAGTTGCCGGGGTTTACGGTTTCAACCTTAGCGTAAACCGTACATGGTAAATCTTTAACAATTTTATTTAAACGTACCAATGGCGTGTTACCAATGGTTTCTAGGATGTTGTTATACACTCTCATTACAAAAAATTTTAAGAAATCAAATATACAAGTATTCGTGTAAAAGCATTTTTAAATTATAAACAAACTACTAGCAAATATTAGTATTTTTGAGGCCTATTATGCAATTAATTGACGGAAAAAAAATATCGCTGCTCTTGCAAGAACAAATTGCAAAAGAGGTTAAAGAATTAATAGCTGCTGAAAAAAAACAACCACACCTAGCTGCCATACTTGTTGGAAACGATGGTGGAAGCGAGACATACGTTGCAGCCAAAATAAAAGCTTGTGAAAATGTAGGCTTTAAATCTACTTTAATAAAACACCCAGATTATGTAACAGAAGAAAAATTGTTGCAATCAGTAATTGATTTAAACAACAATCCAGATATTGATGGCTTCATTGTGCAATTGCCGCTTCCGAGGCACATAAACGAACATAAGATTATTGAAACCATTTTACCAAGTAAGGATGTAGATGGTTTTCACCCAATAAATGTTGGGCGCATGGTGCTTAACCTACCTTGCTATGTAAGCGCTACGCCGTTTGGCATTGTTCAACTTTTAGAAAAATATAATATTGAAACAAAAGGAAAACATTGCGTAGTGCTTGGCAGAAGCCATATTGTGGGTTCTCCGATGAGTATTTTATTAGCCAAAAATACTGCTTTGGGAAATTGTACGGTAACCTTATGCCATAGCAAAACCGAAAATTTAATAGAGCATACACGCAAAGCAGATATTATTATTTGTGCCTTAGGTAGCCCTGAATTTTTAAAAGCAGATATGGTAAAAGATGGAGCGGTTGTTATTGATGTTGGGACTACGCGTGTAGAAAGCACTGAAACAAAAAGCGGCTTTAAGTTAAAGGGCGATGTGAAGTTTGATGAAGTGGCGCCTAAATGTAGTTTTATAACGCCAGTACCAGGCGGTGTTGGACCTATGACGATAGCAAGTTTAATTAAAAATACCTTGCTAGCCGCAAAAAAAGAAATTTATAGATAATTAGGGTTCACTCCAAATTCTTTTTTAAAACTATTTTCTGAATTGAAACATGAGCGCTTGTGTCTGCTTTCAAAATACTCAATCACTTATACCAAAATCCAAATATTAAATAGTCCAATAATTTAATTAGTCTTGTCGAGTAGTTTTTGCTTGAATATGATTCTGTGGCAAAAACGTATCGAGACACCAACGCAATAAAGAATGACGATAATAAACTTCAATTGTCTCGATACAATTTTGCAAGAGGCAGGCAAAATTTACTAGACACGACATTGGACTAATTATTAAATGTACTTGGTATTAGTTTTTCGGATTTATTGAATTCCATCACAAAATCATTCATTACGTAACCATTACCAATATCAAAATCGGCTACATGCAAAATTTTAAACCCGTTTTTAAAATAAAAATTTATACTCTTATAGTTTTGGCGGTTTACAGTCAATTGAATTTTTTTAGTAGAAACCTGTTTTAGTAATTCTTTAAAAGCCAAAGTGCCAACTCCTTTGCCTGCCAATAACTGGTTAATATAAAACTTCTGAATCATAGTAGTGTCCGCATCTAACTTATTTATCGATACAAACCCAACTTCGGTTTGCCCATTTAATATAAAATAAAATTCATGCTTTTTACTTTCAACTTGTTCTGAAAGGCTTTCTAAACTATACATTTTATTTAACATATAATTTATTTGATTTATACCAATAATTTCAGGGTAGTGCTGCATCCAAATTACGTGCGCCATTTCTTGAATTCTTTTAAGCTCAGCTACACTTGCTTTTTTAAGTGAAACATTGTTCATTTTTATTAACTTTGTACAATGCCTAAATTAAGCAATAGTATTAATATAGAGAACCGACGTGCAAAATTTGATTTTCAATTTATTGAGAATTACACTGCTGGTTTGGTATTACGTGGCACCGAAATTAAATCTATTAGAGAAGGTAAGGCAGGTTTAAGCGATAGTTATTGTTATTTTGTAAATGGGGAGTTGTTCGTTAAAAACCTTCATATAGCTGAATATACCGAGGCATCGTTTTACCAACACGCTGCCTTGCGCGAAAGAAAATTATTATTAAGCAGGCAAGAATTAAATAAGTTATACAAAAAAGTGAAGGACCAAGGCTTAACAATTATTCCAACAAAGTTATTTGTAAACGAAAAAGGATTTGCAAAATTAAACGTTGCTTTGGCAAAAGGGAAAAAATTGTTTGATAAGCGCGATGATATTAAAAAACGAGATGTTGAACGTGAATTAAATAGAAAATTTTAATGCGATTGATTTTATATAGTTTTAGCATCTTATTTTTGTTAACCGCTTGCTCAAAAGGTTACGAGGCACGTGTTATAAATTTGAATTTAGAAAAATTAGATAGCGTTGTTGTAGGTAAAAATGTTTTGGTTTTTACAGATGTTGACTTGCAACAAAAAACAGATTATAAAAATTTAAAATCAGGCACTTACACTTTACAATTTGTAACCAAAAGCAAAAAAAGATATTCTACTGAATTTATTATACCCAGCAAAGGAAAAGGTAAACGCTCTTTACAGATAGATGCCATAAACAACATGAGTGTTATTGTGGAGAAGTAACGGATTTTCAATCAAACATTGCAAAAATAAAATCATAAAAAAAGCCCAGTAAAACTGAGCTTAATCTTTTTAATAAAAGAAATATTATTTAAGCATTACCAATTTTTTAGCAACCACCGAAGTATTACTTTTTAGTGTTGCAAAATAAACGCCACTTTCTAAGTTACCAATGCTTACTGTGTTCTCAATCATGCCTAACTCTTGATTAGCTAACGAAACTTCTTTAATTTCTTTACCATTAATATCCACTAATCCAAAAGTTAATGCTTCGTTAGTAGATTTAAAGTAAGACATTGTTATAGAATTTAAAGCCGCATTTTGGGCAATTGTTAAAGCACTTACAGGTAAATTTTCTTTTATATTAGTCGCACCAGATGGGCTTAAACTAAGAGTAGCGTTACTTACCAAATCGCCCGAAGAAGAATTGTTGTTATTAGAAGTATTACCTGCTGCGTAAATAGTAACATTTCCTGAGGCTGGCGCTACCCACTCAAATTTAAAAGAGCCTGAGGTTGTTCCTGCCGCAAAAACACCATTATGTACCGCATTTTTTCGGCCATTACCCGCATTTAAAAATTTTGTATTCGCTATTGGGTTTTGCATTATACCTGCATTTGTATTAGAAGCATTTAGAATTTCACACCCAAAACCAAAATGTTGTAAATTTCCATTCGCTACTTTTATCTCAATGGTATAAGTTGTGCCTGGAACGTATTTGTTTGCAACAAAAGCAGGCGTACTTTGAATTAAAGTGTTAGAGCCTCCTGTATTTCCATGGCAACCCCCTACCCCACCACAGGTAGCCTCACCTGGAGAACCAGTGTAGCCAGCAATTCCAGTATTTTGTAAAACAGTAAAAGCGCTTCCTAACATTAAAGCACTTACGCTTGATAAAATAAGTATATGTTTTTTCATGTTTTTTTTACTAAATTAACTATTTTCTTTCAATAATAACCTTTCAACCGGAATATTGTTCAAAATATGTGATTGAACAATTTCGGCAACATCAGCTTTTGTTACGCCAACATAAAACGTCCCTTCAGGGTAAACTGCCACAGTAGGCCCAAAATCGCAAATACCAAGGCATCCACTTTTATTTGTTCTAATTTTTATACCCAACTTTAAATCATTTATTTGCTTTTTAAACTCAGCTATCAATTCCAAACCATGGGTGTTACCACAGCTTTGGCGTTCGTTTCGAGCACGCTCGTTGCAACAAACAAAAATATGTATATCAAAAATCATAACTTTTTAGTGTTTTCTTTGTTGTGTAAATATGGCAAAAATTTTAATAACCGGCGGAAGCGGTTTAGTTGGTAAACAAGTAACAGAAAAGTTAATAAAGAATAACCATCAAGTGGTTTGGTTAAGCAGAAATGAAAATCTTTCAGGAGAAGTGAAAACTTACAAATGGGATTATAAAACCAATTATGTTGATTTAAAAGCGTTTGAAGGCGTTGAACACATTATTCATTTGGCTGGTGCGCCAATTGCCGGTGCCCGCTGGACAGAACCTTACAAACAAGAAATCATAGACTCACGTGTAAAAACCACCGAACTATTGCTTAAAGCTATTACAGAATTAAACCTCAACATAAAATCCTTTGTTGGCGCAAGTGCAATAGGCTTTTATGGTGGTATTTTGAGCGATAAAATTTTTACAGAAAATGATAAATCGGCGGAGGATTTTTTGGGACATTCATGTAACCTTTGGGAAAAGAGCTATGAACCCATAATAGCCAAAGGTATCAGAACATCTGTTATTAGAATAGGTGTAATTTTAGCAAAAGATGGCGGCGCTTTAAATAAAATGAAACCTTTATTTAAAATTGGATTTGGTTCTGCTATTGCCAGTGGTAAACAATACTTTCCTTGGGTACACCTTAACGATGTAGTAGATTCAATAATTTTTATGCTTGAAAACGAATCAGGTTCTGGTACATTTAACTGTGTAGGATCGGAATTTATAACCAACAAAGAGTTTAGCGAAAAATTAGCTGCTTGCTACGGCAAAAAAATACTATTACCTAATGTTCCTAAATTTGTTTTAAACTTAGCTATGGGGCCAGGAGCTGTAATGTTATACAATGGTGTGAAAATTAGCAATGTTAAATTAAAACAAAGTGGGTATGTTTTTAATTTTGAAAATGCAGCGGAAGCCTTGAGAGATTGTTGTACAAATTAGTTGCGTTAGTTTTTTTATTCTGCCCAACCAAAATCATTCATGTCGCGACGGTCTTTTTTAGTAGGTCTTCCAGCACCTTTATCTCTTCTTATGTTTGATTTAAAAAATACAGATGGCAGTTTTTCTGACTTCTCAAGTGGTGGCGATTTATCTGCATAATGTTGTTTGGCAATTTCATAGCTACTTCGCTTATCTACCAACGAAACAACTTCCACAATTTTTTTAGTTTCGCCAATAGTAATTACATAAGTTTCTCCAATTTTAGTAACGTGACTAGGTTTAAAATTATCACCGTTTAATTTTACTTTTCCTCCTTTAATGGCCTCGCTAGCAAGGGTTCGGCTCTTAAACATTCTAATTGCCCACAAATAGGTATCGGCCCTTACTTCCATTACAAATTGCGCTTAACAATAAACTTTGCTGAATAGCCTTTGCTTTCATCAGTTAGCCAAATAATGTACATGCCATCTTCTAAAAAATTCAAATTAATATCCGCCATATTATTTATAAAAACTAGATTCAAAAATTGCCTTTTTGTGCCTACTTGATTATAAATAAAGCCATACATGTTTTTGCTCGTAATATTGTTTGCCCTAATAGTAAATGGTGTACTAAAATCAACTACCGGATTTGGATATACTTTTAATGCCGCAAAATTGGGATTACCAATGTAAATCTTTTTTGGAATGGTTGTTTCATAAGGAATAGCTTCAATTTTCACAAAATGATATTGGTTACGTGCCACGTTAGTAATGGTGTGGGTATTTGTAACAGGGTTCAAATCCGTACCGCAAATGCCGCTGTATTCATAAGCAATATAATAATTTATCGAATCTGAACTATGCCATATTTTGTAACCATTGCAGGCTGGCCCATTAGAAAGTCTAAAACTGACAACAATATCCTTTCCGCCAAACTCATACAGATTAAAGTCTATAACCCGTGCACTTTGAGTAAACAAATTAATTGACACAAAACAGAAAAATATAAAAACTATTTTTTTCATTTATTCATCTCCAAAAATCCAAGTGTAAAAACTTTCGCTTTCGTTATATAAAAATAACACATAAGTTCCCTTTTTCAAATTTAATTTTTTAGTATCAATCAACAGTTTGTTGTTACCAATTTTTAGTTTTTTATTTTTTGCAACAATATATTCTTCGGCAGATTTTAAAGGATTGTAAAGCGCTACCGAATACTTTCCTAACTTTGAAGAATTAAATTCTACCTTAATTTTATCTTTAAAACTAAGTTTATTAGTTGTAAAATTGATTGCGGAAATTTTATTTTTTTCAAGCCTAGCAATACTTGTGTCGTTAATTATTGCGGTATAAACTTCTAATTGTTTTTCCGAATTTATTTCCATCCAAATTGGCCTTACCTCTCCCTTAACGGCGCTAATGCCAATATAATCTCCAAAAAAAATTGACTTTTGTGGCGTAAAACTTTTTTCATTAATCTTGTAATAATCAAACTTTAAACCTCCGTTTTTACTCACTGCACAATAAACATCTGTTTTATTCCCTTCTAAATAATTTTGACGCGAGTAGTATAAAATATACAAGTAGCCTGTGCTTTGGTCAATTGTTAAATAAGGCATAAATTGCTCTTTATGGTTTGGAAAATAGGTTACAACAATTGGGTCTGTCCAAGTCTCGCCTTTATCATCGCTATAAACTAAAAAAACATCTTTATTTTTTTCGCCATTTTTTTCATCGCCCCAGCAAATATAAATTCTCCCTCTGTTAGGGCCATTGCTCAAATCACAACTCGTAAAAGGCAAACCATTGCTTCTAAAAATTCCATCAACATCGTACACCCAACCGTTTTTAATAGGTGCAACAGTTTTTTCTGTTTTCAAAAATGTTTTACCTCCATCAGTTGATTTATTAAACATCAACCCTCTTTCACCAGCCCAAGCCACGTATATTTCACCATTTGGCCCAACAGCAGGCACAGCACCTTCAACAGTTTTATCATCGTCAGCGCAATCGCCAGCATAATGGCTAATTCTAATTGGTGTTTCCCAAGTTTGCCCTGCATCCTTGCTATTGCTGTATAAAATAATAGACGAATCTTGAGGCTCTTTACTTTCGTATTTATCAAACTGTGTCCAACTAACGTGAATATCATTTGTTTTTAGATCAACACAAGCCCAATGCTTATCTTGCACCTTAAATCCGTTTTTACCAATAGCACTGCAGGTTGGATAAGTAACTCCAAAATCTGTGCTTTTGTTAGTAACAATTCTATCTACCCAACTACCGCCACTTGTAATTTTAGGATTCGGTAGAGAAAGATGCATAAAATAGGCGTTTTGCAAGGTATCCCAAAAGCAAACAGGGTCGCCGTAAACTCCATACGCATCACATTTTACCACGTTTCTTTCCCATGTTAAGCCACCATTATTGCTTACATAAGCATTTGCCAAATTAGCACCACCAATTATCTGTTTGGTGTTTTTTGGATTAATGGCTATAGATACTTCTTCAGGATCGCTTACCTTACTAATTAAAATTGCTTTAAATTGAGCAAAACTGGTTGCAACTACAAACAAAAAAACAGAAGAGAACAAAGACTTCATATATGTTTTAAAGTTACCAAAAAAATAAACCGATTAGCTAAAGTTTTGTTATCTTTAAGACTTATATTTTTATGGAAAACGCAACTAACAAAAACTACCTTGAACAAAATAAAGAACGTGTACTTAACGAACTTTTAGATTTATTAAAAATACCTTCAATTAGCGCCGATAGCAACTATAAGGCTGATGTGCTAAAAACTGCAGAAGCTGTGAAACAACGATTAATTGAAGCAGGTGCTGATAAAGTAGAGCTCTCAGCCACAAATGGTTTCCCAGTTGTTTATGGTGAAAAAATAATTGACCCAGCAAAACCTACAGTTTTAGTTTATGGCCATTACGATGTGCAGCCTGCTGACCCATTAGATTTATGGGATAGCCCACCGTTTGAACCTGTAATTAAAAAAACAGCGCTTCATCCTGATGGCGCAATTTTTGCAAGAGGCAGTTGTGACGATAAAGGGCAAATGTACATGCACGTAAAAGCTTTTGAATTAATGATGAAAACAAATTCATTGCCATGCAACGTTAAGTTTATGATTGAAGGTGAAGAAGAAGTTGGTTCGCCAAATCTTGGCCCTTGGATTGTTGCGAATAAAGACAGATTAAAAGGCGATGTAATTTTAATTTCAGATACTAGTATTATTGCAAACGATACACCAAGTATTGATACTGGCTTGCGCGGACTTGCCTATATGGAAGTTGAAGTAATTGGACCTAACAGAGATTTACATAGCGGTGTTTATGGAGGTGGTGTAGCCAACCCAATAAATATTTTATGCAAAATGATTGCCAGTTGCCACGATGAAAATAATCATATTACAATTCCTGGATTTTATGATAAAGTAAAAACAGAAACAGACGAATACAGAAAAGAACTTAATGCCGCTCCATTTAATTTAGAAGATTATAAAAAAGATTTAGAAGTTGGAGATGTTTGGGGAGAAAAAGGTTACACAACGTTTGAAAGAACTGGAATACGTCCAACCCTTGATGTAAACGGTATTTGGGGCGGTTACATTGGCGAAGGTGCAAAAACAGTTTTACCAAGTAAAGCATTTGCAAAAATAAGTATGCGCTTGGTGCCTGATCAAAACAGCGATGAAATAAGCAAAATTTTTCAAAATTATTTTGAAAGTATTGCGCCAAAATCGGTTAAAGTAATTGTAAAACCGCACCATGGAGGAGAGCCAATTAAAGTAAGCACGAATAGCCCAGGCTATCAAGCTGCTAGTTTGGCTATGACAGAAACCTACGGCAAAAAACCTGTGCCAACGCGCGGTGGAGGCAGTATACCAATTGTGGCTTTATTTAAAAAAGAATTAGGTTTAGATAGTATTTTGTTTGGTTTTGGATTAGACAGCGATGCGCTGCATAGCCCGAATGAGCATTACGGTTTATTTAATTACTATAAGGGTATTGAAACCATTCCTTTATTTTATAAACACTTCACACAATTGCACAAAAAATAATGAGTTTAAGTGATTGGATAGGAACACTCGGTGTAACATTACTACTTGTTGCATTTGCCTTAAATATTACTAAAAAAATTACACCTGAAAATAGTGTGTATTTATTGCTCAATATTTTTGGAGCTGGCTTAGCCGGCGTAAGTAGTTACATGATTAGCTTTTGGCCTTTTGTTGTTTTAGAAAGTGTTTGGGTAATAGCAAGTATAATTCCCTTATTCAAAAAAAATAAGTAAGTGGCAACTTCCATTTTAAAATATTGGAAAATTAACTTGGAAAAACTTTTCAATAAAAAAAATTCGTTAGTTATTTTAGTGTTTGCTTGTCTGTTTTTTACAAGTTGCAAAACCTTTAAAGAACCAGAATACACAGGTATTAAAAATTTTAAAATAAATAAAATAGATTTAAATGGAATTGATGCAGAAATTACTTTAGGCGTAAAAAATCCTAACCCGGTGAGTTTTTGTGTTTACCCAAGTTCTTTTGATGTTACTTATGGAACCATAAATTTAGGAACAGCGCACTCAACAAAAAAAGTAAAAATTGCAAGTAACACAGAACAGAATTATCTGTTTAACTTAAAAAGCGATTTTAAAAATTTAAACCTAAACGATGTAATGAAATTAGTTGGCGGCGGCGGCAAAGGCAACTTAAAAGTAAAAGGCAATTTAAAAGTTGGAAAATTATATTTGAAGAAAAAATTTCCGGTAGATGTAAGCGAAAAGATTGGGCTCTAACAAGTTTGATTTTAAAAAAATAGTTTAATTGCTTCGAGATTACTTTTGTTACACACAGATACTTAACACCAACACAAGCGTTAATTTTTGTAAATACTAAATCTTTTATCCTATCTTAATCGTTAATTAGCTATGAATTTAAACTTAATATCAACAATTGCGTTTTGCTTAGTGTGTAGTTTTAGCTCGTGCCAAAACACCAATAATACAAATACAACTACTCCAAAAACAACAACATCTACAACTATGGATACACCAATTAAAAAAACCGACGAAGAGTGGAAAAAACAACTCACCTCAGAACAATACTATGTACTTCGTGAAAAAGGAACTGAGCGTCCGTTTACAAGCCAGTACAATAATTTTTTTGAAGCAGGTACTTATGTTTGCGCGGGTTGCAATACCGAATTGTTTACTAGTACTCAAAAATTTGATGGACATTGTGGCTGGCCCAGTTTTGATGGTGAACTTGGAGGTGGCGAACGAGTAAAAAAAATAAAAGATTTATCACATGGCATGGTGCGTACCGAAATTGTTTGCGCAAAATGTAATGGGCATCTAGGTCATATTTTTGACGATGGTCCAACAGCAAGCGGATTACGCTATTGTGTAAATGGCTTAAGTTTAGGTTTTAAAAAAGCTGAGAAGTGATTTTTTAATAACATAAATAAGGAACCCAAAATCCTTTAAAACATTCCATTCTCATTATAGATATTGATTTGGAAAATTATCTTCTGTTCATATAAAAAATAAAATCAGTAAATTTGTTAAAATCAGTACCGCAAATTATGACAACAGCAGCATTAAAGAAAAAAATTCAAACCTATTTAGAGGTAGGAGATGATAAAATTATAAAGGCGGTTTATACCCTACTTGAAGCACAAGTAAAAGCAAGTGAGAACAATGTTGAATTTAGTAAAGAACAAATAAAGGAATTGAACAAACGCCGTAATGCACATCTAGCAGGTAAAAGTAAAACATATACGCTTGCAGAAATAAAAAGCAAAATACATACCAAGCATAAAAAATGAAATACCAATTACGTTACCAAGAGAAAGTATATACAGAAATAGAAAATGCTTGGTTGTATTATGAATCTAAACAAATTGGCCTAGGTGATAATCTTTTAGAATCCATTGCTAAAACAGAGTACAATCTTAAAATAAACCCACTTGGTTATCAAATAAAATATCAAAATTACAGAACAATAATTGTTTGGCCATTCCCATACGTATTGGTATATGAAGTAATTGAATATGAAATTATTATTTATCAATTTTTCATGAGTACACAAGATATAGCTAAACGATTTAAGAAATAATTTTATAGGATTATTGCCCAAGAATAGGGTATAAAAACTTAGAAATCGGATATTTATTAAACTTCAAAGTTTCCTAGTTTTATTCAAAGAGCATTATATGAGGTCATAAAACAAATAAGAGTAAGTTCAAAATCAAGTTTACCTCTCAGAAATTTTAGTCTTTTTTTGTGTCATCCCATTCTCCCAACCAAAAGGAAAAATAATGTTTTGATTCTTAGAAGTTAAATTCATTATTTCATTTACTCGCTTTTGAATCGATGAAGGCAACTCATAAAAGGTCTTATCAATTTGCAAATTGCGCTCAAAATCTAAAACACCACTTTGTAGTCTTACAACATACTTTTTATCATCCTTAACAACAACAAATTTTAATCTTCCATCGTTTAAGCCATTCATTCCATTTGTGCCGTAAACTAAATAAAGTTCAGGCTTACTATCTTTATCGAAATCGTTTGCTTCAAGGTACTTTGTCCAAAACCAAATCGATGTTTCGTTTTGACTCCTCAGAATAAAATCATTTACTTCCCACAATTTTTTCCAAGACTCATTTTGTTTCACCAACCCCATTGCTTTAATTTTAAAATTACAGGTGTCCTTCTTAAGCCCAATACTATCATTACTTTCAGTAAAAACAAGTAATTTTTGCTGTTGTGAATCTGTATAAGTATAAGCAGATTGAATTGGCAAATTAATCTGCAAACTTACTAATTCCTCTTTAGAAAAAATTCCGTTAACCTCTGATTTGGTGAGTTGTTTTAAAATTCCTTTGCTTGTTTGTGCGAAAAAATAATTCTTCGAAAAACAAAAAAGTACTACAAAAACTAGTCTAACAAAAAAACTAACCCAGCACATTTTTCAAATCGTCTATCAAATCTTCTACATCTTCAACCCCAACACTTAGGCGCAATAAATTATCCACCACTCCTGCTCTTTCACGCTCTTCTTTTGGAATACTGGCATGAGTCATTGTTGCTGGATGATTAATTAAAGACTCTACACCACCTAAACTTTCGGCCAAAGAAAATACTTTAAAAGAAGATGCGATTCTAAACGTTTCTTCTAAATCCGCACCTTTTAATACAATTGAAATCATTCCACCAAAATCTTTCATTTGTTTTTTAGCAATTTCGTGGTTAGGATGATCAGTAAAACCTGGCCAATAAATTTTTTCAATCTTAGTATGTGCTTTTAAAAACTCAGCAATTTTTCTGCCATTAAAACAATGTCTTTCCATCCTTAAATGCAATGTTTTTATCCCACGCATTACTAAAAAACTATCCATTGGTCCGGGTGTAGCGCCACAACTGTTGTGTATAAATGCTAACTGTTCATACAATTTATCGTCATCCATCACAAGTGCACCCATTACCACATCACTATGGCCGCCTAAATATTTTGTAACACTGTGCATTACAATATGTGCGCCAAGCGCTAAAGGGTTTTGTAAATAAGGAGATGCAAACGTATTATCAACTGCTAAAATTAAATTATGTTGTTTGGCAATTTTACCACAGGCTTCAATGTCAATTATCTGCATTGTAGGGTTAGTAGGAGTTTCAGCCCAAATTAATTTTGTGTTTTTAGTAATATATTTTTCAATATTACTTGCATTTGTCATATTGATAAAATGAAACTTTATACCATAATTAGCAAATACTTTTGTAAACATGCGGTAGCTTCCACCGTATAAATCGTCGCCCGTTATTACCTCATCCCCAGGACGCAATAGTTTAATAACCGTATCCACACTACCCATGCCACTACTAAAGCATAAACAATGTTTGGCATTTTCTAAAGCGGCAATATTTTTTTGTAATGCCTCACGTGTAGGATTTTTTCCACGTGCATAAGCATAACCCTTGTGCTTACCAGGACTCTCTTGCACAAATGTAGAAGTTTGAAAAATAGGAGTCATAATTGCTCCTGTACTTGGGTCTGGATCAGCTCCTGCATGAATGGCCTTGGTGCCAAATTTGTATGATTTTGAATTGCTCATAATAAAAAAATAAGCATAAATGTAAGGAAATATTTAGCGCGGTTTAATCTAATTAATTGTAACTTTACAACACCTATCTATGAGGTATATTTTAATATTTGTGTTTCTTTCTACAAGCATCTTTTCTCAAGAAGATTCGCTCCCAACTTCTGTTTCTTTGGTGGGCATTAATTTAGGTGGGCAGCTACCAAGCGGCGATTTGGTAAAACGTTTTGGTCCAAACCTTAGTGTTGGAGGAAGTTATGCATACAAAACAAATAAGAACTTTTTATTTGGAATTGAATCGAATTATTCTTGGAGCAGAAATGTAAAGGAAGATGTGTTAGCACAAATGAAGGTTGATTTTAGCAACGGACAAAGAACTATTATAGATAATGAAGGCTACCCTGCTGATATTAGGTTAACACAACGTGGGGTTGGCATTCATTTATTTGCAGGTAAAATTTTTAACTTTTTAAGTGCCAATAAAAACTCAGGAGTAATGGTACAGGTTGGCGTAGGTTATATCCAACACAAAATACATATTTTTGATGCCCAACAAAAAATAGCTGCCGTAAAAGGCGATTTAAAACATGGGTATGATAGACTTACGAATGGAGTTTCATTATTTCAATTTGTAGGTTATTTGTTTATGAGCAAAAACCGATTCTCAAATTTTTATGCAGGAATTGAAATGTATGAAGGATTTACAAAAAGCGTAAGAAAATTTAATTACGATACGGGATTGCCTGATACAGAAAGAAGGTTAGACGTTTTAACGGGGTTTAGAATAGGCTGGATATTACCATTATACAGTCGCAATAAAGATGAATTTTATTATTACTAATGCTATTTATTTACAATACTGTTGTTAGGTTATATGGCCTAATTATTAAAGTTGCTTCACTTAAAAAAGAAAAAGCAAAACAATGGGTAGATGGAAGAAAAAATTGGGAAAAAGAATTAGAAAATAAAACCAAAAACTTACTGCTAAAAAATTGTATATGGATACATTGTGCAAGCTATGGAGAGTTTGAACAAGGTAAACCATTAATTGAAGCCTTAAGTGATAAGTTTAAGGATTTAAAAATTGTAGTTACGTTTTTTTCTCCAAGCGGTTACGAGGCCTTTAAAAACTGGAATGGTGCGAACGCAGTTTTTTATTTGCCCTTAGATACCAAAAGAAATGCGAGAAAATTTTTAGAAATACTTCAACCAAAACTATGTGTGTTTGTAAAGTACGAATTTTGGTTAAATTTTTTATTTGAAATTAAAAAACAAAACATTCCTAACTACTTGGTATCAGCTGTTTTTAAACCTCACCATCCTTTTTTTAAGTGGTACGGAAAACAGTTTGTTAAATCCTTACACAGTTTTAACAAATTATTTATTCAAGATGAACAATCAGGAAAACTTTTACAGGGTGTAAATGTTACTCACTTTGAAATTACAGGAGATACACGTTTTGATAGAGTAATAGAATTGAAAAACACAGCCTATTCATTAGACTTTATAGAAGCATTTAAACAAAGTAATTTACTTTTAATTGCTGGCAGCACTTGGCCTAAAGACGAAGCCTTATTAATAGATTGGTTTAAACAAACAAATCAAAAAAAATTAATAATTGCGCCGCACCAATTAGAAGAAGATAAACTTATTGGTTTAGAAAGTTTATTAACCTCAAACAAGATTACCTACTCGCGTTTTACAAAAAATAATAATGTTGATGCAGACGTTTTAATTTTTGATACCATGGGTGACTTATCTAAACTTTATAGATACGCTGATGTAACATACGTTGGCGGCGGATTTAACGAAGGACTGCACAATACATTAGAACCAGCAGTTTATAAAAAAGCGGTGTTGTTTTATAGTGAAAATCATAATCATAAAAAATACAATGAAGTAGTAGAATTAGAAAATTTGAACTGTGCTTTTTTGATTACATCTTCACAAGCGATTGAAAGTAAAATTTTAGATTGTATTGACAAAAAATTAGAAATAGAAAAAAAATTAGAAAAGTATTTTCAATCCAAATCAGGTAGTACCGATAAAATTGTTAACGCTATAAGTTTTTAATTGTTTTTAAAATACTACGCATCAATAATTCGCCACTCTTTTCCCAACTAAACTCGTTTTTGCGTTGTTTTCCATTTTCAATGAGTTGTTTCGTTTTGGCAGAATCAAAAGCAACTATTTCCATCGCATCTGCAATTTCTTTAACATTATATGGATTTACCAAAATGGCTGCATTGCCCGCTACTTCTGGTAAACTAGTAACATTACTTGTTATTATTGGCATTTGGCATTGCATAGCCTCAACTAAAGGTATTCCAAAGCCTTCGTAATAAGGTATGTAAGTTAAACAGAGTGCACCGCCTAAAACCTTTGCCAAGTCGTTGTTTGGGAGCCTGCCAGTAAAAACAACTTCTTCACTAATTTTTAATTCCAAAATCAATGAATTAATTTTTTCCATACCCCAATAGTTTGGGCCAGCCAAAACTAATTTTAATTTACTATCAGTTTTAGTTTTAAAAATGGCAAATGCTTTTATTAAATTAAAAATATTTTTGCGTGGGTGCAATGAGCCAACATAAACAAAATAATCTTCAAAGTTGGAAAACTTTCTTTTTGTTTCAATTTTTTCTTCGTCTGTTAATGGCTTAAAAAAATTATTAATGCCATTATAAACTACATCAATTTTATTTTTATCAATTTTGTAATTCTTAGCAATATCATTTTTACTGTATTCTGAAACAGTTACAATTCGTGCTGCTTCCTTAGCAAACTTTGGAAAGAAATAATTATAATATTTTGCTGTTAGCCATTTTGAATCGTTAGGATGATGAAAGAAATTTATATCATGGATAACTGGAAGTTGCTTGCACCTAGCACCTATGCACAAAAACCCATCAGGTGATAAAAACAAATCGGGTTTTAATTTTTTTAGTGCCTTTTTAACCGAAAATTGAAACCATAAATAATATAATACCGGATGCCGTGCTGGAAATCCAATTTTAATTCCGGTAATATTCTTAGCAAAAATAAAATCATTGCTGAAAGGCCTATCGAATAAAAAGGTAAACTTAATATCAGGATTTGTAGTAGTAATGAATTTAAGTGTTTGGTAGGTAAACCATCCCATTCCTTCTAACTTATTTTCTATTAAAAGGCGCGTATTTACTACAATGTGCATTAGGCAAAAGTATAAAATAATACTAGTATAAGCCATAAAAAATGCTATATTTGCCGCCTTGGTTCAAAAAAAGAAGTTCATATTTGATTTGGCTATTTTACTGGTTTTAAACCTGTTAATTAAACCGTTTTGGACAGTTATAATAGAACCAAAAGTTCAAGGGCAAATTGGGGATAGAGATTATGGCGAATATTTTGTAGTTTTTAATTTTTCTTTGTTGCTTACCATTTTGTTGGACTTAGGCCTCACGAATTTTAATAGTAGAAACATTGCTCAAAATAATCATTTATTGAGTAAACACCTTGGCAAAATGATGAGTTTAAAATTTGCATTGGGCATTTTTTATTTTCTGTTATCAATACCAATAGGTTATTTTTTATTAGACTTTAATTTTAAAATGCTCTGCTTTCTATGTTTAAATTGTTTTTTACTAAGTTTTAATGTTTTTTTAAGATCTAACTTGCAAGGGCTTTATCTTTTTACTATTGATAGTATTGTTTCTGTTTTAGATAGGTTGATTCAAGTGCTCATTTTAGTAGCTATGTTGCTGCATTATTTTGGGTGGCAAATATCTGCTATGAGTTTTATTTATGCTCAAACAATTGGTTATCTGCTTACAGGAATTATTTGTTTTTTTATTGTACTAAATAAAACCCACAGTTTTCAGCTAAACATAGATTTTGCTTTTTGTAAAATGGTTCTAAAAAAAAGTTTACCATTTGCAATTCTTGTTTTATTAATGACCTTTTATAACCGCTTAGACAGTATAATGATCGAAAAAATTTTAGGGGGCGATTTAGGAAAAGTACAAAGTGGTATTTACGCTAAATCGTTTCGTTTGTTAGATGCAGCCAATCAAATTGCAACTCTATTTTCTTTACAGCTCATTCCAATTTTTAGCAGAATGCTCAAAAACAAGGATAATATGGAGAATATTATTAGACTTTCGTTTACACTATTAGTTACACCAGCATTAATTGTTTCAATTGGAACAATTTTTTATGCCGAGTACTTTTTCACTAAAATTTATACGGGCGATACACAAGGCTATGAGATTTTAGCGGTAATAATGAGTTGTTTTACGGCGGTTTGCTTAACATGCGTTTTTGGTACACTATTAACAGCAAGTGGTAATTTAAAAAAACAAAATATTGCCGCAGTTGGTGGAATTTTAATAAACGTTATATTAAACTTTATTTTAATCCCAAAATTTTTTGCCTTCGGAAGCGCCGTATCAAGCCTAATTACTCAAATGCTTACTGGGCTTGCGCAGGCATTTATATGCTACAAGGTGTTTAATTTTAGAGTTAATAAACGATTATTATTATCTGTTTTTTTATTTATTGGCGGATTGTTTCTGGTGAACGTGCTAACTCGAAACATAACCAAAATTACAGAAATCAATTTCGTAATAATGCTTATATTTAGTGGCTTATTAGCTTTTGTTACAGGGGTAATAAATCCTAAATCAATTTTAAGGTTTGTAAAATATAAATAGTAAAATATGTTTAATCAATTATTTAACAAAGAATTCTTAATAAGCTTATACAAACGCAAAAAATTATTAGGGTTTGTATTCATAACTAGCTTACTATTATCAAGTATTATTGCATTTTTACTGCCAAAACAGTACAAGTCTACTGTAACAATTTTTCCTGCCCGCCATTTTTCAACTTCAAAATTATTAATTGAACAAAATTTCGGAAATCAAGAGGACTATATGCAATTAGGCGATGAAGATGATGCCGAAAAAGTTATTCAAATACTAAATTCAGACATTTTAAAATTAAAAGTTGCAGATGCCTTAAATTTATGGGAAATGTGGAAATTAAAAGATACAACTTTTAGAATTCATTACTTAAAGTTAAAATGGGACGATATGGTAACTATTAAACGAACCGATTTAAATAGTATTAAAATAGAGGCTTATAATTACACTGCAAATAATGCCGCTAAATTAGCGAATGCAATTAGTGGCTATTGCGATACCGTAAGATTTGAAATGACAAAACGTGTCGCTCAAACGGCACTGAATATTGTTTCTAAAGAACTTGATCATACTGTAGAGATGATGCACGAATTAGAAGACAGTTTACAATCGTTAAGAAAAATAGGTGTGTTAGATTATAAAAACGAAGTAGAAGCCTATAGCAAGAGCTATGCCAAAGCAATGGAAAAAGGTAATAACCAGGGAATGGCAGCTATTGAAAAAAAACTAGATATTTTAAGAAGTTATGGAGGAAATTATTTGGCAATTGAAGAAAATTTAAAAAAATACAGATTTAAGTACCCTGTTTTAAAATCAAAATACGACGAGGCGTTAGTAAACCTAAATCAAAATTTACCTTTTAAATTTGAAATTGAAAAAGCAATTCCTAACGAATACAAAGCAAGACCTAAACGTGCCACAATCATTCTATTATCAGTATTTGGTAGTCTTTTTTTCTCAATTGTAATTTTATTAATCAAAGAAAAATTATCTAAAATAAATTTTAACGACTAATTTTTATGTTATCAGCTAATTTAATTTTACAAGTAATAAAGCAAAATACAAAATTGTTTTTGTTGGTTACAATAATTGCTGCCTTAGGTACATTTGGCGCCACTTTTTTGTTAAAAGAAAAATACAAATCTGTTGCGGTTGTATTTCCAGTAAATATACACCAAACTTCCGACGAATCTAATACAGAGCAACTACTACAATACTTTTTAAGCGAAGACACTAAATTTGAGTTAGCTAAAAAATTTAATTTGTTTGAACGCTATGGAATTGATACAACAACAACAAAAGGCGGTAAATCATTATTTAATTATGAATTTAGTGAGCATGTAAGTATTAAGCCTACACTTTCCGAGTCTCTTGAAATTACGGTAAAAGATACCGACCCAAAATTTGCGCAACAATTAAATGCGGAGTTAATTAAACTTACAAATTTGCTTTTAAAAGAATCCAAAACCAAAATAGCCAAGCAATATTACGAAAACACCCGCAGAGCTCTAAACCGCCATTTTATAGAGTTTGATTCGTTAAAAAAAGAAATTGAAAAAATTAACTTGGGTATAGATGTAAATAAAACAACCTCAGATGTTGAGAAAAAAATAATTAAAGAAAATATCAAGGCAAACTTTAAATCATACGCTAAGTTAAAACAGCAAAGTGATATTTATTTAATTGATGCAGTTAATAATAATGACTTTGTGACAGTAGTCTCAAAACCAACTTTAACGGATAAACGTTGCTACCCTCTACGTTCACAATTTGTAATAATTGCTTGTTTGGGCGCATTATTACTAACATTAATTATTAAGTTAATTAAAGCAAATAATTAGGTAATGCTTTTAAAATATTTTAAATCATATTTAGCCGAGCTACTTATCCTATTATTTATTTTAGGCAATTGCTATATTTTGGTTTATAAAAAAGATTATTTCTATCCGTACAATGTTATTCCAGCAATTTGTTTAATCGTTTACTTTGCCATTTTTAATATAGAAAAACTCGTGTTTTTTCTTGCCTTTGCTACCCCGCTCTCAATAACGCTAAAAGAACTTGGTGTATCGGAAGGACTTGATTTAAGCCTTCCAACAGAGCCAATAATGGCAGGTTTAATGCTTCTTTATTTATTAAATGCACTGGTAAGCGTTAATAAGGAAAAAAAGTTTTTAAACCATCCGGTTAGTATGATAATTCTTGCTCAACTTCTTTGGATGGGTTTTACAACCTGCTTTAGCTCCGATTATATTGTTTCTATAAAATACCTAATTAGCAGGTTATGGTTTATTTTTAGTTGTTATTTAATTATGCCCTATATATTTAAAGAGAAAAAAAACATTTTAAATTTTATTTATTGCTACTCCACTTCCCTAGGAATTGTGATAATTTACACTATCTACAGGCACTCCTTATACAACTTTGGCGATAAAGAGGCCGATTGGGTTGTTGACCCTTTTTATAACGACCATACAGCTTACGGCGCAGCACTAGCAATGTTAATACCGTTATTTGTGTGTTTATTGTTTACCAAATCCATATCAAAACCAACCAAAATTATATTATTCGCCTTTTTACTTCTTTACTTATCAGGAATAATTTTATCTTTTGCACGTGCAGGTTGGCTGAGTTTGTTGGTAGCTGCAGGTATAAGTTTTTGTTTTTTAGTACGAATAAAACTACACACTATTTACGCCACAATAATTGCATTAACTATTATTTTCTTCACATTTCAAACTGAAATTTTTATTGCATTAGGCAGAAATAATACCGATGCAGAAGGAGGATTTTCAAATAACATTGAATCTGTATCAAATATCAGTACCGATGCTTCTAATCTAGAGCGACTTAACCGATGGAGCTGTGCTTGGCGCATGTGGCAAGATAAGCCAATATTTGGTTGGGGCCCTGGCACCTACATGTTCAAATACGCACCTTACCAGTTAAGTAAAGAACGCACAATCATAAGTACAAATTTTGGAACCAATGGTAACGCACATAGCGAATACCTTGGCCCTTTGGCCGAACAAGGTCTTTTTGGAGGATTGATTGTAGTTATTTTATTATTGTACACCGCCCACCTCGGTTTTAAACTATATTACTCCATAACAAATCGCGATACCCGACTACTTTCTTTAGGACTTTTTTTAGGGTTAGCTACTTATTTTGTTCACGGTTTTTTAAATAATTTTTTAGATAGCGATAAATTGTCAATCTTATTTTGGGGCTTCTTAGCTGCCTTGGTTTGTATAGAAATTTACCATAATACAGGCAAAATAGAATCAAAATCTGAATAAATTCACCCTTACAAAAATTCATTCACTCACTCAAAAGGTAGTTTCACCCATAAAAAAAACTCCTTCACTCATTTTAACTAAAAATTTTGTAACTGATTATCAAGTACTTAATTATAAATAGGAAGTTGTTTGAAATTTTGGCGTAACCCTAGTGGCACTTTTTACTTATAACAGTAACATGTCTAATAATTCACTTCATATGACAATTAACTCACACTATCACCACACCGACGCACAGTTGAATGATGAGTTAGTCATTATTGAAGCTGCGAAGTTAAATCCCGAAAAATTTGCTCCACTGTACAATAAGTATTACAAGCAAATTTTTAACTATCTATACCAGCGTATGGATTGTAAAGAAACCGCCTTTGATGTTACTGGTCAGGTTTTTTTAAAGGCTTTAACCAACTTAACAAACTACCAATTTAAAGGAGTTCCATTTGCAAGTTGGTTATACAGAATTGCACACAACGAAATGATGCAATTGTTCAGAAACCTAAAAGACAAACGTGCAGTAAATGCTGACATAAGCGATTTAAAATTTATTTGCGAAGAACAAAGCGAACCTTTTTTTGAAGAATACTTACCAGCTCTAAAACAAATAATTTCTGAATTGGATGAAGAAGATTTACAACTTGTTGAGATGAGGTATTTCGAAAAAAGACCATTTAAAGAAATTGCTGAAATTTTAAATACTACCGAAGGGAATGCCAAAGTTAAAATGCACCGAATTATTGAAAAACTAAAAGTTAAAATTAAAAAGATAAAATTATAAAACCCATTGTATGCCCACTAAATTTAATATCGAAAGGCCACCCATTAGCGATGACGAGATTAATAAAAATAAAAACTTTGACCAGCTTTTAAAACAATTTAAAAACCAAAGCATTGCTAAAGCTCGTGAGGATCGAACTTGGTGGAAAAATAAAAAAATTGTTTACCGAACAATTATTGCAGGCGCAATTATAACATGTACCGTAACGTATTTAGCTCTTTTTAATAACTCAAAAAATAACACCACAGTAAATGATAAATTAACTACTAACGTTCTTAAACCAGCTCCAATAGAAAAATTTATACAAGCCCCAAGCACTGCTTTAAAACAAAGCACAGCCAAGTACACGGTTAATAGTAACAAAGACCAAGTAATTACCCACAACAATAGCCAAATAAAAATCCCTAAAAATACTTTTGTAAATAAACAAGGAGAAGAAATCGTAGGAGATGTAACCATAGAATATCAAGAGTACCACGATGCCGCTGATATTATAGTAAGCGGCATTCCCATGCAATATGATAGTGCTGGTACAAAAAAAGATTTTGAAAGCGCCGGGATGTTTAAAATTAATGGTACTCAAAATAGTGAACAGATTTACATTAGAGCAGGTAAAACCATTGATGTAGAAATGGCATCGCAAAATGCCGAAAATAAATTTAACCAGTATTACTTAGATACAATTGCCAAAAAATGGAACTACATTAAAAAAGACGAAGCCCAAAATATACCTCAACAAAAAACAGCCTTCGCAAACGCTAATAAAAAAGTTACTCCAACAATTGAATCAAATCCAAAGCTTACAACACTACGCAACCAAATAGATGTTCTCATTCCTAAAAAAATAGATAGTGTAAAAACTGTTTATACAAAAAAAATAGAACTACTTCCAAAATACAAAGAGCCAAATAAACCAAGCAGAGCAACCGGCCGCCCAAACTTTGTATTAGATGGCAATTATAACGAGTTTCCCGAATTAAAAGCCTTTGACAAATTACTATTTGAAGTTGGCGATGAAAATAAAAATTATAATAAAGATTTTCATGAAATAACTTGGAGCGATTTAAAAGTAAAAGAAGGCCCACAAAAAGGAAAAAACTATTTATTAGAATTAACTTACAGAAATAGAAAAGAAAAATTAATTGTTTACCCAGTACTTGAAGGCGCAGATTTGGAGAAGGCTGAAAAAACCTACAGCAAATCGTTAGGCGATTATAATTCTTTACTTACAAAACGTAACGAACAAGAAGAAAAATTAAAAGCTGAAATGCTTGCAAAACAAACTGCCTATATAACACAACAAAAAATGTTGGAGGAAAAATATAAAAAAGAAAAAGATTTGATCCTCGCCCAAATGCAGCAATCGCAAGCCAATCAGTTACAAAGTCAATTTAAAACCATGGATAATCAAACCAAGGCAACACGCTTATTCACCATCAGCAACTTTGGTATTTATAATTCCGATTGTCCGCATGCGCGACCCAATGATAATAGTGTTCGGCCAATTTTTGTTCATAACAGCAACCCCTTAAATCCCAACGATATTTATGTGGTTGATCATTCCCGTAAAGTAGTATACCGATTAGATAGAAGCGCAGAGCGAGTTATTTCTTACAACGCAAATAGTATTTACAGCATTTGTATTTTCCAAAAAAATAAAATTTATTTATCTAATAAAGAAAGTTTTGCTGCAACAATAAGTGAAAATGGCAATAAATTCAATGTTACACCAATCAGCGAATCTGCAGATAACATTGTAGATTTAAAAAAGGCACTAGAGTTATGAAGAAATTGTTTTGGCTATCTATCCTTATTACAGCAAGCTCAGCTGCTCAAACCAATACAGGCTTGAACAAAAATGATATTTCAGAAATTGTAAACCAATTTAGTCTCGCAAATTGTAACGTAAAAACCTTGTATGTTGACAGCGTTAGCTACAAAAAATATTATAATGATACATTAAGCAACATAAAAATAATTGAGGTAAAAACCGTTGAAAATTCTTTACAAAAACAAGTAAAATGGTACTACTATCAAAATAAATATGTTTACTGCGCCAAAATTTGGCAAAACGCTGTAACACTTAATATGGTTGAAAAAGAAGAGTTTTTTATAAATGACACAACCTTACTTCTGTGGACAATAAATGATAAACCCACCGATTTTAATTCGAACAGCAATCAAGAACTGGCGATTAACCTGATAAGATACGGAAAGAATTTATTGGAAACAATTAACCGCTAATACCAAATACATTTAACAAATAGTCCAATGTCGCTTCGAGTAATTTTTTTTGGCACCGGTTTTTG
Organism: Bacteroidota bacterium; assembly: GCA_013298715.1. Classification (GTDB taxonomy): domain Bacteria; phylum Bacteroidota; class Bacteroidia; order B-17B0; family Aurantibacillaceae; genus Aurantibacillus. The sequence goes on along the minus strand of JAAFIQ010000015.1, from coordinate 86,572 downwards.
TTTAAGCAGCCTCCTAAAAAAATTGTATCGAGAAGGGACTGGAGAAGCCTATCATGTTGCTTCTCGATACGCTTTTGCGGGGAAACCTTGGAGCAAAAGCTACTCGAAGCGACTAGATAACAGATTGAACTAACTAATATTTGTATTTAGTATAATTTTCAGTTTGCGTTAATTTCCATCGCACGATAAACCAGCACATTGATGTAAAAAAATTTCAAACCAATTTGTTTAAAGATTTTTTGATTTGAAACCCAAAATTATACCAAATCCAAAAATTAAATAGTCCAATAATTTAATTAGTCTTGTCAAGTAGTTTTTGCTTGGAAATGATTCTTTGGCAAAAACGTATCGAGACACCTACGCAATAACAAATGAGGAGAATTAGCTTCAATTGTCTCGATACAATTTTGCAAGAGGCAGGCAAAATTTACTCGACACGACATTGGACTATGTATTAACCGTAATTGGTATTACTTTTGTACTAGGTTTTAAGAGTAACAAAACTAATTCACGATCCTTAACCTATTGCCATCATAAGAACTTCCATAAATTCTCAAATTCCAAGTGGCGGGTCCTTGCAAAACCTGTCCATCAAAAATCCGCCATTTGGAATTGCTTACCGTATCAATCAAATCAAAATTATTCCCCATTACTTTTACGCGCGCCGCTGGATTGTCTGGTAAGTGTGTAGATGAGCGTTCTAATACAACAAACTCCTCGTTTGATTTTCTATAAATTATTACACCTCGTATACCAACATTTTCTTGATATACCCAACCTCCAATACTTTGTATAGGAAAATAGCTTGGGTTGTTAGGATAAATGGTTACATCAATTGGCAAATAAGGTACTGGGTGATTTGCTTCTTGCTGAACCTTTTTCTTTTTTTTATTACAACTTAAATTAACCAAAAGCATGCTGCATAAACTCAACAAAATTCCTAACTTTAACCACTTATTTAAAATTGTAATCACACTCAAATTTACAAAATAAAACTGTGCAAGAAAAAGAAGATTCACAAAAACCGTCAAAAAAAATTAACCCATTTATGCCAATTTATTTTGCGCTTGTATTGGCATTTGGTGTAGGTTTCGGTTATTTTTTAACGTTTAAAAACAGTCCTAATCCTGCAGGTTACAACCACCAAACTACCGCCGGAAGCAAAATTAATAGCCTACTCAATTTTATACAAACTCAGTACGTTGATACTATTAATGAAACACAATTAGAGAATAAAACAATTTCTACTTTATTAAAGAGTTTAGACCCACACAGCGATTACATACCAGCAGCCGAATTAAAAATGGTGAACGAACCACTCGAAGGAAATTTTGATGGCATTGGTGTTGAGTTTAATATTATTGATGATACAGTAAGAGTTATTAATCCAATTGTTGGCGGACCTTCGGAAAAAATTGGCATAAAATCAGGCGATAGAATTATTGGAGTGGAAAATAAATCCATTGCAGGCGTAAAAATTAAAAACAAAGAGGTATTTAAATTATTGCGAGGCGAAAGCGGCAGTATTGTAAATATTAAGGTTTTGCGTAGCGGTGTAAAATCGCCCATTTCTTTTGCCATTGAGCGTGGAGAAATTCCTTTATACAGCTTAGATATAGCCTATATGGCCACCAAAGATATTGGTTATATAAAGATTAGCAAATTTGCCGAAACCACCTACGATGAATACATTAAAGCATTTAACGATTTATCTAAAAAAGGAATGAAAAAACTTATTTTAGATTTGCGAGACAACGGAGGTGGATACCTGAAAATTGCGGTTGACTTAGCCGATGAATTTTTAACTAAAGGATTACAAATTGTTTATACAGAGGGAAGAATGCATCCTAAAAAAGTGTATAATGCCACCTCAAAAGGGGGTTTTGAGAACAATGGTTTAGTAGTTCTGATTGACGAAGGGAGCGCGAGCGCTAGCGAAATTTTAGCGGGGGCATTACAAGATAACGATAGGGCAACTATAATTGGAAGAAGAAGTTTTGGAAAAGGATTAGTGCAAGATCAAGTAAATTTAACAGATGGCTCGGCGGTGCGGCTTACAATAGCCCGCTACTATACACCTACCGGGCGCTGCATACAAAAATCATACGAAGGTGGCGTAGATGAATATTACGACGAAGAAATTCAACGTTACAATAACGGAGAACTATACAACGCAGATAGTATGAAAATTGATAAAACAAAACAGTTTAAAACACCTAACGGAAAAACGGTTTATGGTGGCGGGGGCATTGTGCCAGACATTTTTGTACCACTTGATACAATTCGATATGATAAAATAGTAAACAGAATTTATTTTAGCGGCGCACTTAATACATTTGCGTTTGATTATGTTGATAAACAACGTAATCAATTATTGGCAAAATATAACAACCCTAATGATTTTGTAAAAGCATACCTTATATCCGAAAATGAAGTGAGTGCTTTAAATAATTATTTAGCTAACAAAAAAATTAATTACAAAGTTACGGCAAACATGAAAGGTTTGCCTGTAATATTAAAAGCGTTAATTGGCAGGGTTTTGTTTGATAAGGATGCGTATTTTCCGATCATTAATAGTAATGATAATGCCTTTAATAAAGCAATTGAGGTTTTGAGCATCAAAGCGAATTAATTTTCTTATTCTTTTCAATGTGCTTAGTTCTAATTTAACCTCTTTGTGTTTTCCTTAATTTGTTTAGTTATACCAAATGTATTTAGTACAGAGTCCAAAAATCTGATCAAAAATTTCATCATAGATGGGACTGAGATATACTCAATCATGATTATAATGCAGAATTCAAAAACAATCTTCAGCACTATTTCTCCCAGCTTCATCACATTTTTTGATTTCAACCCTTGTTAATTAACATTTTTTATTATATTCGCCTCAAAAATCAACTAAAACCTTTAAACATGATTAAAAAAATCCTCCTTGGCCTAATTTTAATAACTGACTTTGCTTATGCTCAAAACTATTTGGGCTTACAAAGCAGTAACTACGCAGGTGTAGTTGGCATTTATAGCAACCCTGCTAACATTGTTGATAACCGAATGAAATTTGACATGGTGTTACTAGGTTTTGATTTTACCGCCGATAACAACTACGTTGCCGTAAAAAGAGAAGCCTTAAAATACACAGGCAAATTAACCGACCCAAATAATATTAAGTTTCCAAGCAGTTGGGATAACACCGATAGAAATTCACCCGATTATTGGAAAAATAATTTTAAGGCTGTAGATAATGGTAAAACCAAAAACATTTATTCTGCTACACGCATTACAATGCCATCGTTTATGATTTCTTTAAACAAAAAAAATGCAATTGCATTTAATTGGAGCATTAGAAATTATGTAAATGTGGATGGTATTTCGCCAGAACTTGCAAGACTGGCCTTTGATGAATTTATTTATCCAAGTTTATGGGTAACTAAACTTCAAAACAAAAAATTAAGTATACAACAAATGGCTTGGGCTGAATATGGTGCAAGCTACGCACACGTATTTGTTGACAAACAACAACACTTTTTTAAAGCAGGTGCTACTGTAAAATTACTTCAAGGCCTCTCTGCTGCTTATGTTTTTATTAAAGATTTGAATTATAGCTTTAATACGCAAGACACATTATCGTTATTTAACTCTGATGTAAAATATGGTCATTCAGATAACCTAGACTTTAGGGACCAAAATAATATTAAATACAAGTTTCAATCTTATCCAGGGGTAGGTTTTGATATTGGTGGCGTTTACGAATGGCGTCCAGATTACGAAAAGCATAAATATGAAATGGATGGAGAAAAAGATTTATGGCGTAAAGATCAAAACAAATATAAATTAAAAGCAAGCTTTGCAGTAAATGATATTGGTAGTATCCGCTTCCGCTCTGGCTCATTATCAAGCGATTTTAATGCCGACATTACCCGCTGGAATATTAAAGATATAGACGTAAATAGTGTAGGTGGATTTGATACTTTGATGAACAACTTATTTGTGAGCCAAAAAGGCGATGGAACATTTAGGATGTTCTTACCAACCTCCATTAATGCCAATGTTGATTACCATATATGGAAACCATTTTACGTTAATTTAATGGCCAACTTTTGTAATTTAACGCCTAATCGTGAGGGTAAAGTAAGAGATTTTACAAACATAAGTTTAGCGCCACGTTTTGACCATAAATGGTTTGGTTTTACACTTCCAGTATCCTGGAACTCTTTAGCAGCGGGTCGTAGCGAAGATTTAATTTTAGGTTCGATGGTACGTTTAGGGCCTTTAGTTGTTGGAACAAACAATATCCTTGGATTATTAAGAACAGATATGTTTGGAGCAAACCTTTATGCTTTACTTAAAGTTCCTATCCCTTATGGCAGACCAAAAGATAGAGATAAAGATAAAGTGAGTGATAAAAAAGATTTATGTAAAGAGGTGCCAGGTGTTTGGGAATTTATGGGATGCCCTGATAAAGATGGCGATCATATTCAAGATAAAGATGATAAATGCCCAGATGTACCAGGTATAAAAGAACTACAAGGCTGCCCAGATAAAGATGGTGATGGCATTACTGATGCTGAAGATGCTTGTCCGGATGAAAAAGGCTTGGCTGAATTTAAAGGTTGCCCTGATAAAGATGGTGATAAAATCATGGATAAAGAAGATGAGTGCCCAGATGATGCTGGTTTAAAAGAATTCATGGGCTGTCCGGATAAAGACGCGGATGGAACGCCTGATAAATTAGATGCTTGTCCGGATGTATTTGGTCCTAAAGAATACAAAGGTTGCCCAGATAAAGATGGCGATGGAGTGTTAGATAAAGAAGACGGATGTCCTGATGTTAAAGGTCCTAAAGAAAACAAAGGTTGCCCTTATCCTGATACCGATAAAGACGGTGTGTTCGATAAAGACGATGCTTGCCCTACAGTGCCAGGTTTAGTTGATTTAAAAGGTTGTCCTCCTCCTCCACCAATGAAAGCAGAAGAACAACGTATTTTAGAAAAAGCATTTGAAAGCTTAGAGTTTGCAACTGGTAAAGATATTATCAAAGCTGTTTCATTCCCTAGCTTAAACGACTTAGCTAAATTAATGAAAGAACATAAACTAGATTGGAAATTGAAATTAGCTGGTCATACAGATAATCAAGGTGATCAAGCTAAAAATATGTTGTTATCAGAAAAACGTAGTAAAGCCGTAAAAGCTTACTTGGTTAAAAAAGGTGTTCCTGCTGAAAATGTAGAGACAGAATGGTACGGTTCTACCAAACCAATTGCTGATAACAATACGCCTGCTGGCAGACAGAAAAACAGAAGGGTTGAAATGAAAGTAAACTTTAAATCAAACGGAACTACAGATAAGAAGTTTTAGATTATAAACTTTAAAAAACAAAATGCGGTACTTAAAAACTACCGCATTTTTTTATTGACCAAAAATATTCAAATTCAACTATGCCATTAAAAATTATTAGTTTAATTTCGTTTCTATAAATTGGATTAAAAAAAATAGTATTTCCTTGGCATTTAGCCTTGTTGCTGCATACACCATTTGGCTTTGTGGCAACTTGGGTGGTTTTGGTTTAAATAAAATTAGTTTTGATGTAATTACCTACCACGCTTACATTCCGGCAACCTTTGTTAAAAAAGATTTATCACTAAAATTTTTTCATGATAGTACTTCCTACTATAGCGCAAGAGAAATGTACTGGGCCAAACCACTTCAAAACGGTAAATGTGTTATTAAAACAACCTATGGTTTAAGCCTAATGAATCTGCCATTTATGGCAATTCCGTTACTGTTTTCAAACCATAGCACAGGCTACGAATTACCCTTTAGTATGGCAATAGCTGCCGCAACGTTGTTTTACTTTTTAGCTGGCATGTTTTTTAGCATTAAATTATTAAAGCTATTAAATTTTAACTCACCCGCTATTGCATTAAGCATAATTGCTATAGGTCTAGGTACAAATTATTTGGCATATACAGCCATAGCAGTAGGCATGCCGCATTGCTACAATTATTTTTTACTGGTAACGCTTTTGTATTACACACTTAAATGGTTTAAGCAACCGAGTAATTTGTTGAGTATTGCAATTGGTTTGTTGTTTGGGTTGCTAATTTTAAATAGACCTACCAATGTAATTTTTATCCTTTGTTTTCTTTTTTATAACAACCAACTTTTTGGAACAAAAGAATGGCCAACGTTTATAAAAACACATGCTCTAAAATTTATTATAATGAGCCTTTGTGGTTTACTGGTTTTAATTCCTCAACTGCTTTATTGGAAATACTCTACTGGCAGTTATTTTTTTAATTCTTATGTTGGCGAAAAATTTTTCTTTAACAATCCTCATATTCTTAACTTTTTATTTGGGTTTAGAAAAGGTTGGTTTATCTATACACCTTTAATTTGTTTTGCACTATACGGCCTTTGGGTTAAACGAAAAGAAAATCCTTTTTTTATAGCATCTTTAATTTGTTTAGTTCTACTAATTTATTTGAGCAGTAGTTGGTGGTGTTGGTGGTTTGGTGGTGGTTATAGCGCCCGTAGCATGATTGAGTTTTACCCGCTTTTACTAATAGGATTTGCCTCCTTTTTCTCTATAAAATCACAAACTATAACCGCAAAACGAATTGTTACAGTTGTCTTTATTTTTCTCACCATACATAACATTAAATCTGTTGATTTGTATAGACGAAATAGAATACATTTTGACAGCATGACCTGGGAATCTTACAAATACAATTTCTTTAAATACGTTTATTCAGATGAAGAAGCAGCCTATAATGAAACCTTGCAAATAGCGCCTAACTATGAAAAAGCAAGGTTATCAGGCGAAGAATAATTTAGTTTTCACAAAAAATAAACAAGGTTGTATAGAGCTGTAAATAAGTATTAATTTGGTAGTCTAAAATTAATTATATGAAATTTTTCATTGATACAGCAAACTTAGCACAAATAAAAGAAGCACAAGATTTAGGTGTTTTAGATGGCGTAACCACTAATCCTAGCCTTATGGCAAAAGAAGGTATTAAAGGTGATGCCAACATTTTAAAACATTACGTTGATATTTGCAACATAGTAACAGGCGACGTAAGTGCCGAAGTTATAAGCACAGATTTTGAAGGAATGGTGCGCGAAGGAGAAGCATTGGCAAAATTACATCCGCAAATTGTAGTAAAAGTTCCTATGATTAAAGAAGGAGTAAAAGCAATAAAATACTTTACCGAAAAAGGAATTAGAACAAATTGCACCCTTGTATTTAGTGCCGGGCAAGCCCTATTGGCTGCAAAGGCAGGTGCCACCTACGTTTCGCCATTTATCGGCAGGCTCGACGACGTTAGTACTGATGGTTTAACTTTAATAGAAGATATTAGAACCATTTACGATAACTTTGGTTACGAAACACAAATTTTAGCAGCAAGCGTGCGCCACCCAATGCATATTATTGAATGTGCAAAAATTGGTGCCGATGTAGCCACTTGCCCGCTCTCTGCAATTATTGCGCTATTAAAACACCCATTAACCGATAGTGGCTTAGCGCAGTTTTTGAAAGATGCAGGCAAATAATATGGTTTTAAAATTTCTATGTGAAACTTTTTATGGAATCACAAATTAAACTTTCACTTGTTGTAATTGTAGCGGTTCTCTTTTGCAGATGTAGCAACAACAATAGTAGTGCGGTTGTTAAGCAAAAGGAATCAAATTCCTTTGAGCTTGGGTCCTATGAAATAATGCCTAATGGAGATACTTTAAATATTATGGATAGCAAAAATAGAAAACAAGGTATATGGTATGAAACAGATTTAGATAATAATCCTTACACGAAAAAAATTGATACTGTTTATTATAAAAACGGCGTTACTGTAAAACAACCGTAACAACATAAAAACTTTATGTTACTAAAACAAAAAAACCTCATTTGAAAATTTCCAAATGAGGTTTTCAGTTTTATCCTTAAAAAGGTTTATCTGTATAAACCTACATTACCTTTTTGCTCGTATTCTACTCCATCTTTCCCCTTGGCTTTAATTATATAAAAGTAAGTCCCATTAGCGCAATCAATGCCTGCTTGGTTTTTACCATCCCATGCAATGTTACCAGTGCTGCTTACTAACTCATAAACTTTATTTCCCCATCTATCAAAAATAAGTGCATTTATTTCTGTTAAATTTGAAGTTTTTAAGAAGAATATGTCGTTACTCTTATCACCATTTGGTGTAAACACATTTGGTATATCTAATTTAGAAGGTAGTTCAACATTAATAATTTTGTATGAACTGTCCACACATTCGCCTTTACTCGCAACTAATAAAACTGTGTAGGTGCCTGGATTATTATATGTTGCAGACTGCTGAACTGAAGATGTAGAGGTAATAACGCTTGTTCCATTCCCAAAATTCCAAACCGAACTAATATTACTCGATGCGCCAGAGGTTGCCGAAGAAGCACTTAAATTATTAAATGTAACTGATAATGGAGCAAAACCGCTTTGTGTGCTAGGGGCAAAGTCTGCATTTAACACGCCAGGATTAACTTGTAAGGTTGCAAAATTAATACATCCATTAGTGTTATTAGTTACCAAAAATTCATATTTACCTGCTTTATCCACTGTAATTATTGGACTCACACTATTATTTGTGCAAATGCCTCCATTCGGCGAAACTCCAAAGGCAGCAGGTGCAAAAGATGTTCCTTGTGGGTAACTCTTAAATAACATGCTCCAAGCTGATAAAGTTTGTTGCAATGCAACTTGTATTCCTGCCGACGAAGAATTAGCGCTAGCACAATCCAAAACAAACGTATTTGATGGAGCTATTACAGGCTTATTAAAATCAGGACGAACAATTACAAAAGTTGGGTTAGATATACAACCATTGCTAAGTGCAGTAGATTGTATGGTATAGGTATCAACATCAGAAACTATAAAAGAAGTACCGGTAGTTGAATAGCTAGAACCCGTTAAAGTACTCTGCGTAATAGGAATATTTTGGGTTGAACCAGCAAAAACAGCATTCACAATAGTTATTTGAACGGTAGGATTTTTACAACTGATGATTGACGTATTTGTAGTGGCAGGAGAGATTATTGGTGGCCTAAAATCTTGGTTAATAGGAACAATTGTAACATTTTTACAGAAGTTATTACCATCTGTAACTGTTAACGTATAATTACCATAAGTTAGAGAACTCGTGCTTGTTGGAGGACCATTAACCGGACCAACAGTAATACTTGCTGAGGGAAGTGTGTTTGGACCACTTTGTGGATATGCCCATTGGAAAGTTGTATTAGGAGTAGTGCTTGAGCCTATAGCCAGAACAGTTGGATTGTTACAGGTTAGCGTTTGTGTTAAAATACTTACACTTGAATTAGGAGCAAACGTATTAGCAAGTATAGAGATTGGTGCGTAGGATTGACAACCACTTACATTATCTATTACCGCCATTGTATATTGGCCAGGAATAGAGGTATTAAGACAAGATAAGTTACCTGCAAATAGATTAGCTGGGTAAGGCACCGTTGCAGTTGGACTTGAGTTAATATAATATTGTACCGCACTTGTTCCTGTAGTTGCCCCTACCATACAAACCTGAGCGGTATTACTTGGTGCACAACCAAGTGTAAATGTACCTGTAAGTGTAAATACCGGAATTGCCGTAGTAGTTGTTACAACAACTGTTCTTGTAGAGATACATCCGTTTAACAAATTTGTATAAACTAAAGCCGTTGTACCAACAGGAGGAGAAAAAATAGTTACAGAACCAGTATTGCATTGAGGCACTCCGTTATTGATAGAAGGGTTAGACCAGCAAATTGATGTGTTAACGGTTGGCGAAGTAACGGTTGCTGTAAAAGTAGGAGGTGTTGCACTACAGCTCAAAGTAGCAGATAAAGGACTAACTGATACAGTTGGTGAAAGTGTATTTTGCGAAATAACTGTTGAAAAACTTGTGGTACAAGAGCTTGAGGGAATTGTAACCAATAAATTATATGTTCCTGTGGTTGAAACACAGATGTTTGGAGAACTTGATGTAAAGGTATTAGAAGAATTTATCCAGAAAAACGTAGCGTTACTTGGCGTTGCAACTGCATTTAAACACACACTTGAATTTAAACAGGTTAACGAAGGTTGGCCAGTTACATTGGTTACCACAACTGATGGATTAACAACGGATAGCATTGTAAAAGAACTGGTGGTGCTGCAACCCCCAGCCGCAACAACTGTAACGTTGGTTACCCCTGGGTTAATATTTGTAGCGGAAGTCTGCGTACCGTTAGTAACCGATAATGGTTGCGGACTCCAATTTACCGTGTAATTTGGAGTAGCATTTGAAGGATTAAACGTTAAATTTAAGCTTGCTTGATTAAATGAATTTAAACAAGTTTGCTGTGTGGTTGTAGGCGCAACCAGTGGGGTTGGATTTACCTGTACACTTGTTGTACTTGTTTGCACAATTGGTTGACCTAAACCATTTATGCCCGAACCAAAAATAGTGTAAGTTGTATTTGAAGTAGGAGAAACTGAGAATGAACCTGTTATATTTGAAGCACCTCCTGGCTGTAATGTATAGCCCACGCCTGTCATAGGAATAAAGCCAACAGGACTAACCGTTGTGGTTTGCCCAGCACAAATGGCAGTATTAAAGCCACAAGTAATATTAGCCGAACCTGTTGAAGTAAATGAAACTAAGGCATTTGCGCTACTGTAATTTGAAATTAAAAGTAAAAATTGTTGTCCTGCAACTACGTTTAAAGCTGGCTGGTAGTTTCCAGCAACGCCACCAGGAGGGATTGTTCCCATACCTGTTCCGCCAGTAGTAGAAGCATTCCAATTGCACGATACTGGAGGCAAAGTGTTATTAAAAATACCATTACAGGTTGTTGAAGTGTAAGGCCACATAGCCCAATCGTAAAAACCTGCTTGAGGGTTAGGGCTACCATTTGCCCCAAAAGAAAATCCTAATGTTCCTGTTGTACTAACAGTCATTATTAACCATTGGGGGCCTGGGCCGTTGGTAAGTAAACAACCTGAATTAACGCCTTGAGGATTAGTACCAGGGTTAGAAACACTCAGTGGGCCTGGTAAACCATTTGGGCCATTGTTGGCAGTAAATGTAAAATTAGGGTTACTACAAATGTTTTGGGCAGAGCTACAGGCTCCAACATTTTGTGCTTTTGTTGTAATAACTAAAGCGAAAAAACAAAAATATATTAATAAATTCTTCATGACAATTAACGAGTTATAAGATTAAGGAATGATTTAAAAATAGTTTGCGATTGTAAATTTTCATAAACTAAATCACCATTAGAATTAAAAACTACATTTTTCCTGCTTTTTAATTCCCCTATATCCATTTTAATTGGGATAAGCTTTACAATACCATCTTTGTTTAATATAATGCTTGCTGTTTCGTCTGATATATTTAACTGTGCAACAACAACTCCCTTAAGACCGCCTTTTAATTTTGCAAATTCATAAATTTTGTACATTCTATCAAATTCCTTATTCGCCTCTCTGCTTTCGCTGTCACTGGCCTGCCAAACATTTAGAGCCAACAACTTCTCATCAAAGTTAATCTTAGGATTTTCGAGTGCAATCGCCTCTTTAATTTGCTTAAATAAATTTACTTGTGCTTTTCCTAAAAAGGAAACAAGTAGAAATAAGAATAAAACATGTTTTTTCATATTAGTAAAATTTGAAGTGAAGTTACTAATATTTAACAAATATTATGCCAAAAAGTGGTAAAAACTATTTTTTTCCTTGCATTGGGTTTTTCCCTGCACTTTGTCCGCGTGCCGAACCATTTAACTTCGATTTGAATAATTCAAACTTACTCGGTTCTGCCTTCACATTCCATAAATTATTCCGCTCATTGATATCGGCTGTTTCTTTGTAAGGATCGAGTTGAATACTAACAACTTTATTATTTTTTATAAATGTTTTAGTTACTTCTAATTCGTTTTTTCTCCAAACATAAGCGCTAATTCGCTCTATATCACTTGTTCCATCTGCATAATTAAATTGGATAATAAGTGGTGTAACCAAACCGCCTTTGTTAGAGAACTTAATTTCATATAAAAATTTGTTGTTATAATTGCTCATTTCAGAATCAGTAATCTCTTCCAAATTTTCGTTTCGATTTTTCGCCTCCTTAACTACAATCGGTTCTGGCACATAACGGTAATAAAAATCGCGCAATGTGGTGTCAATTTCCATTAACGGTTTTAAACCAGATTTTTTATTATTTATTTGTGTAATTGTGGTAAATTCCTTTCTTGGAGGATAGGCATAACTTGTATCCATAGCAACTGGCACTTTTTTTCCTTGGGTAATTGAAAATGCTTTTACTGTATCAATGCTTACATCAACAGGATCTGTATCCAAAAACCAACCTCTCCAAAACCAGTCTAAATCCACTGCACTTGCGTCTTCCATACTTCTAAAAAAATCTGCTGGTTCTGGGTGTTTAAATTTCCAACGATTACAATATTGTTTAAATGCAAAATCAAACAACTCACGCCCCATAACGGTTTCACGTAAAATATTAAGTGCTGTAGCTGGCTTGCCATAGGCGTTTGCACCAAAGTTGAAAATATTTTCGCTATTAACCATTATAGGTTCTAAATAATTTTTTGGCAAACGCATGTAATCCACCATTTTATGCGCTGGACCTCTACTTGATGGATAGTTATAATCTAATTCTTGCTCCGTTAAAAATTGAACAAAGGTGTTTAATCCTTCATCCATCCAACTCCACTGACGTTCATCGCTATTAATAATCATTGGGAAAAAGTTATGGCCAACTTCATGAATAATAACCATTATCATACCATTCTTCACTCCTTCTGAATAAGTGCCATCTTTTTCGGTTCTTCCAAAATTAAAGCAAATCATTGGGTATTCCATTCCGTTAGCGGCTTCAATGCTTTGTGCTACTGGGTATGGATAGGCACATGTATATTTTGAATACGTTTTAATAGTGTGTGCCACCATTTTTGTAGAATATTTTCTATACAAACCGTAGGCTTCTTTTGGGTAAAAGCTCATACACATAACACGTTTACCTTCACATGTAATAGGCATTGCATCCCAAATAAACTTGCGTGAGCTACCCCATGCAAAATCACGAACGCTATCGGCTTTAAAAATCCAAGTTTTTGTTGCTAACGGTTTGCTACCTACCGCTTTGCTTGCAAGTTCTTGTTTTTTTGCATCTTCCAGCAAACCAATCTCAACTGGCTCTTTAGCTGTTTGTGCTTGTTGCCAACGTTTTAATTGTTCGGGTGTTAAAACTTGAGGATAATTTTGGCATTCACCTGTTGAACAAACCAAGTGATCCGCGGGAACTGTAATTTTAACTTTATAATTACCAAAAACTAAAGCAAATTCGCCTCTGCCAGTAAATTGTTTGTTTTGCCAGCCGTGAAAATCGCTGTAAACGCACATTCTAGGAAACCACTGTGCAATTGTAAAAATTTGATTTCCGTCTTCTGGAAAATTTTCATAACCCAAACGACCCCCAAATTTTGTACGTTCAATTAACTTTATTTTCCATTTAATAATTAATTTTTGTTTAGCTTTACTTACTAATGCTTTAGGAAGATCCACACGCATCATGGTTTGATTGATGGTGTATTTTAATGTTTTTCCAAATTCATCTGTAACCGATTCTATTTTATTTCCTAAATCTTTTAAGTGTTTCTTTTCTAAAGCATCTAAATTTTGTGATGTAATAGGTTCGTAAACTTTGTTCTCATCAAAATAATTACTCTCACTCTTAATATCATGTTCGTTCTCATCGAGTTGTAACCACAAATAATTTAAAGACTCGGGAGCATTATTATGGTAAGTAACAGTTTCAGTTCCGGCTATGGATAAGTCTTTCTCATTTAAAGTTACATCTATATCATAATCTGCTCGCTGTTGCCAATACTTTGCTCCTGGTGCACCGCTTGCTGTTCTATATTCATTTGGTGTTGGAAGAATTGTTCCTAACTGCTCAAATTTATTACCGTGATTGGATTTAGGATTATTTAAAATATTTTGAGCGATAGCATTTGTAAAAAACAAAACCGACAAAACAAAGGTTACTAGCTTTATGTTCTTTTTCATTTAATGATTTTTTCAATTTTTTAAGTACAATGTTATTACATAAACTTAAAATAATAAGCAATAAATATAATAATTTACTTAGGAATAAACAGAAAGCCAGTAAGAATTTTTTGAGGATAATTAATCAATTATAACCTTTCTGCAAATTTGATTTCCATCAATTATTAAATTCAAAAAGTATAAACCTTTACCTAAATTAGCCAAGCCTAAAATTTCAAACTCACTTTCATTTAATTTAGATAAATAAATTTTATCGGACTGTACTTGTTTTCCTGCAATATCCAGCAATGTGAATTTAATTTCTTCATTTATAGTACTGCCAACCTTTATAGTAAGTTTATTAGAGGTAGGATTTGGGAATACTTGCAAATTTAATCCTAACATGTTTTCTTTAACCGAAACAGGTGTTGTAAAATTTACATCGTCTAAATAAAATCTGTTGCCATAACCAATAACGGTATCTGATTTAAAATAAAACCTTATCCTAACGTTTGGTGCAGATAAATAACTGAAAAAATTTGAGTTCTGCGTTAGGTCATGAAATTTCCATTGATTTGGAGCGGGTACAAATAAAGTAGAAGTAACTCCGCCTGAACCATTTCCCAAGGTTGAGGGATTAGGCACAAAAATATCCTCCCACGTTCCACCACAGTTTTTACTTGCTTGTACTTTAAAAAAATCAACGTGTGCGGTTGATTGCCTTGCGTATGCATAATTAAACGTAAAAGATGCTCCTTGATTTGCCAAGAAATTGAATGCAGGAGTTTCTAAAAGATGTAAAGATGTAGGTGGAGCACTTTCACCATTAACAAACATGCTTTTAGCACCAGTTAAACCTGCTAAAGCATTTAAGCTCCAAGTAGAAGTAGGTATATTATCCCCATTAACAACCCAGTTTGCTGGGATTGAGGATCCTTCAAAACTCTCTACTAAAGCGCTATTTGGAACAACTGTGTTAGACATAACATAGATTAAAGTGCTACCATTATTGTTACCAAAAGATGTACCTGCTGTGCAAGTAATTGTGTATATGCCAGGAGCATTTGGCGTGAGTGTTAAATTAGCGCTTGAAGAATTTGTAACTGTAAGCGAAGGAGAAACAGCCCAGCTATAACTTGTTGGGTTGGCGTTTGAGGTGAATGAATTAATTACAATCGTGTTTCCAACACAAAGGGTTTTACTTGCTTGTGTACCAACATCAACTAACGGTATGCAGTTTGCCGCTGTAGTTGTAATACCAGTAGCTAAAAGATTTGCAGCGCTCCAAAGATTATTTCTATTCTTTAACGTGCTATTTAATAAATTATGCATCCTAGTTTTTTGCCCGTTGGTAAACATTAATTTACAAGGGGCATAATCCATGTAATTTTGTACATTTTCTATTATAGGTGGATTACAAATTGCGGCATTAGCAATATTACAAGCGGTTGTACCTTTAGTTATAGGTGTATCAAAAACTGAATCATCTCCGCAAGCTACACCGGGGTTATTTGTTGAGCCCCATACATGTAAAATATCGAACATGTGAGCACACTCATGAGTTAACACCCTAGAATTGGCAACATTTGCGGTACCAATTGACCCTGTTACATAATGCTCAATAACTATGGCATCGCAAACGGTAGGCGTGGGTAATGAAGGCAAGATTGCGTAAGCACCATTCATTGTTAAAATATTTCCTACAACATAAACATTCAAGTATTTATCAGGTGGCCAAGTGTACGCATATTGCGATAAATTGCCAAGTTGAAAAGGCCAAGCGTTGGTTATAGGATCGAAATGGCGAATGATACCATTGGTGCATTTCCCGCTAGGATCGATTTTTGCCAAACGAAATTCTATGCCAACGTTAGCTATGTTATTCGTAAATGATGGCACAACTTGAATGGTGTCAGCATTCTTTTTCTGAAAATCACGATTTAAAATTGCAACTTGATCAAGAATTTGAGCATCACTAATGTTTTCAGGACCTCCGGTATGTAAAATATGAAATACAATAGGAATTGTAAATGTTGGCAATGCTGTGGAAGTTGCCATCGAACTACTATTTTGCTTATAAACATTAGTTACAGATTGGCTTTGAAGCAAATGTGAAAATTTAGCTTTTACTTGTTCAGCCATTTGTGATTGACCGCACATTCCATCAATTTGGGCCTGTGTGCTAAATATGTTTCCTGCAAGAAACAAAACTGCTAGTTTTAATTTAGTTGTTATCATATTTTTAGTTTTAAGTTATATTAATTCAAGGTTCTAATTTTTTAACTCTTTAATCTTTTTAGTTCTGTATCAGCACTGTTTGATTGGTATTGTGGTTTTTTCGCTTTATTTTTTCCAAATCTGTAACTAAATGTAACGTTAACAACACGCGTATCTCTTCTGCTTCTCCAGCCAGCATCGGTTAATTGTAGGTTATTAATTGTACCTCTAATTTTATTGGTAAAAAGTAAATCGCTTACGTTTAGTTTTATACTTGCTTTATTTTTTAATAAACGCTTTTGTAATCCACAACTCATGTGTCCCATGTCTCCAATTACAAATTGTGTCTCAGTAACATCAGTTAAATATTCTCCATTTATCTCACAACTTAACGTTGAATTTATTACGAAAGAGTTTACAAGGTTAATGTACCAATAAGTTCCTTTAGAATCGAGTATTTCGGTGTATAACTTACTTTTGTATTCAGCATAAACTATTTCACTGTAGTAATTCATGGTCCACCATTTTTTAAATTGAAGTTGTCCGTCAAATGATAAATTATACACTTCGCTCAAGCCTATATTTCCTGGTCTACTATAGTAAATACCGTTATTAATTTCAATTGTTTCTTTTGTTTGATTATCCAAATAGCTGTATGCAAAGGTTGTATTAAAAAAAGTTCCTAAAGCGAGTGCCAAAGATAAATTATGCGAAATAGAAGGTACCAAAAAAGGATTACCCGAGTAAAAAGTAAAGCGATCTAAAGGACTTATAAATGGATTTAAGTCTTTAAAGAAAGGTCTATCTATTCGCTTAGAATAATTAAACGAAAGAACTTTGTTTCCAACAGAATCTAACTTTTGCATAATAAATACGGTAGGAAAAAGATTATTGTAAGGCCTTGTAAATTCTGAGGCAGCAATTATTGGATTACCAAGCTGTTTGCCTTTCATTGTAGTGCTTTCAAAACGCAAACCTAATTGAATATCGGTTTTAGAAAATGACTTGCTATAATTGGTATAAGCTGCATTAATTAGTTCGTTATACAAAAACGTATTTGACAAATTGTAGTTTGGATTTGTAATTCCATTTAAAGTGATAGAATATTGTGCGTCGTTATTGGTTTCTGTAAGCGCTGTTTTTAAACCAAAATCTAATTTTGCATTTTGTTTAAGTGGAATATTCAAATCACTTTTTGCTGAATATAAATTTATATTGGTTTTATTGTTTCCAAATTGTGTGTCATTGTATAAGATTGTTCCATCTGAATGAATTATGGAGTTTATGAAGTTTTGCTTATAATTCACGCTATAGTTAACGTAATCAGCATCTAGTGTAAGTTGCTTACCAAGTGAGTCTATAGCATACCGTGCGTTAATGTTACCGCTTGCATTATTTAAAACATTTTCATCATTATTATCTGCTATCACATTACTTGCTATTTGGGTTGTATAATCAAACACCTCTGCGAAGTTGTATTTAGGAAGGATGGTTTTGTTTAAAAGATATTTTATGTTTGTGCCTAAGGTTAATTTTTTATTCACATAAAAATCTGCTCCTATTCTTGCGTTAAGTGCATTAGAATTTGTTTTGAGCATAGTATTTTGGTTAAATGTAGATTTTGGATTGAGTAAAGAATCTTTATAAGTTCTATTAATTCTTAAATCATGATAACTGTTATTGCTGGTTGCGCTTAATCCTGAAAAAACAGACATAAACTTATTTGCATAGTTTAAACTAAAATTATTGTTAGAGCGCATATATCTTCCTTGCCCATAATTTAACGCAAGACTTCCGTTCCATCCTGCTGTTTTTATTCTATTACTCTTAAGATTAATCAATCCAGCATTTCCTGCTGCATCGTAATTTGCAGGGGCATTTGGTATTAGTTCAATTTGCCTAATAGAACTTGCAGGAATGGTTTTTAGGTAGTTTTCTAAATCTTCTCCTGTAAGCATAATTGGCTTATCATCAATAGAAACAATTACGCCAGATTTCCCTTTTAGTTTAATTTGGTTATTTTGCGAAATGATAACACCTGGTGCTTTGGCCAGTAAATCAAAGGCATTTAATCCAGCTGTAGAAATTTGTGCTTCAGGGTTAATAACAGTTCTATCAATTTTTCTTTCTACAAAGGGCAATTTACTTTTTACTTCTATTTCGGTAAGGTTAACCAATTTGCTTTTTAATTGAAGAGAGTTTAAATTAGTTAGACTATCCTTTGATAGAAAAAATGGCAACAAAAGAGTTTCGAATCCATCAGCCGAAATACTTATCCTAACCGAATCTGAACTAATAAGCTGAAGTTGAAAAGCCCCACCAGTATCGGTAATTTCAGTTTTAAGTAATTGATTACTTTTTGAAACACAATTTACAATTGCACCATCTATACCATTTGATAAGCTATCTACTACATTTCCAATAATAGTTTTTTGCTGTGCGGTGCACCAAAAAACAATTAATAGAAGTAGGATTGTATTT
Organism: Bacteroidota bacterium; assembly: GCA_013298715.1. Lineage (GTDB taxonomy): Bacteria > Bacteroidota > Bacteroidia > B-17B0 > Aurantibacillaceae > Aurantibacillus. The sequence goes on along the minus strand of JAAFIQ010000015.1, from coordinate 67,797 downwards.
TTAGTTTTACTCATTTGTTTAGTTCAGTTAGCCATTTAGCAATATCCAAAAACAACTTGGCATTAAAATGATCAGCTGCGAAATTTTGGTAAGCGGTTGGATTTTCTTGCATTCTTACATAATCTGCCATCGTACCAATTTCTTGAAATCCATGGTTTGTTTTTGGGTATAACCAAAATTTCGCCTTATCGGGATAAATAGAATTATAGTAGTTCACTAACCCCTTGTGGTCATCGGCATTGTTCGCTGCTAAGTCTGCCTCACCATAAATAGCAAGTACATTACTCCTCGTGTTTTTCCAAGCTTTAGCTAAATTGTGCTGGTTAATTTCTTTATGGAATTGCCCAGTGCGTTCAGCGGCACAAAGATTTGTTGTTGTATCAAAACCTAAAATTGTTTGTAAAGCATGCAATCCTTTTTTCGTTTTAGATATTTCGTCAATACTTTTTCTTCCATAAAAATAATCGAATATGTATGGCTTGCACTGTTCTAAAGTATCTCTTAATTGGGCTAAATCTGCACCAAAATATTGTGGTTGAATCAAATATGCATCAAATAAATACTCGCTCCACGGTTTAAAACCCGTACCATAAACAATAATCCCTTTTGGATGAAATTTTTCAGCAACTAAAGGCGCTACAACACCGCCTAAAGAATGTCCAAATAAAAAAATTGTTTCTTTGTTAACTGATTTTAAGTTCAACAAATTTTTATACCCTTCAGTGTAAACATCTAATTCTTTATTGAAGGAAACTTGGTTGCACGAGCAATTGTAATAGCTGTCTCCCATACCCAATTTTTCAACAAAATAAACGTTGTAACCTAATTTCACAAATTCATCAATTCCTTGCTTAGTTGGATCTTTCTTTTGCATATTATCTAAAGAATAGCATCCAATTCCTTGTAAAAAATAAATGGTTCCTTTGGCTGCTTTATTCTTTGGAGACTTAAAAATTGTACGCACAAATGTATTCTCGAAGGCAAATTCACCATATTCAATGTTCATTTCTGAACTCGTTTCTTTTGGTTTTCCAACTACTTCGCCGCACAAAAAAGGTGTAGCTTTTCCCCTCACAACGCCAACACAAATTTTATCTCCTTCCCTCAAATATTTAGATTCAAGGTAAACATCCTTTGCACTCTCAACCTTTGTTTTACCGTTAATGTTGGTTATTAAGTCAAATTTTTTTAAACCAATTTTTTGTGCGGTAGAATTCTCAAGAACCTCTTTAACCAACGCACCTTGTTTTTGAGTTATACCAATTGCGTTTCCAAGACTATCAGATATTTTGTTGTATAATAATATTCCAAACGCACCTTGCCTTTTTATGTTTTGCGAAAAACAAACATTAAATAAGAAGGTGGCTAAGAGTATGGCAGTTCGTGTCATGAATTATTTTAATCAAAAATAATTCATAACGGTTTCAAATACTTGTCAAATTCTGCTAATTTTAATTAAAGAAGAGGGGGTTATTTTGAAATGTTTTTTGAAAGATTTGCTGAATGCTGCCACATCTGAAAAACCCGACAAGAAGGCAATTTCGGCCACATCACCTCTTTTAGCAGACAACTCAGTTTTTGCAAAATTCAATCTTAGATGGAGGATATATTGTAGAGGCGAAAATTTAAATACCATTTTAAATAATCTATAAAAGTGATATTCAGAAATCCCCACTTCCTTGGCTATTGTTCCGATACTGTGGTTGGTTAAAAAATTCTGCTCCAAAACAGACTTTGCTTTATTCAATTTAAACATCAACTCTTTTTTGGTTTGTAGCTTAATTGCTCTAATATTTTGAAACTGTTTGTAAACTGGAATGTAATCTTCAATTAATTTTTCGCTTAAGGAATAATAAAATTCATTAGTAAAGTTTTTCCCTTCAATTGCGGAACGTTCTATCAAATTACTATTTTGTTTGATAAAGCAACCTAAACTGGTTTTATCAGCATTAAAAACAGATTCGTAAAATTGTGCCGTATTAAAAAATGTATCTAAACCTTCGTCTACTTTAAAAGCATCTGGCCTTAAATAACTGCTCACCGCAGCCGAAATTATTTTTGGTTCAATATCAATACAAATACCATTTACTTGCTCTTTGCTATCTATAAGCACATAACCTTCACTAAACGAATTGGCAATTAAGAACTGAGAGCTACTTAAATTATATTTTCTACCGTTAACAGCATATATTTCATTTCCGCTGCAAACGTATTTAATAGAGAAACTACGATAAGGTTTGTTTGAGTAAAATTCAAACAACCTTGAGCAATTTACAAGATTTGAATTCTTAGGTAATTCAATTTTAGGCGCATTAAAATCTTGTAGCAAGTTGTGCATACACCAAATTTAGTTATTAAATAATTTAAAGGATTCTTTAATTTACAAGCGGTACTATATGAGGTTTTTTGGTTGCTTTATTTTGATTTTACTTTGCAAGTTTTAAAAATTCTATAAAAAAATTCTTAGTTTTCTCATCAAAATTATCATTGTGAAAAATTGAAAGACAATAACCATTATAATATCTATTCTGGTTGATTATAAATTCAGCCAGCTCTATGGGTTGCTTATTTTGCAGTTTGGCCTCATAAAACAACGTTACTTCTGAAATACAAAATGGGTAAACCGTAAGCGAGGTAGTTTGTTCCTCTGTTAAGTTGTACCATTTATAAGGTAGGCAGTAAGATGCTCTAAAGCCATTCTTATTTGTGTACCCCATGCTGTAATCCTCTGTAATTGCTGCTAAAACTAATTGTTGGTATGTTTCAGGAAAGCTCAGCATAGAGAAATGTTGCCTGCTTTTACGAATGGTTTTATGAGTAATGTTGGTTAAGCGACTTAATTCAACCTTAAGTTGATGCATTTTATTATTTGAGCCAAATGATGGATGCAATCCAACCATCGCATAATCTGCAATATGTTTTATTAAGGATTGAAATTTTAAGTGAGTTGCAGAATGGTTTTTATCGTTAGGTCCATAATCGCCTAATAGAAAAAAATAAATACTTTCAGTGTTATTATCTAAGTGGGCTTTAATCAAAAAATCGTAACAATCAAACGGATCGGGTTTATTGCTAGAAATCACTTGGGTTCTGGCAGTTAACGAAATTTTGTTTTTAATATCTGATAAATAGCCCGCTAGTGTTCGCACAAAACCCTTGTGTTTATATTTATAAGCATTATCAATATCTATACTTGATAAAAATTTATACGAAGGATTAGTGATTTCTAAATTTGGAAATTCTTGCAATAGTAGCTGCTTTAACTGATACAACCATAAATTTATCAAAGGAATTTCTAAAAAATCAAACTGATAAGCGATACTTGATGAGTAGTGGTAACGCCCTAGTTTATCCGATTTAAATGGTAAATACTCTTCATACCTCGTAAGTAACCAAAATGATGCTGCTAATAGGTCAAAGGGAATTTTATTGGAAGAGGTTTTAAAAAATATTTTTTTAAATTCTTCGTTTGATTTTACTTCTATCTGATAATCTTTAATGCCATAATCAAATAAAAGAGGTACTGGAACAATTTGAAGCCTAGCGTTTGTTTCAATCTCCGAATAATTTATTTTGCATCCGGTATTTGCATTAAATTCTTCGCTATTTTTTGTAATTAAAATAGTTAATCCCAAAGCCTGCCCAAACAACGTATTAGCAATATATTGTAGCCTATTGCTATTGACTGTTGAATATATAAGTAATGAGTTAATACAACAAAGTTATTGTATGCACTAAAGTGAAAATGATAATGAAAATAAATTTATTATTAGTTGGTTGTTGAAAGCGATAACGTTACTCACTTATTAAACTAATCTTTAAACCAACATTTAATTTTGGTACTTCGGTGTAATATCCTAAAAGGTAATCAAAAATACGGTATTCAGCAAAAATTTGAATTCCTCTATAACCAAGCCCTAAAAAAGGTCTAAAATCAGTAAATTGGTGTATTCTTTTGTTTATAAGTCTTTTAGAATCTTGATAACTTAAATGTGATTAAAAACAATTGGAAGTGCATAATTTACTCCTAGGTCAAAATAAGCTATCTTATAATTATGCAAGTTTACTAAGAGCTGATTTTTAATTGTGAAACGGAGTCTTAGATTGGAATTCCAATTTAAGTTGAGATAGCTTTCAGATATTTTTTTCAGTTGTGGTAAGGCAATTAAGGTTGTATCTTTTGAAAATCTATAATAATTCAATCCAAATCCATTTCCAATTATAGCCCCACAATTTTTTCCAAATTTTGACCATAATCCAGCATTAAAACCAATCCCATAATTATCCTTAATAGGAGAACTTGAAATTAAGTAACTAGAATTACTATATGAGCCATAATACTCCATAAGCCCAACCTCCTTAGAAATATCTAATTGCGTTTTTTTATCAATCTCAAAACTTTCTTCATTTACAAAACTTTCAATATTGAGTCGGGTATTTTTATCTGGATAAATTTTAAATTTTCGTAACGTGTATAGCTCAGCAGAATCAGGAGAACCATAAAGATAAATTTTGTATTCGCCAGGATTCAAACTATCTAAAACTTTTGTGTAACCTAAATAAGCCTCTAGCCTAATTCTTTCGAGAAAAATAGTATCTGATGAATAGGTGATAAATAGATTCCTACAAATGCTATCCTGTCTTGTATCTGTTTGAATTTCCAAGGTCAACCTACCCAACTGTGCCTAACTAGTGAATGAATAAATGAAAAAAATAAATGTAATTAACCTAGTCATAACCGATGCCATACATAGTTAAAAATAAGGATATTTATTTGTTTTTGAAAGTTTCTTCAATAAATTATTTCAGATGTTTCTTCTTCAATTAAACTAAATATTTACAATTATTTTGTATTTCAAAACATTAACCCAATCTTAAAAAATAATTTTTGTACTTAGTACCTGTTTTAACTAAATTTGATAACACATTATTAAGCAATTCGTATTTTAAGAAGTAAAAATTTCTCCACTCGATGAATTCACAAGAAGCACAACAAAAAATAGCTACACTCACAAACGAACTTAATCAACATAATTATAATTATTATGTATTAGATAATCCTACAATTAGCGATTATGAATTTGATAAACTGTTAGAAGAATTAATGGATTTAGAAAAACGATTTCCTGAATTTTGTTTACCTACCTCACCAAGCCAACGCGTGGGTGGAGAAGTAACAAAATCGTTTGCTGCCGTTACACACAAGTACCCCATGCTTTCATTAAGCAACAGTTATAATGAAGAAGATTTAGTTGAATTTGATAGACGCGTAAAAGAAGGTTTACAGCTAAATACGTCAGATTTATTTTCCGCTAACGAAGTTGAATACGTTTGCGAACTAAAGTTCGACGGACTTTCGATAGGTTTAACCTATGTTGATGGAAAACTTGTACAGGCTGTAACGCGTGGTGATGGCGTGCAAGGCGATGATGTAACCACAAATGCAAAAACAATTAAATCAATTCCATTGCAACTACATGGTAATTTTCCAAAAGAATTTGAAATACGTGGCGAAATTTTTCTTCCAAAAAAAGTATTTGAAAACATAAACAAAGAGCGTGAGCAAAATAACGAAGCCCTGCTCGCTAACCCACGAAATGCATCAAGTGGAACTATGAAAATGCAAGATAGCGCTGTGGTAGCAAAACGCAAACTCGATTGTTTTTTATACTTTTTACTTGGAAATGACGTGCCGTATAAAAACCATTTTGAAAATTTACAAGCCGCAAAAAGTTGGGGATTTAAAATTAGTAAGGATAGCACCCTGTGTATAGGAATTAATGAAGTTATAAATTACATTCATTATTGGGATAAAGAAAGGCATAGTTTACCCTTTGAAATTGATGGCATTGTTATAAAAGTAAATCAATACAATCAACAATTACAACTGGGCTTTACTGCAAAATCGCCGCGTTGGGCAATAGCTTATAAGTTTAAAGCAGAACAAGTAAGCACATTACTTGAAAATATATCGTATCAAGTAGGGCGTACAGGAGCCATAACGCCTGTTGCAAATTTAAAACCTATTTTGTTAGCTGGAACAACAGTGAAACGCGCTAGTTTGCATAACGCCGATATTATTGAAAAATTAGATGTAAGAATTGGAGATACTGTTTTTGTGGAGAAAGGCGGAGAAATAATTCCTAAAATTATTGCTGTTGATTTTACCAAAAGAAATTCTGATTCTGAAAAAACAGTATACATCTCCAATTGCCCCGAATGTAACTCATTCCTTCAACGCAAAGAAGGCGAGGCTTTGCACTACTGCTTGAACGAAAATAATTGTCCACCACAAGTAAAAGGAAAAATAGAACACTTTGTTGGTAGAAAAGCAATGAATATTGATAGTTTAGGTGCTGAAACAATAGACCAACTCTATAATGCAGGTTTAATTAAAAATATTGCTGACTTATACGATTTAAAAAAGGAGCAACTTTTACCACTTGAAAGAATGGCCGAAAAAAGTGCTCAAAATTTAATTGAAGGAGTTGAAGAAAGCAAAAAAATTCCGTTTGAGCGTGTGCTATTTGCAATTGGGATAAGACATGTAGGCGAAACTACTGCTAAAAAAATGGCTCGCAACGTGAAAAGCTTAAATAAATTAATAACCTTAACCAAAGAGCAATTGCTAGAGATTGATGAAGTTGGAGAAACCATTGCTGAAAGTGTATTAAACTTTTTTGCAGACACAGAAAATAAATTGTTAGTTGAACGACTTGCAAAAGCTGGTTTAAATTTTGAATTAAGCGAAGAACAATTACAAAACGCCAGCGAAAAGTTGAAAGGCTTATCTATTGTAATTAGCGGGGTGTTTACAAAACATAGCAGAGATGAATATAAAACAATGATTGAACAACATGGAGGTAAAAATTCAGGTTCAATAAGTGGTAAAACAAATTATGTGTTGGCGGGTGAAAACATGGGGCCTGAAAAATTAAAAAAAGCACAAAGCTTAGGAGTTAAACTTTTAAACGAAGAAGAGTTTTTAAATTTAATTTCGTAACTCAATTTTTTTTAATATAATTACAATATAAATTTTAGTATTATGAAAAAACTTTTGTTAGGTTTTCTATTTTTAATTGGCTTATCACTGAGCGCACAAGCACCCGCATTTGAAGAAATGGAGTTTGAAGCAGATTCATCAACATCTGCATATAAAAGCAATGGTAAATATTTTGCTTTTATAAAATCAAAAAAAGGTAATAATGGTATGCCAAAAACAAGTACAGGTGATAGTATTAAGAATTTTCAAATAACAGATATTGTGCTCGTATTTTCTGAATTAAATGCAGGTGCAATTGAAGAACGCGAAAATGCAAACCGCGAACGCTGGGAAAATTTATTAAAAACTTATCCTGAATTTTTTCAATTTAGTACACTTTACAAAAATCATTGTCAGTGCAAAATAAATGGCGATAGTGCTGCATTTAAAAAAGCGCAAGGTTTTTATGTTTATTACGCTGCACCCGAACCACCTAAAAAAGCAGTGGTTGCAGAGCCTGTAAAAGAAGTGGCAAAAACAGAAACTAAAAAAGTAGAAGAAAAAAAGGTTGAAAAAAATGAGAAAAAAGAAGTTGCAACAAAAACTGAAACTAAAGCCAAGGAAGAAGTAAAAGAAACTCCAAAAAAGGAAAGCGTTGCGGCTAATAAAAAAGAAAATCCAAAAGAGAAAGAAAAAGAAGAAGTAGATAACACACCCGATCAACCTGAAGGGCCTGAGCAAACAACAAGTGTAGACTTATCAGCAAACAAGAAAAAAGTAGGCTTTACAAAACCAAAAAAAACGAAAGACCCTAAGGCTTGTGCGCCACCTTGTTATGGAACCTCAGATGAGGAGCTGAATTTATTCTTTAAAGATAATATCACGCTAACCAAAAAGCAACGCAGAAAAAGTAAAAATTTAGTATGTCAATTACGGTTGCAATTAAATATTGATGGTTCGGTAAAAAAAGCATTTGTAACTGGTACAAATCCTGATTTTAACGAAATGGTAACGAATGCCTTAAAAGCCATGAATAGCTGGAACCCAGCAATTAGAAACGGTGTAACAGTGAAGAGTGAAGTAAAGATGACTTTAAAATACGATAGCGATTTTAAAGGCATAAAACCTTTTGAAACCATAATAAACCCTCGCCCTAACCCAAAATGCAAGTGTATAACTGAAGGCGATTTGGTAGATTAGGTTTGAATTTTTGTTGCGTTTGGAATTCATTACGAAGCATAAACCTCGGAGAAAAAATTTTATTGCTCAGTTAAGTTATTTCCTCTTGCTTATTTTGGTTCTTTTGACTATTAATTTTCTTTTGACTCCAACGGACTAAGAAACCCATAGTTATAAATATCCCTCGCACAAAAGATATATTACAGCTTCAACTTACTCAATACTAACGCTATCCACAATCATTATATTTATATTTGTCTCATTTTATAAAAGAATACCGTTAAAACTTGTATTTGACGAACAGACAAAATGCATGGAAGTAACATTTATAGATCGATTCAAAAACGAACCAAAACACTTAATCGTCAGTTTACGTGAACTGACATACTATTTGGATGAATGGCCTGGAAAGAACTCTAAAAAACATAAAACTATCCAACTTTTTCATCCAATATTTGGGAAAATAAACATTAGTGAGGATGATATAGAAGCCTTTAAATTTAACGAGCTTGAATTGCACTTAAAAAGTTTAAAAAAATGAATAAAATAGATATTTCAACTGAAGGAATTTGCGTTTATATTTCTTCAAAAATTGATTCACGTAAATCGCTAAAAATATTTATAAGGGTTGCTTTCTTGGCTTTAATAACCAGAATAATTCTATTGAGTTTTTCAAAAGAAAATTCAACCGCTTACTATTTTGGTCTTTTTTTATTTCCAAGTGGAATTCTAATGATTTTGCCGATGCTTCGAACACTGCTTTGGAATTTGTATGGAGAAGAATATATTTCATTTAGTACTAAATCTATTGCCCAACAATTAAGCTTTGGCTTTTTTAAACCTGCTCTAAAAACATATGAGCACAACAGCCGAATAAAATTTCAATTCGAAGTAATAAGAGAGGAAGAAGGCGTTAAAGTTGGCTTTATTCACTTTTATAGTTTCGATAAAAACAATCAGCCATTTCATCTCTTTCAAACTAGCGCTTATATAAGCGAATCTGATTGCCGAGATATTATTTCTAAACTTCAATTAATTTTCAGTTTAGATAAAAATCTGAATGTCGAATATTCAGCTAATTAGTTTTATGTTATTAAATATACTAATTTAACTAGTAACATATTAAAAAGATAGATTGACAAATGCAGTATAAGTTGACAATCAAAGTTTGCTATTGTTTAATACGAAGCCTAGTCAATAACAATTTTTTATTTGCAGCCAAATACGTAACTTGTGCTAGAAAAATAAATCAAAACAATGGCAGGAGTAAATAAAGTAATATTAGTAGGTAATTTAGGCAAAGACCCTGAGTTAAAATATTTTGAAGGCAACATTGCTAAAGTTAGTTTTAGCTTAGCCACAAGTGATTATTATAAGGATAAAAACGGTAACCGTATAGAGCAAACGGAATGGCACAACATTGTTATGTGGCGCACAACAGCTGAAAATGCAGAAAAAATTTTAAAAAAAGGAATGCAAATTTATTTAGAAGGTAAACTGCAAAGCCGCCAATGGAACGATAAAGAAGGCAATAAAAAAAATATTACCGAAGTTGTTGCTGAAAATTTTATTCTTCTTCAAAAAAGAGAAAACACGAGTGCAAGCAATAATTACGATGGTTTGGGGAGTGGGGATGTGAATTATTAAATAGAAAATGTTATGCACTCCCAAAATGAATACAGAAATTAAGAAACTTGATAAAACCGAAATTTTAGATTTTAAAAGCTTAATCGAAATTTTTAAAGATGTATTTGAAAATGATGAGCTTATAGCCAGCGATGAGCATTTAAGTAACTTGCTTAATAACATAGATTTTTTGGTATTTGTTGTAAAATTAAACGGCAGACTAGTCGGTGGGTTAACAATCTACGTTTTACAAAGATATTACGCTAGCAAACCAGTGGCTTATATTCACGATGTAGGTATAACACCAGCTCATCAAGGACAAGGTTTAGGAAGTGCTTTGATCTCGGAAGTATGTAATTACTGTAAAAACAATGGATTTGAAGATGCTTATGTAGAAGCTGAAGGTGATGATATTTATGCCGTTAATTTTTATAGAAAAACTAAATTTAGTAATGAAATGAGTGCTATACATTTCACTTATAACTTTCAAAATTCAAAAAAATAATACAAACCCTAAAGAAAAAATATCATCTAACTATTTTAGCAATTGTTCTAAAAATTATTTTTATATCAGTTATAAAACTAGAATCCTCAATATATTTTTTGTTTAAAGCCAATTTTGCTGGCATAACTACATTAATATAAGTCATTTCTGGCTCACTTGATTTTGCCAATAATTCGTTCTCACTAAAGTACTCTAAGCTGGCATAATCCGTTATTCCAGGCTTTACAGACAAAACGGCAAGCTGCTCAGCGTTATACATCTCTACATATTTTCTTACCTCAGGGCGTGGGCCAACTAAACTCATACTTCCCAAAAAAACATTTAATAGTTGTGGTAATTCATCTAGTTTATATCTTCGTAAATAATACCCAACGGCTGTTATGCGTGGGTCTCTGCCGCCAACAGTAAGTAAACCAGCTTTATCAGCATTGGTTTTCATTGTTCTGAACTTGAATAATTTAAAATCTTTATTATTCAAGCCAACCCGTGTTTGTAAATAAAAAATTCCTCCTTTAGATGAAACAAGAATTACAATAGCTATTAAAATAAAGAAGGGAAATAAAATTACTAGACCAACAAACGAAAAAACAATATCGAACAAACGTTTTAGCATACTTTGTTTAGCGCATTAATTAGAGCATTGCAAACTGTTGCAATTTGTTCATTCGTTAAATCATAAAAAACAGGTAAAGTAATTTCTCTGCTAAAATTGTAATATGTTACAGGATAATTTTGAATAGAATATCCCAAATTTTTGTAGTAAGACATGGCAGGAACTGGAATGAAATGAACATTTACACTTACATCTTGATCAAAAACATGTTGCATAATTTCATCGCGTTGCGCTTCCGATATTCCTTTAATCCTAACAGGGTATAAGTGGTAACAACTGGTTTTATTTTCTGTTTTAAAAATTGGTAATTCAATTCTTACATCTTTTGACAAAAGAGCGTTGTAACTCTCTACAATTTGTTTGCGCTTTACAAGTGTATCATTATCGTAACGCTCCAGTTCAATTAAACCAATGGCTGCGCTTAAATCAGTCATATTACATTTATAACCCGCCTCCACAATATCGTATTTCCAATTTCCTTTTTGTGTTTTCGCAAGTGCATCTTTATTTTGCCCGTGCAACGTTTTTACACACAAATATTTATAAACCTCTTCGTTATTAAATGGCTCCGGCAAATTTAAAGCAACGGCTCCACCTTCAGCCGTAGTTAAGTTTTTTACTGCATGAAATGAAAATACACTCACATCTGTTAAACTGCCAGCTTTCTTTGAGTTATAAGTTGCGCCAAACGAATGCGCAGAATCGCTTAATACTAAAATGCGACCCAAGGTTTTTTGAATTTCGTTTGTTGCAATAAATGTCTCCTTATGTTTTTTAACCAATGCATTTATCTCATTGTAATCACAAGGGAAACCAGCAAAATCAACTGGCATAATTACTTTTGTATTTTTAGTGATTGCATTTTCAATACAACGAGTATTAATATTAAAATCATCTAAATTTACATCAACAAAAACCGGAGTTGCACCACAGTGAATCACTACGTTTGCTGTTGCAGAGTAAGTATAGGCAGGTAAAATAACTTCGTCGCCTGAGCCAACTCCAAACCAGCGTAACATAATCTCAAGCCCTGCGGTTGCAGAATTTAAGCAGAGTGTATTTTTATTGCCACAATATTCTGTAATTTTTTTCTCAAACAATTTGGTGCGCGGTCCTGTAGTAATCCAACCGCTTTTTAAAGTAGCAATAACTTCGTTACAAATTTTGTCATCAATACGTGGCGGAGAAAAAGGTATCATGTTATAAAATATTTATTTGTGTAGCACCATATCCGTATTGCTTGTGCGAAGCATCGTGAAAGGTTATGCCTTTGATGTGTTTTAGTCTATTTATTATTTCTTGTTTTAATCTGCCATTTCCAACGCCGTGAATAAATACGATCTTCTTAATGTGTTTTTCAAAGGCATCATCCAACTCTTTATCAAATCGTTCGAGTTGTATATTTAACATTTCAAAATTACTTAGGTTTTTTGGGTTCTCGATTAATTCTTCAATATGTAAATCAATTTCTTTTTCGAGCGATTTTAAAAATTCTTTATTTGATTTTGAAATTTTTGAAGATGATTTGAATTCTTTAATTGATTTTAATCGTGCAATATCAATTAAACTTAATTCTTGCACTACTTGATTATTGCTTATAAAATCATCCTTTAGTAAAAATCCGTAAACCGAAAACTTAAATTCATCGTGCTTAATTAATTTTGCTTCTGCTAACACTTTAGGTGAAACATTTATAACCTCAGCAATTGGCAATTGCGCCTTAAAATGTGAATTTTTAAAAAGTAAACATTCAATTTTTTGATAATTATATTCGGTAAAGAAATTTAATTTTACTTGCTTTAATAATATTTTTTGATAAGCACCAACCTCACCATGTTTTAGAGTTTGAAAGTGCGCTTCATCTTTAATGGAATATGAATACAACAAGTTAAACGATGACGCATTAAATAAATAAATCTTATAATCGTTTACAAGTGTTGGTAAATCATGATCGGGTTCTATTACAAAATAAACTGCATCTGCAATAGAAGCATCATGGTTTAACTCAATATTTTCTCTATCTTTATCAATTATTAGTTCGGTGTGAATTGGAACTAATTGGTTCACCAAAAATGGAATTTCAAAGCCATCTTGCATCTCAACAAAAACAGTGTTTTTATCTTTTATTTGAGATACTTTTCCTTCGCCAACTTCGTTCAAAAATCGAACTTTATCTCCTATTCTTAATTTCATTTTATGTAGTGAATGTATGCGCCTATCTCTTTGGTTTTATAGAGCGCAATTCCAAATTTACGACTTAATTTCTCAATTTTATTTATGTTGTAATAACTGTTGCTTCCATCCACAATAATCTCCCTTAAATTTGAGTATTCTTCAATCTCAGTATTTTTAAGTTTATAATTATTAGCAACAATTAATTTGTTTATAAGCTTTGGATTAACATAAGGTTTAAAGTTTTGTTTATTTAAAATTAAGATGTGCTGATTATTAACTACAACATGATTAAAGTTCGAAATACTTGTATCTGCATAACAGAGCGCCGTTAAGTGCGGTTTTATCCTATAATCAAACTCTAAGGAATCAAGCGCATTATAAATTAATTGATTGCCTGATTTTATTGCAATGGTGTTACTTTTTTTGCAATGATAATTTATTAAAAATGCTGATTGTTTTTGAGAGTGCACTTCGGTTAGCGATACAACTTGCCAAGCTATAACGCATAAACAACTGGCGAGCGCCAATTTATAACTTCGTGTTTGTATAAAAAGTGTAAATAGGATTAAAACTACACTTAAAAAAATAAAATCTGTTTTTGTAAAAGCAATTAATTCTATACTTCCATTGTTAAATAATTGGATGAACCATAAAAGAAAACTAATTAACTTATTAATTATAACAGCAACCCAATTTAGTTTTACCAACAACAAAAAAGCTAACATTAATAGAATAAAAGTTGCAGGAACAATGATTAAATTACATAACACAAACCAAATAGGAAATTGATGAAAATAATACAAGGTAATTGGCAAGGTGCTTAATGTTGCGGCTAATGACGAGGCAAAGTTTGTCCAAATAATTTGTAAAAATTTTGATGTTGGTTCGTAAATAGATTGAATAGGTTGTTGAAAATAAATTAAACCGAATAATGCAAAGTAACTTAATAAAAAACCGATATCCATTAAATACAATGGATTATAAACTAAAAGTATAAATGCAGAAAAAGCTAATACGTTTAATTGATTTTTTGTTGTATGCCTAAAAAATAATTGCCCTATACCAATAAGATTCAACATAATTACAGCCCTCAATACTGGAGCGCTAAAGCCAGTTATAAGTGCAAACAACCAAAGTAAAATGGTAAGAAAAATAAAACGAGAAATTTTGTAACGTTTGTGTCTATCAAAAATATCTGCTAAAAAATTAAGTACAACAAAAATTAATCCTGTGTGCAAACCGCTTACAGATAACACGTGTAAAGTACCCGTTTTGCTAAATGCTGAAATAGTTGTTCTATCTATTTCATCATCATAGCCTGTAATTAAAGCGGCGCAAATCGCGTAAGCCTCGCTTGTTAGTCCGCTTGCTTTTAAAGTGTTTAAGATAGATTGTTTTAAAGTTAGACCCAGTGTCCATAATTTGTTAGAAGAAAAAGTTGGAAGTGATTTATAACAATTACTATCCAAAAAAAACGTATGCGTAATATTTCTGTTTTGTAAATAAGTCTTGTAATCAAACTCGTTGGGGTTTAGTGGGGGCAATACTTCTAAAGCCTGTGCTTTAAAAATAAATTGTTGTGAGGGAAGCAAATGTATACTGTTCGTTTTAATGTAACAAAAACTTGAAGCATCAATTGAATTAAAACCTGAATCTGTTTTAAGTGCAATTAATTTTACAGGCACTTTATAAAAATTATTCTTTCTTGTTGGCAAATCGTTTGCTTCGGCAACATAATACCTTACAGTGTCTAAATTATATTGGTTCGCAAAGTAATTAGTTTGTTTAAATTCTTGATTTTCTTGAGTCAACACTACGCCAAAAAGTAATAGCAAAATATCGGCAATTACCAAGAATAAAGATTTTACTTTTCCATATTTTGATTGAATTAACCAAACTGTAACCACTAAAGCGCATACAAAAATTACAAGGCTAAATTTAATTGTTAAGTTAGTGAAGCTCGATGCAAGAATTATTCCTAATACAAAAGGAATGATAATCCTAAAAAACGGTATGTTTACAAAAGGATTTTTCACTCGTAATAACTTATTCTTTTTTTAAATATTCGTCGGTAAAATGTGTGTTAGATTTTTCTTTACCAAATTTTTCTGAATTATAGGCCTGCGACTGTCCTTTTGGAATAGATAAACTTTTCCAATTACTTTTTTGAATTTCTTTTCCAATAAAAACTATTTGTCCAACGTGATAAGGATAATGCGCTAACTGGCGATTGATGGCTTCCATAACTGTGTGCCCTTGATTACGAATGTAAATTATTTTTTGTAAATCATTTTCTGTTAATTGTTTTAAAGCATCAAACAAAATTTGCCAACCACTTTGCCAACTGTTCAGTAATTCTTCTTTTGTAAATTTATTTTCCTCAAACTCCTCGTCACGGTTTCTATCCGGTTTCTCTCCATCAGTAGTTAAAAAATCAGTCCACCTACTTTTCATATTGCCATATAAATGGCAAATTAAATTAGCAATGTTATTTGCTTCAGGATTTGTTTTAAAATAAAATTGGTGTTCAGATAAATTTTCTATGGTTTTATCGCCTAAACTTTTGTAATACAAAAATTGTTTGGTAACACTATCTAAATAATTTTGCACACTTATTTTTTAAGTAAGAAACCTTTCTCTAAAGTTACAGTGTCATCCGTACTAGCTTTTAAATCAATTGTTTCGCTAATATCTTTAAAACCTTTTTTCTTTATTGAGATGGTATATTTTCCACCCTTTAAGGTGAAAAAATATTCTCCATTTTCGTTGGTCATAGTACTGCCTAAATTTGCACCACTCGCGTCGGTTAAAAGAATTTCAATTTCTGGCAAACCATAACCTTCGTAACCATCGCGCACGGTGCCTTTTAAAATACTTAAACCATTGCTCACTTTTTTCTTTCCATCTTTTTCCAAAATAGCGTAATCTTTCAAATCAATTTTGTAAATATCATTTTCTCCTATAGATCCTTTTCTATCGCTACTAATGTAAGCGGTTTTTGCATCGGCACTAATAGTCAACTGTCCTTCCTTCGCACTCGAGTTTATCGGGAAACCCAGGTTTATAGGCTCACTCCATTTATTATTTTCGTAAACGGATTTAAACACGTCGTAACTACCCATACTTCTTGGTCCATTACTACAAAAGAATAAGGTTTTACCATCAGGCGCTAAAAACATACCTGCTTCATCGTATGGGGTATTTATTTCACTGAGATTAATTGGCTTGCCCCATTCTTTTTTATTTTTTCTTTCCACCATCCAAATATCACTTCGGCCAGCGCCACCTGGACGTTCGCTTGTAAAAAAGTATTTTTTTCCGTCAGGAGAGATACATGCTCCTCCTTCCCAATAGCTTGAAGAAATTGGTTTGCCTATAGGATCTGGTGTACGCCATTTTCCATTGCTTATTTTACTTACAAAAACATCCCCTCCTCTACTCTCCTTATCCTTCAAATCATTTTTATAAATAAAAATTTGTTTGCCATCAGCCGATATACTAGTGCAAGCATCGTGCGCTTTGGTGTTTATTGCTCCTGAAACAGCTCCTGCTTTTAAAAAGGATTTTGTTGCAGAATCCATTTGAGCCAAATAAATATCTTCAAAATATTTTTGGTCACCTTCTACATCCACTTCAGAATTTGTAGATTCTGGGCGGCGACTGGTAAACACTAATTTGCTACCATCAGCAGTAATACACGGATTTTTATCATCGTAAATACTATTTATACCAACTCCTAAATTTAAAACTTCTACATTAACCGCCGAAGCTTTTAGTATTACAGCGTTATTGCACTGTTGCAAAAATAATTCTGCTTCTTCTTTTACTTCTTTTTCAAAATTTACAGAACTAGTGTAAGTTTTAAACAAATCAATTGCTTTGTCATAATTTTCTTCCATCATATAAATTTTTCCTAACAAAACATTACTTTCTGGTTTAAAATTATTTGTTGTTCCAATTGATTTTATCAGGGTTTGCTTCGCCTTATCAATTTGTTTTAATTCTAATTGACAATAACCTATGTAATATAATACTACGCCATTATCTGGTGAGTTTCTCTCAACTTCTTTAAAGGTATTTAATGCGGAAGTAACTTGGCCACCATACAATTTTTGTTTACCAAGAACCATTTTTGCAGCATCGCCAGCATCTTTAAAAATATTCTTTTTAGAATCCTTTTTTGTCTCTTCGGTTTGTGCATTAAGTGAAGAAATACTTAAAACCAAACTCATCACTACTATTTTTTTCATACCTAAATTATTCAGAAACTAATTTACAGATTTATTAATACTTAAAAAAATTTATTTATCTTTATACATCAATCTCGTTTATGAAAAAAATTTATTTGTTTGGAATACTTGTTGTGATTTTTAGTTTTGCTTTATTTTTTACAAACTGTGATAAAAAGGTAGGGACAGTTGCTCTTACTAACGTTCCCCCTCCTCCGCCTGGTGCTTGCGATACTATAACCTACACAAAACATATTGCACCAATAATGGCGAGTGGTTGCGGAAGTGGTAGCAGTGGTTGCCACGGAGCGGGTAGCCCAATGCCAAAACTAACCAATTATGCCGAGGTTAAATTAAAAGGCGAAACTGGTAGAATTAAAGCTAGAGCAATAGATGGAAACCCTTCGATTATGCCTGCAATAGGAAAGTTGCCACAAGCTCAGTTAGATTTAATAACCTGTTGGTTGAATAATGGGTATAAACAGTAGTGTTATAAAATAGCTAACACTTTTAATAACCCCTTAACGGCTTAACAATATAAAACCTCTTCTTTAATTAGATATTTAGCCAATTTTAAGTGTAATTTTATACTTCACTATTAGTAAATGAAAATTGGATTATTTTTTGGCTCTTTTAATCCCATACATATTGGGCATTTAGCATTGGCAAATTACATGCTCAGTTTTACAGACATTCAACAGGTTTGGTTTGTTGTTAGTCCGCATAATCCTTTAAAAGATAAAAAACAATTACTCAATCAAAATCAGCGACTAGAATTAGTTGAGTTAGCAATTGATGGGCACGAAAAAATGAGAAGTAGTACTATTGAATTTTATTTACCACAGCCATCCTACACAATTAATACATTAACACACTTAAAAGAAAAATTTCCGGAACATACATTTAGCTTAATTATTGGGCAAGATAATTTACAATCATTTGCTAAATGGAAAAACTACGAGGTGATTTTAGAAAAATATAAATTGCTTGTTTACCCACGCCCTAACTGCTTAACGAGCGAATTTGATAAGCACCCCAATGTATTATTAACAGAAGCTCCTTTAATGGAGGTTTCATCAACCTTTATAAGGAATGCCATAAAGAATAAAAAAGATATACGTTACTTTTTACCCGAAAAAGTTTGGAAGTACATTGACGAAATGAATTTTTATAAATAAATTTTAAAAACTATTTCTAGCTAAAAACTCCGATCCAATTAATGCTTGGCGGCCAAATACCTTTCGGCATCTAAAGCACCCATACAACCACTACCAGCAGCTGTTACAGCCTGACGGTAATTTTTATCGGCACAATCGCCAACTGCAAATACGCCTTCTATGTTAGTTTTGGTTGTACCTGGTATCACTTGTATGTAGCCCAATTCATCCATTGTAAGCTGATTTTTAAAAATATCTGTGTTTGGTTTATGTCCAATAGCAACAAAGAATCCGGTTACGTTTAGGGTTCTTAATTCGTTTGTTTGTGCATTTTTTACGATTACACCTTCAACTGTATTTTGCCCAAGAATATCAGCGGTTTCGCTATGCCATAAAATCTCAATATTGGCTGTGTTTTCAACTCTATGCTGCATAGCTTTACTAGCGCGCATTTCGCCACGTCTTACAATCATGTACACTTTTTTACAAAGTTTAGAAAGGTACGTTGCTTCTTCCGCTGCAGTATCGCCAGCTCCTATAATCGCAACCTCTTGCCCTTTAAAAAAGAAACCGTCGCAAACAGCACAAGCACTTACGCCGCCCGCATTCATGCGCAAGCGAGTTTCGTTTTCTAAGCCTAACCATTTTGCGCTTGCACCAGTACTAATAATAGCAGTATCTGCCGTAATTTCAATTGTTTCATCTATCCAAAAACGTTTAGGCGTGCTTGTTAAATCAGCTTTAGTAACCATACCAAATCTTACTTCCGTGCCAAAACGTTCTGCTTGCGCCTTTAAATCTTCCATTAATTCTGGGCCAGTTATTCCTTTTGGATAGCCTGGAAAATTATCTACTTCTGTTGTTTCAGTTAATTGACCACCAGGGGTTAAGCCTGTATATAAAATTGGTTTTAAATCTGCGCGTGCTGCGTAAATTGCGGCGGTGTATCCTGCGGGTCCTGAGCCAATAATTAGGCAATGTATATGTTCTGGTTGAGTTGACATAAATTAATTTTTAGAAGTTAAAGTTAGCACAATGGCAAATACATTTAAAAAAACTTTATACAATTTTTCAAAAATTTGCTTTTTTCAAGCAAAAAATCAGCTAAGTTTAATTTCAAAGTAGCAAGGCCACATTTTACCTGTTACTAAAAATGTTTTAGTGGCTGGATTATAAGCAATACCATTAGTTTCTAAGGCGTATGGGTAACGCTTCTGCGCTTCTTCCAATAAATAACCAATGTCAAATTTACCTACAACTTTTCCTGTTTCTGCATCAATTTTAACGATGGTATTAGTTGTGTAAATATTTGCATAAATAAAACCATCAACATACTCTAACTCGTTTACAAAATCTACTGCTACATTATTTTCGTTTACATCAATCGTTTTTACAATCGAAAAATTATCAGGATTAAGGAAAGTTAGCATGTTTGTGCCATCGCTCATTATTAATTCCTTTCCATTTGTAGTAAATCCCCAGCCCTCTTTATTTGCATAAGTAAATTGCCCAGCAGGCTTAAATGTTTTAGCGTTGTAAATAAATCCTTTTTGGCTTTTGTAAGTGAGTTGAAAAACCTTATCGTTCAAGAAACAAATTCCTTCCCCAAAAAGGTTTCTATCTATTTCAGCTTTCACATCAATTTTACCAGTTGCCATATCTACCTTCCCAAAAAATGATTTTGTTTGAGGTAAATTGTCAGGAGAACCTGTACTTTCGTATAAATCACCATTATAAAAAAGCAACCCTTCTGTAAAGGCTAACGAATCGTGCTTTAACACTTTTACTATACTGTAATTAATTATTGGCGCAGTGTTAGCGGGCTTCACAACTTCAGGCTTTGGGTCCTCGGGTTTTGGTTTAGGGTCTTCGCAGCCTCCACAACCTAAAAGTATAATTGGTAAAATTAGTAGTAATATTTTTTTTGTTTTCATTTAATCTTCTATTAAAAAAATAGCTTCGTTTATTTCGTTTATTGCTTTGTTGTTTTTTTGTGATTTTGCTTTTTCTAAGCCTAATTTATAACTTTTCAAAGCCTCGCTATTAATAGCCAAAGCTTCATATAATTTTCCTAATTGATAATAAACTGCAATGTAATCAGCATTAATACTTAAAACGTTTTTAAATTGAGCTTCGGCTTCGTTTAGCTTATTTAAAGCCATATATTCTATACCCAAACTATAATTTAAAAATACATCATTTGGTTCAAGTTTTAACATCTCTGTAAGGCTTTGTATGCGTACTTCGGCAGTCATTGTATGTTAGGCATTTACAAATTGTTTTAAAAAACGTACATCGTTTTCAAAAAATAAACGTAAATCTTTTACTTGATATTTTAGCATGGTTATTCTTTCAATGCCCATACCAAAAGCAAAGCCACGGTATTTTTTTTCTTCAATGCCACAATTAATTAATACTTGTGGATCTACCATGCCGCAACCTAAAATTTCAACCCAACCAGTATGTTTACAAACATTGCAACCATTGCCTTTGCAAATACTACAACTAATGTCCATTTCGGCACTTGGCTCAGTAAAAGGGAAATAGCTTGGGCGTAAACGAATTTTAGTTTCGTTTCCAAACATCTCCTTGGCAAAATATAATAAGGTTTGTTTTAAATCGGCAAATGAAACATCTTCATCAATGTACAAACCTTCCACTTGATGAAATTGGCAATGTGCTCTTGCGCTAATAGCCTCGTTACGGTAAACACGGCCAGGACTAATTGTGCGAATAGGCGGTTGTTGTCTTTCCATAATATGCACTTGTGCACTTGATGTTTGTGTTCTTAAAACCATTTCAGGATTTAGATTCACATAAAATGTATCTTGCATATCACGCGCTGGATGATTTTCTGGTGTATTTAACGCTGTAAAATTATGCCAATCATCTTCAATCTCTCGCCCCTCGCTAACAGTAAAACCAATACGGCTAAAAATTTCGATAATTTGATTTTTAACCAAAGTTAAAGGGTGCTTACTCCCATTTTGAAAAAGTGGTAACACTGGCAAAGTAAGATCAATCTGTTGATTGGCGCTTGCTTCTGCCTCAAATTCAAACTTCTCCTTTAACGTATTTACTTTGTCTTGAGCCTTATTCTTTAACTCATTTAATTTTTGACCTACTTCTTTTTTTTGCTCGTTGGGTACATTTTTAAAATCATCAAACAGCGTACTAACCTCGCCTTTCTTACTAAGCCATTTAATACGCAATTCTTCAACTTGCTGTTTGTTGGCAGCTTCAACATTTTCTATTTCTAGTAACAGATTGTTTATTTTTTCAATCATAAAAATTTGATAGAGTTAGTAAAATTAATCAAATTTATGGTATTATTTGTAGAAGACTAATAGTTGCCTTTTTATTTTTGTATGGTGTACGCTTTTATGCGCAACATAAAAAATTTTTAATACATGAAGGTGATACAATAAACGTTGTGGACGCAGACAGTATGCGACAAGGCTTGTGGCGCGAATTTTTCCCATCAGGTAAATTAAAAAACGAAACCGTTTATAAAGATAATAAAAAGCAAGGCATTGAAGTAAGTTGGTACGCCAGCGGTTGCGTTAAGCAAGAATCTTTTTACCATAATGGAGTTTTGGAGGGCCCAGTAACTTATTACAGCAGAAGTTGTAAAAAAGAACAAATAGAAAACTACAATAATGGTGTTAAAGAAGGCCTAGAAATTAGTTACCATAGCAATGGTCAAATAAAATCTGAAGGGCGATTTAAAAAAGGAAACTTGGATGGGGTTTATAAAGTGTACACAAAATCAGGAAAATTTAATTTTGAAAGTAGAACAACTACTGGCCCTGTTGAGTTTGAACCTGTTGTGGAAGATACGGTTAATAATGCGTTTTATAAAGTAATGAAACGGAATCCGAAATGGAGAAAAAACATTATTGTAACCGATTTAACATCGAGTATGTACCCATACGCTAAACAAATTAATACGTGGTTAAATTTGTTTTTTCTTAAAGATACAGCCCAACAGTTTTTTGTGTTTTTAAATGATGGAGATAATAAAAAAGATGTGGATAAAAAAATTGGAGTAACAGGGGGAATTTATACTTGTAGAGCCAAAAATTGTGAAGATTTAGTGAACACAATGAAGCTTACGATTAAAAAAGGCGAAGGAGGCGATTCGCCAGAGAATGTTGTAGAGGCTATTTTAACCGGACTAAAAAAAGTACGTAAGCCAGATAATATTATTTTAATAGCAGATAATTGGGCTAAAGTACGCGATTTAAATTTGATAACGCGTGTGAAAATTCCGGTGAGAGTTATATTGTGCGGGGTTTTTGAAGGAATGGAAATTAATACAGACTATTTGAACATTGCTTATAAAACGAAAGGAAGCATTCATACCATTGAAGAAGATATTTACGAGTTACTAAACAAAGGAACTAACAAACGCTTTAATATTAATGGCTTTGAGTACATTATTAAAAACGGAAGTATAAGGGCGGATTGATTTTAATCCTCTTTATTCACCTTAAAAATAAAATTTAAAATCCCGGTTACAATTGATAAAATAAAGCTGAAAATTAATGCGGTGAAAAATCCGTTTACTTTAAAATCATCAACTAATTTATCAGCAAATAAAATTATTATACCATTCAATACTATTAAAAACAAACCTAAAGTAACAATGGTTATAGGGATGGTTAGCACTGTAAGAATTGGTTTAACAACGTTATTTAAAAATGCCAAAACTATTGCTACCAATAGGCCTGCCAAATATGTATTTAAAGTAACGCCTGGTAATAATTTGGCAACAAGAATTACTCCTACAGCCGAGATTATTAATTTTAAAATAAATTTCATTTGGTAAAACTAATAAAAATATATGCCTGTAACAACGCTAATTAAAGCCATTACCATTGCTAATGGAACAGCAAAAACAATTGGGAAACCAGGTGATGAGCTTAGAATACCAACTGTATAGATAACAGTAAAAAGCAGAAACAATAAAGCCATGAAAAAAAATTGAACTGCATCCATAGTTGCATTCCAATCCTCGTTATTAGCTAAACCAATGAAAGCTGATCGTTTTGGATTTATAGCAAAAGAAATATCTCTGGCGATTGATTTTTTTGAAGAAAAAAAAGAAGTAGATTGCTCCTTGGTAATTTCATTAAGAACTAAATTTTCAACACCACTATTTTTTATTAATTCAACAGAATCAATTATGGTACTTGTTTTAAGATTTATTGATAGGTTTTTATTTTGAGTCTCTAACGTTACATTTTCCTTATCAGATACTATTTTAGAATTAGTTCTTAAATTCAAGTTAAAATTCTTTTTTTTATTGCTCGAAAAATAATAGCCTTTTGTATACCTTCTTTTGGTAATAGAGCCATTAATGAATTTATCGCTACAAGCTGAAGAAATTAACGAAAAAATAATACTAAAAAAAATTAGTTTTGCAAAATTCACACTTAAAATTAAGTAATTTTTGAATACAATTTTAAAGAAATTACAAAATAGTCGGCTAAAATTTATCCTTCTCAAGCAAGGCATATAGAATTTTTTAAATAAAATATTTGGCAAATCAATTATAAAGTCTTTGTGTAATTGTAGGTTTTTCTGGTAAATAGTACTGTTCGTAAAATTAAACTAGCATTTCACAAACTTATTAAGCCGGAATACAAAAATTTACATATTTTTAGGTAAAATTTTTAAGAATGAAAAAACTGTATTTATTTGTCTTACTCACAATTAGTTTATTAAGATTAGAAGCCCAAATTCAAGATAAGTGGGATACTGTTTTTAAGGTGTTTCCAAATCCTAATAATGTTGAATTTAGGTTAAAGGCATTGGTTACCTCCAGCAATAACATAATGCTATTTGGCGATAGCGTTTTTGACCCAACAAGCACAAACACTATAATCACAAACGCAAAAATTTACAACACCATTACAAATACCATAACCAATTCGCACTATTCAAAAAGTATTTTTGATGGTGGTTTTACCTCTGTTACAAGTGTTAACACAAACTCACCAAATTTAAAGTATAATTATTTTACTACCCAAAACGACCCAACCTCAATTACAACTGAAGTAACGCTTTACAGGCAAAATTCCCAAACAGGTGTTGTTAGTAAAGAAACAAGTACTACCGTTCCTGCCAATCAATTTGGATACACGCACGCAACAGCGGCTTTTAGCCCACTTACCAACAACGATAGTATAACAGTTTTTGAAAAAGATGCAGGTGTTATTAAAATCAGGCGTAAAAAATTTAATCAAATTGGAACCATATTATCCAATCAAAGTATCAATGTAAATAATGTTGAAAAAAGCATTGTTTATAACAACAGGCTTTTAGTTGCAGCCAAAAGCGCAACATCGATTGGAGATGGCGAACTTTACGAAAGCACCGATGGAATTAACTTCACATTTAATTCTTCTATAGCAAGTTTTTTAACAGGCGGTACAAAAATTACCGATATGGAAGTTTTTAATGGAACTTTATACTTTGCTTTATATCTTAGTGATGGCTATTTTTCTATCATTAAAACAAACGATCTTATCAATTTTACATCCGTAAGTACTATAAATTTTGGTGGAATAATTTATGATTTTCAAGTCTTTAAAAATAAATTATGGTTTATTTATACTAATGGATCTTCAGGAAATTGCGGTGAATGCGTTGGAAGACCAAGTATTGAATGTATTGAGTCTAACACTTCAACAACTTCTATCGTTTCAACTGACACTTTAGGAAGACCATCTAACAATGGGGATTACTTTAGGTTGGCAGTAAGTAACAACAATATGTATGCAATCGGCGGTAATAACAACGAGTCTAACCTTGCTAACGCAGGAATTTTTGTATATAGAATAAAAGCACCCTTAGCAAATTTTACTCCTAGCAATATTCCACAAACATGTATTAACTCCATTTTATCATTCACAAACACTTCATTAAACGCTGATTCGGTGAGATGGATAAGAGACAATAATTTTTATGCTTCAACAAACAATACTTACAGCACAAGTTTTTCTACAGTTGGCTCACACACCATAGGTTTAATTGCTATCATTGGAACTTTAAAAGATACTTTATTAAAAACATTTAATACTTACTCTGTATCGGCTAGTTTAAGTTTACTTAATAACAATGCTTGTGCTAATTCAAGTATTACTATAAATTCAACTGTAAATAATGGTGTAGCTCCACTAACATACACGTTAACACAGGTTGTGCCATCTAATACAGTTGTTTCTAATAGCAGTAGCTATACAGCTTTTAACGTTCCGTCTGGTATACGTAACTATAGTTTTGTGGTTAAAGATGCTAATGGATGCTCAGGCGTTGTTTCTTCGTTTAGCGTAAATGTTTTACCATCTCAAGTAATCAACGTTAACGTTACTTCAACACTTGCCGCAGTTAATGGTAGCGTTACCTTGTATAGATACGAACAAGGCTTCACAAAATTTGATTCTGTTGATACGAAAATTATAACCGCAGGAGTGGCGAGTTTTACAGCAACTCCATCTAACAGTTATATTGCAATGGCTATACCTACTGCTACAGATATGCAGGTTACGTATGGCACAAACGCTAATACTTGGTTTTTGGCCAATGTGTTTCAGCATGGGTGTTTAACCGCTTCATCAAACACAATAAATGTTTTATCAATCACCAATATTGGAACAGGACCAGGCGTATTAACGGGTACAGTTATTGAAGGGATAGGCTATGGTAGCAAAAGTAGTAGTTTTGTGCCAGGCGGACCAATTAGAGGCACCTTGATTAAGGTTGGAAGAGAGCCAGGCGGAGATATTGTTGCGCAAGGAAGAACCTTGCCAAATGGAACATACAGTTTCGCTAATTTACCATTGAATAACCCTGGCGAAAGTTATCGTGTAATTCCCGATATCCCCGGATTGGATACAAATGGCACATATATACGAACCATTTTAAGTTCAAGTACAATTTTCTCGAACCTAGACTTTGTGGTTGATTCTACAAGAATCAATACAACTAACTATGTAGGAATTAAAAAAGAATTAGAAAAACTAGGGAAATTAACTCTGTATCCAAACCCTGTGAATACGACTTTAAATCTTAAGTTCGAATTCATGAATATCGCAGTTGTAAAAATTGAAATGATTGATGTTTTAGGAAGGCTACAAAATCCACAAACCAATAGTTTTACCCTTAAAGAAGGAAAGAACGATTACAAAATTGATGTGTCAGGTTTAATAAATGGCGTTTATTTTTTAAATGTGAATGTTGAAAATCAATCGAGTACATTTAAGGTGATTATTCAACATTAGTTTTATAAATTTTGAGCTTAGTTGAATTGTAAACTAATATTATTTTTGTTTTGCCTGTTAGGTTTTAAAATTAATGCTCAAACAATTAATTTTAAAAATTATTCTACAGATTTAGGCTTGCCGCAATCTCAAGTATTAGCGCTTCACCAAGATGCACAAAATGTTATTTGGATCGGTACAAATTCAGGCGGAGCAGCTTCGTTTGATGGACAAAAATTTGTAACCTATAATCAAGAAAATGGATTAAGTAATAATACAATTAATACCATTACCAGCTATAAACAAGGTATTGCCTTTGGTACTTACTCAGGTGTGGATATTTTAAAGGAGAATAAATTTTTACACTATAACGAAAAAAATGGTTTAAAGAATACAATTATTTTTAAGTTATTAGCAAACAACGACAGCCTATTTATAGGCACTCAAAAAGGATTATATTGTCTTCATAACAACAAAGTTAAAGAAGTAACGATAGATAGTCTTCTTTCAACAAGTAATATTCAAAGTCTTTTAATTGATAATGATAATAATTTATGGTGCGGTACCTATGAAAACGGATTATTCATCTATAATATAAAAACTAAAACCAAAAAATGGATTACAGAAAAAGATGGCATCACGAATAATCTCGTTTTTTCTATAAAGCAATTTTCAAATGATACAATGATTTTAGCTGCAAGATTTGGATTGTACTACGTAATAAAAAAACAAAAAATTGTTGATGTTTTGAATAAATCAACAAATACAATAATTTCTATTAGTGATTTGAATGTAGACGGAAAAACCATTTATGCTGGAGCATTTGATTTTGGTGTCTTTAAAATACAAGATGGTATCATAAAAAAAATATACAATTATAAAAACGGCATCTCAAAAAACGCAGTTCGTCCGATTTTAATAGACGCTGAAAAAAATCTTTGGGTTGGCACTGATGGCAACGGACTTTTCAAAAAAAACTCAGAAAGTTTTACATTTATTAATAAAAATCAGCAATTGCCCGAAGAATATATTAACTGCGTATTCGAGGAAGATAAAACTGTATGGTTGGGAATCAAATCAAATGGTTTAGTAAAATACACTGGTGGAAATATTACAAATTATTTACCAGACGCCAAGAAAAAAAATCAATTAATTGATAGAGATGTTAACGCCATTATTAGATTAGAAGATAAACTCTACTTTGGAACAAACAGCGGCTTATGTTATTTAAAAAATGAAGAGTTTTTTAAGTTCGAGCAAGGCGAATTTAAAGAGAAATTTATTCTTTCACTTTACAAATCCAATAACAATGTACTCTTTGTTGGCACTGTAGAAGGTTTATACCAACTTAATAACGGTAAGGTTTCACAAGTTAATGAGGTAAATCAATTTAGTAATAATGGAGAATTTATAATTTACAAAATTATTGAAGACAACTCTAAAAACATAATAATTGCAACCAACCTAGGCCTTATTCGTCTAAAAAATAATAAGGCAGAATTAATCTCCAAAGTTGATGATAGCGACGTTAATAGTGTTTGCTTAGATAATAGAAACAGTTACTGGGCTGGTACAGAGTCAGGTTTGTATGTTTTAAGCAATTCAAAACTTACGCCTATCCTATTTGAGAAAAAAAAATTAGGATACGTTAACTTCGTTATAACAAAAGATTCAAAGACTCTTTATGTAGGCACAAATAATGGCTTGTTCAAAATTGATGTAAACAATTATTACAATAACAAACCTTATTTAAAACATTACTCTGGCGAAGATGGTTTGCTCTCCCTAGAATCTAATGTAAACGCAGCATTCATAAACAACGAAAATAAACTCTTTGTAGGCACGGTTAAAGGTCTAGAAATATATTCACCTGATGGAGAAGTTTACAATAACTTAAAACCAACTACAAAACTAAACTCTGTAAAATTGTTTTTAGGCACTGAAAACATTAATAAATATAGTTCAGGAGATACAAGTAGCATCCTGCCCGAAAATTTACTTCTACCTTATAACAAAAACAATTTAACCTTTGGTTTTGTTGGGATTAGTTTCTCATTTCCTGAAAAAGTAAGATACCAATACCAATTAGTAGGGTTAGATGAAAACTGGTCGCCTATAACTAATAAATACGAAATTACTTATCCTTCAATTCCTCCTGGAACATACACCTTTGCAGTAAAAGCATGCAATAATGATGGCGTGTGGAATGAAACACCTACAACCTACGTTTTTGCAATAAGTCCGCCTTGGTATAAAACATGGTGGTTTTATACATTAAGTTTAGTTTTTTTAATCTTGTCCGTTATTTTTTATAATAAGTACCGCGTGAAAAAATTAGTTGCAGATAGAGCACGATTAGAACAAGTTGTAACTATTAGAACCAACGAACTCCGCAAAGAAAAAGAAAAAGTAGAAGAAATAAATAAAGAAGTAATTGCACAAAAACAATTAATTGAAGAAAAACAAAAAGCAATTATAGATTCTATTAACTATGCCAAGCGCATACAATCGGCTTTACTTCCAACCGTAAAATACATCGAAAAACAAATGTTGAAAAAAAATAAAATTTAATCAATCTTTATTATTTCGACTTCAATCTGTTTCAATTACAACCAGTTTTTTGTTAACTTTAAACTCCATTAATTATGACAGCAAACGAGTTTAAAAATCAAATCCTACAAGGTATTCCTAATGTTTTACCAAACAATAAACCTTTAGAAAGTAACATAAATCACGCACCTAAACGCAAAGCCATTTTAAATGCAGATGAAAAAAAATTAGCAATTAAAAACGCCTTACGCTACTTTTCAGTTGAACATCATGCTCTTTTAGCAAAAGAATTTTTGCACGAATTAGACACTTATGGTCGTATTTACATGTATCGTTTTCGCCCTGATTATAAAATTTATGCGCGCCCAATTCTTGAGTATCCTCATAAATCAGTACAAGCGGCTGCTATTATGCACATGCTTAGTAATAATTTAGATTATGCTGTTGCGCAGCACCCAAACGAATTAATTACTTATGGTGGGAACGGAGCGGTGTTTCAAAATTGGGCCCAATACTTGCTAACGATGCAGTATTTAGCAACTATGACAGATGAGCAAACGCTAGTTTTGTACAGCGGACACCCTATGGGCTTGTATCCATCACACAAAGATGCTCCACGTGTGGTTGTTACAAACGGAATGATGATTCCAAATTATAGCAAACCCGATGATTGGGAAAAATTTAATGCACTTGGTGTAACACAATACGGACAAATGACTGCCGGAAGCTTTATGTACATTGGTCCGCAAGGTATTGTGCACGGAACTACCATCACTGTTATGAATGCAGCTCGTAAAGTTTTTAAATCGGAAGAAGATAGAAAAGGGAAATTATTTGTAACCTGTGGTTTAGGGGGCATGAGTGGCGCGCAACCTAAAGCCGCTAAAATTGCGGGCTTAGTTTCAATCACTGCCGAAATTAATCCAAAAGCCGTGCAAACACGCCATAGCCAAGGCTGGGTAGATGAAGTATTCGTAAATTTAGATGAATTAATTACACGAACAAAAAACGCACAACAGAAAAAAGAGGCTATATCTTTAGCATATCAAGGCAATGTTGTTGACTTATGGGAACGATTGGTAAAAGAAAACATAAAAGTAGACATTGGTTCCGATCAATCCTCCCTACACAACCCATGGGCTGGAGGCTACTACCCACAAGGGTTTTCTTTAGAGGAAAGTAATAAAATGATGGCTGAAAACCCAGTCCAATTTAAAGCGGAAGTTCAGAGAACGTTAGTTAATCATATTAACGCTGTTAATACACTAACTAACCAAGGCATGTATTTTTTTGATTACGGCAATGCGTTTTTATTAGAAGTATCAAGGGCTGGTGGAGATATCATTAAGAAGGATAATAGCAACGACTTTAAATATAACTCCTACGTACAAGATATTTTAGGTCCAATGTGCTTTGATTATGGCTTTGGTCCGTTTAGATGGGTGTGTACAAGCGCTGATGCAAAAGATTTACAAACCACTGATGAACTAGCTTTGCATGTATTGGAAGAAATTTATAAAACCGCACCACAAGAAATTAAACCGCAATTACAAGACAACATTGTTTGGATACGAGATGCTATGAAAAATAATTTGGTAGTTGGTTCTCAAGCACGTATTTTATATGCCGATAGCGAAGGAAGAATAAAAATTGCGAGCGCCATCAATAAAGCAATTAAAGAAGGAAAAATTTCAGCGCCTGTAGTTTTAGGCAGAGATCACCACGATGTAAGTGGCACAGACTCACCTTACCGCGAAACATCAAACATTTATGATGGCAGTAAGTTTACAGCAGATATGGCTGTGCAAAATTTTGTTGGAGATGCCTTTAGAGGAGCAACGTGGATAAGCTTGCACAATGGTGGTGGCGTTGGCTGGGGCGAAGTTATTAATGGGGGTTTTGGTTTGGTATTAGACGGAAGCGATGATGCAGAACGAAGATTGCAGCAAATGTTATTTTGGGATGTGAACAACGGCATAAGCCGCAGAGCCTGGGCACGAAACGATGAAGCTTTATTCGCTATTAAACGCGAAATGGAACGTACACCAAACTTAAAGGTTACATTGCCCAATTTAGTAAATGAAACACTCTTAAATAATTTAATGTGATCTTAGTTCAACATATATTTCAAGTAAGGAAGAATGGATAGAGTAAAATTATTTGAACAAAAACATATTCGCTCAGCTTGGAATGAAGCAGAAGAAATGTGGTATTTTTCTATTATTGATGTTATTGAGGTATTAGCAGCAACAGACAGACCTCGTAAATATTGGAGCGATCTTAAAAATAAGTTAAAAGCAGAAGGAAGTGAGTTGTCCGAAAAAATCGGACAACTGAAAATGCAGTCTTCAGACGGTAAGTTTTATAATACAGATGTAGCAAACACGGAACAATTATTTAGATTAATACAATCCATTCCTTCGCCCAAAGCAGAGCCTTTTAAACAATGGTTGGCTAAAGTAGGATATGAAAGAATTGAAGAAACTGAAAACCCTGAATTGAGCTTTGACAGGGCCATGCAAACCTACTTGCAAAAAGGTTATAGCAAAGAGTGGATAAACCAACGCTTAAAAAGTATTGAGGTAAGAAAAGAATTAACTGATGAATGGGAAAAAAGAGGTGTAAAACGCGGCCAAGAATTTGCTGTTTTAACCGACATTATAACAAAGGCTTGGAGCGAAAAAACAGTAAAAGAATACAAAAAGCATAAAGGGCTGAAAAAAGAAAATCTTCGCGATCATATGACCAATTTAGAGTTGGTTTTAAATATGCTAGCGGAAGCTACTACCAAAGAAATTTCAAAAGAAAAAAATCCTAAAACGTTAGAAGAAAACAAAGTTATTGCAAAACAAGGTGGCACAATAGCTGGCAATACAAGAAAACAAATCGAAGAAAAAACAGGTAAGAAAATTATTAGCCAAAGTAATGCTAAACAAATTATAGAAAAGAATATAAAAAAGAAACTCAAATAAAATTTACAGTAACAAAAACATAACAAATAAAAGTTCAACATACATGCAACACAAAAATTTTAAAAACATAGATAAATTAACCTACGGACGTGGTTCTTTTGCACAATTAGCTGAAACCATTGCTCCTATTAGAAAAGAAAACAACAAGTATTTTGTTTATGTAGTAGACAATTATTTTAAAGGAAAAGAATTAAGCACTAAACTTCAAAACTTACCCGAAGATTTAATTTATTTTATCGATGTAGACCCTTACGAGCCCACAACAGAAGAAATTGATTCGTTGCGTGATGAAATTTTAAGTAAAAAAGGATTACCAAGCGGCGTAATAGGTATTGGCGGTGGTAGCATTATGGATATTGCAAAAGCATTATCTTTAATGTTAACCAATGAAGGTTCTTCTACTCTGTATCAAGGACTAAATTTAATTAAGAAACCTGGCATTTACCATTTAGGTGTACCAACAATTTCTGGCACAGGTGCTGAAGTTAGCATGACAGCGGTACTTACAGGTCCTGAAAAAAAATTAGGATTAAAATGTGATTGGACGGTTTTTAATCAAGTAATATTAGATCCAGAATTAATTGCAAGTGTACCAACTGATTGGTGGTTTTATACTGGCATGGATACTTATATTCATTGTATCGAATCGCATAACGGTATTCGCAACAATGCCTTTAGTTTAGCTTATGGCGACCAAGCCTTGCATTTGTGTAGAGAAGTTTATTTGTACGACAAAGCTGGACAGACCAAAGAGAATGATGATAAATTGATGGTGGCATCATTAATGGGTGGTTTAAGTTTAACTTATAGCGAAGTTGGTGTGTGCCACGCATTAAGCTATGGTTTGAGTAAGATACACGGCACACGTCATTGTTATGCGAATTGTATTATTTTTCAGCATTTGCAAGATATTTACCCACAAGGACACAATGAGTTTATGCAGATGATTGAGAAACATAAAATTACATTACCAAAAAATTTGAGTAAAGATTGGGATGATGAAAAATTAACCAAAATGGCAACCGTAAGTTACAATTTACCTTTTATGTGGAATCACGCATTTGGCGAGAATTATAAAGAGATAGCTACTTTAGATTATATTAAAAATTTATTTAAACGTTTGTAATATGTATATATACAATGTAACTGTTAATATTGCTGATGATGTGCACAACGAATGGGTAACTTGGATGAAAGAAACGCATATACCCGATGTAATGAAAACAGGCTGTTTTATTGATAAACAAATGGTAAAAGTTTTGTATGTGGAAGATGAAGGACACACCTACTCTATTCAATACAAATTTTTAGAAATGATAGATATTGAAAAATACAACAAAGAATTTGCGCCAAAATTACAAGCAGAACATAGTGCAAAATTTATTAATAAATACGCAGCTTTTAGAACCTTGCTGCAAATTGTAGATTAAATCAAACTTGGTTTAAATTTTTCTCCAACAATCACATTTAAAGAAAGCGGTGTAATACCATAAGTTAAAATTTCCCCAGTGTTCTCAGGCTCCCCATCAAAGTGAATTGGTCCACTTGCTTTTCGTGTAATAGTAATTTTATCTGTATGAAACGTTTCGGCATATTTACTTTTATAGGCTTTGTTTCCAAGTATTTTAAAAAGCAATTCAAATACGCCAAAAAAGCCTGTTGGTTTTACAATTACTAATCTAAATTTTCCATCTTGCAAACTGGCTTGTGGAGCAATGTAAAAATTATTGCCGTACTGCCCCGCATTTGCAACCGTTATTAAATATGCTTTTCGTGTAATAGTTTTACCATCAAACGAAACAGAATATTCCTTTGATTTATAGCCAATAAGTTCTCTAATTGTAATTTTTACATACGTTGCCAAACCACGTTTAGTCGATGTAGCAAATAAATTTCCAATGTGTGCATCAAAACCAACGCCACTTGTACAGAAGAATGGAATGTTGTTTACATTTCCAACATCAATTTTTTCTGTCTTCCCTTTTAAAATTTGTTCAAACACTTGCTCTAATTTCATAGATAAGCCAAGGCTTCGTCCCAAGCCATTTCCAGAGCCAAGCGGTACAACCCCTAATCGAATTGAAGTTCCTACAATACTTTTGGCAACTTGGTTTACAGTGCCATCGCCACCAACAGCAATAGCATCTGTGTAAAGTCCAGACTTTAATTCCTCATGAATGAAGTCAAATTCATTTACATTTTTCCAAACAGAAATTTTAAATTTTATTTTATGTTCAAAAAAATTTGTAATTGCAATAGTAATATCAAACTTCAGCCGTTTCCCAGCTTTAGGATTGATAATGAATAAAAGGTTTCTCATAAGAAATTATCTTACTGTTTAATTACCGAAATTAAGGTTTTTATTAATTAATAATTAAGCCTTAAACAGATAAGCAATAACTTTAAAAGTGATATTCTGTATTTTTTTATCATATACTTAAACCAATGAAATTTCTTTATAAATCCTATCTCTAGCAGTTGTAATCCAATTTTTGTACTCGTTATATTTTTGTTGCGATTCAGTTGTATAATCAACTAAACGTGTTAAATCGAATTTAGAATCGTAAATCCCAGCGCCAGCTTTTGCTGCATCGCGCGAATTACAAAACTGTTCAAAATGTCCTTCAATTGGCACCATTAAAACAGGTTTCCTTAAATACATTGCCTCACACACACTTTCAAAACCAGCTGTACTAGCCAAACCTTTAGCTTGACTCATTTTTTCTAAAAACAATTTATCGTTAATGGCATGCAAGTGTAAATTCTCGTGAACATAATTGTATTCGCCTAATAATTTTTGTGGTGAATCTGTAAAGCAATGCAATTCTACACTTGGGTTTAATTTATGCCAAGCAATTATCTCCTCGTAATAACCATTGTTTACTAAATACACCAAATAATAATTGCTATTTGCAACGGGCAAATCAAAAATTTCTTTTCTCAATAATGGTGGAACAACAGTAACCTCATCGTTATGCGTATAAATTTTATAAAACGACAAGGCTAAATTTTTACTGCTACCACGAGAGGTTAATTTAGTATAAAATTTAATTGCTAGCTTATCAAAAAAATATCCTTTAGGGAATTCAAACTCAGGGTGAAAATATATGTATTGATGCGCGATACAAACCATTTTAGCTTTAGGTTTATAAAACCTATAATACAACCCAATTAACAAATCAAAAAAGTTAATTACAATATCAGGCTGATGTTCTGTAACAATTTCATCAATCTTTTTTAATGATTGACGGAATGTTTTTAAATGTGCAAGGTTATGTAAAACAGATTTGGTTATGTTTATAGATTTATTTTTTTTATCAGAAATAAAATTAGGGCTCTGTAATTGAAAAATTGGTGAATCAATTTTTTTGAAAAAAAACTCAGGAATATCTCTCTTTCCACTTGAACCCAATATTACAGCACAAACTGTGTGCCCTTGCTCAAGTAGCATTTCGTACATGGTCATTGCTTGCGTCATGTGGCCTCTGCCCTCGCCTTGTACAACAAGTAAATATTTTTTTGCAGAATTATTCTCCATCAATTACTACACCTTTAGGGATTATACTTTTTATAGATTCTAATTTTTCAAGTTTTTCAAGTTGCGTTTTTTGAAATTGTTGTAACCATTCTTGGTAATAAATTATTTTCCAATTTCCTTCAACATCCTCTACCAAAGCCGTTAAACTTTCAACCCAGTCGCCACTGTTCAAATACTCTATTCCATTAATAGTTTTTATTGCCGGTTGATGAATGTGCCCGCAAATAATTCCTGCACATTTACGAGCCTTTGCAACTTTTACCAGTTCATTTTCATAATCAGAAATAAAAGACACTGCCGATTTAACTTTTGCTTTAACTACTTGCGATAGCGAGTAATAAGGCAATCCACGCTTTTCTCTGTAATTATTATAGTGCCTATTTAGCCATAATAAAAATGTATAACCAACATCACCAAGCTTTGCAATCCATTTTAGTTTAGTTGTAACATTATCAAAAATATCGCCATGTGTAACAAAATATTTTTTATTTACTCCTATATGAATATGGTGTTTTTTAATTTTAAAATTACCCAAACTAAAAGGTAAAATCTCATCTAAAAAATCATCATGATTCCCACGTAAATAAATAATTTCATCGCACTTAGCTTTTGAAATAAGGTTGATGATGTGTTTGAAAAAATTACTGTGTTGCTTTTTCCATTTTCCATTTTTTCGCAACTGCCATCCATCAATAATATCACCATTTAAAATTAACGATTCGCATTTGTGGTGTTTTAAAAAATGTAACACCTCTTTGGCTTTGCTGGCTTTAATTCCAAGGTGAATATCAGAAAGTACAATGGTTTTGTAAAATGTTTTCATCAAACAGCGGTTTTACAAATATGACTCTTATTAAACTGAAAACGATTATGAGAAATTTAAATTAAGATTAAATACATGGTTGTAATTTGCATGAAATATTACCAAGGTCTTCGCTAAATGTTAGCTAAAAGTTATATTAACTAGTTAATGTTAATATACTCCCCCAACTTTTCTATTATTATACTCTTTAATAAATGGTAATTTTTTTGGAGCATTTATTTTTTTAAATGGCTTATTGAGCGACAATAAAAAAGATTTCAATTGTTTCTTTTCCATTTTTGAAAGTTTTAAAGAATCAAAAGGTAAGGTTTGGTTTGGCACATCTAATTTGAATCCAGCTCCACCACCTTTTATGTAAAAATCTATTACTTCATCAATTGTTTTATAAGCACCATTGTGCATGTATGGCGCTGTATATTTAAAATTGCGAATACCAGGCGTTTTAATAGCATGCAAATGAATTGGATTTTTTGAAATTAAAAATCTACCAGAGTCTAACGCCAAAGTAGTATTATCTTTTTCTTTAGCAGTGCCAATTACTTCAAATTCGTTATCGCTGTAAAAAGGTGGCACTAATCCATTAAACAAAGGAAAAAAATGACAACTGCCACATAACGCTTTTCCTGAAAATAAAGTATAACCTTCGATTTGATTTTTATTTAAGGCCTTACTATCGCCAGCTAAATAATTATCAATTGGTAAATCCAAATCAATAAGCGTTCTTTCAAATTCCGTTAAAGACTTTATTACGCCAAAATAAGTAATAGCAGAATCCTCTGTATTTGCAAATGCTTTATTAAACAACAGTTTATAGTCTGTGCTCATTTTTAATTTAGAAATAATTTCTTGTGGTGTAGTGTTCATTTCAGAATGATTATTTAACACTGTATGCACTTGCTCTTCGAGCTGCCTACTTTTTCCATCATGAAAAAAAAGTTTTTGCAAAGCAACGTTTATCAAACTAGGTGTGTTCAGATTTAAACTTCCTGCAAAATTAAACTGTTTGTTAAAGCGTTCGTTTGAAGCAAAACTTTTATCTACTTGATGACAAGAGGCGCAAGCCCTTTTGTTATTGCCTGATAGAATTGGATCAAAAAATAATAGCTTCCCTAACTCAATTTGAACTTTAACTTTACTTGAATCTACTTTATCATTCCTAAAAAAAGTTTGATTAATCCAATCTTTGTCAAAAAGATGTTTTGAACGAATATTTATGGCATATTGTGTTAATTCATTTCTTTCTGAAAAAGTATAATATTCATGCAAATTACTATAGAGCGGTTTTAAATAATTTCTGATAAAAACTAACCTATTAAACTTATCGTAATCGTTATTTTTTTGGATGTAATCTTTGCAAACGTTGATTAAATTATCGGTATTGTTCGCCCTTGCATCATCTAAAAGATGACATATTGCACTTAATGATTTTAAAATTATTATTGTTTCATTCAAATTGTTTTTTTCAATTGTAGAATCATATCCATTAAGATATAATGAAGTAATTCTAACAACTTCAAATCTCAGCATATCTATTATTGCTGAATTAGAATTGATTCTATTCTTTAACCTCAGTTTTATTGAGTTTAACGTCTCAATCAATAAATCAATTTCATACTTAAAGTTTGCACTATTAAATTCATCAGTATCAAAAATATAGCTCTCTATCACTTGATATCCATGCGGTACAAACGTTTTAAAGCCGTATTCATAATCTGCCTTGTTAACCAAAGCACCATTTATAAAATATTTACTATAAAATGGAAAATGATACTCTAAATAAAATTCACTGTTTTTGTAGAAGCATCTTGCTTCTTTATAAATTTTTATAGCTGAATCTTTTTTTTCTAATACATTAGTTTCTTTGAGCTTTTTCAATAAACTAATTTGATAATCTATGGCTGATTCAACATAAGAGATAACCTTATCATTAGTAGATAATTCGTCTTCCCTAAACGAAATAAAAAGAAATGCAAAAAGTAGTGCTGAGAGGCTAAAACTGGATAACTTGTTAGTTTTTAACGAACTTAATATTTTTTGAATAAGAACCATTTACTATTTGCAAATTATAAACTCCACTCGTTAAATTGCTAACATCTAACATGTGCTTACTAACACCACTTTCGTTGTTCTCTGAAGATTGCGTATGAACCAAAACGCCGTTCATAGAAAAAACATTAAAAGTTAATTTACCACTAATATAGTGTTGAATTTGGAGGGTAACAATTTTATTGGTAGGATTAGGAAAAATAGATAATACCGTTGGTGAATTGTCGGTTAACTCATCCACCTGTGTTGGAGAAAGTGTTCTTGGACATAATGGCGCTTTTGTGAAATAAACACTTGGTCTTGGAACTGCCGCTGCATTTATTGGATTTAAAAAGCGTTGCAAATTATTTACATAAAATGATTTTGCGTACGAAAATGCAGGCGATTTGGTATCAATTGTGTTAACATTAAACCAATCAGCTTGGGTTCTGTTTTGGTTCACATCCATAATAATATAACCATGCTCTGTTAAATCTACATATTTAATGTGGCTATTAGCGGCTTGTATTGCCGCACCACCAATTGGTAAAGAACTACCTGGTGAGGTAACACTTGAGCAAACAAATTCTACTCCAGCAGAACCAGCGCCGGTATTGCTATTATAGGTAGATAAAGGTAAATCGTTAGCCCATGCTGTGTGAATATCACCCGTAACAACAACCATATTAGATATATTATTGTTTAAGATGTGATTGTAAACACGATCTCTTTCAGCTGGATAACCATCCCATTGATCACCATTTACAGCAACTCCAAATACCTTAAGTGGCGCCATCATTACTTGTTGCCCTAACACTTTCCATTTACTGGTTGATGTACTTAGCTTATTACTTAACCAACTAAACTGAGTTGTTCCTAATAATTGTCTTGAAGGGCTGTTAACAGTAGCGCCAGTTGTTCCAGCTTGCACATCACGCCCTTCAACGCGTGTATCAAGCATCATTAGTTCTACTAAGTTTCCGTATTTTATACTTCTGTAAATTTGATTTGGATTAGTTGTACCGGTAACTCTCACAGGCAACCATTCAAAAAATGCTTTCTGAGCCATAGCTTTTCTAGCACTCCATAAACCCTCATTTGGTTGATGATTCTGTGCACCGTTCATCCACGCATCATTTGTAAACTCATGATCATCGTATACACAAATAAATGGAAACTGCTGATGTAATCGTTGCAAATCAACATCTAATTTATAAGAAGAATAACGCATTCTATAATCCCCTAAAGAAACAATTTCATTAGCAGGCGACCATTGACGATTTACATTAGCGTTGGGCGAATATCCCCCGGTGTTGTATTCGTAAATATAATCTCCTAAGGATAAAACGGCATCAAAATCTGCACGTTGTAATAAACTTGCATACACATTAAACCAACCTGCTTCAAAGTTTGCACATGAAACAATGGCAAACCTTAAGCTATCGCAATTGTTTAAAGGATTTGTTTTTGTTCTACCGCGTGGTGAATATTTATTACCAACCTGAAATTCATAAAAATAAAATTTATTTGGTGTTAAACCTGTAACATCAATTTTAACTGTATAATCAAAGCTTGAGTCGGTTACTGCTGCGCCACTCTGCACAACGTTAGTCATTGATGTATCAGTAGCAACTTTCCAATTCACTACAATAGGCTGGTTAACTTGGTTTGTATCTGGTGTAACCCTTGTCCAAATAATTACTCTATCACTTTGTGGATCGCCAGAGGCTACACCATGGTAGAAAGGTTTTAAGCAGCTCTGTGTATTAATACGATGATTAAACTGTGCTTTAGCCGAAATTGATAATATAAGGCTTAATAAAAGGGGATAAATTATTTTTTTCATTTTATTATTCTTTAATAAACTTTTGTACCACGGTTACTTCACTTGAAATTAATTTTATAAAATAAACGCCCTTTGATAAGCTTTCCAAGCTTATAGTTTCTTCTTCGTTAGTATTTAGAATACAATCTTGAACATGACTTTGTTTTCCGTTTATATCGAATACATAAATCTTAGCATCACTTGCTTTTAAATATTGAGGAAATTTGAATTTTACAACTAATTTATCTTTTGCTGGATTAGGATAAACAGTTAATTCATGGTACTTTGTATACTCTGATAGAGAAACATTCAAATTACAAATAACACTATATGTACCTGATGCCGCGTTAACAGCGCTCGTTCCACCTAACACAGATGTCACAGGGTTTATTGTATTTGTTTGGCAACTAGTTGCGAAAATTTTAATTCTTCCGCCACCGCCAGCACCACCTAAATTTCCTAACTGACCATTACCGCTAATTAACGCTTGTGTACCACAAAATGTTGCACTATAATTGCAACTTACACCATTCCCTTTATTTCCGCCATTGCCACCATTACCACCTTTAGCATTTAAAGTACCTACAATGTTCAAATAATTAGTTGATTGTAACAAAATTCCACCACCACTGCCTGCGCCACTGCCCGAACCTCCACCAGCTCCACAAGCTAAAGTAGCCTCTCCGCAGTCATCGCATCCATCAGTACAGCATTTTGCTGTAACGCCGCCATCACCGCCATTACCGCCATTTAGTCCGTTGCTGCCATTTGCCGAAATTGTTCCATTTAAAATTAAAGTATCTTGTACTACAATTTTAACCATACCGCCACCGTTACCGCCTTTGTTTCCATTTAAACCGAGCGCAAACGACCGAGCACCACCACCGGCACCTGCACCACCGCTACCTAAATCAATTTCAGTACCGCCACTAGTGCCATAGATTGCAGCTGCAGTGCCACCTAATCCGCCAGTACCTTGTACAACGGCAAAACCGGTTGAAACGTTTGCGCCAGTTGCTGTATAAGAACTTGTACCATTTCCTCCATTACCTCCGCTTGAACCAACACCGCCATAGCTTGCGCCAGCGCCGCCACCGCCGCCACCACCAGAGCCAATCATACCTGCCTCATCATTATTATTTAAACATTGTTGTTTAGGCCCAGAACCACTTACACCATTAGCACCACCCAAACCTGCGCCTGGCCCACTACCCGCAGAACCACCTTTACCAGCCTCTACGGTTACTTGACCTGTATTATCTTTGTTATTACAAGCTGTTAAAGCAACGGCATCACCAGTAATACTAGTTACACTTGTACCAGCAACTCCACCTAAGCCACCTGTATAACCTGCATCATCAGCATTTATTACGCCATTTATAATTGCAGACTTAGCGTAAATTTCTAATTTACCACAAGAATTGGTTGCATATTTATTTACAAAAACTGTTACACCTTGTGGTATAACAAACTTCCCAGTAACACTGTAAGTGCCTGAAAGTATAATGCTTGAAGCAACTGTATAATCCCCGCTAATAGTAGTAACGGTGCATTGAGAGTTGGCAGACTTGAAGATAAAGAATAAAATTGAAAGTAAAGTAAATCTACGCATGGTGCTTTAGTTTTGAATGATTATTTTTTTAGAGATTCGTTTTCTGTTTGACAAATTAATAAGAATGGCGTAAGTGCCATTAGAAAGTGAATTAGGAATACTTACTTCTTTTAAATTATTTCCTGTTTGACTTAATTCACAATTAATTTTTTTACCTAGGGCATTGTAAATTTCAACTGAATTAATTTCAGTTTCTGGTAAATAACTTATATTAATTTTATAATTGTTATCTTTTAGCACAGTTGGATAAACATAAACTGAACTTGCTTCTTCTTCAACTTTATCAATTGCAGTTATAGCGCAGTTAGCAGGAGGTAGCATATTTATTTGGAATGTATCTTTAATACAAGTTAGCGCATCGTAGGCATAATATACGGTTGATACAGCAGGATTTACAACAACTGAATTTTGAGTAACTCCTAAAGGAAACCATTGAACGTTCTCGGGCCATGATGCTGTAAGCGTTGTAGATTGATTAGGGCAAATCGTGTACGTGTATTTTTTTCCCGCATTTTTTACAATCGTAAATTTATCGCCAATAGTGCCATTTGCGGTAATGAATTTAGCATCCAATCGATTATCGTTAAACTCAAGC
The DNA here is from genome assembly GCA_013298715.1 of Bacteroidota bacterium. Classification (GTDB taxonomy): domain Bacteria; phylum Bacteroidota; class Bacteroidia; order B-17B0; family Aurantibacillaceae; genus Aurantibacillus. The sequence goes on along the minus strand of JAAFIQ010000015.1, from coordinate 25,124 downwards.
AACATACTTCCTAAGGTAGTGTTAGTAGAGTAATACATTGCTGGATGTGGCCAGCCACTTGAGGTACCACTTAATTTACCAGAACAGCCACAAACTGTATACACTGCTCCTTTATTTGCTTTGCTCACTGTTGTTTGTTTTTGATAAGGGCAGGCGTTTGGATAACTTCCGCTACCAGCATCTTTTTTCATAGACGCTTGTAAAGAACCTGAATTTCCATAATGGCCGTCTAATAAATAAGACCGCTCATAACAATGACTGTGTCCGTTTAATACCAAATCAACACCGCCGTTTTCTAAAATAGGAAGTATATTTTGGCGCATATCAACCAACTCGCCATCCAAGAAATTTGAGTTATCAGAATTATGACTTCCTTTTGTGTATGGAGGATGATGCCAATATGCAATAACCCACGGAAGGGTGTTAGCTGCCAAATCAGCAGCAATCCAAGTAGCCATTGGGTCATTATTATTTCTACCTTGATTGTAAGAATCTATTGAAATAAAGTGAACATTACCATAATTAAAAGAATAGTATGCCTCTGTATTAGAAGCCACGCCACCAGCTTCGGCAGCAGCTGGTAAAGCAAAAATATTAAAGTACGCAGGCGCAGGCGAAAATGGGATGTTATTATTGTAATCATGATTACCTGGGGCAGGCCAAGTTACAATGCGTTTCATCTCATTGATATACCCATTAGGAGAAAAAACATTTGTTTGGTACTCGCTATCAAAACCACCATCATAAGCGTTATCGCCTAACCATAACCATCCGTCTATATGCGAATTGTTTGTATAATTTAAAAAACCATTACGGGCATTTGCTTGATTGCTATTACCTGTGCCTGCATCGCCAACTACCCAAAATTTATAATTTGCTTTTGTGCCAGTAACTGGGCTCGTTTTAAAATAAACACTCGAGCTTGGCACAGATAAGGTGCTGTTTGAAGCACCAACGGAGTAATAATAAATAGTTGAAGGATTTAATCCTGTAATTTTTACTTCATGGTTTGTAGTGAAAGCTGCATCGTTTACCACGTTTGTTAAACTTGTTACACTAGTTCCATAGAATACTTTCGAATCAGACGCTGTGGTAGTTCTCCATTTCACAATCATAGATGAAGAAGTACCTATATTCAGATAAGGTCCTCTATCCATAACAAGCGATTGAGGAGTTGTTACACCATCTAATTTTAAATTAAAACTAATATCAGAGCTATTGCCACTATCTTGATGAATTTCTACCGCAATCACATTCGTACCAGTATTCAAAACTAAAGGGCTTATGTTTACAGTATTCCAGGCACTTTCTGCACCAAAAGCAATTGTACTTGATGCAAATGTAGAACTGGAAATATTTCCTGAAGGCATATTATCACGCCAAACTTCTGTGCCATTAATGTAAACTACTATTCCATCGTCTCTAACAGCTTGTAAATTCAATATGCTGAACGCTCCAGAATTGGCAACATTGAACGTTTTTCTAAAATAGGTTGTTGTATATTTGCTCGAAGAATTTGGACCAAAGCTAACAACAGTTGTTTCGTCACCATCTCCGTAACCTAGTTCAGCGTTCCCACTCGCCCAACCATTATCATTAAAATTAGTCTGACGCCATGCTGTACCCTGATTGGTTCCGTTATCTAAATACTTCCAACTTGTATTTGCCGAGATAAGAGGGGTTTGAGCAGTAATTAGAGAATTAAATAAACATAAAAATAAAAATGTACTACAAATTTTCATGTAATAAAGATACAGCCTAACAACTCGATTAAAGTTAAGCAAGCATTATCTTTAGACTATAATCAATTTAAAAAACTTAGTTTTTACTTAATGTAAATTTTACAATAAATAAAAAACGCCTTTTTCGAAAAAGGCGTTTTTAAATTCCATTTCTAAACTAATTTTTAGTCAATTATTAAATGTTTGCAAACTTTTAAATTACTTGAAGTATTTATAACTTTAACAAAATAAATACCTTTCGCTAAATTATCACAAACAACTTCGGTAATATTTTTTTCAGGTGTTATGGCTAACATCTCTTGGCCTAGTGAATTATAAATTACGATTTTAGTATCTGAATAATTTTCTAACTTAATTTTAAATTCGCTAGTTGAAGGATTAGGATAAATATTCACACTACTTTCAAGTAAGCTCAGGTCATCTTTTAATCCTGTACAGCTTAACACATTAATGCTAGTAGTGGCAGTATTGGCGCAATTTGTGCTAGGATTTGTATAAGAATACGTTTGAACATAAACACTAACAGTTGTTGCTGAACCAAAAACATTATTTGAAACATTAATGCCAGTAAACGTTCCACCAGATGGCGAACCATTTAATGCAACAGTAGTACCATTAACACAAATTGTATTTGTGGTTGCACTTGCAGTAACAATAGGCAATGGATTAACAATAACCTGTTGTGTAGCAGTTCCAGTGCATCCTAAAGAACTTGTACCAGTAACTGAATAATTCGTATTAGCAGTTGGCGAAACAGCTATTGATGAAGTTGAACTACCATTACTCCAATTGTAACTTGTAGCGCCTGATGCACTCAAATTTGCTGGTGATCCAGCACACACAGTATTATTTCCAGCAATTGAAATGCTTGGGTTTGGATTTACAACCAAATTAAATAGTGCTGTTCCTGTGCAACCGTTAACTGCCGAAGCGCTAACTGAGTAAGAAGTAGAAACAGTTGGGCTAACAGTTATGGCATTTGCATTGCTATTAGTGTTCCATGTATACGTTGAAGCACCACTCACATTAAGTGTTGCTGTTGAACCCGTACAAAATGTAGGTGTGTTAGGAACAATAGTTACAGTAGGACTTGGATTAACTGTAAGGTTTTGGGCTAGAGAATTTACAAAACAATTGGTACCAGTTGTAACAGTAACGAAAAAATTACCAGTTGTTGCAGGTGCAAATATAGTTGATGTTGCACTAGGAATAGAATTAGTTCCATTAAACCATTGGTAAGTTGCACCTGGAACTGCAGCAACCGAAATTGTAGGCGGTTGATTAGAGCAAGTAATTGAGTTACCGTTAACAGAAACACTCGCAGCGATTGGGGCTGAACAACCTGGTATACCCCAAATACTTAAAGTACTGCTTACCTCATTAGCGGCAATAACAATGTGTTGTCCGTTTGGACTTTGTGATTGTGGAATAAAAATAATTCCTTCTGCACCTCTATCAGGACCATTGCTTAAAAGTATACGGTTATTTACATACGTTACAAATACTGGTGCTACTGGGTTTGTTACATCATAAACCATAACACCTCCAATTCTTTCAAGAGCAATAAAGGCATAAATATTTCCATTAATTGTTCCAATGGCAACACCTTCTGGTTCTGGGCCTTTATCATCACTCCTATCTTTAGGTGTAGCAGATGTGTTACTTGCATTAAACATAACTGAAAAAGAATTTGTTGATGTAATTAATTCTAAATCATGCTTACTATCGTATACCAAAGCACCGGTAGCTCCATTCCAAATAGAAAATGAACGAGAGCCGTAAGAATAAACTGTATCAATATCACCATCGTTATCCGTATCACCATTTCTGTTTGTGCATTGTAATCTGCCTAAAACACTGTTGTTTTTTAAATCAGCTTGCGATAAAAATTTGGTTGGATCTAAATTTAATGCTGAAAATCTACTCTCTTCATTTAATCCTGTATAAGCCCTTGCATCACCCTCATTTGCAGTTATGTAATAGTTTACGCCACCAACTGTGTAACTCGCAATAGCATCTGGCTGATAAAATCCTTTAACTGGGAAATTACTCAAATTTATCCCTTTAGTAAGGTTCGAAGCATCTATAGCGTTTGCAACAACTGTATAATCTTTTGCTCCCATTGCTCTAATTGCAGTAATAGTATTGGTTAACAAATTAATTTCTACTATTGCATTATTCTCTTGCAAAGTAACCCAGGCCTTTGTGTCATCCTTTGAAACGCTTACATACTCTGGCTCAAAATCTTTAGAAGCGATTCCACTTACACCAAAAATTCTAATTCCTTGTGCTTTTAATGCAGCTTCTGTTCCGTTATAAGATGTAAATGTAATTGCTGTTACATTTGATTGAGTTAATCCGCTTATACCACCAGAAATATCAACAATACTCACACTACCATCCGGGTCATTTGTGTAAGCTGCATTAGGCTCGCCTTCATTAGCAGTAAGCACTTTTGTACCTGCGTTATTAAAAGTTATCATATCAGGCATTGCACCTACTTTAAGTTCTTTTAAAAATCCACCATTTGCATTAAAGAAAACAATTTTGCCACTATCTTGAGGATTAATGCCATTTTCAAAAGCACAAGCAACTGTACCATTTCTTACCGCAACTGAATTTAACCCTCCATAAGTAGATGTTGGAATAGAGGCAATAATTGTTGGCGCAGATGGATTCATAAAGTTTATAATATCCAATTTTCCACCTATAGAATTGGCAATATATAAACGTTGAGTTGAAGGGTCGTGCGTTACAATTTCTGCTGAATTAGCGCCGGATACTGAATTTGAAAAACTCGATAATAAATTCAAAGTTAATGCATTAGTGGCACTAGGAATAATTTTGTCATTATCTTTAATATATACAGCGCATAGTGAATTAGTACCAACTACGGCATTTGCTGGGTTATTAAATTTTAACAAAACAAATTCATCGCTTTCAATTAATAAATCGTTGTTGATATTAAATACAATTGGGAATGTAGAGTTCAAAGGCGCATTAGCAGCAAAAGAAACAGTGGTTGTGGCTAGAGTGTAATCAGAAGCAGAAGCATTTGACCATAAAGAAAGTGCTAAGTTCATTGAGCAAGCAGCGCTGCTAGTTGCAGTTAAACGTGCGTAAACAGTTGCATTAGGAGATGCCTCTGAAACAGTAGTATCATTGCTAAAAAACGAAATGGTTGCAGGTGAAGCAGAACTAGTAAGCGATACACTTGAACTTGTTGTTAAACCTGCAGCGTTTGTTACAGAAAAAGTTCTTGGCGTTGACCAAGAGTTTGAAGTTGTGTTATAAACCCCAATAGCAGTTATTATGTCTGCACCAGGATCGGCAGTAATAAAAGATGTTCCAAGAAGTTTTCCACCAGGATATAAATCGCTAGTTGGTAATTGATAACCATCAATTGCAGAAACAAATGCTGTTCCTACTCCCGTTCCCCAAAATAAAGCATCTGTAGGAACTGTTGAAGAAGTAATTAAATTAACTGGTAAATTAAATACGGCAACCCCATCAGCGTTAGCGCCTCCATTACCAAATACACCATTCACGTTGGCTGAACCAATGCCACCATCACCATTTACATTTTTTACATTTATAACTCTTAATTGATTCGCAGTAGGAGTCATGCAACTACCCCCAACATAAACAACTTGCCCAGCAACAACACTACCAGATGAGATTTGGAAGGCATAACTTAAAGCCCCTCCTGAAATCCAACCATTTGTTGTAGCAATACCATTATTATTTACAATAACAGAGTATGGTGTAGAATTAAAATTAATGTTTTGTGTGGCAATTAATTCCACATATTCTTTGCAACTATCTGTGCCAGCTGGATTTACGAAAACCTCGCTAATAGCAAGTCCTGGATTTTGTGCTTTAGCCAAAGAAAGCACTAATTGTAAGCAAAATAAAATAAATAGTCTTTTCATGTTTTTTTGTGCAAAGTACGTTCATGAAAAAACACTTAACGTTTTTTAAATTTAAAGGTAAGGTTATGAAATGAGCGAAAAAGGTTATTAATTTCTTTGAAAAGTTAATAGTTTAGTAACTCTAAATTTACTCTTCTTTGAAAGGATTTCTTGGCGTCCACTGTTCTGGTTGCAAAAATTTAATAAATGGCTTTTGAATAAATTTAGAAACTGTATTTTGAGGCTTTATGTAACAGATTAAATCTTTTGCTTTTGCGCCAACTGTTGTTTTAATTTCTGCTGCAGTTCTTCCCAAATTAATTTTTTTACAATTATTTTCAATTCCACTCTGTATCATATTATAAAGTATAGTTTGGTACAGCTCATATTCATTATTTAAATTATAATTAATGCCAATGTAGTGTGCTTCTAAAACATTATCAGCCAATAAAAAAGAAGAACTAAAAGCTACTATTTCATCATTAAGGTAATAGCCATTTACATTAAAAGCACACTCAAACAATTTTTTTGTTGAACTAAAATAATTTTTTGGTAACTTAATTAGTTTAAATTTAGCCTTATTGTAAATGTTTTCATATAAAGCGTAAAGTTGAGCTTCTTGTTGCTTTATATCTTCAAATTTCAATGTTTTTATTTGTATTACTGATGATTTTTTAAAAATAGATTTTGCTCTGTTTCTGTATTTTTTAGAAAATAATTGAATGTACTCCTCTAGATTAGAAATGCCTTCAGGTACATCTACTAATAAATTTGGCTCAACAACAAACGATTCAAAACCACGGCTTGTAAATAATTGTTTTGGCCTTAAATGGTTGTAAAAATCTTTAATTAAAATTGCAGAAATTGTTCCACCTAGTTTCTCCTCCTTGCCAACTAAATCAATCAATTCAAGCAAAATAGTATGTTGCGTTTTTTTATCTACCTGATTACTAAATAAAAAGCCATACTCACCGCTTATTAAATTATTTCCGCAGGTAAAAAGGCGTAGTAATGTTTCGTTTTTGTTGTTACTAATATATTTCTCAAACAGTTTTAAACGATTTGATTTTTCTGGTGCATCCTTATTAACTAACAAGTCCTCAAATACGCCGGCATTAAAATCTATAATTTGACAATATATAATCCCAACAATTTCATTATTAAAGTAAACTTTAATGTAGCGCGATTGAAGTAAAGTTTCGCTCGAATTTTCTAAAAGTGCTAAATAATCAATATTAAAAAATAATTCACCTCCATTGCTAATTTTTTGCCACTCATTTCTATCAACACCACTTGACTTGTCGTATAAGGTAAAAGAGAATTTATCATTCAATTTTCTAAAAGGAATAAATCGTTTTTTAGAACTTATAGGCTTGCAAAATGAAAACATAATTTGCGTTAAATTTAAACATTAGTGCGCTTTAAACAATTGCTCATTACACAAAAAAATAAAAAATAATACTTACCTTTAATGTGAATTTTTATTAAAATGGATTTTAAAGTTACACCGGTTATAGATCAAGTAGGAATTGAAGAACGCGTTGCCCGTTTCAACTCCAGAAGTATAAAAAAACAAACTAAAGTGAGTTGCCTTAAATTGGCGCTAAATATTATTGATTTAACAACACTGGAAGGGAAAGACACTGAAGGTAAAATAAAGCAAATGTGTTATAAAGCCATGCATCCTGCGGATGACATCACGGGCTTACCAACTGTGGCAGCTGTTTGTGTTTACCCAACCTATGTGGGTTTAGCAAAAAAAACGTTGGGTAATAGTGGCGTAAAAGTTGCCTCGGTATCAACTGCTTTTCCAAGTGGTAATTCAACCAGAGAAATAAAAATTAACGATACAAAATTTGCTGTTGACAATGGCGCTGATGAAATTGATATGGTAATTAGCCGTGGCGAATTTTTAAAAGGAAATTACAATTTTGTATTTGATGAAATTGCTGCAATTAAACAAGCCTGTGGTGCTGCTCGTTTGAAAGTTATTTTAGAGACAGGTGAATTAAGTACCTTAGATAATGTTCGCAAAGCAAGTGATATAGCAATTTATGCAGGAGCTGATTTTATAAAAACAAGTACAGGAAAAATACAACCAGCCGCAACCATGCCTGTAACACTTGTAATGCTTGAAGCAATTAAAGATTATTATAATAAAACAGGAATTACAATAGGAATGAAACCTGCAGGTGGCATTTCAACAGCCAAAGGTGCTTTACAGTATTTAGTAATGCTTTACGAAACATTAGGTCCTAACTGGATGAGTAACGAATGGTTTAGGTTTGGCGCAAGTAGTTTGGCTAATGATTTAATATTGCAACTTGCTAAAGAACAAAAAGGAGTTTATTATAGCAAAGATTATATTAGTATTGATTAAGTCTTATAACTTATTCTAATTAGAATGCGATGAAAGTTAAAAAGAAAACAACTGCAAAAAAAAATGCCAAATCAAAAATAGATTTGGATGACAGGAAAGATTTTGCTAAAAATTTTGATAAATTGATGGCTAGATACATGAAGAAAATGATTTTAAAAAACGCTTCGGGTAGTGCAGAATAAAGTAAGAATTATAGTGGGCCCTAATGGTTCAGGAAAATCATCTATCAAAAAAATTTTAGTAGATGAATTAAAATTGAATTTTGGGACTTTTATTAATGCTGATGACATTCAAAAAAAATTAAACAACAATAAATCAATCGAAAATAGTTTAAATATATCACAACAAACTGCAATTAATTTTTTCGAGAATCACACTCTAAATAAACGTTTCAAACTAAATAAACTAGCAAGACAATTAATTTTTGATAAAAAAATTAAAACGTCTAACTACATTATAAATCCCTATGAAGCCTCTGCCATAGCAGATTTATTTAGAGAACAATGCGTAATTAATAAAATTAGCTTTTCCTATGAAACCGTTTTTTCAGATCCTTCTAAAATTAACTTTGTTGAAAAACTAAAAAATAGTTCCTATCAAATTTATGTTTATGTAGTTTGCACTTTAAATCCTGAGATAAATAAAAGTAGGGTTAAATTTAGAATGCAAAATAAAGGGCATTCTGTTCCTGAGGAAAAGATTGAAGAGCGATATTATAAATCTTTGAATAATATAAAAAAAATAATCCCTTATTTAAAACGTACATTTATAATTGATAATTCTCAGCATACACAACCACTTTTAGTTGCCGAATTAGAAAACGGAAAAAAAACAATCTATTTAAATAAAACATATCAACCTATTTGGGTAAAAAATTTATTATCATGACAGCAAGCAATTTCACCTGGGAATACGCCCCAGCGCCAGAAGCAAAAGACCATGCCAAAATTAAAAAACAATACGATTTGTTTATTAATGGGCAATTTGTAAAACCGCAATCAAAAAAATATTTTGAAACTATAAATCCAGCCAACGAAGAAGTGCTAGCCCAAGTTGCCGAAGCAAACGAAAAAGATGTGAACGCTGCTGTAACTGCTGCAAAAACAGCCTATGATAAATATTGGAAAAAACTAAGTGGAGCCGAGAGAGCAAAATATATTTTTAGAATTGCACGTGTTATTCAAGAACGTAGCCGTGAGTTAGCAGTAATAGAAAGTTTAAATGGAGGTAAAGCCATCCGCGAGAGCCGAGATTTTGATATACCAACAGCCGCTAATCATTTCTTTTATTATGCAGGTTGGGCCGATAAACTAGAATATGCTTTTCCTAACCGCACACCACAATCGCTTGGTGTTGCAGCACAAATTATTCCTTGGAATTTCCCTTTACTAATGGCCGCTTGGAAAATAGCACCAGCCTTGGCAACTGGCAATACCGTTGTTTTAAAACCAGCTGAAAGTACGCCTTTAACAGCTTTAAAATTAGCAGAAATTATTCAAGATTGTGATTTGCCACCTGGTGTTGTAAATATTATTACTGGCTTTGGAAACACAGGCGCAGCAATGGTTAACCACCCACAAGTAAATAAAATTGCGTTTACTGGCAGTACCGATGTTGGAAAAATAATTCAAAAAGCAATTGCAGGAACTGATAAAAAATTAACACTTGAGTTAGGTGGAAAAGCCGCCAACATTGTATTTGAAGATGCGCCAATTAATCAAGCAGTTGAAGGAATTGTAAACGGAATCTTCTTTAATCAAGGGCATGTGTGTTGCGCTGGTTCACGCTTATTTGTGCAGGAAGGCGTGGCGGATGAAGTTATTTCAAAACTTAAAGCACGCATGGATACCTTAATTGTTGGCGACCCTTTAGATAAAAACACAGATATTGGCGCAATTAACAGCAAAGAGCAATTAGAAAAAATAAAATCCTATTTAAAAATTGGTGTTAATGAAGGCTTAGAAATTTTCCAATCTGATGCGTGCGCACTTCCTAAAAAAGGATTCTTTTGCAAACCAACATTATTTATTGGCGCTGCGCAAAGCAATCGCGTAGTTCAAGAAGAAATTTTTGGCCCGGTGTTAACCATCCAAACATTTAGAACTATTGAAGAAGTTATTGAAAAAGCAAACAACATACCTTACGGTTTAAGCGCTGGTGTATGGACAGATAAAGGCTCAAAAATATTTAACCTAACAAGCAAAATGCGCGCAGGTGTTGTTTGGGCTAACACCTATAATAAATTCGATCCTACCTCGCCCTTTGGTGGCTACAAAGAAAGTGGCTTTGGGCGCGAAGGTGGCTTGCATGGCTTAATGCCATATGTGAAGTTTTGAGCATTTGTACTAACTTATACAGATAATTCTTAAGCGGAGATTTTAAAAAACCTTTAAAATGCTAAATCTTAAGTAGCTTCTCCAGAATTGATTTTATATTCTGAATGTAGTTCACTTATTATAACTATTTTTGGGTTAATATTTTAATATGAAAAACGCTTGGTTAGGATATTTATCTTCTGTACTTATGTTTGCAGCATCTGTAGTTATGTTTATGGGTGGAAAAATTTTACCTGGTTGTATATTTGCTATAGCAGCAGTTGGTGGAATCCTGATAAAAATAATGTTGAGTAAAAAATAAAATTGTGAAGAAATGAAACATTTAGTATTAGCATCTTTTATAGTGGTTGGTTTAGTTTCTTGTAATAATCAAAAAACTTCAACTACTACAGACAACGAAAAATTTGTAAAGCAGTACTTTGAGTATTTTAATAAGCACGAATGGCAAAAAATGGCAAACATGTATGCCGAAATTTCTGAATTTAAAGACCTTACTCTAGGCCAAGGAATTGTGAAGCAAACACGGCAACAAATAATTGACAAGTATTCTGAGCTTAATAAAATGTTTCCAAATTTACACGATAATGTTATACAAATGTATTCCTCTGGCTCAAATCATGTCATCGTTGAATTTATTTCAACCGGAACTCCTCCAGATAGCAGCAAATTTGAATTGCCAATTTGTACCATCATGACTATAGAGAATGGTGTAATTACAAAAGATTTCACCTACTTTGATAATTTTGAAGAGACCCAAAAGAAAGAATAAAAAATTAATTTGACAGAGTTTTACCCAGGAACTAAAAATACAAATCGCTGGTTTTTAATTTTAAAAAGCGCAACACAGATAATAAAGCGCTAAATGCAGAAATAATTATTCCTAAAAGTAAAATGCCAACAAACAAAATCAATAGTACATTTTCGTTTTGAACCTGTAATAATTCTGGTATAAATTTTACACTTAATACTATAAATCCGGCAAGCAATGCTCCAGCAATTATTCCTGCAATTACACCTTGCCTTATTCCTTTATAAATAAATGGTTTGCTTATAAACGAACGTGTGGCACCAACAAGGTACATGGTTCTAATTAAAAAGCGTTGTGAATAAATAGATAAGCGAATTGTGTTGTTTATAAGCGCAATAGCCACAATTAATAAAGCACCACAAAAAATTAAAATAAAAATGGCAATTGCTTTTGTATTTTTATTTAAAGAATTAATCATGTCTTTTTGGTAAACTACCTCCTTAACATACGATTTTTGTAAGAGTTGTTTCTCTACAATCTGCAATGTATCAGTATTCGCATAATCAGCTTTTATTTTTACATCTAACGAATTTAAAAGCGGATTGGCACCAAGAAATGAAATAAAATCTTCACCCAAATCTTTTTTCAATTTTTCTGCCGCTTGTTCTTTATTTAATAAGGTGGTACCTTTTGCAAATGGGGCACTATTAAGCTCTTGTATTAAAGCATCAATTTGAGCTGATGTGGCGGTATCTTTTAAATAAATTTGGAAGCCAATGTTTTCTTTAAAATGTGTAGAAAGTTTGTTCGCGTTAATTACCAATAAACCCAAAGCACCTAACATAAATAATACCAGCGACAAACTAATAATTACTGTAACACCTGAAGCTTTAAATTTATTTTGTTTCATTGTAAAAATTTGCTTCTCGAATTTAAGAATTGCAGGTGCTCAATTTTAAGAACTCGTTTTTAATAATCAACATGCCGTTGTTAAGGATTAAAACCCAAAAAGACAGTTCAAAAAAAGAACTGTCTTCGATTAATCAACTGTAAGGATTTCCAAAAAAATCCTTTGTCAGAAATTCTAACAGTTGCTAAATCGGAGCCTGTCCCGACTTTATGTCGGGAATAACCCGCAATAAGACAGATAGTTCGTCGATAACTCGACTTTTACTGTCTAATTGCGGTTAAAACGCCTCACCTATGGTAAAATAGGCTAATAGCTTGTTATTCCCAATAGCAAAATCTAACCTTAAATTTGCATTTTGGTTTTTACTGAATTTGTAACGCAAACCCGTGCCATACGTGTAGCGCCAATTATCTTTACTAAATTTGCTTAAAGAACTATTTACTTGCCCAACACCACCAAATACAACAAATCCGAATCGGTTTTTAAACATGCGTCTAAATTCTAACTGTGCAATTTGTGAATTATTATCTCTGTACCTTGCCTCATAGAAACCACGCATATAGCGAATTCCGCCCATTGCAGCCATTTGAAAAAACGGTAATCTATCTTCAGAAAAAACTGCGTGGTAATTAATTGCAAAAATATTATTTTTAAAATTAAAATACTTGCTTACATCAATACTCAATTTATTAAAATTGAACGAGCTTCCAAATAGTTTATCATCTCTATGAAAAATTAATTCACTAAACCAGCCTTTTGTTGGAAAAAAATTATCATTTCTACTATCATATAAAAATACAGCGGCAACACCTGATGTAACCCCTCCTCTACTTCCAAAAATTGTATCGCTCATCAACTGTCCACCCTCTTTAAAATTCCCTAAAGTATAATTATCAAAAGAATATTTCAATCCTCCGTATAAATTTGAAAAAATTCGCATTAAAAAAGTCAACCGCAACCTAGGATGCTCTATATCATACAACTCTGAATAATTGATTGGATTGGTGTTGCCAATGCCATAAAACAAATAATTAAACTTGTAATACGAGGCATCGCCATACAACCTGTATTTTCCATTCTTAAAAAAAAGGTTATACGGTAAATAGGCTGTTATTTGTTTGTTTTGAGTGTATATAAAACCTAAACTTACGGTAGATTTGAACGCGTTTATTGAATCTTTTTTAAAATTAAAACTCGCCAAACCTATAGCACCAAACACAAAACGTGTTTCGGGTAAGTAATACAAAATTGGTAAACCTCGCAGAAAATTACTATTTTTCTTTTTAATTAGTAAAGAGTCTTGAGATTGTGCAAAAGCAAAACTTGAAAAACAAATTGCCCACAATAAAACTATATACTTCATGTTCTATTTTACTGTTGCAACGTTTTGTTGTTCCCACTTTTGAAAGGTGAATGGAAATTTATTTTTTTCGTCGGCTTGATGGGCTTCTTCCCAAACTAACGTAAAGGGAGGTGTTGTAATTTTTTGAAAAAAAGTATCTGCCTCAAATGACGCATGTACACGAGTAATATATAACTCGTTTAACAATGGAAGTGTTTGCTCATAAATTTGCGCTCCACCAATTATAAAAACTTTTTCAAATTGATTGCAATACGCTAATGCCTCATTAATAGAAGAAAAACATTCGGCGCCATCAACACTAATATTATTTCTACTGATAATTATATTTTTTCTTCCTGGCAATAATCTCCCTATACTTTGATAGGTCTTACGTCCCATTATAATCGGACAGCCCATGGTTGTTTCTTTAAAAAATTTTAAATCTGCTGGTAGGTGCCAAAGCAACTGATTGTTTTTTCCAATAGCTCCGTTCAAATCAATAGCTACAATTGCTGCTAAAATCATTATTAAAATTTCTTTTTTATATTAAATGGTTTGGTAGGTTTTTCAATAATACTTAAAAGCGCTTTAATCTTAGATTCGTCTTTTAAAAGCCGCGTCGCTTCTTCAATTTCTTTGTCGTTTTTAATACCATATTCTATTCTACCTGCTTGGAAATAATAGCGCGAAACAATTTCATCTTCTAAATAGCGTTTTATTTCTGCTTTATTTTTATACAACTCATCTTTTTTTATGCTTTTTAATTTGTTTGATAGTGCTTCTAACTCCCCCTTGCTGTCTGTTACAGCATTCTCCTCACCTAAGCTTCTTTTCATTTCCTCGAGCACTAACTCGCTTCTTGTTTTGTATTCAAACTTTTTAGAGTTTACAAATGCCACAAAATCATCATAATCCTTATCGCTTAAATTAAAATCAGATGCAGCGCCTATGTTTTGGTGATCTGTAACGTATTTGGTAGCATAATTAAAAATTTGATATTGGTTTAGTAAAGCCGAAACCACTGTTGGTACTTTTAAATTTCCAGTTTTAATATCGGGCATAATTCCTGCACCATCGTATACAATTCGTCCGCCTTTAGTTTTAAACGCCGTAATCAAGCTATCGGGTACTTTTAAAACGCGTCCATCTTCATCTTTATTTGAGTAATCAAGCGCCTGAACGCATCTTCCGCTTGGAATATAATATTTAGCAACCGTAATTTTTATTTTTGCATTGTATACCAAATTGCGCGTTTCTTGCACCAAACCCTTACCAAATGTACGCTTACCAATGATTATCGCTCTATCCAAATCTTGCAAAGCGCCACTCACAATTTCACTTGCCGACGCTGAATTTTCATCTACCAATACCGCCAAAGGCATTTGTGTATCGAGTGGAGCATTAACTGACAAATAGGATTTATCCCAGTCGCTACTTTTACCCTTAGTAAAAACTATTTCTTGCCCACGCTCAACAAAAAGATTTACAATATTTACAGCTTCGTTTAAAAAGCCTCCTAAGTTGCCCCGAATATCGAGTATTAAAGAGGTGGCGCCTTGTTCTTTTAATTTAATTAATGCGTTTTTTACATCCTGACTACAGGTGGTTGTAGTAAATCCAATAAATTTTATGTAACCTGTTTTAGAATTTGGAATCATGCCAAAATACGGAACAACTTTGGGTTTAATTTCTTCTCTTGTTAAATTAACCTCAACTGGTTTTGTAGCACCAACCTTTAAAACCTTCAATTTAACTGGAGTTCCAGCTTGCCCGCGCAATAAATTTAAAATTTCATCGCTTGCTTTTCCTTCTACATTAGTTTCGTTAACCCCCACAATTTGGTCGCCAGCCCTTAATCCAGCTTTAAAAGCCGCAAAACCTTCAGTTGGTTCCTTTACAATTATTTTATTGTCAATATCGTAAACTTCAGTGCCTATGCCACCATACTCACCTGTGGTTAAATACAAAAAATCTTCTATTTCATTTTCAGGATAATAAACTGTATAAGGATCTAAAGTGCCTAGCATAGCATCTATACTTGTTTTTACAAGTTGACCTGGCTTAGTGCCATCAACATAAGCGGCATTTAACTCACGATAAACGGCATTATAAATATCCAAATTTTTACTAACTTCAAAGTAATCATGTGTGAATGAAAACCCAAGTAATGCGGCAACTATAATTGTAACCGCGATTATTTTTTTATTAAACTTTTTTGCAAACATTGTGGATTTTAAAATTAAGTAAATTAATTTACGCATTGCAAAACATTTATAATTTTTAACTGATTTTAATGAAAAAAAACTTTCATGGCATTGAAAAAAGTGTATTTTTGCGCACAAATTAATCCCGTAAGATTATTTTTGTCGTTTTAAAGGTTGAGTTCTTCAATCTTAAATTTCAAACAATTTATCTTACAAAACTTTATAAAAGAATATGAAACTTTCAATGTTCAAATTTAATCTGCCTAAAGAGTTGTTGGCAGAGCATCCTTCTAAAAATCGCGAAGATTCAAGATTAATGGTAGTTGATAGAGCAACAGGAAAAATATCGCACAAAAAATTTAAAGATGTTATTAATTATTTTGATGATGGCGATGTAATGATTTTGAATGATACCAAGGTTTTTCCGGCACGTATGTATGGTAATAAAGAAAAAACAGGTGCAAAAATTGAAGTATTTTTATTACGCGAATTAAATGCAGAAAGCAGATTATGGGATGTGTTAGTTGACCCAGCAAGAAAAATTCGTATTGGAAACAAGCTTTACTTTGGCGAAAACGATAATTTAGTAGCAGAGGTAATTGACAACACTACTAGCCGCGGACGCACACTTCGTTTTTTATACGATGGCAGCTACGAAGAATTTAGAAAAGCACTTTATGATTTAGGTGAAACACCCCTACCAAAATACATTAAACGCGAGGTAGAACCAGATGACACTGAGCGCTACCAAACAGTATTTGCAAAAAATGAAGGAGCTGTAGCCGCACCTACTGCTGGCTTACATTTTAGCCGTGAATTATTAAAACGTTTAGAAATTAAAGGAATACAATTTGCCCCATTAACTTTACATGTAGGCTTAGGCACATTTAGAACGGTTGAAGTAGAAGATTTAACCAAGCATAAAATGGAAAGTGAAGAAGTTTTAATTGGTAGCGATACCTGTAAAATAATTAACGGAGCTAAAGACAAAAAGAAAAAAGTATGCGCCGTTGGAACAACAGTTATGCGTGGTATTGAATCATCGGTAAGTACTACTGGCCACTTAAACCCTTATGTAGGTTGGACAAATAAATTTATTTTCCCTCCTTACGATTTTAGTGTTGCCAATTGTATGATTACTAATTTTCACATGCCTGAAAGCACCCTTTTGATGATGGTGAGCGCATTTGGTGGTTACGAATTAATTAATAAAGCTTACAAAGAAGCTATAAAAGAAAAATACCGCTTTTACAGCTATGGCGATGCCATGTTGATTTTATAACGATAATTTATTTGATATAGAAAAAGATTGGTAGCAACAACCAATCTTTTTTTATTACCTTTAATTCTTAAGATTTTATTATGAGCACAAGTTTTCAAGTAGGAATAATAATGGGTAGCAATAGTGACTTGCCAATAATGCAAGCGGCTGCAGATATTTTAAAAGATTTTGGCATCAGTTACGAGCTCGACGTTGTATCTGCACACCGCACACCTGAAAAAATGGTAGATTATGCAAAAACAGCCCATACCAAAGGTATACAAGTTATCATTGCTGGTGCAGGCGGCGCAGCACATTTACCAGGCATGGTAGCAAGTTTAACACCGTTGCCAGTAATTGGTGTTCCTGTAAAAAGTAGTAATAGTATAGATGGTTGGGATAGTTTGTTGAGTATTGTGCAAATGCCAAACGGTGTTCCTGTAGCCACAGTAGCTGTAAATGCAGCGCAAAATGCCGGAATTTTAGCTGCACAAATAATTGGCGCAAGCGATAAAGCAGTTTTAAATAAACTTATTGAATTTAAGGAAAACTTAAAAGAAAAAGTGCTTAAAGCCAGCGACGACATGCGAAGCACCTCTCCTAAAAAATATTTATAGTAATGAGGAAAAATTCTAATCTCATAAAATTAGGCGATGCAATCACCGAACTTTTTAAAAAAGAAAAGTTGGATGAAAAAATTGCGCAACACGCTGTAAAAAATGGTTGGAAAGATATAGTGGGTGAAATGGTTGCCAAACATACAACTGAAATTTTTTTTAAAGAAAAAATAGTATTTGTAACCTTAAACTCTGCTGTTGTAAAACACGAAATGTCTTTTCAAAAAGAAAAAATAGTTGAGAGCATAAATAAATTTTGCAGCTCACGATTAGTAACCACACTTGTAATTAGGTAATGAAACTAAAATTAGCTCTGCTTTTAGCGTGCAGTCAACTTTTTTTGAAGGCACAAAATCAAGATTCAATTCTCTTGAAAAAAATATACAACATATACCTTACTCAAAGTAAATGTTATAGTAATTTAGAATACCTAACTACAAAAATTGGCCCACGCTTAAGCGGAAGCAAAGGCGCTGCGGAGGCTGTAATTTGGGCAAAAAAAGCCATGTACGAAGCTGGAGCTGATACAGTAATTTTGCAACCTTGCATGGTGCCGCATTGGGAGCGTGGTGCAAAAGAAGTTTGTAATTTAACTTCAACTAAATTAAAATTAAACATCAAATTAAATTGTACAGCCTTAGGTTCATCGGTGGCAACACCCGCTAATGGTGTAAAAGCTAGGGTTATTGAAGTAAAAAGTTACGATGATTTAAGCGATTTAGGCGAAAAAAATATTAAAGGAAAAATAGTTTTTTTTAATGTGTTTTTTAATCAAGCGCATATTAAAACTGGTACCGCTTATGGCGAAACTGTAAAATACAGAAGCAAAGGCGCTAGTAACGCCGCCAAATATGGTGCTGTGGCGTGTATTGTAAGAAGCATGACTTCTGTTGCAGACGATGAGCCACACACCGGTAACATGAATTACGATACCACAATTTGTAAAACTAAAATTGCAAGCATTGCCATTAGTTATAAAGCGGCAGATGTGCTAAGCGAAAGTTTAATAAAAGATCCTAATTTGGAAGTTTTTGTAAAAACAAATTGCAAAACCTTGCCCGATGAGCCATCCTTTAATGTTATTGGGCAAATTAACGGAACAAGTAAAACCAATAAATACTTAGTTGCTGGCGGACATTTGGATGCATGGGATAATGGACAAGGCGCGCACGATGACGGTGCAGGCGTCGTGCAATGTATTGAAATTTTAAGAATGTATAAACTACTTGGTGTAAAACCAAAATACAATGTGCGGGCAATAGCTTTTATGAATGAAGAGAACGGCCTACGTGGTGGCGAAGCTTACGCAAAGTTTGCAAAAGAAAATAATGAAAAACACATTGCTGCTTTAGAAACAGACGCTGGAGGCTATACTCCACGTGGCTTTGGAGTGGATACTACAAATAATTTGTATAACACGGTAATTAAATGGGAAAAATTATTGCAACCTTATTATTGCGAACGCTTTACAAAAGAAGGTGGCGGTGCAGATTTAATAGCATTAGAAAAGTTAGGCGTTCCTTGCATTGGCTTTGAGCCAGACACGCAACGTTATTTTGATATACACCATACGGCGCAAGATACTTTTGATAAAATAAACAAACGCGAGTTAGAACTTGGAGCAGCCGCTATTGGTGCCCTGTTGCATTTGTTAGATCTTTATTATGTACCGAAATAGTTTTGTACGTTTCAAAATTGAAATAAAAATTAATTTACAAAAAAAGCCGACTAATAGTCGGCTTTAATTTTATTAAAATCAAATTTTACTTTTTTAAAGCATCTCTAATTTCCATTAATAATTTCTCTTGTGCAGTAGGCTCTGGCGCAGCAGCAGGAGCTTCTGCTTCTTTTTTCTTAGCAGCATTCATTGCTTTGATTATTATGAACATAACAAAGGCAACTACTGTAAAATCAATTATAGCAGTAATAAACGATCCCCATTGTACGGCTACCTCAGCAACAGCAGGTGTAACGATGTTACCAGCTGCATCTTTAACTTCCGCAACACCTTTTTTCACCACCCACATCTTTTTTGTTAAATCCAATCCCCCCATTAACAAACCTACAAGCGGAGAAAACATCTTCTCAACAAAAGCCGTAACTACCTTTCCAAATGCAGCACCCATAACAAAAGCAATAGCCGTGTCGATCAAATTGCCCTTCATGGCAAATTCCTTAAATTCTTTTAACATTCCCATTTTTTATATTTATTTTAAATTATTATGAATGCAATATTACAAGTAAAAAGTAATTTTCATAATTAAGATTTTTAACAATTTTCAAATTTTGTCGAAAGAGTTGCTAAACCAGTTTAGAGTAATTGATTGTTACACTATAAAATTTATAACAAATTATGCATTTAATAACTCTTTTGCGTTTGAAAGTGCTGTGGCGCTTGGCTTCCCGGTACTTAACATTTTTGCAATTTCCTCTACCCGTTCTGCTTCAGTTAAATCTTTAATAAACGAATTTGTTTTTTCTTTTCCATCCTTTTTATAAACAAATAAATGGTGTTTGCCTTTGCTAGCCAATTGAGGTAAATGCGTTATGGCAATAACTTGCATGGTGGCTCCCATTTCATTCAGTATAGTGCCAATTTTATCAGCTACTTCGCCACTTACTCCTGTATCTATTTCATCAAACACTATTGTTGGTAATTGCTTTTTACTTGCCAATAAGGCTTTTAGGCTTAACATTAGTCGGCTCAATTCTCCTCCACTAGCTACTTTGCTTATATCATTTAAAGCCATCCCTTTGTTTGCCGAAAATAAAAATTCTACTTCATTAAATCCATTAACAGTTAATTCGTTGTTGGTTTTTATTTCAATTTTAAAATTAGCGTTCGGCATTGCTAATAAAAATAATTTTTCTTTAATATTTTTTTCAATCAAAGCAATCGCTCCTTTTCTATTCGTATCAAGCGCTGTAGCTAGTTTTACACAATTACTTTGTTGTGCTGCAATTCGCGTTTTTAGTTTTTCAATCTTTGTTTCTAACGAACTAAATTGTGTTAGCTTCGTTTCAATATCATTTTTAATTTGTAAGAGTTCTTCTTCCGAATTAACACTGTGCTTTTTTAATAAACGATTCAATTTATCCAAGGCTTCATTTATAATCTCTAATCTATTTGTGTCAAACAAAATTGCCTCATCTAAATTCTCTAATTCGTTTGAGATGTCTTTTAACTCAATCAACGCACTGCTCAATCTATCAAAAATAGTCTTGTAAGATTCTCCAAACTTTGTGAGTCCGTTTAACTGTTGTTTAATTTGTCCTAAGCTTGAGAGCATGTTTTCATCGCCCGAATTTATTAATGTGTATGCGCTTTGCAATGTCCCTTTAATTTGCTCCGCATTTTCTAACAACTTACTTTCTTCTTCTAACTTTTTTAATGAGCCAACTTCTATTTTTGCTTCTTGTAATTCATTAAACAAAAACTCAAAATAATCCAGCTCTTTTTTTGCTGCTGTTTCTTGATGTTGCAAATCAATCAATTCGCTTTTTAATTTTTGTAATTTATTAAATTCGGTTTTATAGCTTTTAAAATCTTGTAAAGTAGCAGCAAAGGCATCAATAATTTCTAGCTGAAAATTACTTTTATTTAAAAGCAAGGTTTGGTGCTGTGAATGAATATCAATTAAATAAGCAGATAAATTTTTAAGCGCGGCTTGAGTAACTGGCGTGTCATTTAAAAAACTACGTGATTTTCCTTCGGCATAAATTTCTCTTCGTAAAATTATGGTATCATCTTCATCAATATCGTATTCTTTAAAAAAATCGTGCAATGTATTTTTAAATACTTCAAACTCTGCCTCAATTACACATTTTTGTGTTTTTGATTGTAAAACAGCTGCGTCGGCTCTGTTTCCAAGTGCTAGGGCCAAGGCTTCTAAAAAAATAGACTTACCTGCGCCCGTTTCTCCGGTTATTACTGTTAACTCACCAGGGAAATTAACATCCATTTCTTGAATAAGTGCAAAGTTAGTTATATGTAAACGTTTAAGCATAAAAAAATTAGATTTCTAAATTTCGTGATTAATAGCAATGAAACAAAATTATTTTTTGATGAAGATATTAAAACACAACTCAAAATTTTTTAAATTTACACATGGGTAAAAATGTTACTATTGTTGGAGCCGGTTTAGTTGGCTCACTTCTCTCAATTTATTTAGCAAAAAAAGGTTACAAAATTTCTGTTTACGAACGCCGTGCCGATATGCGAAAAATTGCCATGAGTGCCGGTCGTTCAATCAACCTAGCGCTTAGCGACCGCGGATGGCGTGGACTACAAGGTGTAGGAATTGCGGATGATATTAAAAAAATTGCTATACCTATGTACGGCCGTTTTATACATAATAAAGATGGCTCACACGCTTATCAACCCTATGGTAAAGATAATCAAGCCATATACTCGGTTAGCAGAGCAGAGATTAACATGAAGCTTATGGATTTGGCTGAGCAGCAAGAAAATGTAAAAATCCATTTTGAGAAGCGCTGTACATCAATTAACAAAAAAGATAAAATCGCTTCTTTTGAAGATAATAACTCACAACAAAACGAAAATCAAAACTACGATTTGTTGTTCGGTTCTGATGGGGCTTTTTCTGCAAGTCGTTTAAACATGCAATTAAGCAACGATAGGTTTGAGTATAACCAACATTACATTGATTGCGGTTACAAAGAATTAATTATTCCACCAGGAAAAAACGGTGAATTTTTATTAGAAAAAAATGCGCTGCACATTTGGCCACGGGGTAGTTTTATGATGATTGCCTTGCCAAACCCTGATGGTAATTTTACGTGTACACTTTTTATGCCCTTTAAAGGAGAAAAGTCTTTTGAAAAATTGACAACAGAAAAAGAGGTGAAAGATTTTTTTGATGCAGAGTTTGCAAGTGCTGTGCCATTAATGCCAACTTTAATTCATGATTTTTTTACCAACCCTACTTCCTCATTAGTAACTGTAAAATGTTTTCCTTGGACGTTTGATAACAGCATTGCTTTGATAGGCGATGCGGCTCATGCCATTGTTCCGTTTTATGGGCAAGGTATGAATTGCGGTTTTGAAGACTGTGTTGTATTAAACGAATTAATTGAAAAAAATAACGAAAATTGGGTTGAGATTTTAAAAGAATACGAAGCCCTGCGTAAGCCGGATGGCGATGCAATTGCAGATTTAGCAATTGGTAATTTTATTGAAATGCGCGATAAAACAGCCGACCCAAAATTTTTGCTACAGAAAAAAATTGAAGCGAAGTTTTCCGAAAAATATCCTGATAAGTGGATTCCACTCTACAGCATGGTTACTTACAGTCCGCATATTAGGTACAGCAAGGCGCTCAGCGATGGTAACAAACAACAAAAAATAATGGATGAAATTATGGCTTTACCAGAAATTGAAAAAAATTGGGAAAGTGAAACGATTGAAAACAAAATACTCGAAATGATTTCTTAACTAATTGATTATTAGTTGATTATTTTTAGTATAAATTGTAACATCTATCTAAGTTGAGCGTCTTATGCTTGGTTGAAACGAAAGCTATTTATTAACTAAAAATAAATTTGAACCTACAAGAATATAACAAATGTGTTGATACCTATGCGGATGGCGTTTATCGGTTTATTTTAAAACAAATAGAAGATAAAGATGCTGCAAAGGATATTGTGCAAGACACCTTTGAAAAAATGTGGCGTAAAGTGGCTACCATTGAAAATGAAAAAGCAAAATCGTATTTGTTTACGGCAGCCTACCACACAATGATTGATTATACGCGTAAACAAAAAAAACAAACGGATTTTAGCGAAGTAAATTTTAACCAACACAGCCACAACAAACAATACAGCGATTTAAAAGAAGTATTAAATCAGGCATTAGATCAATTGCCCGAAATACAAAAGAGTGTAATTTTACTAAGAGATTATGAAGGCTATGATTACGCTGAAATTGGAAAAATTACTGATTTAAGTGAGAGCCAAGTAAAGGTTTATATTTTTAGGGCACGTACGTTTTTAAAAAATTATATTGGAAAGATGGAGGCGCTCGTGTAATGAAAAAAATTAATTTACATAATTACGAAGCCTACTTGCTCGATTTTTTTGAAGGTACTATTAGCAAAGATGATTTAGCAGAGCTGAAACAATTTTTAGTACTACGGCCTCAACTTGAGGTTGATTTATCAGAACTGGAATTACCATACTTGCCCGAAGAAACAACAAGTGCCGATTTTATTTTAGATTTAAAAAAAACAGAAATTATTTTTTCTGAAGAGCACATTATTTCATCCACAGAAGGCTTACTCTCTGAAGCTGAAACCAACGCCATTGAAGAGAAAGCGCTTGTTGATAAAAATTTATCAAAAGAAATAGCAGCTTACAAAAAAACATATTTTGGTATTGGTGAATCAGATAATTTTGAAATTAAAAATATACTTTATAAAACAGAAGATGACTTAGTTTTAAGCAATAACTGTATTGCATACATAGAAAATCAATTGAGCGAAACAGAAAAAATTGCTTTTGAAGATGAATTAAACTCAAATTTAAGTCTGCAAAAAGAATTACGATTGTTTGAATTAACCAAGCAGAGAGCCGATTACAGAAACGTTTACGCAAACAAAAACGAACTAAAAAAAGAAACAAAAATTATCGCCTTGTTTACTTTGCCAAGAATTCTTTCTGTTGCTGCTAGCATTGCTTTAATATTTGTTTTAGGAGTTTTGGTAATAGGGAATAATGATTTAAAGAATGGCTCGAGCCTTGAAAGGTTAGCGGCGAATAAAATAATTTTTAAAGAGCCAAATTCAACAAAAAAATTTGATTCGTATAACACCTACTTTAATAATTCATCCAATAATATTTCACAGAACAAGAATAAATTTGTGGCGAACATAACACCAACAAATTCAATTATAAAAACGTATACTGCACCAAGTTCTAATAATAATCAAATAGCTAGTAGCGAAACGCTAAGCCCTGTAACTAACTTTTCTGTAGCGCTTACCTCAAAGACAATTACTTCAAATAATTCTCAATCTAACGAATTTCAGCCTGTTAAAGGAGATTCGAGCATTGTTGTTGAAGAAAAAACCTACTTAGTACAAGTACTGCCTGAGGAGCGCGATGATGATGAAAATGATGTAAAAGTAGCGCCTAATTCTGGCAAAAAAACGTTTTGGAAAAAAGCAGTTAAATTAGCTAAAAACGCCAATTCGCTTGGCTTAACTGCAATAAATGGCAAAGAAGCCAATGGCTATGCTTTGTCTTTTAATTCTTTAGGGCTTAGCATTAAATAATTTTCAGCATCTAAAAATCTAAATTCGTCTAAATCTTTTAGATAAACGCTATTTATCATTCCAAAATATTTCAATAAACATACATTTGCAATACCATTTTTAGTATTTTAAAGGCTTGGATTTATTTACCTAACCAATTAATATAACAATTTTAAAAACACGTATTAATTAGTTCGGTCCGATTAGAAATACTCCCAACTAAGTACAAGCAGGCAACACAGCTAAATGAAGGTAAGATTTAAATTACTATTTTTTATCACTATCAACCGAGTAAATATTTAAAAAGGCTCAAGAGGCTTATTCCCATTGCATTTATAATAAAAAATTAAAGGAGACCTCCCCCTGATTTTATGTATCGAATAACGTTGTTGCTATTACTTT
>JAAFIQ010000014.1 GCA_013298715.1 Bacteroidota bacterium | reverse complement strand
CGACTAATTTTATTTCTGTATTTTTACCCATAATGTTTTTTTATGTCTTAGTAAACACAAATTTACATTATTAAAAAAGGGTAACAAAAGTTACCCTTTTAGTTAAAAGATTAGTCGGTTAGTAGTGTATTGCAATAGAAACGATAAGCGATTACGCTGAAACAATGATGTGCAAATACGATTTGTTGGCGTATTGGGTTCTTTGTTAGTAATAAACTCAGGCGAATTTTTAATACCTACCAGGTTGGTATCTTTTAAAATCAGAGTTTCAGTTTCATCAGACACTTCACTTAGAATTGATTTTAAATCAAAATGATCTTCTTCTCTAAAATAATTGAATGATGGTTTGTGATAAGCTGATGTTGCATAAAATGCGCCTTCAATTGGTTGTGGCGAACTATCATCGTACTCCATGTTATTAGAGAATACCATAACCTGAGTGATGTTTACAAACTTTCTGAATTTTTTATTTTGACTTCTTGTTTCAATGCGTTTATGCTCTGCTATAATACCATCTTGATTATTTGGCTTTTTAACTTCAATGAATACCAATGGCATTCCGTTTACAAGTAAAATAATATCCGGGCGAAACTCTTCATCATCTTTTTTATATGGAAGTTCTGTTATAACATTGAAGGTATTGTTATCGAAATTTTCGAAATCAATTAAACGAGTGCCAGATCTTGCCGTTAGTTTTTCATAAAATGATTTTCCCAAATCTTCATTCTCTAAACAAAGTGAAACTTCATCGTAAAGTCTTTTGATATCTCCTTCATTCAGTTCGGGATTTATATGCGCAATACTTGATTTAAAAATGTCTGTAAAAATATTAGTGGACTCATCCCATTTGGCATTTTTCAATGACAAATAACTATAACCCAATCTGCATAAATGCAGAATTGCAGGTATTTTTACTCTTGTATTTTCGTTAAATGCCATTTACTAATATTAATTAAGAAAATCATCCGTATTCCAAATTTTTTCACTTATCATTTTGTACAATTCTTGCCTTTCATTTAAGTCTTTAGTTTTATAATTATTGTGGTGTTTAAAAGGTAAGTTTGCCTGTTGTATATAGTTTAAAAAATTAGGGTTTTTTGAATAGCATGTTTCATGAAGTGACTGTGCTAAAAGATTTTCTTTAATGTAGTGAGGTAGTTTATCCTCGTATTTGCTTGCGCCAAATGACTGATTTGTTCCTCTAGGTAATAAAATTAAATCACCTAAACGGTTCCTCATTTCATTAAACTCATGAAGTTGCTTATACTCGTCAGAATGATAATCAATTTTGTCAGCCCAGATGTGTTCTATTTCAAACGGCTTACCGCCAGGATTAAAGAAATATGTTTCAAAACTAGTTGATTTGCCTGATTCTTGCTCAATATGTGCAGTTATGCGACTTAATAGGAATTTTATGAAATGCTTATTTTGACCGTGCATCCCCAGGCGTAGTATTCCTTCCAAATTTTCTTTGCTGTCATTTAGTTTTTTTGCTAAAAGTTTACCTAACTCATCCACTGGTTTATCTCTAAGCTCTAAAACTAAGTTATACATTGTGTAACGAATTGAATTTTGAGAAAAATTACGATAGTTAACCCCTCTATAAACTGCAAACGTTTCAATGTAACGCGCTACTAAATTTAATTTACGCTCAATTATTTCCTCGTTATCTTCTAAACGAATTGGTGCTAACAAAAGTGAATCTGCGAGTGAATAACCAAAACCCCATTGTTGAGTGTAAAATAAATGCTCTAAACTTTTCTTAAAAACTTTACGTGCTTCATATATTTTAGTAAATACTTTCATGTAAAATACCATATGATTAGTAACAAAATCATTAAAATCATTAGCTGATGTTAATTTGATTTTATCGGTATTATCCTTTACCCAAGTATGAAATCTTGTTCCAATTTTTTCAAAATCTTCATTTGCTGCACCAATTTTACCTGGACGAATTGTTACGGCATATTTTGCCCTAAGCCATGCTTGAAAAAAACTAATGTCTGCTTCTTCCCATAATTCATGCAGATCCTTAATCTGTTTCTTCCAAATTGCATTTATATCATCTCGTTGGGTTTGAGTTCTTACTTTGGAAAGTAGATATCCCTTTAGCATTTCGCTTGGAGTTAAATTCAATCCTCTGTCATTCATTGTTTCGAAAATAGTATAAGCATTATCATCAGAATAGGCAGTGATAACAACCAACACTACGTTTCTAATTAACCAATCGATAAAGTACAATAAGGGTTTGCCTTTTAACTCATCTGGAAACAATTCGGCAATATCATTATATCTTTCAGCAATATTTTTTACTGTCTCATCGTCTGTGTCCTTTACAACATACTCCCCATTCATGTAGAACGCATCCAAACAATGTTTACGTTCCGGAACATCTAAATTGAAGGACTTTTCTCCATAAGCATCAGAGTAAATCAACGAGTCGAGATTTACCTTTTGAGGTAAATCCTTTTGCAAATTATTAAGATAAATAAGAAGTATAGTTAGCGATGTCAATCTTTGCTGCCCATCTATAATTGAATTTTTACCATCTTTATTGCTGAGTACAATTGGACCTAAATAATAGGAATTATAGTTTGCAACTTCAATACGTTCATGTTTATCATCGTAGTTAATAAAAAAAGAGGTTTCAAGATCCGCAATTAATTGTTCAATGTGGCGTTGCTGCCATTTATATTCACGTTGAAAGTAATCAATTGTGTATTTTTTATTCGACAATACATCGGCTATACTATAGTCCTTTGCTTCTATTTTACTTGATACCTTGCTCATTTAAAAACGGTATTATCTTTTTAAAATTATTTTTTACTTTTAGTCAATAACAGTTCCTTCGGATCGACTTTCAAAATTTTAGCAATCTCAAAAAGTATTTCAATACTTGGTTGCCTTCTATTCTGCACATAAGAGTTTACCATGTTGTAACTCTTGCCCAGTTTTTCTGATAACCAAGTTTGTGTTAGTTCCTTTTCTTCGAGTACTTCCTTAATTCGGTTCATTTTGCGCTTTTAGCAGATATAAATATAGTAAAATTTATATACCTATCTCACAAAGTGAGATATTTAACGAAAAAGGGTGCAGTTTAAAAAATGGGTATTTATACCCATAGTTATTTCAATTAAAAAGCCCAGTCGCTGAAAGCGGCCGGGCTTTGACCCTTCGACAAGCTCTGGGTGGCACTCTTGCAGTATTGCACACCCTTATATAAGGGTCTGCAAACTTGCAAAAGTCGGTTTTAGCAGATAATCAATGACTTACTATTCGGGGTCAGCAAAGAACAAACCGCCTTTTACAAGCCATGAGAATCCGAATGCCATTACCGCAATTGTCTCTAACCAGAAAATCGGCTTAAGAACAATCAATGGATCGGTGATGGAATCAGGTAAGGCAAAATAGAGAATGAGTAAGCCAACACATATGAGAATAATGTACCCGGCAACTTTGTAGATTTTGTTCCTGATGAGTTTTTGAGGTGTTGGTGTGGTTTCACCTTTTGTAAAAAGAAACAAGCTCATAAAAGCCAGGGAAAGTAAAAATAGACCTGCCGAAATTAAATGAATTGTACCAACTAAATCAGGAATGAATCTTGAACATTCAATGTTGCATGGAAGCATCGGAACTTTAAATGTGGTTGGTAGTAATGCCACCATCAAACCGAAAATACCTGCAAGAAATGTTAGAACACGATCAACTATATCATACCCCTTGTAGGAGAGTAAGAAAATTGAAAGTGCACACATGTAACCCACAAAAACATCGCGCATAATGGTGTGATAGTAATTACTAATTGATGGTTGAATGTAGCAACATGCTGAAAGAATAAACGGACCTATCAGAAGTATAAAAGGCAGTAAAAAACCTAAAATACCAATGAGTTTACGTACCGTAAGGTACGATAGTACGAGTTTGTTTTCTTTTTCGAGTTGTTCGTATTCACGAGCTTCAGCTGGGTCTTGAACTTGACCTTTGCCTCCGAACACAAGTTTTAGTTTACGGAGGAATTCACAGAATTTTGTTTCATTTTTGTTTTTCATGTTTTAAAATTTTAATCGGTTAAATAATAAATGATTTCTCTATTCTCAGTTTTTTTACAAAGCGTTTTGGCTTTACCATCACCCACCGGAATAGCGAAGCTATGAGTGATGATAGATTTGAGCCTGGCTTCAACTGTTCTTTCCTTGCAGTTCATTTCTGCACACAGTTTCTCAATGAAATCTTTCCTTGGCATTGGCTCTGTTAGAAATGCACCAATGAATTCAAGTGTGCTATCTAATGAAGCTTTTTGATTACGGCTATCCATTGTTTCTTGTATGGTACTATGATCGGCAATGACCAATCCTTTTTCCGCATCGGAATACTGCACAAAAAATGGCTCGTGTTTTTTTGAACTTCTACATTTGAGATAAGCAACTTTAATCAAGTTAGTGTTGTGGTTCTCGGCATCTTTTTCAAAACCGATTTGTACCACCGTACTTGCTTTATTCAAAATTTCAGTTCCTAAATGACCACGAGCTTTATCTGTACTACCCGGGTTTTCGTGAATGAGTGCAAGAAATGTAACATCGTATCTGTTTATTGTTTGGTTCATCATGTCAATCAATTTCATGCTGTCTTTTGTATCGTTGAAATTGAAAACACAATCGGTAATTACATCCAACACAATAAATAAATGCATTGGAAATTTTTTCCGAATGTGATCGATGTACATGTTAAGCATTTCAAAACGCTCTTCACGGGCAAATTCAAGTAGCGAGATATAATCAAAACCGTACGGATGGTCTTGAATAGTGTAACCCGCTTTTGTTTGAATTTGCTGCAAGGAATAAGGTAATTGGTCGGAGAGATTTCGTTCGGTGTCAACATAGCACACAGCATAACGACTGAGCAAACTTCTCTTGAATCCTAAAAGGTCGCGATTACTTTCAGGAGTTTTAAGAAGTGCTGCGCAAATGGTTTCTGCCAAACGTGATTTGTGTACTCCTGCTTTGCCCTGGATTACGTTAATGGTTTTGGGAAAGAAAACCGGATTTTCTTTTTGCCAAAGTATAGGCTGACTAAATGAAATAGGCTTGCCTTTATTTTCTTTGATCTGCTGTTGTGAGGCCAGCAGCCTTGCAAGCTTGCTCTTGGCAGATTCGAGAGTTACCGCTGGTAACTGAGAATCGCCATTTTTAGAAGGTGGTGCTGGTATATCGATCATCGTAATTATTATTGGTAGTAAGACAATGCCATGAAATACACTTTGATTTCACCGTTCTCGAATCGAACTGTTGCAACCCAATCTTTTGGGCAACGGTTTTGCAATTCAGTTTCCTGTTTGATGCACGATTCTAAATTCATAATGATGAATTTGAAATTGCCTTCATCAATACGAAAAAACAATTCAGAGAAATAAGATAAGCGAAGCTTATCCAATTGCAGTTTATCAAACAAACGGTTTAACTTTTCTTTATCTGCATTGCTATCTCCCAACATTTTTTTGTAGTAGCTTACATTGTTCTCCAGTGCTTTTTCATCACGTGCAAGGACTGCTGCTACTTGTTGCAGCAGCTCCGGCCAAGTGAGATCGCTTAATGTTTCCTTGTGCTTATCCATAATGACCTCCTTACTTTTTAAAACTTTTTACATAATGCTGATTCAATAAAACTTCCACATCAGAAAGTTTGTAGTAGATTTTGTTGCCTACTTGCGAGAATGAAATTTTACCTTCATCGCGCCAAGTTTGTGCTGTTCGTTTTGAAATTTTCATCATGATCAGGAATTCCTGATTATCGATAAATACTTCATGCGGTTTTTTGTTTTGGTTTTCAATCTTGTTTTTGATTTCATCGATTGAACCCTTCAATTCTGTGAATTGCTCTTTGCTTAGGATTACTGCTTCCATAGTTTGTGCTTTTTAATTGTTTATGGAGCAAAAGAATAAAATGGCGAAGGGTCGCATAGGTCAAAACAGGTCACATGTGACCAAGTTTTGGCTAAGTGATTGAAGGGTATGTTGAATTGAAAATTGGAAATAAAAAAACGCAAAACAGCGAAGCTGAATTGCGTTTAAATATTATTGCCAAGAGGGGCGAAGCCCTGAATTGGCTGAGGTCACGAGGTCATTTGTGACTTTTAAAAATCTCTTAGTTATGGTTGTTTTTTACCAGAACTGCTTTGAATGAGGACTTTCAATCTAAATTTAAGGTCATGAATAATTAGTAGATTTGCAGCCTTAGAATTAATAAAAATGTCAATAGCTACAAATCAAATTATAATAACAAAAGTAACGCCTAAAAACGTTACCCAGTTGCAGAATATTGGTCGGCAAACTTTCACTGAAACATTTTCATCAGGTAATACTGAAGAAAACATGAAACGGTATTTAGCTGAGAAGTTTTCAATTGAAAAGCTTACAATGGAATTAAAGGAAGAGAATTCTGAATTCTATTTTGCAACACTTGAAGATAAAATTCTTGGCTACTTAAAATTAAATGCCGGTGGATCGCAAACTGAAATCAAAAATAAAAACGCAATTGAAATTGAGAGGATTTATGTTTTGAAAGAATATCATGGTAAAAAGGTTGGACAAATGCTATATGATAAAGCAATACAAATAGCAATGAACAAAAAAGCGGAGTATGTTTGGTTAGGTGTTTGGGAAGAAAATCCAAGAGCAATTCAATTCTATAAGAAAAATGGGTTTATTGAATTTGACAAACACATTTTCAAATTAGGTGCAGATGAACAAACCGACATCATGATGAAATTAATTCTAAACAAAAAATAAAATCACAGATTTATTTTATTGTCGTTCTTCGGCCGCTTCTCAGGTTTGTTTGGCGACAACATTGTACGAACTGTACTTTCAGAAATTGGGTGACCGTCTTTGTCAACGAAATTATTTACAATAAAGTCGGTAATTTCAGAAGCAGTTGCATCAATGTAAGGAAGACCGTTTGCTTTTTTCTCATGGAGCATTTGATAAAATGCATCAACTAAAATATTTAAGTGACCACGTATTGCAATTTTTTCTTTTGTACTTTTTCCATTCATTATAGCGGTACGTTGTGCTGTACGTTTTTTCAATTGCTCTAAGCGTTCAATCTTTTCAATCTCTATTGTTATTTTTTCATCAAAAGGCGTTTCAGTTGGATCAAGTAATTTTGGTTTGTTCTGTAAATACTCTGCTTGTGATTCGTATAAATAACTTAGCTGCTCCTCGGGTGTTGTATATTGTTTCAATTTTGATTTTACTTTATCAAAATCAAACCTTGCACTCTTATTGAATTTATTGTTTTCTATATCCTGCCGAATGAGTTCAATGACTACCAATGCTTTTTCAATTTTGATGTTTTGCTCCTTAGTAGTAAATAATTCACGGTTTAAATCAATAAGCTTTTCAAATTTATTGAGCCAAACAAAAGGATCTGCAAGCTGCTCGCATTGGTATTGAATGAATGGTTTGATTTTGGATTTGTTTAATGAAAAAAGTTTACGAAGCAAACATTGACAGTATTGCTGCAGAGAGAATTTTCCTGATTGAATAAAATTAACGGGCTGTTCCTGGTCAAAGCAATAGATATCGAACTCACCGGGTTCGGTTAGGGACATGTCTATTATCAGATGCTCCTTGAAGGGAGCAGTAGTTACATTGCCTTTGAACATTATTATAGTACGCCAAAATATTTTTTACTTCAATCACTGATAAATTTATTATCAATTAATCGTTACCCTAAAATATCAAATTGCACCCAAATATTATATTAGTGTTCAAAAATTTAGTTGAAAAAACTACAAATTGTAGCTGTTGAAAAAATAATGCCTTGATTTTAAAGGGAAACTATTAATCGTTGAAAACTTCCATCGCTTTGTCTAATTCTTCATTGACGATTTTGGCATAAACCTGCGTTTCGCGAATAGCAGAATGACCCATGAGTTTAGAAACCTTATCAATGCTGATGCCTTTGCGTAAGGCACGAGTGGCAAAGGTATGGCGTGAAATATGGAAGCTTACGTGCTTGCCCAGTTCAATGCCCTCGGCAATTGTTTTAAGGTTCTTATTAATATAGGCGGTGGCTCCTGAAATTTCCTTATCCATTAAACGGAGGTCGTTATCATTTAACCCATTTTTTAGCATTGGGAAAATATAATGTTCAAGGTTTGGCTTTGCCTACTTGTACTTTTTAATAATTTCCATGGCTTTATCAGGTACACGAATAGAGATCTGTGAACCGGTTTTTCGAATGGTGAAGTTAATATTGGTCTTATCAAGGTTCTTCCATTTCAATTGCAGAACATCCGAAACCCTTAAGCCTCCTGTGTAGGATGCGAAAACGAACATATCCTGATGCAGTTCCATACGGGTGCCAGGTGTACATGTATAATTTGCAAAAGCTGTAAGTTCCTCTTCATTTAAAAAGGTGCGTTGGGTCTTTTCGGTTTTAAGCTTGTATTTAAGGAAGGGGTTGTCTTTCATTTCAACCTTTTCCATTGAAACCGCATCATTAAACACTTTGCGAATAAACTTCATGTTCATGTGGACCGTATTCGTTTTATTTTGCCATTCTTTTCGGCAATAGCTATCGTACTTATCCAAGAATTCAGGTGTGATTTCCTGCATGAAAAGCGATTCTGAACTAAATTCCTTTTTTACAAATGCTTTCATCTTATTAATGATGGCGGCTGATTTGTCATAAGTACCAAACATTTTCTGTTTCTCATATCCGGCAAGGGTTTCCTTGGCAAAATCAAAGAAATTGGTGGGAGCTTCACCATAAATCTCTTTTTTGAGTTTTTTGGCGGTTATGCTCTTGTTCAGGGTTTCTTGTTCAATCACATGATCCTGAAGTTCGGCAAGCTTATTTTTTAGAAATGATTTGATACGGCTACTGTTAGGTGCACCGGGTTTAACAACGGCCTTATCAGCGTTCCAATATTTTGGGTCTATAAATATGCCGGAGGTAACCTTGGACTTTCTACGGTCTTTAATGATTAAAAAGTGAAGCGGAGCAGTTCCGTCCTTTTTTATTTTATCTTTGCGTAAAATCACCGAAATTGTTGCCATAAAAAAGTAGTTTTTCTATTGGTACAAAGATAATAAAACAGGGGGAACAATGGGGGGAACATTTGAAGCATTTAGATGCTTTTTTATTAACCAACTTGCTTTATGAATTGTTCATTTCCCAATGAAATCAAGCAATTAGGTGAAAAAGGATTTTTTTGGATGAGATTAAAGTAATCCCAGCGGGATCACCAAAAAGGCTGACTAGTTTTCTAGTTGGTCTTTTTTTTGAATTCTAAGTTACTTTATTTCACAAATCGTCGATTTTAAAAAACGTCACTATCAGCAAATTGAAATTTTAAATTGCTTAAATCTAAGTTTCCAGTAAAATCATAAATACAAACGGGGAAAGTTTTTTGAGGAGTAAGAATTTCTGAAAATAAAGCGTCTAATTCGGTGTTGGGAGAAACCATATAAGTAAAAGATTTCCCGCCAAATTTTTTAGAAACAAAACTTAATAAAGATTGTACGTTGTCTTTGTCTAAACCGCTAACTGCACCTATCCAAGTTCTTTTTGAATGGCTTAACCAAACAGAATAACTTTCACTTTCAATAATAAAATTTTTATTCAGCTTTTTGTACTCCAAGTATTCTTGGCTGTAAAGCACACCATCATAACCAAACGTAATTAAATCGTTCTCAATACACTTTAAATTCCTATTCTGTTTAATTGTAAAAATAGCTCCAATTACTTCCTTTAATCGGTTGTTTTTTTTATTAAACGTATAACTATGCATTGTATGCAGGTGCATAAAATGGAGGTTGTTTACTAAAACATGAAATGAATTTTGATTTGGAAATACAAAAGCTAATTTAATTTTGCAGTTCTTTGCTGTTACTATTAATTCTTTTAATAAAGCAAGTAATACTCCCTTTTTTCTGTGTTCGGCATTCACCATAGCGTCAGTTAACTGACCTCCTATAACTTCTTCACCATTAATCAATAGTTTTGTGGGAATGATTCCTACAAAACCAATTGCTTTTCCATTTAATAGGGCAACACAACCAAACGCTTTTATGCCAACATAATTTGTATTGTATTTGCTTTCATAAAACAAAGTAGGTCGTTTTAATTCATATACATGCGCATACAGCTCGTAAATTAAATTCCAATTATTTTCGGATAGTATTTCAATTTTATAATTATTCATATTTACCTTTAGCAACGTAATGAAGTTGAAGTATAGGTGTTATAAATGGGTTTATTTGAAAGCGATTTTCAATCACATTTTTATGGCTTTCGTTAAGCAGTAGCTCGGTGCCAAATAAATTTTTAATTTGGTGTTTTAAACAAACATTTAGCACCTCTTCACTATACTCTCCGTATGGAAAAGCAAAGGGAATTTCTGTTTGCCCAGTTACATGTTTTAAATGATTGATAGAATCAATTATTTCCTCTTCGAGTTCATCTCTATTTAATGTTGCTAAACTTAAATGATTTTTGGTATGAGAACCGATTGTAAAAAGTTTGTTTTCAGATAATGTTTTTATCATACTATCTGTCATCAACTCAAAAAAACAGGTATTGCTTTTGTAGGCAGCGCTTGAGTTAGTTGTCCAAAGTTGCTCTAATACACCGTTTCTTGATTTTAGCCTGGCATGGTGGTATTTTTTGGCTAATTGTTCGTTGCTTTTGTTTACGTATCTGTAATTTAAAAAAATCTTTTTTCTATAAAATTCTTCATTATTAACAAGAACTTTCTCTTTGCCGTAAACCGGAGAAATATCTACTATATCGTTAAACAAATAGTGTAGTTGGCTTGTGTGGCGTGTAGTAACAAAAAATATAGCTGGAACGTTATGTTTAACCAAAAAAGGGAAAGCATAATCAAAATTATTTTTATAGCCATCATCAAAAGTTATAAGCACATTTAGTTTTGAGCTAGAAATATTTTTTTCTAATAAATCAGTAAAAGAAATTAAATTGCAGTGTTGTTTTAAAAGTAAAACAAGTTGTTCGAAGAGTTGCTTACTTATGAATCGTGAATTGAATTTATGAGGGTCATCCACTGTGATTCCATGAAAAACGAGTATCCTTAAGCCCTTTTGGTTCTTGATAGATTTTGGCAACTGCTTAAAAAACCGAAACAAAAAATCTATTACAAATCCATTTAATTTGTATTTAAGTTTCTTTGTTATGTTTTGAAGTTTATTGATAAAAATTAACTGATGTTACTAATATAGGCTTTTTGTAATATACTCTTAAAAAAATTCTTAGCTTTGAGTTCCAAGCATGATTCAAAACACGCTAGTTATACTTAGTCCTGGATTTCCGAGATTTGAAACTGAAACAAACTGCTTGCCAACCGTACAGCAATTTGTACTATCAATTAAAAATAATTATCCTAAAATAAAGATTGTTGTATTCGCATTTAATTATCCATTTTACAAAACAGAATACACATGGAACGGTATTGATGTTATTGCCCTTGGAGGAAAAAATAAACCTGGTGTGTGGCGATTTTTTAACTTAGTTAAAGCTTATAAAAAATTAAATTGTATTTATAAAGCACAAGGTTCTTTATGGGTATTAAGCTTTTGGTTAACAGAATGTTCATTAGTTGCTAAATTTTTTTGTGAGCGTAAAAATCTAAAGTACTTTATGTGGCTCCAAGGTCAAGATGCAAAAAAGCAAAACCAATACATTAAGCGAATTAAACCAAATCCGAACAAACTTATTGCCATTTCTGATTTTATACAAGAGGAGTTTTCAAAAAATTACAACCTTAAGCCTGAACATGTGATTGAAAATGGCATTAATCCATTAATTTTTAATGATTTAAATACTAATACTAGAGAAATTGATGTACTTGGTGTTGGCTCACTAACCGCCAATAAAAACTACAAATTCTTCGTAGAAATAGTTTATGAATTACGAAAAACTTACCCCGCAATAAAAACATTAATTGCAGGCGAGGGCGAACAAAAAAAAGAATTGCAAGATTTAATTGATAAGTTAGATTTAAGTAAAAATATAGCACTTATAGGTTTTAGGTCGCACGAAGAAATTTTGACGCTTATGTCAAACACAAAGTTGTTTTTGCATACTTCTTTATTTGAGGGGACACCTGCTGTGGTGATGGAGGCGCTATACAGTGGTTGTTTTGCATTTGGCACACAAAAGCTAGCCAATAGAAAAACTGAAAATCATTTTGTGTATACCAATAAAATAGATTTTGTTACTGCAATGAATTTGTGTTTAAGCAAACCCTTAAACTACAGGTGTGTGCTAGCAAACGCAATGGATGAATCTGCAAAAAAAATGATTGATTTGTTTTTAAGTACAACTAAAAATGCCTGATAATAAAGTAAATAATTCAGCAAATAAAATTGTGTATGCTAATATTATTTACAATTTTGGTTCAACGTTGCTGAACGAAGAGGATCTCCTTCTTTTACAGGCGCCGAGTCATGGGCATTTGGGTTTCCTGAGCAAGCAATTAAACGCTCACGTTTATCGTGTTATAACAGATACAAATTCGAAGGTGATAGATGGTGTTCAGTTTCACTTTTTTAAAGGAAGTACCTCAAAATTATGGTTGGCTTTAAAACTGCATTTACATTTACGAAAGCTAAAGCCCAACTTAGTTATGGTGCATGGATTTTCCAATCCATTGCAATTATTTTGTTTGTTATTGTTAGTACGAAGTAAATTCATTATACACTACAACGGCGGCGGGGTTCCTGGCGGACGAAAAGGTCAACTTCAAAAACTTGTTCGTTTTTTTATTAAAAATTATGCCTTTACCTCAAAAGAACAAACTAAAGAGTTTGTTCAAAAAAAGTTTATACATCCAAAATCAAATATATACGAAATCCCCGAAGGGTCTGCAAGTTTAAATCGCCTATCAAAACAAACGGCACGCCAACATTTAAACCTAGGCTTAAGTGATACAGTTTTTTTATGGGTAGGAACCCTAACACCCAACAAAGATCCCATTACTGTATTAAACGGCTTGGCTGAATTTTTAAATAAAAACAGTAGTTATAAAGTTTTGATGATTTATAGAACTGCAGAACTTATTAAAGAGGTAAAGTTGTTTATTGAGAATAATCCAATTATAAAATCGCAAATTATTCTAATTGGTGCCATGCCCCAAAAGGAGTTGGCTAATTATTATTGTAGTGCAGATTATTTTGTTTTAGGAAGTCATTACGAGAGTAGCGGCTACTCGTTAATAGAATCTATGGCTTGTGGCTGTATTCCAATAGTTACAAATATTCCAAGTTTTTACAAGTTAACCAATAGCGGTAATTTAGGAGTATTATGGCAAACAGGTAATGTAAATTCATTTAAAGAGGCAATACAAAAGGCCTTAAATTTAACCCTTAAAGAGGAGTCTGATAAAGTAGCTACTCATTTTGAAGAAGAATTATCTTTTAAAGCTATTGCAGAAAAGCAATTCAGCATGATAAGTAAAGTATGCAATTCACCCAGTTAAAGTAGTTACAACTTAAAATTCTGTTTATATTTAGTAGTAAGAAAGCGTGTAAACAAATAAATTTAATTTATATTTATGCTTTAATTTAACGTATGACAATTGTAGAAAGTTTTAATGACATTGCAGCAAATCCTTTGGTTTCTGTTGGAATTATTCTTAACCTTATTATTATTGAAAGTTTACTTTCTGTAGATAATGCAGCCGTGTTGGCAACCATGGTAATGGATTTACCAAAAGACCAACGCAACAAAGCTTTGCGCCTAGGAATTATTGGCGCCTATGTATTTAGAGGTTTAGCCTTGTTATTTGCTTCTTTTTTAGTAAAGTTTTGGTATTTAAAGCCAATTGGAGGGTTATATTTAATATACCTTGTTTGGGATTGGTGGAAGGGCAAACAAACTGCTGATAAAGAAGATGACACATTGGATAAAAATAGCAATTGGTTGTATAAAATGACAGTAGGCGCTTTAGGTAACTTTTGGGCTACAGTGGCTTTGGTTGAATTAATGGATATGGCATTTTCTATTGATAATGTATTTGCCGTTGTAGCTTTTACAGATAACATAGTATTGGTTTGGGTTGGCGTATTTATTGGTATACTAGCAATGCGTTTTGTTGCACAAGCATTTGTAAAATTAATGGAAAAAATTCCTTCTTTAGAAACTGCTGCCTTTGTGGTTGTTGGTGTTTTGGGTGTAAAATTAGTTTTATCGCTTGTTGAACATTTTATGCCAGATGCTGCAATAAGTTTATTTTTAAAGAGCTCTGTAGCAGATTGGGGCACATCTATACTAACAATTTTAATTTTCTTAGTGCCAATTCTTTTTGGTAAGAAAAATAAGGTTGAGGAGGTTTAGATTTTGAGGATAATTGAGAATTTGATATTTATTTTAAATTTTCAGATTAACTCGATGAGAAATGCGAATGGAAGAAAATGTACTCTATTTATTCTTTTTTTACAAAATCAAAATTTCTGATTTTGATTAATTAAAATTTTTGTTATTTTTTTTAAGTCTTTTATTATGATTTTTATTAATTTAAAGAAGAATATTGTTCTTCTCACATCGTTGCTTTTTGTGAGCAAATTCGCAATTGCACAAAATAATGCGTTAAATTTTGATGGCATAAATGATAAGGTTAATGTTTCCAATAACCCTTCGTTAAATTTTTCTATTAACGATAAGTTTAGCATTGAAGCTTGGTTTAATACCACTGCGAGTGGTTATAGGATTCTTGTTTCAAATCGTTTTGATGTTGCACCTTATACTTGATATGAGTTCATGGTTAGTAGCGGCGCACTAGATTTCTCAATTATTAGCACCAATTTATCAAATGCAATGAAGGTTGTAACTACTAATAATACATTTAATGATGGTAATTGGCATCATGCTGTAGCCGTTTATAGAGGTATCCCGAATGGTAATAATACCGATATATATGTTGATGGTGTACTTCAATCAAAAACTATACCTAATAATTCATTGTCTGGAGTTATAACAACAACCAATCTGATTGCTATCTGATCGCGACAAGGTGTTTCAGCATATAACTTTTTAGGTTCTTTAGATGAGGTTCGTATTTGGAACAAAGAATTATGTTTGCAAGAAATTGTAGCTAAGAAAAATTGCCAATTAACAGGAGCGGAATATGGGCTTGTTGCATACTATAATTTCAACCAAGGTAGTCCATCAGGAAACAATTTAGCAGTTACATCTTTAATCGATTTGAGTCCGGCTATTAACACAGGAACTTTATCTGGGTTTTCACTTACAGGCTCTTTTTCCAATTGGATAAGTTCTGGCGCACCAATAACTAGTTCTTGCTCTCCATTTGGTAACTTAACTATTAATGGAAATACGCAGCTTTGTCAAGGTCAAACGTTGTCTTCAATTTTGACAGCCTCAGGTGCCGCAACATATAGTTGGAGCAACGGATTAAATACAACCTAGTATTTCTGTTTCACCAACCATTACAACAACCTATTCCGTGATTGCGGTTGACAATAATACATGCACGAGTCGACAAGTGGTTACTGTCTCAATTAATCCTTCACCCACCGTAACCGCAGTTTCTAATACAAGTCTTATATGTAGTGGTCAATCGTCCACACTAGTAGCTACTGGAGCTAATACATACACATGGAGTAATAACTTAGACTAATCGTCAATTGTGGTTAGTCCTACTGTAACAACAATCTATACAGTAACTGGTAGTAATTTTTCCGGATGCAGTAATTCAGCAGTTATTACTCAATCGGTTAATAATTGTACTAGTTTGGCGAGTCTTGCTCATCTTAAAAATCCTACTTTATTGGTCTATCCTAACCCCAGTAGTGACAGAGTTATAATAAGTTCTGATAGAGAGGTGAAATTGATTTTAGTAAACGCATTAGGCATGACTTTAAAAACACTAGAATTAGATGTTTCAAATAACTTTTCTCAAGAAATCAATTCTCTGAATTCTGGTATCTATTTTTTGATTTCTAACGAAAATTATCTAAAACATAAGATTGTCTTCTCAGAATAAATAGAATTTTAGAGAATCTTATAGTATTTTCAATTTGATTCAAATGGTTGTCAATTTAGTAACTAAAAATTGATACAAATTTTTTAATGAGGCAAATTAAGTGCTTCATATAATACTTGTATAACAGCGCATTTATTTTTACTTTTATAACATTAAACAATTCAACATGAACAAACTATTACTTACAGTTTTATTTATTTCAACTTTTAATTTTGCTAACGCACAGCCTAAAGGCAAGGCAAAAGGTAAAACCACAAAAAAAGATAGCGTGGCGGCTGCTCCAGTTTATGTCGCCCCACCTAGTGACGAAGAAATTGAAAGAAATTTAGCAATTGAATCCTTGACTATAAATCCAAAAACTGATTTAGCAGCTTGGAAAAAGAACGATAGTTTAAGAAAAGTGTACAAAGCCCGCCGCTTGAGTTTTTACGTACGCTCTAAATATCCTCCAAAAGATTTAAAAGATGGAAAAATTCAGCTCTGTTATAATTTAATTTACAAAGACACCAATATAAAATTCTGCGTGAATGATTCTTTATGCAAAGACCCTGAAGTGGCAAAAGTGCTATTTGAAAAAGTGATTGGCGATACAAATTATGTGTTAGTTTATATTGATGCGTTTTCAAAATCAAAGTCAAACCAATTATGTAATGCTGGACATGAAACCAAACTCACACTTGCACGCTGGAATATTAAAACGGGGCGTGCTATTTGGAAACAAAAAAGCATCAACTCGTGTTTAAAAACTATAACTAACATGACAAAAACACCAATTTTAGAATGGAATAAATCGGAACCATTAATAGTTAGTTTTCATAGAGGTACATCCTTTATTGATTTAAAATTTGACCCCGCAGCACCACAATTGGGTTTACAAAGTGCGAATGATGCAGAAAAGAAGGAGTAGTTAAACTAACAAAACTTTTAGATTTAAAATAACTTGGTAAAGTTAATTTGTAATGAAGGATTTAGATGTAATTATTAATACGTACAAATCAATTTCAACTGAAAAATTAATTTCGTTATCAAAAAATCCTGCTGATTTAGAACTTAAAGCCATACCACACCTACAAGCAGAATTAATTAGCAGAGGTAAGGCGAAAGAAGCAACTGAACTAGACGATTACTTGCAAAACGGTGTCGCGGAAAAATTAGATTACCGCAATTTTAGCAAGGAAGAAATTACTGCGCTTATTCAAGAACGTTTAGCTCTAGGAGAATCTTTTGATAGTATAAAAATTGATTTAAAGGAAAATGGTATAAATATTTTTGATATTCTTAAAGAAGAGGCTACAGCAGAAGCCAGACACTTTGATTTTATTGCCAATCTTCAAAACAACGGAGCAAGTGATACAGAAATTGCCGACAAATTGAATTATACATTTGGCACCACACAGCAGGAAGCAGAGGCTTTAAAAGAAAAGTATGAGAACAGAAAAAGAATTGGAATTATTATTGGCATAATTGTACTTACTTACGAAATAATACAATTTTTATTCCAAATAGCTGACTAAATAGGGTTCACTCAAAAACGCAAATATGCCAATTGACAAGAGATTGGAGGGTTAAATCTCTTTTTAAGTGCAAACCTTTTTGGACTTTTTAAGGAAAATCCTTACAGATAAAACTTAGTTTCCTTTGCGTTTTTATCTATTTTGAGTGAACCCTAAGTATTATTCTAATAAGGTTTAATCTTCCAGAATTTATTTTTTAAAGCCCCAATACCGCTTGTACCAAGCCTAAATCATCAAAACTTTTTGGCTTAGTATATTTCTTAATTTTTAATTTTTCAAATTCTTTGCCAGTGGCATCACCCATGGCAATTAGCTTTTGGTGCGGATGAATTTTGTTTTTTTCCATATAAGCTAAAAAATTACTAGGGCTTGTAAAAATTAATATGTCTTTATCTGGATCAATTTCTACACTATGCTTTTGAGTCCAATACACGTTCAAATTAATTACGTTTTCTTGTTTGGGCATTTGCCATTGAAACGTTTTTAAACTATCCTTCGCAATTGGGAATAAGGCTTTTCCGTTTCCTACTTTTGCTGCGAATTGTTTACCAATTAATTTT
Organism: Bacteroidota bacterium; assembly: GCA_013298715.1. Taxonomy (GTDB): domain Bacteria; phylum Bacteroidota; class Bacteroidia; order B-17B0; family Aurantibacillaceae; genus Aurantibacillus. The sequence goes on along the minus strand of JAAFIQ010000014.1, from coordinate 95,300 downwards.
GTATCTGTGCCAGAGCCTATAAAATCTGCACGGTAACCAAAAGCCCGCAACTCTGCACTGGTGCTAGCACCTACACAACCAAATTTCACTTTATCTAATTTAGGTTTTTGTTGTAAAAAAAACTGTACACTATGTTTGCTACTAAAAAAAATCCAATCTGCTTTTGGTAATTCACGTATTTTCACTTCTTTAAAATCTATTAAACTTTTACCTTCAACTTCATAGCCTAATTTGGTAAGTGCTTTGTTTAAATAATCTTTCTCTCCAAAATTTTTTGTTATGTACACTTTTTTTGGAACAATGCCTTTGGCTTTATCTACAATTTCATCAGCAAATCCATCGGTGTTTAATGTTTCAAAATATAATTGTTTGGGTTGTTTATCCCAAGCATCGGCAACGCTTAACCATACTTTAAATTTTAATCTATCATCATCATCTGGGTCAGCATCGCAATATGCACCAAGCGGCAATTGGCAACCGCCGTCAAACAAACTTAAAATTTGGCGTTCTATATTTATTTTTACTAAAACATCAAAGTCGCTTATTTTATCAATTTTATTTATTAGTTCATCATCGTCTTCACGTGTTTGCCAAGCTAAAACGCCTTGCGCAGGTGCAGGAACAAAAATTTCTGGGTTTAATTGTTCTACATGCAAGTCATCTAAGTCTAGCTCCAAGCGCTCAATACCTGCGGTGGCAAGCATTATGGCGTCGTATTCTCCTTTGCGCAACTTTTCAATACGCGTAGTTACATTGCCTCTTAAGTCTGCAATTTTAATATCTTCTCTAAATGCAAGTAACTGCGATTTTCTTCTTGCAGATGAGGTGCCAACTTTTGCCCCTTTTTTTAAATTAAATTTTTGTTTTTCATCTACTTTATCCTTCAAAATCAATAGGGTATCACTTGGATCTTGACGTTTGCTTACCCCTGCAATAATTAATCCATAAGGTTGCTGTGTTTGTAAATCTTTATGCGAGTGTACGGCCAAATCAATTGTTTTTGCAAGTAATTCATCTTCTAGTTCTTTGGTAAAAAAACCTTTGCCTTCTAATTTATCAAAGCTAGTATTCCATTGTTGCGATCGGTCGCCAGCGGTTGAGATAATTTTTAATTCACACGGAACGCCAATGTCTTCTAATAAATTTTTAGTGTAGTTTGCTTGCCACAATGCCAATTCGCTTCCGCGTGTACCAATGATGATTTTACGTGCCATTAAATTAATTATACTGATTAAAATTTTTAATTTGTTTTACGAAGGAATTTTTAAAGAAAAAAACTGTATTTCTATTAAATACGCTATACTTACAAATGGGATATACATTTTACTTTCTGATTTTAAACTAAGAAGTTAAAGGTAAAAAAATAAATTAATCTTTTTGGTTTAGAAGCACATCTTTGGCTGTTTTAATAGCCACTGCGTTATATTTTTTTTCTACGTAGGCTAATACTTTTTCTAGCACTTCTTTACTAGTGTTATCAAGTGTACTAATTTCTTTGGTAAAAACTTCGTTAACGGCAAACTCTTTTATGGCTCTTACTTGTTTTGGTATTTCACCAAAGGCAAGTTCTATGCGGCGTTCTTTATGCAACCATTTAAATTCTTCTGTTTTGTTTTGAATTATATGGTAGCATTTTTCAACTTCTTTTTTACGAAGTTGCATATTCGTTTCTGCTTGTTCTTTTAAAGAATTTATATCAATGTAATGAACTAAGTTGTTAGCAATAACCTCTTCATCAACATTGGCAGGTAATCCTAAATCAATAATAATTTTTTTATTGGTATCGCCATGTAATAAATTTTTATAAATCGTTGAATTAATTACTGGGCTAGTACTTGCGGTGCAAACAATCAAAACATCAAATCCGGCTTTGTAGTTTTGTAACTCGCTTAACTCAAACGCCTTTCCGTTAAGAACGTTTGCCAGTTTTTTGGCGTTTAGTAAAGTTCTATTAAAAACAGAAAAATTGGCATATTGATGTTTTTTTAAATAGGTGGCCATTAATGTATTTGTTTCACCACTGCCAACAAACACAAAGCGCGCATTATTTTTTATACCAAAGGCACGCAAGCTACGATAGGCTAAAGAAACTATGGATACAGGATTTTTTGCAATATCTGTATCTGTATAAATTTGCTTGGCAGTTTCTATTGTTTGTTTGGTTAACAAACGCATAAAATCACCGGTTAATCCAATTAAATTACAAACATCATACGCCTTGCGCACTTGTGTAATTATTTCTCTCTCTCCCACCACTAAAGAATCTATAGATGCCGCTACGCTAAAAACATGCGTAATTGCTTGTTCGCCAGTGTATGTTTCCATATTGGTAATTAGCTCTTCTAGCTCTGCATTATTTAATCTACTATTTAAAAAAATCAAAATTTCTTTGGTAAGGGTATTTGTTATTTCAACATCTGTTACAAAAAACAACTCAACGCGATTACATGTATTTAAAAATAGTAGTTCAGTAAAATTGTAGTTTAATTTTAAAGCGCCCAAACAACTTTTTTGTTGTTCTTCATTTAAATGTAATTTACCAATTAATTCAAGGGGTAAATTTTTATGAGTAAACGCTATAACTTTAAAAGAATCCAAAATATGACAACAAATATGATAAAAAACCTAGGTTTTTTTGTCATAAAAGTGTCATTTTAAAATAGCTGTAGTTGCTTGTAGTTACTGAGGTGTGTTTTGTAATTCTCTAGGGCTCTATTTCGTGCAAAGGTGTGCTCCACTATAGGCTGGCAATAGGTCGGTGTTCCAAATTCAGGCACCCATTTTTTTATGTAATCAAATTTAGGGTCAAACTTTTTTTGTTGTTCGTACGGATTAAATATTCTAAAATAGGGAGCAGCGTCGCAACCAGTACTAGCCGCCCACTGCCAGCCACCATTGTTAGCGCTTAAATCAAAATCATTTAGTTTAGCTGCAAAATAAGCTTCGCCCCAGCGCCAATCAATTAATAGGTGTTTTATTAAAAAACTGCTAGTAATCATGCGAACACGATTGTGCATAAACCCAGTAGCATTTAACTCGCGCATACCAGCATCTACAATTGGGTAACCAGTTTCACCACTACACCATTTTTTGAACTCTTCTTCTTTATTACGCCAAGGCATGTTTTCGTATTCTTTTTTAAAAGCCTTTGTGCTGGCATGAGGAAAATGATGAAGTATCATCATATAAAAGTCACGCCAAATAAGTTCGTTCAGCCAGGTTTCGCTTAGTGGCAACGTTTTTGCAACCAACTGCCTAACACTAATTGTACCAAAGCGCAAATGCATGCTTAATCGTGTGGTGCCGCTAATTGCAGGATAATCTCTTTGTTCTTTATAAGCCTTAATTATTGCTTCGTTAACTATAATTTTTTCAGGCAGTTCAATGTTTGTTTTTATAAAGCCCATTTCCTCTAGGCTTGGTATAGTAGTTGCAGTAGCTTTAAAAAGATTATTAAAATACTTTTGTGTTGGATATGCTTTGTAAAAATAAGGTTTCAGTTTGGCTTTCCATTTTCTTGAATAAGGTGTAAAAACAGTATAGGGTTTGCCATCGTCTTTTATAATTTCATCTTTTTCAAAAATACATTGATCCTTAAATGTATGAAAAGTAATGTTTTTTGTACTTAAATACGCCTCAACTTCTTTATCGCGTGTAACAGCATGTGGCTCGTAATCGTGATTGACATACACATTTTTAATGTCATGTTTTTCAGTTAAGTTTTTAAAAACTTTTAGTGGATTCAAATAATAAACTTCAATTGTACTACCGGCTAATAGAAAATTTTTTTGAAGGCTGTATATCGCTTGATGGATGTAATCTACCCTTTTGTCGAGTTTATTTTCTAGTTTATCTAAAATTGTAGGGTCGAAAATAAAAATAGGTAAAACATTTTTGTTTTCTTTTAGTGCGAAATATAATGCTGCATTATCCTCTGTGCGAAGGTCTCTCCTAAACCAAATTATCGTAGTAGTTGAAGACAATAAAAAGAAATTAGTTATTGTAATTAGCTAAAGTTGTCATAAGCGATTTACGGGCCAAAAATATTCTACTTTTTATGGTACCTAAAGGCAATTGCATTTCTTCGGCAATTTCTTCGTATTTGTAGCCATTGTAATATCTTGTAAACGGTATTTTATAATCGTCGTCTAATTTTTCAATTTCCTTAATTATTTCTTTAGCATTAATTCTGCTTTCGCTATGTTGATAGCTATTTTGTTTAAAAGCACGATTCATTGCAATATCATCTCCTTTTACAACTACTTTCGTAATTTTAGAATTTCTACGATAAGCATTAATAAAAGTATTTTTCATGATTGTAAACAACCAAGCTTTCAAATTAGTACTTTCTTCAAACTTATCTCTATAAGTTATTGCTTTCAAATAGGTATCTTGCAATAAATCGTTAGCGTCATCTGAGTTGTGTGTAAGACTTAAAGCAAAGTTTTTTAAACTACTTTTTTGGCTTAAGATTTTTGTGTTGAATTCTATTGCTGTCATTTTGTTTAACCTTTTAGTGTTTTTGGTTAAACAAATGTAGCTCTTTGTTTAATGCAAAACGTTAAATATTAAACAAATTTTTTCCTTCGGGTAAAATATTTTATAAATCATTGAAAATCAATTAAATAAAATTTTGTTCTAATCCGATATAATTAAACAGATGTAGAAATTGTGTTAAATAGTGTAAAAAAATTTACGACTTAACCTCTTTTTTTTGATAAAATGCATCTTTTTGTTTAATGAATTCTTTAAAACGATAAACAAAACAAAAATTTTGTTTCACAATTCTTTGTTTTAATTAAACAAAACTAAAAATCACGCTAATTGCGTAATTCGAGCGTAAATGTGTTTTCAAGAAATAATCCCACGTGGGCGCAGGTTGGCAAACTTTTGTTTAAGTATATTACTCCGTAATTTTTATAAAAGTTAATAATCAAAACAAGGCTAGGTATATACAAGTTCATATAAATTGTAACTTTGAAATCTATTTTAAAAATATGACTACTAATTTAAGTGAACAAGAACAATTAAGAAGACAAAAATTAATTGATTTACAAAATGCAGGTGTACAAGCCTATCCAGCCGAAGAATTTTCTGTAAATGTTACGGCTCATGATATTAAAGAAAACTACGAGCGGGATAAATTGAATTATAAAGATATTTCTATTGCAGGCAGATTAATGAGCATACGCGATATGGGTAAAGCATGTTTTGCTGTAATTCAAGATAGCACTGGCCGTATACAATTGTATATAAGAAAAGATGATATTTGTCCAAATCCTGAAGACACGAAATTATATGATTTAGTTTGGAAAAAATTAATGGATATTGGTGATATTATTGGTGTTAAAGGGTATGTGTTTACAACAAAAATGGGCGAAATATCTATACACGTAACTTCATTTACGTTATTAAGCAAAGCCTTAAAACCTTTACCGATAGTAAAAACTGATGCTGATGGAAATTCGTTTGATGAGGTTACAGACCCAGAGTTTAGATACCGCCAGCGTTACGTGGATTTAATTATTAATCCTAAAGTTAAAAAAACATTTGAGCAACGTACAAAAATAATTACTTCTATTCGTAATTTTTTAAATGATAGTGGCGCTTTAGAAGTTGACACCCCTGTGTTGCAAGCTATTCCTGGGGGTGCAGCCGCTCGCCCATTCATTACACACCATAATGCTTTGGATATTCCTTTATATTTGCGCATTGCAAACGAGTTGTATTTAAAACGCTTAATTGTTGGCGGTTTTGATTGGGTGTATGAGTTTAGTCGTAATTTTAGAAACGAAGGCATGGATAGAACCCACAATCCTGAGTTTACGGTGTTAGAATTTTACGTGGCTTACAAAGATTATTTTTGGATGATGAACACCACTGAAAAATTGTTGGAAAAAATTGCTAACGATTTGCACGGTACAACAGATGTTGTAGTAGGCGATAAAACAATTTCGTTTGCCGCACCGTTTAAACGCATTACAATTTACGATGCCATTAAGGAATATACTGGGATTGATGTTAGCACCATGAATGAAGCGGAATTAAGAGATGTATGCAAAAAATTACATTTAGAAATTGATGAGAGCATGGGCAAAGCAAAATTAATTGATACCATTTTTGGAGAGAAATGTGAAGGGAATTTTATTCAACCAACCTTTATTACAGATTATCCGGTGGAGATGAGTCCGCTTACTAAAAAACACCGTAGCAAAGAAGGATTGGTAGAACGCTTTGAATTAATGATAAACGGAAAAGAAATTGCAAATGCATATAGCGAGTTAAACGATCCAATTGACCAACGCGAACGTTTTGAAGATCAAATAAAATTAATGGAACGTGGTGATGATGAAGCTATGTTTATTGATTACGATTTTTTACGAGCGCTTGAATACGGCATGCCTCCTACCGCAGGCATAGGCTTTGGTATAGATAGATTGTGTATGTTGCTTACTAACCAACCATCAATACAAGATGTGCTATTGTTTCCGCAAATGAGACCAGAAAAAAAAGCTGAAGAAGTTAATGCAGATTAAAAACAAGTGTAGTAAAATATAATGAAAAAAGTAATTTTATTTGTGCTCTTAATTAATGCATGTAATTTATTTTCTCAAGTAAATAAAGGTACTTTAACGTTTATTCCTAATGGGTACGTGTTTTATGAAGCTTACAGCGGAGACTTAAATAAAGATGGCTTAAAAGATTCGGTTATTATTATTAAAGGAACAGATAAAGCTAAGTTTGTTGAAGTAGAAAACAGAGGCATACTTAATCGTAACCGTAGAGGCATACTTGTTTTATTCAACAAAAAAACGCATTACGAATTGGTTACAAAAAATTTAGCATGCTTCTCATCCGAAAATGAGGACGGAGGTGTTTACTTCCCTCCTGATTTAAGCTTTGAAATTAAAAAAGGGAATTTATATGTTCAATATGGTCATGGCAGATATGGATATTGGAGTTACACGTTCAGGCATCAAAATGCAAACTTTGAGTTAATCGGTTATGACAATCAAAGCGGTGGGCCAATAACTGAAAGCGTAACAAGCATAAATTTTAGTACAAAAACTAAGATTGAAAAAAAGAATACAAACTATGGTACAGAAGGAGCGGAAGAAGTTTTTAAAACCACAACTAAAAAAATAAAAATTAATCAACTTATTAAATTATCAGAAATAAAAGATTTTGATGAATTGAATATGTATAGTTATTGATTTTATAACATAGTTTTTAATGAAATATGTTACATTAGTAAAACCAAATTAAAAATTATAATAAATGAAAACAGCATTAATAACCGGAAGCACCAGCGGCATAGGCTTAGGCATAGCAAAAGAATTTGCAAAAACAAAACAATACAATGTAGTTTTTAATGGACTAGAAGCAAATGGGCAAGAAATAGCGGACGCAATAGCGAAAGAGTATGGAATACAAACCATGTTTAGCAATGCTAATATGCTAAAGGCCGAGGAACTAAGAAAAATGGTTGATGAAGCAGTTTCTAAATTTAGTAAAATTGATGTATTAATTAATAATGCTGGCATACAACACGTTTCACCAATAGAAGATTTTCCGGATGAAAAATGGAATGCTATCATTGGCATCAACTTAACCTCTGCTTTTTATTTAAGCAAAGCCGTTTGGAAAGGTATGAAAGAACGGAAGTTTGGAAGAATAATAAACATTGCTTCAGCTCACGGCTTAGTTGCCAGCGAATTTAAGAGTGCCTACGTAGCTAGTAAACATGGCATTGTTGGCTTTACAAAAACATTAGCCTTAGAGGGCGCACCATTTAATATTACTGTAAATGCTATTTGCCCTGGTTATGTAAAAACACCCTTGGTAGAAAAACAAATTGCAGACCAAGCCAAAGCCCATAACATGAGCGAGAGTGATGTTGTAAGTAAGGTAATGCTTTACAAACAAGCAGTTAAAGATTTTGTGAGTTTAGAAACCTTGGGGCAAACTACGTTGCTACTAGCAAGCGACCACGCAACAACAATTACAGGTATTGCAATGCCAGTTGATGGCGGCTGGAACGCGCAATAAATAAACCCTAAATAAAATAAAAATGGAATCATATCACGACTACGCAATAAAAGATGGTAAGCTCATCGGAAAATACGACGAGATGTATCAAAAATTTGAAGACCCTTGGGTACAATCTACACAACCCAATCGCTATAGCCGAACAATAGCGATAATGAACATAAAGCGCTTTGGCATAAAAAATATTATTGAATACGGTTGCGGTTTAGGCTACTATGCAGAATGGATTTATAAGGAAACTGGTGTAATCCCAAAATCAATTGATATTTCTCCCACTGCCATTTTAAGAGCAAAAGAAAAATTTCCAAACTTAAATTTTGAGGTTGGTAACATATTAGATATGCATCTTCTTAAAAATAAAGACCAAGTAGATTGCATTCTTTTAGCCGATATAATGTGGTACATACTTGACGATTTAAAAAATATAAACCAAAAATTGTTAAAGAATTTTAGAGGAAAATACCTAATAAATAATTTTGTAACGTATAGAGATGGCGTTCAAAAATATGGAAGAGAATTTTTTACATCAACTAAGGAGTTCATTCATTATATGCCGTTTAAGTTGGTTGGCTAAGCAGAGGCAACAACTATTGAAGACGTGAATATTGATTCGACAACTATTTTTAAAATTGAACCAAAATAAAATTAATTCAGAATAAGAACGTTATATAGACCTTAAAAAATAATTCTTAACTAATTGCTAGTATTTACCTTTGTTGTTAATGCTAAATTTGAGGAATATATTTTACAACCCGCATGCGCATTTTATACACCTATCTTTCTAAAAATAAAAAATACCTGATCTTGGCATTGGTTTTAGCAGCTATTAATCAATGCTTTAGTTTATTTGATTCTATTATTACAGGCAAATTAATTAACGAATTTGGAAGAGATCCACATAAAAATTATGGGTACAGATTCGATGATTACTCGCAAGCGTTAATTCTTACTTTGCTGCTTTCAATTGGTGCTGCAATGGTTTCGAGGATTGCAAAAAATTTTCAAGATTATTTTACAAGCATTATTATTCAACGTTCGGGCGCAAACATGTACACCGATGGTATAAAAAAAGTTCTATCATTACCTTACAAAGATTTTGAAGATCAGCGAAGCGGAGAAACCTTAGGCAAACTTCAAAAAGTAAAAACTGACTCAGAAAAATTTATTTCTCTCTTTATCTCTTTAATTTTTCAGTCGATTGTAGGAATTGTTTTTGTAGTTATTTATGCAGTTCGCATTCACCCGCTCATTGGTATTTTGTTTTTAGCAACTGTGCCTGTTATTGCAACCATAAGTTCATTTTTAGGTAAGAAAATTAAAACCATATCCAAACAAATTCTTAGCGAAACTACTGCTTTGGCTGGCGCTACAACAGAATCTTTACGTAATATTGAATTGGTAAAAAGTTTAGGATTGGTAAATCAAGAAGAAGAGCGCTTGAATAAAACTACTTTAAAAATTTTAGGATTAGAATTAAAAAAAGTACGTTTTGTCCGTTCGTTGAGTTTTATCCAAGGTACAACCGTGCATTTGGTAAGAACCTGTTTGGTTTTTGGATTGTATGCCTTTGTGTTTAAAGATGTGATTTTAATTGGCGATTTAATAACCTTAATGTTTTTCTCTTTTTTTATTTTTAATCCCTTGCAAGAGTTGGGTTCTATTATTGCCTTGTACAACGAAACAAAAGCAAGCATGGATAATTTTTCTAAAATTATTAATGCTAAAAGTGAAGATGTGCCAGAACACCCGTCATTCTTAGGGAATATTAATAATGTAGAATTTAAAGAAGTAACGTTTGGCCACACCACTAACCAAGGCTATGCCGTAAAAAATATTAATTTAACGATTGAAGCTGGCAAAACCATTGCCTTTGTTGGACCAAGCGGTAGTGGTAAAACAACTTTGGTGAAATTACTTTTAGGACTTTATCAACCAAATAGTGGCGAGGTGCTTTATAATAAAATTAATGCCAACCAAATTAACTTAACAGAGTTGCGTTTGCAATTAGGGTTGGTAAGTCAAGATTCGCAATTGTTTAGTGGTACAATTAAAGATAATTTGTTGTTTGTAAAACCAACAGCAAGCGACGAAGAAATTTTAGCGGTGCTTAAGAAGGCAGCATGCGAGAATTTATTGAAACGTACGGCAAACGGCATTAACACTACAATTGGAGAAGGTGGCATAAAGCTGAGTGGAGGCGAAAAACAACGTTTATCTATTGCTCGTGCATTACTAAGAAATCCTAAACTATTAATTTTTGATGAAGCAACATCTGCTTTGGATTCGTTAACCGAAGAAGAAATTTCAGAAACTATTCGGGATATTAGTGCAAGCAAAAATCAAATAACTATTTTAATTGCACACCGTTTAAGTACGATTATGCATGCCGAAACTATTTACGTGCTTGAGCATGGCGAAATAATTGAAAAAGGCAAGCACGAAGATTTATTAAATGAAAAAGGCTTGTATTACGCTATGTGGCGCCAGCAAATAGGGGAGAGGAAGAAATAGTTTTATCTTTTAGTATTAATCTTAGTTAAAAAAATTCGTAAAGAGAATTTTGATGATTAAAGTTCTTTTTATCAAATCCCTTAATTGAGCGATCAATTAAACCAACTGATTATTAGTAAGAATAATCATAATCTGTAAACAATAGAAAATAATGCGATTCTGTTATCAAAGCCAGCCCTAATATTTTGAGTTGAGGAATTTGTATTCGGATTTTGACCGTTTTTGTAAACTTGTTGAGTAAAATTTATATTAGGGTTTAATTCTCCGGCAACCAAAATATTAGAATTTATATTAAACAGTAAACCCAAGGAATAAGGAATTGAAAAACTGTAAAATTGAGTAGTGTTTTTTTGCATAATTGGAGGTACAGATGGGTCTAAACTTTGGCTAACACTATTTTGATAACTAAAACTTAGGCTTGGCCCGTGAAATAGCGAAAATTTTTTTGTAAGTTGCTTTCTATATTCAATTCCTATTTCAATGCCGTCCGAGTAACCAAAATTTCTTGAACCAAATTTATTCGGATCCTGATTATCAAGTTCATTGGCAAAAGCTGATAAATTTACGATTCCTAATTTAAAAAATGTTGTTTTACCTATTTGTTGTTTGTATTTTACTTGGAGGTTAAATGGAGAGAGGTTAGCAAGTGTTAAATAAAACTCTTTCATTCTGTTCTTTATAGTATCTTGTCCATAATATGTTATGCTATAAATACAAACAAAAATTAATATAATAGGTTTCTTCATAATTCACAATTAACTTTTTATTTAACTCAACTTATAACCATTAGTCCTTGACACGAGTTTTAATATCTCTACATTAATCATTCTATTCCAAAGTTTGCCGCCTCATAAATTATTCACTCAAGTAGAATTTTTTGTATTGCTAAAAATCTACTTTAACGTACTATCCTAAAAATCATTACTTAATTGATTAGTAGTTTTTTGTAAAATTTCAAAGGCATTTTCGGCCATTAAATTTTCTTTATCCAAGGTTGGATTAATTTCTACCATTTCAAAACAGCATATTTTTTTACTACGCATAATGTAATAAATTAAATTACCAGCTTCTTTTTCAGTAATACCATTAGGTACTGGCGTTCCTGTACCGCTGCTAATTCTGCTATCCATACTGTCTACATCAAAGCTCACATATATTAAATCGCAATGATCAAGTGTGTTTAAAGCTTCAATGGCAATGCGCTCTACCGCCTTTTTTCTTATCTCTTGCAGGTTAAACACACGTACTTTGTTTTTCTTAATCAAGTATTCTTCTTGTGGTTCAAAATCGCGCAGGGCAATAAACACAAGGTCGTTGTAATGTATTTTCGGGCAAATTCCTCCTAAGTTTTTTAATTTTTCCCAATATTCAATTGTTTCATCATCGGGTTTATTTTGAAGCCTGTCTTTATTATCCTCGCCCAAAACACAGCTAAGCGGCATGCCATGCATATTACCACTTGGCGTGGTGTAAGGACTGTGCATATCCGCATGCGCGTCAATCCATATTACACCAAGGCGCTTTTCAGGGTAGGCCATGCGTATGCCACTTATAGTTCCTAAGGCTGAGCTATGATCGCCCGCTAGTACAATTGGCACCTGATCTGCCTTTAATGTTTTTTGAATTTCTTTAGCAATACGCTCATTTAAGTTAAAAATTCCTTTAATTCTTTTGGCATAGTCGTGCACCACAGGTTCTAAAAGCAAGTTGTTTTCATTTGGAATCTCAACAGATTTGTAACGTTTAAAAAAGGCGCTACCAAAGTCTAATGCCGCAATTTTAATGGCATCAACGCCCATACTCGAGCCACGGGTTCCCGCCCCAATCTCACTCTTTACTTCAATAATTTTAATCGGTTTTATCATAATTCTATAATTTATTTAACAATAACTTATCTTTTGATTGAAGTAGGTAACTTACTTTTAAGTAATTTTACCCAAGTAACTAACTTACATTTGAAAGATGAACAATTCGTACGACAATTTAATTAACCAAACCTTTAATTTTCCGCAAGAAGGCTTTGAAGTGAAAGATAACGAACTATATTTTAACGATATTCCTTTAATGGATATTATTAAACAATACGGTACTCCTTTGCGCATTAGCTACTTGCCAAAAATTGGTTCTCAAATTCAAAAAGCCAAACGGTTGTTTAATGTGGCCATGGCAAAGGTAGATTACAAAGCCAAATACGTTTATTGCTACTGCACCAAGAGTTCACATTTTAGTTTTGTGTTGGATGAAGTGCTTAAAAACGAGGTTCACATTGAAACATCGAGCGCTTTTGACATACAAATAATCAAAGAGCAATTTCAAAAAAAAGCGTTGAGCAAAGATACGTATATTATTTGTAATGGCTATAAACGCACCCTTTACAAACAAAACATTTGCGATTTGGTAAACGATGGCTTTAACGTAATACCTGTATTAGATCACCTCGATGAAATTGATTTTTACAAAAAACATTCTAAAGCTGATAAGTTAAAATTAGGTATAAGAATAAGTACTGAGGAAGAACCTTCTTTCTCGTTTTACTCGTCGCGCCTTGGTGTGCGCAGCTCAGAGATTATGCAATTGTATAATGAGAAAATAAAACCAAATTCTAAATTTGAGCTAAAGTTGTTGCATTTCTTTATTAACACTGGCATTAAAGACACCATTTATTATTGGACAGAATTAAATAAGTGCTTACAAATTTATAAAGAGCTTCGCGAAGTTTGCCCTAGCCTTGATTCGTTGAATATTGGAGGTGGCATGCCAATTCGCACATCGTTGGGGTTTGAGTACGATTACGAGTACATGATTGAAGAAATTGTGAGTCAGATAAAATCCTTTTGCGATCAATACGAGATACCTGAACCAAATATTTTTACAGAATTTGGCAGCTACACAGTTGGCGAAAGTGGCGCAACACTTTACTCTGTAGTAGATACAAAAAAACAAAACGACCGTGAGACTTGGTATTTTATAGATAGTAGCTTTATTACCACTTTGCCAGATACTTGGGGAATTAACCAACGTTTTATTTTACTTGCTGTGAATAATTGGGACAAACCATACTTGCCTACTAATTTAGGAGGTATGACCTGTGATAGTATGGATTATTATAATACGGAGGCACACATAAACCAAGTGTTTTTACCAGTTGTAGAAAAAACAGATAAAGTGCCTCAATACATAGGATTTTTTCATACCGGCGCATACCAAGAGGCGTTGAGCGGTTATGGTGGCACGCAGCATTGTTTAATACCTGCGCCAAAACATGTATTGATTGATAAAGATGATGATGGAAAAATTACTACACGTTTATTTGCTAAAGAACAGAGTTATAAAAGTATGCTCAAGATTTTAGGGTATTAACTTATTAAAAATGCTTGCGCTAATTTCAAATCGTTTGGTGTTGTAATTTTTATATTCTCAACATTACCTTCTACCAAATTTATTTTATGCCCTTCGCTTTCTAAAACAGTGGCATCATCTGTAAATGCTTTATTGTAAGGTTGATTAAAGGCTGCTTTAATTACATCTAACCTAAAACATTGTGGTGTTTGCACAATGTTGTATTCAGCACGATTAACGGCTTTGTTAATATCATCTGCCACTTGGCGCAAACTTTCAAAAACAGGAATTACTGGTATGGCGTTTCCTTTTTCAATTGCTGTTGTATAACAGTTTGCAATTGTGTGTTGGCTCACAAAAGGTCTTGCTGCATCGTGGATTGCTACTACACCGTTAGTATTGGTAATTATATTTAATCCGTTTTTTACTGATTGGAAGCGGGTATCTCCCCCTAAAACAATTTCAATTTTATTACCATAATTAAGCAGATATTCTGTTAGCAAATTTCTTAGGTATGTTTCATAATCTTGATGAACACTTATGATAATTTTAATATCAGAATCGTATTTTATAAATTGCTGGCAACTTAAAACAATAATTGGGGTATTATTAATTAATAAAAACTGTTTTGGTAGTTGGCTTTGCATGCGTGAGCCGCTGCCACCAGCAACTAGTATTAAGTATTTTTGTTGCATTGTAAAATTAATTTCTTTAAAATTATTCTGTTAACCATTCTATTTAATTTTTGCCAATAAAAAAGCCTGTTAAAAAAGTAACAGGCTTTTAAAATTTTACTTTTAAATTACTTCTTATGCATTTTATCTGCAGGAATTAAATATGTTGTTGTCATGTCCATATAATTCATGGCATTTTCAGGCAAATTGCGCACATTTTTTTGTTCTAATCTAAAGTTTTCATCGTAAAAAATTGGCATAACTGGGGCATCTTCCATAACAATTTTTTCTGCTTGTGACAATAATTTAAAACGTTGTGTTTTATCACCAACCTTACGAGCCGCCATAAATAAAGAATCAAAACGTGAATTTTTATAACGTGTTAGGTTAATAAATGATTTCTCGGTTACGCTTGCAGGCACGCTGGTTCCTAAAAATAGATTTAAAAATGTTTCAGGATCTGGATAATCGGCTACCCAAGCATATCTAAAAAAATCTGATTTAGATGATTGTACATTTTCAATATGCTCAGGAAAAGGAATTGTATTGATATTTACCTTAACACCAATATTTTGTTCTAACATACTTTTTACAACTTCTGCAACTAAAATATTTCTATCGCCACCACCGCTATTTATTTCCAAAGTTACTTCTGGAAATCCTTTACCATCTGGGTATCCAGCCTTTTTCATTAATTCTTTGGCTTTAGCTACATCCAAGTTATAAATTTTTAAACTTTTATAATCATAACCATCTTTTTCAAATCCCTCTGTATAAGGTACCATTCCATAATCTGCAGCGGCTCCCTCGCCTTGAATTGTAAAATCTGCAATTTTGCCCCTATCAATTGCGAAATTAAATGCTTGACGCACTTCTTTTTTAGCGAATACAGGGTTTGCAGCAATATTAAATCCGTAAAAGTTTACATTCAAAGCTGTTGAGGATACAATTTCAAAATCGTTTCCTTCACCTTTTGCATTTTCTAATTTACCCATTAGCTCACCAAACATTTCTACTGGTATACGGTAAACCATATCAAAATTACCACGTTTAAATTCCAGAATTTCGGTTTTCTTTTCTTTAATAAAGCTCCACTTTATTCCATCTAAGTAGGGTAATTTGTTTCCATTCTCATCAACGCCCCAATAATCCTGGTTTTTCTTCATTATGATTACTTCCCCTTCTTTAACTGTTTCAATAAAAAACGGACCTGTACCTACAGTTTTAATTCGCAAATCGTTACCATATTTTGTTACAGCCTCTTTAGGGTAAATGTAACAACCTGGCATAGCCAGCACATTTAAAAAACTAGCATCTGGATGATTTAATTTAATTTTTATGGTAGAATCGTTTACAATAGTAATACCCGATACGCCAATGTTTTTGCCAGTTTTAGAAGCTTCAAAACATTCAGTTGCACCAACAACTCTGTCTTTTAGCGTAACTTCAAATTGATTGTTGTTTGGATCTTGCGTGCAAACTCTTTCTAAACAGTATTTAATGTCTGTGGCATTTGCCGAGCGACCTTTGCCCTCTGGGAAGCAAGCATCGTCATGAAATTTTGCATTGGTTCTTAGGTTGAATGTATATTCTGTTTGATCAGCGTTTGGTTCCCAACTTTTAGCAATACCAGGCATTAGGGTTAAATCTTTTTGGTTGTATTTTAGCAATCCTTCGTATACCTGAGATGCCAAGTGATAGCTGTTTTGTTCGTTAATTGCAATTGGCATTAAGCTTTTTATATTCTCAATTTCATTTAAGCGTAAAACACCACCTAAATAAACACCGCCTTTTGCTTCAGAACTTTTGTTTCCGCCTTTGTTTGAATCTTTTTCGCCACAAGAGCTCAAAAGAATAGCTACAACGCATGCAGAACTTATTGCCAATTTCTTCATAATTTGATATAAATAACTTTAAGTTTAAACAACAAATATACTTTTTTGCTAATAATTTTGCTAATTAAATTTTCTTTTTTACAAAAGGTTAATTTTCTATTTCAAGCAACACGGGGCAATGATCGCTATGCACAGCATCTGGTAATATAACACTTCGTTTTAATTTAGGTAGTAAATGTTGGCTCACCAAATTATAATCGATACGCCAACCTAAGTTTTTGCCGCGTGCACCAGCTCTGTAGCTCCACCAGGTATATTGATGTGGCTCTTGATTAAAGTGGCGAAAAGAATCAGCGAAACCACTACTTATTAATTTTTCCATCCACTCACGCTCTTCGGGTAAAAAGCCACTGGTTTGCGCATTGGCTTTTGGATTATGAATATCAATCTCTTTATGGCAAATGTTATAATCACCACTCATTACAAGGCTTTTGTGTGTTTTTACGAGTTGATGTGCGTAGTCATAAAAAAAATCCATCCACTTGTATTTAAAGTCTTGTCGCTCATCGCCGCTGCTCCCGCTAGGATGATAGGCGTTTAACACAGAGCAGTTTTCAAAATCTGCACGAATAACTCTCCCTTCAAAATCATACAATTCATTACCGCAACCAAACTCAACATGTTTTGGTTTTTGTTTTGATAAAATTGCTACCCCGCTGTATCCTTTTTTTTGTGCGGAGTGCCAGTAACAATGGTAACCCAAGTTGGTAAATTCTGCTTCGTTAATTTGATCGGCATTGGCTTTAATTTCTTGCAAACAAATAACATCAGGATTTGTAGCCTTTAGCCAATCAACAAAATTTTTATTCATGGCGGCACGTATGCCGTTTACATTATAAGTAATGATTTTCATTTAGGAAATTTAAGGAATTTTATTTTTATACCAAAGTATGCATACTACCTAGAATCTGAAAATTAGGATTTTTGCATGCTTATTAGAATATATTCCCTTATAGTAATTTAAGAAGTTCTATTTGGAATTTTAGTAAATATTTTTCCTCTCCAGTACATAGGTTTATTTGGGTTCTCTGGATGATTAAAAATGAAATTAAAATTAGCCTTTATGATGTTATTTTGTAATAAATTTTTATCAATATTTATTTGACCAGTTTTACAGGTGTAAATCTTTTTACCAAGAGGATTAGTTATACTGGTTAATTCAATGCTTGCATCACACAGATTTTGTACGATCAATATTCTTAAGCAACTATGGGTAGAAACAGAATTTTCGGTTTTTAGGAAAATCGTATCCCTACTTTTTTTAAAAGCGTTTATAAAATTAGAGCCAGCAAATTCATAGGTCCAAACATCTGCTTGTAAAGAGTGATGGCGATGGGTTGTATCAATCAATCTATAAAATGCTTTAAGTGAGTCTTGATAAATTTTACCAGAATCATCTTTCATTAAATCGGTCTCAGAAGGACAAAGCCAATCGCAACTCAACTGACCAAATTTATTCTTATAAACACCAATTGGGTAATCCCACTTTATTATGAAAGAAAAGTCGCCTGCAATAGAATCAAGGTATTTCAACTCAATTACTTTAGATTCTTTATTTACAGGTAGGTTACAAGAAATTAAAGTTAAAACAAGGAAAAAGTAAATTATGCATCTAAAAAACATCTATTTAAACTAGCGCTTTGATTAGAAATAAAAATGTATCTTGAAATATTTACTTCTGTTTAGCAAACAACACCACTTTGCTTTCTTGTTTGGCAATTAGGCGTTTAATGTTTTTACGGTGGGTAATTATTAGTAGCAATGCAACTATTATAGAAAAAACAGATAAAATAGGGTTTGTATTGCCTAACACAAAAATTAATACTATTGGGAAAGAAAGGCCTGCAAGCATAGATGATAAAGAAACAATTCGGGATGAAAAAAGCGTAATTAAAAAAACGAGAAGGGCTAAAACTGAAGCTTGCGGACAAATACAAACAACAATTCCTAAGATGGTAGCTACGCCTTTACCACCTCTAAAACCCGCAAAAATTGGGAAAATATGCCCTAATAATGCAGCAATTCCTAAACCTAATTGTAAACTAATAAAATCATTGGAGCCAGACTGCAAACCACTAAAGTAACTTAGTAACACTGCCAAACATCCTTTTAAAATATCAATAATTAAAACAGGTATGCCTGCTTTTTTACCTAGCACCCTAAATGTGTTGGTAGCTCCTGCATTACCACTACCAAACTCTCTAACATCAACGTTGTAAAAGGCTTTACCTATCCAAACTGCTGTGGGTATTGACCCTAAGAGATAGGCCACAATTATAAAAATTACTTCAAACAATTATAAAAGAATTTAATGTTAGCAAATCTATAAATTATTTTTAAATAAAAAACACTTAACCTGAAAATATGAAACAGATTAAGTGTTTAATAATCAATTATTTAGTTTAAAAAGCGCCTTTTAGCTTAACCCCTTGTTCAATTTTTTGTAAAGCGGTAATATAAGCTGCAATACGCATACTTGTTTTATAAGTAGTTGTATTGTTCCAAATAGCTTCAAAAGCAATCTCCATTTTTAAATCGTGTTTGGTATTTACTTCGTCTTCGGTCCAGTAATACCCTGCTTTATTTTGCACCCACTCAAAGTAACTAACGGTAACTCCGCCACTATTAGCTAAAATATCGGGTACACAAATAATTCCTTTTTCGTTCAGGATTGGATCGGCTTCAGGCGTAGTTGGTCCGTTTGCACCCTCAACAATAAGTTTTGCTTGAATTTTTGAAGCATTATCAATAGTAATAACATTTTGTAATGCTCCTGGTACTAAAACATCGCATTTACTAATTAATAACTCGTTTGCATTAATTTCTGTTGCGCCAGTAAAACCTTTTAAAACGCGGTTATTTTTTGCAACAAAATCTAAAGCTGCTTTAATATCAATCCCATTGCTGTTATAAAAACTAGCTGTGTGATCGCCTATACCAACAATTTTAATACCTTTTTCGGCTAATAAGCGTGCGGCGTGAGAACCAACGTTTCCAAAGCCTTGTACAACCGCAGTAACTTCGGTAGGTTTAAGATTCATTTTTTTAAGTGCTGCTAAAGTATTTACCATAACACCGCGGCCAGTTGCTGCATCGCGACCTAAAGAGCCACCAACGGCAATAGGTTTACCAGTAATTACACCTGGGCTATCTTCGCCAGTAACTTTATTAAATTCATCCAATATCCAAGCCATTTCTCGTCCGCTTGTACCCATATCCGGAGCAGGAATATCGCGGTTTACGCCAAATACATCTTTCATAGATTGTGCATAAGCACGGCTAAGACGCTCTAATTCACCAACACTCATAGCGCGTGGGTCGCATTTAATACCACCTTTTGCACCACCATAAGGTAAGTTAGCTACAGCGCATTTAAAACTCATCCACGCGGCAAGCGCACGTACTTCATCTGAATTTACATCCATTGCATAACGTATACCGCCTTTGCTTGGCCCTAAATGTGTGCTGTGAACGGTTCTGTACCCTTCAAAAACTTCAATTTTGCCATTATCCATTGTTATTGGCAAACTTACTTTTACTTCTCTTTGCGGGTTTCTTAATACGTTTAATACATCAGAACTCAGATTCATTAATTTAGCAGCAGCATCAAGGCGCGCCAAAACAGCATCAAACATACTTTCGTGTGCTTGAGCGTTGTTTACTGTTTGTGTTGACATTTTTAAATATTTTTTGTTAGCTGGGGGGCAAAATTACACAAATTATTTAACTTATTATACTTCAAAATTGTTTTAGATATAACATTCATTAACAACGATTAATTTGGTTTTTAAGTATTTGAATAAGACTTTTACAAAATAGTGGCTTACTTTTTTAAAATATTCACGGTAATTATTTTTTGCTCTCTGTTCTTCAGTAAAATGGGAATGCCTGCTGCCTGCCTGTTGTTTAATTTTAATTTTATAGAGGTATTTATTGTAAGCTGTATTGGCGGAATTGGAGGCACTATATTTTATGTGTACTTGTTTGGGGCTATTACAAAGTGGTGGGAAAACTTTCGGTTAAAAAGATTTGGGCCAAGTAAAAAAAAGATTTTTACTAAAAGTACACGGCGTATTATTAAAATTAAAAACCGCTTTGGATTAATTGGAATTTCGATATTAACTCCAGTTTTATTATCTATACCGCTTGGTGCCTATTTAGGTGAACGTTTTTACAAAGACAAACGTAAAGTAATAGTTTATATTAGTATTTGCACCATGGCATGGAGTGTAATTTTTTACCTAATTTATTTTAGTTTTTACGACAGTTTAAAAGGTTGGTTATTTTAAATTGTGAAAAATATAAAGCATATCTTTTTTGATTTAGACGATACTTTATGGGACTTTGAAAGCAATTCGAGTTTAGTACTATCTGATTTGTTTATTAAATACAACTTAAAAAACTTTTTAAATACCAATTTAGACAACTTTCATTCAACTTACAAGATTGTTAATGCAGAATTATGGCAAGCCTATGGTTCAAAAAAAATAACCAAAGAATATTTACGCAATAATCGTTTTAATTTAAGCTTTAATAATTTTGGATACGATAATTATGATTTAAATATTAAAGTTACTGAGGATTATTTAAAACTATCGCCACTTGGAAAAACCTTAGTACCAAATGCTTTGGACGTTTTAAATTACTTGAAACATAATTACGAATTACATATAATAACAAATGGTTTTAAAGAAGTTCAAGAAATAAAATTAAATAACTGTGACATTAAACATTTTTTTAAAACCATTATCATAAGCGAAGAACACCAATTAAGTAAGCCCGACATTAAAATTTTTGAGTTAGCAGAAAATTTAGCTAAAGCAAAAAAAGAAGAATGCGTTATGATTGGTGATAATTTTGAAAGTGATATTATGGGTGCCATTAATGCTGGCTGGCAAGCTATTTGGTTAACATATGAGAATGAAAGAAAAGATTTGATTTCTATTAATAATTTATTAGATTTAAGATCACTTTTGTGATTAAACAAAAACAGCCGAGTTTAAACTCGGCTATTAATAATTAATTATACTGAAGTTATTTCTTAATTAATTTTTTTACAGAATTATTTGTTTGAATAAAATAAATACCACTTTTTAAATCACTTAAATCAATTGTTGAATTAGTTTCATTAAGATCGAGCGAGAGCACCTCTGCACCATACATATTTGTAATTTTTAAAGTACCTAATTTGTTTTCTGAACTAATTGTAATGTTTGAATTTGTTGGATTTGGATAAACCTCTATATTCTTCTCTCTACTAATTTCCTTAAAACCAACAGTGCTTCCATATGCCAAAATAATACCACCACTCCCAACGATCCATGCTTTATTGGGGCTAATGTATTTTAAGTCATTAATAAATACGGTAGTCGGCATAGTTTCTTGGCTCCAATTCAGGCCGCCATCAGTAGTTTTGTGAATAAATCCTGAGCTGAAATTGGAAATCATAACATTATTGGCATCAAATGCATCTATATTTTGGTAACCTCCATTTGTTAGGCCGTTAGAGCTTGTATTCCAAAATGGATAAAGACTTGACTTATATACTAAACTATTACCATTGGTTCTATTTGTAACAAATGCGCTGCTAAAATCAAAGGCTTTAACTTCGCCGAGAAGACTGCTTGTAGGTGTAATGGCGCTTGAGGTTGTCCATGTTGTACCCGCGTTAGTTGAGTAATAGATTTTATTATCCGCTGAAATCATTACAGAATTATTAGCCAATGCTTGGATACCAGCAATAGATGATACACTAGTTGTAAATGGCACATTAGTCCAAGTTAATCCTCCATCTATAGTTTTTGCTAATTGAACCGAAAAGTTTGCAACACCAGAAATAAATCCATTATTAACATCACTAAAATGCATTTTACTCCATGTACTCATTGGAGTAAGGCTGCTGGTGTTGCATGGTAACCAAGTGGCTCCAGCATCACTCGTTTTTAACACAACGCCAATATCAGAAAGTAACCATCCGGTTGTTGGGTTTACAAAATAAACTTCCTTAAAATTTAAAGTTGTACCAATTGTTGCTGTAGTAATTGAACTCCAAGCGGTGCCCCCGTTTGTGGTTTTTAATACGGTGTTATTTGCACCACTCACAAAGCCATTATTTGCATCTACAAACGATACAGAATTTAACTGTGAAACAGTGCCACTTGTTTGCTGAACCCATGTTTGAGCATTTGTAATTGTTGTTATCCCTAAAAAAAGGAATGGTAGTAAAAGTTTTTTCATGTTTATAATTTCAAATACAAAAATAATTGATGTCAAAACATGTGAAATAGTTGTTTTACGTAGCCACTGGTTTATTTTATGAAAAAAATTATCTGAAAAGTAAAAGAGGCTGCCTTATTAGACTGCCTCCTTTAAACTAAAGTTTTAAACCTCTATTCCTTTACTAATTTTTTAACCTGACCATCTACTTCAACAAAATAAATTCCGTTAGTAAACTGACTCATATCTATTATAATTTCAGTTTTATTGGTTGTTAGTTGTTTTATCACTTTACCAGTTATATCTGTTATGTTTATAGCTCCTATATTTGAATCACTTTTAATTACAAATGAACTTGTAAAAGGGTTTGGTGATAACGATAGATTAGAGTTTAACCCATTTAATTTTTCAATAGATGTACAATTTACTACCGTTTGAGCGAATACAGTTGAACTTGAACAACCTGCGGCAGTTGTGCCTGTAACCGTGTAATTTGTTGTTGTACTTGGGCTCACCGCAATATTAGCACTAGTTGCATTGGTATTCCAAGTATAGGTTGCTGCACCGCTTGATGTTAAAGTAGCTGTAGAACCAGCGCACAAAGAAGCGCTTGAAGATGAAACGTTGATTGTAGGAATAGCCGCAGAAACAACCACGTTAGTGCCTGTGCTAGTGCAACCATTAGCACCAGTTCCTTGAACTGTGTATGTAGTTGAACCGCCTAATACATTTATTGTAGTTGTTGCAGCTTGTGAACCTGTTGACCACGTGTAGGTGTTTGCACCATTAGCTGTTAATGTTGCAGTTGAGCCAATACAAGGAGAAGGACTTGAAGGCGAGATGCTGATAACAGGAACAGTGGCTGAAACAACTACATTAGTGCTCGTACCTTTACAGCCATTAGCTCCAGTGCCTTGAACAGTGTAAGTTGTTGAACCAGCTAATACTGTAACAGAGGTTGTAGCCACTTGTGAACCTGTTGACCAGGTGTAGGTGCTTGCACCGCTTGCCGTTAAAGTGGTAATAGCGCCAGGACAAATACCAATTGGAGTTTGGATATTTAAAGTTGGTAGAGGCAGGGTAGAAATAGAAATAGTTTTTGTATTTGAACAACTTAAAGTTGTACCAGTAACAGTGTAAGTAGTATTGCTTGAAGGGGTAACAGTAGTACTTGCTCCAGAACCACCACTAGACCAAGAATAAGTAGTAGCGCCAGAAGCAGATAATACTGCATTAGAACTTGCACACACAGTGTTATTGACAGCCGAAACTGACACGATAGGGAACGTTGCGTAAGAAATAATAACCAGACCATCGCCAGTTGCTGAATGTGTTGCTACTGCGGTGTTAGTTAAAGATGGGTCGAAAAAATTGGTTCCTCCTGCTCCACCGCCACCAGCACCTTTATCATTTCCTGAACAACCAACTGTGCCAGCAGAACCGCCGCCGCCGCCGCCGCCGCCAAAGTAACCACCGCCGCCGCCGCCGCCTGCCGGAATACTAGCAAAATTAAAACAACAACAATTTTGACCATTGCCACCACTGCCACCAAAACCTGATACCCCAGCTCCACCAACTGTTCCTAAAAATCCTGAGCAGCCAATACCAGCAGCACCGCCGGCACCGCCTGTTACGCCCCCTTGACCAGCACCCGCAAAGCCACCAGAGGTTGGTGCGTTTATTCCAGCAAAACCGTTACTTGCACCATTGCCTCCATTGCCACCAATTACGGCTAAAGTAGAACTTTCACAGCCACCTCGTCCGCCACCACCGCCGCCGCCAGCAACTAAAATACGATTAGCCAAAGCAAGCCCTCCAAAACGCACATCGGAGGCGCCACCGCCACCGCCGCCGTTAACTGTACCTGAACTGGCACCACCATTATAACCGCCAATACCGTTGCCTGAGCCGCCTGCACCACCAACAAATAAGGATAATACAGAACCTGGCGTTACAGTATAAACACCCGTAGCAATAGCTCCAAAACCTCCATTACCGCCAATGGCTGCGCCAGGTCCTCCAACTGCTCCTGCTCCACCCGATGCGCCCCTGGCTGTAATTGTTAATGTATTAACACAGCTTGGAACTGTGAAATTTTGCACTGCACCTGTAAATCCATAGGTGACTGATGTTTGAGCTTTTGCGCCTGAAATGAGGGTTACAAAAGCTAAACTTAAAAATGGTAAATTTTTTTTCATGTTTGTTTGTTTTTATTTGTTCAAAAATATGTTTATAGCTTATTAGAGCATGAGTTGTTTTACGAAACCCTTCAGTTATTTTATGAAGCTTTAGAAAATAGAAATCCCTTAATTCTATTTAATAAATCACTCTGAATTTAAGTCCCAATTTTTTCATCTCATAAGATTTATTTTTTTAATTCAAGATTTACTTTTGTCATTCCAACGCCGAATGGTAGGGTAATTTTATCACCTTCAACTTTAGGGTTATACGCGTTAAGCTCGGGTAAACCATTGGTATCGAATACTAACTTTACACGTGTATCCTCTGCTGAATAACGCCCTTTTTCGGTTTTACCAGCTTTTGTTTTAAAACTAAATTTACCATCTTTTGTAAAATCAAAAACGCCACCATCTAACCATTTGTAGGTTTCTTTATTTTTTGCTACTTCGGCTATTGCGCCTGCGTTACCAGTAAACTCAGTAGTTACATTAAGTATTGAATTTAACTTACCAGTTAATTTTGATTTAATTTGCCCTTGCAATACTGCTGCGAAGGTGCAAATTGATACTGTGAAAAGTAATTTTTTCATAATTTATTTTTTTGATTGTACGTTTTAAACGTTACTGTTTTTGTTGATACTCTATCCTTAGTTTCGCCTACTCTATTTTTTCTATGTTAAAAACTTTGGGTTTTTACGCCCAAAGTTTTTAGCTGAGCTACACTAAGCTAATGAAAAAACAAACTACACTCAACCAATATTTTAAATTTATTATTTTACGAACACGTAATAAACTGTATTAAGCGGACTTACGTTAATCAAAAGCATTTGTCCGTCTTCAAATTTTAAATCGTACTCGTTTGGTTGGTGATTAATTTCCATTTGTATTTTTTCGCCAATAAGTTCGTATTTACCCGTGCCAGTGCCGCCGGGGCTAGAGGCAGATTTAGGCATGGTGATTGAAATTGTACCATCTTTACTAAATACCCACGTACTCCCTTTGTAGGCAGCATTGTACTGTTCTTCTTGTGCGGTAATTTGACTTTTCAAAGCTTCGTTTTCGGTTGTTACAATTACGCCATCTACTTTCCAAGTACCTTCCATGGCTTTTGTATCTTTGCTTGTTTTGCCCGCACCAAGTTTAGTTGAGCCACCATCTGCTTTTTTAGAAGCATTATCAGTACCTTGTGTTGCGGTTTGTTTGGCTTTATTTTTAAGCATACCGCCAATGTTTTGAGCTTTGCTAACGGTTGTCAATAAACAAACAAACGTTAGAGGTAATATTAGTTTTTTCATTTTATGTATTTTTTAAAAATTATTATTTTGTTTTAGAGCAATCTATTGGTGTTAAGCTTCCATTGGCCCAATGGTATACTTTTTTACCAGCATAATTTTCGGTTTGTGAACCAACGGTATAAGCGTTATCCATACGAACTACAATGGTTTCAATTGCACACTCACCTGTTGGAGTTTTCATAACTGCAACCATATCCATGTCTCGAGCCACTAAAGTATTTAGTTGTTGAATACTTAAGGGTTTAATAACATTTCTCCATTCGCTTATCGGATAAACAGATACGATAGTTTCCTTCCAGCCAAACGCTTTAGCTCTGGCTTGAGCCGCTTTTAATAAATCTGCATTGCTAGGTTCTTCTTTAAAACCTGTTACTTTTTCAGGCATTTTAGCATTTGCTGCATAGCCACCAACAATCAATGGACATTTTAAATCACTTTGTCTTTTTAACTCTTTAACAATGGCATCATTTGTCCATTTACTTGCGTCTTTCCCTTTTTTTACCAATAAGTTAAATGTGATATATTCCCACTGGCTTGGCTTTTCTTCTCCAACAATTTTAGAACCTCCTTCGCAGGTTGTTACACCATTTTTAGGGCTCACTAACTTATGAAATACGAATACGCCAGGCTCCAATAAACTCAAATACTCTAATGACACACCATTTTTTGCTGGTTTACTTTCATATTGAATACTATCGGTATACCTTGCACTTTGATAACCAGCGTTCCTAGTTGAATTTTCATAGCCAAAATATATGCCTTTAGCTGCCATTTTTTTGCTTACTTCATGATAAGTTTCGTTATCATCGGATACAGGAACAAAATCGTAAGGTTTATAATAATCATTATTCGCATTGTGCTTTAACTTTAAATATAGACCATCACTACTTAACTCTATTGCAAACTTCTGAATTGTTTTATCCAATTTATTATCCTGTAAAAAAGCAATTGGTTTTTGGGCAATATATATACCGTTAATGCCAAATTTATCTGCGGCAAAAGTCATTCCATCAATTTTGGTATTGTCTATATCTTTTTGCCCTTCTTTTTTAGTGGCAACTGGAAATCCATTCCAATCCATGTCGCCACCACCAAAGCCAGAAGTTCCAGCTTGTCCTACTTTGTCTTTTAATTTTCCTAATAAACCTTGTGCGTTAATTGAACTTGCTGCCAACAAGGCAAGGGTTGTAATTGTGGTAAGTTGTTTTTTCATTTTTTTCTGGTTTTTTGTTACACAAAAGTAGTTTCAACAAAAACCTTTTAAGCTCATGTTTTATGAAAGCACCAACATGATTTATAAAAGGTAATAGTTGTTTTATGAAAGTTGTTGGATTTGGTATGACGAGTAGAAAAAACAAGAACTCAAAAAAATCATTGCTTAAATCGACTGATTTTACCTACATCAAGGGCTATAAGAGAGATGATGTATTTAATTTACAATTTCAGAAACTCTGTCGTCTGAAACAGCAACCTCACTGCCATCATTAAGAACAACAACACCCACAGAATGATTGTGTACAGCAATAGCATTTGTATTAACAATAAATGATTTGTGGCAACGCTTTAAGTAGGTAAACTCTGCAACCATTTCTTCAACAAATTTTAAATTACGACTAAGCGTGTGTCTTACTTTGTTATTTAAGTAAAAATTAGAGTAAGCGCCATCTGCTTTAATGTATAAAATATCGCTTGGTGTTATATAGGTAACAGAATCGCGACTAGGTAAGGCAATTTTTTTCTCACTAGAAGAACTCAAATTACTTTTAAGTCCCTCAAGTAAAAGTTGCTGTTTGATTTCAATTTTTCTATACCGCTCAATAGCTTCGGCAAGCGCATCAATATTAATAGGTTTCAATATATAATCAATGGCCGAAAGTTTAAAGGCTTGAATTGCAAATTCGCTGTAGGCAGTTACAAAAATTATCGAGAAATCGATTTCATCCTCATTAAAAAAATCGAGTAATTGTAAGCCGCTAAACCCTGGCATCTCAATGTCTAAAAACACTAAGTTAGGCTTGTGTTTTTTTATGGATTTTATGCCTGATGGCAAATCTTCGCAATCATCTACTACCTCAATATCTGTAAACTTTTCGTTTAAAATAGCTTGAAGCAACTGACGTGCTCGCTTTTCATCATCAATAATTATAACTTTCACTTATCAAATATAATAACGAATACAATAAAAGTAGCTATTGTTTTACAAATTGTACTACTTGTTTTATGAAATAGGTATTTTAAGTAACACTTTGGTTCCTGCGGGTTGATTATTGGTATTGTATAGGTTGATAATTTCAACTCCAATTGATAGCTCGAAGCTTTCGTTTAGCAACTCAAAGCGTTTTTGGTTGGCTTGTGTAGCAAACGAGGTGTGATTTTTATTACGTTGCTTGTTTATCTCTTTTGACGCTTCAATCCCAATACCGTTATCAATAATTTCTACGGTTAATACATTTTTCTCAGAACTAAAATTTAACTCCAATATTTTCTCTCCTTTCTTATGTAAGAGACCATGTTTAATAGCATTTTCAACATAAGGCTGAATAAGCATAGAAGGGAATAATACACCTTTATTAATATTTGAGGTGTAATTAATTGAGTACTTAAAACTATCTTCAAAGCGCATTTTTTCGAGTTTTAAGTATAACTCAATGGCTTTTATCTCCTCGCTTAAATGTACCTTTTCTTTGTTACTCATTTCTAGAATTAAACGCGTTAATTCACTAAAATTTACAAGGTACTGGGAGGCAGCTTCTTTTTCGTTAAGATAAATAAAGGATTGTATTGTATTTAGCGCATTAAAAATAAAATGTGGATTCATTTGAGATTTTATACTGGCTAAGTTTGATTTATAGAGTGACTTCTGTAGTTCAATTTTTTCGGCTAAAATTTTGTTACGTGATTGACTACTTTTTAAACGCACCATAAACAACGTAACTATAATGCCAATTAGTAAAACAGATATTCCTCCAATAAAGTACCATGTTTTGTAAAACGGATTATTAATTGTAAATTTTATTTGAGCAGGATACAAAGTTTCTAAACCTTTTTCGTTGATGGCTTTTATTTGCAAATTGTAATCGTTGGGGCCAAGCGAGGTTAATAAAATTCTATTCTCGGTAGTTTCAATCCAATCGCCATCATTAATTCTATAGTAAACTTTAGTAGTAGATAGTCCTTTAAAGTCTATTGCAGAAAACTCAATATCTAACACATAGGTTTGGTAAGGTAATTGGTGATTTGTAAATTTGTTTACTTTTTTATTATTAATTTTAAAATAGTTTATAATAATTTTTGGTGGAGAATTATTCTTAGCTACTTCGGTGTAATTTAACTTAAAAACACCTTGTAAGTTTGCAACATATGTAACGTTGTCTTTAACAACAAAATCAAGCAAATCACATCCGTAAATACCGTCGGATATAGCGTAACTTGTAATTAATTTTTTATTATAATCGTAAACATCGCAACCATAATAATTAACTATGAAGATTTTATTTTCATAAAGTTTCATTTTATAAATTTCGGGATACTTAAAACTTGTAATAGGTAAAAAGCTACTTATACGTTTTTTGGTATACAACAAAACACCTTGATTTTGCGTAGCAATGAGTAATGAATCGGAGCTAATATTTTCAATAGACACGGCATTAATTTTTTTATTACCAAACAAAATATTTTTCTCAACGCCCGCTTCGAAAGATATTAGACCACTTGTTGTGGCAGCTATAACTTCATTGCCATTAATAAGTTTAGCAACAGATGATCGGTAAATATTTTTAGATAATGAAAAGCGATTCCCGAAAATTTCGGAAGAATTGATTTTAAAAGATTTGAATAAACTATCTTTTTCAGAAATGTTATAAAACGAAACTGTAGAACCTTCAGCAATCAAATATCCATTGGGAGAAACCTGGGTAATAGAATTAACTGATAATTTGTTATTAAGATTAATGTTTGAACCTAAGCGATGAAAAAACTGATTTGAAAAGATTAGCTCTTCCGCTTGCTTATTATATAAAAGTGCTCTTACTCCATGTGTTACGGAATCCTTAAAAATTAATTTCGTTTTATTATCACCATCCCACTCGTAAATTTCGTTATCTGTCGTTCCTGCTATAAATTTATCGCCTTTAAAGTTAATTGTAGTAAAACTTTTATTTAATAAATAGTGTTTGGTGTTTGGCTGAGCTATAAGAATCAAACTATTGTTAAGTGTACTGAGCCAATAATTATTTTGAGAATCTTTAATCATCCCTGATATACTTTCTTTTGCAAACCAATGATAAATTAACTTGTATGATTTATCGTAGATGTAGGCGCCATTTGTAGTTAGTACAGCCAAAAACTTGTTATCAACAATTGTAATGTGATTAATAATTGCTTCTTTATTTATTTCCTTTAAACAGATAGTATCGTTTGATAATAAATGTTCGATTGTGAATGGATATAATTTTGAAAGGAGTAAATTTTTGTAATTGAATTGCGCATGAAAAAATAAAGTTGTATTTTTTTTAAAGTTGTATTTAAGTTGGTTATTATAGTGTTTTGCAAAAACAGTTTTATATTTTAAATCAATTAGCGTTAAATCGTTTTTCCCTTTTCGAGCGCTCGATTGGTAATACTGTAATGTCTTAAGCGGAACTTTTGTAACCCGATTAATTTTATAATTATAACAGCCAATAAAATTTGGCGCAATAAACACGATGTTATTGTTTCTGGTTAGGGTTGCATATTTGAATACTCCTTGCGTTTCAATTTTATCAATGTACTCTAGGCTATCACTCTCTGGAGGCAATTTAAAAAACTGGCCACCAAAATTTTGTACAAAGAGTGTACCATCATCGGCCTCTAAAATATTTGTAACAGATTTTCTATATACGTCTTTCGCAGAAAATAAAAATGTTTTCTTTCCATCAAACCTCAGCAGGCCTTCTTCTGTAGCCAGATAAATAAAACCATTTTTAGCCTGATGTAAATCAAAAATAGCACCTAAAGGAATCCCGCTCTCTAGTGCAAACCTTTTATGCAAAGGATTTTGAGCTTTTGTAGAATAAACAACCAGTAAGATACACCAAAATATTTTAAAACATTTTTTCAAAAACAAACACGTTCAACTTTTGAAAATAGGAATTATAATTTAATTATGGCAATATGTTTTACAAAACCTAAAAGTTATTGTATGAAAGTTGTAGAACTTAACTTTAGATTTAGGTAGAAGTTTTGACAACTTATCAAACATAATTATTTCGTATTTTTAAATTATGTTTTTTATTCTTTCAAAAATTTTAGCTTTTGTTATTAATCCTTTATTTTGGGTTTTTGTTTTATTACTCTATTCATTTAAAACTAAAATTGAAGGGCGAGCAAAAAAAATACGAATAGGCACGCTCATAGTACTTTACATCTTCAGCAACTCATTTTTAGCCGATGAATGTTACAGGGCTTACGAATTCACAACACCTGATTATGATTTACAAACTACGAAATATGATGGCGCAATTATATTGGGAGGTATTGGATCTATTGATATTCGAGTACAAAAAATAAATTTTGGATATAGTGGCGATAGATTATTTCAAATGTTGCCTTACTTAACTAATGGACGAATAAAAAAATTAATTTTTAGTGGGGGAAGCGGTAGTATTGAGTTTCCAGAACATCGCGAAGCTTTGTATGTAAAAAAATACCTAAAGAGTATAAATGTGCCAGATAGCTGTTTAATTATTGAAAGCAAAAGTAAAAACACTTATGAAAACGCAATCTTCACAAAAAAAATACTTGACAGTTTAAAAATTGATGGAAATTTTTTATTAGTAACATCAGCGTATCACATGCCACGTAGTTTAGCAGTTTTTAAAAAAGCCGGTTACAAAAACCTTACACCCTATTGCGTTAATCGTAAAAGTGGCTTAAGGCGGTTTACTTTAGATCATTTGTTATTGCCTAATCCTGATGCCTTATTTAGTTGGCAATTTTTAATTCATGAATGGGTTGGTTATTTAACTTATAAGTTAAAAGGCTATGCTTAATTTTAAAGAAAATATTTTACAGTTTATTTGGCTTCATAAATTAATTTCTACAACCATTTTACAAAGTGTAAGCGGAAAAACGATTGAAGTTTTAAAATTTGGAGATTTAAATAAAGATTCTGGTCCAGATTTTCTGAATGCAAGAATTAATATAGATGGTATTACTCTTGCTGGTAACATTGAAATACATTTAAAAACAAGTGATTGGTTAAGGCATAGACATCAAAACGATAGCAATTACAATACTATAATTTTGCATTTGGTTTATGAGCATGATAAAAACATTGAGCAGAATTTGAATCACAATGTAGAAGTGGTAGAGTTAAAAGACTATGTTTCTTTGGAGTTGATTACTAAATACACCAAATTGATTGAAAGCAAGGACAATTTACCTTGCATTAAATTATTGCCTGAAGTTAATGAGTTTATTTTTTCTACCTGGATGCAACGCCTTGCAATTGAGCGCCTAGAGACTAAGACTACGCGCTTGCACAATTATTTTAAAGAGTTTAATGGCGATTATTTACAATCCTATTACGCAATGCTCTTGCGTACATTTGGTTTTAATGTAAACGCACTACCCTTTGAGCTATTAGCCAAACATTTACCTATACAAATACTTTTAAAACACGCAGACAATTGTTTACAATTAGAGAGTCTGTTATTAGGCGTAAGTGGTTTTTTAGAAAATTATGTGGATGATGCTTATTGCATGCAATTGCAAAATGAATTTGAATTTTTAAAAAACAAATACAAATTAATTCCACTAAATAATAAATTATTTAAGCGAAGTAAAATGAGACCGGCAAATTTCCCTGATTTAAGATTGATGCAGTTTGCTGCATTTGTAAACAAACACCCAAATTATTTAAGAGCACCATATAAAATTTTATCGTTTGAGAATTTAAAAGAAATTTTTACTAATGATGTAAGCGCTTATTGGAAAACACACTATAGTATTGATGCCGCAGAACAAACAACGAAACAACTTCAACTAGGAACTAGTTCTATTGAAATAATTATTATAAATGCAGTAGTTCCCTTTTTGTTTTACTATGGAAAACAAACTCAAAAAGAAGAAATTGCTGAACATGCTTTTGAATTGTTAGGAAAATGCGCTTACGAAAAAAACAATAAAACAAAATTATTTGCAAGTAAGTACTCAAAAGAATTTAGCGCAATTGAAGGTCAAGCACAAATTGAATTGTATGATAATTATTGCACAAAAAGAAAGTGCTTGCAATGCGCTATTGGTAGAAATATTATTGAGAAGAAATAGTTTAATACATTACTAAAACAAAATTCTATACTGTGGCAATACGAAAAAACGTAATTGGTAATCCGTTCTTATTACTTTATTTTTAATGTCGTAACTTTGCTGAAACACATTTTCGTTTTTTGTTATGTTTTGAATATCAACACTAAATTCTTGAGTAACGCGCTTGGAGTTTATTCTAAATCCTGGCTTTACATCTAACCTGAAATAATCTTTATACTTTAAATTAAATGCCTCGTTACCATTTCTTCTCTCTTCATTTGCTGCTATGCTGGCCTCTAAATCTATTGGCACATAACGTTTTCCACCTGCATACGTTCCTCTAACATCTAAACTAATGCATAATTTCTGACTTAATTTAAATTCTTTTCCTCCTAATGCGTTAAATACATAGTTGCCATTAAAGGCTGTGTTTCTTAATACGCCGTCGCTGCCTTTGTATTTACTTTCAAATAAACTGCTTGTAATTAAAAAATAAAATCCTTTGCTGTAAAATTTTTCTAAGGTTAATTCTAATCCGTAATTATACCCTGTGCCCGTGCTCACCAAATAATTTACATTCGGGCTTTCAAAATCTGCCCCTAAATTTAATGCTGAAAAATAGTTAGGCGTATTTTTTACTGGCGCATTGTAAATGTACTGGTAATAGAGTTCACTCTTAATTCTAAAGTTAGAAGAAAAATTATTATCGTAAGCAAGCACAGCATGCGCTGCTCTTGTAAAATCAAGACCTCTATTCGTTTCTGTTCTTATTCCATTTTTAGTTTCGCTAGCAAAATAAACATACATTGGCTGCAGCTGCGAGTGCAAACCCCCACCTAAACTTATACTTTGTTTTTGATTAATGCTGTATTTTAATCCTAAACGTGGCTCAACGGCATTGCTATTATTTAGCTGAAAAAACTGATTACTTATGCCAGTATTTAAAGATAGTTTATCTGAAAATTTATGTTGCCATTGTACAAAGCCTCTTAGCAGCGCAGCCTCGCCCTTAAAATTACGCAGAGTAACAAATGTGTTTACACCAAAAAAGTCATCAACACTGTCAACAAAAAGTGTGTTAAAGAAATCGGCATACACGCCTGTATTTAAAAAATTACGGGCATTAAATTTTTTATTATAGGTTGTGTTGAAAGAATATTTTATTGTTTGAGTTGTTTGCCTGTATTCAGGTTTCAAATTTTTTGGTGTTTTAAAAGCCGTATCAATTCTATCAGTAATAATTTTATTGTAATTGCCATTTACACCAAAATTTGTTTTTAAATAAGAATTGTTTTTAAAAAGCAGGGTGTGTGAAACTCCTGTAGCGCCTACGTTTGAGCGGAAATACGTATCGCGTGCGCTATAGCCGTAAAGTGCTTGATCGCCTTTTTTATCGCTTTCCAAGAGAGCAACATAGCTCAGTCCACCAATTCCCCAAAAAGAAAATTTCCCAAATTTTTCGGTACTAAAATCTGTTTTAAAAGTTACGTCTTGATATTGTGGTATTGCGTCTCCAGTGCCAAAATCAATATTTAAAGCATTAAAAATTGACAATGTAGAATAGCGATAATTTACCATAAATGAAGCGTTCTTCTTTTTACTTAACGGCCCTTCTGCTCCCAGCTCAAAACCATTAAAACCAACCTGACTCATAAATTCGAACTTCTCGTTATTGCCTTGTCGCATGCGTAAATCAAATACGCCCGAGGTTGCATTTCCGTAATCGGAAGCAAATGCTCCACTCATAAAATCGCTATTATCAAGCGTGTTGTTATTTAAAATACTTATTGGTCCGCCTGTACTACCTGCATTTCCAAAGTGATTTGGATTAGGAATATCTAGTCCATTTAAGCGCCATAATATACCAATGGGCGAATTTCCTCTAATTACAATATCATTTCTACTATCGTTAGCACCACTTACACCAGCAAAATTTGCTGCCATTCGCGCAGGATCATTTCTACTACCAGCATAGCGTGCGGCCTCTTCTGCACTAAATACGCGCGAGCTAACGGTGCTCATTTTGTTGTTTGTTTTAGTTTTATCTTGCTCCGCAACTACAACAACTTCTTGCCCTTGTATTACGCTCTCCTCAAGTTCAATTACACTTATACTTTCTTTACCTGAATTTAAAATAACTGTAATATATTTTTCTTTGTAACTAATTGCTTGAAATTTTAATTGCCATCTGCCAATAGGAACATTCATAATTTTAAATTCCCCTTTGTCGTTAGTGCTAGCGCCAAGTAATGGAGATGAATTTAAAACCTGTACGATAACTCCTGGCAGTGGTGTTTGGCTTTGCTTATCAAGCACCACTCCTTTTATGGTTTGGGTAATTGTTGTTTGGGCAAAAGCGTAACATTTTAAAAAAATAAAAACGAAAAGTAAATATTTTTTTGATAACATATTACTTTCGTTTTATAAGTGAAGGCAAATGGCGCACCTTTAAACATGCCAATTGGTTTGAACAACGACTTGCACTAATTTCAAAATACTTTAAATTAAAATCGTCTTCTTTAATGGTGAGTTCGTAATTCGGTTTGGCCCACTCTTTTGCCAAACACGGTTTATGAAAATCGGTAACAGGTGAGCCATCAGGTGTTTTTTTCAAAATTTTCCAAGGCTCAAATAAATTATAAACACCCGGTAAATATTTTATGACTACTCTGCCACTATCGTTGGTAAGCAAAGTATCAACACAAATATTATTTAGATAAACATAAAATGTTTGTTTGTCTAGCGGGCGCTCTATTTCAGCTTCTGCTATTTGTTGCGCATTTGGTTTTGCTGCTCCACAATAGGGTTGTTTGTATTTGAATTCTAACTCAACTTTAAATTTTTTTTGCGCAATTGAATTAAGAGAAAGAATACTTACGAAAAGAAATAAATAATTTTTCATTTTTTTAAATTATGGGGTCGATAAAGATACTGGTAAAATTTTACCGTTAAAATAATTATGTCCATTTATTGTAAATTCAAAAATATAACTCGCCATTTGAGTTGGCGTTAAGGGTGCTTGATAGCCCGGAAATGCCTTGCTGAGCATTTGGGTTTGCACCGCACCAATTGCTAAACAATTAACTGCAATATTTTTACTTTTAAACTCTTCTGCTAAGCATTCCGTTAGCCCACTCAAGGCAGCTTTACTACTGCTATAAGCGCTTAATCCTGAAAATTTTGAGCTACCTTGAAAACCGCCCATGCTGCTTATATTCACAACATGTGTACGAACTTTTTTTCCTAAAAAAGGCAAAAGTTTTTGAACCAAAATAAACGGAGCAAACACATTAGTAGAATAAAC
The DNA here is from genome assembly GCA_013298715.1 of Bacteroidota bacterium. GTDB lineage: Bacteria > Bacteroidota > Bacteroidia > B-17B0 > Aurantibacillaceae > Aurantibacillus. The sequence goes on along the minus strand of JAAFIQ010000014.1, from coordinate 58,550 downwards.
GTTGTGCAACTCTTTTTTAGAAATCTTTTCGAAAGATTTATTTACAATTTGGCCTGCATTATTTACAAGCGATACCACTGGTAAGTTTAGCAATTTAACTTGCTTGTATATTTTTAGAATATCTTGTTCTTTTGTAATATCTGCCTGTATTGGAAGTAAATTAGAATATGCCTTGTTTTTATTAAGTTTAATTAACGAATCACAATTACGTGCAATTCCCATAACAGCATAATTAGGCTGTTGCATAAATAATTTAGTGAGTTCATAGCCAATTCCTTTAGATGCGCCTGTAATAATAACCAACATATTTTGTAAATTTGTTTTACAAATATAAGCAATGTATAAATTACACGTTCTATTACTTTTTCTATTATTAAGTATCTTTGTTAATGCTCAGGTAGATGAAGTTTATACTGGAGATACATCGAAAGTAAAAGAAAAAATTAAAGAAAAGCCCAGAAATACAGAGTGGAGAAAAAAATTCTTTTTTGGTGGAATGGTAATGCCTGGTTTTTTTAATAATACGTTTTACGCTACTGGTAATCCTCATTTAGGGTATAGGGTAACAGACAAACTTGCAGTAGGCTTTGGAGGAAACTTCACATATATTAGTCAGCGCATAGGAAGTAGTGTATATAGACAAAGTATTTATGGCCCTTTTAGTTTTGCACGTTATATGTTTGGTCAATCTTTCTTTCTACAAGCTCAGGGAGAGTTGTTAAATCAACAAAACATTTTTAGTTCTACAAATATAAATGAGCGAACATGGGTACCATATTTGATGGGTGGCGGGGGTTATATGCAACGATTTGGGGATAATTTCGGCAGTTCAGTAACAATTCTCTATAATTTTATTCCAAATCAATTAAGTATTTATAGGAATCCTATTATACAAGTAGGATTTATGCTTGGGTTTTAGGTGGCTTCGAGAGCCTCAGCCACCTTCGAGAGCCTCAGCCACCTTCGAGGGCCTCAGTTCAGCCAAGGTTTAAAAAACAGGAACCTTTAAATTCCTGTTTGGCAGAAGACACAAAATCTTTAATCAATTACAAACCTAAATCTTTTCCTAATATTTCAAATTTCAGTTGTATGCTTATGCCGTTTTCATCCACAAGTAGTAATTTATGTTTACCAACACTAGGATTTAAGGCTAATTGATGTATCTCCTTCGTTTCGCCAATGTAAGCATCATCTAAATGCCAATAGATACTAGAGTTTAAGTTGCGGTGTGTTGCCTCAAAAATTGTTCTTCCTATTTTTCCATCAATTTCTATAGGTACATAAATTTTACTATTGGGTTTTGGATATAGCAAGGCCATTGCTTTATCTGCTAGTTTAACCATGCATTCTAACTTATAACTTGGTAACTCTTTGTAGTTTGGATGATTAAATTTATAATACTTTTCAATTAAAGGTGGTAATACAAACCAAGCTTCGTGGCGCATGTTAAAAATTGTCTCACACTCGCTATCTACCCTGTGAGTTCTGCTCACATTCAAATGAACTAATTGATGGTAAGGACAAGCTATTGTATTTAAACATGGTTTAGGAATTTGCATCATATCACTATTATTACACAAAGATGATGCCCTATGACCGCTCTCTCTGCAAATGGCAACTTTTTCTAATTCATCTGTTGGCTTTGTAAACCAATTAACCGTTGTTGGCAATTTTGAAAACACATCAAACAATAATGGTGCCGCAGCGTTTAAACCAGTTAGACCAGGTCTGCCTTCTCCGTCTGCGTTTCCAACCCATATAGATACTACGTAATCTGGAGTTACTCCAATAGCCCATGCATCTCTGTATCCAAAACTTGTTCCTGTTTTCCATGCAATTTTTTGTTGCGACGAAAAGGCGCGCCAATTACCATCTTCATCGGGTCGGTTGGCATCCACCATAGCCTCAAACGTTGCGTAAATGCAGCCTTCATCCATTTTAATTACTTGCGTTTTCGTTTTTTTATCCGTTTCATCTTTGAGAAAAGTTATTTTTTTTGTGGCATTATACTTCAACTGCTGCGCCATTTGTGTGTACGCCAAATTCAAATCCCATAGCTTTGCCTCTGCACCTCCCAATATTAAAGATAAACCGTAATGTTTGGCATTTCGCTTCAATGTGGTTAATCCCATTAATTTTAACTCTCGGTGAAATTTCTCTAAACCATATTCATTTAATAACCGTACCATAGGAATATTTAAACTTCGCGCCAAGGCCTTATTTGCGGGTATTGCGCCATCGTATTGTTTAGTAAAATTTTTTGGAGAAAAACTTCCATACTGAGTAGGAATATCAGGAAGCAGAGTTGTTGGTGTTATTAAACCGTCTTCTAAACATTTTTCAAATAGAAATGGCTTTAAAATACTTCCAGTACTTCTTGCAGCCTGTATGCAATCTACAGCACAACCTTGTTCTGCATCTATTAAATTTGTATTACCAACATACGCTAAAATTTTTCCTGTTTTAACGGATGTTATTAGTAATGCTCCATTGTAAATTTTGTTTTGCTGAAGTATTAAACTGTGCGCGTTTATCAACTCAATTGCTTTTAATTGTAGATTATAATCAATACTTGAATAAATTGTTTTTCCTTCGTAGCCATCTTTTATAAATTTATTGAGCAAATGTGGCGCGAATTGAGGTAGTGGTAATGGTTTATTAGGCAAGGGTTCTTGCAGAGATAGGTTATATGTTGTTTTATCAAACTGTTTGGCTTCGAATAAACGTTTTAATAATCGGTTACGCTTTTCTAATAATCGTTGGTGATTTCTTCCAGGATAAATTAGTCCCGGGGCATTAGGCAATACTGCCAACATAGCGCTTTCCGCCCAACTTAATTGCTCTGGCTTTCTACCAAAATAACGCCAAGCAGCAGCTTCCATGCCAACTACGTTATTTCCGAAAGGAGCGTTAGCTAAATAATTTTTTAATAATTCCTTTTTGCTATACCTTATTTCTAACCTTGTAGCAATTATCATTTCAATAATTTTTTCAGCAACTGTACGTGGTGGATTTTTACGCATCATTCTTGCAACTTGCATGGTTAATGTGCTTCCGCCACTTACCACCTTCTTACTTTTAATGTTTTGGTAAATAGCTCTTCCAATACCTTTTGCACTGATACCATAATGTTTATAAAAATTCCTATCCTCAAATTCAATTAAACATTTTTCCATTTTTTCTGGAATAGTTTTCTCGGCTTTAAATCTCCATTGCCCGTCTTTAGCAATTTTAGCACCTAACAAATTTCCATTCCCATCAAACAATACAGTTGAATAAGGACAATTAAACAACACGCTTGGTAAGCAATTAATATACCATATTATAAAAATCGTAAAGCCAACTAGTAGTATGCGCTTCTTCCAATATTTAAGCACTGTAAATATGTAAAACAAAAATCCCTTAACTCTTTTGTAAACTAAAAACGTAGTCGAACTTCTTAATACTTCTAATTGTGGTAACATTGCTTTTTACTAATCATGTTCAAAATTACTCTTAGGTTTAAAGAAAATTTGAGGCTTTTATTATTCGCTGTTAATTTAATTGAAAGTGTTTTCTATATTTGATTAAATGTTTATTCCCAATTCTATAAGGAATTTTTTAACAAATGTTGTGTTAAGCTTGTTAGTTCCACCGTTGGCAAATCTATTCTTAACAGTAAAATTTACCTGTATTGTATTGGAGAAAAAGAATTTAATTTTTAAAAACAGTATTGTTTTTTTGCTACTTATTTTGTCTCAACCATTTTTAGGTCAACAGTACAACTTTCACAACTATTCTGTAAAAGACGGTGTGGCCCAATCGCAAGTTTATTCATTGTTGCAAGATTCCCGAGGCTATTTATGGTTAGGTACCAGAGGTGGTGGTATTACAAGATACGATGGCATAGAGTTTAAAACATTTACTGTAAAAGATGGTCTTACGAATAATTACATTTTTTCTATTCAAGAAGATTTAAATCATAATTTATGGATTGGTACAAACAACGGCGTATCAGTTTATAATGGAATAACGTTTAAAAAAATAAACTTAAAAACTATTAATGACCAAGTTACTATTTATGGAATATCTATTGATAAAAAAAATAGAAAATGGCTAGCTACTAATATGGGAGTTGTAATGATTGATGAAAAAGGAATACATTACGTAACTGATGAGTTAAACTATAGAAAAATTTCAGTTCTTTCAATTTTTGCCGATAATGATGGAGTTATTTGGTTTGGTAGTTCAGAAGGACTTGGTAAAATTTCAGAAATCAATAGTCAATTTTCATTAAAAAAATTTACTAAAGAAGATGGCTTTAATAACAACTCCGTTACTTGTATTAGTCAGGATTTAAATGGTACTATTTGGATTGGCACTTATGGTGATGGTGCCTACCTGTTTAATCACAAAAAATTTTACAGAATAGATTTAAAGCAAGAGTTATACAAACAAACGGTTTTGAACTTTTGTATGGATAATGATAATGTTTGGTTAACTACCTTGAATAGTGGTGTTGCTCAGTATAATACACGTACTAAACTATTTACTTGGTTAACTGAACAGGAAGGATTGAGTAACAACCATGTAAGGTGCGCCATAAAAGACAAAAGTGGTAATTACTGGTTTGGTACATCGGGCGGTGGTATTTGCAATTATTTTGGAAAACAATTCACAGTGTTTGATAAATCATCAGGCATGGCAGGAAATTTTGTTTACAGTGTTTTTAGAGATAATAATAAACGCTTATGGATTGGAACTGCAGATAAAGGAATTTCACTTTACGACAGCTCTAAGTTTTATAACTACAATGCCACAAATGGCTTTATTAATGCTAAAATAAAAGCCATTGCGCAAAGTAAAGATGGGACGTTATATTTTGGTGCAGATGGTGAAGGATTATTTTCTTATAATGGTTTTGAATTTAAAAAAGTTGAAGGGCTTGATAAAAAATATATAAGAGCAATGACAACAGATGAAAATGAAAATTTATGGGTTGCTACCGCTGGCTCTGGCATTTACAAACTAACATTTAATAATGAAAAAATTAACTTAATTAATTATACAGTTAAGGATGGTTTACTATCAAATAGGATTACATGTTTATTGCAAGATAATAAGCACGGCTTATGGTATGGCACAGAAACAGAAGGAATTGGAAGAATTATTAAAAATAGGCTTCTGGATAAATCTTTTACCAAAAGAGAGGGATTGCCCTCGAACAACATTAAATGTTTAGAAAACGACAATAATGGAAATTTATGGGTGGGCACAGCTGGCGAAGGATTAGCCTGCATAGAACTGAATAACGAATTAAAAATAAAAAACTACAATCACACGAAAGGATTAACCTCATCCAATATCTATTTAATTAGTAAAGATAACAATGGAAACATTTTAGCTGGAAGCGAAACGGGCTTGGACCATTTATTTTTGGATAAAGAATCGACTATTAAAGAAATTAAACATTACGGCAAAGGTGAAGGATTTACAGGAATTGAAACTTGTCAAAATGCTGTTTTTAAAGATGAGGATGGTAGTATTTGGTTTGGCACCATAAACGGTTTAATTAAGTATAATCCAGCAAACACCGTATTAAATTTAAACGAGCCAATTACAAGTATTACTAATGTGAAGTTGTTTTACGAACCAATTTCAAATACAAGTTATAAAAATTTTATTGGTGATTGGAATAAGGTTTCTAACCTTAATCTTCCCTACAATCAAAATCATTTAACCTTCGATTTTATTTCAATAAATTTTAGTAATCCCTACGCAGTAAAATACCAATGGATGCTTGAAGGATTTGATAAAGACTGGTCGCCAGTTTCAACGCAGCATACTTTTTCGTATCCAAATTTAAGTTATGGCAATTATGTATTTAAAGTAAAAGCATGTAACGAAGATGGCGTTTGGAATAAAAATCCTGCAACTATTAAATTTTACATTGCTCCACCGTATTGGTTAAGGTGGTGGTTTATTCTTCTTGTTGCACTAGCTAGTATAGCCTTAGTGATTTTCATCTTTAAGTGGCGTGTGAATCTTGTTAAATCAAAGGCTGCTGAAGCTCAGAAAAAAACATTGCTCGAAAAAGAAGTACTAGAACTCGAACAAAAAGCATTGCGCTTGCAAATGAATCCTCATTTTATTTTTAATGCATTAAACTCAATACAATCGCAAATTGGAACAGATAATGAGCAAAAAGCCAGATATTATTTAGCTAAGTTTTCTAGGTTAATGCGCCAAATACTGGATAATTCAAGGCAAAGTAGTATTACTTTAGAAGAAGAAATAAATACTTTAGAAAATTATTTACTCATTGAAAAATTTTGTAATGGTGATAGGTTTGATTATCAAATAACAGTTGATAATAAAATTGAAAAGGACTACATAAAAGTTCCGCCAATGTTGTTGCAACCCTTCATAGAAAATGCGATTAAACACGGTTTAAAGTATGACAACAAAAAAAGAGGGTGCATACATATAAGTTTTATGGAAGAAAATGACGTATTAGAATGTGTTGTACTTGATAATGGAATTGGCAGAAAAAAAGCGAGTGAACTAAATGAAAAGAGTAAAGAAACTTACCACCAATCTACTGCTTTAATTGTTACCCAAGAACGATTAGATTTAATGCAAAGTAGTGCTTTTACCAATTCGCTTGAAATAGTAGATTTGTATGACGAAGAAAATCATGCAACAGGAACGAAAGTGATAATTAGAATTCCGTTAGGATAAAAAACAAGTATATGATTAAAGCAATTATAATAGACGATATAGAACAAGCACGCATAACCTTAAAAAAAGATTTGAATGTTTACGCTCCAGATATTACAATAATTGGTGAAGCTAACGGTGTAGTAGAAGGCGCGAAACTTTTAAAAACCACAAAACCAGATATTTTGTTTTTAGATATACAAATGCAAGATGGGAGTGGCTTTGATTTACTAGACATTTTAGGTGAAATTAATTTTAAAATAATTTTTATAACTGCTTCTGATGCGCATGCCATTAAAGCTTTTCGTTATGCTGCAATAGACTACTTATTAAAACCGGTAGACCCAGACGAATTAGTAAGCGCTTTAGAAAAATTTAAGTTACAAAGACCAAACGAAAATGCAAACTATAAATTACTAAACGAAACTTTAAAAAATACACATAAAGCGCATCAACGTTTGGCGCTACATTCGCAAGACAAAATACATATTGTAAACATAAGCGATATTATTCGTTGCGAAAGCAATGTAAATTATACTGAATTCTTTTTTACGAATGGTAAAAAAATGTTGGTTACAAAAACACTAAAAGAATTTGAAGATTTATTGAGTGAACAAGGGTTTTACAGAGTACATCAATCGCATTTAGTAAATACAAAATACATTAAAGAATTTGTAAAAACAGATGGCGGCTATATAAGCATGACCGATGGAAGCACTGTTCCCGTATCTACAAGAAAACGACCTGAGGTAATTAAAATGTTAGAGGAGTTGTAAAAAATTAATTCTACTTCATTCTAAGCCATCCCAATATTCTATCGCTTTCAATCAAAAAAGTAATGTTATTTTTACTTAACGAAAACGTAGCTCTTGAATCGGCATATGGGCCTGGGTTTTGTTGAATTATTTCTATAGAACTAGAATTAACTTCAGAAATAATTGCTACGTGTCCGTATGGATTTCCTCCATTTCCAGCCATGATAAGCAAATCGCCTATTTGTGGTTGTGTTATACTAGGATTTGTAAACTGAATTAAATCACGCTTCGTGTTTAGCTTTCCATCTAAAACATTGGTATCGAAAAAATCTTTTGCATTACCATAAGTGTCAGGCATTTTATGGTTGAAATGTTGGTAGTAATAACGTTTAACAAATTCCACACATTGATACCTCAAACCTAAATTGTAGCCATCTGCAGCAAGGTTACGTCCTTCAACATTTCCAATACCACCATTGTAAAAAACATAAACACCATGCAAGCTATCTAATTTTTCACCAACAAAATGTTTTGGGTTTGGATTGATGTTGGTAACAAATTTAAAAACGCCATAAGAAAGCGCCACAAGGCTTACTAGTATAACAACTATTTTTATTCTTTTTTTCATTTGCATTGAACTAAATGCAGATAGGACTTGCGCCCCCTCTTTAGTGGTTTAACTACTTTCCTTTTTTTGAAGTTGCTTTAGTGTTATTTAATTGAACTGATCTCTTATCGTTGTTCAGTTTATAGTCATTATTATTGGGATTCTTTACAATAGAACGTTGACTATTATCTCCTCTACTATTTTGATTTACTTTACTCATAAATTATACACCTCCTTTCCAAAATTCTTTTTAACTACTTCTTTGCAACGGTTACATCCTCCTTCACCACCTCTACCCATCTGCCTGGCACTTTAGCATTAATTAAATTATCATACATGGCTTCGCTGTATACTGTTGGTAAATAAAATTTTCCTAAGTATGTTGCATTTAATTTTACAACAAATGTTTTGCTGGTATTTTTACTTAATTCATAATAACTGAAAACTCTATCATCCCTTATATCCTCATACCTTGCCATGCTCGCTGTACCGTTATCATCCATTCTACTGTTATGAATCTCCCAACCACTCGGAAAAATTTGATTCAAGGCCATTTCATGTAAATTACCTTTTGTGCCTAGGTTTGAAATAGTTACTACTGCCATAAAATCGGTGCCTTGAATAATTTTATCTGGTTGTATTACTTGGCCTTTCATATTCTTGTAAACGACCTCCATTTTTAAATTATTTGCGCTACTTGATTTATCATCTATTAACGGAACACCCTCAACAAGTAGTTTTGCATATAATTTCGATTTCCCAGTGTTTTTAAACTTGATTGTAGCCGTTTTATTTATTTCCGCATCAGAAAATTTAACTTGACTAATTCTACTATTCGCACTTTTGTTTGTTTCAGCACCGCCATTTAATGAATAAGAAAAATTTAACTCCGTAGTGGTATTCTTCACACCTGCATACACACACATAGCCAATAAGGAGTAAGCAGTTTCTTGTGTACTCATCCATTTATCAGAATTTAAGTTCAAGGTTACTTCTTTTGCAATTTCATTTGCTTTAAAATTTTCATTTAATAAACTCAATGTTTCCAAAATCATTGCGGCATCCCTTCTTTCAGAACCATAAGCACATGTTAATTCTTTATAAGGATTAACTTTAATAGGTAAGCCTTTTATTAATTGCAAGGCTACCTCGTGCTGACCAATTAGTTCATAAGCTGCTGCTAATCGCCATTTGGCGGCTAGGGCTACATTTTTTTCTTCACGCAATCTGTTCATTGCTCCCAATTCTGCATTACCACTAAGCGCCAACACATACAGCCTATATGCTTGAATGAGTTGATTAGACTCAGAACCATGAGGATGAGAATAAGTTGTGTTAGACATTGACCAATTTTTTGCTTGACTTTGTTGGTAATTAATCCATTTGCTTTTCATATTCACAGGCAAACTAAAACCCGCTTTTTCTGCCTCAATCATAAAATGTCCTGCATAGTTACTGCCCCAATCACTTTCGTAAGCTTCACCTGGCCAATAAGAAAAGCCACCATTAGCTGTTTGAAACAACTGTAAACGTTTTAATCCTGCTTTAACATGCGCATTAATTTTTTTCTTTTGCTCTGCGTTTAACTCCATTAAATTAATTACAAATAGTTGCGGAAAAATTGATGATATTGTTTGTTCAATACAACCATGTGGGTATTGAATTAAATAATCCAATCGTTTTTCTAATCCCAATGCTGGTATACTTGAAAGCTCTAATGTTACTTTGTTTGTTCCATAAACCCCTTTCAAAGCAACAGCCGCATCCCATGTATTGCCTGATTCAACAACTGTTTCAAAACCTTCTACAACTTTTGGGTTTGCAGTCCTTACATCTAATTCTATTTCTTGTGTTGCTTTTTCTTTTCCGCTAATTGCAGTAACCTTTACTTTTGCTATGCCAGTTTTTTCGGCAACATTTAATTTAAAGTTTATAACCTCATCGCCAACTTCACTAAAATGAATAGTTTGCTCAATAGCACCTTCTGGCAACAATAAATTATTTACTTCAATATTTACTTTTACATCTTTCACGTGTTTTTCCATTGCGAAAATAGTTACAGGTAGGCTCACGGTTTCTTTTGGTCCCAACACGCGAGGTAGTGTAGCAAGCACCATTAAAGGTTTTCTAACAGCAACAGCTTTTTCAGAACTACCATACGCGCCGTTGTAATTTGCAACTACCATTACTCTTACCGAACCCACATAATTTGGAATTTCGATTTTATGTTCATTTTCTGAACCAGCTTCTAAAACAAAAGGTCCCATAAATTTAACCATTGGATTAAATCTATTTGCTTTAATCCCTTTCCCGCCAGCACCATCACCATCTCCGCCAATGCTTATTAATTTATCTAGTTTGCCTGCAAACGCTCCAATAACCGAATTAAACATGTCCCACGTTTTTACGCCTAATGCTTCTTTGGCATAAAATGTAGTGTGTGGTTGCGGTGTTTTATAGCGTGTTAAGTCTAATAACCCTTCATCAACCATTGCAACAGTATAAGTCATTTTTTTACCTGTTTTTTCTTTTATTTTTATATGCGTTATACTTTCTGGTTTTATCACATCATTCATTTTTATTTCAGGGAATAAATGAGTTGCAGGATTATCAACGCTTATAGGCACTAAACCATACATGCGAATAGGTAAATCGTTTTTTGTATTGGCATGGGGTTGCATTAAGGTAACATGCACATAGGCATTGGGAGTCATATCTGCTGTAACTGGGAATTGATAGGTAGTTTCTCCTTTCTTGGTAGGAATCCAAAATTTCTTAATCACTTTGGTAACAGATTCTATGCTTACTAGCGCCAATCCTTCTGATGGAGAAGGGAAGGAAAGTTTTACGTTTTCACCAGTACTGTATTTTTCTTTATCGCATGAAAAATTAAGCATTGATGCGTTTTCATTTTCACTTCTATTGGCACGATTCCAGTATGGCCAGTCTATATAAATAACTTGTCCTGTTTGGTGACCACCTTCCAAATCTGTTGCCGTAATTAAATAACGACCATACTCAGGATAATTTACTTTAAAATTGAAAGTTGCTTTACCATCAATTGATTTTAAAAGCGTGTCTTTTAATACGATGGTGCTTGAACGAGAAATATAGCTTGAAAGCTCTTCACTTCCCTTTTCGTACCACCAACGCCATTCCATTTTATAAATTTTTATCTGCAATTTTTTTGCTTGTGCGGGTTTTCCTAATCGATTTACTGTTGCTACATCAAATTTGTAATTTACACCGGTTTCAAGCGCTTCATCATAACCTTTATTTTTTGGTACATGCAAACCAACATAAGTGTTATAAGGAGAGTATTTTGTGGTAAATCTATCAATACTAAAATCTCCGCCCTCTTCAAATACTTTTGTAATGTATGTTGCTCTTAACATACCTGGTGCTGCAATTTTTTTTGATAAAGACGTTTTGATAGTTGCCTCACCTTTATCATTTAAATTTCCATCAAACACATAATCAGCATCAGAATAATAATTTCTAAGTGGTGAATCAAATACATAGTCAGAATAACTTACGAAAGTTGTTTTAGTTTGATTAACAGAAACGTTAACTAAGGCGTGTAAATTTTTTGCTATTGCGCCATGCAGCCATTTTACCTGCAGTTTGGCGGTAGTGTCAGCTAATACATTATCACCAAAATTTAAATTTATTTTTAAGCGATTAGGTTTTATTGTTTCTATTTTAATGTTTTCAGAAAAAGTTCGGTTACCAACTTTTACTGTTGCGTTGTAATTTCCTGTAATAGCTTCGGTAGAAGTAGAAATTCTAAAACTGTATGTTCTATTTACGTGATTAGTTTTTGTAGTTTGATAAATTATTTGTCCGTTAGGATCTTGTAATTCAAATTTTACAGGGTGATTTTGTGGTAAACCATTTTCTTTATCTTCCAAAATAAAATTAAGGTATAAAGAATCACCTGGACGCCAAACGCCCCGTTCGCCATATATAAAACCTTTAATGCCTTTTTGTACAACCTCTCCATCAACATCAAATTTGCTTAACGAGTTTGCCTCGCCATCTTGTAATTTTAAATAGCCACGCTGTTTGCCATATTTTGCAAGCATTAAAAACGGTTTCCGCTTTAGCTGCACGGCTAACATACCGCTTGCATCGCAAGTCCCAGAACCAATTAGTTGTTTTGTGTAGTCGTAATATTCAATCACTGTTCCTGCTAATGGTTTTGCTGTAACCATATTTGTTGCAAATGCATGTGCGGTTTTATTATCATCCAATTTGTAAATTAAACCAATATCTGACGCTAAAATATTTCTGCTAACCGCTTTCCCATAATAATAATTTTCATTGCATGGTTCGTAATTATCAGAATAATCCCAGGTATCATATCCGTTTTCAAAACTATAGCTGTGCCAATCGTCTTCGTTCCAAGAATCTCGCAAACTACTTAACAAACCAGTTTCGTTACTAGAAGTATTTTCTGTTGTGTCACAATCACATAGTGCATACGATTTATTGTACTTAATACTTACTCTATAAATTGAACCTGGGTCGGGGGTTATTAATTTTCCTAAATCTATTACATGTGTATTCCATTGTTTTAAATTTATTCTTTTATCTGTGTTTAAATCAATTTTCTTTTCTGTAATTACTTTTCCAACTCGCGCCAAACCCGACTCTCCGTTCAAATCGTTTACTTGCAAAAATTGGTGAACATTGTTTTCATAAATTTTAACAATGCGAACATCTACAGCTTTTAAACTAATTGCTTCAAAAGGAAAAATTAAACCATTTGAATTTGGCAGAATACAACCGTTACCTTTAATACGCACCAATGGGCGAGGCTCTTGAAACTCAAGTACAGTAATAAATGCGTTATTCATTTTATAACCTTTAAAATTTTTAATTCCGGTGTTTACATTAAGTTCTTTTACACCTACAATTCGGTTTGGTAAAAATACTTTTACAATATTGGCCTCTATAGCATAGGTTAAATTATCAATACCAGCAAGTGCTATAATTCCTTTTAAATTTTGATTGTAATAAATCGGATCGCTAAGTGTTATTTCTATATGTTGGTCTTCGTTATCGATTACTTTAGCCTCTGTTACAGAGAAATCGCCTAAACCAGGTACTATTATTTCTTTACTTCCTTTCTGCTGTGCATTAATTAACGCGCCATCCCACGAAACGGTCACTTTACCTGCTCTGGTTCTACGCTCAATACTATCAATTTGAAAATAGTATTCGTTGGCTGTATAACTAAAAGCTAAATCTATAGGCAATAGTTTTCCATCTTGTTTAGCGGTAATAGTTTTTCTTATTGCTGCGGTGTCTTCATAATCGGATGTAGTAATTTTTCCAGAAATTTTTTGCCACTCAATATTGTATTCATCGTAAGCCCTTAAACCATCTGTTGTAACAAATAAATTTTGAGGGAAAGTGGAGAATTGAAAATGAAACGTTTCAAATTCGCTGCTCACATCTAAAAGTTCATCAAGTTTAAACTCAGCTTGATAAAACTGATTAATGGCTAATGGATTATCAGGAATAAATTCTATAACCCTATCACTTACCCAAATTGTTCTTCCTTTAATTGAAGGGCTAAACGAAAAAATATCTTTTACCAAATTGGAATCTGGTAAGATTGCATTTATTGCTAATGTAGTTTGTGCAACACCATTTTTTTTAGTACTTGCAAAAGTAAAACTGTTAGTTAATTCTATTCTGATTGTGGTTTTTCGGCTAACCATGCCTGATGTATAGCCAGAAATGTATTGCCCAAAAGCTGGATTGATATCTTTAACTTTTGGACGAAATTGAGAACATGCTTGAATAACAAAAAATGTTATAACACTAATTAGCAAAACACAAATACCATTTAACTTTTTCATTTTTATTAAAATTTTAATCAAAGGTGCACTGATTAAAAAGATAAAAATGGAGTGTTCTATAAGACGAAGGGACTTGTTTATTAAGTGCAAGATTTTACGTATTATTTGAAATTAAAAATACCTTAACCCTTCCTTTTAGGATTATCTGCTAAAAATGCCTTCCAGCCTGTGTATGATTTTTGTCCGGCTTGTGGGTTTTTGTTTTGATAGAAATGGCACAATGCAGCGCCCAAGGCATCTGTAGCATCTAAATACTCTTGTTCTTTTTTAATACCTAAAATTTGTTGTAGCATGGCGGCAACTTGTTCTTTACTTGCATTACCATTACCGGTAATACTCATTTTAATTTTTTTAGGAGAATACTCTGTAATTGGTATATTTTTACTCAAAGCTGCCGCAATTGCCACGCCTTGAGCTCTTCCTAATTTAAGCATGGATTGAACATTTTTTCCAAAAAAGGGGGCTTCAATTGCTAGTTCATCTGGTTTAAACTCTTCTATTATTCCAACTGTACGTTCAAATATCTTTTTTAACCTATCCGCGTGTTCTTCATATTTATCAAGCTTAATAACACCAATGCCTATAGGTTTTACAATATTACTTTCAATATGTATAATGCCATATCCCATTATCACCGTTCCAGGGTCTATTCCTAAAATAATTCTATCGTTAAGTGGCATAATTAGTGTAAATTTAACGAATTTGTTAGGCAATAAAAAAATACTTTCAATAGCTTTAAAACTCTTGCTTGGTTTACTTTGTTTAGGAGTAATTGGGTACAAACTACAAAAAGATTTTACAGTAGAAAATCTCTCTATTTTAGCGAACACATTTTTACATCCAAGTAATATTCTATTACTTGTTCTTGCGGCGCTTTTAATTCCCATAAATTGGGGGATGGAAGCACTAAAGTGGAAAAAAATTACAGAGCAAATAGAAGAGATTAGTTTTACAACGGCATACAAAAGTATATTGTCTGGAATTTGCTTGGGAAACTTAGCGCCAGGTAGAGCGACAGAATTTGTTGCCAAAATTTTCTTTTTTCAGCAACAAAATAGAAGTAAAATTACCGTTCTGCATTTTGTAAATGGCATGTTTCAATTATGCATAACCATACTTGCCGGAAGCGCTTCGATTCTAATAAGTTTGGGTACTTTTTCGCAAAACAAAATTATAGTTTATGTTACGCTAAGCCTTGCTGTTATTGTATTTATAGCATTTGTTATTTCGTTGGTTAAAATAAAATGGTTGCTAAAGTTTGTTACAAAAAAAATTAATAAAACAAACGAACATTTTGAATTTTCCCTTTCAAGAAAACTGATCTCGCTTTTATTCGGCTACTCAATATTACGTTATTTTGTATTTATCGCACAATTTTTACTAGTTATTTTTGCAATCTCAGCGATTGATTTTTCAGTTAATTTAGTTGTTGGAATTGCCATGTATTTTTTAATTACGACTATTATTCCAATGATAAGTTTTATAGAACCTGCAATTAGAGCATCTATAGCCCTAATAGTATTTAGCAATTGTGGTTTAAGCAATTTAGAAATGGTATTAAGCGGTATCTTAATTTGGCTTTTAAATATTGTTTTACCAAGTATTGCGGGATACCTAATTTTAATTAACCAAAAGTTTAATTTCAAATTTTCGAAAAACTAAAATGCTAGTGTTAGATTTTATAATTATAGTCGTTACTATTTTATATGCTACTCTTTTTCTATATTATCTTGTTGGTTTTTATAAACATCCGTATTTTTATTCATTTGCAAGTTCAAACTCAATTCCCATTACTATAATTATCTGTGCCCGAAACGAAGAAAAAAATTTACCGGCCTGCTTAATCTCACTAATTGAACAAGATTACAAAAAAGAAAACATATCCATTATTATTGTTAATGATGCTAGTTCTGATGGTACGGTAAATGTTGCAGAAAGAATACTTAAAAATTCGAATTTGAATTATAGAATTATTACAAACACAAAACAAATTGGAAAAAAACATAGTATAACAAGTGCGGTAAACTCTTGTAATACTGACTTAATAGTTCTGCGCGATGCTGATACCTTTACAAGTTCTAAAATATGGTTGCAAACAATTTGTGATTTTTATCTTGAAACTAAAAGTAATTTTATTATTGCTCCTATTGCTTTTAAGCAAAACAGCGGTTTGCTTTGGGCTTTACAAGTAATAGAAAATAATATTTTAGCGTTACTTACTATTGGAAGTGCTTACTATAAGAAACCGTTTTTGTGTAGTGCTGCTAATTTGGCATTTACCAAAAATATATTTCAACAAACAAATGGCTTTCAATCGCATGCAAATATTGCCTCTGGCGACGATGTACTTTTTCTAGAAGATGTAAAAAAATTAAAAGATGTAACTATTTCTTATTTAAAATCACAAAGCGCATTGGTTTATACGTATGCCTTGCCCTCTTTCAAATCTTTGCTTTTACAAAAAATTCGCTGGGCTAACAAGCACTCAAAAAATCCCAACAAAACCAATACTTTATTATCAGTCTTAGTATTTGTTACAAATATAGTATGGTTATTAAGCTTTTGTGTTTGCTTTTTTGTACCCCAAAATCAAAGCTTAAGCTTATTTTTTGTGCTATTTAAGTTGATTTTTGATAGTTTATTACTATTTTTAACTTCTGGTTTTATTAAAAACAGCAGCGTTTTAGCCTACGCTTTCACAATTGGATTAATTTATCCTTTTTATGTGTTAGTGCTAGCAATAAGCACTTTGTTTTTAAAACCAAAATGGAAATAAATTGTGTTATTTAAAAAGAAAAAAATAGATTTTGAATCGGAGTCATTAAGCGCTGCAACATGGCGTAGATTCAAAAAAAATAAACTAAGTATGCTAGGTTTATTTATTATTATTTTTGCAATTATCATTTCTATTTTAGGCTATACCATCACACTTGATTCAACTCCTTACGCCAACGACCAAAAGCCAGAACTACACATTAAATCTCCAGGATTTATTAGCAAATTATTATTAGTTCGAAAAAATGCAGAAAAGGAAAGTAATTCGTTTTTCGGTAAAATGTTATTCGGAAAACAAGATGATTACATATCCTTTACAGTTTACAATTATTTTTTTAATGGTGATAACGTATTAGTAGAGGAATTTACAGGTAGCCAGCCTAATAAGGGCGGAATTACGAAATATAATATTGCAGATGTAATTTATGCCTTAGATAATAAATCGCCAATTCAATACGATACTCTAAAAGCCACATTATCCTTTTATGAAATTGGCAATCCAAACAAAATCACAAAATCAATCGTCGAATTAAGAAAACAACTTCAGCAAGAAAACATTGTGCATAAAAAATATTTCTTAGGTACAGACATTTTAGGTAGAGATATTTTAAGCAGATTAATAATTGGCACCCGCATCAGCATTAGTGTTGGATTAGTTTCTGTTATTATTTCAATTGTAATCGGCGTATTTTTAGGCGCCATTGCTGGTTATTACCGTGGCAAACTGGATACAGCGATTATGTGGCTAATCAATGTTGTATGGAGTATACCAACCTTGTTACTTGTAATTGCCATTACCTTGGTTTTGGGAAAAGGAATTATTCAAGTATTTATTGCTGTTGGATTAACCATGTGGGTAGATGTGGCACGTATAGTACGCGGACAAATTATGAGTATTAGAGAAAAAGAATTTGTTGAGGCTGGGCGAGCATTAGGTTACAAAAACATGCGCATTGTTATGAAACACGTGTTGCCAAACGTAATGGGACCAATGGTTGTAATGGCTGCCAGTAATTTTGCCGCGGCAATTTTAACCGAAGCAGGATTAAGCTTTTTAGGTATTGGCGCGCAGCCACCAGTGCCAAGTTGGGGCGAAATGACTAACACACACCAAGGTTATATCTTAATGGAAAAAGCCTATTTGGCATTTATCCCTGGTATTTCTATAATGGTTATGGTACTGGCTTTTATGTTGGTTGGTAACGGTCTGCGCGATGCCCTAGATACACGAAACCTTGATGATAAGCCAATTGCAGCAGGCAATTAAAATTCACAAATGCAATTTACCGAAACGCACACACATTTATACTCAAAAGAATTTGATGCCGATAGAAATTCTTTAATTGAAAAAGCACTTAAAAATGGCATAACAAAATTCTACATGCCTAATATAGATTCTGAATCTATTTTACCAATGTTGGAATTAGAAAAAAAATTTCCAAATAATTGTTTCGCTATGATGGGTCTTCACCCCTGTAGCGTTAATCAAACTGTAAACGAAGAATTGGCAATTGTAGAGAAGTGGCTTAAGCAGAGGGATTTTAAAGCAGTAGGTGAGATTGGTATTGATTTGTATTGGGATAAAACTTTTTTAAAAGAACAACAACACGCCTTTTTTACACAAATAAATTGGGCGCTTGCTTATAAACTACCTATCGTAATACATTGCCGAGAAGCTTTTGATGAAATATACGAAGTACTTGAATCTTTTAAAGAATTGCCTCTTGGTATTTTTCATTGCTTTAGCGGAAACATTGAACAAGCTGAAAAAATTTTAGCCTTCAACACATTTAAGTTAGGAATTGGGGGTGTTGTTACTTTTAAAAACTCAGGTTTAGATAAAGTAGTTGAAGCAATTGATTTACAACATTTGGTATTAGAAACCGACGCCCCTTACTTGGCACCAGTACCTTTTAGAGGAAAGCGTAATGAGCCAGTTTATTTACTTGAAGTGGCAAAAAAAATTGCAGAGATAAAACAAATTTCTATCTCTGAAGTTGCCAATATAACCTCTCAAAACGCACAAGCTATTTTTGAGTCATCCGATTCATTACTCTAAAATAGTTTATACTATAAATTTCATTTTTAGAACAAGCCAATTTCAACCACAAAAAACGGCACTTTCATCACATTTTTTGGTTTCTAAAAAAAATTAGCTATATAATTGTGGAACAAATAAAAACTATATGAAAAAACAATTACTTCTTCAAACATTAGCAATGGCATTAGGTGGCCAATTAGCAGCCCAATGTGTAACACCTCCACCACCAACTTTGGTGTCGGCTACGCCAAACAAAATTTGTTCCATTTCTGGCGGCACAACTAACTTAAACGCAACCACCACAGGCGCTGGTATCAACTGGTACACTGTTCCTTCTGGTGGTTCGCCATTTGGTTTTTCGGCAAGCGCTTCAAATTATTCTGTTAATGCAGTTACAACAACAACCTATTACGCCGAGGCAATTGCACTTGGTGGCACTATTACAAACACATTCTCATTTACTGGGAATACACAAACATTTGTTGTACCTGCTGGTGTTACTACTCTTCAGGTAGAGGCCTGGGGTGCTCAAGGAAATTTTAATGCTAATAGTGTTCCTGGTGGTTTAGGAGGTTATGCAAAAGGAATATTAACCGTAACACCCGGCTCTACCTTATTTATTGAAGTTGGCGGCGGCGGTTCTGTTACAGCCTCAGGTGGTTACAATGGTGGAGGTGCAGCAGGAAGTAATACTGGCTGCACACAAGCCGTTGGTGGTGGCGGTGGTGGTGCCAGCGATGTAAGAGTTGGAGGCATAGGCTTAGCTAACCGTATTATTGTTGGTGCTGGCGGTGGTGGCGCAGCTGGCGATCGTGTTAGTGCATGCGGACGCGGAACTGGCGGTGGCGGTGGTGGCGGCTACTACGGTGGTGGTGGTGGCGCAGCTTGGCCTCAAGCCTCTCTTATAGTGCCATTAGGTGGCGATCAAACTACGGGTGGAGCTGGTGGTACTTCAGCTTTTACAAGTGTACCTGGAAATAATGGTTCGGCGGGTGCATTTGGCATTGGTGGTGCAGGTGGCGTTGAAGTTGGTTCTAATCAAGCTGGCGCGCAAACCGCCTCACCTGGTGGTGTTGGTGGAGGCACAGTTGGTGCTATTGGAGTATTTGCAGGTAACTTTACTGGACAAAGTGGTGCTGGTGGTTCTAGCTTTTTAGGAACACTGGCTTTAGCTTCAACAACTGCTGGTATTCGTACGGGTAATGGCCAAGTAATATTAACTTATCAAGGAACATGTGCAAATTCAACAAGAATACCTGTTACAGTAACGGTAAGTCCAAATCCTACTGTAAGCGTAAATAACGGTACAATATGTAGTGGAAGTAATTTTACGTTATCACCAAGTGGCGCAAGTACATACACAGTGCAAGGCGGAAATTTAGTTGTTAACCCAACTACAAACTCTACCTACACTGTTGTTGGAACAAACACTGCGGGTTGTATTAGTAATGTTGTAACAAGTAGCATCAACGTTAATTCTAATCCTACAATTACTGCAAATAGCGGACAAATTTGTAGTGGCTCAAACTTTACAATTACTCCAAGTGGTGCAAGCACCTATACAATTCAAGGTGGTAACGCGGTTGTTAGCCCAACCGCAACTTCCATTTATACAATTGTTGGAACGGCTACAAACGGCTGTGTTGGAAATACTGCAACCAGTAATGTTACAGTAAATACACTTCCTACAATTTCTGTAAATAGCGGTGCTGTTTGCTCGGGAAATAGTTTCACAATTGTTCCTAGTGGCGCAAGTACATACACCATTCAGGGTGGTAATACAGTTGTGAGTCCAAGTGTTAATACATCTTATACAGTTACAGGAACAAGCGCTCAAGGTTGCATTGGAAATGTTGCTACTAGTAACGTTTCAATAGGAATTACACCAACAATAACCGTTAATAGTGGTGCAATATGCGTTGGGAATAGCTTTACACTTATTCCTACTGGAGCAACTACTTACACTATTCAAGGTGGTAATACAGTAGTAAGTCCTACCGCTACAGGTGCTTATACGGTTTCAGGTTCAAGCGCACAAGGTTGTATTGGTAATGTTGCAACAAGTAATGTTACAGTAAACGCTTTGCCAACAGTAAGTGCAAGTGTTGCTAGTAATAGTATTTGTGCAAACGGGGGCACAATAGCTTTAATAGGAAGCCCAACTGGTGGTGTGTTTACAGGCTCTAATGTAGCAAACAACGTGTTTACACCTGGTGCTTCATTAGGTAACTTTATACAAACGTATGCGTTTACAAACACAGTTACTGGATGTTCGAATACAGCATCAACAAGTATTACAGTTCTGAACTGTACCGGAATTAATGAGCGATTAAATTCTGCTAGCGGAATAGAAATGTATCCAAATCCAACAACAGGCGTATTAAACGTTAAATGCGAAAGCTTAACTAACAATGAATATGTAACTATTACAAACGCACTAGGACAAGTAATATTAAATGAAAAATTAACAACAATAATTTCTAAAATTAATACTCTGAATTTAGAAAACGGCGTTTACTTTATTCAAGTTTACAGTGGCAACAAAGTTCTTAGCAATCAAAAAATTGTGAAACAATAATTTTGTTAGATAAATTTTAGGATTAAATCCTCAATTTCTTAAATGGAATTGAGGATTTTTGTTTTTACAAAAATATCACAAGCGAAAACCATTAGCTCTTAAAAAAATTCAACCCACAAAAAAAGCGATAACAAATCTGCTATCACTTTCTGTAATTTTGTTTTATTAAAATCAATTAAGCGTTTTCTTTATTCTTCTTAACCTCTTTAATTTGTTTAGCACTATCAAACATTTTTTGTACGGCTTCTTTTCCAAAAGGTTCGCTTTCAGTAGATTTTAGGTCTTCAAAACTGTATTCTGAAGTTCCAATTTTTTGATTTAGAATAAAATGAAATTCTGGTTTTGTAATTTCACTTTCCCACATAATTCCCGTAGGTTCTTCACTAACAAATGCTTTGAATTTATTTATTTCATCTGTTTTTATATCTGATTTTTTTAACTCTATATCCGTAGCTTGCTCATTAATTGTGATTGCAAAATTGTTACCAACTTTCACATCTAAACCACCGCTTGTTTGTTCTTGCACAATTAATTTTGCTTTAGTAGTATCAGGTACAAAAATTGCAAAGGGTTTGCCAAATTTAGATAAATCTAACACACTCATTCCTTCTGGTGCAACTATTGCTTCTTCAACTTTTTTATCGCCACAACTTGTTACAAATAATGCAACAGAGGCTAGGACTATCATGTGTACTCGTTTTTTCATTTGATTAGGTTTTAGTTAGTGTAAATTTATGATTATTTTTTTGTTTAACAAGATTAGTAGAATTTTATATTTATTATTAGACCCTAGGCTTCTGCTAATTTTTTGAGTTTCAGTTCTCCAAATTCTAATATCTTGTCAATGAATTCGTATGGCTTATAATTATTAATAGCAGCCTGATGAAAGATACACGTTGCAGGCGTCATACCCGGCAACGAGTTTACTTCAATAAAAATAACTTCAGTTCTGCAATCATCAAACACACGTACAAAAGCGTCTATTCTGCAATAGCCAGTTACACCAAGCACTTTGGCTGCAGCGCCTAATGTTTCCTTAACTTGATTGCTAACGGTTTGCCTTTCTTTATTGTTTTTTGAATACCTAGCGGGTGTTATATTTTGTCCTTGCCCAGCTAAAAATTTTTCTTCTAAACTCAGTACATCCCCATCAGCTAAAGCTTCACTGGCTTCAAATACTTCATAAGTTATTTCACCAATGCTATTGTATTTGGTAAGCATACCTCCTGTAATTTCTAAAAAATGTTTTGCATCTTTTTTAGAAATAAGTTCTTCAACCAAAACAACTTGCTTAATAGGGAATTCTTCTTTTGGCTTTATATGAAGTGTGTTTGCCGCAACAGTATCTAAATCCTCTGTTTTTCTGAACAAGAGTTTACAAAATGCTTCAAACTCCTCAAACGTTTTTATTTTTTTTACTGCACTGCTGCACCCATCATCTACTGGCTTGGCAATAAAGGGGTACTTAATTTTGTTTTGTAGGGCTTGTTCTATTTGCTCTTTATTTGTTTGCCAATCACTAGCGCTAATTAAAACATGTTCAGCAACTAAAAAACCATTTTGCTTTAAAATTTCGTTGGTAGTATATTTATCAATGGTTATGCTCGAGCTTTCTTTGCTACTGCCGTTATACGGCAAATTTAATTCATTTAATTTTTCTTGTATTGCGCCATCTTCGCCAGGGCGACCATGCAAAGCAATAAACACCTCATCTGCTCTTTCTTTTAATTGAGTGTAAGAAATTTTAATTGGCTCAGTAATTGAATTTGCACTTGCATATTTATGAGTAATTGAAGCGCATTGATACATGATGTTTTTTATTACTTCGTGTACTTTATAATTTTCTACTTTCTCTTTTATATCGTCTGCGTTATCTTTAAGCAATAGGTTTATTGGTATTTGATAAAGTAAATGCTCCTCGTTGCTTCCTGTTAAAAAAACTGGGAAAGGGGCATATTTTTCGGAGGAGGCTAATTTCTCAAATACATTTCTACCACTTTCAACAGAAATATGGCGTTCGCTTGAATAACCTCCTAGTACAACAGCCACGCGCTTTTTGTTGTTAGCTGCATTTTTTTCTTTTACAATTAAGCTATCTAATTGAAGCAATAATTTTTTAAACTTTAATTGACCCTTGCTTTGAATGTGTCGTTTATAAAGGGAAGTGCGAATAATGAAACTTAAAAATTGTGAAGGGTTTAAGCCAATCTCAGCTGCTTGATGAAAGAAAAAAGATGAAGGCATCATGCCACTTGTTGTGTTTGGATCATTTAAAAATATTTTTCCATCTTTACTTAAGAAACCATCTATGCGCGCATACACATCAAAATGCAATTCGTAAAATAAACGCTCACAATCTTTTCTTATATTTTCAATTTGTTCTTTAGGTAAGTCTATTGGCGTTATTTTGCGCGATAATCCTGGTAAATACTTACTGCGGTAATCAAATAACTCTTTTCCTTTTCTAATTTCAGTTGGTGGTAAGGCTATTGCAGTGCCGCTTTCATCTTCTAACACTATGCAACTAAATTCTTTTCCTTCAATAAATCCTTCCACCAAAACCTTACTCTCGCCATCTAATGCTTCTAAAATAAAGCCGTCAGCGCTTTCTGCATTATTTAAAAAATTAATTAATTGTTGTGGCTGGTAAAGAACTGTTCCTGCAACCACTTGAGGGTAACTAATGCATAATGGCATTCCTATTCCTTCGCGAATATCAGCCATAGTTTTTACTGAATTAATTTTTTCCTCTTCTGTTAAAGCTTTCCATTCTTTTGCATCAATCCATTTTGTAAAAAACGCCTTTTCAATGGCACTCATAAACTCAAGCTCATTCTCGTTTGATAAAATACTAACGCCTATGCTGCTACCTTGGTTAGCAGGTTTTACAACACAAGGCAATCCTATTTTTGTTTTGACGCTACTGAATAAATCTTTTAATTTTCCATCAATATAATCTTGTCGGTTAATGGTTAAAAAGTTAGGGCTATTAAATCCTTTGTTTACCATCAGCTCCTTTTGAACGCCTTTATCCATGCCAATTGACGAGGCAAGTAAACCCGAACCTGTATATGCAATGCCTAAAAATTCGAGAAAGCCTTGTATGCGGCCATCTTCTCCGTTTGTGCCATGTAAACATAAAAAGGCAACATCAATTTTTTGTTTTAATTCTTGTAGCGTAAGTTGTTTCCCAATTTTAGAATTCATTTCTAATTGCTGTGCTTCGCTTAGTTCTCCCAACTGTTCGGCATACAATTGAAAATGTTGATTTGCCTCGTTAGGCAAAAACTCTACTGGTGGATAAAAATCACGTATTGTTCCTTTATAAACAAATTCCCAATTAAGCTCAATAAAATTTCCAAAACTATCTACAAAAATAGGAACCGCTTCAAATAAGGATTTATTTAAATTATCATAAACAGTACGACCACCCGCAAAAGAAATTTCGCGCTCTTTACTTTGTCCGCCAAAAATAATTCCTATTTTTAATTTTATCATACCAAAAAATGTTTTATAATTCTTATGTAGTGAATTTCGTTTTATTTTTCTATTTAATGTTTAGTATATCCTTAACTTATTTCTCTGTCTACGTCTAACCTCATTAAATGTAAAGATAAAGCGCTTTTGTACCACTGGTAAAATTTGATATTAATTAACAATGATTTGTAAATAGTTGCCTCGATTTTATTGCTAATTTTAAAGTCTTTACTCTATTATGTTTTTTCGTTTTTTATTCTTTTTCTTCCTTATTTTATTAGTTGAGTGGTACTTTTTCCAAGCAATAAAACTATTTGCATCGGATTTTTCTGATTCCAAAAAAAAAGTTATTTTGTATACAGCTTACGGCTTTGCGTTTTTTAATATCTCAATAGGTTTGGTTTCCTTATTTTACCCACCGCCGCAATGGAATAATTTCTTTAGATATATATCGTCAATTGGATTGATGTTATTGATTTGTAAATTACTTGGCTGTAGCTTTCTTATAATTGATGATGTAATTCGCTTATTCAGATGGATTATACATTTAATTACTGCACAGCCAGAACAAGTTACTCAAGAATCGAGCGGAATACCCCGAATTAAATTTTTGAGTCAGTTGGCGGTTACGTTTACTGTGGTTCCTTTAGCCGGTTTTGTATATGGAATGATTCGAGGAGCTTACAAATACAGGATTCATAACGTGCCTATTTCATCTAAAAAAATACCGAAAGGATTTAATGGTTTTAGAATTGTACAGCTAAGCGATATACATACTGGCTCTTTTTTAAATACAAATGCATTAGATAAAGCGTTTGATATGGTAGTGCAACTAAAACCCGATTTGATTTTATTTACAGGAGACCTAGTAAACAACGAAGCAAAAGAAACGGAGGGTTTTGAAGAAACATATAAAAAACTAAAAGCCCCTTACGGCGTGTTTTCAGTTTTAGGGAACCACGATTATGGTGATTACCGGTTTGACTGGGAAAGTAAAGAACAAAAACAACAAAATTTTAATAAGTTACTTGAAGTGCAGCGTAATTGTGGATGGCGCTTGCTTATGAACGAGCATGTAGCCATTGAAAAAGACGGTGCAAAAATTGGGTTGCTTGGAATTGAGAATTGGGGCGGAAAAGGCGGATTTGCACGCTACGGAAAAATGCATTTAGCACATAAAGATACAGGCGAATATCCTTTTAAAATATTGATGAGCCACGACCCTAGCCATTGGGATGTGCAGGTTGTAAAGGATTATAAGGATGTGGATTTAACGTTAAGTGGGCATACACACGGGATGCAATTTGGAATCGAAATCCCTGGCTTAAAATGGAGTCCGGTAAAGTATTTGTATAAAAATTGGGCAGGATTGTACAAAGATGGCGAGCAAATGCTTTATGTGAACCGTGGTTTGGGCTTTTTGGGTTACCCCGGAAGGCTAGGTATTTGGCCCGAAATTACGGTAATTGAATTAAAAAACGTGTAAGGTTTGATGGTGGAATTGGGTTTGTATAAACATTACAAAGGCAAAATTTACGAGGTAGTTGGTATTGCCACCCACAGCGAAACATTAGAAAAATTAGTTGTTTATAAAGCAACATACATGAGTGAAGCCGATAATTTATGGCTAAGGCCATTAAATATGTTTACCGAAACAATTGTTGTTGATGGTAAAGAGGTTTTACGGTTCGAGAAGCTTAAACCCTGAACATATAGATCAAAAAAATTACTGTCTGCGATTAAGTAGGGTTCACTCAAAATGTATAAAAATTAACTGAATCAACCTGCCTACGGCGGGCACGGGCAGCGAAGTAAAGATGTATATAAATACTTCGAACTGAGCTAACGACGAGTCAGTTAATTTTTATCAAGCCAAAAGGAATAAAGCTACTCTATTTTTTAGTGTACGGATTTTCTCAAAAAATTTCAAAAAGCTTTGCACATAAAAAAGGATTTAAGCCTCAAATCTGTTGTTAATCAACACATTTGCGTTTTTGAGTGAACCCTAAGTAGCGGTGAGGATTTCCATAAAAAGTCTTTGTCAGAAATCATAAATCTTGCTAAATCAGGATAACCTGCAATAAGACAGAGATTTCGTAGATAACTCGAATTCTACGGTCTAATTGCAGTTAAACACAACAAGGAACTAATCAAAAGAAAGTTAAATAACTTATTACTGACCTAAATTAACAGTAATCACGCGCTCCTGCTGTTTTGTTGGAAGTAAGCCTTGTTTTAAAAAAGTGGTTTGACCAACAGGGCTGGCAATAAAGCTTTCAAAGCCCTTGGCAAGGGCAAAATCGCCAGTGCTGCGGTAAATATAAATACTGGTGGTGTATGGGTATTTGCCTAATTTAAAACTACTTTGATTAGGGGCGTAACACGTATCATTACCAACTTTACCTACCGAAACGTATTTTATCAAATCCTTATTTGCTTTATATAAAGAATCATCAATATCGCTGAGCCAAGCAAAATCAATAAAAGCAATGGTGTTTTTGGTTTTAGCCACATAATTTATTGCGTCGTAACTAGACTTTAGAACGTTGCAGTTGGCAGAGAAAGCCGTTCCTTTTAATACAGAATCTTTAAGATAATGCATTACTGAGGAATTATTATTGTCGAGCAAAACAGTAATTTTAGTATCGTTGCTTATAGAATCTTTGCAAACAAAGGGTTTTGTGAGGAGCTCATAAACTTGTTGCGTATTTAACGCACTTAATGGTGTATTAATATTTGTAATTAAAGCAACGCCACTTTTTGCAACAATACTAAATTCTGGGTTCATTTGTTTTGAACGAAAGGCAGCTAACTCTTCTTTATTCAAAGGACGTGATATGATTATAGCACGACAACTATCAGTAAATAATTTTTGTACTGCCATGTCATTATTACTAGCATATAAATTAATTTCGGCACCTTTGTATCTGCTCAAAAACCCATAAGTCTGTGATTTTACATGGAGTTGAAGCGCCTCGTCGTAATAAACATTTAGTTTGCCCGATGTTGGTGTGTTATCATTAAAATCATTTTTATAATAATCGCTACATGAAAAAAATACGATTGAAATTAGTACTAAAAGACTGTTGATTTGAAATTTAGGCAATCGAAAAAAGTTAATTATTCTCTCCATTTATTTTATTTTGCTGAAAAGTTAGATAAATTCTGTATCCGCGATAAATGGCGTAACCAAACATAAGGGCAATAAAAATTAATCGCTTGTTGCCATACATTGTTTCCTTCATTAAGTCTGTAAATACAAATGCAATGCCCAGCCCAAGGGTAAGTAATACCATTAAAATTGCAAACCAAAAGGATATTGTTTTTGAAATGGAGTTCATGATTTTGATGTAAGTTTTTTAACTCCTGTAAAATTTAAGAAACTAGTTTAAATTAAAGGATAATCAATATCGGATTATTTTATTACGTACCAATATTGATTATCCTAAAATATTTTAATTGTTTTGACCTAATTTAGCATCAATCCCCAACGTAGCGTGCGGTACAGAGCGTAAACGTTCTTTTGGTATTAGTTTACCTGTAACTCTGCAAATACCATAGGTTTTATTTTCTATACGCACCAAGGCATTTTTTAGGTTGATGATGTATTTTTCTTGACGTTGCGCTAACTGGGCTGTTTCTTCTTTACTCATAACATCACTACCATCTTCTAATAATTTAAAACTTGGCGATGTATCATCAGTTCCATGATCGTCTTCATTACTCAAGGTTTGTTTTAATAAATCGTAATCGGTTTGAGCTTCTTTTAACTTGAATAAAATTAACTCTTTAAACTCTTGTAATTCCTTATCAGTATAGCGTGAGCGGTTATCTTGGGTATTTACAAAAGGTTTAGGGGCAACAGTTGCGCTTTTTTTGATAAGTGGTTTATTAATATCTATTTGCAACGGTCGGTTGCGTATGTATGCTTCCATGCTTCCGCCGCTTGATTTTCCATCGTTTTTCTTTCTTCTTCCACGTCCGCGTTTCTCAGGAATTTCGTCATCGTCTTCATCAATTTCTGGCGCACCACCTTCTAAATCTATCATGCCACCTTCTAAGTCACCGCCATCAAGGTCTACTTCTGCAACATCATCGTCATCACTTTTTTCATAATCATCTTTTACCTCAACATCACTATCTTCTTCTTCTTCTTCTTCCTCTTCAATATCTTCTTCCTCGTCATCATCGTCTGTCGCTTTTCCCTTTTTGGCTTTGACCGATTTTGCAGATTTTTTATCTTTTCCTTTTTTTGCTATTGCATCAATTGGTTTGCCAGCTTTTTTTGGCTCTTCTTTTTTCTTAACAGCTGGCTTAGCAATTGGCTTCGCAACTTTTTTAGCTGGCTTTGCAGCTGGTTTGCTTGGTTTAGCAACAGGCTTTTTGGCTACTGGCTTTGTTACTTTTTTTGCTGGTTTTGCAGCAGGTTTTTTCGCAACAGGTTTTGCAGCAGGTTTTGTTTTTTTAGCTGCTTTCTTATCATTCTTCTTAGCCATGTTCTATCAATTTAATTTATCAATTTTTATTAATGTTTTAATTAGTTCATCCACTTCAATAAGAGTAGCAGTTGAAGCGTCTAAGTTAGTAACTAATTGTAGATTATCAGTTAAAGTTTCATTACAAATATAACTTAAATTTGTTTTTATAGCAGAATCTAGTAAATCATTTTGATTAATTTTTACTAAAATTTTATCAGTAAGTTCAAATCCACTTTCCTTACGAATATTTTGAATCCGATTTACCAACTCCCTTGCCAGTCCTTCCTCTTTAAGCGCTTCGGTTAGTGTAACATCCAAGGCCACGGTTAAAGGGCCATTATTTGCTACCTTCCAGCCTGGAATATCCACTGGAATAATTTCTACATCTTCTGTCTCTAAAACAATTTTAGTTCCTGAAACATCAATTTCAAATTTACCAATACTTTCTAATCCTTTAATTATTTGTTGTGGGTTTTCTTGCCCAAATGCTTGTACAGCTTTCATGTGTTGACCACATTTTTTTCCTAAGGTTTTAAAATTTAATTTTAAGTTTTTTACAATTTGAACTTTTTCCTCTGTAACAAATTCAATTTCCTTAACATTTACTTCACCTAAAATTAAATCTTTTACCGCTTCAATATTTTTTTGAACCTCTGGATTTAGTATCGGAATTTGAATTTTTTGTAAAGGTTGGCGTACTTTTATATTCTCCTTTTTGCGAATAGATAAAATCATAGATGAAATTTTTTGTGCTAACTCCATACGTTGTTCTAATTCGCCATTAATGGATTGAGATTCTGATTTTGTGAGGTAAGTTAAATGAACCGATTTGTATTGCAATGGCGTTTTACTTTCAATTGCTTTTTCTTTTATTGGATTGGTTAAATTTTGATATAACCATTCTGCAAAAAACGGTGCTATTGGGCTCATTAACTGACCAACCACCATCAAACATTCGTGTAATGTTTCATAAGCGGCTTTTTTATCGTCGCTCATTTCACCTTTCCAAAATCTTCTGCGGCTAAGGCGCACGTACCAATTGCTTAAATGCTCATCAACAAAATCTTCAATAAAACGTGCTGCACGGTGTGGTTCAAATTGCTCATAGCAATCGCTCACATCTTTCACCAGAGAATGCAATTTAGATAAAATCCATCTATCTAATTCTTCACGTTTAGCTACTGGTACTATATTTTGCTCATCAATTAAAAAACCATCCACGTTAGCATAAATAGCATAAAAATTGTACGTGTTGTAAAGTGTGCCAAATAATTTTCGTTGTACTTCTGCAATTCCTTCGGTATCAAATTTTAAATTATCCCAAGGTGCTGCATTTGCAATCATGTACCAGCGCGTGGCATCAGCGCCATATTTATCAAGCGTTTCAAACGGGTTAACGGCATTGCCCAAGCGTTTGCTCATTTTGTTGCCAACTTTATCAAGCACCAAACCATTGCTCACAACGTTTTTATAAGCAACAGAATCAAAACATAAAGCTCCAATTACGTGCAGTGTATAAAACCATCCACGTGTTTGATCTACACCTTCAGCAATAAAATCGGCAGGATAATTTTTTCTATTCTCAATTAATTCTTTGTTTTCAAATGGATAATGCAACTGTGCATAAGGCATAGCGCCACTATCAAACCATACATCAATTAAATCGCTTTCGCGGAAAAGTGTTTTTCCGTTTCGTTCTAAAGCAATTTCATCGGCGTAAGGTTTGTGTAAATCGAATGTATTATAGTTATCTGCTGCGAAATTGCCAGCTGTAAATTTCGCTAAAGGATTTGATTTCATTACTCCTTTGTCAATTGCATTTTCAATTTCTTTTTGCAATTCTTCTACACTTCCAATACAAATTTGTTCGCTGTTATCTTCGCTACGCCAAATAGGTAAAGGCACGCCCCAAAAGCGCGAGCGCGATAAATTCCAATCTAGGGCATTTTCTAACCAATTACCAAAACGCCCAGTACCCGTGGCTTCTGGCTTCCAATTGATTTTTTTATTTAATTCAACTAATTTATGGCGATTATCTGCCACCTTTACAAACCAACTATCCAATGGGTAATATAACACGGGTTTATCGGTTCGCCAGCAGTGGGGGTAGCTGTGTTCGTAGGTTTCTTTTTTAAATAATTTCCCCTCTTCTTGAAGTTTTAAAACAATGCGTTCGTCAACACTTAAATAAACTTTAAGGTCTTTTATTTTTCCTTCTTTTTCTAAAACCTGTTTTTGCTTTTTGAATTCGATTTCCTTTTCTTCATCGCTTAAGTAAGCTTCTTTCACATATTCTTCTCCAAATAAAAAGATACCGTCTTTTACTTCTGGCAAAAATTTTCCGCGCTTATCAACTAAGGTTAATGCGCCAATTCCGTTTTCTTTGGCAACACGGTAATCATCTGCACCAAAGCTAGGAGCAATGTGAACAATTCCTGTACCATCTGTAGTTGTTACAAAATCGCCACACAAAATTTCAAATGCTTTTTCTTGCAGTTGAACAAATGGTAGAAGTTGTATATATTGAATTCCCGCTAAATCTGAGCCTTTGCAAGTTGTGCTAATTTTAAATGGAATGTTTTTATCACCAAGTTTAAAGTCTGCGAAATTAAGGTCAGCATTTTTTTCAGGAAAATATTTATTCAATAAATCTTTTGCCAATATAACGGTTTGAACAGTTCCGCTAAATGGATTAAAGGTTTCTACAAACACATAATCAATATCTTTACCAACGGCAAGCGCTGTGTTTGAAGGTAAAGTCCAAGGTGTAGTTGTCCAGGCTAATGCAAAAATTTCAGACTTAATTGTTGAGATTTCAGCGTTAAGCTTATCGTTTTTACTATTAAAATTTGAAATCTTAAACTGAACGGTCGCTGTTCTATCCTTCACATTTCTATAACATCCTGGTTGATTTAACTCTGCGCTTGAAAGCCCTGTGCCGGCTGCGGGTGAGTATGGCTGTATGGTGTAACCTTTATATAACAAATTTTTGTTATACAAATCCTTTAGTAAATACCAAACACTTTCAATGTATTTATTGTCATAAGTAATGTAAGGATCGCCCATATCAACCCAATAACCCATTTGCGCGGTAAGTTCTTCCCACTTATCGGTATACTTCATTACCTCTTTGCGACACGCTTTATTGTAATCTTCTACACTAATGTATTTTGGTGAGTTTTTATTTCCAATATCTTCTTTCGTGATACCCAATGTTTTTTCAACACCTAATTCTATTGGCAAGCCGTGCGTATCCCAACCTGCCTTGCGGTTTACTTGGTAACCTTGTAATGTTTTAAAGCGACAGAAAATGTCTTTAATAGTCCGTGCCATAACGTGGTGTATGCCTGGCATGCCATTGGCGCTAGGCGGCCCCTCGTAAAACACCCAAGGTTTATCGTTAGGGCGAGAGGTAATAGATTCATTAAACGTATTGTTTTGTTTCCAAAAATCTAAAATCTCTTTTGAGATTTGTGGTAAATCTAATTTTTTATATTCGGGATACTTGCTCATTTTTTTTAAAGAAGAGCGAATTTAATAATTTTTTTGGAGCTTGTAAAATGCTAGTTTTATTGTTACTTTAGCCTATAATACAACAAACACAATAAATTCGTTTTTGATTATTAATGAAAAGTACACATATCTATTCCTAGTTTTTATACTTACTCTTGGATTTTTTGCCCAAACAAATACAAAACAGCAAATTGTAATTTGTGATTCTGTTTACTATTCAAATCCGGATTCCTCTTTGAAAATTGCGGAACAATTGTTACAAAAAGCAAAGAACGATGGAGACGAGCTTTTGCAAGGACTTGCTCTGCGGAGAATTGGACGCTATAATCTTCTTAAATCAGATTTAAACAGTTCATTAATTAATTTGGATGCTGCAATTCTTATTTTCAGAAAACATAATGAAAACGAAGAATTAGGAAATGCCTTATCTTTAAAGGCAATTTTGTTTAAGCGTTTAAAAAAGGAGAAAGAAGGCATTGAATTTAGTTTGGAAGCACTCTCAATTTTTAAAAAAATTAACGATAGAAAAGGATGTATTAAAGTGCTACTTAATTTATCGAATGATTATTTGGAAGCAAGATTGTTATTGGAATCACAAAAATCTTTGAATGACGTTCTAGCTTTTAAAAATAGTTTTAGAAAAGTAGATTTTTACTTTTACCATCAAAACAAAGGTCTTCTTTTGGCTGAAATGAATTACCATAAGGAAGCACTTGTGGATCTAAACTGCGCCTTGGCGGTTGCTGATAGCAATGCCATGATTGATAGTAAAGCTACTATTTTAAAAACGATAGCTGAGGTTTATAACGAAACTGGAGATTTTGAAAGCGCGCTTAAAATGCTTAAAAAAAGTGAGGAAGTTTGTTTAAGTAATAATTTAGAACATGAGTTAGTTGAAACGTACGATGTGTTAATTGAAACATACAAATTAATGGGAAATTATCCGCTGGCCTTTAATTTATTAAAATTACAAAATGATAAAAAGAATGAGATTTTGAGTCTGGAAAAATTAAATAAAATTAATTTGCTCGAAAAAAAGTTACTTGTTTCGGAAAATGAAAAGAGAATGGAAATAGAACAAATCCGAACACAACGAATACAGAAGCAAAATACTTTCCTCATTGTTGTTATTATTGGTTTTATAATATTACTTTTTGCCTTGGCATACTACTATTTAAAAGTTATTAAACTAAAAAATTTAAGCGAAGAAAAAAGTAAAATCATTGAAGAAAAAATTTCAGAGTTATCTACAAGGCAGTCGGAAATGAAGAGTTCTTTAAATTATGCGCAAAAAATTCAAAAAGCGTTGTTGCCGCCAGATAATTATATTAAAAAGCTGATAAATAAAAAATAATTCCTAATAATCTCTGTACTGATTCCAAAAACTACTTTTTATTGCGAAATAAATGTACGGATTTTGTAAGCCATAGCCTTTTGCATTACTTACCGAACGCTGTATGTAGCCAATTTCTGCCCTTAAATTCATGTCAGCAATTAAGTAATAGGTAAATTTTAAATCGCTTTGTAAAATAGTAGTATTAACTCCTTGTCCGGTTTTGTGTCCGTACTCAAACGGACGTGTTGTATAACTCAAATATACATTTTGACCCAAATTACTTCCTGTACTATCTTTACCAATATTGGCATACATGCCTTGCCAACTCAACTGCCAATTATTTTTGCGGTAATTAATAAAGCCTATGTACTCTTTAAAATTAGCACCTAATGGATGTGCGAGTGAATAGCCGTAATGCGCGTAATTTTGCTCAACAACCCCATGCGTGTATGTGTATGGTCTAACCTGATTGTATTCTGCGGTAACCGACAAACCTTTTACATTAAATGCATTAATGTATTTGGCACCAAGTTGCCAAGCTTGCTTGTTTGCCCACCAGCCGCGCCTTGCTCTTATTTCTTTTAAAAGAAATTCATCCAACCCAAGTTGACCATAAAGTTTAAGGCATTTAAATAATTTTGCATTCAAATTTAACCCAATAAAAGAATTGTCTGGCGAACCGACTGAATATTCTTGTGGCCTATAAAACACTACGGGGTTTAAGTAATTTACATCAAAAGTTCTTACTTGGTTAGTGTCAGTTCCACGCCAAACAACGTTTTCAAAGATTCCTAAATTCAATTCTTTTAAGATATTAAAACTTAAATAATGAAAGGTGCCAAATTTATTTGTGAAATTCTGTTTAATTCCGTTTGCTTGTGTTGGGTCGTTCATCCATGTGTACCAAACATGGTATTGCATCCGCCAAACGTTAGCATTTACTCTAATAAACGGATAAGCCGGAGCAAAATCGCTTAATAAAACGCTGCGATAGCCATCACCAATAAAGTGTTTATCGCGACCAAGCTGTAAATTAAAATACTTACTTTTATTTGGTGAGTAAGATAAATAACCTTGATAATCTGCTACACCATATCCTGTTTTATTACTGCCATAAGTCTGCCCAAATTCAGGACTAATTTTTTGCCCAGAAAAACTTGTGTCAATAAAAAATGGTTGCTGCAAACGTGCGCCAATAAAGGTTCCTGCAAAAGTAAAATCGTTATTAATGTTGGTTTTTAAGTGCATCCCCCCAATAGAATTAAATAAAGGTTTGTTAGTAAGTGCATCAAAACCAATTTCTGCATCAATAATAGGGTGAAGCTGTATGTTG
Organism: Bacteroidota bacterium; assembly: GCA_013298715.1. Taxonomy (GTDB): domain Bacteria; phylum Bacteroidota; class Bacteroidia; order B-17B0; family Aurantibacillaceae; genus Aurantibacillus. The sequence continues at coordinate 23,088 of JAAFIQ010000014.1, read as the reverse complement.
TACCAAATGCGCTTTTCAGGTTTTTCGTTAAGCATTTTACTTAAATAAAAATTGTTAAAGGCATAAAATTTAAACGGTACGTTAGTGTCACCGTTAGCATAATACTGTGTACTTAAATAGGGCCTAAACGATGAATGAAAATTTAGTTGTGGTTTAGAAATGTTCCAATAATCAAACGCCTGTTGAATATCTGCACCCATAAACGCATTTTTTGCCAATGGTTCATACTGCGCTTTGAGCGTGAGCGAAAATAGAAATATAAAAATTGTAAGGCGCATATAGCTAGGCTAAAGTAGTAAAAAAACTGCAGAGCTTGGTTTACAAAGATTTCGATTTGTTACACATTTAGCTAAACTTGTTTTCAATTAACTAATTAGGATTCACTCAAAAACGCAAATTTGCCAATTAACAATAGATTTGAGGCTTAAATCCCTTTTTATGTGCAAAGCTTTTTGAAATTTTTTGAGAAAATCCTTGCACTAAAAAATAGAGTAGTTTTATTCCTCTTGGCTTGATAAAAATTAACTGACTCGTCGTTAGTTCAGTTCGAAGTATTTATATACATCTTCACCTCGCTGCCCGTGCCCGCCGTAGGCAGGTTGATTCAGTTAATTTTTATACATTTTGAGTGAATCCTAATTATTTACTTTTTCTGTAAAAACTTTTTCTCTAAGTCGTTTAACGAATAGGTATTTAAACACATTTCTTTGGTAAGCATTCCCTTTCTTGCCGCGCAAATACCGTAATACATATCTAACAGGCCTTCGGCCACATGGGCATCGGGATTAATTGAAATCATTACATTTTTTTGTATACAGTAATAAATCCAGCGCCAATCAATATCTAAACGGTAGGGGTGTGCATTGAGTTCTATTACCACATTGTTTGCAGCACAAGCATCAATTACTTTTTTATGGTTGATTGGATAGCCTGGTCGGGCTAATAACAAGCGCCCCGTAGGATGTCCTAATATTGTTGTGTAAGGATTTTCGATGGCTTTGATTAAACGTTCTGTTGCCTTTTCCTTATTCATTTTTAAGTTAGAATGTACAGAGGCCACAATAAAATCAAAGGTTTTCAAAATTTCTTCGGGATAGTCTAAAGAACCATCTCCTAATATGTCGCTTTCAATTCCTTTTAAAATTTTAAAATTTGTGTAGTTTAAATTAAGTTCATCAATTTCTATATGTTGTTGTATAACTTTTTCTATTGATAAACCAGATGCGTACACTGCTGTTTTTGAATGATCGCAAACTCCAAAATATTCGTAACCTAACTTAATACAATAATCGGCCATTTCTTTTAACGTGTTGACGCCATCGCTGCAGTTTGTGTGGTTGTGTAGTGTTCCTCGCAAATCGCTGTACTCAATAAGCTTTGGTAATTTGTTTTGTTTTGCTAAATCTACTTCACCCAAACCTTCGCGTAACTCAGCACAAACAAAAGGTAAATTTAAAGCATTATAAATTTCTTCTTCTGTTTTAAAATTACTTGTTGTGAGTGAAGAAAAATTAATTTGTTTTAAGTGCTCTTCGGTACTGCTTAGTTGCAATTGTTTGTGTGCAAATTTTTCGTTGTTACTACCATAAAAATTTAATGGCAACGGAATTTGAGCAACTAATTCTGAATAGTTTTTATTTATGGGTTGGTTTACTAGAATCTCAACTTTATCTATTACCTCGCATTTACGCGCTAATTGGCCTACTGCTTCAATTCTGATGCCTGGAAAATCTTTTTTTATTTGGTTTAATAAATTTAGTACAGGTTTTTCTATCGTTGCAAAATGAAATTTATTATTGTTGGCTATTAAAAATTCTATACTTTGTTTTACACCTTGCTGTGTTTTTTCGCCAAAACCCTTTAAGGTAATTAATCGGTTTTTGTTACATGCGTAAAGCAATTCTCCAATACTTTCAATTTCTAAGCCTTGCCATAATTGTTTTACTTTTTTAGGACCTAAACCCTTCACGCCTAGCATATCAATTACTCCAGAAGGTGTTTTTTCCTTTAGCTCATCTAATTCTTTTGTGCTCCCGTGTGTAATTAAATCAAAAATTTTCGATGCAATCCCTCCGCCAATGCCATCAATATCTTGAATATCAGACAAAGTTTTGTTATTAAAATCAAAACGAATTTTAGATAATTTATATGCTGCATTTGTTAGAGCCCTCACCTTAAAAGGGTTTTCGCCATGCAGTTCAGATAGTTTTGCGGTAAGTTCTAGAGCTTCTATTACTTCATCGTTTGTCATAAAAAAACTATTTGTTCATTACTGTATTTTGTAAACGAATACTCTCTTCGTGTAACAGTTGACAAATTTTTTCTACGTGCTGCCTTGAGATACCAAGTTTATCGCCTAATTGCGCGCGCGTTTTTAAAATTTGTTGCCAACGCTCTAATTGAAAAATAGCAATGTGGTGTTCCTTTTTATATTCACCAATTTGTTCAATTACAAGTAATCGTTTTTTTAAAAGATTAATTAATTCATCATCAATTTCATCAATAGCATTTCGTAGTTCGCTGAGTTTATCACTATGTTGTAAAGAGCTTGCATCGCCTTTTCGAATAATAATCTTCGAAATTAATTCATCTAATGCTTTAGGTGTTAATTGCTGTTGTGCGTCACTCAAAGCTATATCAGGATTATAATGACTTTCTATCATTAATCCATCCATGCCTAAATCAATAGCTTTTTGCGAAACGGGTAAAATTAAATCTCGGTTACCGCTTATGTGGCTTGGATCGCAGATGATGGGTAAATTTGGCAAAAGCGTTCTTAATTCAATAGCCGCTTGCCATAAGGGTTTGTTGCGGTATTTGGTTTTTCCGTAAACATAAAATCCTCGGTGTATAGCGGCTAGCTTGGTAATGCCGGCATTGCTAATTCTTTCTATTGCACCTAACCACAATTGCACATCGGCATGTATTGGGTTTTTTATCATTACAGGAATGTTTGTTCCTTTAAGCACATCTGCTATTTCTTGAACAGAAAACGGATTCACCGTGGTGCGAGCGCCAATCCATAAAACATCTACATTGTGCTTTAGGGCTAGCTCTGCATGTTGCGCATTGGCAACCTCAACGGTGGTTTTAAACCCAAATTCTTTTTTAATTTCTTTAAGCCAAATGAGTGCTTCTTCACCTTTGCCTTCAAAGGCATTTGGGCGGGTACGTGGTTTCCAAACACCAGAGCGAAATAAAGAAATTTTGTGCGAGTTAGTGGCTAAACCTGTTGCAGTTTTTTGCAATTGCTCTAGACTTTCGGCGCCGCATGGGCCTGAAATTAAGAGGGGTTGGTTATGCAGAACCAGCCAACTGTGTAGTGAATCTATTGTCATTTTTTAAAATACCTTTTTTGTGGTATTTACGATGTAAAAGTAAGTGAATAGTTTTACACTATGCTAATTGAACTTACAACAAAACCAAAAATTTTTCAAAACAATTGTCCGCTACAAGTGTTTGCTGAATGTTGCAAAAAGAAAAAAGATTGTTGTAAAAATTTTAAAAAAGGCGATAGGTGCAAGAAATGTCCGGGGAGGAAGTAGTTAGGGTTCACTCAAAAACGCAAATATGCCAATTGACAAGAGCTCGGAGGGTTAAATCTCTTTTTAAGTGCAAACGTTTTTGGACTTTTTAAGGAAAATCCTTACAGATAAAACTTAGTTTCCTTTGCGTTTTTAGCTTGATAAAAATTAACTGACTCGTCGTTAGCTCAGTTCAAAGTATTTATATACATCTTCACTTCGCTGCCTCGATTCAGTTAATTTTTATACATTTTGAGTGAACCCTAGTTAGCTAAAAAAATTTGAGCAAAACTTCGTACTTTTTGTTTCCGTTAATTTTTTTCAAGGAAAAAGTTCGTTTACCTCTTTAAAGAATTCACTTTTTTATACCCAATAAGTGCATCGTAGTAAGTGCCTATTTTGCGGTGGTAAACTAAAAAGTAATAATCGTTTTCTGTTTCCCAGTGGTTGCCTTCTGTTTTGGTTTCGTCGCCGCTTTTATCTTTATCGTTGCTTAAAACAAAATTATAATTGTAATAACCTTGTTTTAAATAAAGCTGTGCCTCATAGCCAAAGCGTTGTTCGTTGTATTTCATTTTACTGAGCTTGGTCATGCGCCAATCTGTTAGTTTGCCCATTACATAAAAGTTGCCATTAGCTTCAGGCGTGGTGTATGGTAAAAAAAAGTCAACATACACGTAATCTGCTTCCACATCCATGTTCACACTTCCAAGCGCGTTGCTATTTCTAATTAAAAAGCCGCCGTTTAAATCTGGATAAAGGAGATATGGTTTTACCAATCTGTTTTCTTCGCTATTTAAAACGGCATGATTTTTTAAATTTTCATCCATGTAAATTTTTTTTACTTTTTCGGTTACAAACCGTAAACTTCTAATATCAAAAAAACGAAATTCGTTGCCGCCGTTGAATGTACTTTTATCATCTAACGAATACGTTAGCGAATTATTAGCTAAAAATGTGGGTTTGATATTGGTAACGGCATTATCAAATCGGTTGTTTTGCGAAATAACAACTTTTAAATCTACAAAAGGATTTGTAAGATTATAGGTGCTGTGGTATATTGTAAAATCTAAATGTTGTTTGTTGTATTGCTCGTCGTTTCCCATGGCTTGCCTAAACGTGGTAGCTACTGTTACCTGATTATCGAACACTAAAAAGCGACGGCTAAGCACTAAATCTTTTTTATCACCATTTAAATACACATACATAACGTAATTACCACTTTTTGAAAAGTGTAAATTTTGTTGTGGGAAACTTATTTTGTAGTGTGTGTATTTTTGGGCTGTATTAACCGAAAAATTAAAATTAAGAATATTCAAATCAAAAAAACCACTTAGGTATTCGCTAATCATTAAATCGCTCGGAGTCCAGTCGGCATTGCAATGCGCAAAGGTAATTGAATATTGCTTTTGATCGGCATCAAGGTCATCAAATTCTAAATCGAGTTGTTGGTTGGTATTTAAATCAAGTATTGCGGGTGCACCTTCCCAACTTGATTCGTGCATTTGTACGGTTTTAATGTTTGGTTTGTAAATGTAATCATCGTATTTAAGTACGTTATCATTTACGTAATCATCTTCCTCTTTTTGATTTTGAGATAGAAGAGCTAAACTAGAAACTAAAAATATAGTGAAAAGAAAAAGGCGCATAATGTATTAGCAAAACTAAATAATTAAACGCCTAATTGGTTATTTTTATTGTTAAAATGGACTAATTTGCTGAGTACACTTTTGTACTCGCAACAGCGCCTGTTTCATCCCAGCTGGTCCAAGTACCTGTTTTTTCTCCGTTTGAATAGTTCATCTCGAAACGTTTTTTACCACTTTCATCAAAAACTAACCAAGTACCTGTTTTTTTTCCAAGGTTATAAAAAGCAATTGCTGAAGTAGTGCCGTTTGTATTAAAACGTTCCCATTTATTATCTTTTTCTCCATTGGTAAATTTACCTGTTTCAAAAAGTATGCTGTTATGGTAGTAATTAGCCACACCATTAGCAATACCATTCTTGATTTCAAGTTCTTGTTTTAAATTTTCCTTTAAAAGCGTTACTACGCCAGTGTATAAGTTGTTATTTTCATCAAGGTACAAACCTTTATCGTTTAATTTTTGGGCGTTAAATGCGTTACTAATTAGTAAGCAAAAAACAAGAACAGCTAAATTTTTCATAATAAGTAATTTTAAAAGTTAAACGAGAACATTTCTCACTACAAAATTATTAAAATAACTATTTGGTTACGTTAAGAAAACAAATATTTAACATTAAATTTACTTAAAATATCAAAAAATGATATTAAAGCCTTACTGATAATGACTTGAATGGCATTTTTTAAGAATTAATTAAGCTTATTAAGAGTTACAGAAGAAAATGTGCTAAGTGAGGCAGCATTTAGTTGCAGAGGTTTAAAACCTACAGAATTAATGTGTATTTGTGGATTGTTACCCGTAGATAATGAAAGTTGTATTTTCCCTTCAAAATCGGTAAAAAAATCTTTATCAAAACCTTGTAATTTTATTTTAGCACCTGCAATAGATTCGCCGGCTTCATCAGTAACAGTTAAGATAACTACTTTTGATTTTGCTTTTTCAGAATCTTTATTGTTGTGCGCAAAAAGACTGAAAGGGAAAATTAAAGTTACTAATATGATAACTAAGTTTCTCATAAAAGCAAAGCTAAGCGTAAGGATTAAACTTACAATTAAGCCAATATTACCAAATTGTTATTTAAGGATATTAGGTAAATTTAAAGTTAAATTGTTTGTGTTTATTACTAAGTCTTTCTTGGCAAGGCTAATTGTTTTGCAAACAAACTTGTAAAGAAAGGTTGAAGTAAAAATACAAGTAGAATTGAAAAATATTTTACAGATGTAAACCACCTATCGAATTCTTTTTCCCAATAAGTTCTTAAACCTTCGGAGTAATAATATTTCCAATCGTAAATTTGATGTTTAATATTATTTATTATCACCTCATTTACCTTATAATCGGTGTTATAGTAGGCATAATCATTAGAATGAAATAGGTTAGTTTCTGAACGTAAATAGGTTATGGCTAACATGGGGATAAAAGCCAATAACAAATAAAACACAGCATTAAGAATATTTGGTATTGGTTTAAACAATTGATTTTGCCTAGCCGAAATAAATAAGGACAAAGCACTTGCGCCAAACAACAAAAATATTAACCAAGTGAAACAATCATCACTTTCATGCCTGAAAAAAATTTGACTAATGATAAAGGCTATTAAAGGGTAGAGTGCCATTCCAATAGCAGTAATTAAATACTGTTGCCAATTAATTAATTTAAATAAAGTAACTAATAGTGTTAAACAAAATACCACATAAAAAACTGCCCATAAAAAATTTTTATCAAATACAAATGCAGACTCATTTTTTGCTTCATAAATCATTCGTAAAGCAGTTTTTACATCTTCTTTATAGTAACCCTTTCCGTTATTAATAAAGCCATTTTCAAGACTCGAACTAATCCAGCCTTGTGTTTGGTATTTAAAAAAGAAAGTTGCTGTGGCGTTTACATCGAGCCAATACGCGGTAATATTGTACTTCTCACAAATTTGAATATGCTCACCAATTTTATTTTTTACATCCTCAAGTGTTTTGCAAGGGTTAATTTTTTTTGGTTTAATCTCTTTTTGAGATCCTTCAATCAAATACTTCAAATTTCTGTAGTAATTTGTTAATGAATAAGGCGAATAAACCTCATCTTGCGCTGGCAACAATAAATTAAAAATTGTTTCCTTATGCAGTGTATCGTACTGGTTTTGGTAGTCGTAATAATTAGTTGGTACATATGGTTCTAAAGCATTTAATTTATAAATATCTTGTAACAATACATTTGTGCTTACATAATTAGCAGTGCGTTTTTGTTTCACTAGCACGTATAAATACCCAGCGGTGCTAAATAGAGCAATACAAAAAAAACAAAGTATAAAGTTGAGATATGCATCTTTTACTTTTTTTATTCCAAAATTTTTATGTGTATTAAATACAATGTACCTATAGCCCCAAAACCATGATAAGATAAAACTCACGATACTAATTAAGGCAAACCACAACCCATCATCGCCCGAACGGGTGAGGTTTAGCGGCATTAAAAAACCTAATAAGGCAGAGAACGCATGTAAAAATAAGCCCCACCAAAGCACATAATGGATTTTACTAATCCAAATTGTTGGGGAGTTAACTACTAAATAGTCATCTAATCTTATTAAAAATTTTGGTACTAATTTTTTAAACATTTTAAATATCTTTATGAAATAATTGACGTGTGCTTTGACTAATGTTTCTAAAATAATTTACCTCAAAATTATTTTGATTTAAAACTTCTAAAATTGAAAACCAGTTTGTATCCTTACTGGACTCAATAATAAATGAGGTTCCGGCATCTTCAACTTTTATACCTAAATTTTTAACAACCGCTTGTAATTGCGCTAAATTAAAATTACCAGCCAACTCAAAACTGTTCAATACTCTATCTTGACCAAAGTTTTGTTGTTTACCATTATAAATTGTTTTTCCTTGACGAATAAAAATAATATTATCTGCCACACGTTCAATTTCGTGCAGTTGCTGCGAACTTAAAATAATACTTATTGGATTTGTACTTGATTGCGTAAAAAATTTTAAGTCTTGAAGTAATAATTGTTGGGCGTTGATATCCAGATTAGCCAGGGGCTCATCAAGTATTAATAGCTTTGGTCGCCACAGCAACATTTTTGCTAGTTCAAAACGCATGCGGTAACCGCTACTAATCTCGTTCCAGGTTAAATCTCTAAATCTATCTAAACCGAGGCGGTATAAAATAAAATCAATCTGCCTGTAATTTTCGCTACCTACTATGTTATGAATACTTGCAAAAAACTGCAAATTCTCCATTAAGGTGCCGTGCCATTTTGCAATGCGCTGTGGTATAAATGCAAATTGATTTTTTGAATCGTAAAAACTATTTTTTGAACTTAAATAAGGGTAAGTAATACTTCCCGTGTCTGTACTCAACTGCCCTGCAACAATTCTTAATAATGTGGTTTTACCATTTCCATTTTCACCAACTACGCCAGTAATTTGGCCAGTGTATAATTCAAACGAAACAGTGTGCAATTTAAATGGTGATTTGCCTTTATAAAATTGTTTGCTAATATCTTGTGCTTTAACAACTAATTTATTTTCGAAATCTTTTTCAGGAAAATCGTTTTGTTCATTAAACTTACCAACTAGTTCTACGCACTTTGCATTAAAGTCAGTAAAATCAGGTGTTTCAGCAATAGATAAGTAAAGGTAATTTTTTCTTAATTCAAAAACTTCTTCTTCTAATGATTTAGAAAGATTGTAATCTCTACATGCATCCAAACTTCTTCTGGTGAACAAACTATAATCTGAATTTTGTAAAGCTGTTTGAAGTTGTTGTTTATATTCTGAAAATTTCATTATTAAATGATTAAAAAAAATCCTAACTAAGTTAGCTAGGATTTTTTATCCGTATTATTTCCAATAACTATTATTTAATCACATTAAGTTTTTTTGTGATTTTACCCTCTTTGCTTTCAATAATTACATTGTAAACACCAGTTCCAAAGTTTTCTGTAGGTAAAGTAATTGTGTTTATACCATAGGTAACATCTACACTTTTTTTGTAAATAATCTGACCCAAGGTGTTGTAAATATTTATGTTGGCATTAGTTGAGTAATTTGCACTTAGGGATATAAAACTAACAGCATTTGTAGGATTTGGAAATAAGTTAAGTTCGTTAGCAAATGGCAGGTTTGATTTTATACCAACGCCAGCCCCTTGAACATTGATATTATCAACGTACACATTGTTTCCATTATCGTTTAATGCAACAAACTTAACAAGTGTTGTAGCAGGGTTAGTTAAGCCTGTTAATGGAATTGTAACGGTGCTCCAGTGCGCGGCTGCTGCAACATAATTTGCAGTTGTAGTTGGAGCAGTAGCCAAAGAAGCGCCACCTTTACTGAAAATTTTTGTCCAATTAGCGCCACAGTTGGTAGATGTATAAACTTCTAAACTGTCGAAATAGTTTGCGGAGTATTGTGCATGTGCATAATCAAAAGTTAATGATGGACTTGGCGTTGAACTTAAATCCATTGGTGGTAGATATAATTCATCCACGTCGCCTACAACTGCATTGTTGTAAAAATCGTATTTAGCACAATCAGAATCTAAATCATAAGCGCCGCAAGAAGAAGAGCGTACCCAAGTGTTCACTCCTAAGTCACTATTTAATCGCGACCAATTTACAGGTGGAAATGCACCTAATACAAAACCTTCATTAACAGAAGTTGAGTTATAATTGGAAGTATTTACAAAGGATGAAACTGCTTTGTTGTTGTAGTTACTCATATCACCACCACTTACGCCAGTAATGTTGTAAGAATAGGTGTATGAGGTATTTGTTAGTGTAGATGTGTTTAATGTAATTGTGGCTGTTTGAGCTGGTGCAAGATTACCACTCCAGGTAACTGGGGTAAGATTAGTAAGGTTGATGCGTGGGGTTAGCGTTAAAGCGGTAATTGCGTTTACACCGTTGTTGTAAACAATAGCGTTTGGTGTAACACTTGCCGAGCAATTATGATTTTGTATATTTATAATTCCTAATGCCTTGGCATCGTTTGCTAAACCCACTAAATCTGCTTTTTCAGTTTGCCATACTTTTTTATCGCCGTCATCTTGAATAAAACCAACAAATGAAATTTGACCTTTATCATTGATATAAGAAGGCACTGGGCAAGCAACCGTAAACGTTTGTGTTTGACCATTTGTCCAGTTACCTGCGGTTAGCGCGGTGCCAAATTGGATGGTAGGATAAGCGCTACGAACCACCCAATTAAATTCTTTTTCACCATTTGTGCCTGGTGAAGTTGGGAAGATGATTTCTCTCTCAATAAGAACTAACCTAAATCTAGCGGTGCCAACAGGCGCAAAATTTGCAGTGGTTGCAAGGGTTACAGATACAGTGGCTGAGTTATACCCTGCATCCCAAATTGGAGAAATTATTATAGAAAAAGGAGAAGTTGCCGCTGCAGCGTTATTAATTACATTGTTATTCAAATTAGCTGGGTGATTTGATGAAGCACCAAACACTGTTGCATTTTGTCCATCTATTTTACTACTAGGCGCAGAGTTAATGCCATAACCATATCCTATTGTTTGATAACGCCAGTTAATATCAGATTTATTAGTTTGGTAAAGCGACCATGTGGCACTTGGTGCACTAGGAATGGGCACTTGCCATTTTATAGGAATTATTTTTGTTGGATTATTTCCAGACTTTAATAAGGCGTCTAAACCAGGGTTGGTAGAGGCACATGGTGGGCAATTCTCGCCAGTAAATTCTTCGTATAAAACTTTACGAGGTGTTTGTGAATTTATTGCGTTTGAAAAAAGAGTAGCCATTGCAATAAGTTTAAAGTAATTGTTTTTCATTTAATTATAGAATAAGGTGTAATCAAATATACTAAATATTATAGTGGTTTCAAAATAACGATGGTTAATCCCAAATGTGTTTCAAATGAGATTTGATTGTAAAAAAAGACTCTAGTACTCTACAACCTGCTCTACAATATTTTCTGGCAATATGCGTTTTTCGTATTGCTGGTTGCGCAATTGAGGTTCGAAGCCAACTTCGCGAATAGCATCTTGAATAGTTTTGTAAGTAAAGCGATGTGGGGCACCTGCGGCACTTACCACATTTTCTTCAATCATTATACTTCCAAAATCATTAGCGCCACCATGCAAACATATTTGAGCTGTTGCCTTCCCAACTGTAAGCCAACTTGCTTGAATGTTAATTACGTTCGGTAGCATAATTCTGCTAAGTGCTAACATTCTTATGTATTCATCAGAACTTACATTGTTTTTTACACCTTTTACACGATTAAGAAGTGTACCATCATCTTGAAAAGGCCAAGGAATGAAAGCTAAGAAACCTTTTGCATATTGTGGTTTTTGTGCTTGCACTTCTCTAAGCCACACTAAGTGTTCAAATCGTTCGTAAATGGTTTCTACATGTCCAAACATCATTGTAGCGCTGGTAGTTATATTAAGTTGGTGCGCAGCTTTCATAACCTCTAACCACTCGCGTCCAGTACATTTTCCTTTACTAATTAGTCGACGTACTCTGTCGTTTAAAATTTCGGCACCTGCTCCTGGTAAGCTATCTAATCCTGCATCTAAAAGGGCTTTTAAAACTTCAGTGTGTGTGCTTTTTTCTAATTTAGTTATGTGTGCAATTTCTGGCGGTCCTAAAGAGTGTAATTTTATTTGAGGAAAGTGTTTTTTAATTTCTTTAAATAGGTTGACGTAAAATGATAAACCTAAATCTGGGTGATGCCCACCTTGCAGCAATAATTGGTCGCCACCATATTTTATTGTTTCTTCAATTTTTTTGATGTAGGTTGGCATGTCAGTGATATAAGCCTCTGCGTGGCCAGGTATGCGGTAAAAATTACAGAATTTACAGTTGGCAATGCATACATTTGTTGTATTCAAGTTTCTATCTATTTGCCAAGTAACTTTGTTTGAATTATTTTTTTGAATTTTACGTAGTTCGTTTGCAACAAACATGAGTTCAGATGTGTTAGCATTTTCAAATAAAAAAATACCTTCTTCAATAGAAAGAAATTCGAAATTAATTGCGCGCTTTAAGAGTTGGTTTACATTCATAATTTAGTATTCAAAATTACGGAATATTATTTCCTATTAGAAGAGTTGTTTTATAACATTGAAAAAAGATTACATGAAGTTTAATATGCTTCTAATAACTCTTCGATTCACTAACGTTTAAATTGTATTTTTGTTTCAAAATTTATGAAACTTCTTTTTGCATCTGCCAATCCAAATAAAATAAAAGAAATTAGTGCTTTAATCCCTCCAACAATTGAACTAATTGGCTTGAAAGATATTGGACTTACTCACGAAATTCCTGAGCCAGGATTAACTATAAAAGAAAATTCTTATCTAAAAGCCATATACGTAAAAGATTATTTAGCAACCAATAATCTAAACTATCCCGTATTTGCCGATGATAGTGGCTTAGAAGTATTTAGTTTAAAAAATGCGCCAGGCGTTCATAGCGCTTACTATGCAGGTTTGCCAAAAAATGATGAAAAAAATAATTTAAAGCTGCTAGGTGATTTAAAAAACGAAACCAAACGACAAGCGCGTTTTGTTACTGTTATTACCCTTTTAATTAATAATCAAACACATTATTTTGAAGGAGAAATAAAAGGGACCATTGCTTTTGAAGCGAAGGGTACAGCAGGTTTTGGTTACGACCCGCTATTTATTCCGCAAGGGTACAGAAGCACCTTTGCAGAATTGGGGCAAGAAGTAAAAAATGAAATTAGCCACAGAGTGATGGCATTAAGAGGACTAGTGGAATTTTTAAAATCATAAGTTTTCTGCTTTAATTTAAATCTTTACAAGTTGTTAAATTTTCACTAATTCTTAAATAAAACTTTTTCTATCATTACCTTTACTTTAATGAAAAAGATAGTTTTTTTATTTTTTATTCTGTTAGGAACAATTTCTAGTAAAGCTTCGTATATACTTATCCCTATGGATGATTCGCAAAAAAATCATTTAAAGGCCTATGGCATTGCTTATTGGGCGCTTAAAGGTGAGTTAGAAATTTATTGGTTGCTTAATTACCGCAGTGGCAGTTTTATGGTTCCGAATTCAAAAACGGTGAGTAACGAATGTACTGTGCGTGGCGTTAGTTATGAGGTTATTAGCGATGCGCAAAGCAATTCTATTTTGGCCGATATTGCAAATCCTGAACAAAACCAAGATGCTGTTAAATTAGAAAAAGCCCCTAAAATAGCGGTTTACACGCCAAAAGGCAAACAACCTTGGGATGATGCAGTAACCCTGGTTTTAAAATTTGCAGAAATTCCTTACGATGAAATTTATGACGAAGAAGTATTTTTAGATAAATTGAAAGACTATGATTGGTTACACTTACATCACGAAGATTTTACTGGCCAGTATGGGAAATTTCATAGTCAATTTCAATATGCCGCTTGGTACCAAAAGGAAGTAAAAGATAATGAAGCCATGGCAAAAAAATTAGGCTTTAAAAAAACATCTGAAATGAAATTGCATACGGCAAAAAAAATTAAAGAATTTGTTTTTGGGGGTGGCTTTCTGTTTGCCATGTGCAGTGCTACCGATAGCTATGATATTGCGCTTGCCAGTGAGGGAGTTGATATTTGCGAAAGTGTTTTTGACCATGACCCTATGGATAAAAACGCTAATAGTAAAATTGATTTTACTAAAGGATTTGCTTTTGAAAATTATAAACTTAGCATGAATCCGTTTGAGTATGAATACTCAACCATTGATACTTACCAAACCCGGAGCCAATATGGAATGACGGAAGCAACCGATGTTTTTACTTTGTTTGAATTCAGCGCCAAATGGGATCCTGTGCCAACTATGCTTTGCCAAAACCATACCAATACTGTAAAAGGTTTTTGGGGACAAACAGTGGCATTTAATAAACAATACGTTAAAAAAAATGTGTTGGTTATGGGCGAATCAAAAGCATACGGCGAAGCACGCTACATACATGGTGATTATGGCAAAGGCACTTGGACATTTTATGGCGGGCACGATCCAGAAGATTATCAACATAGGGTTGAGGAGCCGCCAACTGATTTATCGCTACACCCAAACTCACCTGGTTATAGATTAATTTTAAATAATATTTTATTTCCGGCAGCTAAAAAGAAGAAGCAGAAGACTTAAGTTTTAGCAGAAAGTTAATTTTATTCTCTTAATGAATTACTTGGTGATAATTACCAAATACTTAAATAAACTCATGTAAATAAAATTATGACTGGCAATTTCCATGAAAAACCTTGTAATAAAAAGCCTTCTTTAGGCAATACTGTTTTACGAATACTAAGTTTTATCCTCGCCCTATTGCTTTCTTTAAGCGCTCTATTTAATTTAGGTTCAACTGTAAAAAGTATTTCTTTCCTATTCATGGCAATTTTTGGACAAATTGAAGCAGACGCATACCAATTAGGTTATGCATCTGGTTCAATAGCATCTACTGCTCTGTTTGTTTTTTTAGGAATACTATTATTTAGGTATTCGCTCAAAAGCAGAGCCAATAAAGTTAGCATTTGCGACACTAATAATAACTTTGAGAATAAAAAATTATGTAGCCATTGAATTAAATATAACCACTGCCCTTGAAAAAACTACTCAGCATATTATTTCTATTTCGCGCTGCCTTAAATCTTGGACAAATTCAAAACGATTACATTAAGTATTATAATTTATGCAATAAAGGAGATAATGAATCTTACAATAGGAATTATATCGCAGCTTTGAAATATTACGATTCTGCTTTTACACTTGTTAATTATTGCCACAGTTTTAATTTAGAGAAAGCTGCTTTAGCTGCAACTAAAACAAAACAATTTTACAAAGCCATACAATTTCTCCGTAAAGCAATTTTAAATGGCAAAAATATAGAAATAATAAAGGAAAGACGCTTTAAGAAATTAAAAAGGTGCGATAAATATTCTCAGCTAAAAGATAGTGCTAAAATTTTTGAAAACAATTTTAAAAATCGTATAAATATGGTTTATGCCAGAGAAATTGACAGTTTGCAATTTATTGATCAGAATGTAATTCGAGGCAACACGTTTTTTAAAAATCACTTCCATATTAATCCAGATACTATTTCTAAAAAAAATAAATCAGACTCTTTAGTTTTTCGGCATCTCCTTTATTTGATAGGGAAGTATGGGTTTCCTTCTGAGAAGTTAGTTGGTCCAGTAGGTTACGAAAGTGTTTCTGTGATTCTTCATCACAACGTAAGACTACCTGAGAATGAAAAATATATTGAAATGGCAACTAAGGCGCTTTTAAATGGCGAATACCTTCCTAAAGACTTTGCTTGGATGTATGACCAGAGCAAAGAATTTAAAAAAGAAAAACCATTTTTTTATTACGCAATTACTGATCCTTCGAAACTTACAACCAATGAAATAGAAAAAATAGAAAACAATAGGCTTATGTATGGTGTGAAACCAATGAAATCATATAAAATCACAGTTATTGGTAAAATGTTAATTCAACGTGAATTGTGGTAACAGTGCCGTAGCGAAATAAATCAATGCTATGAGCTAGGATTATTTAATGCTTTTGAAAAATTAGTTAGCATAAAATCGCATTTCTTTTTTATAAGTCGTATACAATCAATTGAAAATTCAAACCTTATCTGATACCGATTATTATAAATCTCAAAAACTTTATTTTATTAAACGCCTGTAAAACAGAAAATTAGATAGTAATGTGCTCGTACAAATCAAAAATTTCCTTCATAAAAATGTAATATATAACATTTATTCGTTTGAAAAAGTGTATTAAAGTGCATTTATTCGTACAAAAAAGTGTATATTTGTGTTTTAAATAAGTTACTTTTAATGAAACGTGAATTATTAAATGATTTAAAACGTTGGAAAAAATCCACTAACAGAAAGCCACTTATTATAAAAGGGGCAAGGCAAGTTGGTAAAACGTGGGTAATGAAAGAATTTGGTAAAAACGAATTTAAAAAAGTGCTATACCTAAATTTTGAAAGTAGCGCGAGGCTTAGAGATGTTTTCGTACCTGATTTTAATATTGAACGCTTAATAAATATTTTTGAAATTGAAACAAACACAATTATAGATCCTAAAAACACCTTACTCATTTTTGATGAAATTCAAGAAGCAGAAAAAGGACTGACGGCCTTAAAATATTTTTATGAACTTGCGCCACAGTACTACATTATAGCGGCTGGTTCTTTGCTGGGGGTTTCTTTACAAAAAAACAATTCGTTCCCGGTAGGTAAAGTAGATTTTATGCAATTGTACCCTTTAAATTTTGCAGAGTTTTTGCAAAATACGGGCGATGAAAAACTTGCAAAGCAATTACAGTTAAAAAATTGGGATGTACTCACAAGTTTTCATGAGCGCCTTGTAGAAAAATTACGCTTGTACTATTTTATTGGCGGTATGCCTGAGGTTGTAGCCAATTACATTGAACAAAAAAATTTAGCAACTGTTAGAGATTTGCAGCAAAAAATACTTACAGGTTACGAAAACGATTTTGCTAAATATGCACCTAATGAAGTTGTACCTAAAATTCGTTTGGTTTGGCAAGCCTTAATAGCACAATTAGCCAAAGAAAACAGAAAATTTATTTATGGTCAAATTAAACAAGGAGCACGTGCAAAAGATTTTGAATTGGCCATAAATTGGTTGGTGGCAGCAGGTTTAATATTAAAAGTTAATAGAGCCGAAACGCCAAAACTTCCGCTTAATGCTTACATGGATTACGATGCCTTTAAATTATTTTTGGTAGATATAGGTTTGTTAAACGCCATAGGAAATTTAGATCAAAAAATTTTACTCGAAAAAAATAAAATACTGCATGAGTTTAAAGGCGCTTTAACCGAGCAATTTGTTTGCCAGCAATTAAAGCCGAAAACGGAATTGTATTACTGGACTGCAACAAACGCAAGTGCCGAAATAGATTTTTTAGTTCAACACCAAAACCAAATTATACCAATAGAAGTAAAAGCAGAAGAAAATTTAAAAGCCAAAAGTTTAAAACTTTTTGTAGAAAAATATTCTTCTACTACTGCAATTCGCACATCGATGAGTATGTATAGAAAAGAAACTTGGTTAACAAATATACCTTTGTATGCTATTGGTTTTGTTTTTTAGTAGTATTAAACTTTAAAAAAATCTTGAATCGATACTAAATACTTACAGGTCTTTTTATACTTTCTTCTAAAACCAACAATGTTTCGGTGCGCTGTATGCCATTAATTGGGCGAATATGGTCATTTAAAATTTGGCGTAACTGGTCGGTGTTCTTGCAAACTATTTTTGCAAGCATAGAGTATAAACCTGTAACAAAATGTGCCTCAATAACCTCTGGAAAACGTTTTAATACTTTAATGACATCGTTGTAAGAAGAGCTTTTTTCAAGTATGATGCCTATAAACGCAGTTATATCGTAACCAAGTTTCTTAGGGTCAACCAGAATGGTAGTGCCTTTAATAATGCCATATTTATTCATTTTTTTTATTCGGCCATGCACAGTGCCAGGCGATACTAAAATTTTTTTTGCAATTTCGGCATACGTCATTGACGCATTTTTAAATAATAATGATAGGATCTCTTTATCAACTACATCAATTTCTTCAATTTTAGTCTTCATATGGTATTAATTTTAAATTAATATTCAAAAATATATAAATATATTAAATAAATATTAAAAATTCGGCTAAAAAAATCACATTTATTCAATAGTAACCAAAAGCTTTAAATATTCTATTTTATAAACTGATTTAGTTTTTAAAAATTTGAATATAATTATAAAATTAATAATATTAATTAAATATTATTTAAAAATATAGCGTATAAACACAGTTTTATTCAGCACTTTAAAAAAAGCTATAAGTTTGCAACCTTAAAAGTGAACACCCTATAAGATTCTAAATTAAACTCTTAATTAGAAATTCTTAAACCGCTTTTAAAATTATTTAAAGCTAAATCTTAAAAATCTTAAAAGTATGAAAACAAAAAAAATGGCAATACTTAGCTTTGCTTGTTTATTGAGTCTTTGCATTAGCGCACAACAACCACGTAAGTGTGGTAGTATGGAAAACCAAACACGTTTAGAATTGTTGAATCCAGAAATGAAAAAAAATCAGGAAGCAATTGAGGAACACTCAAAAGATTATTTTTTAAGTAACGCTAAAACAATCGCCGCAGTAGTTAATATTCCTGTAGTGGTGCATGTGTTGTACAATACAGCTGCACAAAATATTTCTGATGCTCAAATTCAATCACAAATTGCGGTGTTAAATGAAGATTTTCAAAAATTGAATGCCGATAAAGTGCTTGTTCCATCTGTGTTTTCAAACTTAGCAGCAAATTGTAATATTAGTTTTTGTTTAGCATCAAAAGATCCTAACGGAAACAACACAACTGGCATCATAAGAAAATCTACTACCGTTAGTTCTTTTGGAAGTGATGATAAAATGAAATCATCTACTACTGGCGGATCTAACGCTTGGAATACAAGCAAATACCTGAATATATGGGTTTGTAATTTAGGAAGCGGTTTATTAGGTTATGCTCAATTCCCTGGCGGACCCGTTGCAACTGACGGTGTAGTTATGCTATATACCGCTTTTGGCAGAACAGGCAATGTAGTTGCGCCATATAACAAAGGTAGAACAGCAACGCACGAAGTTGGCCATTGGCTTAACTTACGCCACATTTGGGGCGATGCAAATTGTGGAAACGATTTGGTAAACGATACACCGACTCAACAGGCCGCTAATTATGGCTGCCCTACGTTTCCTAAAGTTAGCTGTAGCAATAGCGGCGATATGAGTATGAATTACATGGATTATGTAGATGATGCTTGCATGTATATGTTTACCAATGGCCAATCAGCGCGCATGAACGCCTTATTTGCGAATGGCGGTGCACGTGCAGGCTTATTAACATCGGCAGGTTGTGGCTCATCTTCTTCATCAGGAACCGGAACGACTGCTCCAACATCTAAGGTTGTAACGATTGGCAATGGTGTAAATACTACGGGTGTAATTCCTTATGGTACTTACTACATGGATGAACGCGCTCAAATTATTATTACCAAAGCTGAATTGCAAGCCGCTGGCTTTACAGGAACTAACAAATTCATAAAATCTCTAGCATTTAATGCGTTAACTGCTAATGCGCAAACCATGAGTAATTTTACAATAAAAATGTCGCATATTACAAATGCATCATTCACAGGTACGTCGTTTTTATCAGGTTCTAACGTTACTACAGTTTACAGCTCAAATTTTGCTGCTAGTTCAAACCAATGGAATACACATAATTTTACTATCCCTTTTATTTATAACGGAACAAGTAATATTTTAATTGATATTTGCTGGAATAATTCATCATATACCAATAATACAAGTGTTTACTCAACAAATACTACAAATTATATGGCCTTGTATAAACGCCAAGATATTAGTAATGGTGGGCTTTGTACCACAACAAGTGGCACACAAAGTTATGCACGCCCAAATGTTAGATTGAGCCTTTCAACTAATAGTGTTATAACCTCTGGCGCAACAAGTAATGCGCGTTTGCAAGATGAGGGAAATACCGTGCCAAAAGAAATACAAACTTCATTGTTCCCTAACCCAGTAAACGATAAAGTAACACTAAGTTTTAATGTGTATGAAGAAAATGCAATATCTAACTTAGAAATTTTTGATTTGTTTGGTAGAAAAGTTAAAAGTTATTCAATAGAAAATACAAGCATAGGTGAAAACAATATTGAAATGAATTTTGCAACGGATAGTGAATTACAAAATTTACAAAACGGAATTTACATTGTTAACCTTGTTGTGAATGGTGAAAAAACAACTAAGAAATTAATACTTCAAAAATAAATAAAAAAGAGGGTTGAATTAGCCCTCTTTTTTTATACCATTTATCTAAGATTATGGAATCAAAATTCTTTTAGAATTATACTCCAAATCATCTTATACCAAATATATATAATAGACCTTTTTCATAATTAACAACGCCATATTAATTAAAAGTGCTATTATATTAAGGATTAAAGGCTTTATAGTTAGGCTTGTGGCTAATTTTTTCCATAGAGTTTTTAACAAAAATACCTAATTTTGTGTCCACACAGTAGCTGCTGTAGGCAGGTTTGTTTCTTTTTCATCAAGGAAAAAGAAATTAAAGAAAATTCTATTTTTAAATGCTGAGATTTATGGAAATCTTTTTAAATCGTAAATTTAACCATGCAAAGCACAACTATAATTTTAAAAAACAAACAGAATAATAATGTATATTTTGGACTTATATTTTATGGGTTTATTCATCTTTCTTTACTTATTCTTTTTGTTTTTATAATCCGCACTCTGATTGATAATCCTGTTTACTTAGTTTGTTATGCTATAATTGCCCTTGGTATTGTTTTCTATTTATCGCGCAATTACTTTAAAAATGTTATTATTTCAGAATCTATAGTTGTAGACACTAATAACTTAAAGGTGATTTGCAAAACTGCGCTTGGCGAAAGAACCTCAACATTTAACTTGGATGATATCCTTTATTTTAGTTTTGCCGGCTACCAAGAGTTTACAAATCACACCATGGATAGCAAAGTGTTTGATATTACTGGACTTGGAGTTGGCGAAAAACAATTGCAATACTTAATTGCAGAGGGAACAATTGAAATTGAAACGGCAAAAACAAAACATAGGTTTGGAAAAAATTTAGCTTCTTGGGATGTACAAGAATTAATTGATCAAATAGAGGCTTTAACAGGAAAAAGACTCGAAAACAAATACAAAGAAGAAGAAATAACAGATGATGAAACAGATGTTGAATTACCCTAAGTGATTAGTAAATTTTTAGTAACTTTGTATTATGCAACAAGAAATGAGTTATGGCGATTATTTTATTATAGCATTTATAGCTGTAGTTTTTATTTTTGGTGCCGTTACACTTATTAAATTTATTCGTAACAAGTAAATCATGAACTCTCAATTATTTATTCCTCTTTTTTTAAACCTTGGCGGTGGCGAAGTAATACTGATAGTGTTTGTGATTTTGCTATTGTTTGGAGGCAAAGGTATTCCAACAATTGCAAAAACATTAGGCAAAGGAATGAGAGAATTTAAGGATGCTCAAAACAATATTAGCAGAGAAATTCAGGAAAGTACTGGAAGTCTTACCAATCAAGTAACAGAGCACATTCAAGAAGTGAAAAAAGAAATTGAAAAAGAGTAAAATATTCTTTTGCGTATTTTTATGTTTGGCGCAATTCGTTTTTGCACAATATCCTTTAAAATTTAAAAAAGTAAACACACAATTTGCCTTTTATCTACTCGGTAAAAAAAGTGATACATTAAAAAATAATTCTCTTTTTCTGCTCATAGTGCCAGATAGTCTAAAACCAAATTTTAGTTTAAAAATTACCAACGCCCGTTTTGATAAAACAGGTAATGATTCTATTTACAAATTAAGTTATTTACCAGGTTTAAATTATGAGTTGCTTTTTGTGAAAGAAGAAAAAGCTATAGAAAAAAGCAGAATAGAAACCTATAATCCACAATGCCTTATTAACGGAGCAAACGAGGAGGGAAAAAGCAAAGTTAATTTTGAGTGTTACAACCGAAAAGAAAATAAAAGCATTTTAAAAAATACATTTATAATTATTAATTAGGTTGAAGCCATTACACCACATAATCTGTATTTCTAAGTGTTGCATTTTACTACTAATTACTTTTTTTTATTCACTTATTTCATCGTGTAATAAACACAAACAAAAAATTACTAATTTGAATGATGGGAAAATTATTTCATTAGGCCACGGCGGCATGGGTATGAAGAGCAAGTACCCTATGAATAGCCTAGAATCAATAAAAAAATGTTTAAGCCTAGGTTCTAACGGTTCAGAGTTTGATGTGCAACTCACGAAAGACAGCGTTCTTGTTGCTTTTCATAACGAAAAATTAAATGAGAATACCAATAAAAATGGTTTTGTGAATTCAATGAATTGGGAAGATTTAAAAAACACGGACTATTGCAAAAAACGATTCAAAAATTACTCACTCGTTAGCATTAACGAAATCTTTGATAATATTCCTAATTACAAACAAATTTATTTTTCTTTTGATTGCAAACTCTATCCTGATGAAGATAACAGAAATTTATACGTTCATCAATTTGCAAATGCCATAATTAAAATTATAGATAAATATGAATCGCACAGCACTTGTTTTATTGAAACACAAAGCGCAGAACTAATTGAATTACTCCAAAAAAAATCGAGCAAGAAACTAAAACTATTTTATTTAACGCATGATTATAACAGCGGCTTTGAAGTGGCCAAACGCTTGAACTGCTTTGGAATTAGTATATCTACCGATAAAATAAACAACAACCAAATTGAAGAAGCGCACGCCAATAATTTATACATTGCCTTATGGGATGTGCGCACGCAAAGCGACAACAAGAGTGCAATCAAAAAAAATCCTGATGTTATACAAAGCGATGAAATAAAAGATTTAGTGAAGGAATTGAATTAAAAAATTATTAACAGAATTAATAATTTAACAAGTTCCTCAAAAGCACAATGGGGCATTATGATTGTAGATTAAATGCTAAAACATTGCCAAATACCAATAAAATTAGGTTTAGAGAAAAGAGAAATTAAACCAAATAAAATAATAATTTTACTTTTTGGCAAACGAATTATAAGAAATTTAGTTGCTACAAAAGATGAATTCAAAAAAAATTCTCCAACCTTTAAAGAAGCTAAAAACTTAACTACCGTTGGTTTTGAAAGTGAAAAGAGAAATTTATACCAAATACAAATATTATATAGCCCAATCTATTGACGAAAAAATATAGCTATAAGCACAAGCTGATATTATTATATTTTTAGTTAAACTTTGAGTTTGGCATTTAATAAATTCAGATAGTTC
>JAAFIQ010000013.1 GCA_013298715.1 Bacteroidota bacterium | reverse complement strand
AAATGCTTCAGTCCTAATCAAACATCAAGTGTACCAAACAATTTTAATGGTGGCGGCTATCAAGAACCTAGAACTGGTGATGGTTATGCCTATTTTCTTTATTTTAAATTAACTCCCAATCCAGCCGTTAACTGGCGATTATACATACAACAAAAAATGGCTAATAAACTTACAGCAGGCAAAAGCTACTGTGTTACTTATTGGGCTAGTTTGGTAAACTATGTAAATTATGGGGTAGATGAATTAGGGGCGTATTTTGATGATGGTAGCATACAAAGCATAGCTCCCGTAAAAGAAGCAGTTGCCAATCCGCAAGTAAAAAGCCCTACTGGCGTTTTTTATACTGATACCTTGAATTGGATGAAGGTGCAAGGCACATTTGTAGCCAATGGTACGGAAGAGTACATTACTTTAGGAAATTTTAGATTAAATGCTGCAACAAACTATACCAGTTTAAATACGTATACCTATGGTTTAGCATCTTATTTTATTGATGATGTAAGCGTAATAGAAACCAACCTGCCTGCTTATGCAGGACCAGATATTTATGGCATACCAGGTAATACCGTTTACCTAGGCCGCCCCAGCGAGGTGGGTTTAGATGATGATTGCTTTTGGTACAAACTACCAAACACCACTACGCCAATAGATACAGCCGCAGGCATAACCGCAACGGTTGGCGTTAGTACTCAAATCTATATGGTAAAACAAGATATTTGTGGGGTAATAAAATACGATACGGTAGTCGTTTATCCAAGCGCAGTAGGCTTGGTCAATAATGGCGGAGTAGAAGACTGGCAAGTGAGGGTGTATCCGAATCCTACACAAGACGTTTTGTATGTCGATGTCTCATCGAAGGACAATTCTCCAGTGAAGAATTGGGCCGGCTTGAGCCAGGCAGGAGCGTATCGAGATGTGAGTTTACAAATAATAAACACCTTAGGACAAATTATAAGAGAAGAAGAGTTAATACAAAATAAAAAAGAGATTAATACAAAAGATTTAGCAGCAGGCATTTATTTTTTACAAGTAAAAAATGAAGGAAGGGTTTTAGTGAATAAAAAGTTTGTAATTGAAAAGTAATTTTTATTGCAAAAGCATTTTGAAGTAAACAAAAAAGTAATAATAGAAAGGTAGATAATAAAATCTAATCGCCTTTTAAAATTTACTTCATAATAATTCTACTATACCCTAAGTTTGCAACACACCAATATTGTACTGTTTTGTAATTGGCGAATGGTCGGCTGCTTCAATACCCATGCTAATAATTTTTCTGGTTTCAATTGGATCTATAATTGCATCTAACCATATTCTGCTTGCAGCGTAGTAAGGTGTGGTTTGTTTATCGTATTTATCTTTAGTTTTGTTATAAAGTTCTGCTTCTTTTTCTGGTGTAATTTCTTCGCCTTTGGCTTGTAAACTCGCAACCTCAATTTGTACCAATACTTTAGCGGCTTGCGCGCCACCCATTACAGCTACTTGTGCGGTTGGCCATCCAACAATTAAGCGCGGGTCGTATGCCTTGCCGCACATGGCGTAATTAGCTGCACCATAACTATTACCCATAATTATGGTGAATTTTGGTACCACACTGTTAGCCATTGCATTTACTAATTTTGCACCATCTTTAATTATACCCCCATGCTCGCTTCTGCTACCAACCATAAAGCCTGTAGCGTCTTGTAAAAATACCAATGGTATTTTCTTTTGGTTGCAATTCATAATAAAGCGCGCTGCTTTATCAGCACTATCGCTATAAATTACACCTCCAAATTGCATTTCGCCTTTTTTACTTTTTACAACTTTACGTTGGTTAGCAACAATACCAACCGCCCAGCCATCAATGCGCGCATAGGTGCAAACAATACTTTGTCCGTATAATTCTTTGTATTCTTCGTGCACACCGCCATCAACAATGCGTTCAATAATTTCGCGTACTTCGTATTGTTTATCGTTGTGTATGCCATAAATTTCTTTAGCATCTTTTTTTGGCAATACAGGTGTTTCCCTGTTAAAACCAGCTTTTGTGTAATCGCCAACTTTACTTATGATGTTGCGGATACGTGTTAAACAATCGGCATCATCTTTACATTTATAATCGGTAACACCACTAATTTCGCAGTGTGTAGATGATCCTCCTAACGTTTCATTATCAATACTTTCGCCAATAGCTGCTTTTACCAAATAACTGCCTGCTAAAAATATGGAACCAGTTTTGTCAACTATCATAGCTTCATCGCTCATAATTGGTAGGTAAGCGCCACCGGCCACACAACTACCCATTACGGCAGCAATTTGTAAAATACCCTGTCCACTCATAATGGCGTTGTTCCTAAAAATTCTTCCAAAATGTTCTTTGTCAGGAAAAATTTCATCTTGCATTGGTAAATAAACACCAGCGCTGTCTACCAAATAAATAATTGGCAAACGATTTTCCATTGCAATTTCTTGTGCGCGTAAATTCTTTTTACCTGTTATAGGAAACCAAGCACCAGCTTTAACGGTTGCATCATTTGCAACCACAATACATTGTTTACCGCTTACATAACCAATAACAACTACCACGCCACCAGCCGGGCAACCGCCATGTTCAGCATACATTTCGTAGCCAGCAAAAGCACCAATCTCAATACGTTCGGTATTTTTATCCAATAAAAAATCAATACGCTCGCGTGCGCTCATTTTTCCTTGTTCGTGTAGCTTTTCGATACGTTTTTTTCCGCCACCTTCATAAATTTTTTGTAAGCGCTGTTCCATTTGTGAAATCAGTAAACGCATTTTATCGTCGTTTTTATTAAATTCTAAATCCATACTAGTAAGTGAGTAAAGCATTAAAATTAGTTATATTTTTTTTGTATACCAGTATTAATTATAGGTTTTTTTAATTCTTGCAGTTTATAAAATAAAAGTTTATTTTAGGTGATTATTCTGAATTTTTGGAACTAGAAACTAACATAATTAAGATAGATGAGCTAAATGATGAGGCTTGGTCCATTAATCGAAAAGAACCTATAAAAGCCATTGAGTTAAGTACGCTTACGTTGGCATCCTCTCAACAATTAAATTATAAAATGGGCGAGGCCTTGGCCTTAAAAACGCTCGGCGCCTCAAGCACTTGGATTTCTAAAAATGATGATTCTTTCAATTACAATCACAAAGCCCTTGAGTTATTTAACGAGCTTAATGATAAAAAAAATATTGCGGCTGTATATTACAACTTGGGTGCAAATTACAGTTACATCTCTGATTTTGATTTATCTATAAAAAATTACAGCCTTTGCTACGCAACCAGTAAAGAAATTGGCGATGAGTACGGCATGGCCGATGGGTTGAATGGTATGGGAACTATTTATTACCGTACAAGTCAAAATGATAATGCGCTTGAGGTACTGCATGAAAGCGAAGAAATATGCGAGAGATTAAATGCCAAAGATATTTACATAAAGGTATTAGATGGCCTTGGCGAAGCTTATTATAATAAAGGTTTAAACGATAAAGCCTTACCATACTATATTAAATCTGCTACAATTAGCGCTGAGATGGCTAATAAGCAAGTTGAGGCTTTTGCTGTTGATGGACTTGGACGTACTTATTCTGCCTTAAATAAACCTGATGAAGCGATTTTTAATTTTAATAAAAGTTTGCAGTTAAGAAGAGAATTAAACTTTAAACCAGGCTTGGCTTTGTCTTTATTTAACATTGGTGATTTTTATTTAAAACAAAATAAAAATAAGGATGCAATTGATAATTATTTAGAATCGTATAAACTTTCGATTGAAATTAATAATAAAGAAGGGGTTTATAAAGTATGCAAACGCTTGGCAGAGATTTATGAAACGGAAAACGATTTTGAGAAATCACTTTATTACTACAAAATTTATTCGTCTAATAAAAACGAGGTTGTTAACGAAAAAAGTGCTCAATTAGTAAAATCGGCAGCTGCTCAAAACAAGTTATTACAAGCCCAAGCTGAAAAGGTTTTGTTTGAAGAGAAGGCAAAGGAATTACAAAATTTTTCGGACAGCTTAGTTCAAATAAGTGAAATTGGTCAACAAATTATTTCTAGTTTATCAGTTGAAGTTATTGTAAATACGGTTCACCGCTCCGTTAAAAATTTGATGAAGGCTGATGGTTTTGGAATTGCTTTGGCAAATGAAAACGAAAACAAACTTAGTTTCCCATTATACCTTGAGGAGGGTGAAAGTTATACGGATGTAGTTTATGAATTATCAGATGAATCGCGGCTATCAGTGCTTTGTTTTAAAAAGTTAAAGGATATAATTATTGCTGATTATGAATTAGAAATAAGAACAATTTTTAACACCAACATAATCCCAAAGGCTGGTAAAAACCCATCGTCATTAATTTATTTACCATTAACATACAACAACAAAGCATTAGGAGTTATTACTGTTCAAAGCTTTACTAAAAACGCTTACTCAACTTTTCATGTAAACATTTTAAAAAATATTGCAACGTATGCAGCAATTGCTCTGCAGAATGCGCGTTTGTATAAAAATCAAGAAGAGATTGTGGCGCATAGAACCAAAGAATTACTGAAAAGCAAGGAGGAGATTGAAAACACGTATTTAATTAACAAAAAAGTATCAGAAATAGGTAGGCAAATTACATCAAATCTTAATCTTGCCCTTATATTTAAGAAACTACACGCTTCCTTAAGCGAGGTGATGAATGCCGATTGCTTTGGCGTAAGAATTTATTTACCTAAAGAAAATGTAATTGAATACAAATACGAAATTGAAAGAGATGTGTTAGACTTGGATGTGGCCAAAGTGCCCTTAATGGATGATGATAACTATACGGTATGGTGTCTTAAAAACAAAAAAGATATTTTTATTGAAGATAACCTTACCGATTACAAAATGTATGTAAATCAAATTAAAGTAGTAACTGGTGATATGCCACATTCGCTTATGTTTACCCCTATGTTGTTGGGCGAGAAAGTGCTGGGTGTTATTACTGTTCAAAGTTTCCAAAAATTTGCTTATAAACCGTTTCAATTAGATATTTTGAAAACCCTGGCAACCTACACGGCAACTGCGCTAGAGAATGCCTACCTTTACCAGCATTTGGAAGATAAAGTTTCTGAAAGAACCGATGAAGTTTTAAAACAAAAAGAAGCAATTGAAAAAACGTATGATAATACCCGTATTGTAAGTGAAATTGGAAAGGAAATATCAAGTATTTTCTCAATAAACGAAATTATTAGTAAGGTATATCATAGCGTTAATAAGCTAATGGATGCAACAATGTTCGGGATAGGTGTGTTTAATCCTGAAACAAATTCAATAAATTTTAGTGGCGTAATCGAAAAAGGAACTACCTTACAAGACTACAGCTATTCAACAATAAAAGATTCTGATAGGCCAGCAGTTTGGTGTTTTAATAACCAAGCAGATTACGTAATAGAAAATTTTACCGAAGAGTTTATTAAAACTGGTAAAGTAAAAAATTTGAATATTTTGGCCGGCGATGCCACAGAGTCAATTATTTATGTTCCGCTTACAAGTAATAACAAACAAATTGGTGTAATTACGGTACAAAGCTATAGTGCAAACGCTTACACCGATTATCATTTACAACTATTAAAGAGTTTGGCAGTGTACACAGCCATTGCAATAGATAACGCTTCCTTATATTCTAATTTAGAAAGTCGTGTAAATGAGCGAACACAGGAGATTGCAAAGAATTATGATGATACACGATTGCTTGGAGAAATAGCCAAGGAGCTAAGCTCATCACTTTCTATCGAAACAATTATTACATCAGTTTACACGCGAATTAATCAATTAATGAGGGCAGATGCCTTTGGTATTGGGATATTAAATACTAAAACTCAGCAACTAGAATTTAATGGTTTTAGAGAAAATAATACTGTAATAGAAAATTTTATTGTTGATACAAAAGATATAAATCGACTAGGAGCGCTTTGCTATGTTAAAAAACAAACAATTATAATCCAAGATTTTGAAAACGAATACTCAAAGTACATTAAACTCGAAAGAAAACCAATTGTTGGAAACGATACTTCATCAATTATCTACATCCCACTATATTCAAAACAACAGGTTATTGGTGTTATAACTGTGCAAAGCTTACATAAATTTACGTATACAAATTACCATGTAGATTTGTTACAAAACCTCTCAACCTCAATTGGTATTGCTTTAGATAATGCTAACCTTTATCAAAACCTAGAGGAGAAAGTAAAAGAACGTACATTGGAAGTAGTAGCGCAAAAGGAAGAGGTAGAAAAAAGTTACCAAAATACAAAGTTATTAAGCCAAATTGGAAACGATATTACTTCAACACTCTCGATAGAGGAGATTATTGAAAAAGTATACAAAAATGTGAACGCGTTAATGGACGCTACTGGTTTTGGTATTGGAGTCTATCAAAAAGAGAGTAACATTGTATCGTTTCCGCTTTATATAGAAGATGGTGAGCGACTCTACGATATTGAATACGATCCGTTAGATAAAAACAGATTAACCAGTATTTGTTTCTCGAAAAATTTAGAAATATTAATTAATAATTTAGACGAAGAAGTTTTACAATACGTTGAAACTTTTCAGGCTCCGTTGCAGGGCAGGCGCGTTTATTCATTAATTTATCTACCGTTAGTAGTGAAAGAAAAAGTAATAGGCGTAATAACAACACAAAGTTTTAAAACAAATAGTTACACCGATTATCATTTACAAATATTAAAAAACTTAGCAGTTTATATAGCAATAGCTTTGGATAATGCAGCGCTCTATTCAAGTTTAGATACACGTGTAAAAGAGCGCACTAAAGAAATTCAAACCGCTTACGAAAATACCCGATTGCTGAGTCAAATTGCAGAAGATATAAGTTCTGCATTATCAGTTGAAGCAATTAATTCTAAAGTTTATACCAATATAAATAAACTAATGGACGCATCTATGTTTGGAATCGGCATTGCTAATCCAGCAACGTATGCACTCGAGTTTAAAGGGTTTATCGAAAATAATTCTGTTTTAGAAGGTTTAACTTTTGATTTACACGATGAAAATAGATTGGCTACACAATGCTTTTTAAAGCGAAAAGAAATTTTTATTTCGAATTACCAAAAAGAATTTAAAAAGTATATAAGTGATTTAAAAAAGACTACCGCTGGTAATGAGGCAGGTTCAATTATATATTTACCTATTTTTTCAAAAGAAAATTGTATTGGGGTTTTCACAGTACAAAGTATAAAAACGGATGCGTATACCGAATACCAGCTAAATTTATTACGCAATCTAGCTGTGTCAATAGGTATTGCTTTAGATAATGCCAACCTTTATCAAAACCTTGAAGCTAAAGTAAATGAGCGCACTGCTGAGGTTAGCAAACAAAAAGCAATTATTGAAGAAAAGAATAAAGACATTACTGATAGTATAAAATACGCTAAAAAAATACAACAAGCTGTAGTGCCTAACATAAACGACTTTAACAAAAATTTTAGCGATAGTTTTATTTTATACAAGCCTAAGGATATTGTGAGTGGCGATTTTTATTGGTTTAAACATTTTGAAGACGTAACTGTATTTGCTGCCGCAGACTGCACCGGACATGGTGTGCCAGGCGCTTTTATGAGTATTATTTGTAACGATATTATTGATAGGGTTCTGAATACTAAAACTGTTACAACCCCATCGCAGGCTTTAAAATTAATTGATGAAAATTTAGTACAACTTATCCGTAAAACTTCAGAAACAAGTGCAAATGATGGAATGGATATAGCGCTATGTGCTTATTATAGAAAAGAAAATCGTTTGGAATTTGCAGGCGCTAACCGACCTATGTTGCTTTGTAGAGATAGTCAAATTATAGAATACAAAGCAAGTAAATTCTCCATAGGTGGCCAATCAACAGATGGTAAACAATTTGATTTAATATCCATCCCTTTGCAAAAAGATGATGCTATTTATTTGTTTACAGATGGTTACGCCGACCAATTTGGAGGTAAGCGGGGTAAAAAATTCAAATTCAAAAATTTAAAAGAGTTTTTACTCAAAAATCACACAAGGCCGTTTTCTTCACAAAAAAAATTGTTAGATTTTGAATTCGAGTCATGGAAAGGTGAATTAGAACAAGTAGATGACGTATGTGTTATAGGCGTTAAAATATAGAACCGAGCCTCTCCTCCCAACTTTATTAATGCTTCAAATTGTTACCGCATTGTTAACTAACAATGTGTTTCTTTTTAATATTTTTTGTTTTTTTCACATTTTGTTTAACGTTTTAACACTTTTGGTTAAACAAAATGAATTTTCTTATGTTCTCCTTACAAATCAAAAAAAAAATAAAAATGAAAAAATCAATTACATTTATTGCCGCCATGCTTGGTTTAGGCATTACAGTTGGTAAAGCCCAAACAGCCGCTTTACAAGTTATTCACAATTGCGCTGATCCGGCAGCTGCAACAGTTGACATCTATGCAGGAAACACATTATTAATAGATAATTTAAACTTCCGTTTTGCATCGGCAACTTTTACAAGTATTCCTTCAGGAACAAACATTGTAATTGGTGTAGCACCAGGTACTTCAACAAACGCTAACCAAGCTATTGCAACATTTACTGTAAATTTTGCTGCCAACTCACGTAATATTGTTGTTGCAGATGGTATTGTTACACCAGGTAATGGTTTCAATCCGTCTAGCATGACTCGTCCTTTTACTCTGGCAACCTACACTTCTGCAATTGCTGCAGCTCCTAACGTTACAACAACCAGCATTTTAGTTCACCATGGTAGTACAGACGCGCCAACAGTTGATGTTGTTGCTCCTTTTACTGGTACTAACCCAGTAATACCAAACATTTTGGTTAACAATGCTTCTTATGGTGCTTTTGCTGGTTATGTAAATTTACCAACTGCAAATTATAAGTTACAAGTTCGCGACCAATTTTCTGAGAATGTAGTGCAAGAATATTCTGCACCTTTACAAGCATTAAATTTAGGCGGAGCTCCTATTACAGTTGTAGCAAGTGGTTTTTTAAATCCAGCACAAAATAGTAATAGTACAAACACATTTGGTTTATGGGTTGCAACTTCGGCTGCAGGTTCTTTGATTCCATTACCAACAAGCACAACGACTTCTACTCGTTTACAAGCAATCCACAATTGCGCTGACGCACTTGCTTCTACAGTAGATGTATGGTTCCGTTCGGCAACTACAGGTACTGCGGCTGTTTTATTATTAGATAATTTTGCATTCAGAACAGCTTCTCCTTATATTGACGTGCCAACTGCACAAACAGTTACCTTATCAGTTGCACCAGCAACTAGTACAAACGTTTCACAAGCTATCGCAAACTTTACTTATAACCTAATGGCATCAGCTAAATACCAACTTATTGCAAGTGGTATTGTAAGTCCTGCTGGTTATACGCCAAACAACACCGTTGCTCCTTTTACAATGGTTGCAAATGCGGCCGTAAAAGAAAGAGCGGTAAATACTAATAGTACTGAGGTTTTAATTTTCCATGGAGCCACTGATGCGCCTGCGGTTAACATTGTTTCTCCTCCAAGCACAACATTAGCTACAAACTTAACTTATGGTACTTACAATTCTTTAGGTTATAATGTACTACCAACTGCTAACTACCCAATTAATGTGAATAGCGGAACTACAACAGTTGCAGCTTACACGGCTCCTTTATCATCTTTAAATTTACAAGGTGCTGCAATTACAGTATTGGCAAGCGGTTTCTTAAATCCTGCTAATAACTCAACTGGTCCTGCTTTTGGTTTATGGGCAGCAACTGCTACAGGTGGTAGTTTAATACCTTTACCTACTTTAACTATTACTTCAATCTCTGAGAATAATAGTTTATCAACTAATTTATCAGTTTATCCAAATCCTTTCACTACTGAATTAAGTATTGCAAATGTATCAGCTCTAAACTTAAACGTTGTAATTACTGATTTAACTGGTAAAACTGTTTCAAGTTTTGTATCAAAAGAAAGTAAAATTTCTGTTAATACCGCAGAATTGCAAAACGGTGTTTATATTTTATCTGTAAGCAACGATAAAAATAAAGCAACTTATAAAATTGTAAAGTAAACTCGATTTCATTTAATAAAAATTCCGCTGCATTAATTTGTAGCGGAATTTTTTTGTTAATCAAAGTCCATCGCCCATTACCTTTATGGTAATGTTATTCAAATTATCTGCCAAGCGCAATTGGCAACTCAAGCGCGATGTTGGTGTAATATTAGGGAGTGTATCCAGCATGGCCCACTCATCATCGCTAATATCATTCAAATTTTCAAAACCACTAATTACTTCAACATGGCAAGTAGCGCACAAAGCCATACCACCACAAGTTGCTAAAATATCGTAATCATTTCCTTTTAAAAACTCCATTAAGCTTAAGCCCATATCTGTTGGAGCTTCTAGGCTCGTTATTGAACTATCGCCATTTTGAATATTAATTTTTATATCGCTCATAATTAAAAATGTAAAAGTCGTAATTTTTAATTATAAATAATATCATTTTTTTGAGCTCGATTAACGCTCAATAGAACCCAAATTAAGATTTTTTTAAATTCATATTAAATAATCAATTAAAAAGTTAAATTAGTGAGCGATTACTGCTAAAAAAAATATAAAATGCGTTTAAAAATCATAGTTCTTTTATTAATGATGCTTTACGCTAAGGCATATTCGCAACAAGATTATGGAACTCTTCTACAAAATTTGAAAGTAGCCATAAAAAATGATACTAATAAAGTTATCGCCTTAAACCAACTTGGTACTTATTTTCTTGAAAGCAGAAGCGATAGTGCGCTCATTTATTCTAACAAGGCCTTAAAATTATCAGATTCATTAAAATATAATGCTGGCATTGCTTATGCTTATTTAAATATGGCTAACCATTACAATGGCGCGTCTAATTTTAATGTGTCAATTAATTATTACCTACAAAGCATGCGGTTATACGAAAGCTTAAACAATAAAAAGGCAGTTTGTATTCTACTAAATAATATTGCCAATAGTTACCAAGGTATGAGCAAACCAAACTTGGCAATTGCATATTTTAAAAAGAGTAATTTGTTAGCCAAAGAAATTAACCATCGCGTTATGATTGCTGTGAGTGGAGTCGGTATTGGCAATTACTTACTTGATTGCGACAGTGCATTAAAGGCACTTGATTATTTTAAAGAAGCAAATTTATTTTTTAAAGAGCATGAAACCAACACTTACCGGATTGGAGCAACCTATATTTTAATTGCAGACGCCGAAACAAAGTTAAAACGCTATAATGAAGCGCAAGCAAATTTATTAAAAGCGCTAAAAATATTTGAAACACTTGATAATTCTTACGGTTTAGCTTCGGCCAAAATGGCACTCGGTGAATTACAATTTAATCAAAAAAAATACAACGAGGCAGAGTTAAGTTTAATAGAGGCAATAAAATTGTTTAAACTTACAGACGGATCAACGGACATTAAAAACGCGGCATTAATTTTATCGAATGTTTGTTTAGCCAACGGCAAGCCCAAAGAGGCTTTAGATTATTTTAAACTCCATACATCGATAAAGGATTCAATTCAAAGTAACGAGATAAATAAACAAATTATTGATGTTTCTACAAAATATGAAACAGAAAAAAAAGAGCAAAAAAATGCGCTTTTGTTGGCGCAAAATACAATTGCAAAGCAAACAATTAAGCAACAACGTTTTTCGTTTTATATTATGGTTGGAGGGCTAATTCTTGTAATAATTTTTACATTTTTTATTTTCAGAGGATTACGACTTCAAAGAAAAACAAATAAAACACTTGAACATATTAATAAAAAACTGGAGGAGAAAAATAAAATTATCGAAGATAAAACCACTGCGTTACAAAAGGCTTTAGGCGAGAGAGAATTACTTTTAAAAGAAATTCACCACCGTGTAAAAAACAATTTGCAGATAATTTCTGGCTTACTAGAACTACAAAAAGAAGAACTAACAGAAGAAGGATCAAAGGCAGCTTTTGATGAAGGACAGAGCCGTGTGCGCAGCATATCATTAATTCATCAAAATTTGTATCAAAACGAAAATCTTGGGAGTGTTGAGTTTAGAACCTTTTTATTGGAATTGATAAATCAAGTAAAAGAAGTTTTTGAATCTCATGACAGAATAATGGAAGTTACACTCGAAATCCCAAACCAAGAGCTGGATATAGATACTGCTGTGCCATTAGGTTTAATAATAAATGAGCTACTTACAAACTCTTATAAATATGCATCAGTAAAAAACAGCATAGGAAAAATTAATATTAAAATAGAAAGCCTAACACATGGAAACCATAAATTAATTTATTTTGATAGTGGGCCAGGAATTAAAGAAGAAATAAATTTTGATCGCGCCTCATCTATGGGATTACGCCTCATTAAAGGCCTTGCAGGGCAATTAGCAGGGCAGGCAAGTTATTCAAATCAAAACGGTTCTGTTTTTACGATTATTTTTAAAGATGCCGAAGCACGAAGAAAAGAGTAGTTCATCACAAACTTCGCCACTTTCATCACATTTTTTATTAAAAGTTCTTTCGTAGAGCTAAATTTGCGAAGTGGCTATTTTAAACATAAATATGTTTATTGAACGTAAGGATGAAGTTATACAGCTTTGTACTTGTTGTCAAGGAAGATTAGAAGAAATACCAATTACGAAAGTAGATGCGTTATTATTTATTTTTCAGAAAAAAAGAATACTTAAACGCTTTAAATGTGCTGATTGCAACGCCGAACTAAAAACTGAAAAATAATTTAGAACTTATAAAATGTACCAAATAAAAATAGGAGTAGTAGAAGATGAAATGGTAATTGCAGATACCATTTGCCTTACTTTAAAAAAATTAGGTTATCATACCACGCCCACATCTCCAAACTACAACCAAGCCATTAAAATGGTGGAGGAAGAAAACCCTGATTTGTTGTTGATTGATGTTAACTTAGGAGGAGGAAAAGACGGTATTGATTTGGCGCATTACATAAGAGTGAAATACACCACGCCATTAATTTTTTTAACCGCCAATAGCGATGCTGCTACAATAGAACGTGCAAAAAAAGTAAAGCCTAACGCCTACTTAGTTAAACCGTTTAATAAAAATGATTTATATGCGGCCATAGAAATTGCTATTAGTAATTTTTCTAATTCACCTTCATATCCTACCCACGAATCCATAATGGTAAAAGACGGGTACGATTACATTAAAGTTTTTTTGTTTGAAATTTTATTTGTTGAAAGTGATTCAAATTATGCCATTATTTCATTAAAGAACGGAAAAAAAATTATGGTACGCTCTACCTTAAACGAAATGATGGATCGTTTACCTAAAGTAAAATTCTTTAAAGTGAATAGAGGTTCAATTATTAATCGTATTCATATTACAACCATTAAAACAGATAAAATTTTAATTGGCGAAGTTGAATTTTCAATCTCTAAAACCAACAGGGAGCAGTTGATGGAAGAGTTTAATAAATAACGCTCATTGAATTCTTAATAATTTTTCGTGCTTCTTTTTAAGTAAATAAATTCTAAACAAAAGTTGAGGTCATTATTAAACCACAAACATTTTTTGTTTTTCATCACAAACTTCGGCGGTTTCAACACATTTATTTTTTCGTCGGAGATTTATTTTATAACTTTAATATGCAAAACTTAAAATATGAAAAAAAATTATTTAAAAATTTATGGAGCAATAACCTTCGCTTCATTAGCCTTAAGGGTTGGCGCCCAGTTTTTTGGTATACGCATAAAAGTGTACATGCTGCAACGAGCTTAATTATTAATGCTATCCCAAACATGTTCAGTTACCTAGATAACTCAGATATACCATACACAACTAATAAAATAGAAAACTATTTCGCCCATTTAAAGGGGAAAATTACACTACATAGAGGATTAAGATACAAAGCTAAAAAGAATTTTATAAAGTGGTATCTCTATTTTAAAAACAACAAGATGTGAGTTTTTTTAGTTATGAGGCTTGCCAAAAAAGAAGGTTAAACATTTTTGTTTAACCTTCGCTCTTTTTAATTTAAGCATCAATTTTATTACTGATAAGTTGTTCTCCAACAGAGCTTATTTCCTCTTCAAATTGACATACAAAATTCTATATTTTTTTAATATATAAACCAACCATTTTTGACCACGTTACCAAAAAATTCGGTATACATAATTGGGAAATAGGATTTAAAGAAAGATAAACCTGCTGGTGACCATTTTACTTTACTTTGGAGAAAAATCGACAAGAATTGGGTTATTGTAGCTGATCACACAAGTTAAACAATCTCAATTTTAACTCCCATTAAAAATAAAATAATTAATACGCCTCCAACAATTATTCTATAAGCCCCAAATAATTTAAAGCCATATTTATTTAAAATTCCTATAAAAGTTTTTATAGCAATTAGCGCAACAATAAAGGCAACCACGTTACCAAAGGCTAAAAGTTTTATTTCTTCACCACTCAAAGTTAAACCTTCATCAAAGTAATCTTTTAACTTCTTTAAAGTTGCAGCAGCCATGGTTGGCACTGCTAAAAAAAACGAAAACTCTGCAGCTGCCTGCCTTGTTAATCCTTGCGCCATACCACCAATAATAGTGCTAGCGCTTCTACTCACGCCAGGGAAAAGAGCAATACATTGAAAAAAGCCAATTTTTAGTGAGGTGAAAAAATTTATTTCTTCATCCGTGTTAATTTTAGAATTTTTAAACCATTTATCTACAAACAATAAAACAATTCCGCCAACAAATAAGGCCACTGCAACACCAAAAATATTTTCTAAAAATGCATCTATTCTTTTACCCAATAATAATGCGGCAATTGCACTCGGAATAAAAGCTACTATTAATTTTAAATAAAAATTTACAGATTTAAAAAAGCGTTTAAAATATAAAACTACTACGCTTAGTATTGCTCCTAGTTGAATTGCAACAGTAAATAATTTTACAAAAGGTGTAATTTTTATTCCAAGCATAGCGGTACCCAACATCATGTGGCCTGTAGATGATATTGGTAAAAATTCGGTTAATCCTTCAATTACTGCAATTATAAAGGCCTGAAAGTAAGTCATTACTGCACAAAAGTTACCTGATAAATAAAATAATTAGTTTCTCCTTGCCAAAAAAAAGATTTGATTCTTTCTTTGTAATGTAGTATTACTTTTTTTCCTTGAGCAGCCTCCAACTGCTGATAAACACTTTTATCGTCTACTGAAAAATTAAACATAGTATTTGGCATAATAGTGCCATCACCTTGACTAAAACCTCCAATATTCAAGTCGCCTTCGTAAGTTTTAAAAATAAAACCTTTACGCGAAATCTTAGTTAATACTCCACTGCGAGTACCATCGCTAAATGTTAGGCCACAAATAAAGTAATAAATAAACCAAATTACTATAAGGCAAAAAAATACAATTAAAAGCCATTTACGAACCTTCTTTTTTCTAAGCTTTTTCTTTTCTTCTTCAGAAATTACTTGAGTAGCGCTCATCACTGGTTTTTAAAATCTGTATTTTGTTGTTTTGGTCGCCACATAATAGCAACAATAATGGTTATAAACCCAAGTAAACACGTCATTGGGGCTAAATTTATTCTTTGAAAATCAAATAATGCTTCGCTAAATTGATTGGGATCCTTGCTTCCACCGCCAATCATTAATACATAACCTAATCCAATTAAAAGGATGCCTGCAATTAAAATGATGTAATTTTTTTTATTAAAAGTTGCCATTTTTCTAAAATTTAGAGTTGTAAATATAATTAATTTTAACGTCGAAGTTCTTCAATTTCGTAACCCAAAAACCGTTAATTTTTCGTAATATTGCTATTCTATAAAAATTATGTCAAAAGTAGCTTTAATTACAGGTGTTACTGGGCAGGACGGCGCCTACCTTTCAGAATTATTATTAAGTAAAGGGTACATTGTGCACGGTATAAAACGCCGCAGTTCAATGTTTAATACAGATAGGATAGACCACCTTTACCAAGATCAACACGAAAAACACATAAATTTTAAATTGCATTATGGCGATTTAACAGATAGTACTAACCTCATCCGTATTGTACAAGAGGTTCAGCCTGATGAGATTTATAACCTGGCAGCACAAAGCCATGTTAAAGTTAGTTTTGAAACGCCTGAATATACCGCAAACGCTGATGCTATAGGCACATTGCGTATTTTAGAAGCAATTCGTATTTTGGGGTTAGAAAAGAAAACGCGCTTTTATCAAGCATCAACAAGTGAATTAT
The DNA here is from genome assembly GCA_013298715.1 of Bacteroidota bacterium. Lineage (GTDB taxonomy): Bacteria > Bacteroidota > Bacteroidia > B-17B0 > Aurantibacillaceae > Aurantibacillus. The sequence continues at coordinate 98,556 of JAAFIQ010000013.1, read as the reverse complement.
ACGGTCTAGTGCAAGAAATTCCGCAAAGAGAAACTACACCTTTTTACCCACGTAGCCCTTATGGTGTGGCAAAATTATACGGATTTTGGATTACCAAAAATTACCGCGAAAGTTACGGTATGTACGCTTGTAATGGTATTTTGTTTAATCACGAAAGTCCGTTGCGTGGCGAAACTTTTGTTACACGTAAAATTACACGTGCTGTTGCAAAAATTAGCTTGGGCCTACAAGAAAAATTGTTTATGGGAAACATAGATAGTGAGCGCGATTGGGGCCATGCAAAAGATTATGTAGAAGGTATGTGGCGCATGTTGCAACAAAACGAGGCTGATGATTTTGTTTTGGCAACCGGAATAAAAATAACGGTACGTGAGTTTATTAATATGGCTTTTGCTGAGGTCGGCATACAAATTAAGTGGGAAGGAAAGGCAGAAAATGAAAAAGGTATTAACATTGCCACAGGAAAAACAGTTATTGAAATTGACCCAAAATATTACCGCCCAGCAGAAGTAGAATTACTTGTAGGAGATGCTACTAAGGCAAAAGAAAAATTAGGTTGGACACCAACTTACACAGTGGAAGCGCTTTGCAAAGAAATGGTGCAGGCAGATTTAGAATTGTTTAAACGTGATAAATATTTATTAGAGGGTGGACATAAAATTTTAAATTATAAGGAGTAATTAAAAACTATTCAATCATAAAATTATCTATTGTAAGTTATCCTGAATCCTTATAATGAAAAGGTAAAATTGAAAATTTAATAAATGGAACACAATTCAAAAATTTACATCGCAGGCCATAGAGGAATGGTTGGGTCTGCTATACATCGTAATCTTCAAAAAAAAGGATTTACCAATTTTGTTTTAAAAACTAGCTCTGAATTAGATTTAAGAAACCCAGTTGCAGTTGCAGATTTTTTTGCGAATGAGAAACCCAAATATGTTTTTTTGGCTGCGGCTAAAGTGGGCGGTATTCAAGCAAACAACATTTACAGAGCAGAATTTATTTATGATAATTTAATGATTCAAAACAACGTTATTCATAACGCGTATTTGAATAAAATTAAAAAATTAATGTTTCTTGGGTCTTCTTGCATTTATCCAAAATTAGCTCCGCAACCGCTTAAAGAAGAATACCTACTTACCAATACATTAGAAGACACCAACGAACCTTATGCCATTGCAAAAATTGCAGGTATAAAAATGATTGAGAGTTATAACCGCCAATACGGTTGTGATTTTATTTCAGTAATGCCAACAAACATGTATGGCCCTAATGATAATTACAATTTAAACAATAGCCACGTATTACCTGCGCTTATTAGAAAATTTCATGAAGCTAAGGAGAGTAATGCACCTTACGTCGAAATGTGGGGAACTGGCACGCCACTACGCGAATTTTTGCATGCAGATGATTTAGGAGACGCTTGCGTGTATTTAATGCAAAATTACAGTGGTTACAAACACGTAAACATCGGTTGCGGGTATGATTTAAGCATTAAAGAGTTAGCACTTTTAATTCAAAAAATTGTTGGGTATAAAGGCGAAATAAAACACGACTTAACCAAGCCCGACGGAACACCAAGAAAATTAATGGATGTAAGCTATTTGCATAGCCTTGGTTGGAAACATAAAATAGAATTAGAAGAAGGAATTAAAACAGTGTACGAAGATTTTAAGAATAAACAAAACGTAAAAGTTTGGTAAACATTTCGGTTTTGAAAAAAAATTTCGTTATACTTTTTTTGATTTTTGCTTTTCAATTAAAATCACAATATTATAATTTACCAACCGATTATTTTTTTAATAAATCCTCTCAAAGTTTTCTTGCGGCAAAAGATTCAAGCATTCACAACGCGTTGCAACCTTACATACATTTTTTTGATAAGAAATATGTTTTTGTAAAAGATTCATTTAAAATTTTTAAGTACATTAAAGATGATCCAGCTTTGGATGCAATGTTTATAAAACATGTAATTAATGTAGCGCCACCCAACGAAAATTTTACTATAAGAATTGATCCTATTTTAAATATTGAAACAGGGTTAGATTTTGCGGATACAATTCAAAGAAGATTATTTACAAATACAAGAGGAATAATTGGTAGCGGCAGTGTTGGTAATAAGGTTTATTTTGAAACCATGTTTGCTGAAAACCAAGCACAGTATGTAAATTACATTTCTAATTTTGCAAAGCAATCACAAATTATACCCGGTCAAGGACGTTGGAAAACGTTTAAGGTAAATGGCTACGACTTTGCATTCTCAAGCGGATTCGTTTCAATACAAGCATTAAAAAATTTTAATATCCAATTGGGTCATGGCAAGCATAAAATTGGCAATGGTTATCGCTCCTTGTTTTTAAGCGATAATGCCTTTAATTATCCATACTTAAGGTTTACACAGCAATGGTTTAAAGGCAAATTGCAGTACACTAACATTTATGCTTCTTTCATGAATTTAGACTCTGCCGCAAGAGTACCAACCAAAAATGCCGAACGTTTATTTCAAAAAAAGGCTGCAGCGTTTCAATACTTAAGTTTAAATCTCACTAAGTCAATTAATGTTAGTTTGTTTCAAGGATTAGTGTGGAAACCAGCAAACGACAAAAACAAACAAAGTATAACATGGGAATATTATAATCCACTCATATTTGCTAATACGGCTATTTTTGGGTTGTCCAATAAACAAACCATTTGTGCAGGGCTTGAAACAAAAATAAAATTTACAAATTCTATTAATTTTTATGCTCAAGGTTTTATACAAGATGTTAAGAATAACTTAAATGGATTTCAGGCAGGTTTAAACGTGTATGATTTGTTTAAAGTTAAAAACTTAAGTTTTACTGCCGAGTTTAATTCAGTAGCTAGATACAGCTACTTAAATTACCCAGATAGTATTGCAAACGGCGCTCCTTATCGAAAAGTGTTTGGAGGAGATGCATACACTCATTATAATCAAAATATTGCATTTACTCCTGGGAGCGGTAATGAACTTTTGTTCTTATTGGATTTCAGAAAATTTAGATTTTTTGGAAATGTGAAATATTCTTACCAAATACGAATAACTGATAATGTGCAATTCACAGCTTTAAATGTAGGTTATGTTATAAATCCTTCATATAATTTTAATGTGAGCTTAGGTCTAAATTACCGCGACCAACGCTTTAAGTCTTCATTAATTAAAGATTCTTTCACAAATTATTTTTATATTAGCGTAAAAACAAATTTGTACAATACCTACTTCGATTTTTAAATGAATACCTTAATACTTGTTTTTTTAACTTCATTTATTGTAGTGCTCTATTCAACGCCAGCACTCATAAAAGTTGCTGTTTTAAAACGGTTAATTGATGTTCCTTCAGAAGATAGAAAAATTCACAAACGTTCAATTCCTACCATTGGTGGAATAATAATTTATGCAGGAACTATATTTGCCTTTACATTGTGGTATAGTGTAGATGATATGATTTATGTTGATAAAATGCTTGTTTCAGTCCGCGAATTTAAATTGATAATTGCTTGCAGTTTAATTTTATTTTTTGTTGGTGTAAAAGACGACATTATTGGAACAGCACCAGTAAAAAAATTATTTGCCCACATAATAGTTGCATTAATACTTGTTTTAATGGGCGATATGCGTATTACAGGTTTACACGGTATTTTTGGAGTTAATGAAATTCCAATTTGGGGAAGTGTTTTTTTATCTATTTTCACATACGTAGTTGTGGTAAACGCATTTAATTTAATTGATGGTGTTGATGGCTTAGCCGGCGGAGTGGGATTTTTGGCCAGTTGTACCTTTGGAGTTTGGTTCATTTTTGCAAATCAATTTCCTTATGCAGCACTTTCTTTCTCGCTTGCTGGCGCCTTATTGGGTTTTTTAATTTTTAATTTTTCTCCAGCTAAAATTTTCATGGGCGATTCGGGTTCACTTGTGATAGGAATGTTTATAAGTGTTTTGGCATTCAAATTAATTGAATTTCCAGTTGATGCCTTAAAAGGAATTTGGGTACATGTAAGCAAACCGGTATTGGTAATTAGCGCATTAATTTATCCGTTATTAGATACCTTGCGGGTATTTATAATACGCGCACTTAAAGGTCAGTCGCCATTTACTGCCGATAGAAATCATATCCATCACATGCTTTTAGATTGTGGATTTAATCATAAAAAAACGGTTATCATAATTTATGTTTTTACTGTTCTAACAGTTGGTACCGCATTTTTATCGTTTAATTTTCAAGAGGCAACTATCAGTTTATTTACTATTGCTTTAAATAGTTTGGTGTTTCTTTCAATCGTGTTGTATTTAAGGAAGCACAAAAGAAAAAAATCAGTTTAATGAAAAAATCTTTCCTATCTCTGTTGCTTTTGCATTTTGTGTTTGTTACTAAGGTTCAAGCCCAGTGGGATTTGCAGCAGTGTGTAAATTATGCTTTAAAAAATAGTTTAACTCTAAAACAGCAGGCGCTTTCATTACATACCAATAAAAACAATGCTACTCAGGCTAAAATGGCCATGTTGCCAAATATAAATTTAGGTGCTGCACACACCTATAATTTTGGACAAACAATTGACAGATTTACAAATACCTTCGCAAATACACGCGTATTATCTCAAAACTTTTTTGCCAGTTCTAACGTTACACTTTGGAGTGGCTTAAGCCAATACAACAATGCCAAGGCGAACGAATACACCTATTTAAGTAGTATTGAAAATTTAAAACGGCAACAAAATGATTTGGCGTTGAATGTTGCAAGTGCCTACATTAATGTAATTTTTACAGACGAACTTCGGAAAATTTCTGAAAATCAAACTGCAATTACTAAAGAGCAATTAGAGCGAACAATAAAATTAGTAAATGTAGGAAGCCTTGCCAAAACAGTAGAATACGATTTAAAGGCACAATTAGCAAACGATGAAGCAACATTAATTACGAGCAAAAATAATTACGATTTAGCTTTATTAAACCTAACGCAGCTTTTAAATTTAGATTCAGTTACAAATTTTAGTATTACTAAACCTCAGCTGGATATAAACGAAAACGAATCACGCATTAGTAATATAAATGCTATTTATGAAACGGCGCTTAAAAACCAACCAAGTATTAAAAGTGCAGAGTATGTAAATTTAAGTGCCGAAAAAGCTTACCTAGCAAGCAAAGGAAGAATTAGTCCAAGTTTAAGTTTGAGTGGAAGTATTGGTACTGGTTATTCAGGTTTAGCTAAAGAAATAGCGGGTTACAATACAGTTACAAGTACTTTAGGAATTATACCAAATGTTGGACCAATCACCTATAATCAAGAAGTACCTATTTTAAAAGACAAAGTTTTTGCCGATCAGTTTAAGGATAATGTAAATAAGAGTGTAGGTTTGCAATTAAATGTGCCCATTTTTAACGGTTGGCAAACAATGACAGCGGTAAAGAACACACAAATAAATATGCTGAATGCAAAGCTGAATCAAGATCTAATCGAGCAAAATCTTTACAAAGTAATTGTTCAGGCAAGTGCAAATGCAAAAGCGGCATTAAATAAATACAGTGCTACTAAATTAAGTGTTGAGGCAGCGAGCGAATCGTTTAAATACGCACAACAAAAATTTGATGTTGGTGCAATAAGTACATTTGATTTTAACTCTGCAAAAAACAGATTGTTTGCTGCTGAGAGTAATTTGATTCAAGCCAAGTACGATTATATTTTTAAACTAAAAGTGTTAGATTTTTATCAAGGGAAACCTTTGCAGTTTTAATTTTTAACTCTTCCTTCTCCAATAACAACTAAAACAATGCCAATTGGCTATCCCCCGGCGTATGATTAAAAAGCGAAAGGTTAAATTTAAACGTTTCGTTTCCTCTCATAAACCGGGTTTTAGATAGTATGAATAATTGTTCAATGCTTTCAACCATTTTTCCTTGCCCGCGCATACGTACGCCAAATCTACTGCTGCTTACATCCCCACCATGCGCATCACACAATTGATTCCAAACTTTATTTGCTTTATCAGGAAAATTTTTTTGTAACCAATCTTTAAAAATTGGCCCTACACTACCATTTAATCGAGCAATGCTATAACTTGCGCTTGTAGCCCCTGCCCGAGATGCTAACTCAATAACTTCAGGAATTTCGTGATTATTAATACCAGGAATTATAGGTGCAATCATTACACCACAAGGTATTCCATTTTCTGCTAATTTTTGTATGGTGTTAAATCGTTGTTTGTAGGTGGCGCTGCGCGGCTCCATTTTCCAACGTATTTCTTCATCAGTACCAGTAATGCTAATCATCACATGCACTAAATTGTGTTTTGCTAATTGTTTTAAAATGTCTATGTCTCTGGTAATAAGTGAATTTTTGGTAATAATACCTACTGGGTTTTTGTACTTTAAACAGGTTTGTAAAATACGTCGGGTAAGTTCGTATTTGCGCTCTAAGGGCTGATAACAATCTGTGTTCCCCGAAAGCATTATTGGCATTGGCACATAGCTTTTACTACTTAATTGTTTCTCAAGAACTTCAATTGCATTCTGTTTTACAACAATTTTTTGCTCAAAATCAATACCAGCACTGTAGCCCCAGTATTCGTGGGTGTTACGTGCGTAGCAATATACACAGCCATGTTCGCATCCTTGGTAGGGGTTTAATGAATATTCAAAACCTATATCATCGCTTTCTACCTTATTAATTATTGTTTTTGGGTAGGTGTAAATTACCTCGGTTTTTTCTTGAGTCAGTAATTCCTCATCCAACACTTCAGTAAACTCTTGCGAATAACTTTGTTTTTGAAACTTGTTATTGGGGTTGTACTGTGCGCCGCGCCCTTTAAAGTATGATGGTGTGTTTACTAACATGCTGCAACAAAATTAGTGCTTATTGTAGCAGTGTGTTGCTAGAAATTGTAGCAATTTGAAAAATAAATTTTTTAGCAACTATCCCTTCAAAATTTCACTCATTTCATCAGCTATCTTTTTGGCTTCTTCAGCGGCTTTTTCAGCAAAATCAGTACCGCTAGATGCATAGATAATTCCTCTGCTCGAATTTATTAAGAGCCCAATATCTTTAGTTAGTCCGTATTTACAAACATCTTGCAAACTACCACCTTGTGCGCCAACACCAGGCACCAATAAAAAATGATTTGGGATAATAGCTCGGATTTTTGTAAGTAATTCTGCTTTTGTTGCGCCTACAACAAACATCATGTTGTCGTGAGTTCCCCATTTTGCACAGGTTTCAATTACGGTTGCGTAAAGTTCTTTTTCGTTTAAGTACAATTGTTGAAAATCTGCTGAGCCGGTATTACTTGTTAATCCAAGTACAATGGCCCATTTGTTTTTAAATTCTAAAAAGGGTTTTACCGAATCGCTTCCCATATAAGGTGCTATGGTAATGGCGTGGCAATTAAAACTCTCAAAAAATGCTTTGGCATACATGGTGCTTGTGTTGCCTATATCGCCACGTTTGGCATCGGCAATTAAAAAATGATTAGGATAATTTTTATTTAAGTAAAGTATTGTTTTTTCTAAACTCTGCAGTCCTTTAATGCCATAGGCTTCATAAAAGGCAGTGTTGGGCTTATAAGCAACGCAATAGGAAGCAGTGGCATCAATAATTTCTTTATTAAACAAAAAAATACTATCGTCGTTTTTTTCTAGTATATGTTTCGGAATCTTAGTTAAATCAGGATCTAAGCCCAAGCATAAAAAAGATTTTTTTAGTTGTATTTGTTGTATTAATTCTGTTTTATTCATTTATTAAAATTTGTAGCATAAATTTATATTAGTTCCAAAACGGAACATGTAAAAGTCCAAATCAAGATCGGCTAGGTCTTCAGCAAATTGAAATACATCTGCAAATGGGATGATTTGTAATTGCATTTTTTTTGCATTGTAATTTAATCCAGCTCCTATAGATGGTACAATAGATAAAAATCCAAATCCATCTTTATTAAAATTGTAATAATCTACAAACCGATTACTTGTTTTTACATTTGTGCTCTTAATAAGTGTATTAAAAATTGTTTTCTCTACGAGTATATTTGAAAGATTGATGCCAGTCGTAAATAGAGGTGAAAAGTTTTTTTTGGAGAAGATGTATTCGTAAAATAGTGGAATTTGACAATTATAGCTGATGAGTTCAGCTTGATTTGTTTGAAACACATCTTCAAGAATATATTTCTCTTTCATTGTATTCAAGATTATTCCACTACTGAATAATGAATGATTATCAACTCTATACTTTCCAATCATACCTATTTTATAAGAAAAGGCAAATACTCTACCGAAATGTTGGTATTCCCATTCATTACCATCAAAATTTAAAGGCGCAAAAATAATCCCAGCATAAAACCTCGATTTTTTTAGTGTATCGTTTGCCTTTAAAGCAAGCACAAAAAAAACTGCAATTAAAAAAACTATTTTTTTTAAAAACATCTTTTAGTTAGTTATTTTATGCAAACAATTTTCAATTAAAGTATCTACACTTTTTTTGTAATCGTTGGTAAACTCTTTGCGCACGCGGTTTGCAATAATAACGCATACGGTAACACATTGGTGATTTAGTAATTTTCCTAAACCATACAAAGCGCTTGTTTCCATCTCAAAATTAGTAATGCGGTAATTTTCAAACTTAAAATTAGTAAGACTATCGTTTAAATTGGGTAATGCGCTTTTTAATTTTATTTGTCTGCCTTGTGGGCCATAAAAACCAGGTGCTGTAGCGGTTATGCCAACAAAATTTCCTTCCTTAAATATATTTAATAATTCTGTTGATGCCTCTACACAATAAGGATATGGCATATTGGGCAACCAACCAGTTTGATTTACAAAGGCATCGCTAATAGTATTATTACAAACATTTTGCCAGCCGTCGTAAAAATTTAATAAGCCATCTAGGCCAACACCATGCGAACTTACAACCAAGCCATTTACAGGAATATCAGCCTGTAAAGCGCCACTGGTGCCTAAACGAATGACATTTAATTTGCGATGTGTTGAATTTAATGTACGTGTTACAGGATTGATATTAACAGCGGAATCCAGCTCATTCATTACAATATCAATATTATCGGTGCCAATGCCAGTGCTTAAAACAGTAATGCGTTTGTTGTTATACCAGCCTGTGTGTGTAATAAATTCACGGTGTTCGGTTTTAAAATCTATTTTGCTAAAGTGTGCAGATATTTGCGCAACGCGGTGTTGATCGCCAACTACAATTACATCATCGGCAACATCATCAGCTAAAAGATTTATATGATAAACTCTATTTTCTTTTGTAAGAATTAATTCTGTTTCGGCAAACTGATTCATGATTTATTCAAATTTTTAGTAGTATATTTTTTAGTAGGCAATAAATTCTATTGAATGTGTTTAGCCTATTATATTGTGTATTTAGTGTTATTTTTTTCTCATTTCCTGATTTCGTTTTTCAAAAATTCATTTAGAAAATTTCAAATCAATTTAATTTGGTTTATTGCTGAGTAACTGAATCTTACAGCATGAAATTCTAAATAACTACTTATCTACAAAAACACCCATTTTCACTAAATCTTCAAGGTAAATACGCTTGTTTTGATAAATGGCTGTAACAAAAGCATCTGTTTGTCCGGCTGTAATTACTTTTTTATTATGGGTCCAAGCTTCATTTAAGGTGTTGAATTTTCCGCCAATGGTTATACGGGTAATTCCATCATCCAGAAGTACACTTTCTATTTTACCACATTTATTTAGATGGTCATATTTATAATTTTTAGGATACTTATAAGCTGCTACTTGTACCCTGAATTGAATGCCTTTTCCGCTTACATCTATATCGCCATACTTAGCGGCAAATGCTTTAATCTTTGCTTGTAAAAGCGTATTTGTTTTAAAATCATCAACGTTTGTAGTAGTTTTGGTTGCTAAAGCAACAGTAGGTGTTGCAGAAATAGTAGGCGTTACAGCCAAAGTAGGAGTTTGTTTAATGTTGAAGTCTACATTTATTATTTCTTCCTTATACTCACCTATGCTCGACGCATCAATATCAAACAATTTTGTATTTCCTTTATCATCGGCAAAGCTAAATGAATATTGTTCGCCACAAGGTAACGCTACAATGTACTTGCCTGTTGCAGCATTTGATTTAAAGCTTTTAAAAAGTTTGCCATTTTTAGTTTTAATATTTACAGTGGCATTGGCTTCAACGGCACTATTATCACGAGTGGTAACACCTTTTACTAAATAAACACAGGGTTTGTTTGTGGTAAAATTTGTTTCAATGGCATAAATATCTTTTAGTCCTTGTCCGCCTTTTTTACCACTACTGTAATAACCAGTTTTTCCATTGGCGGCAACTACAAAATAAATATCATCATCGCAACTATTAATTGGAAAACCGAGATTGGTTGCGCTTTTAAAAGTGCTATCTTTTGAATCTAACTGAGCTTGAAAAATATCGTAACCACCCATACTTGTTCTGCCCTTGCTACTAAAATAGAGTGTTCTTCCATCTGCATGAATGTATGGAGAGTCATCATCTAAACGTGTGTTGATGCTATCCCCTAAGTTTTGTATATTGCCCCAAGTACTATCTGCCATTAAGGTGGCTTTATAAATATCTCTGCCTCCAAATCCACCACCTCTATCGCTCGAAAAATAAAGCGTTTTACCATCGGGAGATAATGAACAATGGCCTTCCCAAGAATAAGTGTTTACTTGCCCGCGTAATTTTTTGGGTTTTGTATAATTTACGCCAGTTAGTTGACTTTCGTATAAATCACCATGATCATCCATGTTATCTTTGTAAGTGTAAAGTTTATCTCCATCTAAACTTAAAGATACCGCGGCATCGTGTAAGGTAGTATTTATGCTATCTAAAGGAAATGGCTCTTTATACTCATTATCAATTTTAATACCCATGTAAATATCTTCTAAATATTTTCCAAAGCCATCTACACCACCCTTACTTTTATTACCTGCATAAGTAAAAATAATAAATGACTCATCGGCTGGTATTGCAGGTACATACTCGTCAAAACTTCCGTTAATAACGGAACTTAAATTGGTAATTTTTGCGTTTGTTGGTTGGGCTTGGTAAATTTTTGCGTAAGCAATGTATTTTTTTAGTTGTTCTGCATTTTTTCTTCCTTCTGGTGATGTACGTTTATTCGCTGCAAAAGCATCTATATAGGTTTGAGCCTCATCTAATTTATTATTAAAGTGGCTGGCCTTCGCCAAATCGTATTCAATGTCTTCAACTTTTTTGTTTTTGGCATAGACCTCTTTCAAAAGATTGTAAGCTTCTTCGTGCTTATCGCTACGTTGCAAGGCACACTTTGCATATATATATTTCACAAAATCTTCTTGTGGGTGGTTGTAATGTATTTTTTCAAACACTGGCAAAGCCAACAAATAATTTTTTTCATCATACAGTATCAAAGCGTTATCCAAAGAGTCTTTTTCAGTTTTACGCCAATTACGCGTATTAGTAACCTGAGATAAAACAATGTGTTGAAATACAAATGTGCACAACAGTATAAATAGGGTTTTTTTCATTTGCGTAAAAGAATAATTTAACTGTTAAATATACGATTTTTGGTAATTGCATACTTAATTTTAGAAATTACGAATGGGGATTAAAACGCAACAAATTCAACGCAGAATAAAGAGACTTTTTATAACAGGAATTGTTCCTATCAAAGAAACAAGGTTTACAGAAACCAGCCAGTTATAAAAGAAATTATATAGCTGATGGCAATAGTTTGCCTAATTATAAAGGTTAATTCTATTGACTGGTGTGGATTTCAATATTTTCAACTTTTTGTGAAATAAGATCAAAATATAATTTGAAAAAAACTAAAATTGGAAAGAAAGATTTGACTTGATTTATATTACTCCAGTTATCTCTGACTGAACTTGGAATAATATCTGTACACCAAATTGAGGTAAACATTAAAGTTAGGAGGAGGAGCACAAAATTCATTTTAGATTTTTTTGATGTAAAAAACCAAATTGCAACTCCTGTCATTGCGATTGCATAAGTAGGTGATTCTGCCTTGTAATTAAAAACAACCAACCAAATCATGAGTAATGCTAAGTAATTAAGTCTGAATAACGAATTTGAATACAGTTTGAACTTTAGTAATGGCGTAAAAAGAAATAATGTGCCAATCAAGAAGGTAATTAATTTAAAAAAATTAACAGGAAGAAAATATTGAGTAAATACATAGAGACTCATGCCTATGGATTCTTTTTCATCTTTACTAAGTAAAACGAGCCAATTTTTGTATTGCCAAATTAAACTATCAACATCAATAACCACCAGCGGAAGTAACAAGAATATAATAAACCACATGGCGAAATAAATAAGCGATTTTATTTTGTTTGGGTACAACAACAACAAGAGGCAACCAACAATAGAATAAATTTTTATGAATGAACCTAGAGCAATAAAAAAAGTAGCTTGATTGTTTTTCCCTTTTTCTAACAAATTAAATGATATAATTGTTAACCCAGCTAAAATACAATTGCTTTGTGAGTTTTGTACTGAGAGTATTAATTCTAGCAGAATGTACACTAATAAAAATATTTTTTTTGATGGATCAATTGATTTTATTAAATACAGCGCACCGCAAAGCACAAAAATGTTCAGGCAGTTCCATAAAACAAGCCCTAAATTACTAGGCAAATAGTTGAACAGTACCATAATAAATGCAAACGTGGGGCTGTATTTATAAAGGTCTGCATATTCATTTGGGTAGGGTTGATATAAATTGGTGTTTTCTAATAAATGCGAAAATGAGTTTTTGAATATCAAAAAATTATTAAAGAAGGTATAGTCGCCTCCCCAAAAGTGATATACCCCAAGACTAATATTATGAATTGAAATTAGAACAGAAACCAAAAAAAGAAAACAAAAAACAACCCATTGATTTTTTTGGGCGTAGAAAAAAATATTTCTTGCCCTAACTTTTATTGAATCTAATAGATTGTTTTTTATCATTATAGTTTGCTTATTAACTAACTGCTAAACTTTTATAAGTAAGTATATTATTTAAAGAAACAGCGTGTACAACAACCTACCAGTAATAAAATAAATTGTCATGCCTATAATATCGTTTAGGGTAGTTACAAAAGGCCCTGTAGCCAAGGCCGGATTTATTTTAAATTTATTCATAGTCAATGGCACAAAAGTTCCTAAAAATGAAGCACATAAAATTACCGTTAGTAGTGCCACACTTACCGTTGCTGCTAGTTTCCAATCTTCTATTACAAAGGCATAAGCCCAAATTAAAATGGCACAAATTAAACCATTGATTAATCCAACACCTAATTCTTTTATTAATTTCGGAGCAATTTTATCTCCTAGTAAAGTATTGTTTGCTAATCCTTGTACAATAATAGCACTACTTTGCACACCCACATTGCCGCCCATGGCACCAATAAGTGGAATAAAAAAAGCCATTTCAGGATGTATTTTTAATTGCTCTTCATAGGTACCTATAATGCGCGAACCCACAATACCACCACACATCCCTACGAGCAGCCAAGGAATACGTGCTTTAGATAGTACCCACAACTTATCATTGGTATCAACATCATCACTAATACCACTCATGCGTTGAATGTTTTCGTCAGCAGTTTCTTTAATCACATCCACCACATCATCAATAGTAATGCGGCCCATTAAGCGGCCAAGTTGGTCTACTACAGGCAGCACAACTAAATCGTATTTCTGCATAAACTCTGCTACTTCTTCACTTGTAGTATTTGTTTTTACAAATTGAATATCTGGTTCATATATTTCTTCAACCCGAGCAAGCGGGTGCGATATAATTAATTTTTTTAAAGAGAGCATTCCTATCAAACGTTCATTATTGTCAACCACGTAAACTGCATACATGGTTTCAACATTATCTGTTTGTTTCCTTATCTCTTCAATACATTGCGTTACTGTTTCAAAAGCATACACGCTTACCAACTCTTTTGCCATTAAGGAACCCGCTGTGCCTTCCTCATAATTAATTAACTCTGCAATATCGCTTGCTTGGTCAATATCCTCAATGTGTGATAAAACTTCATCTTGAATTTCTTCCGGTAATTCAGCAATAACATCGGCAGCATCATCGCTATCCATGTTATCCAACTGCTCGGCAATTTCCTTAGTACTAAATGTGGCTAATAAATTTTCACGCGTTTCTTCATCCAGTTCTAATAAAACGTCGGGTGCAATTTCATCATCCAAAAGTTCGTAAAGGTAGGCCGCTTCATCAATAGTAACTTGATTGATAATAGATGCAATATCGGGTGCATACAATTCATGCAACTGTTCTTTAAGATAAGGAACATTTTTTTGCTTGATTGCATCACTCAAACTTTCAAGAATGGCAGATGTTAATTCAAATTGCATGCGTTGTTTTAAAGAAGCAGCAAAAGTAGGGAATAATTTCTTAACTAAGTGTTAGTTTAAATTGCTCAATTGAAAATTTAATTCCGACTGATTTCATCGTTTTCAAAGCTGTATTTATCTGCCAGCAAATTAAAATTTTGTATAGGAATATCTTTTTCATCAGAAAAAAATAAATCAAGACTTTCATTTGTTAGCTTAAGCGTCTCAAATTTTAGTGGTGTTGTAGGAACTAATTCGTAATTTTTTGGTGTATAATTAATTTGCGATAAATTTTCAACGCCATCAAACTCATACAAATTGTAAGATTCAATAATTTTTAAAAGCTCGTCAATATAACACGTATAAGTTGCATAGCCCGAATTTTTTAAGCCATAACACCAACCTTTGTAATCGGTAATGTTTAAGTTAAATAAATGCGCATAACGTGTACGCGATTTTAAAAATAAACTTCTATCTAAATAAGAATCATAAACGCTTTTATAACTTCTAAAACATTCGTTTAGCGTGTCGTCTGTTTTTATAATGGTATCGCCGCCCCATTCAATATGGCATTTAATACCAAAGTGATTGTTAGAGCGCCTGGCTAATGAGCTGTTTCCGCAATTGCTTTCAAATATTGCTTGTGCCAACGTTACACTTGCCGGAATTTTGTGTTCTACCATTTGCTGCACGGCCAGCTCACCATACGCGTAAATATATACGTGCGGACGCATAGGTGGGGCTTGCGCAAATGAATTGTTAGCAAGTATAAAAAATAGTAATACGGTATTTAAAAGCTTATTCAACAGTTAAGTATAAAGCTATTTTAAGTTGCTTTTCAATTCTGGCTTTTTTATAAAACATATTAAATACCCATTGTTAATCAACTTAAATAAATTTTGTTTATTTTTAGTAACCTTATTTTAATTTTCACATGAAGCAATCATTTTTATTTTCTATACTATTTTCTGCAACAACGTTATGTATGCAAGCTCAAAACAAATACAATTACCCTAAAACCGAAAAAGAGACTATTACCGATAACTATTTTGGTAGCACCGTTGCCGACCCTTACCGTTGGCTAGAAGACGACAGAAGTGCTAAAACTGAAGCGTGGGTAAAAGAACAAAATTTGTGTACACAAAAGTATTTTAGCCAAATAGCTGGTAAAGAAAAAATAAAAACACGTTTAACTGAAATTTGGAATTATGAAAAACAAAGCACGTCTTATAAAAAAGGAAATGCTTTTTTTTGTTACAAAAATAATGGGCTTCAAAATCAAAGTGTGTTGTACATTAAAAAATCGTTGCAAGATGCGGGGACAATTTTGTTAGATCCAAATACCTTATCTACCGATGGCACTGTTTCTTTATCTGGCACTTCAATTTCAAAAAATGGAAAAACCTTGGCCTTTGGCATATCAAAAGCTGGTAGCGATTGGGTGGAAATAAAGTTTATGGATATTGCCACAAAAAAAATGCTGAAAGATGAAATTAAATGGGTAAAATTTAGTGGTATGAGTTGGCGCGGCGATGGTATTTACTACAGCAGATACGATGAGCCAAAAGGAAGCGCTCTTTCTCAAAAAAATCAATTTCATAAAGTTTATTTTCATAAACTCGGCACAGTGCAAGATAAAGACCAATTAATTTTTGAAGACAAAGAACATGGCAATTATAATTTTGGAGCGAGTGTTAGCGAAGACGAAAACTTTTTATCTATATACACATCTGAAAGCACAAGTGGTGAAAAATTAATGATTAAAGATTTAAGAATTCCGAAGGCTGAATTTGTGAAAATTGCGGATGATTTTACTTCAGATTACTCTGTGATAGACAATATTGGCGATGATTTTTATATGATAACCAATAACAAAGCGCCCAATTACAAGCTTGTAAAATTTACTCTAAAAACCGCCGCTGCTAAAGAATTTGAAGATGTTGTTCCTGAAACTAGAAACTTATTAGAAGGTGCTCGCTTGTGCAATGGAAAATTAATTATTAATTATTTGCAAGATGTAACTTCAAAATTATACCGTTGCGATTTAAACGGGAAAATTGAAGGCGAAATTAAGTTACCTGGTTTATGTAAAATAAATAGTTTTAATAGTGATAACAAAGATGATTTTGCAACCTACAGTATTGCTCAGTTTACAGCACCAGAACAGACTTATTACTTAAATGCAAAAACATGGGAAAGCAAATTAATTTTTAGTCCAAATTGTAAATTCAAATCATCGGATTACATAACCGAACAATATTTTTTTGAGAGTAAAGATAAAACCAAAGTGCCTTTATTTATAACACGCCGTAAAGATGTGGTAATGAATGAAAACACACCTGCCTTTGTTTATGGGTACGGCGGATTTAATATTTCAGTAACACCAGGTTTTGGAGTTGATAAAGCCGTGTTTTTAGAAAATGGAGGAATATACGTTGTTATAAATATGCGTGGTGGTGGCGAGTACGGGCAAGATTGGCATAAAGCAGGCACTAAATGTAAAAAACAAAATGTGTTTGATGATTTTATTAGCGGCATAGATTTTTTGGTGAGTAAAAAATTTACATCTTATAAAAAAGTGGCTATACATGGCAGAAGCAATGGCGGCTTGCTTATTGGAGCAGTTATGACACAACGGCCAGATGTTTGCAAAGTTGCATTACCTATGGTTGGCGTTTTGGATATGTTACGTTTTCATTTATTTACTATTGGCAGGGCATGGAGTGTTGATTATGGCAATAGTGAAAATAAAGAAGAGTTTGCTTGTTTACTAAAATATTCGCCATTACATAATGTTAATGTTAACCGCTACCCTGCAACACTTGTTCTTACTGGCGACCACGATGATAGGGTAGTGCCTGCACACTCATTTAAATTTGCGGCAACTTTGCAAGAAAAAAATCAAAGTGATAACCCCATGTTAATTAGAATTGATGTAAATGCAGGGCATGGCTCTGGCAAACCAACCAGCAAACAAATTGATGAATTTAGCGATATGTGGGCGTTTGTGTTTTATCATTTGGGCTTGTAGTTTAAAAAAAGCTAGTATAGGCTTTTTACGAATATAAGTTATTTTAAAGCTGTTAAGTGATATCTATAAATATTAATGTTTAAATACCGTAGAAAGCTTACGTCAAACTCTTTTTTAGGTATTATGACTCTCTAAAAGTCTAATTTTTTAAGCGAGAGGAATGATATCTAACAATCAAATTATTACACTTAAAGCTATAAAACAATAAACTTAGTAGTTGAGGGAAAATATTTCAATTTTAAGTTCTAATTTTGCTACGATTTTGAAAAAGCTAAATCATCTCAAGAAAATTTAACCCTAAATGCGGTTTAATCTTTTTTAAATATTTCAACTTTGTGTAAACCTTTTTTTTAATCTACTTATACTTTCAGTGTCCTAATTTAAAGTCAATTAACTAATCTTATGTTGTACTATTTCATTAAATTAACATGTCCTAAAAATTCTTTTCTGTTTTTACTGTAGGCACTTACTACTTTCACTTTATAAGTGTAAACACCCTCTGATGCTATAACACCTTTAATACTGCCGTCCCAACCTTTGCTAATGTCTTTTGAAAAGTAAACTAAACTTCCCCATCGGTCAAATATTTCACAGGTAAAGTTCTCATATAATAAACCCGTGCCTTTTACTATAAAAAAATCATTTAAACCGTCACCATTTGGAGTGAATGTGTTTGGTATGTATACGCTTATGTCTTCTAATACATCTATAAACTTTACAATTGTGTCAATACAACTTTGTTCGTTAGTGGATACTAACATTACAGGAAACCTTCCTATATTTTCGTAAGTTCTGTCTGGGGTTCTTAAGTTAGATGTATCTATACCGTTAATTGTTGTTCCTGAAAACATCCAACTATGCTTTGTTACTGGTTCGTATCTATGGCTTGGGGTAAAAGTTATCTTATTATTTGATAAGGTTACTGTTTCTGGACTCCAACTTATATCCGTGCCTGGTTTTGGGTAAACTGTTATTGGTGCAGGATAATTATAAACACCACTACAACCATTAATACCTTTTGAACGGATTTTTAAATGATAGACTCCTGGATTATTCAAACAATATTTAAAGCTATCTGCTTGAATTTGTAGGTTGCTTCCAAAATCATAAGTGGTACTTGCTGCATCTGTTTGTGTTTTTGAATTTAAAAATAAACACAAAGGTTGGCATCCTTCGTTTTTATCAAGTATTAAATTTGGCATTGGTGGTTGTTTAACTTCAATTGTGAAGGCATGATTAATTGTATAGTTAGGGCAAGCAATATCATAGCCAGTTACATTGTAAATTGTAGTGCCAAGCGGATTTCCTTGTTGCACACTTCCTGTTGGCGAAGATAAGTACAATGGTGGATTCCAAACATAAGCATAGTTCCCGCTACCACCTATTGATTGCATCGTAAGCTTAACTTCATCTCCCCTGCAAATGCTCCGGCTGTTTGGTACAGATGAAAATTGTATTGGGCTCAACACTTCTACTTTTGTTGTACCATAAGCTTTACAAGGACCTAAGCTCACTTCTAACGTATAGATGCCACTTTGGTTAGCTTGAATGCTTGATATGTTTAAGTTTTGTGAATTAGATGTATATCCATTAGTGCTTGTCCAATTATACGCTGTACCACCCGCAGGACCATTAATAAGTAAATTGGAATTATAACAAGTTAAAGTATATGGCAATAAGTTAAAATTAATAAATTGATTAATGGTAACATTAGTAGTGTTGGTATTAAAACATGTAAGAGCGCCATTGTTGTAGGATGTAAATACTGTGTATACTCCGTTGGCATTAGGGCCTAAATTAAACAAACTTGGGTTAGCAATGCTTGAAGTATAGTTTGCTGGACCATTCCAACTATACGAAATGGCACCAATAGAACTGGCCTGTAAGCTAATATTAGCGGGTTGACATTGTGAAATTTGTGGAATAACAGTAATAGAATTAACCGGTACTACATTAATTTGAGTTGAGCCTGACATGGTGCAACTGACTGTGCCAACGATAAACAATGCTGTAGAGAAATATGTACCTGAAGCTGCTGGTTGTATGTTAGTAATAATAGTTGTTGATGCGTTAGACGTGAAATTGTTTGGTCCTGCCCAACTATAGCCAGTTGCACCTAAGGCAGATGCACTTAAGGTAGTGACACCATTTTGGCAAACATTGATGGGCAAAGATAGTATTATAGGGCTTAGAGTAATAACCGATATTGTTTGAACTGCTGTGTTAGTGCATCCAAAAGGTGTTGTACCAGTAACTGAGTATGTTGTGGTAACTGTTGGAGTAAAAGATACACCATTTAAAATTCCTCCTGACCAATTATAAGTAGAAGCTCCAGCGCCACTTAATGTAGTTGAATTACCATTACAAACTATAGAATTTGTTGCTATTGCAGTAACTGTAGGGTTTGGAACAACTGAGACGTTTATTACAGCAGAATTTGTGCATCCTGTTATTGATGTACCTGTTACTGAATAAGATTGAGTAACTAATGGGCTAAAGGCTACTCCGTTTAAAACTCCACTTGACCAAGTATAAGTTGAAGCCCCAGCGCCATTTAATGTAATTGAATTACCAACACAAACTGTAGAATTTGTTGATGATGCAGTAACTATTGGGTTTGGAATGACAGAGATAGTAATTACTGCAGTATTTGTACATCCTGCTAGTATTGTTCCTGTTACTGTATAGGATTGAGTAACTGTTGGGCTAAAAGCCACGCCATTTGAAACGCCACTCGTCCAGGTATAAGTAGTAGCTCCTCCACCATTTAAGATGGTAGAGTTACCATTGCAAATTACAGAATTTGTGGCACTTGCGTTAACTGGTGGCAATGTTGGGGTTTCATCCAAAATAAATGTAATATATTTAGTAGTATTGATAGGAATATGTGTGTTGGAAATGTTTGATACAGTTATTATTGGATTAGCGTATGTAATAACTATACCTGTGCCATCTCCAGTAAAGTAAGTATTAGTTCCTCCATTAGCGAAATTTCCGTCGTCATCTATTAATAATTTTAATTGAGCCTGATTTATAGCCCCTGGATTAGCGCATGCGTTTAATGTAACATCTATATTAAAAATTTGAGAAAAGTTTGTATTAGTAACTTTCCATTCTCTTTCAACTCTTGAATAAGTTTTGCATGATAAAGGAGGTACTTCTGAATTCGAAGTTAAAGTGGGACATAATTTCCCAAAGTCCGAGCCCATAATTATATAGGATACGTCATTGGAAAAAGCACCAGCGTTTGCCGCGTTTGATGCGGCTAAATTATTAATGTAAACACGTACCGTGTCATCATTTTGATGAGATTGTTTTTGTATTAGTGCTTCTGCATCATCACGACCAATTCCAATAATATTATTTGTATAAGAGCCTGTAGTATTATAAATTATAGAACCAGTAGTACTTAAATAATCAATGGGTAAAGTAACACCGTATTTTACAGCTAAGTAACTTTCTATTTTTTGTGCATCAAAAGCAGAGACCGATGATGTATAAGCAATGATTTCAGCTGAAGGGCCACGCCAATCTCGCGTGTGTCCTTGAAATGGTAGGTTATCGATTTGACCGCCCAAAAATCGGTTTAATGTAGTGGGGTTATTATTTAACGAACGTGCCGTAATAATATTTTTTGTAGAAAGATGGGCAGTCGTGTAAGAAACAACAGTTCCATTTCGTCTCCAAGAACCTAAAGGTTGAAAATCGAGTTCATAACCGAGTTGTAGTAACGTAGCGACCCCAGTGCCAACATTGCCACCATGCAAAGTTCCATTTGGTGGGTTTGCAAAAGAAACATTTTGTGCTGTTGCTATATTTGTGTTTAATCGTGTTAAATTGGTTAAATGCCCAGCAAAAAAGAGAGATCTGTAATCAATGCCATTTAGGTTATTAAAGCCAGCTATGGATAAAAATTGTCGGGGAGCTACGGGCGCCGTAAAATCAATAAAGGGATTATAATTGTAGGAAGTTGAGGTTGTAATTAGGTTGGGTGTCCCGTTTACAACCACAGCCGTTCCGGTTGTTACTTGATTAGCCCATGCGGTAACAGGTGTTGTTCCTGTTACCCCGGTGTTAGCCTTAACCCAAGTTTGTAACCCTGCAGAAACACCACCTGGTGCTTGTGAGCATAGTTTCGAAAAACAGAAAATTACTGCTAAAAAATGTAATTTCTTTTTAGCTAAACTAAATTTATACTTTGATTCAAATTTAGAATTATTTTTATTCATAGCCGTTAATTAATCCAATAAACAAAATTAAGTTCACCGTTTGCTACTAGCTAATTTTGCGTATCTACAATAGATTAGACAATGAGATGGAAAGTCTCTACAAAAATATAGTTAGAGATCATAAGTATTTAAATGTCAAGTAAATAAAAATGTAATTTTAAATGGTTAGAAATTACTTTATTCTTGGTTTATTATTTTTAGCGGATAATTTGGTTTTAAATCTACCATACTTTAAAATCACCTTTTTAAGTTTAAACCGTATTTAGACAATAGAAGTCGATTTTATCGACGAACTATCTTTCTTAATACGGGTAATTCCCGACATAAAGTCGGGACAGGCTCTGATTTAGCAAATGTTAGGATTTCTTACAATCGATTTATCTTGAAATCCATACAGTTGCTTAATCGCAAACAGTTCTTTTTTTGAACTGTCTGTTAGGGTTAAAAGGATAAGTGTATTATAAACATTTACTAATTTACGTTTGGAATTATTGTCAATTTTTTAGTGAATGTATTATTGCGTTCAACAATTAATTGTAAGTAATAAATGCCCTCTAGCAAATATCCAACATCTATTGTAGCTTCAATTAATTCAGATTGCTTTATGAGTTGACCAAGTGAATTAACAATCTTATAATATTTATATTCACTTACGTTTTTAATTGTGATTGTTTTTGTAGCAGGATTTGGGTAGAATTCAACTATCCCATTTTTTTTACCGCACCCACTGTTATAAATATAATTTTTATAAACTGTTTCCGTTCCATCAAAATCAAATTGCTTTAAACGGTAATAAGTTATTGCAGGCTCTAATTCAGTATCAATATACGTGTAGTTTTTTAAATTGCTCGAATTACCAGCTCCTTTAACTTTGCTTATTTTTTGCCAATTAGTAAAATCTTTACTTTTTTCGATAGTAAAATAATCGTTACTTTTTTCCGTTGCAGTTGTCCAAGTTATTTCATAAGTATTGGTTAGTTCATTACAATTTCCTTTAAAATTTAACAGTTCAATCGGCAATGGTGTTAGTGAGTTTTTAGAGGCTATAGTTATAAATCTTGTAACCCCGCTTGCTAAATGAACATTAGAAATATTTCTTATTGTAATTACAGGATTAGTATAGCTGAATATTAAGCCTGTGCCATCCCCATTAAAATAACAATTAGTTGTTCCTGTCCCAAAATTTCCATCATCATCAACTAATAAAACTAAATCGGCTACGTTTACCAAATTTGGCTGTGCGCATGTGTTTAAGGTTATATCAATATTAAAAATTTGTGAAAGATTTGTATTAGTAATTTTCCACTCTCTTTCTATCCTTGAATTTAACCCACAAGAAGCTGGCATTTCACTGTTAGAGCCATTGCTTGAGCACATTTTCCCCAAATCTGAGCCCATTATTATATAGGCTACGTTATTAGAAAAAGCACCAACGTTTGCCAAGTTTGATGCGAACACATTATTAATGTAAACACGAACCGTGTCATCATTTTGATGAGATTGTTTTTGTGTTAGTGCTTCTGCATCATCACGGCCAATTCCAATAATATTATTTGTATAGGAGCCTGTAGTATTATAAATTATAGAACCAGTAGTACTTAAATAATTAATAGGTAGAGTAACACCGTATTTTACAGCTAAATAACTTTCTATTTTTTGTGCATCAAAAGCAGAAACCGATGATGTGTAAGCAATGATTTCGGCCGAAGGACCACGCCAATCTCGGGTGTGCCCTTGAAATGATGCTAAATTATCTTGTCCACCCAAAAATCGGTTCAATATGGTGGGACTATTATTTAATGATATCGCAGTAAGAATATTTTTTGTTGAAAGGTGGTTAGAAGTATAGGAAACAATAGCTCCGTTTCGTCTCCATGTACCTGAAGCTTGAAAATCTGCATCATAAGCAACAAAATGTAATGCGGCAACAGCACCATTATTGCCACCAACCAAAGTGCCATTTGCAGGGGTTGCAGCAGAAACGCCATTTACAGTTGCTAAATGCGTATTTACTCGTGTTAAATTGGTTAAATGCCCAGCAAAAAACAAAGCTCTATAATCTATACCACTGAGGTTGTTAAATCCAGATAGGGATAAAAATTGTCGGGGAGCAACGGGTGCTGTAAAATCAATAAAGGGATTATAATTGTAGGAAGTTGAGGTTGTAATTAGGTTAGGTGCCCCGTTCACAACCACAGCCGTTCCGGTTGTTACTTGATTAGCCCATGCGGTAACAGGTGTTGTTCCTGTTAACCCAGTGTTAGCCTTAACCCAAGTTTGTAACCCTGCAGAAACACCACCTGGTGCTTGTGAGCATAGTTTCGAAAAACAGAAAATTACTACTAAAAAGTATATTTGCTTTTTAGCTAAACTAAATTTATACTTTGATTCAAATTTAGAATTATTTTTATTCATAGCCGTTAATTAATCCAATAAACAAAATTAAGTTCACCGTTTGCTACTGGCTAATTTTGAATATCTACAATTGTATAGACAATGAAATAGAAAGTCTCTACAAAAAAATAGTCAACGCTACGCAAGTTTCTAATTATCAACTGGATGGGTTATTGGCTTAAATAATCAACCTTACAAGTAATACCAAAGTGATTTAAATTTTAGTCCAAAAATGATTTAAAAAAATATAATCAAAAGCGCAAGTAACTTTAGTTTCTTCGTTTTTTAACGTTTGAGTTTGCGATTGAATAAACTCACTAACTTCTTGCAAAGATTTGTAGAGTTTATTAGTAAACGCTCTTTTAAATTTGGCCCACATTTTTTCAGCGGGATTTAACTCTGGGCTAAATGGGGGTAAGAACACAAGAATAATGTTTTGTGGCACTTTCAAACGCTTGGCTTTGTGAAAAGCGCCGTTATCGAGTACAATTACTTTAAGTTCTTGAGGTTTTATTAGCGAGAATTCGCTCAGAAACAATTCAAAGCAATCAGTATTACAATAAGGTAATTCTAGTAAAAACGAACTCCCATTAATAGGTGAGAAGGCTCCGTACAAATACGTAGCTTGAAACACTTGTTGAAAAGGGCAAATTGGTTTTATTGCTTTGGCAGTTAAAGCTTTTCCATTTTTAGTGAAAAGACCAAACCTGCTTTCGTCTTCAAAATAAAGATTTATTTCTTTGTAGTCTTTTGTTGCTTTTTCACAGGCTTCTTGACAGATTTGAGCGAAGTTTTTTTAAAAGCTAAAACCGCTTCCGGATCTTTTTTCACATGGCTTTTTCGGGCAACTTTAACGCTAGCACCAAACTCACGATTAGTATATTTTAGCAAGGTATTATACTTTATTTTTTTCTTAAAGGTGTTTTCAACCCAGTCTAATAACTCTACATAGCCACGCAATCCATTTTTACTGTCGTTTAATTTGGATTCAATTGCTTGATGCTCCTTGTCGCTAAGCACGCTTGGACGACCTTCATTTTTAGTGTACGAAATTAATTGTTCAATTCCTCCATTTGAATAAAGAGTGCGCCATGTCTGAATACTATTATGGTTTACACCTATAGCATCAGCCAACATGCGTTTTGAAATACCTCCAGTAGACTCATACTTCTTTATTTCTAGCAACATTCTTATTCTTGGAAAAATAAGGCGTGGGCTGCTTTTTAGAAGCTTTTTCAACTCACTTACTGATTCTTTTATTTGCATTGATTTTGGTGATGACATAATGATTTAATATTTAGTCCAAAAATAACACAAAAAATCCAATATCCTAATATTGGACTAATTATTTATTCACATTGGTATAAGCTTACATAAGTGATATATTGAATCCCAAGTAATTTTCGCTTTAAAAATTAATTTAGTTGATTTTAAGTGTTTTAAAATCATTAAGGAATCTTTAAATAGGGAAGCAGTTGGGTTTATTAATCTAATAATACTTCAATATCATCACCACTTTGATTTAACTTTTGACGCAAACGGTATTTTAGTTGGTGAAGAGAGCTTGGTGAAATAGCAAGCATGTTTGCCATATCTTTGGTAGATAACTTTAATTTAGATAAGCAAATAAAACGTTGTTCGGCTTTTGTGAGTTGAGGATAGCTTATATTTAAGTTAGTAATAAATTTAGGGAAGGCGTCATCAAATAGTTTTTTAAAATTGATCCAATCATCTTCAGTAAGAATAGTGAGATTACTCAACTGATTTATTTTTTCAATATCAATTTCCTTATCAATTTTTTTTATTTCATTTTGTTGTTTTTGCGACAATTCATTTTGAATCTTTTCAATTAAATTATTCTTTTCGATAATATAGTTCGTAAATTCTTGTAATTTTTGCTCAGCAATAACCAACTCATTTTCTCTTATTAGTTTTTCACGCTCTAATTTTTCATTTTCAAGTTTTAAAAGCTTTTGTTTTTGCTTGTGAGCAATATTCTTATGATAAAAAAATACAACTCCAATTATGGCTATAAAAACCAAAAATAAAATAATTAAATTACGTATAAAATCGCTGGTTTTTTTTTCGGCATTTAGTTGTTTTATTATTTCTAATTTTCGGGCTACTTCTATTTTAACTCTATTGTTGGCGAATTGTAAACCAAAAGATTGATTAAACGCAGAGTCTTTCAACTGATGATAATTTTTGTAATAGTATAATTCACGATTAGCATCATTTTTAATTTTATAATAAGTAGCATATTGTAAATTATAATTTATTTTGGTTGTTAAACTACAATCTTCCTTTGTTAATGAATCTATTTTTTGTAAGGTATTAAAGGCTAATTCGATATTGTTAGTGTTTAAATAGCATTGAGCCAAGCGTACTTTCCCTTCTACTTCATTATCGATAATTGAATGTTTTTGGGCAAGAGCAATACTTGTTTGCAAATAGGGAATTGCTTTTTCATACTGTTTTAATGAAATATAATTATCAGCTAAATTACCCGATAGGATACCTATCCAAATAGCATTACTATCTTTTTTAGCAATATCTATGGCTTGTAGGTTATAATAAATCGATAGTTGCAAATTATTTAATTTTTTATAACATAAGGCAATCGTATTAGGAATGTGCATTTTAATAAATCTATCTTGAGGAATTTTATACTTTTCGGCAATAGATAACCATTTTAGAGCAGCTGTATAATCCCCCATTTTATATAAAAAATCACTGTATGAAAGTAAGTTACGCGCGGGATTGGGCACATTTTCAA
This sequence comes from Bacteroidota bacterium, assembly GCA_013298715.1. GTDB lineage: Bacteria > Bacteroidota > Bacteroidia > B-17B0 > Aurantibacillaceae > Aurantibacillus. Next base: position 71,766 of record JAAFIQ010000013.1, on the reverse strand, counting down.
AACCTATTTTCTCATATAAATCAATTGCTTTATAAAAATATTCGTAAGCATCAATGTTTTTGTTCGCTACTTTATAATCCTGTGCCATTATAAAATAAACATTGGCTTCTTGTATCAAACTATTAATTTGTTTAGCGAGTTTACCGGCTTCAAGTATTATTTTATTACGCTCACTTGAGTTTAGTTTGGTATAGGGTAGTTTCCATAACAAAGCTTCTATTTTTACATTATCGTCGTTTCGTTTGTTTGACCAGTCAAACAAATTTGTCGATATATTGCTTTCGTGCAGTGAGTCGCCAATTACGTAATTGCAATTATAATATACGATTAGTCTTTTATAAGTTGGTGTGTCAGATTCTCTATTAATGGTTAACATTACATCAGGAGATTGAGAAAACGCCGAATAAAATATAAGGGAGAGAAATATGTAAACTGTTAGTTTCAAAAGATTATAAAGAGGCACTAAGTTACAAATAAAGCAAAAATAGTTGAAACTAAATTGTTGTTTGTTTTATTCAAGAGTAATCCTCAAATAGACGGATGATTCTTAGATAATATCGCTTCTATTGTTTAATTAAAGTTTAAAATAGTAAATCTAAACGATTAAATTTTTATTTACATATAGTTTTGATAATTATTTTTCATTTTTCGCAAAAATGATTTGCTTATACACTAACTGTCATTTTCTAAAAAAATGTTTAAAGTAATTAATAATTAAAGTGTCTGGCTTTCTTGTTATCCGGAGCATGGAATCTTTATTTGTAATTTTTTTTAAAGCAATAACTTTACTTTGATAAACCGACTGTCCTTTGAAATGAATAGCGCCTGGGCATATTCTTACATCATTAATGTTTTTAAATAATGTATCTATGTAAGTGGTATCTTTAAGTTCTCCTATCATAAAATTTGCGTGGATAATATCACAAACTTTATTTTTTCTTAGTAACGAATCTATCATTATTTTTTCTTTTTTATTCGAGTTATCTCTTATGTTCAAACATGAGAAACTTATCCTTAATAATATCAATGAAATAAACAAAAATGTTATATGACTACTTACGTTTTTTCTTACCATCTAAAAATGAACTTTGATTTAACTAAGTTGGCGCTTAAATTAGAGTTTAATAATTCAATAAGTAGAATTTACTAACACAAATGCTTTAAGGCTTATTTTTTATAGTAGTAATTTACTGATGCACTTCCCTAAACTACAACTCGCCCAACTGCCCACCAATAGTGAAGTGGAATTGACCTTTGCCTAAGCCATTACCTGTGCTTACTTTGCCATCGTTGCCAATTACAGGATCAAAGCCCCAACCATAATCTAAACCTAACAAACCAAACATTGGTAAAAACACACGTAAGCCAACGCCTGCACTACGTTTTACAACAAATGGATTAAAGGATTTAAAGTTTTGAAAACTGTTGCCTGCCTCAGCAAAACCCAACATAAAAATGGTTGCTTGCGGATTTAAACTGATTGGATAGCGCAATTCCATGGTGTAGCGTGTACAGATTGGATCGCCGCTGGTGCTTGATAAACTTGCATCTTGATAACCCCTTAAGGCAATAATCTCACGTGCTACAAAGTTTTGAAAACCAGTTAAACCGCTTCCGCCCAAGTAAAAACGCTCAAATGGGGCAAAACCTGTGCGTTGATTATAATAACTTAAAAAGCCCATACCTACTTTGGTGCGCAATACCAGGTTACGAGCTTCTTTACCTTCGGCGGCTTTTTTATTGGTTAATTGCGTAAACCACTCGGCAGTAATTTTTGTTTTTTGGTACTCAATAAATTTATAACGTTCTTGATCGCTAATTTTTGTGTAATCTTTATTATTAAATGAAGAATACGGAGGGGTAAATTTTAAGTCTAACACAAAGTTAGAGCCCGAACGTGCAAAAATAGGTTGGTCAATAGTATTACGTGAAATATTAACTCCTAAGTTAATATCGTTTGCATAACCGTTATCGAAAACAAAAACGCCGCCATAGTTTGATAAATCGTAATAGTTGTACCCCAAGCTGGTGTACATATTAAAAAACTGATCGGGCCATTTTAAACGACGCCCTAAACCAATGCTTCCGCCAATAATACTCATGCTGCGACGGTTAATGTTTGTAACTTTTACACCTTCTTCGTTCTTGATCTTCTTTCTGGTGCCATCGCTAAATAATGAATGAAACGCTGAAACAGTAAGTGAGTTAGGTTTTTTACCGCCCAGCCAAGGCTCAGTAAACGATACGTTATACGATTGGAAGAATAAACCATTTGTTTGTGCGCGAACACTTACACGTTGGCCATCGCCACTAGGTAGAGGGCGCCAAGCTGATTTTTTAAAAATATTTTTTGTACTAAAATTGTTAAACGTAACACCTAAGGTTCCAATAATACCTAAAGTTCTTTGTCCGCCAATCTGGTTAAGGTTATTTCTTCCGCCCCAGCCACCGCTTAATTCAATCTGGTCGCTTGGTTTTTCTTCAACGGTATATTCAATATCTACAGTTCCATCAGCCGGATTTGGGGTTGGCACTACGGCTAATTTTTCTGGATCAAAATAACCTAAGCCTGCAAGTAAACGCTGCGTATTCACAATATCTGAACGACGAAAGAGTTGACCGGGCTTGGTTTGTATTTCGCGGTAAATTACATGGTCGTTGGTTTTATCGTTTCCTTTAATTGTAACTTTATTAATGGTGGCCTGTTTGCCCTCATACATCAAAATGTCAAAATCAATGGTATCGTTTCTTACATTATTTTCTTGTGGATTAACCTGAAAAAATAAATAGCCATCATCCATGTAAAGACTGCTAATATCTATACCATTTGGATTCATGAATAATTTTTGTTCAAGTTTTCCTTGATCATAAACCGTACCTTCTTTAATGTTTAAAAGACTGTCAAGTGTACCACTCCGGTACTTACTATTGCCAAACCATTTAAATTTACCAAAATAGTATTTGTGGCCTTCATCAACAGTAATATCAATTTTTACACGGTTAGGTGCTACAAAGTAAACGGTGTCTTTTACCACACGGGCATCGCGATAGCCTTTTGTATTGTATTTTGCAGCAATTGCAGGTAAGTCTTTTGCCAAATTATCCGCTAAGTATTTACCAGAGTTAAATGGGTTGTACCAACGGAAGCGCTTGCTATCCTCTAATTTACGGCGTAGTTTCCAATCTTTAATAACAGTGTTTCCAATAATATCTACATCTTGAATACGTACTTTTTGATTTTTAGTAATTTTAATGGTAATTATATTTTTCTTAAGCTTTTTTGCTATAGTATCTTGGTCGGGAGTTTGAATTATTTCTACAACATTGTTATAATAACCATTATTTATATAATAGTCATGCACCACATTTTTTATTGTTCCAAGCATGTAATCGGTTATAGGTCTACCAGGCAAAAGGCGTATTTTATTCCGAATATCATCTTTCTCGCTTTTTTTAGCCCCTATAAAATAAAATTTTGAGAGACGTGGTTTCTCAACCACATTAATTGATAAATAAATATCATTTCCAACTAGTTTATCTTGCGAAATGCTAATGCGTTCAAAAATTCCTTGTTTCCAAAGGGTTTTAATGGCCTCGCTTACCTTATCACCCGGAATTGTTATTTCATCGCCTTTGGTAATACCACTTAAAAGGCTAACAACATTTTTATCGGTAAATTCGCTACCATTAATAGTTACATCAGCTACTTTATATTTTTTAGGATTTTTAAAATCTTCGAGTAATAAACTGTCTGATATTTGTGCATGAATAATTTCGCCTAAAAGTAAAGCAAAAAATAGGAGTGTATATTTAAAAGTTTGCAAAATTATTTTGGGTTTAGTTTTGAATTTGTTCTCCAGTTAATCCAAATCGGCGTTCACGTTTTTGGTAGGCAAGTATTGCTTTAAAAAAATCATCTTTTCTAAAGTCGGGCCAGAGTGTATCAGTAAAGTAAAATTCTGCGTAGGCGAGTTGCCACAATAAAAAGTTACTTATACGGTGTTCGCCACTAGTTCTAATCATTAGTTCAGGGTCGGGGAATTTGCTTGTGGTGAGCATTTTATCCATTAAGGTATTATTTACGTCTTTTACTTTTATAGTGCCACTTTCTACCTGAATTGCAATTTTTTTAACGGCATTCATTATTTCCCACTTGCTACTATAACTTAATGCCAAAATTAAATTTACGCGTGTGTTATCTTTTGTAATTGATATAGATTCTTGTAATTCTTTTTGGCAAGATTCTGGTAAGCTTTCTATATCGCCAATAGTATGTAATTTTACGCCTTGTTTGTGTAAGTTGGGCGTTTCAAGACTTATAGTTGCTACTAAAAGCTCCATTAAGGCATTTACCTCATCTTTTGGGCGATTCCAATTCTCGGTGCTAAAGGCATAAAGTGTAAGGAATTTTACTCCAATTTCGCCACAAGCTTCAACAATTTCTCTAACAGAGTTAACGCCTTCATGATGACCGAATATACGATCTTCGCCTTGTTGCTTGGCCCAGCGCCCATTACCATCCATTATAATGGCAATGTGTTGTGGTATATTGGTTTTATCTATTAGGCTTTTTAATTCCATTATTGTGGATGGCAAAGATAATAAAATAGGGTTTTAAACAGTGGAATTTGGTTATTTTAACGAAATAAGCCCCTTTAATCTCCGTTTATAATGTGATTATTCGCCTAAACTTCGTGAATCTGGTTAATAATTGAGTGAAAAATTATAGAAATAGATACAATTCCTTTAAATTTGTGTAAAATCGTATGATATGAAACTAAATAAATTTTTATTATTGTTTTTCGTTTTGATACTATCTAAAATAGGATGGTCACAAGATTCAGAAATTAAGTTGAATGCAGAAAAAGTTCAAAAATTTACTCCTTATTTAGAATTTAGATTTGGTGGACCTGTAGCCTTTAAAAAATGGAAAGAAGAAAATAAAATTTTATATACTAAAGAAATGTGGTACTATTCTGAATCTTTTTATGTAAAAAGAAATGTGGGTGCAACTGGAGAGGTGTTAGACGAGAGCATTATTGATATTACTCGTTTTGAAAACCAGCGTAAACAAAATGAAGAGGTAGTTATACCAATGCCAACATTTAAAGACGCTATTGTGTTGCTGCCGAAATCAAAGTTGTTATATAATCCTTATGACACAAATTGGAATAAAAACAAATAGTTTTAAAAACAAGATTTTATTAAACTTGCTTACGCGAGGTATAAATAAGAAAAAATAAAATGCAAATGAAAAATATCTTTTTTACACTGACCTTCTTACTTCTTATTGGGAAAATAATTGCGCAACCATTAGTTCCGCCATGTCCATATTGTTGGGTAACTTATGGTAACCAACCTTGTAATAATCCTGGACCATCTAATGCTCCAGGTAATTTTATTAATGATTTTATTAACAGTTTTAATACAACTGGAGCAGTAAATAATATTGTGAATAACAACTCAGGCTGTAACTCTCAAAATTTCCCTGGAATTGGTGTTAGAAATTATTTTAATCACGGCTGTAATTTTATTTTGCGTGTAAATCCTGGACAAAACATTACTTGTAATGTGCAATCAGGTAATGTTTACTCTCAAGGTTTTGCGATTTTTGTAGATTGGAACCAAGACGGAACCTTTATAAATGGTGCGCCTGAGAAGGTTGCGGTTACACCAAGTGGACCCGCAGGTGTATTCATGGCTACAAATTTTATTGTGCCTGCTGCCCAAGCGAATGGTAATTACAGAATGCGTGTTAGAGCTGCCTATGCCACCTCTGGTGCTGGTATAGACCCTTGTACACAATACGGATACGGAGAAACAGAAGATTACACTTTAATTGTTGGTCCTGGTGCTTGTCAAGCAGTAGGTGTACTTACCGCCAGTGTTACAGAAAGTTATGCGATCTGCACGCGTACATTACCTTCAACCAATGCATTAACTTTAACTGCTCTAACTACAGAAACATCTGCGGTAACTTATTCGTGGACTGGACCGAATGGTTTTTCAAGCGTAGTAAATAGTTCTGTAATTCCCGTTTTACCTCCTTTACCTACCCCAACAGTTAGTAACTATATCACAACTGTTCAAATTACTCCAACAACCGTTGTAAGCACCAATTATTTAATGGTTCCAAACCCTTCTACTTTAGCCTCAGGTATTTATACGCTTAACTTAACAGGTGGGCCGGCAACTTGTCCAGCAACAAAAACTGTCAATATCAGAGTTTTGGCTAGCCCTACTATAAATTTACTTACTAGCAATAGTCCTACTTGTTCAACAGGCACTATTATTTTCACTAACAATGTGGCTCCTGTTCATGCACCTGGCTCGCCAACTCAGTCTACAATTTTTAATTGGAATGGTCCAAATGCATTCAGTTCAAATATTCAAACACCAAATATTCCAAATGCTTCTCAAGTAAACTCAGGTACCTATAGTGCAACAACAACCAATAATTACACGGTTTCATTGGTGAGTTCAATTCTTACAAATGGTGCGAATTTACCTTTATTAATCACAAATTCTTTAACATGTCCAAATAATTCAACCACGCCAGTAGTTATAATACAAACCAATCCCGTTACGGTTATTGCTGCGCCGGCCAATACTTTATGCCAAGGAGCTACTCTAAATTTAAGCGCAAATGCTTTAGGCGCAAATTCATATTCGTGGAGTGGACCTGCTGGCTTTAATTCTACGCAACAAAGTCCGAGTTTTGCCAATATAATGCCAATAAGTTCTGGCAATTATACCGCAACTGCCTTATTTACAGTACCAAATTCAACGCTTGTTTGTACTCGTACTTTGGTTTCAAACTACTCTGTGGTGCCTACTAGCCCTGTACAAATTAGTTTAACTAATAATGTTTGCCAATTTGGAACTGCCACCCTTAGTGCCGTTGCCGCTGGAGCCACAGGCTTTAATTGGTTCGGGCCGAATAACTTTACCAGTACAGATGTATCGCCTAGTATTACGAATATTCAACCAATAGCATCTGGGCCTTATTTTGCCACAGCAATGTTTAGTATTGGCACAGTAAGTTGCACAACCCAAGGCACCAACAATATCAGTGTAGTACCGGTAAATTCTATTACTGTTCTTCCTCAAATTAGTGCTTGCGAGCCAGCAAATATTAATTTACAAGCAAGTTCTATTGGAGCTACAACTTACAGTTGGTCTGGTCCTTTAACCTATACTTCTAACCTAGCAAATCCAAGCATATTTAATTTATTACCTCCAGCTAGTGGTGTCTACACAGTATTTACTTCATACAACAATGGTATATTAACCTGCTATAATACAAATACAACTAATTTAACTGTTAATCCTAAGCTAAACTTCACGCTTACGCCGTATACTTTAGCATGTTCAAACGCAAATTTAAATATTAATGGACCAGTTGGCGCAACTGCTTATTCTTGGACGAGTACAAATGGATTTACAACCAACACTCAAAATTTAACAATTCCTAATGTTCAGTTTGCTCAAGAAGGAACCTATAATTTAGAAGTAAGTCTAGGTCCTTGCAAAACTTATGGTTCAACGTTCGTTGAGGTATTAAGCCCAATTCAGTTTAGTACGGTTCCTAATAGTAGAAGTATTTGTCGTGGAGACTCTGTTAATTTAGTAATGAACTCTATTGGTGGAAGCGGAAATTACGCTTACGTGTGGAATCCTCCATTGTATATTTCCTCTCCTACAGGAAGCGTGCAGCAAGGAAATCCTTTAGGAACAACAGTTTACAATGTTACTGGTTACGATATTGCTTGCCCTAACTACACAATTAACCATGCGTTTACGATTGATGTAAAGCAACCGCCAATGCCAAATTTAAAGTTACAAAAAGAAGCTGGATGTCAACCTTTATGTTTGTTTTTAGATAGCAAAACTCAATCAGAGGCAGCTATAACAACTTGGGATTTTGGGGGTAATTTACAAATGCAAGCCGATAGCTTTAGTTACTGCTTAGAAAATCCTGGGACTTACAAATTAAGAATCTTGTCAAAAGGAACAAATGGATGTAGCGGAGTTTATACATATCCAGCACCTATTGTTGTGCACCCTAAGCCAGGAGCTGAAATCACTTGGAGCCCTGAATTGGTTACTTTAACAGATAATGTTGTAACATTTAATCCAGTATACAGTAAGGTTAACGCCGAAAGAAAAACCTGGAGTTTCCTTGGTACTACAATTGCAGGAGTAGATAGTACTAATCAAACAAATCCTCAAAGGGTTTACGAAAATGTAGGTAAATTCCCTGTAATGCTAGTTGCTTCAACTGATTTAGGGTGTACAGATTCTGTAGTGAAATTTATTGAGGTTGTAGAAGACTTTAATGTTTTTATTCCAAACTCGTTCACGCCTAATGGAGATGGAATAAATGATAATTTCTTGGTAAAAGGTACTGGCATGAAATTAGAAAATTATACCTGTGAAATATTTGATCGTTGGGGCAACTCAGTTTTCTTTACAAAAGATATTACTAAAGGATGGGATGGCGTTACCAAAGGTCAAAAAAATGAGGATGGTGTTTATATCTATAAAATTAAAATTGTAGGCGCAAATGGTCAAGGAAAAAAGGAATTTGTAGGTCATGTAACCTTACTAAAATAGGAAGATATTTCTAGAATAAAAGCCACTCTTTTAAGGGTGGCTTTTTTATTTGCCCCAAACTTTGATTTTTAAAAAAAAAGTGCCACTTTTAATGCGCATTGAATTCCTTTCTAAAAATAGTGTTATTGCCGTTTAGTTATTTGTATGGAACAATAACCTATATTAGAAATAAGTTATACGATAGTAAAGTTTTAAGAGAAACAAAATTTGAAACACACACCATTGGAGTTGGAAACCTCTCTGTTGGCGGTGCCGGTAAAACGCCTCTAGTTGAATACCTTATTAACTTATTGCTAAAAGAAACAACTTCGTTGGCAACCTTAAGCCGAGGTTACAAAAGAAAATCAAGTGGATTTGTATTAGCATCAAACGAAAGTTCGGCACTTGATATTGGCGATGAGCCTCTTATATATAAATCTAAGTATCCAATACAAGTGGCAGTAGATGCAAACCGAGTGAATGGTATAAAGAAATTACTTCAGCAAGAAAATAAGCCAAAGGTAATTTTGTTAGACGATGTGTATCAACACCGAGCAATAAAATGCGGCCTAACAATTTGTGTAAGCGATTTTAACAATCCTTTTTATGCTGATACCATGCTGCCTAGCGGCACCTTAAGAGAGTTTAATAAAGGAATCAGTAGAGCAGATGTAATTATTATCAGCAAAACCCCTGAACATACTAGTCCCGTTGAATTACGAAATATTACTAAAGACGTAAACCCTAAAGCACATCAACAATTATTTTTTAGTTATCTAAAGTACGGAGAAATGTATTCGATTTCAAATGCTAACGAAAAGTTAGATACCTTAAATGATTTATTTCGCTTTAGAATAATTGCCTTTACAGGTATAGCAAATTACACGCCCATGATAAATTATTTGAAAGAATATGCGGCTGATTTAAAACATTTACCATTTAGCGATCACCATGAGTATACGCTAAAAGATCTTGAAGATATTGACCGTTACTATACAGGTTTAGAAGGCGGAAATAAAATTTTAGTTACAACCGAAAAAGATTTTATGCGATTAAAAAATCCTGGTATTTGGGAGGTTGCAAAACGAATGAATATATTTGTACTCCCAGTTGAAGTAACATTTAAAGACAAAGAAGAAGAGTTTAATAATTTAATTTTAAAATATGTTAGAACAAATAGAATTTACCACCAAAAGTATACTCAATAGAACAAATAATTTTAAACCACAATTTGGAATAATACTTGGCACCGGTCTTGGTGGGCTTGTAAATGAAATTGCAGTGGAGTTTTCAATACCGTATAATGAAATCCCTCACTTTCCTGTAAGTACAGTTGAAGGACATAGTGGGAAATTAATTTTTGGAGAATTAGGCGGAAAAAAAGTGATGGCAATGCAAGGTCGTTTTCATTTTTATGAAGGGTATACCATGCAGCAAGTAACTTTTCCGGTAAGGGTAATGAAAGCTTTAGGAATTAATACTTTGGTTGTAAGCAACGCTAGCGGCGGTATGAATCCTACGTTTGAAGTAGGGGAGATTATGATTATTAACGATCATATTAATTTATTTCCAACTAATCCTTTAATTGGAAAGAATATAAATGAATTAGGACCACGTTTCCCGGATATGAGCGAGGCTTACAAAAAATCATATATTGAACTTGGTAAAAAAATTGCATCAGAAAATAATATAAAAGTAAGCGAAGGTATTTATGCTGGGTTAAGCGGACCTTGTTTTGAAACACCTGCCGAGTACCGCTATATTTGGCGTATAGGCGCTGATGTAGTAGGCATGAGCACTGTGCCTGAAGTTATTGTTGCAAAACATGGCGGCATGAATTGTTTTGGAATTAGTATTGTAACTGATTTAGGTGTTGAAGGTGTTGTGCAAAACGTAAGTCACGAAGAGGTACAACATATTGCAAAAGCACAAGAACCTAAAATGACTTTGATAGTAAAAGAATTTGTAAGACAGTGTAATGATTGATGGTTGAGAATTAAAAATGCAGGTAATAATCTTTTGTGAGGTTAATATACTCATCCGTGTACTCGTGTCGTTTTTCTTTTTCAATTACTAAAGCTGCTTCAGAGAATTCTGTTTCTCGGTACTCAAATTGCATGAGGTGTCTTTTTTCAGATTCACTTTCTTGTTTGGTTTTTACACGCAATAGCTTAGAGAGGTATAGTCCTTTTTGTTTTGCTAATTCTCTAAACTGTTCAGCTTCGTTTTTAGGTAAAATCACACAAAATTTCCCCTTTACCTCTAATACTAATTTTACGTTATCTATCAATTCATCAAACGGAAGCGCATAGTTGTGCTTTGCAATTGCTTTATTGGGTTGTATAGAAGCTAATGAATCAACAAAGTAAGGAGGGTTAGTAACAATTAAATTGAATTTTTCATTTGTTTGTTTTGCGTACGCTTGAAAAGATACGTTTATTAAATTTAATTGGTTGTAGAATTTACTTGATTTAAAATTTTCGTCTGCCTGTTGTGCGCTATCTTTATCAATTTCAATTGCAGTTATAGTTGCTTCACTTTTTTGCGCCAACATTAATGCTATAACGCCTGTACCAGTGCCAATGTCTAAAATTTTTTTACTGCCATTTGGTATTACCCATGCGCCCAGCAAAACACCGTCGGTATTTACTTTCATTGCGCATTGGCTTTGATTTATAGTAAATTGTTTAAAGGCAAAAAAATCATTTGGCATAAAATGGTTTTGCAAATTAAAGTTACAATAAAATCTAATTTTTTGCAAGTTTTTTACTATAACAGATTGTAATCATATTGTAAAGCAAAAAACGGTAATAAACGAATTATTATTTTAAAGATTTTAATGACACAAATTTTGGACTAATACCAAAAATGGATTGAATTAGTAAATTCTTATTCTTTATTCAACAACATAAAACCATATTTTTTTGAAAATACTTTTTGAGCTTCGTTAATTTTTGTGTAGGCTATGTTGTATTTAGCATCATAAGTTTCGGCTGTTTTTTTTATTTCGGCTGCTTGCTCTTCTGAAAAATCGGTACTGTCCTGTGCGATTAATTCTACTAGTTTTTTTGCTTCTATGTTTGCTAAAAAATTTATCTCATTTACATAACTTTTTGCTGCATCACTAAACTCTGAACCGTTATCAAAGGTTTGAAGGACTTTAGCTTTGGCAACAGCATTCGCAGAAGCAGCCACAAATAGGCTTTGAGTAATTTTCAACGAATCAATATTGTGTCCATCAACCTGCAAAAGAAAATTATTTTGTGTTTTAGTTACAGCTTCAATAATTTGTATAACATTATCATTATACTTTATTGCATCGTTTGTAGTTGGTTTACATGAAAATAAGAATGAACAAATGGCAGAAAAAAGAATAATTTTTTTCATTTAGTTTTTCTTTAAATATATAAATAATGTATTTAAACATACATATTCCTATAAAACCAATAATAAGTTTTAACTGAAGTGTTAACTAATCTTTGAGTTTGTTCCTTTCATAGGTATTTTAAGGTCCGAAATAAATATTCACTCCACGATATTAAATTACTATTAAGTGTTAAGAAAATCAACGGAATGAATTAACTTTGTATTCAGATTCTAATATCAATTGAGATTTGTACTAACGTGTTTGGTGTTACAAAAAATAAATTATCAGGTAAATTAGTGCAATTACAATTACATGTTGTGTTTATAGTTGTTTTCATTTTCTGCCAAAACGGCGTTTATTCACAAACTAAAACAATGGCTGATTTAATTTTTTGGTTAGAGCAAGCTAACGATAAAACATTTGATGATTCTGCCATTATTATAACACGGAATTATATCAATTATAGTAATAAATCGCTTTCTGATAATTTTAAAGCACACTCATTGTTAAACGAATTACTCGTGTCGAGAGGAATGTTAAGCGAAGGAATAGATGTTTTGAGACAGGCTAAAAAACTATTAAATAAAAATGTACCAACAGAAGATTCTTTAAGTGCCCTTGCCAATCAGTTAATAGCCGCAGATTATTTTACTTTGCAGAATTTCGATTCTGCGTGTTATTACAGTTCAATAGCAATGAATAAAATTCCGGAGGCGCACAATTTTATTAGAGGAGATTGCTTTCAAATATTGGGCTATTGCGCCTTTAAAAATGGCAATTTAAGCAATGCACATAACTTTTATAAAAAAGCCGAAGAGATTTTTGCATTAAATACAAGTTACAGCATTAGATTATTAAACCTTAACTTTAATCAGCTCGAACTTTATGCGTACCAAAAATTAGATAATCAATTTGATAGACTTTACAACTCAACAATTCCGCTATTAAAAAAGATTGATGATTTGAATTCTTATAAGTTGTTTTATGAGACCCTTACCAAGATTTATAAAAAGAATAACAAGCCTTCTAATGCAATTAGCTGTCTCGAAAAACGCGATTCAATTGCTAATTTAATTGGGGCAGAAGCATCAAAATCTGAAGCACTTAAACTCGAAGCAAAGTATGAAAACACCATTAAACGTAAAGAAATTGAGAATTTGAAGCTCTTAACAAATGAGCAAAATAATGTATTACAAAAACAAAAATTGGTTATTTGGATTTCAATAATCGCTTCGGTAATTTTTTTAATATTGCTGGCAATTATTGCTTTCTTCTATAAAAAACAAAAATCTTTATCCGTTCAATTAAACCTTCAAAAATTACAAATTCAATCCAACTTGCACGAATTAGAGCGATTGGATTTACTTAACAAAAAAATATTTTCAGTTATTAGCCAAGATTTTAAAAAACCCCTGTAACGAATTTTTTGAAGTTTCGCCTTCCGTCAATTTTAATAATAATCACATTAATATAGCTTATATCAATCAATTCATTGAATCACAAAAAGAATTTACATCTCAACAATCAATCTTTATTGAAAGTTTAATTTCTCAAAATAAAAATTTATTAGAAAAAATAGATTTATTAATTTCGAAAATACCAGATGTAATCAATAAAAAAGCCATTTGTACAAAACAAATGGCTTTTTAGTTTTAGAAATAAAACAATTCTAGTATCTGTATAAATCAGATTTGAATGGCCCTTTAACTTTTACGCCAATATAATCTGCTTGTTCTTGGTTTAAGGTATCTAATTCTACACCAATTTTTTCTAGGTGCAACATTGCTACTTTCTCATCCAAATGTTTTGGTAAGGTATATACTTTTTTCTCGTAAGCAGCGGTGTTTGTCCATAACTCTAATTGCGCCAACGTTTGGTTGGTAAATGAATTACTCATTACAAAACTTGGGTGGCCAGTAGCACAACCTAAGTTAACCAATCGGCCCTCAGCTAATACAATAATATCTTTTCCGTTAATAGTATATTTATCAACTTGTGGTTTAATTGTATCTTTTGTAGCACCATGTGTTTTATTCAACCAAGCCATATCAATCTCAGTATCAAAATGCCCAATGTTACAAACAATAGCGCCGTGTTTCATGTTTTCAAAATGACGACCAACAACAATGTCTTTATTACCAGTAGTTGTTACAATGATATCAGCAACTTTAACAGCGTTATCCATTTTTTGAACAGCATAACCGTCCATTGCAGCTTGTAAAGCACAAATAGGATCAATTTCAGTTACAATTACACGCACACCTTGCGATGATAAGGATTGAGCAGAACCTTTACCAACATCGCCATAGCCAGCAACTACAGCTACTTTACCAGCCATCATTACATCAGTAGCACGGCGTATAGCATCTACTAAACTTTCGCGGCAACCGTATTTGTTATCAAATTTAGATTTTGTAACTGAATCGTTTACGTTAATTGCAGGCAATAATAAAGTTCCGTTTTTCATACGCTCATACAAGCGGTGTACACCAGTTGTAGTCTCTTCGCTTAATCCTCTAATGCCAGCAGCTAACTCAGGGTATTTATCAAACACCATGTTAGTTAAATCGCCACCATCATCTAAAATCATATTTAAAGGTTTGCGGTCTTCGCCAAACCATAATGTTTGTTCAATACACCAATCAAACTCTTCAGCGTTTTGACCTTTCCAAGCATAAACTTGAATTCCAGCAGCGGCAATTGCAGCAGCGGCGTGGTCTTGTGTAGAGAAAATATTACACGAACTCCAAGTTACTTCAGCGCCTAATTCTACTAATGTTTCAATTAAAACAGCAGTTTGAATAGTCATGTGTAAACATCCTGCAACACGCGCACCTGCTAATGGTTTGCTTGCGCCATATTCCTTACGAAGCGCCATTAAACCTGGCATTTCTTCTTCAGCTAATTTAATTTCTTTTCTACCCCATTCAGCTAATGAGATGTCTTTTACTTTGTACTTAATGTACTTTGTTGCAGTTGTTGTTGACATGTTCTTTTATTTTAATTACGTTTATTTTTTAGGATACCAAAGATATTAATAAGTTTGCAATAAAAATCAAAAAATTGCTTAAAATCAATCAAATAAACGAATTCATAACCATAGGCTTGTTAGATTTGGATGCATTTACCACATCTAAAAATCTTTTAGCAAAACGCGAAATTGAACAGCAAGGAACTCATTATTTATTAAAACATCTTTTTCCTTCAACAGAGCTTGAGTTGCATTATACTGAAAATAAAAAACCGTTTTTAAAAGAAAGTAGTTGGTTTATTTCTATCTCCCATTCGCACCAATGGCTTGCCATAATTAAAGAAACGAGAATGAACACGGGTATAGATGTAGAATTAATTCGTGAAAAGATTTTAACCATAAAGCATAAATTTTTAAACGAAAATGAAGAAAAATTTTGTGCTAATAACTTAATTTTAATAACCTTTGTTTGGAGTGTAAAAGAAACATTATACAAAATTTTTGGCGTTAGAGGGATAGATTTTAAAAAAGATATGGCGGTTGTGGATTTTAAAATCAATGATGAGAAAACGAGTGCATCAATTAGTATAAATAATAAGTTGTATACGTTTGAAATTGGCTTAACTAAATTTGATAATTATTGTTTAACTTACGTATTAAATGAAATTCACTAACCTAATTAAAAAAATTACTTCAACCAAAAAGGCTTTACTGGCGGTGCTTATAGACCCAGATAAATTTAATGAAGAATTGATAAAAATTTCAGATCCAAAAAAGGTAACATGTTTTTTGGTAGGAGGAAGTGAATTAAAAAAGGGGAACACTGTGAAAAAAACGGTTACTGCTATTAAAAAAATTTCGTCTATACCTGTAATTTTATTTCCCGGAAATGAGCACCAGTTATGTGCCGAGGCCGATGGCTTATTTTTACCAAGTCTTTTATCGGGCAGAAATACTGACTATTTAATTGAAAAACACATACAATCAGCACAAATTATTAAACGTATGAATTTAAGTCATTTGCCCATGGCGTATTTGTTGATTGATGGTGGTAAACAATCGCAAACACAAATTGTTACTAGTACTACCCCACTTAATCCTAAAAATAAAAGTTATATAATAAACACCGCGCTTGCTGCACAACAATTAGGCTTTAAGTTGCTTTACTTAGAAGCTGGAAGTGGAGCTAAAACACCAATTAAAAATGCTTTAATAAACAAAATAGCCGAACAAACCAATTTGCCAATTATTGTTGGTGGTGGTGTTATGAACGAGCAACAGTTAATTACCGCAAAAGCTTCTAATGCAAAATTGATAGTTATTGGAACCGCACTAGAAAAAAACATATCTTTATTACCAAAATTCTGTAAGTTTTTTTAAAAGAAAGAGTAAATGAAATTAATGCTTATAACAGGTAGCACAAACGTTCCAGATGAAACAAGTTTGATTACAAAAATGTTTGAATCTGGACTAACCCACCTGCACTTAAAAAAGCCTAGGTTTACTACATTAAGAATGATTGAGTACCTTAATGAAATTCCAAAACAATACCATAATAGAATTATTATTCATTCGCACCATAAGCTGGCACTTAAATATAATTTGCATGGCGTTTATATGTCAACTACTCATTTAAAGTCTAAATGGAAATATTTTTGGATTAAATTGAGGCTTAAAATAAAATTAGACAGTATCAGTAGGAGCAAAGGTTATCGGAATTTAACCTCGGCATCGCAAGTAGAAACTACAAATTACGATTATTACTTAATTGGTACTATGTTTAATAATATTACTGTTAGCCTTTATAGTGGTTACTACCCAGAAGGAGTAAGTTCTCTTATAAAGAATTCTGGAAAGAAATTTGTGGCGCGTGGCGGTGTTAGTCCCAAAACTATTAAACTTGCAAACGATTATGGTTTTTATGGCGTTGCAGCCAATTCATACATTTGGAAATCGGAATTACCTTATGATCGATTTTTAGAAATTCTTGATGCCTTTAAACAAAATAACATCTCGTTTGATTAATGGGAATAATAGATTGGTTAGCATTTGTATTTGGCGTATTAGGTGTAATTTTTACAGTAAAACAAAGTATTTGGTGTTGGCCGTTAGCCATTGTTAGTATTGTGTTTTCGGGGTATGCATTTTACTCAACTAAATTATTTGGCGATTTTTTTTTACAACTCATTTATCTTATCCAAAGTTTTTATGGTTGGATATTTTGGTACAAAAGAAAAAATGGGGTGTTCGAAATTAAAATAGTAGATACAAAAAAAATTATTTTTTTCATTTGCTCAGTCATCATTTTATTTGCATTTATTTACCCAATTTTAGTTTATTTAAAAAGCGATAAAATAATTTTTGATAGCATATTAACTGCAGCTAGTTTGGCTTGTACTTATTTGATGATAAACAAGTACCTTCAAAATTGGCTTATTTGGGTTGCCATTGATATTGCTTATGTTGCGCTTTATGGCATAAAGCACATGTGGTTGTTTGCGGTTTTGTATTTAATTTTTGCAGCTTTAGCAGCGCTAGGTTATTTTGAATGGAAAAAAATATTAAAAAAATAGCGGTTATTGGTGCAGAAAGTACTGGAAAAACTAGTCTTTGTAGCGAGTTAGCAACTTGGTACCATACAGTTTATGTTGAGGAGTATGCCCGCGATTATTTCAAAAATAAACTAATTCAGGATTGTACATTAAATGATATTGAAGCGATTGCAAAAGCGCAAATTGTATCGCAAAAAAAGGGATTAGAACATGCACTCAATTTTTTATTTTGTGATACCAATTTAATAACACTTAAAATATGGGCAGAATTAGAGTTTAATTCTAGAATAGATTTTATTGAAGAAGAAATTAAAAAAGAAATTTTTGATTTAGTTTTGATTACTAACAACGATGTTCCTTGGACGGAAGATGTGTTGCGAGAAAATAAATTTAGCAGAGAAATGATTTTTGAATTAAATGAATATTATTGTAAAAAGTATCATCAAAAATACAAAATTGTCTCTCCATTTAACTTTGAAGAAATAATCAAACTATTGAACAATTCATAGTTTCGCATAATTTGGTGAGAAAGGTTTGTTTTTAAAATCATAACTTATTTATGGGAATAGTTAATTTGCATATTTTTTACTCTCAAACTCTTGTTGCTTTTTTAACCTTCTATCATTTATTATTTTAAATGGATAAATTCTTTTTGATAATGTAAAGTGTATACCGTTACCAGTACCATTAATTCTATCGTAGTAAGTTGTTGTTTTACCATTCTTTACGACAAAGGCTTCAATATCACTATACCCAAATGATGAGGCATCAAAACCACCTCTACCAGTAAAAAATGACATACTGAAAACAAATACCTCCTTATTGTTTTTATTAAAAGTAAAATCAAAGCCAGCAATGGCTTTAAATGAATTTTTAAAAAGTTGTGGTGCATTCCAGTTTGTTATTTGAACCGTTACTCGGCTTGAATCTAGAGCTGTCCAGGATAAACCACTTGTTCCTGTTAAATTTTCTAGACCGTTATTGGGTTTATACAAGTAAGATAGACCAAAATTAAGGTGTACTAATAAAGACCTATTATTTTGTGCCCAATTGTTTTAAAGTTAAGTAGCGCGCGTTTATAAATAAAATTAAAATTAGTACACGAGGTTCCTCCATATCTCTTATAAGTTGATGTCCCGGCAAAAACACTTGGTGTGAATGAATTTACAGCTGTTCCATAAGCATAAATCCCTTGTGTAACTTCATCATGAAATAAGCCAATTTGTATTTTATCGTTATTATTAAATTTATATCCCATATTTACACCTAGACTTATACCAGTACCTAATGTAAAAATAAATTGTCTTGGTTTAATGGTAAAATATTCTGTAACCATATCTGGCGGTAAATTAGATTTTTTTGTTGTATGTAGTTTTGTAGAAATTGTAGGTTCTATATAAAAGCCAAGTAATTTTTGGGCAGATGCACTCTGCCCAAAAATTAAAAATATAGTTATTAGTTTAATTAATAATTTCATATAAGATTTTTCTTATTTGTACTCAATTTATTGTATTACCAAATGTTCAATAGGCGTGCATGTACCATTTTCGCAAACATAACATTTTAAGCGATCCTTAAAAATATAAGGTTTGTAAATAGATTTGTTTAATAGCATACGTAAACATTCTTGAACACCTTCAATAATGCTTGGATGCGGGTGCATCATATCTGCCAATTCGCGTATGCCTTGATTGGTATGGATTAAATACGCAACACCTTGTATGGCGCTACTAGCATGTTCTCCAACCACACGCATTCCTAATATACGCATGCCGTTATCGTTAGTAACAATAATTTTAAAAAAGCCTTTTGTTTTACGCATGGCTATTGCGCGCGCATTGGTTGTAAAATCAAGCTTTACTACTTTGTGCGCAATGCCTTTGGCAACACACTCTTGTTCGTTCATACCCACGGCCGCAACTTCTGGATTTAAGAACATAATACTACTTATATTTTTATAGGAGAGCGGTTTAATTGTTGGTCCAAACATTCTTACAACGGCATGCCTTGCTTCTCGTTCCCCTACATTCACCAGAGCCATTTCTGTTGTTACGTCTCCCGCAACGTATATGTTGCTAATGTTAGTTTGAGTGTCATCGTCCCAAACACAACCTCTATCGTTTAATTTTACTCCGGCATTTTCTAGTCCAATGTTTTCAATATTTGGAACACGCCCGATGGAAATTAAAGCCTTTTCAACCTTAAATATTTTCGTTTCACCTGTTTTAAATTCTAATTCGTACTCAACAACACCGTTAACATTTTCCATCCTTTTTAATGAAGCGCCTTGATGAACGTGTGCATTATGCGCCTCTAAATTATTTTTAATCACATCTGCAATATCTTCATCTTCAAAAGGTAAAATTCTATCAGCCTTATCAATTAAGTTTACTTGTGTTTTTCCGAAGGCTGAAAAAATTGTGGCAAACTCACAACCGATAACCCCGGCACCAAGAACTACCATGCTTTTAGGGAAATCTGTAAAATTCTTTATGCCATCGCTGGTTACAATAATTTGTTCATCAACTTTTATATTCGCCGGAATTCTTGGTCTGCTTCCTGTGGCAATCAAAATAAAATCAGTTCTTACCAATTTTTTTGATCCATCTTCTTTTGTAATTTCTATTATGTGTTTATCTTGTATAACCGCTTTACCTTTTTCGTAATAAAACAATTTATTTATTTGTTTATGCAATAGTTGTAAATGAACGGTCATTTGGGTTTTTCGTTCAAAAACTGCTTCATTCACTGTTTTAGATATTGTTTCAAAATTGACGTTGTATTCAGGGATTAATTCCCTAATCGAAGCTATTTTTAGAGCTTGCTCCCAAAGTGTTTTTGAGGTTAATACGCCATCATAAACACCAGCACCACCAATTCTTTTTTTTTCAACAATCAATACTTTTTTTCCAAAGTCTACTGCCCGCATAGCGCCCGCATAACCACTTGGGCCGCCACCTATCACTACTAAATTAAATTGTTCCATAAATCAAAGTTAGTTTAAAAAATTTAAAATTCTCAATAAACTCGTAAGTTAAATTAAAGTTAATAAATACGAAAAATACTGCGAAGAATTATAGGTGAACTCTAAATTATTCGTCATAAGCTTGCAAATTTCACTATTCCAAACAATGACAACTATCGCGGATATAAAATCTACTTTTTCTCTCTAATTTCGGTTTAATAAAAATTTAACTATCAATAATAATTAGGAATTCATACCTATTTTTGATTGTAAAATTAGCCAACTTGGTTTCACTTACAAAACTAATTACGGTATTATTATTCTTTAATTGTTACCTTACATTTAAAGACAAAAAATGATATTAAAAACTTTAATTCTCAAAACGCTTTACATTTATATATTAGTATTATATTTATACTGGGCGCATGTGCCTATTTTTAAAGTTACCTAAGCATTTAATGAAATTTAAAAATGAAATACTATTATTAATTACTTTATTTGTTACAAGTTTACTTTGCGCTGATACCCTACCAATTTATTATAAATTACTGCAAATTGAAAAGAATGATTTAACCAAAACAACTGAAATTGATAGATTATTTGATGAAATTCAACTTCTGCAAAAGAAAGCCGGCACTAATAAGGCATTCTTAAAAGCCTACTCCATTTTTATACGTTCAAAACTAATTACTGGCCAGTTTGACAAAGCAAAAGAGCATTTATATAAAGCATTAAAGTATGCTAAAGATATTAGAGATGTGCGCAATCAAGGCATATTGTATTCGAACTTAGGTGTTGCGTATATGAATTTGGGACGAACCGACACAGCGGTTATAAATTTTGAAAACGCAAACACCATTTTTGCTTCTATAAACGACAAAAAATTAATGGCCTCAACCGAACAGAATTTGGGAGGCATTTTACTGAATTTGAATCAGTATGAAAAAGGTTTAGCCTATTGTAAAAAAGCTTATAATCATTTCTTGGCAATTAAAGATAGTTTATCGGCTCATTACGCCCTTTTAAACTGTGGATTAGCCTATAAAAAAGGTAATAAACTAGATAGTGCCTATAGTATTTTTAATACATGCTATGCCTTTGCCAATACTACTAATGATCCTGAACTTATCTTTGCTTCTTGCAGTAACTTAGCCGATATACATATTTCTTTAAATCAGTTTGAGAAAGCACAATTTTTTTTAGATAAAATGCTATCTCTATCTAGCCAACTAAATAGTAAAGTAAAAAAAGCAATTACTTACATGGGGCTTAGCTCTGTGTATGAGGCAAAAAAGGAATTAAGTTTACAAAAGCAAGCCATCGACTCGGCCATCTATTACAACGAGAATTTAAAAGAAAAATTTAGAGCCAAGGATTTGTATTTGAAAGCCGCTAATATTTACCAAACTCAAGGAGATTTTAAAAAGGCAAACGAATACTTGAGAATTCATTATGCTATATTTTCGGAGATTAACGAAAATAGTATGCAAGAAAAAATTGTGGAATATGAAGCTAAATACAACAATAAATCTCAACAAGTTGAACTAGCTGTACAAGAACAAAAATTAACGAAACAACGTTTATGGATTGTACTAAGTATCTCAGCTGGGATATTATTAATTTTTATAGTATTGTTATTAAGCTACCGAAACAAACTCAAATTAAAACTCATTCAAAAACAAAGTGAATTAAATAAAGCACAAGCTATTTTAATTGGTGAAGAAAATGAACGGGAGCGTACCGCAAAGGAATTGCACGATTCGGTTTGTAGTTCTATTGCAGCAGTGAGTCTTCAGCTTATTCATGCCAATCAACAAACATCTGATAGTGCCAAAGAAAAGCTCCTGCCAATTGTAAATCAATTACAACAAATTAATGCAGATGTTAGAAGTATATCTCACAACCTACAAATTAGTAATGCCAACGCGTTTAATTTTAATGAGCAAGTAACGAATTACCTTAACCGTTTAAATCAATCTCAGCCTATTCAGTTCAATTATAGCTCTAGTGTAAATAATGATGTAATTAAAGAACACTATCATTTAAGTGTAAATTTGTTTCGTATTTTTCAGGAGTTAATGAATAACGCATTAAAGCATAGTAAAGCAACAGATGTTTACCTCCAATTACACCTTCACGCGGGTAAACTGGTAATGAGTTATGAAGACAATGGTATTGGCTTTGATGTGGATACCGTAAACAAAGGATTAGGATTTAAAAATATACATCAACGCACACATTTATTTAAAGGCACAATTAATATAGATAGTTCTCTAAAAGGTAGTTCTTTCGCGTTTAGTTTTACAATTTAGCACTATGAATACTTCAATCACCATTTGGATTTTAGATGATCACCCTTTCTACACAAAAGGATTAGCTGGTTTGTTGGAAGCGATGCCTAAACTTACTGTAAATACCCGTTTATTTCATCAATCTAAAGTGTTTTTAGAAGCCTTAAATGAAACACAACCCGATTTGGTTTTTTTAGATATCAACTTACCTGTTATGAATGGCTTAGAAATAAGTAAATATCTTCACAAAACATACCCACAGTTAAAATTTATCGGACTCAGCAGCCATAATGAATTAAAAGTAATAAAAGAATTTATGAAAGCAGGTGCAATGGGGTACTTGCTAAAAACAATTTATGATACCGAGCTTTATACTTGCATTAATACCGTTTTAAGTGGCAGTATTTATCTTGCAGAAGAGGTGAAATCGGTATTAATTAATAATACCCTCAATAAATCGGAAGCAATAGGATATTTAAAACCCAAACTAACACCACGTGAAAAAGAAGTGTTGACTTTAATTATCAATGAACAAACTACAGCACAAATAGCTGCCCAGTTATTTTTATCAGAAGCAACCATTGAAACACATCGCATGAATTTGTTTCAAAAATTAAATGTAAAAAATGTTGCGGGTTTAGTAAGAGAAGCATACGAACATAAGTTATTAGATGAATAAGTAAATTCTCATTTTCTCAGGGAAAACCATGAATTTATTTTTTTGCAGGGAAACCATGAAGTAACTCACTTCAACAAAGCTCAACTTTGCATAAAAATTAATATTATGAAAAATCTACTTTTAACTTTATCTTTATTTTCAGCGGTTACTTTCTCTTGTAAAAAGGAAGAGGTACAACCAGAGCCTACACCAGCTCCGACTCCAGTAGTTGGCCCAATTACGTTAGGATGTAGTTACAATAACGGCTTAACACTTACAAATCATAACAAAATTGGATCTGGTGTTGATTACATTGTGAATTGCGATTGCGAAATTACTGGAGGTAAACTAGCTATTGATACCAACGTTATCATTCAATTCTCAACGGGTGGTTCGTTAAAAATAAAAGACAATGCTTATATTGAGGCCAAAGGAACACCATCTAAAACAATTGTATTTGAAGGGCAGATAAATGCGCCTGCATCTTGGAGGGGTTTATTTATTGAATCAAACGATCCGCGCAATAGTATGGATTATTGTGTAGTGAGTAATGGCGGTAGCAAAGAATACACAGGTTATATAGGCACGTCTTCTTACGATACTAAAGCAAATATTTGGGTGTCAGGTAATTTTAAATTAACCAATTCTACTGTTACTGGTTCAGGGGGTGAAGGCTTGTATTTATACGAGGAGGCGACTTTACTTACGTTTTCAAATAATATTGTAAGTAATAATGCGAAGGCGCCTATCATTTTGTACGCAGGAGAAATGGCAAACCTTAGTGTTGCCACAAGCACATTTATTGGGAATACTAATAATTATATTGGCTTATATTCGATTAGTTCAAATAGAGAAGTTGCTGAGTCAGTTGTTTTCAATAAAGCAAATGCGCCTTATATGTTATTAAATAGTCACTACTTTCAAGGTAATTTAACGGTTAACCCTGGTGTTACCATCAAAAGTACAGCATCTAAGGCACTCGGTATTTTTGGTACAGGCTTCATTAAAATGATTGGTACAGCTGCTGAGCCAATTACATTAACTGGCGAGACAAGTACAGCGGGCTTTTGGAACGGTCTATTTATAGGTACTACTAATCCATTAAACGAAATTAATTTTTGTAGTATTAGTGGGGGGGGTAATTCTGTGCCATATTTTCAATTATCTAATGCGGGTAAAGGTAATATTGCAGTTGGGTTTCTAACAGATCCGGGTTTGTTAAAAATTGGAAGCAATACCACATCAACCAATTCAAGCGGATGTTTACTTGCCAAGTACGACAACACTAGTTCAGTAATTATCAATAATTCAACTTTGATTTTAACGGTACCTTGCACCTATAACTAATTTGATAAGGCATAGTGGTATTTTTATGCCACTATACCTTCATCTTAATAATAATTAATAATGAAAAAAAGTATTTTATACATTTCTGCCATTTTTACACTAGTTATTTGCTTATCCAGCTTAACGGCTTGTAAGAAGGAAGAGAGTCAACCAAGTAGCTCAAATTCAGGAACACCAGCACCTTCTCCTGCACCCACACCGACAGTTTTACCTACGCCAACTAACCAAGCTCAATCTACAGGAACTTATACTTATGTTGATGAAAATAACCGAACCATTCAATTTGCAGGCTTAGGAGCGGCAAACTTTTTTGGTTGGGGAGCTGTTTTATCTGCTAATAAAAAAGATTTATTACTTAAATTTCGTTACCAAAAAAGTCAAACCGAAGTGTATGATATTGAAAGTATAATTTCAAGTGTAAATGATACAATTCGTTTAGGTAATTATTCATTTGCTGGTGTCAATCAAACAACTCCAAATTATGGACTTACCATTACTAGTGCTTATTCACTTCAAGGCAATCAAAAACTTTTTAGTGAAACTAAAAGTGCTAGTTCTTCCACTACGCCTTGGTATTATAATGGTAATCCAATCGTTAAAACGGGTGCGATAAACATTACCTCAAGAACAGCAACACGTATGAAAGGCACTATAAAATGTGAAATGTATGCTGATATGAACGTTTCAGGTCCTAGTATAAGTTATGGTAGTAAGTTGATTGTAGATTTGAGTTTTGACGCAAATTATAAATAGAATTTATTTAATAAATTCTAATATTAACTGACTTACCTCTTCTACATGCTCTAAATTTAATGTATGACCAGCGCTGGCAATTATAATGAGCTTTGAATTAGCAATGTTTTTATGCACTTCGGAAGCTAAGTGAACCGGTAATAATAAATCTTTTTCTCCTTGTATAATTAATGTTGGGCAATTAATTTTTTGTAAATCGTTTCTAAAATCTTTCCTTTCTTTTGTGGCACGCATCAATTTAAAAATAGCTTCAGCATTTTGGTTAAGATCTTTCCTGCTTTCTTTCATTAATTCTATAGGAATTATCGGCTTAGAAAAATACCCCTCACTTAAAACACTTGGCAGCATAATATCGAGCATTAAGTTATAACCACCTATTTCTAGTGCACGCCACCAGCTTAATTCAATAGCTTCGTAATAAGGTGTTTTGTGCGCAAAGGTGGCCATTAAAATTAATCGTTTGGTTTTTTGTGGGTATAAAATTGCAAAGTGCTGTGCCACAAGACTACCATACGACAGGCCGCAAACCGTTAGTTCTTCAATTTTTTCATAAACTAGTAATTCGTTTAAATCTTGTGCGTGCTCATCAAAATTTTTCCATTCACTATCTTTACTACTTTGCCCCTGAAAAACAAAATCTAAAAGAAGTATCTTGTAGTTCTCTTTAAAATAGGGTAGTACAAAGAACCACGCTAGTGTGCTCTGCGTTAGTCCGTTTAAAAATACAATGGTTTTAGTACTCTGTAAATTGCCCTGCCATTCGTAGTAAATTTGTTGCTCATTTGATGTTGTAAAAATCATTTGTGTTTAATTAACCAGTTATACCAATCTGTTGCTACTTTATCCCAATTAAAAGCGCTGTGGCTTACCTCGCCACACTTATTTAAAGGGAAAAAGTTATGTTCTGTATTCAAATAACATAAATAATTAAGATGTTTAATTTTTAGTCGAGCAAATTCAACCCGCATTAAATCTATATAGGGGGCAGAGAAATCTTTGCTTCCGTATGTAATTAGGATGGGCTTTTTGAAATTTTTTAAATTCTGTAATTGTGGTTGAGAGAATTGGAAGGTAGTTTTGTATGTATCGCCATTGTTTATATCTGTATCGTTTGGATAGTTCACAATATCTTCCCAATACCTGAATTCTTCTTCTGCAATAGATATTGAATCATTTTCTTGAGTTCTTGCTTTGTTTACAATACTTACAATTCGCCCATAAGGATTTCCTCCTGAATAAATTAAATGTGTAACAAGTGGGTTGGATTTTATCATTTCTGCAACAACTGTGCTTCCTTCTGAATGACCCGCTAATACAAGCATTTTTGAACTCACAAAATTTTTCTTTAATAATTCTTTGATAACAAAATTATTTCTTTGAGAATAGTAACTAAGTAAATTTAATTTTAAATAGTCTTTTCTTAAACTTGTATCTTGTATTGTAAAATCGCTGTTGAGTTTGCGAGTGCTTTCAACCAATGGTACTTTGGGTTTAGAGATAATTACTAAATGAAATTTTTTGGTTAAACTATCTGTATTAAACGGAAAGCCAATTAAAAAATGATTTGTGCTATCCTTAACAATTAAAGGAACTGGCATACTGCCTTGGCAAAAAAGTAGTAGAGGTTTTTTTATATTTTCTTCCCCCTTTTTACTTTTTATAAGCACATCAACTTTTGTATTATTATAATTGAATTGAAAATAATTCACACTAAGTTTCGAAAATAATTCGGTTTGCGATACACTTATTGTTTGTATGAGAAGTAATGCAAAAAGTATAGTTTTAGCTAACATACTCAAGTGTAGTATTTTTTTTAGTTACACTTAATTTTACTTTTTTTCCTAAAAACAAAGCGCGGTTATCGTCAATGTGTCCGGCCGGAAAATTAAAACAAACAGGGTAATTATATTCCTTCACAGCATCTAAAATAATTTCTTCAGCAGTTTTACCAAAAGGAATAGCGTTGTCTTTCATATCGCTCATACCTCCAACCACTAAGGCTTTTAAATGTTTTAACTTTCCACTTCTTTTTAAATTTAAAATCATCCTATCTATGTGATACAATTGTTCATCTAAATCTTCAATAAAAAGAATTTTATTTTTTGTGTTTAAATCATCACTGCTTCCATTTAATGCATAAATTATAGATAAATTGCCTCCTACTAGCTTACCTGTTGCAGTTCCTGGCTTATTTAATTTACTAGATTCAATTTTATAGTTTAACTCTTCGCCAAATAATAATTTTTTAATGGTGTTTGTGGCTGCTTTATTTTTCGTGAATTGAAACGCCATAGTGGCATGAATGCACGGATATTTAAGACTTAATAAACGGCTATGCAAAAAAGTTGCATCACTATAGCCAATAAATAATTTTGGATATTTTTTTAAAACGGAAAAGTTTACTGAATCTATTATTCTTACCGTACCATAGCCACCTCCAGCAATTAAAACAGCTTTTGCGTTTTTATGATTTATAGCCCATTGTAAATCATTAGCTCGTTCTTCATCCGTTCCAGCAAATTGATGGTGTTTTTTAAATAAATTTTTTCCTAACTCAACTTTTAAGCCCCATTCATTTTTAATAATGTCAATGGCTGGTTGTAAATCCGCTTTGCTTTTGGCACGAGCTGTTCCTATTAGTAAAATTGTATCGTTAGGTTTTAAAAAAGACATGAGTATCTATTTTATCTTTTTAAGATTTGACAAATAGTGTTTGTACTTTTTTGATTCTGGTTCGTTTTCAACTTTTACATGAAACCAAATTTCGCCTCGTTTAATTCTGTAAATCTGCATGTTTGAAACACCATATTTTTCTGCAATTTGTTGGTAGGTTACTTTTCTTTTATCTGACCAAATCAATGTTTTAATTTCTTTAACTTGTTTTTCGGTAAGGACTTTAGCAAAACTTTTAGCGGTAATAATTTTATTTTTACGTGCTTTAATGCTTGCAGGGCTATTGTTGGTATGCTCCCTGTGTTTTTCAGGAGTTACCCATTTTAAGTTATCGACGTTGGTGTTGGTGTAGTCATGATCTTTATGAATCACCATTGTTTTTTTAGAATTTTCTTTTTTTAGGAAAGCGGTGGCAACTAATTTACCTAAAGAAGCACTTAAATCTTTATTCTTTACACGTACTTTAATGCGTTGATTTCTGTCTTTTATTTTGTTAATCACAATTTTTACTTTATCATTAACTTCCATCAAGCCTATTCTGCCAAGGTTAGAAACGTAGTAAGGTAAATTCGATTTTTTCCCATTAATTTCTAAGTGTTTCCAAACTTCTTTAACTTTAGCCATTGTTTAATTTTAATTATATTTACACAAAAATAATACTATTTTTAGTTTTGTCGCCAATCGCTTGTAAATAGCGACACTATTGATGAAATTTATGAGTAAAAAATTTAATAGAACTTTGGTTACCGCAGCTTTACCTTATGCCAATGGCCCTGTACATATTGGGCATTTGGCAGGTTGTTACTTACCAGCTGATATTTACGTACGTTATTTAAGAAACACTGGCCATGATGTGAAATTTATTTGTGGTAGTGATGAGCACGGTGTGCCAATTACAATTAAGGCCAAAAACGAAAATACTAGCCCACAATTAGTGGTAGATAAATACCATAAAATAATGGGCGATGCTTTTAACGATTTTGGAATTTCGTTTGATGTTTATTCGCGAACTTCTTCAAAAACGCATCATGAAACTGCATCAGCCTTTTTTAAAACATTGTACAATAAAAACGTTTTTACAGAGCAAGTTACCGAACAGTATTTTGATGAAGCAGCAAATCAGTTTTTAGCAGATAGATACATAACGGGTACTTGCCCTAAATGTAACAATACCAATGCTTACGGGGATCAATGTGAAAAATGTGGAAGTACGTTAAGTCCTACTGATTTAATTGAGCCAAAATCTGCGCTAAGTGGAAATAAACCCGTTTTAAAACAAACCAAAAATTGGTTTTTACCGTTAGATAAATTACAACCAAAAATAAAAGCGTACCTAGAGCAGCATACAGATTGGAAGAGCAATGTTTATGGGCAATGTAAAAGTTGGTTAGATAGTGGTGACGGTTTGCAGCCGCGCGCTATGACCCGGGATTTGGATTGGGGTGTGCCTGTACCAGTAGATGGTGCAGATGGAAAAGTTCTATATGTGTGGTTTGATGCGCCAATTGGCTATATAAGCGCAACGAAAGAGCTACTACCAAATAATTGGGAAGATTATTGGAAAAAGGAAGACAGCCGTTTAATTCATTTTATTGGTAAAGATAATATTGTTTTTCATTGCATTATATTCCCTGCAATGCTTATGGAACATGGAGAATATGTATTGGCAGATAATGTACCTGCAAATGAATTTTTAAATTTAGAGGGCAATAAAATTTCTACTTCGCGCAATTGGGCTGTTTGGTTGCACGAATATCTTGAAGAATTTAAAAACCAACAAGATGTTTTACGCTATACTCTTTGCAGCAATGCACCAGAAACAAAAGACAACGACTTTACTTGGAAAGATTTTCAAACAAAAAATAACAGCGAATTAGTCGCTATTTTTGGAAATTTTATAAATAGAACCCTTGTATTAACACATAAATTTTATAACGGTGTGGTGCCTGCCGCTAACACCTACACCAAAGACGATTTAATAGTTTTAGAGGAATTAGGAAAAGCACCTCAAAAAATAAGCGCAGCAATTGAGCAATTCAAATTTAGAGAAGCTATTAGCGAGTGGATGAATGTGGCAAGAATCGGTAATAAATATTTGGCAGATACAGAACCTTGGAAACTTATTAAAACAGACGAAGAGCGCGTAAAAACTATTATAAATGTAGCGCTTCAAATAAGTACCAACCTTGCTATTTTGTGCGAACCTTTTTTACCATTTACATCAAAAAAATTATTTGAATTACTTAATTTGAATCATTTAAAATGGCCATCAGCAAAGCAAACAAGTAATATTGCCGCTTCGCACAAAATTAATAAAGAGGAGTTGTTATTCGCAAAAGTTGAAGATGAGCAAATTCAAAAACAAATTGATAAACTTTTAGCGAGTAAAGAAAAAAATGATAGTACTTCAACAGCAAATCCTATAAAGCCTGAAACAAGTTTTGATGACTTTACTAAAATGGATATTAGAACGGCAACCATTTTAGAAGCAGAAGCAGTTCCTAAAACAGATAAACTTTTAAAACTTTTATTAGATACTGGAGTTGATAAAAGAACTGTGGTGAGCGGAATAGCTGGTTTTTACAAACCTGAAAGTATTATAGGCCAAAAAGTGTGTTTGTTAGCCAACTTGGCGCCCCGTAAAATTAAGGGCATTGAAAGTAAAGGAATGATTTTAATGGCAGAAAATAACAAGGGTGAATTGTGTTTTGTATCACCAACTAATTTAGAATTTAATAATGGCAGCGAAGTACGTTAGTTGTTTTTTTATTTTAATGGCTCTAAACTTCTCACTTAAGGCACAAACGAGCGTTGAGCCTGATAATAGCGCCAAAGAATATCCTGACTATAAAAATGAAGAAAGTCATAAAAAATTTTATAAGCGTCGGAAGGCAGTTGCTTCATGGCAAGCAGAGCAATTAAAAAAAGGAGCGTTGGTGGTTGTTCTAAAAACTAATCAATTACTTATAAATGAGTTAAAAAAGCGTGGTCAAAATGAATTGGTATTTAAAAAATCATTAGAACTCTATATAGAAAACAAAAATTTAATGTTTGGATTTATTGATAGCTATAAATTTTCTAAAATTTATTTTGTGTATAGCAATTCAGTTGATAGTTTAAGAAAAGGCTTACGCGATGGAATTTTTTTAGACACGAACTTAAAGGTAAACCCTAATATTGTAATGAATGAGGAGTATTATTTATTGTTGCAAGGCGGCAGTTTTGTTGCGAATTCTACAATTGGTTTTGTAAAAGAAGATACCGCAAAATACGTAACCGAACACGGAAGCAGCAAACCATGTGATTGTTACGCACTTTATAATAAATATGGGCATCAAGTGTATGCTCCTATGCCTTATATAACAACAGCGGTAAATTATGGTTTAGCTTGGTCGTATTTTAAGCGTTTTCAGTTTAATTATAAAATTAAAGAAACTGCCAATGGCAAAGAATTTGAATATTATGTGGATAAACGTTTTTTAGAAAAGCAAAAGGAATACAAAGAAAAAGGCATGAATCCTCCGAAGCTTAAATCATCTGAAACACTTGGAATAATAAAAGTGCAAAAATTAAAAATGTACGAATGGGTCGTTTTTGCAGCGCAAGATCTTACCGAGAAATTGGAGCAACTTTCAGAGAAATATCCTTTCAATTCGGGACTTTTAACGGATGAGGATGTGAAGTATTTTCTTTATTAAGTTGAACAATTTTTAACAACCTAAAATAGTTGTTAACAGCTAACCAAGTTAAAACAGAATAAATTAAATTTACCAGAATAAATTTTTAATTAATTAAAGAAATAAAACATGAAAGTATCAGTAATTGGAGCAGGAAATGTTGGCGCATCATGTGCCGAGTATATTGCTATTAATAGAATTGCAAGTGAGGTGGTAATTTTAGATATTAAAGAAAACTTTGCAGAAGGTAAAGCTTTAGATTTAATGCAAACTGCCACGTTAAACGGCTTTAACACGCGCATTACCGGAAGTACGAACGATTACAGCAAAACAGCTAATAGTTCTGTTGTTGTTATAACAAGTGGTATTCCTCGTAAGCCAGGAATGACGCGCGAAGAGCTTATAGGTATTAACGCAGGCATTGTAAAAACAGTTACTGAAAATGTATTAAAACACTCACCAGATGCAATAATTATTGTGGTTAGTAACCCAATGGATACTATGACTTATTTAGCATTAAAAGAAAGTGGCTTACCAAAAAACCGTGTAATTGGTATGGGAGGTATTTTAGATAGCTCGCGCTTTAAATGCTATTTATCGCAAGCTTTAAATGTTCCTGCGAGCGATGTTCAAGGATACGTAATTGGCGGTCATGGAGATACCACTATGATTCCACTTACACGTTTAGCAACCTATAATGGCGTGCCTGCAAGCAATCACTTAGATGCTGAAAAATTAAAAAAAGTTGCTGCTGATACAATGGTTGGTGGCGCTACTTTAACAGGAATGCTTGGTACAAGTGCTTGGTACGCCCCAGGAGCATCTGTTGCAGTTTTGGTTGATAGTATTTTAAACGATAACAAAAAATTATACACGTGTTGCGTTAGTTTAGATGGTGAGTACGGACAAAAAGATATTTGTTTGGGAGTACCAGTAGTTATTGGAAAAAATGGATGGGAAAAAATTGTTGACTTTAACTTAAATGAAGAAGAAAAAGTTGCCTTTGCAAAAAGCGCAGAAGCTGTAAGAAGCATGAACAAGGTGTTGAGTGAGATGAAAACTGCTTAAAATTATTTGGACTCAAATTAAAAGTCGCATTATTTAGTGCGACTTTTTTTTAGCGAATAAAATTTGTATTTTTACATTCTCAAAAATTGGGGGATTAGCTCATTTGGCTAGAGCGCTTCGCTGGCAGTGAAGAGGTGATCGGTTCGAATCCGATATTCTCCACAAAAAGTTCTTAATATTAATAAGAACTTTTTTAAATTGGTTTAATAAATATGTGACATTTTGGTCAAAAATGATTGATAAAATTTGATGTAATTCATACTTCTCAGTCCTTCTGCTTTTTCAGCATTAAATCTGTTTCAAAATAGTTAATTTGTTCATTAGAAAAAGCAAGAAAATTCTGTAGTAGGCCTCTTTCATAATTAATATAGGCTTGGCTCAATTTAGCGCCTAGTATGCATATTTGATTATCAAATTCTCAATTCCCTTGATTCAACTTAGCTTGATAATCAGAGCTTTTCTTTAAATAAAAAACTAATAATATAACTGACAAAATTGTTGTAGCTAAGCCAATTAAATTCCAACCAAAAACATCGTAAATACCATGTAAAATAGCAGGTACAGCTATGGCAATAAAAATTAATCCTTTGCGGTACCTTGGTAAAATATTTGCAAAGGCTAAAAAATACCCGGCGATGGCGGCCCATGTGGCGTGTAAAAATGGTAAACTGGTTAAGCGCGCCACATTCATAAAAAATGCCGACTCGTAATTTAATTCTTTGTTTACACCTGTTTGATAAATTACGCCTTCTAAAACACCAAAACCAATACCCGATATGAGGCCGTAAAACACCAGTGTTTGTGGTATAATTGGCTCCTTAGTTTTGTAAATTAAATAAATTAGAGGTAGTGCTTTTATAGTTTCTTCAGTAAAGCCTACACCAAAAACAAAGCCAATTAATCTAAACAAAATAAAATTAGAATCGGTTAAACCATACAACCAACTAAAAGGCGGAAAGCTCTGCAAGTTAACAAGGATAAGGGCTGTAACCTGTGTAAGAAAAAAAATGATAATGGTTTCTTTTGTTTTTACTTGCTTGGTTGCAAACAGATAATAAAAAAATAATCCCCAAATGGCAGAGAAGTAAAGTGCAATAACATAAAAAGTTATTTGCGAAGCAAAAGTAAATGTAATTAAAAAAGCAGGCAACAAACCAATAGCCGCAAGGTAAATCAACCGTCTGTCTTTTATTATTTCTTTGGTTAAAAAATCTTTTTTTGGTAACAGTAAATCTTTACCAATAAATTTTATTTGTTCAAGTATGCTTCCTTTATCCTTTATAGAGTAGGAAACATTATTTGTTCTTAAAAAATGTTTTACGCTTTCTTCTTGGTTTGTGTTTACATCAACGGCTTTATCGCTCAATAAAATTTTTCCTTCTTCAACATATTGCTTTAAATGCTGAAGCGAATAGGGCCCAAACTTTTGATTATTTCTTACAACGTGATACATTAATAAAAGGGAATTGATAGAATTTATAACCTACTTATTCGCCAAGGTTACAAAAACCAATCTGCCACCATCTTCTTTTGATAACAATATTTTTTTACCTTCGCTCAACTCCACTGTTCCACCTATTGGTATATCTATGTTTTCGCTTACATCTTTTAAACTTGTTAGGGTTTGATTTACAAAAATCCATTTGTCGCCCATTAATTTAAAATAGCCAACTGGTTTTTTTTGTGGCTCTGTTAAGCGTTCGTTGCGTATTACATTGTTATTTACATGCCACGAAAATAAATACTGGTCGTGGTAAACCATTAACCTATGATTAATTGGTTTCCATTCGCCTGGTTTAAATTGTGCATACAAATCTAACACTGGCAATGTTCCTTTATGCGCAGTACCGCAAAACGGACATTTGGGTGTAGTAGTATTATTAAACACATACCATTTTTGCTCACAACTTTTGTTTGAGCAAGGTTGCATTAAATCGGTTGTTTTTAATAAGGCTTGTTCCCATTGGTCTGCCGTAGGTCTGTTATTAGGGGCGTGTAATCCGTTTATAAATGCTTGATTAAATAATTCAACCAAATAAGGCCCAGTAACAGTATACGGAATTTTTGTAATATCAACCCAAGGCAATTCTTTTGGGTTGAACTGACTTGCTTTAGGGCGATTGCTTGTATCAGTTGGATGCTCTATGAACAACGCTTTTTCACCCATTGATAATAAATCGTCTTTCTCGGTATCTAAATCATGAACCTTGCCACCTTTTAATGGATGACGGTAAAGGAGGAACATATAAATTAAAACAGAAAGCGCGTGTAAATCTGTTAAGCGGTTAGGGAGTTTTCTATTGGGGTCATCTTTTTTAAGATGCTTTGTTGCCAATACTTCTGGAGCAATAAAATCAGCTGTTCCAATCACATCTGGTGGAAAAATTCCTGGAACAACCAAGCCATCAATATCAATAATATTTGCCGATTTTGTTACCGGATCAATCAAAACGTTTTTGTAAGATAAATCAGAGTGCGCTAAACCCGCAGCGTGCATACGTTTTACACCACGCGAAATGTTTACTGCAATTTGAAAAAAGTTTAACCACGTACCTAATTCTGAATCATCTAAGCGCAAGGCAAATTGTTTGTTTCTAAATTTTGGCGATGCAAACCATTTTCCTTCTTTTTCTTTTCCTTTAATTAAATCTTGTGTGGCGTATCCTTTTTGAAACAAAAACTTTTTATCGTAAGTAGGAACAATAATGCCGATTTGTTTATCTTTTTCTACTACATCATAAGGCCAGCAAAACAAGGTTTTATAATACTCTCCGCCCTCTTTATTAAAAAAAGACTCACGGTAAGTTGTTGCAATTTTTTTTAAGCGTTCTCTAGAATTAAAGTCTTGAACATCTCTAAACAAAGCAACTACATACGTTCTATCTGCACTAAAAAAAACGTCTTTCATGCCACCGCGCATAGGTTCGCCATTATCAAGGTATTGATACGTTTTAGTTGTATCTATGATTGATTTTACTGTTACTAATTTGCTCATAATTAAAATACAATTGCTAAGGTTCTGTCATCATGATTTCCAGGACTCCAAAAATCCATCCATTCAGATAATTCGTTGCAGAGGTTAGAATTATTTTCTTCTAAATTTACTTTTATACTACTTTCGTTATTTCCATTCAAATCGGCAACAAATTCTTTCCATGTTTCTAACTTTTCTAAATTGGCTTCTACTACAAATTTTGCATCGTAAATGCCATCCGTCATTAAAAATAAATAACCAAAGTTTTCTATAATTTTAAAATTTATTCTGCTTGCAAATTTTTGAGAAGCAAATATTTCCGTTGTAGTAATAAAACGTGTGCCACCACCAAACTCGCCAACATCTAACCAATTAAGCAATTTAACTTCACTTAAATCTTTTGATAGATGTGCAATTGGGCAATCGCCAACACCAAAACTTAAAACTACAGTACCAAACGAAAATGTTTTAAATACTGTGTAAATTAATGTACTGTTTAAATCGTTTAATGTAAAATTATTTGTAGTTGCATATTCGTTTAATGTTTTGTGTGTTTGATTAGCAGCACCACCAATTAAATTATAAATACTTAAACTTAATTCTTTTTTAATTTCATCGCTTGGTGTGTTGTGATTATCTTCAATAAGCTTACTAAACGAAGCTGAAAACTCATCGTTTAATTTATCAATAAAATAATCTACAATTGTTTGGCAAGCAAGTTTGGAGCCATAACGGCTAATCTTAGCGCTACCTGCACCATCTGATACTGCAACCACACTCCAACCGTTAGATTCAATGTGAGTGTATGCAAAATCATCATCTCTAAACGAGCCAACGTTGGCATGGCTTCTTCCGCGTTTTGAAGAAACAACCAATTGTTTATCGCCTAGTTTACTGTAAATGGTTTCATTATCTTCTTTCCAATAGGTATCTGTTGTATCGCTTGGTAAATCTTTCCACAACGATTTTGGGTTTGGATTTACAATAAATGAAATTTGCTTTTCATTAAAAGCTGAATCTTCGCTTTGTGCTTTTAACTTGAATTTAAAAGTTAATTTAAACTCACCACTATTTTTTGGTGTACCTGTTATTTTTCCAAGAGCCTTTTCAAACGAGAGTTCACCAGCATTTTCTAAGCCTTCAATTTCAAAATCTGAAATTTCGGTTAAGTTGTATTTTTTTAAACTAAACTCAGCTTCATATTTTTTATCAACTGTAGCGTTTGGTATTAGCAGTTGTTTTTCATTTACATCTGCAATTAAATTTTTTATTTTCCAAGAATCAACCATCTTTTTTTGATTTGTTACAATTGTGTTTACCATTTCAACATTCTCCGAATCAATTACAAATTCTTCAAAAAGTTTTTTGCGCTTCTCGCTTACTGGTAGCTTATAGCTTTCAAATAATGAACTTAAATACTTTTCGGTTCTGTCCATTTTTAACCTTGGGCTCGTGTAACATCAAATCCACCGCTACCACCGCTACCGTATTTACCTTTGCTGTTGCACCAAGCGCACGTGCTTTCTTCTTCGTCGCCAATGCAATGAATTTTTCCGCAACCACACATTGCAAAGGCATATTGATTGCCGCAGCATGGACAGGTTGGCACGCCAATTAATTCGCTCGTATTTATTTTTACTTTTCCTTGATTATCGTCGCATAATTCATAATAACTATTATCTACTTGAAAAGCGCCAACTAAGCGGTAGGCAAGTGTTTCGAGTCCTGCATAAATGCCAGAACCTGTTAGCGATTTTTTATATTTCATTAAGTATGGACGCTTTGTATTTTGGCATTTGCCAGCCAGTACAACAAAATTACTATCCACCATAAAGGATGAAGCCGAGTTTGAATTTCCTGGTGCGTTAGGCATCTCTTTCACATCTGCTTTTGATAAGGTGTCATTATCAATTTTTGCCAAATCAAAACTACCGGTATTATTTTCAACAGCTACACTGCTTGTTTTTATGGAATCTGTAACCCATTTAAAAAATGATTTGTATGAACTGGCATCTGTGTTTTTAAAATGCAATACGTTTTCTGTCATTTGCGAAAGTAAGTGCATATCGGCTTCTTCGCCAAAAGAAACCGCAACCATGTTTGCAGTGCGTGCCCAATTTGCTTTCCATTCGCTGATGGCGGAAGTTGTATCATCGGTTGGTGCTCCATCGGTAAATAAAAATACTATGGGTTTCCAATCACCTTTTCTTTCAATGGTTGTTGTTACAATATTTTTACGCAATTCATACATCAAATGCCCAAGCCCTTTGCTTAGCGAAGTGCCGCCACCAATTGGGAAACGGGGCGGATAAAAATTTATTATTTCTTGTAACGGTACAATTGTTTTTGGTTGCCCTGCAAATACAATAATAGAAACCCAAACAGTTTCAATAGAATAAGGATCGGTTTTTAATTCTTTAATAATTGTTGCTAAACCTTCTTCAACTTGTTTAATTGGTTCACCAACCATAGACTCTGAAATGTCTATTAAAAAATAAATGGGTAATCTTCTCATTGTATTTTTATTTTAAATTTTTAATTAACGAGGAATGTTATAGCCACCGCTATTTGAATTAGAATTATTAGTTTGATTGTTGATGCCATAACCACCTGGAGTGGCTTGGTTATTTATTGCAGCATGTTGTTGTTCGTGAGATAATAAGGAGTGCATTACTTGTTGGGTATAATCTTTTCCGCCACCAAAGTTTGTAACAAAAGTTCCGATTGTATAAATTGGTCCCCACGGAATGCCCCACCAGCCCAAAACTGCAGTTAGCAAACTTAAGTACCAACTAAACTTTGCTGAGCTTTCTCCTGCGTCTATAAAATATAGCCCACTACTGCGTTTAAATGTAGCAACTAAAATGGAAATGGTATATTCAAACCTAACAAATTTAGCGCCTACCGCTATTTTTTGTTTGAGCTCTTGTGTGCTCATTTTTGAGTCGAAGTTGTTAATCATATTTTTTTTTAAAAATTAGTTAGGTTAAAAAGTTTAATAATAAAAGTAGAATTATAAGTAAGATAAATTGTGTCATGTCAATAAACAATCCTATACCTACTTGATGCGGTTTAAATGATTTTTTTAAACCATTAAAAACGGGCGTGTACAAATTATCAAAAAAATTAAAAATACTTTTGTAATTACCTGTTAGTTTATCTTTATAAGGCAATAGTTTTGAATAAAGAAAAAGCCCAACAATTGCGGCATTAAGAGCAAGGGTGAGTAATAAAAATAATGTTCGCATAAATTAAATTACTAAGTGCACTTCTGATGGAGGAGTAGGTAGCGCCAACTCTTCTGTAACACCAGCACTTTTATTTCCGTTCTCGATTGTATCAGACACCCATTTAAAGAAAGATTTTAAAGTAAGGCTATCGGCAGTGTCTAGGTGTACAACGTTGGTTGTAATTTCTTTTAAAAATTCATCCTTCGATTTTGGACCAGCTGCGCAGGCAATAATAGCACCAAAGTTAATTGCTTTTACTTGCGGAACGGCTTCTTTAAATTGTAATAAATCCGATGGACTACCATCCGTCATTAAAAACAACAAAGGCTTCCAATCACCCTTTTGGTCTTCGGTACCTTTGCGCATATCTTGTTTTACGGTTTTGCAAAGCAACATCAACGCCTCACCCATATTGGTTGGTCCGCTTTGTGGGCAAACAATTTCGGGTAATTGAAAGTTTACCAACTCCGTAAGTGGCATTAATTGTTTTACTTCTTTATCAAACGTAATAATGCTCAACCACAAAGAATCTAAAGCTTGTGGGTCAGAGCGCAAAGTGTTAATCATGCCACTTAGCGCATTGTTTAAGGCTTGTATGGGTTCGCCATACATAGAGCCTGATGTATCGAGTAAGAAATAAACAGGTAATCTTCTCATAACAAAATTTTTTTACACAACAATATTTAACTCTGATGGTGGTGGTGGCAACTCATTCATGGTAGTTACTTCTTTTCCTGCATCTTCTACTTTTGTAGATGTAACACCAATTGAAGCGGTAACCCACGCAAAGAATTTTGCAATACTTGCGCCATCTGCGGTATCTAAACTAACTACATTATCAGTAATTTGTTTTAGGGCATTGGTATCTGCACCGCTACCCGCCGCACACGCAACGGTAAACGCTACCTTACGTTTTTTAAATTCTGCTAAGCCACTTTGCCAATTATCAGTTGGAACACCATCGGTCATAATAAATACTAAGGGTTTCCAGTCGCCTTTGCTTTCGGCAGTAGTTTGTTTTACTTCGTTTAATATACAATTAGAAACTAAGTTTAATGCTTCACCTAAACTGGTTGTGCCATTTGCTTTAATTTCTTGCATTTGAAAGGAAGCCAAATCTGTAAGCGGAATTAATTGACGCGCACTGCTATCAAAAGTAATTACACTTATAAAAGCGGTTTCAATAGCTTGCGGGTTTTGACGCAAAGAGCTAATCATAACTTGAACGCCATTTTTAACGGCTTCAATTGGCTCGCCGCTCATAGAGCCTGATGTATCGAGTAATAAGTAAACGGGTAATCTTCTCATAATAATTTTATTAACTGTATTTTTTAATGTAATCTTCTAATCCACCTTTCATACCTGCACCAATGGCTTCAAATTTCCATTGTGTATCTTTTTTGTAAATTCTTCCAAACTCAACAGCTGTTTCAATTGAAAAATCTTCATCCAAATCGTATTTCACTAATACATTGTTATCGTTATCAACCACACGAATAAATGAATTACGTACTTGTCCAAAGTTTTGTTTTCTTTCTGCTGCTTCGTGGATTGTAACTACCACACAAATTTCATTTACTGCAGGATTTATTTTTGATAAATCAACGGTGATTGATTCATCGTCACCATCACCATCACCAGTTGTGTTATCGCCGGCATGAACGACAGCTCCATCTGGTGATTGTTTGTTGTTGTAAAAAACAAAATACTCATCGGCCAATAATTTTGAATTTGCTCCTAAAATAAAAACAGAAGCATCTAAATCAAAGCCGCTGCCAGTAGAGCTTGCATTGGTATCCCAACCAAGACCAATTGTAAATTTTTGTGCGTTAAGGTTTTCGCGTTGACCTTTTTGTAAATTAATTGCCATAATTTATGTGTTTTATAATTAAGTTTAAATTGTTTTTATATTCTTCCATTAAGTGGTAATTATTTCCAATTGCAAAATCTACAATAGTTTGCAGTGTAGAATTTTGAACCTCTAAAATAAGAGATTTTATTGGATTTTGCTCATTTAATATATATTTAATGCAGCGTGTGTTATATTTAACATTTTTACTGTTTAGAATATCTATTATTTCCGTATTTCCTTTCACAAAATAATAGTTTAAATAATTTTCGAAAGTGGGGGCAATGTTTTTATTGGTGAGTTCGGCAAAATACACAAACATAAATTCGCCTTCAATATTATTTTGCTGAATAATTTTTTTAATTATCATTTCATGACTACCAGTTATTTTAATATCATCAATAAATATGCATAAGCGGTTGGTTAAAAATTTTGTATCGATGTGGTAAGTGTCTGATGAAATAAGGTTTAAGCGTTCTTCAAAATTCAAGTTACCGTAATCTTGACTATAGGTTTTGTAGCGATGAATCTTAGATTCGAGTAATGATTTTTTTTGATGTTGAAATAAAAAACGATTCACTTCTTGCTTAAATAATTGAGAAAGGTGATAAGATGCAGTAGGGATGTGGTTAAACGGGCTTGGTAAAAAAACAATATCAGTATTTTGGAGCAAGAACGTTTTATTTTGTTCAATAAAAGCTGTTGCCAGTTCTAAAGAAAACTGATTGGTGGATTCCGCATCACCAAATTTGAATTTGCTGTATTGCGCAGCATTAAAGGGTAATTGCTTTTCGTTTGCTATTTTATGTAAGGAGAAGTAGTGGTACATTACTAATTATTAAAATAATTTTTTATAAAGTTAATTTTTAAAACGGTGTTTAAAATTAACTTATTATTAACTGATTTAATGTAAGGCCGTTCGAATTAATTATTGCGCCTTGCATGCCAGCGTTTATTGCGCCGCCATAATCAGCTACAGGATTATCACCTATGTGTAAAATTGAATTAGAATCAATGTATTTAATTTTTGCTACTTCGTTTTTAATGTGCTGAAATGCTTTGTGTGAGGGCTTTGAGCAGTTTAGTTCATTTGAGTATAATTGAAAATCGAATAGATTACCAACATTTAATTTTAAAAATAATTTACGTAAGGTGCTGCCATCTATAAAACCTGTGTTGCTATAAATACTTAAACTTATATTTTTTTGTTTTAGTTTAATCAACAGTTCTTGTAAATTTTCTTCAATCAACGTTGGGTGGTATTTAAAAAAGAGTTCTTCTTGTTCTAAATAATAGTTGTTCAAAAACGCTTCGTGCATTAAGCCCTCATCGGCATCTAGTTGTAAAAGTAAAAGGAAATACATTTCTCTACTGTCAATAGACAATCCTGAAAGCTCATTAAGTTTTGTAAAACGCAAATCCCACAAGCGAATTAATGAAGTAATTTCATCAACCGAATGTGGGATTTTAAAGAAGTGCTTTAATAAATTTACACGTTCTGTTTTAAATGTTGGGTTTGATTTTATAAGTGTTAGCCAAACATCAAATGATACGTGTTGTATAGTTGAAAACGATAGGTTTTGAGAGTTTAATTGTGAATTCACCATCGTTTTTTTATTTTTTAGAATGAGAAGATTTTTGGAAATATTCACTCATTCATTAAAAAATTTATTATAGGTATGATTTTACAATACGCTGAATGGTTTGCCCTAAAAACACATCTTCTGTTGGGTCGCCAATGGCATTAAATTTCCACTCTGTATCTTTTTTGTAAAGTTTACCCATAATTAATGCTTTTTTACCAGCGTATTGTGGCTCAGCAGCTACGTTATAGCCAGCAAATACTTCTTTTACTTTGCTTGGCGTACCTTCGTACATGCGTATTTTAGCGTAAGGAATTTGCGAGAAGTCTTCTGGACCCACGTTGTTTAAAAAGAAAAATATTTGCGAAATAGTTGGGTCTACAGCAGTTAAATTTACTGTAATAACTTCGTTGTCTAATCCATCATCACCTCCTGTATCACCAGCTCTGTCATCGCCTGAGTGACGCAGTGCGCTGTTGCGTGAAATTAATTTTCCGGCTGGTAATCCAAATTTTGCTAACAAATCTGGTTTGTAATCTGGCGAATACAAATGATCAGAAACCTGACCGTTGCTATCAATCATTACACAACTTAAATCTAAGTCAACTTGTGTTGCAGTTTTTGATAAACCAAAAAATGCTTTCTTTTCAATTGCTCCCCAGTTTACGCCAACGCAAAACTCTGTAAGGGTAGACCCGCTTGACTTTCTTAAATCTATGCGTTGTCCTTTTGTTAGGTTAATTGCCATGTTTTATTTTTGTTTTTAGTTAAGGTGTTATTTAATAATGTCCCCTTTAAAATATTTACCTACAAAGTAAGCCAAATCTTCTTTATAACCAATACCACTTGCTTCAAATTTCCATGCGCCATCACGTTTGTAAAGGCGACCAAATTCTACCGCAGTTTCTATTGAAAAATCTTCGCCTAATTCATATTTTGCAATTTCTTGATTATTGGTATCATCAACAATTCTAATGTAGGAGT
Source organism: Bacteroidota bacterium (assembly GCA_013298715.1). Classification (GTDB taxonomy): domain Bacteria; phylum Bacteroidota; class Bacteroidia; order B-17B0; family Aurantibacillaceae; genus Aurantibacillus. Next base: position 28,229 of record JAAFIQ010000013.1, on the reverse strand, counting down.
TACGCACTTGCCCAAAATTTTGTTTGCGTGTGGTAGCTTCGTGAATTGTAACTACAAATAGTATTTCTTCAATACTTCCGTTTACGTTTGCTAAATCTACTTTAATTGTTTCATCATCGCCATCTTCGCTATTTCCGCCAGTTGGGTCATCGCCTGTATGGTGCAAGGCTTTGTCGGGCGAATCGGTATTACCATAAAATACAAAATATTCATCTGCAGGAATAAGTTTGCTTGCAGTAAGCATAAATGCCGATGCGTCTAAGTCAAAATCATTACCAGTGCCTTGGTTAGGGTTCCATCCTAAACCAACACTTAATTTGCTAAGGCCAATATCAATTTTTTGACCTTTTTGTAGGTTAATTGCCATAAAAATTTAATAGGCGTCTAAAGTAATAAAATTTTAATGCAAAAGCTAGGTTGTGGAAAAAAATTGGAGGAGGAGCACAGCTTGTATGTTTTGAACAAGTTTGAACTAAACTAGTGGAGGAAAATTTTATTTTTTCGCTCTAATCTTCATCCAACTCATCCTCATCAAAACCCAAATCTTCATCTAATAGCTCCTCTTGAAGAGCAATCATTTTTAAGGCGGTAATAGCAGCTTCGTCGCCTTTATTGCCATGTTTGCCGCCAGCTCTATCAATGGCTTGTTGCAAGTCATTTGTGGTTAGTACTCCAAAAATAAAAGGTATCTCAAATTCAATATTTAAGTTAATTAATCCTTGTGCCACTGGCCCACAAATAAAATCAAAGTGGCGAGTATCGCCTTGTATTACAACGCCAATGCAAATTACTGCATCTACTGTGCTATACTCTGCCATCCACTTGGCAGCGGCCACCAATTCAAATGTGCCTGGTACGGCTTTTATATTTATATTTTCGCGCTTAACACCATGATTTAAAAGCGTGTTTATAGCGCCATCGCGCAGTTTGCCTGTAACTTCTTCGTTCCATTCAGCCCAAACTATTCCTACCTCAGTGTCTTCTTTTGATTTTATAGTAGTGCTACCCTTTACGATTGATAAATTATTTCCGGCTGTACTCATAATTATTTAAATAAAAAATGGCTTCCAATTTTTTTGTTCTTCTCTGATTTAATCAAACAAACAAAAAACCTTGAAAGCCACTTAAAAATGTTTCTTATTATAAATTTCCTAAGGCTTTTACTTTTGCAATATCGCGTGCAATTTCTTTTCCTTCGGTTGATGTACTAAATTCTTTTTTAATGCGTTCGTAAACTTCTAAAGCTTGAGCATATTGCGCTTTTTGCTCATAGGCAAAACCAGCCTTTTTTAAATATACAGGAGTTGTAAACTTATTGTGGCTTTTATCAGCAGCTTTTAAGTAATAATTAATTGCTTCATCAACATGGTTTAGTTCCATGTGGCAATCGCCAATGGCACCAATAGCAATAGGTGCAACAATTTCATCATTGCCATCGTATTGATTCAAATGTTCAATAGCTTGCTCGTATTTACCAGTGCGTAACAAACAAATTCCTGCACAATAATGCGCTAAGCTTCCGCTTTTTGTTCCACTAAATTCTTCAGCAACTTGCTCAAAGCCCATCATGGCTTTTTGCCCTTGCGCACTATAAACTTGCACACCACCTTTTAAGGCAATGTTAAAACTATCTTTTTCAAAATAATTTTGTGCCCAAAAAATTTCATTTGCCGCTTCTTCCTCAACTTGTGGTAAGTAATAAAATTTATAAGCGAAAATAGCAATAATTAGCACTAATAAACCTCCACCACCGTAGGTAACTAGCTTTTTGTTTTTTTCGTAAAATAATCTTATCCCATCTAAACTTGGGTCTATCTCTTTCTTAGTTTGCTCAACTGGTTCGGCTGCTTGTACCTTTTCTACCGCAGCTTCTTCATTAATATCGGCCATTTTTTTGTAAAAATTAGTGTGCGAAGTTAGCATTTTTTTTGTAAAAGCCTAAAAAAGCGCTTAAATCTATGTACTTTTGCGTTAAATTAATGTATTTACAGCAGTTATCTTTACTAAATTTCAAAAATTACACCAGTTTTGAGGCTAATTTTTCTCAAAAAATAAATTGTTTTGTTGGTAATAATGGTATAGGAAAAACCAATTTATTAGATGCCATTTATTATTTATCGTTTTGTAAAAGTTATTTTAATACCATTGATAGTCAAAATATAAAACACGACGAACCTTTTTTTATGATTCAAGGTGTTTTTAATAAGCATTACGAAGATATTGAAGTGCATTGCTCAGTAAAACGAAATCAAAAAAAGGTATTTAAAAAGAATAAAAAGGAATACAACCGTTTAAGTGAGCATATAGGCTTGTTTCCTTTGGTAATGATATCACCCAACGATAGTGAGTTAATTTATGATAGCAGCGAAGTAAGGCGTAAATTTTTAGACGGCATAATTTCTCAATACGATAAAACCTACCTTGATAATTTGATTAATTACCAATCGGTTTTAAAACAACGGAATGCTTTATTAAAATCGTTTTTTGAGAATAGAAATTTTGATGGTGAAAGTTTGGATGTGTGGGATGAGCAACTGAGTTTTTATGGAAGTAATATTATTGAAGTGCGTTTGCAATTTTTAAAACAGTTTATTCCCTTGTTTAATAAATTTTACCAATTTTTAAGTAATAGCAATGAAGTTGTAAATTTAGAATACGCCAATAGTGTGGGCGATAAATCGTTTAAACAAGCGCTAATGATTTGTTTGCCAAGAGACAGGGCAGTGCATTACACAACTGTGGGGCCACACAAAGATGACCTAGAATTTACAATAAGTAATTTTCCGTTAAAAAAATTTGGAAGTCAAGGTCAGCAAAAAAGTTATTTGTTGGCATTAAAATTAGCGCAGTTTGAATTTATTAAAGAACAAAAAAACACTAAGCCTTTGCTATTATTAGATGATATTTATGATAAGTTGGATGAAGCGCGTTTTAGCAAACTTATTGAATTGGTAAGTGCTGATAATTTTGGACAAGTATTTATTACAGACACACACCCTGAGCGGATTGAGAAAGTGTTGAATGAAACTTTAGAAGAGAAAAAGATTTTTAAATTTTAGATTAAAAATAATTATCTTTATGTACAAATTATCCTGATATGACAACAACAACCATTCGTGCCAAAGTACATAAATATATTGATGAGGCAGACAATAAAGTACTCGAAGTTGTGTATCAACTTTTAGAAGTTTACCGGCAAAGTAATTCAAGTTTAATAACTACTGAACAACAAAAGGAAATTCTTAAAAGATCTGCATTATACAAGACTGGAAAAATTAAAGGGTACTCTATTGCAGAAGCACGCAAACGTGTAAAACAAAAACTATAAGTGTAAAGTAGAGTACCTTCGTATAAAATTATTATACTGGAACAAGCAATTTCTGAAATTTATACTTTTTACTATCTAAAATTGTCAATATATAAAATAGTCGCTATTGTTTAATTTCAAAATTCACTGTCCAATTGGTAGGTAATTTTGGTACTAAAACCCAATTCATGCTTTGCCCTTGTTTTTTACATATTCCTCTGTCAAATATATGGACGGTAAAATTATATCTTTGATTTCCTTCGTCTTTAGTAACTTGTCTTTTAAAAGTTATTTTACATTTACCAGAGGTATATTGCCCTAGTAAAGAATATTGAGAAAAGTCGATATTCGGGAAATTAGCGCTTTGGCAAACACTGTTATTTAAAAGCAACTGATATTCAGTATTTGATTGAATTACATATTCTTGTTGAGGCAAATTAATTGGAAGACACGTGCCAAAATTTATTTCTTGTTCAATAATACCTGGATTAATATTTCTTTTTTTACAAGAATAGAAAATGGTAAGTAAAAAAATAATTATCGTTAAATTTCTCATTTTATTAATAGTAATTTTTTTGTTTCAACATATGAGGGAGTATTAATTGTGTAAAAATAAGTCCCCGCAGACCATAAATCTCTTTTAAGTTTTAGATTAAATCCTAATTATTTAACTTAAAATAATATTTTTGATACACACTTGTACTTCTAAAATTGTATAAATTATTATTAATAGAAGTTATACTATCGTTTACCAATTTAATTCTTAGCATGGCCGCTGTGCCTGTTGGTATGGTGGCTAACTCTTGGTTAGTAAATTGAACAGATGTTGTATTGCCTGCAACACGTTTATTTATAAACTGCCCCAAACTAAATCCGTTCTGAAACATTACCTCAATAAAATCTGTGCTTTGTGTACCAGGCAAAATTACGGTAAAGCCTTGCGCTTTGCTTGCAGAATCTAATACTGTTAATGGTGTATTAAAGTTTGGTGTGTTTATATTAACGGTATAGTTACCCGCAGGTAAAGCGCTTGAGCCAGTAATAGACCAAGTGTATGGTGCAGTAACCGTTGATGTTGTTGTGCTAAATTGGTACTTATTGGTAAATCCCAAATTCTCTGTTAACAATGAATTATTGCAATACACACTACCAATGTTTTGCAAACTACTAAGCGGTATACCTTCATTTTGTGTTAAGGTGCTACTAAAGTGTGCATTAAAATAAAACCAATCAAAGCTAAAAGGCGTACCAGATGTTATTTGCGATTGCTGTTTGTAAACTTCAAACAAAGCATTGTATGGCTTTGTAACATTAGTACTTGTAGGCGCTGGGCTTGAGTTAGAATTATTTGCAGGTGCAGGCTCTGTAGTTTTATCTTTTTTGCAGGAAAAATAGAGCAAAGCTGGAAGTATTAAAATCAGATTTTTCATTTGGTTTATTATTTTAGAAGGTTTCACAAAATGTATTTATTATCAAAATGGAATGGTTTGTTCTTAATTATTTTACTTTTCAAATTCGTACTCGATATTATTAGTTAATGATTTAATATTAAAATTATGTTTTTGAAGCCTAAGTATTTTATATCGACCAAATAAATTGCTAGCAATTAAAGAGTCGCCTAAAGAATAATTATCTATTAATGTGCTAGGAGGGCTGCCAAAACTTATAAGAAATGGCTCATCTTTATCGAAGAGAGAACATCCTAAGGACTGAAAACGATCACCGCTCGAATTCATCATAATCATGGTGCAGTATGAATCCTTCATCCCTCTTGAGGTATAGTCTCCCATTACATGAAGCACAAAATTCGTGTAATTTCTATTTTGTACCTGACTATTCATAAAATCTGTAATATCGTTTCCATCTAGCATAATTCGTTTCAATTTCCACTCACCATAAATTCTTTTCCTTGCTTTGGTAAGATTAATACCTTCATCATCAGGGTACTTTTTACAATTAAAAAAACTTAAACCAAAAGTTGTAAAAATAATTAACGAAGTTGTTATTTTACTTTTCAAATTCATATACAATATTTGTATTTTTTGATTGTAAATTAAAATTGTGTTTTTGTAAGCTTAAAATTCTAAATAGCCCATTTAAATGACGAGGGAAAAATTTATCTCCAATGAAATTCGTATCGTTATTTACGAGGCCATATTGATCAAATGAAATTGAAAAATCATCATTTTTATGAAACTTGTTTGTACCTTCAGCAAAAAAGAGTGATTTGGTATTAGTGTTTATTATCAACTGGGTACGATAAAAGTACTTTGGGGTATCGCGCTGTGAATAATCCCCCAACACTTGCAAAACAATACCTTCAAAATTTCTGTTGGGTATAGAGTCATTCATCTGTTGAGTAATATCGTTCCCATTCAACAGAATGCGTTTTAAAGTCCAATCACCCCATATTCTCCGTAATGGTTTTTTAGTATTTAAACCCTTATCATCAGGGTATTTTTTGCAAGCACCAATAAAAAATAAAACTAAGATTGTGCAGATAAAATTTATTGGGTTTCGTATTTTGAAGTTGTGATTCAAGGGGATGAATTTTAAGTTACAAGTTAAATAAAAAAATTAAAGTTGAAAAATAATTTAACAAAATAATTTTTTAATCTCAAAAAACGTGTCACCAATTTAGTTAATTAGAATATCAAAAGATGATAAAAAAAACATTTTAACCTTATTTTAAAAAACATTCCTTCGTATAATCTCTATTGGCGTTTATACCGTACTGTTTATTGTTAAGCGTAAGAGTTGAATAATTAAACATAGAAATTCTAATTGAGATTGGATAATTACTTGCAAACACACTTAAATCTGTTGGATTTAAGGTTATTGTGCTCGGTATAATGCTTATAGAACGCGTAATTGTAGCACTTGAATTCGATTGGCCAACATAAATATAAGTTGGATGAGTGGTATTGCTTATACCATTTAGTACAATATTAAGCCCATTAGATTTTAATACTGTATCGCCCGGCAACAGGTTAGCGCCTGTGTATACTGGATAAGATGGTACATAAGAAAAACTTGAAGCGGCAACAGTGCCACTTCCACTTACTTGCCACTTAAGTGTTTTTATATTGATGTTATTAGAGCTGGCATAAATATTACCATTTGAATTAAACATTACTGTTGTGTTATTTACACTAACAGTCCCTCCATAAATTCTACTATGTGTGCTTAAAGGGCTATCGTAAAAATTGACGTTTATTAGGCTATCCTCATAAACACCATATAGGAATTTTGATGTACTATATGCGCTTAAAAACGTTCCCCAATCCCCGCCAAGAATTGCACTGCCAGTAGTATTAGCAGCAGGAGTTTCATTACTCGCAGAGGTGTCTTTCTTTTTACAAGAAAAAATTAATGTGAAAATTAGTAAAAGTGAGGCTAAACTTTTTCTCTTTAAATAGGCATTTGTTTTCATTTTATGTTTTTATATAACTTAAATTATTAAGATTAGTTACCAATTGAAATCTCATACTTATTTCCATTAGATAGGGTTGTTTCTATTTTAAAATCACAGGTTTTTTTAGTTAATTTTATTATTTTCCACTCTGTTTCAGAACTAATAAATAAGTTTTTTTTAAACAACACTTTACCATTATACATTCCGTTAAGGAAATTTATCTTAATAAAGTCATTACGTTTTGTTAGAGAATATTCTATACCACCGATATTGTTAACCCCAGGACTAATTAGCGCAGTGCTCTCTTTTTTTATATACACATTTGTAACAAATGATGCCAAACTAATATCCTTTGGATTAACTTCTTTAATTGTAGTATCGAAGTAATTATTTAATAGGGCTAAGCTATCAATACCATTTACTTTGTATTCCTTTAAACGCCGACAAAAGGGATTAATTTTTTTTGGGTTTTTAAACCACAAGTTATTTTCAGGGTACTTTTTACAAGTACACAAAATTGCCACAACTAAAGTGAAGAGGCAAACAATAAAAATATTTTTAACTGATTTATACATTACTTGTTTTTTAAAAAAGCATTTTCTTTTTCTAAAACCTCTACTTTTTTATTTAGCTGTACCACATGTATATACAGCTCTTCTATTTTTTGCAACAAGGTTGCGTCCATATCGGCAGTAATAATTCCATTTTCTTTTACTTCTTTTTCACTTGGCACATCGTCTCTCACAAAAAATCCATTCAAACTGCCTGAAGCATTATTACCAACTGCCTGGCCACAAAGTATCTCCGCATTAAAATCTATACGATTAATAGCATTTAAGGCACAAAAAATTTCATGTTTAATCCGTGTTAAATCTTGATTACTGTTTTTTAGTAATTTATATTCGGTTGCTAAAACGGCTAAGTACAAACCAAGCCTCGCAGAAGCATCTCCCCACTTTGTTTTCCAAGAATTATGGTCGAATTGAGGCCCATTTGTAAATTGTCTTTCGTTAGCTGGCATTGATTCTCCAGAGCCAAGACCAATTTTTAAAAAATCGTTATTTAAACGCGTTTTATAATACCAATATTTTTTATGATTGATAAATTCGTTTTGAGCAAACGTTAAATTATTAACAAAAATAATTGCTGCTATTAATATTTTACTTAGTAAATTCATATGTAATACCTGTTTTATTTGCTTTTAAATTAAAATTGTTTTTTTGTAAACGAAGTATTTTAAAATTGTCATTTAAATGTCTACAAAAAATTGAGTCATGTGGCATGTTATAATCATTTGGAGAAAAAGTATATTGGTTTCTATCTACACGAATTTCGAAGTCTTTATTTTTTTCAAAAACACTAGAGCTAGGTGGTGCAAATCGTGTACCGTTGTTTGGATTGATAATCAATTGTGTTTGATAATAATTTTTTGGTGTATCACTCTGAGAATAATCTCCCAAAACCTCCAAAACAATTCCTTCAAAATCACGATTAGCAACAGAATCATTCATTTGTTGGGTAATATCATTTCCATTCAGCAAAATACGTTTTAGCGTCCACCTACCTCCTATCCTATTGCCTGGCTTTGTCAAGTTAATACCCTTATCATCAGGGTATTTTTTGCAAGTAAAAAAGCTTAATGCAAAAGTTGCAAGAATAACTAGTAAAGTAGTTGTTTTACTTAATAAATTCATAAACAATATTTGTACTTTTTGATTGTAAATTAAAATTGTGTTTTTGTAACCTGAGTATTTTGAATTTCCCGTTAAAGTGCCTAGTGAAAATTAAATCTTCTTGCATATTTGAATAATTGTTTGAACTTGGCGTATAACTTCCTGTACCAACTTTAAAATCTTCATTTTTCTCAAATTCAAACATTCTTACAGCGCTAAATCGAGTTCTTGTTATCGCATCTATAACCAATTGAGTTTGATAATAGTCGCGTGGTGTATCTCTCTGAAAATAATCTCCCAAAACCTCCAAAACAATCCCCTCAAAGTCGCGATTAGAAATTGAGTCATTCATTTGTTGGGTAATATCGTTTCCATTCAGTAAAATCCTTTTTAATATCCATTCACCAAAAATTCTATTTACAGGCCTTTTGGTATTTATACCCTTATCATCAGGGTATTTTTTGCAATTAAAAAAACTTAGTGTAAAAGTTGCAAGAATGATTATGATAAGTGTTTTTTGCATTTTATTTGCTAGTTTGTTTTAATGCTTTATTTTCGGCTTTTAAAGCGTCTATTTGTTTTTGTTGCTCAATTACGTATAAATACAATTCTTCTATTTTTTCCATTTGTATTTTTTGCATTTCGGCAAGGTTTAAGTCTTTTTCTAGCAACTCGCTTTGGCTTGGCACATTTGGCAAATGTTTCTTATTGCTAATATACTTTTCAACTTCATTTAGAGGCATTAGTTTGTAACTTTTATCAAACACGTAATCGGCCCACACGGTGTTATGTATATTAACATAAATTTCTTTAGCCAGTATTTTTCCATCAACCGATAGCATAGCGTTGGCATGTGGACCAGTTGTTTTAGGTTTTTGAACGCCAATATATGTTCTACCGTTTCCATCAATTTTAAAAGTAGTACTTGTTTGGTTACCGCCATAATTTTCTATTTCAAACATGCTTAGCGTTCCATTGTAAGTCCTGGCTTTAATGGCCTTGCCATTGTTTACGTGTAAATCTAAAGCCACATTATTGCCAGGGCTATTGTTTGGGGCTATGCCAAAGGTAGGTTCCCCTATTTCAACGTGTTGGCGGGCTTGTAAAAAATTACCAACTAATACCTTTCCACCTCCATTTGACAAACCTGCATTAGTGCATATATAGGCGTCTCTGCCACAAAAGTAGTTTAGTAATAGTCCATTATTTTCTTGACCTAACTCACTTACACCATGTACATCAATATGTCCATTTCCATTCCATGCAGCGGTAAACATACTTAGGCTGGCGTTTACACCACCGCCAGTATGGCTAGAAATATAGCCGCCGTAATTTTGCATCCACCAATAGTTGCTTGCAGGCGTTGGGCATATTGGAGTTGGAGGTGGCACTAAGCTCCCTTGGTTTGGCCCAACTCTTAAAAAACTTTGCCCTGCCGAGTTTGTCCCCAAAAACCGCATGCCAGAGTTTCCCCCAAAGTTAATACCTTGGTCGGTATTAATAGTACTTTTAAAGGTAGCGGTGCTAGTTACAGTTAAAGCACCAGCTATTCTTATATCTTGTTCCGCAACAATATCATCTTTTGCGGTAATGGTTTCGGTTGCCACAATTTCGTGTGCTTTTACCATATTTACACTTGTAAGCGTATCCGTTACTTTTAGGTTAGTTGTAGTAAACGTAGTGGCATTTTGTGCAACTAAATTCTGCCCCAACAGTAGCATAACACTTATTTTAAGCGTAGATTTTAAGGCTAAATGGGGGGGGGGTAGACGGGTTGGTTTTATAGTTATTAAAACCAAAAAAGCAAGTTTTTTTCATAGGTTTAACAAATTTTAAATAAAGTTAATTTTTTTCTAAATCTAATCTTTGCTTATTAGCTGAAACTTAATTTATAATCGATTAAATATTTGAAATGTTAGACTAAATTTTAAACAATTTCTGATTTTTGAAAATTTTACACGAGTGGTTTATAAAATTCTTTTGAAGTTATTTACATAATACCAAATTCAACTCACTTTTTTCTTCCCTACAAACAAGTTAATCCAAAGTAAGCGCGATTTGCGAAACAGCCAAGGGAGCATAAGTAGTAATGAAACAGAAAAGGTTATTAAAAACGTAAACGCTTTTGCATCAAACAAAACAACTTGTATTAAAAACAGAGCCAGGCCGTAAGCCACGGTTAAGCCATAACTGGCATACATGGCACCAACATAAAAACCAGTTTCTCTGGTAAAATCTTCGTTACAAGTTGCGCACTTATCATACATTTTATCAAACTGTTTTAATGCAAACGGATTATTTGTTTTAAAAAAATCACCTTTGTGACACCGCGGACATTTATTAAAAAGTATAGAATATAATCTAGTATTTTTAAACATAACTATTTATTCGAACAAGCAAATGATGTTGTTTCAATGCCAACTTTTTGAATAGCAGCAAAACCACCAGCAACATCAATTAAATTTTTATAACCCTGTTGCATTAAAATAGTAGCAGCAATTACACTGCGGTAGCCACCTGCACAATGCACATAGTATTTTTCGTTTTTATCAAAATTGTTTATCCAGTCTTCAATAAAATCTAAAGGATTATTTTGTATGTCTGGAATGTGCTGTGCTTCGTATTCTCCGGGCTTTCGCACATCCAATATTTTTGTTGTAGGCGTTAACTCACTTTTAAACTCTTCAGCAGCAATAGATGTAATTGTTGAAATTGGTTCGCTGTTGTTTTTCCAAGTTTCAAATCCACCATCTAAATAACCTAAACAATTATCATACCCAACACGGCTAAGGCGCATCACTGTTTCTTCCTCTCTGCCTATAGGAGCTACAAAAATAATTTTTTGATTTATATCTTTTATAATTGTACCAACCCAAGGCGCAAACTGACCATCTAAACCAATAAACAACGCATTTGGCACAAAACCATTTACAACTTCTTTTTGATTACGCACATCTAAAACCAATACATCGTTTTGAGATTTATAAGATTTAAACTCCGCAAGAGATAAAGCTTTTGCTCCTTGTTCTATAACAGAATCAAAATTTTTGTAACCTGTTTTATTTAGGTTGGCATTTTTTGCAAAGTATTGTGGTGGAGGTGATATGCCTGTTGTTAATTCTTTAACAAAATCAGCTTTACTTATATTTTGTAATGCGTAATTTTTTTGTTTTTGATTACCAAGAGTATCAAATGTTTCTTTACTCATATTTTTACCACAGGCGCTGCCGGCTCCGTGTGCAGGGTAAACAATCACATCATCGGGCAATGGCATTAATTTATTTCTTAAACTATCATACAACATGCCGGCCAAATCTTCTTGAGTAAGCGTTGATTTTATGGCTAAATCTGGTCTTCCAACATCGCCAATAAATAACGTATCGCCGGTAAAAATGCAATGTGGTTTTTTATTTTCATCAAGTAATAAGTATGTTGTGCTTTCTAGCGTATGGCCCGGTGTATGAAGCACTTTTAAAGTTAATTCACCAATTTTAAATTCTTGATTATCGGTTGCAATTTTGCTTTTGTAAGTTGTTTCAGCATTAGGACCAAAAATTATTTCTGCACCGGTTGCCTCTGATAAATCAACATGGCCGCTTACAAAATCGGCATGAAAATGAGTTTCAAAAATATAAAGTAGTTTATCGTTATTCTGTTTTAATAAATTCAAGTAAGGTTGTGTTTCGCGCAATGGGTCAATAATTGCCGCTTCCCCATTATGTGCAATGTAGTATGCACCTTGTGCTAAACAATTTGTATAGAGTTGTTTTATTTGCATACTGTAAATTTACTATTTATAGAGCTAAAACTAAACTTAAAAATTAGCATATTTTAGTTAAATTTGTAAAACTAGAAAATTGAAAATGACTACTTCTGATAAAATAGAATCGAGCAAAGCACCAGAGCCAGTAGGTTTATATCCACATGCACGTAAAGTTGGAAATTTATTGTTTTTAAGCGGCGTTGGTCCACGCGAGCGAGGCATGAAAAAAATACCAGGAGTGGAGTTAGACGAAAAAGGAAATATTATTAGCTACGATATTGAAGCACAATGTCACAGCGTGTTTAGAAACATTAAGTACATCTTAGAAGATTCGGGGAGTAAATGGGAAAACATTGTAGATGTAACTGTTTACCTTACAAATATGAAAGATGATTTCCCTAAATACAATAAATTATGGGCAGAATATTTTAAAGATAACTTGCCTTGCAGAACCACTTTAGAGATTAATAAACTCCCAACTCCAATAGCGATTGAACTTAAAGTTATTGCTACGGTAGACTAGTGTTTATGAATTTTTGGAGAATTATTTCAGGTAACGGCTTAAAGCACGTTGATGAACAAATTAGTAAACAAAAAGTAATTCTGTTGAATCAATTTACCTTAGTAAGCTTTTTAGTTAGTTTTTTAGGCGTTTTAAATTTGGTTTTAGTAGTAGAAGATTATTTTTCGGCTCTTTTTTTAGTAGTGGTTGATATTATAATTTCACTTGCGTTTTGGCTAACAAGTCGGGGCTATTTTAAAATTTCAAAGTGGTTATTGTTGCTAACTGTAATTTCTACTATTTTCTTTCTTGATTCGTATTTTGGATTTAAATCTGGAACTTTTCTTTACTATTTTCCCCTTACCTTAGTTATAGCCTATTTGTTTGATGCCAAAACTGAACTAAAGTTAATTGTGTTGCTCACGCTGGCAACAATTTTATCTGCAATTATTAATTTAATAACTAATTATACTTTCTTTGAAACTCATTTACTCAATGATTCACAAAGGCAAATTATCTTCTATTTTAATCTACCAATTTGTTTGTTCTCACTCTTCTACTTTGTTTACTTAAGTATTCAAAACAATAAACTGCAAAATAGATTATTAGAAGAAAGATTAAGTGAAAAACAAAAAAGCGAAGCCGTTATTAATAAATCGCTAAAAGAAAAAGAATTGCTACTAGCCGAGCTACATCATCGAGTAAAGAATAATTTAGCATTAATTTCTAGTTTATTAAATTTTGGTTTGCAAAAAAATTTAGATAGTGAAACGGTTTTGCTCGAAAGCAAAAATAGAGTGCAATCTATATCGTTTATTCATAATCTACTTTACCGCAATCAAGATTTTAGTAAAATTAGTTTTTCAACGTACATCGATGCCTTGGTTAATGAAATTAACGCATCTTATCCACCAAAAAATGGTAAGGCGATACATGTAGAGAAAAATATTTTTAATTTAGATTTGGATATTAAAACTGCTATTCCATGTGGCTTGCTTATCAACGAGCTACTTACAAATTCATACAAGCACGCTTTTACCAATGAAATCGATAGCCCAACTATTTCAATCAATTTCAAACGCGAGAATCTGTCATATTATTTAGAAGTAAAAGATAATGGTGTAGGCTTTTCTAATAAGAATTCTAATAAAAAGTCGAGCGGTATGGAAATTATTGAATCGCTGTGCGACCAGTTAGAAGCCAATTATAATTTTACCTCCGACGGCGGGGTTATATTTAAAGCATGGTTTAATTAGCCTGAAATTGTTGGTAATTAGTACCATTAAACATTCTTAACTTTTTAATTGTAACGTATTTTTATATCTTCATTATAAATTTATTTGCTGCAAATGAAAAACATTTTCTTCTTTATTTTCTTCTTTTTCTCATTATCTTTTTTTTCGCAAGATGAAACTGAAAATAAATCAAAATTGTGCGATGACAACATTGATAAAAAAGCGTTGAAGCTTTACGAAAAAGCCCTCGATAAAAAAAAATATAAAAAACCTGAACGTATAGAATTTTTAACCAAAGCTTTAGAAATTGAGCCAGATTTTGCAGAGGCAAATTTATACATGGCACAAGAAATGGTAGTGCGAGCAAAATTAGAAAATTTAGCTTTTACGCCTTTAGTGCCCTATTTCAAAAAGGCAATAGCCAAGTGCCCACAAATACACAGTGATCCTTATTATTATATAGGCTTCAGCTATTATGAAGAGTTAAAAAACGATAGTGCTATAAAATATTTAAACAAGTTTATTGATTTTAAGGACGAGGATGAAAAAAAATTTCCAAAAGATTACGAAGCAGAATTATATCAAGCAAAAATGATGATAAAATCTGCGAAAAAGGAAAAAGGTTTAAAACGCAACGTTCCTTTTAATCCGGCAGTAGTAAAAGGAGTTAGCACCCAGCGCGATGAGTATTTGTGTTATGTATCACCCGATGATCAGTTGTGCTATTTTGTGCGACGCTTACCTATTAAAGATATGAATAAAGTTTATACAAGCGATAAAGAAAAAGAAGTATTTATGGTGGCTAAGCGCGATAAAACCAACACATTTACAAGTGGCGAACCCATGATGAACCCTTTTAATACTAGTGATGACAATCAAGGTGGATGTTCTATATCTATTGATAACAAACACTTATACTTTGCGATGCAGCGCCAAGAAGGAGGCGCACAGCCTAATGTAGATATTTACGTAAGCGATTTTGCGGATGGCAGTTGGAGCGATTATAAAAAGTTAAGTACTAATGTAAACGATCCAAAATATTGGGATAGTCAGCCAACTATTGCGGCAGATGGTATTACGCTTTATTTTGCAAGCGATAGACCCGGAGGCTTTGGTGGTATTGATTTATACTTCACCACCAAAGATTTAAAAACAGGAATGTGGAGTGTGCCAAAAAATTTAGGCCCAAAAATAAATACTAAAGGTGATGAAAAAACTCCATTTATACACAGCGATAGTGAAACGCTCTACTTCAGCAGCACGGGGCATTACGGCTTTGGAGGTTATGATATTTTTTATGTAAGAAAAAATGATAAAGGGGAATGGGAAGAGCCTGAAAATATAGGGTCGCCAATAAATGGTGCAACAGACGACACAGGTTTTTTTGTAAGTAGCGATACCAAAACAGGCTACTTTTTTAGTTTTGATGAAGGCAAGGTAAGCGGTAAAGGCATTGGCAGATATGACATGTACAACTTTGAATTATACCCCGAAGCCAGACCCCAAACTGTTGCTTTTGTAAAAGGATCGGTAAAAGATGATAAAGGAAATGCTGTTACTGATGCAGTAGTTGAAATTAAGAATACCGTTACCAAACAAAAAACGTATGCGGTTGTTGATAGCTTAACGGGTGAGTATACCGCAGCAATTAATTTAAAACGGAAAGATGATATATTAATTTCTGTAAAGAAAGATAGCATTGCGTTTAATTCTAAAATTATTAGTACTAAAGAAATTACTTACACTTCTCCTAAAAAAGAAATTGCTTTACAAGTATCCGAAGCTAAACCTGGTAAAAGTTTTGTAATTGAAAATATTTATTACAACACTAATAGTGCCGATTTAAAATTAGAAAGCAGAATTGTAATAGAAGCATTTGCTAATTATTTAAAGGAAAATCCTGATATGAAAGTAGAAATACAAGGGCATACCGATGATGTAGGTAAAGTTAAAGATAACGAGGCACTAAGCGCCAACCGTGCCCATTCTGTAAAATGGATGTTAGAAGAATTAGGGGTTGATTCAAAAAGGATAACAGCAAAAGGTTATGGGCCAAGCAAACCAATAGCAGCAAACACAAACGAGGAGGGCAGAGCAAAGAATAGAAGAACAGAGTTTATGATTTTGGAGTAAAATAATGAATTTTACATCTTCTAATCTTTAACTAACTTTTGAGTAAAAATTCGTTTATCTGAAGTTATTATCTCTAGTTGATATATTCCTTTTGGCAAAGAGTTTAAATCAACTGAAAATTCGCCTTTTTTGGAAATAATTGGTGTTTCGTAAGCAACTTGACCAAGTAGATTTATGATTTTTATTGTACAAGGTTTATCCTCAAATTCTTCTGCTTTAACAAAAATTTCAGTGTTTGCAGGATTAGGATAAATTGAAATTTTATTGGTTAGTTCTGTTTCGGCATTTCCTGTTGTGGATGTGTAAAGGTAATCGCAAACGCCGGTTGTTTTTTTATAATCCGCAATTTGGTTATCTCGGTAACATCTCAACGATTTCTCTAAGGGCCCGTCGCTAACATATGGGCATATAGGAAACGTTACAAAAAGGCTGTATTTTAAAGCACCGATACGTTCAATAATAGTATCGTTAAATGGACCTGTTGGAGAGTTTGAATATCCTGAAAAACCGTTAATAGAAACTTTTAGCCACTTTAATATAACACCATCAATTACTTGAGTTCCTGTAGCAACCACATTTACCCGCGATTTTGCACAACATGTATAATTTTTAGGGGTTAAACTCCATTTATCACCTACATTAGCATTAAAGTTGTACAGCGTATCAAAGCTTGAACCAGCGACATTTGTTAGGTACACAACATTATTTTCTGTGTATGTATATACGTTATAGGAAGTTGTGTAGGTGTTCAGAAGATTAATACTCTTTGTAGCTTGAAAGGCATCAATTTTTTGGCAAACCTTGTTATTAATTGTTACTGTGCCCGTGTAGGCATACTTAATATGCCCAGGAGCTTCACCAAAATTATACCAGTAAAAATGCCATAATGCGCCAGGGGCACACCAGCTTTGCGCACCAACTTTTAAACTCATTAAAACGCAAAGTGTAAATAATTTTTTCATAACTTTTAGTTTTAAACGAATATATAACTTTTTTCGAGATTAGCAAAATTTCTCTCAGAATAATTTTTAATCTCAAACCTCAAAAAAATGAAAAATTTTTCTTGCACCCCCCCTTTTTTTCACTTAATTTTGTCAAAAAATATACTTTTTAAAGAATATACCCCCCTAAATAGTAATTAAAACCAAAAAAATGAGTACAAGACGAATTTTAGCCATGCAGGAAGTAGAAAAAAGAATTCCTGTAGAATTTAAGAAAAACAAAAACCAACAAGTATCGCAATACTACGGTAGTAAGGTATTTGGGAACGACGCCATGCGCGAATTTTTAAGCGAAGAAGCTTATAATAGTATTCAACAAAGTATGCATCAAGGCACAACAGTTGATCGTAAAGTTGCCGACCAAATTGCTGCTTGCATGAAAGCTTGGGCACAAAGCCATGGTGTAACACATTACACACACTGGTTTCAACCATTAAGTGGTGCTACTGCCGAAAAACACGATGGTTTTTTTGAACCAATTGAAGGTGGAAGAGCCATTGAACGTTTTAGTGGAAATGCTTTAGTTCAGCAAGAACCAGATGCATCATCTTTTCCAAACGGCGGTATTCGTAATACATTCGAGGCGCGTGGCTATACCGCTTGGGACCCAACTTCGCCAGCATTTATTTGGGGTGAAACGTTATGTATTCCAACAATTTTTATTTCGTACACAGGCGAAAGTTTAGATTTTAAAACGCCTTTATTAAAATCACTAAGTGCTTTAGATAAAGCGGCTACAGAGGTTTGCCAAAGTTATTTCGATAAAAATGTAACCAAAGTAATTGCCACTTTAGGTTGGGAACAAGAATATTTTTTAATTGATTCAGCGCTTTATAATATCCGTTTTGATTTACAACAAACTGGTCGTACGTTATTTGGACACGCACCGGCAAAAGGACAACAATTAGAAGATCATTACTGGGGCTCAATACCTGAGCGAGTTGCAGCCTTTATGAAAGATTTTGAATACGAAAGTCATTTATTAGGAATACCAGTGCGTACACGCCACAACGAAGTTGCACCTGCACAATTTGAATGTGCTCCAATTTTTGAAGAAGCTAATTTGGCTGTAGATCATAATATTTTATTAATGGATATTATGGAAAAAGTTGCCATTCGTCATAATTTTAGAGTATTACTTCACGAAAAACCTTATGCTGGTGTTAATGGTAGTGGTAAACACAACAATTGGAGTTTAGCAACTAATACTGGTAAAAATTTATTAAGTCCTGGTAAAACACCAAAAACCAATTTACAATTTTTGAGTTTCTTTGTAAATACTGTAAAAGCAGTTTACGAACATGCTGATTTAATGCGCGCCTCTATTGCCAGCGCTAACAACGATCATCGTTTGGGAGCAAACGAAGCTCCTCCAGCAATCATGTCGGTATTTTTAGGCGAACAGTTATCTAAAGTGTTAGATGAATTAGAAAAAGCCGTGCACTCTGGCAAAATGAGTCCTGAAGAAAAAACAGCTTTAAAATTAAACATTGGTAAAATACCTGATATTTTATTAGATAATACGGACAGAAATCGTACAAGCCCTTTTGCATTTACAGGAAATAAATTTGAATTTAGAGCTGTTGGAAGTAGTGCCAATTGCGGTTGGCCAATGACTGTTTTGAATACAATTATGGCAGAACAATTAATTGTATTTAAAAAAGATGTGGATGCTTTGATGAATAAAAAAGTTGAAAAAGATGAAGCTATTTTTCAAGTGCTAAAAAAATACATTGGTGAAAGTAAAAAAATTCGTTTTGAAGGAAATGGTTACGGCGATGCTTGGAAAGCAGAAGCTAAAAAACGTGGCTTAAATAACATTCCAACAACACCAGGCGCTTTAGAGGCAATGATTAGCAAAAAGTCATTACACTTATTTGAAAGTTTAGGAATATTAAATCACCGTGAGCAAGAGGCGCGCTATGAAATTGCTTTAGAAACCTACACTAAAAAAATTCAAATAGAAAGCCGTATTATAGCTGATATGGTAGATAATCAAATTGTGCCAGCTGCTATAACTTATCAAAAAGTACTGGTAGATAATGTAAGTGGATTAAAATCTATTTTATCAGCTGCAGAATTTAAAAAGGCGGCAGACACGCAATTGAACTTAATTAAAGAAATAAGTGAACGTGTAACAATAATTAAAAAGGCGGCAGATGATATGACTGAAGAACGCAAAAAAGCAAATAATTTAGATAGTGCAAAAAAACAAGCACATGCTTATTGCGAAAAAGTAAAACCATTTTTTGAAGTAATTCGTTACAATGTAGATAAGTTAGAGAATATCGTAAACGATGCCACATGGCCACTGCCAAAGTACAGAGAAATGTTGTATTTAAGATAGATAAATTAAAAAGCCCTTCATAAAGAAGGGTTTTTTTAATTAAAAAAATAAAATTTTGTATCTTTATGTTATGGAAACGTTAGTAATAAAATCAAATATTAAATTACTGTTTGATTTAGCTATAAAAATGGGCGACAAACCATTTATTGAAAATACTTCTTCTAAAAGTCTTGATAATGGATTAAAAGATTTAAAACAAATATTATCAGGTAAGCGCAAACCTAAAACCTTAGATGATTTATTAGATGAATAATTTGAAGTTTTTTGTTATTTATGTTTATATTTCTTAATTGGATTATCTGAGCCTCCAAAACATTGGTAAACAATTATATTGTTTTCAATTACTTCATAAATCAACAAATATGGAAATGGTTTGGTTAATTTCGTTCGAAATGATGAATATTTAACTTGATAACCCAAAGGATTTGTAGTTATTTCCTTGAAAGCAATTTCTACAGAATACCAAAATTTTAAACCTAAATCTTCCTGCAAATTATTATAATAAAGAGCAATCGCTTCTATATCAGCTTTTGCTCTTTCTTTTACAACCAAGTTGTATTTCATTTTTTAAGTTTTGATAAAACAGATTTCCTCACCTCATCTATAGTATACGATTTACCTTTACCAGACAAATGATCTTTTTTTGCTTTATTCAAACTAGTTATTAATTCAGGTGAAAATTTTATGTTTGTATCAACAGAATTTACATGAGATTCTAAAATAATATAAACCGCTTTTAGAATTTTATCGTCAGCTAACTCAATATAAGCATGCGTTTTTTGTTTTAAATCTAATTTTGTCATTAGTAAAAGTTATAAATCAAGATACTCAAATTTACAAAATTAATTTTCATAAAAAAAGATACCTTTTGGTAAAATTGATACCATATAAGTAAGGCTTTTTTGTTTTTGTTATTCTTATGATTGTTCTAATTAATCTTATATAAAATTAAATTTAACTCTTCAACCTTACAAAATTCTTTATCTGAAGTAATAAAAGGAAAATTTGCATAAGCTGCAGTTGCTGCAATTAAACAATCTCCGAGTTTTGAATTGTATTGATTACGAATTCGAATAGCGTGTTTTTTAATTTCAGAATTCATCTCAATAATAATACAATCATCAATAAATTGCTTTATCTCTTGTTTTTCTTTTTTAGTAATTTTATGATAGCCTAATAATTCTATTTCGGTAATAAATGAAATGTACAAATTTTTCTCGTGTAATAACTCACTTAAAGTTTTATCACCGTTAAGTAAATAAAGGACAATGTTTGTATCAAGAATAAAGTTATCTCCACTCATCTCTTAACTGTTTTTGTATTTGTAAAGCGTCTTCCTTTAAATTAATTACACCGCAATACTTTTTAGTATTTACTCCTTTCCTTAATTTTAATTTTTTTAAGAGTAATTCTAATTTTTCTTTGCTTGTGCCCTGCTCTATTACAACAACCATAACTTGAGTATATTTAAGTGTTATTCGAATTTACAAAATTTATTTTTCATAAAAAAAGAAATAACTTTTGGCAAAAATCTAGACCGATTAACTATAATATTTACTTACATTTAACGGAATTAAAAGTAAAAGATGATAAACATTGGCACCACACACAATTTAAAAGTAATTAGAGAAACAGATATTGGAAGTTTTTTAACAGATGAAGAAGGCAATGAAGTGTTGTTGCCATTAAGCATAAACACAAAACCAATTAAACTAAATGAAAAAATTGATGTGTTTGTTTTTACAGATTCTAATGCGAAACTAATAGCTTCGCACAAAATACCTTATGCACAAATTAATTCCTTTGCCTTTTTGCGAGTTACAGCAATTACCAGTGTTGGTGCCTTTTTAGATTGGGGACTAGAAAAAGATTTATTTGTACCTTTTGATGAGCAAAGAACAGACATGGAGGAAGATGGATTTTACGTGGTTTATATATTTGTAGATGAGGTAAGTAAACGTATTGTGGCGTCGAGTAAATTAGATAAATTTATCATTACTGAAAACATTGAATTAGAAGTAGCTCAATCTATAGATGTGTTGGTGTATGAAGAATCGCAACTTGGATTTAGTTGCATTATTAATAATAAATACAAAGGTTTAATTTACCACAACGATATTTATAAAGATGTTTTTATTGGAGATGAATTAAAAGGCTTTGTTCGCAACATACGCCCAGATAACTTAATTGACGTGAGTTTTCAAAAGAGCGGATTTAAAAATGTGTTAGATTCAACCGAAGTAGTTTTAGAATATATTAAAAGCAACAATGGTTACACCCCCTTGAACGATAAGAGTTCTCCCGAAGAAATTTCAATTAAATTAAGCATGAGTAAGGCAACTTTTAAAAAGGCCATTGGTATTTTGTACCGCCATAAAAAAGTGCTCATTAAACCAGATGGTGTTTACCTAGTTAAAGATTTAGAGGCAGAATAAATTTCAAGAATTTTTCATTTAAAATAGATTCAAATTTTTACTTAATAAAATTTATCTTAGCGCTATGAACAATTATATTATTTCTGGCATACAACAAGTTGGCATAGGCGTTTCTAATGTGAACGCTGGCTTTAATTGGTATAACAAGCATTTTGGAATGGATATCCCCGTTTTTGAAGAGGCTGCTGAAGCGAATTTAATGTTGCCTTACACGGGAGGTAAACCACACCAACGCCACGCTATTTTAGCAATTAATTTAAAAGGTGGCGGTGGATTTGAAATATGGCAATACACAAGTAGAACACCACAAGCGCCTTTGTTTAAAGCACAATTGGGAGATTTAGGTTTGTTTTGTGCAAAAATAAAAACCGATGATGTTGAAAAAACATACGCGTATTTAAAACAAGAAAACGTTACAATTTTAGGAGAAATTTCAACATCACCAATTGGTAAAAAGCATTTTTTTATTGTTGATGCTTTTGGGAATTATTTTGAAATAATTGAAGATACAGTATTTTTTGGTCGTGGGTTAAAGCATACTGGTGGGCCAGTCGGTATGATTATTGGCGTGAGTAATTTAGAAACCTCAATTAATTTTTACAATAAAATTTTAGGTTACGATAAAATTCTTTTTAAAGGTGAAGAGAGTTTTGGTGATTTGAGTTCTTTACCAGGAGGTTCGGGTAAATGCAAACGAGCAATTTTAACGCATAGTAAAGATAGAGTAGGGCCCTTCAGCAAATTGTTTGGTAATAGTTATATTGAGTTAATAGAGATGACCAACTACTCCCCACGAAAAATTTTTGAAAACAGGTTTTGGGGCGATTTAGGGTTTATACACTTATGTTTTGATATAAAAAACATGAACGCGCTTCAAAAACAATGCGAAAGTTTAGGTCATCCGTTTACAGTAGATGGCGGGGCAGGTTTTGAAATGGGCGAAGCCGCCGGACATTTTACTTACATTGAAGACCCAGATGGCGCATTGATAGAATTTGTTGAAACTAAAAAAATGCCAATAATGAAAAAATTAGGATGGTATTTAGATTTGAGTAAACGTGCGCCAGAAAAACCATTGCCAAATTGGATGTTAAAGGCATTAAAATTTAATCGCAAAAAAAGTACTTAATGCGAAAATTAATATTGTTATATTTTTTTCTAATTCTGTTAAAATTCAATGCCCAAAATAGTTTGATGCTTTTTACATCAGATTCAAAGCTCATGCAAGTAAAAATTGCTGATACTGTTGTAAATAAATCGTTTCAAGCACAGGTCGAAATTCACAAATTAATTGAAGATACTGTAACTATTAGCGTTGAGTTTACTGATAAAACTAAAATAACACAACGGATATTTTTAATGCTAAAAAGGCAACCAACAGTAAACGAAGCTTATGTTTATAAATTCAACCCTACATCTAAAAAATTTGAATTCTTTAATCATTCGCAAGCTGAACGCCTCCCTCAGCCTATTGTGCCGCCAAAGCCGATAGAAGATACCACTTTTAAATACCGAAATAAAACCTTAGAACATTTTTGCGAAATAAAAGACGACAAGCCCGTTTTTTATAATAATATTCCGCATAAAAAAAAATGCGCGCAGCCAATGCCAACGAGTTATTTAAGCTATGTAAAATTGTTAATGGCTAAATGCGAAACTCCAGATGCTAAAAAAAAATTGAGTGAATCCATTATGAGAAACAATTGCCTTTCGGTTGAGCAAGCCATTGCATTAATTTCTTATTCAGAGTACGAAGTAGAAAAAATTAAATTATTTAAGTTGGCTTACCAAACCATTATTGACAAAGAAAATGCTCCTAAATTCAAATCAACATTAACGTACCAATCTTCTAAAAATGAGTTTGATAATTACTTAAAAGAGGTAAATAGTAATACGTTAATTGTTATTTCAGATTGTGTAAAACCTAGTAAAAATGAGGAGATTCAAGAGTTTGTAACCGTTCTTAAAGCTGCTTTAAACGATGCAAGCAGATTAGATATTTTTAAAAAGAAGTATAATGACTATTGTTATACTGTTGAACATACAATTCAAATTCTTCTTACGTTTATTCACGACAGAGAAAAATTGGAAGTTGCGCAATCCATTTATTTTAGAAGTACCGAGAAATCAAATTACCAAAAAATTAACTCTGTTTTTTCTTACAAGCAATCAGAAAGTGAAATGATCGATTTTATTGAGAAACAGAATTAGTTATTACGTCAAGTAAGTTTTTTTTCTCGGTTTCCCAATTATATTCAGCAGAGGTGTTTTTAACATTAGCTCGGCAAATGCTATACTGTGCTGAGTTAATAAAATTAGAAAGTTGTTCAGCAATTTGCCTTGGCTCAAAAGAACTGCAAACAAACCCGACTTGGTGTCTATTAATAATACTTACAATCTCGGGCATTGGGCTACTAAAAATGGGTAATCCAGCATGCAAGTAATCAAACACTTTATTGGGTAAACTATTAAAATAATTTTTGTTTGTGTTTTTGTCAAGCGTTATTCCTAAGTCTGCATTAATGGTGTAGTGCATCAATTGTTTTTTAGGAATTTTTGTAATCAATTTTACTTTTGATTCTAGTTTTAATTTTTTTACTAAATCAATAAGTTTATCCCAAACATCGCCGCTACCAATTATTAATAAAAAAGTATCTTCAGTGTATTGCATCGCTTCAATCAATTCTTCAGCCCCTCTATCTATATTAATTCCAGCACCTTGTAAAATAATTATTTTTTTGTTTAAAGGAAGACCTAGTTCTTCTTTACTCAAAACTTTTTCAAGTTTAATTTTTTCTGGAATATTGCGTACCACATTAAACTTTGTTTTGTATTGTGCTTCAAAAATGTTAGCAATACTTTGGTTAACGGTTATGCAATTTCTAAGTTTTGGAATAATCCATTTTTCAAGTTTCAACCAAATTTTTTTCTTTGTAGGATTTGTAATTAATTCAGGTACTTCGCAAAACAATTCATGGCTATCATAAATCAATGGAATATTTTTTAATTTGGAAATTAAATAATTTGGCAAAAGTGTATCTAAATCATTCGCAAAAAGTAAATCCACTTTTTTAAAAAGTAAAAAGAAAAATAAGCGAAGGTTAAAAAATAGATAGAATAAAGGACCTTTATTTATGAGGAGCGTTATCCGTTTTTGCGTCCAAGGCAAGTTGTTAAGTGGCAAAGAATTTTTTACTTTTCTTCCAATTACAATTACCTCAAAATTGCTATCTACAAGGCACGTGCAGGTTTTTTCAACCCGTGCATCGGTTGATAAATCATTAATAACGCTAACTATGGCTATTTTTTTATTTGTAAACAAAATGCTGGTGATATTGGATTAAATATATGCAAATTTATGGAGCAATATTAATTAAATTTGAATATGTTAGAAGTAAAAAGTAACTATAATTTAAAAGCATTAAACACATTTGGTTTAGATTGTATTGCAAATTATTTTGTTGAAATAAATCAATTAGAACAATTAACCGAATTAAAAAACTTGCCAATTTACAATCTAGAAAAACTAATTTTAGGGGGTGGAAGTAATATTTTGTTTACCAAAAATTTTGAAGGATTAGTAATTAAAAATTCTTTACGAGGAATTTCGTTAGTTCAAGAGGATGATCAAGCTGTAATTGTAGAGGCTAATGCTGGCGAAAATTGGCACGAATTTGTGATGTGGTGTATTGAGAAAAACTATTGCGGTTTGGAAAATTTATCACTTATACCTGGATGCGTTGGTGCCAGCCCTATGCAAAACATTGGAGCCTACGGTGTAGAAATTAAGGACGTATTTTATGAGTTAACCGCTTGGAATTTGATTAGCGGGGAATTTAAAAAATTTAGCTTGGATGAATGTAAATTTGGTTACCGCGAAAGTGTTTTTAAACGCGAATTAAAAAATCAATTTTTGATAACATCAGTAAAATTTAAACTAACTAAAAATGCATCAACTAACACAACCTACGGTGCAATTAATTCTGAATTAGAGAAAATGGGCATAAGTTCCCCTTCCATAAAAGATGTGTCAGATGCAGTAACTGCCATTAGAACAAGCAAACTCCCAAACCCAAAGGAAATTGGTAATGCAGGAAGTTTTTTTAAAAACCCTGAGATAGAGAATGAAAGGTACAATGTGTTAAAGATAAAATTCCCTAACATTGTTGCTTATCCACTCGATAACGGGAATGTAAAACTAGCAGCGGGCTGGTTAATTGAACACTGCGGATTAAAAGGGTTTGAGCACGAAGGAGCTGCTGTACATTCTAAACAAGCCCTTGTTTTAATTAATAAAAATAATAGTACAGGTAAGTCTATTTTCAATCTTTCTACCTATGTAATGCAAAAAGTATTTGATACATTTGGTGTAAACTTAGAACGAGAGGTAAATATAATTTAGATTTGAAAACATTAATTGATATCGGTATTTTCCTGAACGTTTTCTTTACCTCCTATGTTTTTTTTAAAACACCCTTTGAGTTTTATTTTTCTTACGTACCAATATTAATTTTACTTCCAATTTTTATTTCAAAGTATAAGTTTTATACACCAAACTATGTTATCTTATTTATTCTTCTGGTAACTGGCTTGTTTAATGTTCTTATTGGAAATAATTTGTTGGGTAATTTCATTAAAATCTACGCAAATCTTGCAGTAAATTTAATCTTCTATCAATATGTGCTTCAATACTACGATTTTGATGTTAAAAAAATATTCAACCTTTATTTGAGAGGAGCAGTTTTTGCTTGCATAATAGGGCTCATTCAATTTGTTTTATTTACAATAGGCTTAGAATCTCTTGCTAATTTCAGAAGTTATTTACCAATAAATAAATGGGGCTTCTCAAAGGGCGGGCTTGGAATAAGGGTGAACGGGTTGTTTTGCGAACCTTCTTATTTAGGAGGCGTTATTTCTCCGGCTTTTTTCGTGGCTATTTATCAGTTGGTTACCCGAAGTTTTAATTATATTTCTATTCGTGGCTCATTTATAATTATTGCTACGTACATTCTATCCGCTTCAAGCGTGGCTTATCTAGGCGTGTTTTTCGCCTTTGTGCTTATTTTTATCAACTATGGCGCATTAAGGTATTTTTTTATTGCAATACCAGTTTTGTTTTTGGGTGTTTTTTATACGTATAAAAATAGTCCCGATTTTAAATTAAGAGCAGATGGTTTATACGAGCTTTATTTTAATGATGTATTAGATAATACCAAAACGCTTTCAACTAACAAACAATTACGTAAACAAAAACTTCGCGAGTTTCTTTCAAAAGTTCATGGCTCTTCATTTGTGTTTTACAATAACTTTCAAATTACTATGAATAATTTGTCAGAAAATCCTTTTTTTGGAACAGGTTTAGGTTCGCATGAAATAGCATTTGATAAATTTGACAAATCGCACTTAATTGGTGATTTGTATCAGAATAATAAATCCGATGCAAATTCAATGCTCTTAAGAACAGCATCTGAAATGGGGCTTTTAGGTCTTGTTGCTTTATTATTAATTTTGTTTAAATTTTATATCTCAAGACCAACCAATCTGAATTACGATAACGATTATTGGGTAATTAGCAATGCTTTGTTTGTTTTAATTTCATTGCAGTACCTTCGGCAAGGTAATTATACATTTAATGCTTTCTTCTTATTCTTTTGGATGTATTACTATAATTTCATAAATTACAATAAGTATCAGTCAGAAGTTGCGCCAAAATTAGAGTTTAACGATAATGAAAAAACAAACGTGTTAATTAAAAATACAACTTAATGAAAATAAAATTGCGTTGTTTTATTCTGTTTAGCTTTGCTTGTGTGCTTGTGTTTGCGCAAACTAAAGCAACAAAAGAAATTATTACGCGTATTAACAAACAGCAATTGGCATGGAACGAAGGAAACATAAATAATTTATGAAGTACTATTGGAATAATGATAGCCTTATGTTTATTGGAAGTAAAGGTATTACCTACGGTTGGCAAAATACGCTTAATAACTACAAGAAAAGTTACCCTAATTACTCTGCTTGAACGTTGGTTAATAAAAAGCGAATTATTTCATGTACTGGGTAAGAAAAAATTAATGCAAAGTGATGTTGAGTGGGATGTGGTAATAGTTGATGTTAGTGAACATCCAATAGAACGTCCTAAAAAAAACAAAAGCAATAGTACTCAGGAAAAAGAAAAAGCACTCCTTAAACTGATTTATTAATTCAACTAATACCAAATCCAAATATAATTTAGTCCAATTTTGTTAACTTAATTTTTTTTCTTATTTTTGGACTAAATTATAAATGTATATATGTCAAAACCAAAACTTATTATTGTTAAAGAAAGCTCAAAAGAGCTTAAAAAGCTTCAAACAGGTAAGCCTGCGCAAATTATCAAAAGGCTTAATATGCTCATAGAGCTTCGTAAACATGGAGT
>JAAFIQ010000012.1:108238-130164 GCA_013298715.1 Bacteroidota bacterium | reverse complement strand
AACTTTCGGCTGTTTTTTTCTTTGGATTTGTTTCCATTTTCTTTCTGTTTTTACATTAGTTAAACTTAAGAAAATGTCTCTATTCTTTTATATTAAATCAGTACACTTTGGTTTGAAACGGAACAGTATTAAAGTATTCTAAAATTTCTTGGTATGTATTATAAATGCTTCGGTGACTTTCATCAACAATAATTAAGTCGAAAAAATGAGGGCTTAAGACATTCTTTTCATCACGTATCACATTCAACATAGTTGGATATGTTGAAACATAAATTCGTCTGTCGGTTGTGATTTCCTTTTCTTCTCTTTTAGGCCAAACAGGCTCGTTAGGCAAATGTTCTTTAAATGCTGCTAATGTTTGATCGCGCAGAGCAATTCTATCTACCAGGAACAATACTCTTTCTACCCATCCGCCTTTCATTAAAGCATCAACTAATGCAATATAAGTGCGAGTTTTACCTGTACCTGTAGCCATTACCAATAAAAACTTGCGTTTACGTTTTTCAATTGCTTCCATAACTGCACGTATGGATGCTATTTGGTAATCCCTTCCAGCAATGTTAGTATTGATTAACTCGCTTGCAAGCGACTTACGAGCCTTACGTATATATTGATAGCGTTCTAAATCATCGCGAGTAGGAAAACCACAAACCTTTTTAGGTGGGTAATTGCCTAAATCCCAAAAGTAAATGTCATGCCCATTAGTATAAAAACAAAAAGGCAATTCGCCACCATGTTGGGCTTGAATGTTAGTGCAGTATTGTTTGGCTTGCTCCTTTCCTATGTTGGCATCTGCTGCTGATTTTTTAGCCTCAATAACCGCTAAAGGCTTTCCATCCTTACCAAGTAAAACATAATCGCTGTATTGATGTCCTTGATATTTGGTTTAAGGTTCATTTACAACACCATGTAAGAATACATTAATATCAAACTCTTCAACAACTTGAGTATGGTCGTTAACATTCCACCCTGCAATTTGAAGGCGTTTATCAATAATAGCTTTTCTTGTTTTGGCTTCGTTACCTAACATAACTTAAACTTGACTACCAAAAATACGATTTTTTATTGCTTCATGGCTTGCGAATCCTAAACTTATTGATAATCGAACGTCTTTAAAATAAACCATTTTATGAATTAAACTTTACAAGCAACTCTATTAAAATTATTTAAATTTATAAGAACTAACTCTTAGATATTAACTACTCACAAAACATTTTTACTTCATTTTCTCACCCAAATACTTCCCAGTAAATCCTTTTTTTGATTTTACTAAATCGTCAACTGTGCCTTCAAATACCAAAGTGCCACCTGCATCGCCACCTTCGGGACCCATATCAATAACCCAGTCTGCGCATTTTATAACATCTAAATTATGTTCTATTACAACTATGCTATGTCCTTTATTTATAAGTGCTTCAAACGAAGCTAATAATTTTGCAACATCGTGAAAATGCAAGCCCGTTGTAGGTTCATCAAACACAAATAGTGTTGGCGTAACATTATTTATTTGAATTAAAAAACTTGCTAGTTTAATACGCTGCGCCTCTCCCCCACTTAATGTGCTACTACTTTGTCCTAGCTGAACGTAACCTAAGCCAACAGCTTGCAAGGCTAATAATTTTTCAAGTATTTTTTTACACGTTTTATTATCTTTTTCTTTGCCAAAAAAAGTTACAGCTTCATCAACTGTTAAATTTAAAACATCGCTAATGTTTTTACCTTGATAGGTAATTTCTAAAGTATCTGATTTAAAACGTTTGCCCTTACAAGTTTCGCAAGTAAGTTCTATATCTGCCATAAACTGCATTTCAATCGTTACAATTCCCTCGCCTTGGCAGGTTTCGCAACGACCTCCTTCTACATTAAAACTAAAAAAACCCGCTTTGTAATTACGTGTTTTTGCTAAACCTTGATCGGCAAATAAATTTCTAATCTCATCAAAAGCTTTTACATAGGTTACAGGATTACTTCGTGTACTTTTACCAATAGGATTTTGATCAATATACTCTAACGCTTTTATTTGTTTTAAACTCCCACCAATTACATGTGAAGCATCCACATTTTCGAAATAGCCATCTAAATACTTTTGTAAACTTGGTATCAATCCCTTTTTAATTAAGGTAGATTTACCGCTGCCACTAACGCCAGTTACACAACACAAGGTATTTAAAGGAAATTTTACTGAAACATTTTTTAAGTTATTAAAAGTAATGTTTTTAATTTCAATAAACTCTTTCCATTTGCGCGGCGCAGTTTGTTTTTTTATTTGAAGCTGGTTGGTTAAATATTTTGCGGTTAAACTTTTACTTTGTTTTACAAGTAAATTATGAGTCCCTTGAAAAACAAGTTCTCCGCCATTAGTGCCAGCTTCGGGACCAATATCAATTAACTCATCGGCATTACGCATAATTTCTTCATCGTGCTCAACAATAATTACAGTATTGCCTTGCTGTTGTAAATTACGTAATACTTTAATTAAACGCTCTGTATCTCTTGAATGAAGACCTATGCTAGGTTCATCTAAAATGTATAAACTCCCAACCAAAGTACTTCCAAGCTGAGTGGCTAAATTTATACGCTGGCTTTCTCCACCACTTAAAGTATTTGCAACACGATTTAAAGTTAAATATCCCAAACCTACGTCGCTTAAATATTGTAAACGATTTGTAATTTCAATTACTAAGCGTTTAGCAACCTTGGTGTCATGTTCATTTAATTTTAAGGTTTTAAAAAAAGGTAATAAATCGCAAACAGGTGTTAAGACCAAATCGTTAATACACTTATCAGCAACTTTTACATAATTTGCATCTTTACGCAAACGTGTTCCTTCACAATCAGGGCAAACAGTTTTACCTCTGTAACGCGCCAACATTACACGGTATTGAATTTTATAGCTTTCTTTTTCTAACATTTTAAAAAAAGAAGTAAGGCCTTCAAAATGTTCGTTACCACTCCATAACAATTCTACTTCTTTTTTACTGAGATTAGCAATAGGTTTATGAACTGGGAAATTAAATTTATGTGCATTTTTTACTAATTGATTTTTGTAGTAGCTCATTACCTCACCGTTCCAACAAACAATAGCATTTTCAAAAACAGAAAGGCTTTTGTTTGGCATTACCAAATCAGAATCAACACCAATAATACTACCAAAGCCTTCGCACGTTTTACAGGCCCCAATTGGATTATTAAAGGTGAAAAAATTCACATCTGGTTCTTCAAATAAAATACCATCTAATTCAAATTTATTACTGAACGATTTTTTATCAAAATCGTTATTCGTTTCAATCCAAAGTTCACATTCACCGTTTCCTTCTACAAATGCGGTTTGCACACTATCGCTGCATCTATTTGTAAAATCCTCATCATTCGGTTGGCAAACTAAACGATCAATTAATAAATAAAGTGAACTAATTTTTTTTA
Organism: Bacteroidota bacterium; assembly: GCA_013298715.1. GTDB lineage: Bacteria > Bacteroidota > Bacteroidia > B-17B0 > Aurantibacillaceae > Aurantibacillus. The sequence continues at coordinate 126,741 of JAAFIQ010000012.1, read as the reverse complement.
TGGATTTAAAATCTACTTCAGCTATTTTTTTTATTTCGTTATTAATTACAATTCTTGAAAAGCCTTGCTGAGAAAGCAAATCTACTTGCTTTTCAAAAGTTCTGTCCTTTTTCTCAACTATTTTGCTAAGTAACAAAACCTTTGTTTCTGCTTTTAAAGACGTAATAAACGTAACTACATCGCTTACTTGGTGGCGCTTTACTTCTTTACCACTAACAGGACTAATAGTTTTACCAACGCGGGCAAACAATAATTTAAAGTAATCGTAAATCTCCGTGACAGTGCCAACAGTACTTCGCGGATTACGTGATATAACTTTTTGTTCAATAGCAATTGCTGGGCTTATTCCCTTTATATAATCTACTTGTGGCTTTTCTAATCTACCTAAAAATTGGCGGGCATAAGCACTTAGGCTTTCAACATAACGGCGTTGGCCTTCGGCATACAAAGTATCAAAAGCCAAACTTGATTTACCAGAACCTGAGAGCCCAGTAATAACAACCATTTTGTTACGTGGAATTGCAACATCGATATTTTTTAAATTGTGTTGCTTAGCACCTTTTATTAAGATATAATTTTTAGGACTTAATTTTGAAAAATCGGAAGTAGAACTCATAGACTTTAAAATTAAGAAAGTAAGCGTTGAAACAAAATAATTTTAACTAACAAAAGGTTAAAAATTGAGTAAAAATCGTTTATGTAAACGAGGCTTTGAATTTTCGTAGATTAAATGTAAATTTGTTATTAATAAAAAGTATAACTCATTAAATAATTTTCAAAACTAACTTCTGATGCACGTAAACTCATAAATTTCATTTGCATAAAGAAGCCTAAGACGGATTTAAGGTAACTGTTCCTGTGTTGCCTATGAATAACCCACGACGATAATCTGGGTGACGCAATAGCAATGGCTAACGGGAATATTTGATCTTATATTGAGGCGCTTAAAGAAGGGGGGCTGCAAATACCCTTTAATAGGAACACCTTTTGAACATTCTTTGAATCTTACATTTGAATGAATCAATAACCTAAAGTTTAATAAACCTTTTAGAGAATGCTTTCATGTTTAAAAAGTCCGAGGGTTCTCTTAATATTTATAAATGCCCTTTCATCAATTTTACACTAATTCTGCTAGTATTCTGCAGTTAGGGTATTAAAAAAGTTACTTCCTTTTGAGTTATTTAAAACTTAAAATTAATTTAAACTCCAAATAAAAAAACCGCTGTTGTTTGCACTAACAGCGGCTACTTATCATTCATGAAAAAACTAATAAATCTAATTGTTAGGTAAGATATTTTTGATTATTCAATCAAAATTCGTTTTACACTATTTCTATTTCCAGAAGTTATTTCAACAAAGTAAATACCTTTAACTAAACTACTGACATCAATACTATTTTCATTCTGTGTAATTTTTTGGTTTAAACATCTTTTTCCGAGTATATCAATAATTATAATTTCTGAGTCTACAGCTCCTTCAATAACAAAATAATTTTTAACAGGATTTGGATAGAGATTAACTTCCGAGTTGATACTAAGTTTTTCGTTTAGGTGAGTACAAATTTGAACGAATTGTGTTAGTGTTGCAGATGATTTGCATCCAAAGCTACCCTCACCTACAACTGTGTATGTAGCGCTAACACTTGGGGAGATGACCCAACTCATTGGAACACTTGGCGTCCACGTATAAGAATTTCCACCCGTAACATTTAACGTTGCATTAGAGCCTGAACAAATACTAGCTGAACTTGAGGTTAAGTTAATGGTTGGAGAACCAACAATGTTTGCAGAGACTGTACTTGTTGTAATACATCCTGCATTATTCACTGTTAAGGTATAGATACCTGCATTAGCAAAACTTGCACTTGTAATAGTAGGGTTAGAAATAGATGAGGTAAACGAATTTGGTCCTACCCAACTAAAAGATGGAACTACAGTACCAGTTGGTGTATAAGAATAATAAAAATTTATTGGTGCTCCATTACAATGGTTTACTACTGGTATCAGTCCCGCAGTTCCATTTAGTGAGAAACAAGAAACAGCATTAACAGCTAAGGTGCTAGTTGCCACACAGGTAGCAACTCCTCTTGCTAAACTGATTGTGTAAATAGATGGTGAGGAAGGAGCATTTACATTGATTGAGGTAGTATTTACTCCTGAAGTAATAGTAGCTGTGCCAGCTTGAGACCAAGTATAAGTTAATCCAGTGGCTGGAGTTGTTGAGTAGTTATTTGATGTATTTAACAACACGTTTGTATTGCCCATTATGTTACCAGGGGTAAGAGTTGTAAAAGTTATTGGGCTTGAGGTTGCAGTTCCACAGCTAGAGGTTGCAACCAAGTTGTAAATACCTGCATCGCCAGCTGTAGTTACTGGAAAATTAAGTGTTGCTAATGTTGCGCCAGGCACAGCAATATTATTTTTTCTCCATTGAAAAGTACTTGGAGAGCCTGCCAATGTTGGCGTTAGCGTGGCAGGAGTTCCTGGGCAAAAAAAGCGAGTACTTGGTCCCATGGTAAATGTTGGTGCGCTTAGTACGTTAATTACAAGTTCTTGGCCAGGCGAACACTGACCATTAGGCCAAAATATGGCACATGCACCGCTATTAGCAATTGCTCTCATTCTTACGTAATAAGTGCCAGCTGTTGGAAATGTCCAACTGACATTATTAGGTGAAGGATTACTTAATGAGCTAAAAAAAGTAGAAGAGGCGCAATTACCAGAAGAAGTAGAGTAAACCCATTCAAACCCGATAAATCCACCAATATTTGAAGTACCTGTGCGTGTAAAGGTAACACTACCTCCTGCACAAATTGTTGTGGTATTTGAGCCAATGGTTGGAAATGTTGCATTAGCACATTGCGAATTTAAAAGACTGTTAAATGCAAAGTTGGTTAGGAGTATATAAAAAATTTGTTTCATGTTTTTTGTTTTAAAATTTGTTCAAAATTAGGTTGATTGATTTGATGTAATTTATCTTTTTTACGAAACGCCAGTTTGGATTGTTGAAATCCCCCTTTCGCTTTTTATTTGATAACTTAATAATTACTATTTCACTAGTAAATATTTGGTTCGGTTTAATCTTCCTTAAATTGCATCACCTTGGTATTTTCTTCTGAGTTAAGAAAAAAAGGCATAGATGAAGTTCCCATTAATTCGTATTTACCTGAGTAATCGTTAGGATTAGGCGGTGTTAATCTATCTATACTTTTATCACTAACAGGCTCAACAATGTTTACAACAAAATAAGCGTATTTAGATTTACTGTTCCAATTATCCTCTCTTCCAGTACTTGGTTTTAAGTTTTCTGCAACCACCGCAAATTGAGTAAATCTACCAATGTAAACGTCTTGTTTTACTCCCGTAACTCCAATAAATCGTTTTTCTTTTTGATCGCCAAAACCTTCTGAACGGGTTATGCTATAAGCATAAAGCAACTTAACCGATTTACCTTCGCTTTTTAAATATTGGTCCAGTGCAGGTATAGCTTTGTCTTTAAATGGTTTATACTTAGGTAATTTTCTACTAAGGGCTGGTGTAGGTAAAGTAAAACCACCTTCATCTTTGTTGTATATTTCAAGAAATGCAGCTTGTTTTTCGCAACTTTTGGTAGTAATTGTGTTGTGGTCGTAATCTTTCCTTTTTTGGATATTTTCTTTTTTTGTAAGAAGGTTAAAAAAGATATTCTCTTGCTTTTTTAATGAACTTCGCTGTTCTTCATCTGACTGAGTTCCTTTACCATCGCAAGAGTTATAGTCAAGTAGAGCTTTCAAATAAAATACACTTTTATCAATCTCTATTAGTCCAGCAACTTTAAAATCACCTGTTTGTTTATCAAAAACATATTTATTCATACCATTAGCAATAAACCGTGGACCAATTATTTTGTGTTCTGTGCTATAGCTCTATGAACTTGAATTATAGCAAAGCGAACCAAATTTTTTATTAGAACGAAGCCCTTGCCCCCCATTCCCTGGCTCCTCAATAAACAACGTATCCTTCCCGCCACCAATTGTTAAACTATTTAATAAATAGATTCTGTTTTTTCGTTCGCGAAAAAGTATTAGCACTTTTTTTGTAAAAATTTGGTTGCTACCTGACTTTACTAGCATAGGATATTTAAGGTAGTACACACCATTAATGTTTAATGGATCGGGTTCGTTTTTTAGTTTCTCAAATTCCTTATCTAAAATATCACTAGCAGAATCTTGCTGCATTTTTTTCACATCATCCTGTGTCATTTGAAAAATACCAGCGACATCTGATGCCGGCTTCATGGCATTAATTTTATCTTTTAAGCTTTTTAATAATTGTGCGTAACTACAATTAAAGGCCAATAAAAAAAGTGCTATAAAATTTAAAATTGTTTTTTTGTTTAGTTTCGTTTTTTTCATAATAGTTGTTTTAGAATTATAGCGCAAAAAAACAGATATTATTTTTGTTTAAATTGATTGTTTTACGAAATGCCGTTTTCGATTGTCCAAATACCAAAACTATTTTTTTAATAATTTTAGAAAACTAAAAAATATTTCAAACAAGAGCTTGAATTCATATCGAATTAATAACTTGAGTTGTATTTAGATAGTTGATTTTAAAGTTAAATTAAGTAAATGGAAGCATTGATAAGCAAACATTAAGCAAAATCGGTTGAATTTATCGTATATAATACCAAGATGAATTATATTTTAGTCTAATCTATGATGAAAACACTAATTCTTCTTCGTTGAAAATACTTGAGCTAGCTCATTGCTGCCTTTGCAGTCCACTAGCTCGCTCAAATATCTCTCAGATATTTGCCGTGCCTTGAATATAGAAAAATTTCTATTCATATCTTCGCCCTGCAATATCCTTCAACTTGTTATAAAAGTTTAGAACTCTTATATAAACGGCTATTTACAGGTAGTTATAAAATTAAAACATGACTTTTTAAAAACAACTAAACACTTTATTTTTGTAAAACCTTGAAATGGGTTTTTGTAATAGCCGTATTAGTTTTTTAAAAGCACCTGTTAATCAAAATAAAGTTTTTAATTTTACTCGACTTATAATTTTTATAAATCAACATTTTTTATCAGCAATTAGTTAAAGTAAGGGACAAGAATTGATATTTAGAAGTTTTATAATTAGTCTTGTCATTTCAATAACTGCAATTGCACAAGAGCCTTATGTTATTAAATACAACAAAGCAATTGGTTTACCATCCAACAATGTTTATAATGTTTTTCAGGATTCTAAAGGTTTTATTTGGTATGGAACGAGTGAAGGTTTAACGCGGCATGATGGTATTGAGTTTAAAACTTATTATTCTAAAAAACAAACCTCGACTGCTGGAAGCACTGTAAAAGAAGATAATTATGGTAGAATTTGGTATCAAAACTTTGATGGTTATCATTATTATATTGCTAATGATAGTTTGTATGATTTAAATCAAAACAAACCTTTACAATATTTACCCCTGACCTTTACAAATAAATATCTTTTTGTATACCAAGAAAACGGAGTTGACATCTATGATTTAAAATCATTAAAGCTTATTTATAAAAAATTACTCCAATTTAAACGCGTTGAATTTACAACTTGTTCAGATAAAAATTTTTATAGTATTATAGATAATACGATTATTAAAATAAATAGCGAATTTCAATTAGACTCAAGTTTATTTTTTAAAAAGATGAATTTAGATTTGAAACAAATTTACTATCACAACGGAAAATTATATGTGTGCGAACGATTGAATGAGAATAAGAAAGTTTATGTGTTTAATGAAGATCTAAAATTTTTATATACCATACTTATAGATGCACCAGAGTTTATACATGGACTAAATTTTTACGATAACTCAGTTTGGATAAGCACGCCACATGGCGTATATACTTATCCACTAAGCAATGATAACAAACATTTTCAAAAACATTTTTTTAAAGATAAAAGTATATCTACAGTAATAAAAGATAGGCAAAGTAATTATTGGTTTAGTACTACTAATGAAGGAGTGCTTTTAGCACCCGACTTAAATAGTAGTATTTTTTCATATCCTAATTTATCATTAACTAAAATAATTGAGGCTAAGAATTCTTATATCATATCTACCAAAAAGGGAGAACTTTGTTTGTTCGACACCTCACTTAATTTTAAATCTTTTATAAATCAAAATCAAGATGTTACCGATATTTATTATTTAGCATACGATTCGATTAAAAAGGATTTATTTTACTCTTCAACAGGATTTTATCACTTGCCTTCGATTAATTACCAAAACCACAAACACTTTAAACCGGCAATTAAAGAAATTGTTAAACTCGATAGTAACTATTTTGCTGTGGCTGCTTCAAGCTTTTGCGGTTTAGCTAGTTTTAACAATGCCTTAGCTATTAATTCTGAATGGTATAAGCCGTATTTAATAAATTCGGATAAGAACCTTCCGAATTTTTCTTTTCTGATGAATAATGTTAGAGGCAAATCTGTAGCTTATAATAAAGCTACAAGAGAAATTTATTTCGCTACTAATATTGGTTTATATAAATACTCTAAAAATAAAATAATTGAAATAAAAAATGAGAATGAAACCATTTATGCATCGAAAATTATTTACCAAAATAACACACTGTATATATTAACTTCAAAAGGCAACCTCCTCTTTAGCAAAAATGAAACAAACTTTAAGCCCCTTAACACAAAAGTTAATCTTAAAACTAATGACATAAAATTCATAAAAATATTTGGCAGCAAGCTAACCATCATGACCAGTAGGCTTTGCTACCTTATAGATTTAGATTCAAGTAAGCTAACTAAGTTTAATGTGGACATAAATTTTTATGAAGTAACCGATGTATTAGTTAAAGATTTATACTTACTTTTTATAACAAATTCAGGAATAATAAAGGCTCCAATAACTTATAATGAATCGCTTGAGAGAGAAGCAATTTTTGAAATTACTGAGCTAGCAATTAATGGTAAAAGAACGAGTACTAACAATTTAAAAGTCTTAAAGTATAATGAGAATTCAATTACAATTGGATTTGCTATTCTAGACTTTGGAGCATCTGATAATAATAGCGTATACTACAGAATTAACGGTGAGGAATGGAAAACTCCTTCTGGAAAATTAAATGCTCTGAATTTTGCTGCACTAAAACCTGGAAATTACTCGATTGAGTTCAAATTGAATGATAAAATTGTGCAGCAAAAAATAACATTCATAATTGAGCCGCCATTTTGGCTGTCGTTTTGGTTTATTTTTTTATCGGTGCTAATTTTTATTGTCTTATTCCTGCTGTTCTTTCGATGGCAAATTATTAAACTGCGTAATAAAAATTTATTACTAGAAGAAAAAAACACCCTGCTAAACGAAAAAATTAAGATTGAAAAGGAATTGAATAAGTCCGTTCTCACATCAATAAAAGCGCAAATGAATCCGCACTTTTTTTATAATGCACTTAACACCATACAAGCATACATTTTCACCAATGATAAATCAAATGCAAGCAATTATCTTGCAAAATTCTCAAAACTTACTCGTATTATTTTAGAGCAATCTGAAAAGGAATTAATCACCTTACAACACGAAATTGAATCGCTGAGCCTATACCTTGAACTCGAAAAGATGCGATTTAAAGAGGGCTTTGATTATAAAATTGATAAACTAGTAATTAAGCACCCTGATAGTATTGAGTTTCCTCCTATGCTTATACAGCCTTATGTTGAGAATGCTGTTAAACATGGCTTATTGCATAAGGCAAATGATAAAAAACTCTCTATTGTTTTCGAGGAAAAAGATAATTTCATTTTGGTTATAATTGACGATAATGGAATAGGTAGGAAACGTTCAGCAGAATTAAATAAGATAAAAGAGTTTAAAGCAAAGTCATTTTCATCAGATGCAAACGAAAAACGACTAGAAATTTTGAATGCTAAAAACACCAAAGCCGTAGTGAAAATTATAGATAAACTAAATTTTGACGGAACTGCAAACGGAACTCAGGTTATATTAACAATCCCAATAAAATAAAATAAAATAAATTATATGTATAGTGCAATAATTATTGATGATGAAGAAATGGCGCGTACGCTGCTAGAAGGAATGATCGCTGAATATTGTGATAATGTAAAGACGATTGAATTATGTAAAGATTTACCGAGTGGTGTAAAAGCAATACGTAGGCATAAACCTGATATTGTTTTTTTAGATATTGAAATGCCTGGACACAGTGGTATTGAACTGTTAGATTTTTTTGATGAACACGAAATAAATTTTTCAATAATTTTTGTTACTGCCTACAATCACTATGCAATACAAGCCCTTAAATTATCTGCTACGGATTATTTACTTAAACCAATTGAGGTGGATGATTTGAAAACTTCAATCAAATTATTTGAGCGAAATAGAAGTAAAAATAAAGAGTTAAATCTTTTATTGAAAAGTAATTTATTGCGTCATACAACAAAAAAAATTGCTTTAAACACACTTAATAGTATTGTTTTTGTTGAAACAGATAATGTGTTATATTTTCAAGCTGATGGATCTTATACTAAGGTTGTTTTAAACGACAATAAAGTACACACGATTAGCAAAGGTTTAAAGCACTTTGAAAGTTTACTCCTTGATACCGACAATTTTTATCGATGCCATAAGTCATATTTGGTTAACTTAAACTATGTAACTGATTATATTAAGTCTGGCGGAGGGAATTTAATTATTAATAGAACGCATGAAATCAGCGTTTCTGAAGATAAGTTGGAAATTCTTCTTCAACGTATAGGTCTTTTTTAAACCCAAAATACTGAATTCATAGGATTAATCCTAATGATTAAACAATTACAAGGATTCCATCATAAATATTCTTTAAAAACACTAACAGTCAATAACCCGAGGCTTAAACGAATTTTGTTTCTTATAAAAGCAGCTAGTTCGTTTATAAAATCGGCTACTATTAGCAAGTAACAATTTAACATCAAAAAATAAGATTTGACTTAATTCAATTAAACGATTTAAAAACCCGCTCAGAAACTTTATTAAAAATGGCTTTATCCTGCACGCGATATTCTAAAAGGCAAGTACATAAATTCCCATCAACAAGCACTGACTTTTGATAATAAATATCACCATTGGCATTGTAACCAGAGATAACAAAGAAAGTTTTATTTAATTTTTTATAAGTAATAGTTCGTCCATTCCCTTTTTCATTTAATGCATTCAGGTAGTTTTTATAAGAAATTTCAAGTGTAAGCTTTGTGTCAGGATCAGTTAATCCTAGATAATCTCGATAAACTGTTAAGGTATTATTTGGTGTTTTTTTTGACCGAAACACCTGCCCGTCGCCACTATCTGATTCTCCTTCTGGTGTTAAAATTTCGGAAGGATAATCAACGCTAAAGCCATATTTTTGATTAAGATAGTTTTTATATTTAATTTCTTGTTGTATCGATTTATTGTAAGTTACAAAACTTAAAAATGGAAAAAATAAAACCAAGATGGAAACATGTATAATAATACTATTTGTTTTCATATTAAGTTAAGGAATATTAATTTGATAATTAGAATTTGTAAATTAAAGTGCGTTTATGCTTTCTCGTAATAATAAATTTTAATTTGAGCGCTATCATTCAAAAAATCAATTCTACCAATAGTGATACGATGGATTTCCAGGCCTGTACGTTCTTTTAAATCTAAAATTAATTCATTAATTGCATTGGCCTTTATTAATTCAATTTTTTCATAATTAATTAATTGCACGTTTTCCTTTTTGAATAGCAAATTGCTTTCAAATAAATAAGCGCTAGAAATTATAATTATATTAATTAAGATTAAAAATACATATTCATAAGCATCGCTTGTATCCTTAATTTTAGTAACTGCAGCAACTAAACCTATTGCTATAACCAAAAAAAGATAACTCATGTCTTTAATACTTAAATCCTCGGTACGATAACGTAGCATGCTAAATACAGCAAATAAGCCAAATGCAGCTCCCATACTCAATTCAACTTTATTAAGCAGAAAACTTATTAAAAAAATTATAATATTGAAACTAAAAAAAGTAAAAAATAAATCACTTCTTTTATAGTTTTTATAGTAAACAAACTTCATTAAGATAAACATAAAAAACATGTCTATTAAAAATCTGCAACTAAACTTTTGCAAAATTTTAATTAGTTCATCCGTATTTTGTAGTACTATATTTTCCATAGTTATATTTTGCTTATTTTTAATAATTTTTCTTTAAAATTATTTGATTTTAAATTTCTTTCTGTAAGCGCTAAGCCCATACAATATTTACTTATTCCAACAGGTTGAATTTGCATTTTTTTCAATAAATTAATGAAAGGAGAATTTTGTAAGTTACCACGTTTTAGTTCTGCAATAACAACATTGGGAAGATGTAAAACTCTCTCTTGATTAATGAATTCAATATCTTTGTCAATAGTTAATCGTTCTCCATTAACCATATCTACTAAAGTAATTCTTTTGTAATTAATCCAAATATTAGGTTTTAGACAATGGGCGCTATAGGGCATAGTTTTTTCAATAAAATTGATTGCAGTTTTATCAAATCCATTCGTTAAGTTGTGTTTTATTCGGCTTTTAAACGTTCGCTCTTTATTAGATTTGAATTTTATTTCTAAAAAACTCAAATCACTTTCAACATAGTTTCGGTGTCTAAGTTTATACCTATTCAATTTTCCATTATGGTGTTGTCTATATAATAAAAAATTATCTGTATCAAAATACAATGTATTGTAAGTGGATAAAGTTTGATTATTAATCGTAAAACAATTATAAGATTTATTTAATTGCTCCAAAACTTGTACTAATCTATTTTGATTAAAAATAAATTTAGTATCTGTTCTCGTCATTAACTTAACAGTATCCATTTCACATAACCCAATTGGTGTGAATGATTTTAGTAATGTATTTAATTTAGCATCCAATTTATTTTATGGTGTAAGTATATTTTTTGGTTGATATTAATGCATTACTTGCATCATATATCTTTTTTTCAGATTTTAATCCGCTTGAAGAATATGTGAATGTATGTTTTTTAATTTGCTTACCAGTAGCGCTTTGAAACACTTCTTCAATTTTTTGATTCAATAAATTATACTTTATCACTCTTTTTTCTACAATTATTTTTTTACCATTGTACTCTAATTCTTCAATAACATCGCCATTACTATTGTATTTAAATTTAATAATCGTTTTTAAATTACCATCTTTATCATAATTCCAATCTTCTATAATCTGACCTTTATTATTGTAAATTGTCTTGCTATCATTAATCACTTTTCCTTTAACGGTCTCACTGACTATTAAAGATTTAATTCCTAACTTTTTAATTTCCTTCTTTTTTTGAGAGAAAATTGAATATGGAAGAAACAAAAATGAAATGATAACAAAATACTTCATACAAATAAATTCCTACCAAATCTAATATTTTAATTTAAATTTTTATAATCAAAGTTAAACCCTAAACAGGCAGTTCAAAAAAGATTTGTCTGAGATTAATCAACTATAAGGATTTCTAGAAAAATAATATGTAAGAAATCCTAACAGTTACTAAATCGGGATTAGCTGTATTAAGACAGCAAGTTCGTCTATAAAATCGACTTCTACTAACTAAATACTGCTAAAAATATACCACTCTAAATTTCTTATGAAGCTTTTATAAAATTAGAAAATTATAATGAGCTTCGAATTAACTACCGCCAAAAAGAATTTAGAATTATTTTTAGGCCGGTAACTCTAGACTAACTGTGGCTTTAATTTTTAATTATATTATACCAACCTCTTCGCCCTTTACCCAACCCTCATTTCCATTATCGAGTTTTATAAGCAACCAAGTGCCATTATTCTCTACCACGCGTACTTTTGTACCTTCGTGTAAATTAAATTTTGTAGTTGCCGATGTAGTAGGTTCGTTTAATATTTTTATTTCTTTAGCAAGTACAATTGCAAATTTATTTTCTTTTTTTGCATTAACAGCGCTGTAGCCCAAACTGTAGGTAATTGCAAGTGTTATTAAGAATAAGCAACCTAGTAAAAACGAAAAGCGTTTTGCAGCTACAGAACTAGAGAAGAAAAATGTAAACACCAGTAAACAAAAAAGCACAGAAGCTATTATTGTGAGCAATGCCCAAGTGCTTGTACTGAATGATGTAAGTATATTTGATTTTACGGCACTAATAAAAAAGTTTTCTTTGGCATCAATTTTATCTGTTGTTTTTGAGGCAGCTATGCCTAGATTGATGCGTATATCTTCATCATTAGGATTTATTTTGCGTGCTAATTCATAATAATAGATGGATTTCCCTATGTCGTTGTTACGCAGATAAGAATTACCCAAGTTAAAATAAAGTTGGTACGATTTAAAACCATCTTTTACTAAACTTTCATATTTTGTAATTGCTAATTTATAATTTTTAGAATCGTAAGCTTTTTCTGCTTCTTGTAAAACAGTATTTGCGTAGTTTTTAAAAATAAAACCTAAGCATAAAACGATTATAAAGTAATATTTTTTCATTATGCTTTTTTATTAATCTGTTCTTCTAAAGTTGCAATTAATTCAACGGTATCATTGTACACTTGTTTTAAATCGCCACTAACCGCACCTGGCGCATATTTAGCATATTCACAACTATCTAAAGTTGAGTATAGTTTTTGTTTAGTAATATCTGTAATTTGTTTTTGTAACATTAATTTTTCAATGTTTTCTCTTGATAAATCTGCTACTGGTAAATTTAATTTATGACTTAAATAATTATTTAGTGCCAATAATACCTCGGTATAAAAATTATCTTTTTTGTTTTGTAGCATTAGTTTTTCTGCACTCACCAATTGTTTTTTAGCTAATTTGGCGGCTTTACGCTCTTTAACCAAAATACTATTACTGTTGTTTTTAATGTGTTGTTTTAAGAAGAAAAGTGAAGCCACAAGAATCATGAATGGAAGAATCATTAAAAGTAAATGTGTAAATGAATTAAAGAATTCGTTTTCTGTTTTGCTTAATTCAAAATTTCCTTTTTTAATGTAACGTATGTCGTTTTCTGTCTCTTTAATTGTGTTTTGTGGTGTGTAAACTTGAGCACCGGGGGCGTTTGGATCAGGTGCAAGCACATTGAGTTTTATGGGCTGTGCTTTTAGAGTAACATACTTTTTTGTATCTAAATTAAAAAAGCTGAACTCCAAATTATCTAATGTATATTCGCCTTCAGTTCTCGGAATAATTAAATAATCAAATGTTTTTGAACTCGCCATTTCATTAACCTTTGGGTCGTAGGTTTCAAAACCTTCTGGCAAATTAAATTTTGGAGCATCTACCAATTTCAAATTTCCCTTTCCGCTGATTGTAACTTTTAAATTTACTGCTTCATTTGCCTTAATCTCGTTGCGGTTAACATCTGCCTTAAATGTATAATCACCCACTGCACCATTAAAACTAGTAGGTTTTCCATCTTCTGGCAAAGCAGTAACATCAATAGTAACCAATCTACTTTTAGCCGTTACAGGAATATCTTCATATCCTCCGCCTCCAAAAAATTGCTCGAAGATATTACGAGGCTTTGCGTTTGTTTGCTTTCTAACCACCACATCACCTTCAATTGGTTCTATATTAATTTTACCTGCTTGATTTGCAATTCCAACACTTCTAAACAGTTCAAATGTGTAGTAATTTACACCATCTACATTCTCTACAACTTGTTGTCCGTTACTGGCACTTTCTTGTGCTTGCGAATAAAAGCCATTATACGTTGGAGGATTAAATTTTTGAAAGCCTACAATTTGGTAACGCGAATAAACTTTCTGTGTAATTGTAACTTGCTCGCCAATTAAACATTTTGTTTTACTAATTCCAGTTCGGATAAACACATCACCACCAGCAACTTTATTATATTTGGCATCATCTTGACTTGAACCAGATTGTTGCGAATTACCAGAACTTCCATTTCCTTTTATTGCTTCAACGGTAATGGCGTTAGTTTCCATTTTTAGATTACCGTTGTAGGCTGCCGTAGAACCTATGGTTAGCTTACCTTCTTTTTTCGGAACAAGGTACCAAGATATTGTAATCTGTGAAGAAACAACACCGTTTACCCATTGTGTGCTTTGGCTCTGATTTGGTCCGCCTGCAACTTCAAAATCTTTAAATGCAGGAGGAACAATATTAGTAACATTTGTTTTTACAACAATAGCGTATTCAAACGCCTCGCCAACTCTTACTTGTTTTGAACTAACTTGCGCTTCTATTTGCTGTGCGTTTAATTTGTTAGTTAACGTAAGGCTAAACACCGTTAGGAGAATAAAAAAAGTAGTATGTTTTAATTTGTGTATCATTTTACCAATCTTTTTCTACTGAATTATTACTTGCATCTTCTGGTTTTTGTTTGCGTTTATCTTGTAATTTTTGTTCTTTGTTCATTAAAGCTTTTAAAATTTGTTCGGCCTGCTCTTTACTCATTTCGCTTTTATTTGGTGCGGCATCATTCTTTTTAGGGTCTTTATTTTCTTTATCTTCTTCTTTTTGATTTTGGTTTTGATTTTTACTACCACCACCGCCATTTTTCTTAGGTGGTAAATGTTTTAATGCGTAAGCTAAATTATAACGTGTATCTTCATCTTTTGGATTTAACTTCAATGCTTTTTTATAGGCATCAACAGCTTGTTGGTATTCCTTCATCTGTAAATAACTATTGCCAATATTATGCCATACATGTTGCAACGTATCTTTGTTAGAAACTGTATTTGCAACAATCGCATAATTTTGAGCGGCTTCTTCAAATATTTTTTTAGATAAAGAATCAGGAGTCATTTTTATAGCCATAGGAACATTTACTTTTCCTGTTTTCACGTCCATACCGTTTTGGTAAAGCGCATTACCTAGGTTAAAGCGCGCCTTGTAGTTGTTAGGATTAATTTTTATCGCTTCTTGATAATCTGAAACAGAGGCCGCATGATTGCCTGTTTTAAATTTTTCGTTACCTGAGTATACAAATTTCGGATCTTGTGGTACTTGTGAAAATAAGTGCGTGGCAATTAAAACTAGCACTGAGCTTGCCACTATTTTTTTATTTGTTGCAAATAAATTCAAATTTTTATACCACTCGCTAATTCTTTCGCTAATTAAAAATTCCATAAAAATAAAAAGCAAGGCTAATCCCAAAAACCATTGAAATTGGTCTTCATAATCGGTATATATTTTGTTTTCAATTTGTGCTTTATCTAATTCACTAATTTTATCGAGCACTGCGCTTAATCCCACATCGGCTTGTGAGGCTTGCACATAAACACCGTTAGCTTTACCAGCAATTTGTTTTAAAATATCTGCATTTAGTTTTGTTACAACTGTTTGTCCTTCTTTATCTTTTCGGTAGCCTTTTACTACACCGTTTTCAATCAATGGAATAGGCACACCGTTCAAACTTCCAATTCCAATTGTATTAATCATTATCCCCGCCTTACTTGCTTTTTCTGCGGCTTCGAGTGCTTCCGATTGATGGTTTTCGCCATCTGTTATTAAAATAATGGCCCTGTTTTTTCCTTCATCGCTACTAAAAGATTCACCAGCTTTGGTAATTGCTGCTTCTAGGTTTGTACCTTGCACCGGAACCATACCAGGACCTATAGATTCTAAAAATAATTTTGCCGCACCATAATCCGTCGTTATTGGTAATTGCACGTAGGCTTCGCCAGCAAAAATAATTAAACCTAATCTATCACCTTGAAGGTTATCAATCATTTTTTCTAAAGCATATTTGGCACGTGTTAATCTGTTAGGCGACAAGTCTTGAGCCAACATACTATTACTTACATCTAAGCAAACTATAATATCTGCACCTTCGCGTTTTACTTCGGTGAGTTTGCTACCAGTTTGTAAATTACAAATAGCAATGACTAAACTTACAAATGCTAAAGTAAAGAGAATAAATTTTGCAATGCGTTTCTTTTTACTTGCAAACGGAATAAGTTGTTTTACAAGAATGGGATTACCTATTTTTTTTAATTTCTTTTTTCGTGAAATAAAATACAGCACAAATAAAGTAATCATTAGCGGAAGTGCTAATAAAGCATAAAAGAAAAGTGTATGTTCAAATTTATACATTAAGGAATATTTTTAAATAGTGTAAACTTTAATATAAATTCAATTAACATTAAAATGGCCGCTGCAATTGCTAATGGTAAATAATGCTCTTCTTTATTTGTAAAACTTTTTTCGCTGATAATAGTTTTTTCTAATTTGTCAATCTCTGTATAAATTTCACGCAAAGTAGTTTTATTGGTTGCTCTAAAATATTTTCCGCCAGTAAGGTTAGAAATTTCTGTCATAGTTTTTTCATCGATGTCAACATCTACATAGTCATATTCATATTCTCCTTTAGCATAAATAGCAACGGGTTGCAATGCCTTACCTTTACTACCAATACCTATGCAGTAAACACGCACATCGTACGTTTTTGCAAGCTCTCCGGCTGTAATTGGAGAAACTTCGCCAAAGTTATTTACACCATCACTTATCAATATAATTACTTTACTTTTTGCTTTACTATCTTTAATGCGAGCAACTGCGGTTGATAAACCTAAACCTATTGCTGTACCTTGATCCAAAGAGCCAGCTTGTATCTGTGGAAACATATTGCGTAGTACTTTATGATCGGTTGTAAGTGGACATTGTGTAAAGGCTTCTCCTCCAAAAATTACAAGACCAATTCTATCATTTGGGCGTGCGTCTATAAAATCTTGAATTACTTCTTTGGCCACATCTAAACGGTTTGGTTTAAAATCTTTTGCAAGCATGGATAAAGAAACGTCAACACTCAACATAATGTCAATTCCTTCCGTTTTACTGTCTTTCCAACTACTTCGGCTTTGTGGACGCGCGATGGCAGCAATAATTAAAGTAATGGCAAGTAACCTTAAACCAAAAAGAACATGACGAAATTTTGCTTTACCTGAATTTGAAATTCCTTTTAAAAGTGTAAACGATGAAAAATTAAATTCGCCTTCGTGTTTTTTTAAACGCCATAAATACCATGCTATCATTACAGGAATTATAAATAGTAACCAAAACCAACGTTTTTCAGAAAATTGTATGTCGTTAAAATAGTTAAGCATTTTTTACATTCGGATTATTTTCTGGGTTGATTATTACTTCTTCGCGTTTTGTTCCGTTTACAAAATCGTAAGCGTTTTGCAACATCATAATGTGTTCGCTTTCAATGGCGCTCATTTTAGCAAATTTCACCAAATCTGAGAATTGTAGTAATTGCTGCAACTTTTCTTTGCTGATACCGTCTAAAACTTGTGAGCGCATGGCAAGCATAATTTCGTCGGTAGTACTTTCTAGTGCATAAACACCAAAGCGCTCTTCTAAGTATAAACGTATAGTATCTGTAATAGATGAGTAATATTCTTTTATTTGTCCATCTTTCCATATTTGTGAATTTTTAATTATGTCTAGAGATGCAAGCGCGGTTATGTGTGCAGGAATTTTAGGTTTAGGTAGTTCAACAAATTTAGTTTGATTGCGTTTTACAAAATAGCGTGTTATTAAAACAATGGCTAAAATAAAAACCAATAAGCCTATGCCCCAGTAAAGGTAATGCCTGTACCATTTCCAATTAAATTTCTCTTCATAAATTGGCTTTAATTGTTTTACTTTTGTGTAGCTTGTGTCTGTTGGAACAGTATGCACCTCGAGCAAAAGTGTAGGGGTGAATTGCACATTGTTAGTATCATTGTTTAAAATAAATTTAAAGCCTGGTACGGCAAAGTAACCACTATCATAAGCACTTATCGTTATTCTTTGGTGAAATTGTAAAAAGTTTGGTTGGCTTTTGTCCGGTATAGTAGTGTCTATTGGGCTTACAGATATTACTTCAATTTTTTCTGTAATGGTATCACCAATGCTTGGCCAGTTTAACTTAAAGTCTTTTTGATTGGCGTTGTAGTTTACATACAAATGCAAATTAACTTGTTCTCCAATCCTAATTTTACTGCTATCTAAAACCGCATTAACCTTCACATCTTGTGCAAAATTAATTTTCACAAAACCAAAAAATAAAATAATTATGAAGATTATTTTTTTCATTTATCTTTTCTTAAATAAATTCATTAGTGGTTTTATATAACTTTCGTGAGTATAAATATTTGTTGTGTCAACACCGCTTCTGTTAAACAAATCTTTTAACTCGTTTTCGAATTGTAATTTATTTGTTTGAAATTGTTTTCTGAAAGTGGCATTACTTGTATCCACCCAAATATGCTTACCACTTTCATTATCTTTTAATTTAATTAAACCAATTTTAGGAAGTTCTTCTTCAGTTTTATCAATTATACGTAGAGCAACTAAGTCGTGTTTTTTGTTTGCAATTTTTAATGCGTCTTTGTAATTATTCTCGACATAAAAATCGCTCATTAAAAAAACTATGCTTCGTTTTTTAATAACATTGGTTAGGTATTTAAGTGCAACTTCTAAATTAGTTTTTTTATTTTCAGGTTTAAACTCAATTAAT
>JAAFIQ010000012.1:0-108228 GCA_013298715.1 Bacteroidota bacterium | reverse complement strand
TCACGAATAATGCGCAGTACATGCGATTTTCCTTTTTTTGGTGGAATAAATTTTTCTATTTTATCGCTAAAAAATATCACGCCTATTTTATCGTTGTTTTGCGAAGCGCTGAAAGAAACCACAGCACACAACTCTGTAATTAAATCTTGTTTAAATTGCGAGTGCGTTCCAAATGCGCCACTGGCACTAACGTCTATAACTAATACAACACTTAGCTCGCGTTCTTCTTCAAATACTTTTACAAAAGGTGTATTAAAACGTGCTGTTACATTCCAATCAATTGTTCTTACATCATCACCTGGTGTGTACTCGCGAACCTCAGAAAATGCCATACCACGACCTTTGAAGGCACTATGGTATTCTCCCGAAAAAATTTGGCTGCTTAAACCACGGGTTTTAATTTCTATTTTTCGTACTTTTTTTAAAAGCTCTGAGGTTTCCACTTTTTGAAATGATAAATTATAAATTTGAAATTATAAATTGGCAGATGTTATTTAACATCTAACATTTAGTATTTATAATTTCTAAGGTACTTCAACTGTGTTTAAAATTTCTGTAATGATGTTTTCTGAGGTAATGTTTTCTGCCTCTGCTTCGTAGGTTAAACCAACACGGTGACGCATAACATCTAAACAAATGGCACGAACATCTTCAGGAATAACATAACCACGGCGTTTAATAAATGCGTAAGCTTTCGCAGCAAGTGCTAAATTAATACTCGCACGTGGGCTTCCGCCATACGAAATTAGTCCATCAAATTTTTGCAATTTGTATTCTTTTGGAAAACGTGTAGCAAAAACAATGTCTACAATATAGCGTTCAATTTTTTCATCCATATACACATCTTTAACAACAGCACGTGCTTTTAAAATGTCGTCTGGTTTTAATATTGTATTTGGTGTTGGCATACCGGCAGCAGAAATATTTGATTGAATAATTTTTCTCTCGTCTTCTTTTGTTGGGTAACCAATAACTACCTTCAGCATAAAACGATCCATCTGCGCTTCTGGTAACGGATAAGTTCCTTCTTGCTCAACAGGATTTTGTGTTGCCAAAACTAAAAATGGATTTGGCAATTTAAAGGTTTGCTCACCAATTGTAACTTGTTTTTCTTGCATGGCCTCAAGCAAAGCAGATTGCACTTTCGCTGGGGCACGATTAATCTCATCTGCCAACACAAAGTTAGCAAAAATTGGTCCTTTACGGATAGAAAACGCTTCTTGTTTTTGATTGTAGATTTGAGTTCCTATAACATCGGCAGGCAACAAATCTGGTGTAAATTGTACGCGGCTAAATTGGGCATCAATACATTTAGCAAGCGTATTAATAGCAAGTGTTTTTGCTAGTCCTGGCACACCTTCTAATAGAATATGGCCATTGCTTAACAAACCAATAAGTAGGCGTTCTACCATTTGTTTTTGACCCACAATTACTTTATCCATTTCTAAAGTAAGCACATCAATAAAAGCACTTTCGCGCTGAATTCGTTCGTTAATTTCTTTAATATCTACCATAAATTATTTTGAAAAGAATAGTAGGTAAAGATAGACAGGAAGCGGATTTTAGCTAAAACGTTTGTAGTTAAAATTTGTTAATGCAAAGGTTAATAAGTGTGATTTTTTAGTCAATTAAATTCCTCTAATTCTGTCTTTTACATTACGTTTCAGGAGTTATATTTCGCAAATCATTTAATAAAATCCAGTAAGGAACTGCATTTGTAACTGTTGCACCAATTTGTGAAAATCCTAATGATTGGTAGGTTGATAGATTTTTTTCATTATTATACATCTCTGCTAAGAATAAAAGTAAGGCGTTTGGATTTTTGATTGCGAATTCCTTGTTAAACGAATTAAATATTTTTCCTTCATTTTGATGAAAAATTTGATTGTTATGATTCACAGAAATTCTATCCAACAAAAACGAATGTTGGTTTAATAACCAATTTAAAGAATAGGGTCTCCTAAAAGTTATTTGCTTTTTGTCGCCTAATATTGCGGTTCGGATTGCATTTTTATCGTAGTAATAGCGTGAGGATAACAAAGGAATATTTAAAATTTCTTCGTAGCAAACAGCCAAAAAATAATGGCTTTGCATGTCGTAATCGTTATAAAATGCGAGATCGTTTTTATCTTTTTCATCGCTATAAAATTGCTGCCTTAAGTAGGCTTCTTTATTAATAATTTCTATATCCTTTTCAGTTAGCGAAAACGATACTCTAGTTCTTTTACTATTGACGTTTGGCGATAGCATTTGAACAGTTTGTGTGATAATGTTATTTTTTAGCATAATTTTAAGTTTAGTTTAATTTTATAAAAGTGCTTTTAATTTTAGTAGATTCAATGGAATCCAAACCATTGGCCATTCCAAAAATCCATCCGAAACTCATGTTTCCAGAAACCATTTTTATTTCGTTATTTTTTAAAATTAGAATGGTTTTATTTTCATTATGAAAATAAAAAAGGAATGGAATAGGGATTAATTCTAAATTTCGCTTTAGAGATAAATAACCATTTCTTTTTTTAGCTTTAAGATGTATAGCTGATTTTACACCCAAAGTATCGTTTAGTGTAACCGTTAACTTTTTATCTGGATTATAATTAATCACAATAAAATCTTTTGGATTAACATTTACATCAGAACATTTGAACGTTTTTGATTCATAAAATTTTTTCCAAATGAAGTCTATATTGTTGCTATCAGGACCGACGCCTAAACTGAATTTATTAGGCATTTGGATAGTGTCCTCATTTTTGTATGGCCTATACAATTTTTTTCCATTAAAGCAACTCGTTAGTGCAAGAAAAAGCAAAATGAAAAGCGATTTATAAAATTTGAAGAATAATATTTTTTTTAATCCTACCATTTTTTTGAATTATTTCACAACTTACTTTAGTGATTCTTAGCATTAAATCCAAAACTAATTCCAAAGCGCCAACCATCTCTACCCGGCACAGCAAAGGCATTTACCGGAATATTTAATTTACCTGATTTAAACGTTCTACCAGCAGCTAATACAAAGGCTGAGTGAAATGAAAAATCACCTCTACTATCTAAACGATTGATGATTGTATTTGGGTTTTTTATGCCTGCATTGTCCGGATTGTTATTCCATGTTTTTTCTAATTGCCATTTTCCAAATTCATCATAGTAACCATTTGCCGTTTGTATTAAATTAAAAGTTGGCCCAAAGGCAAATTCCCACCCATTAATATTACTGCGTACACCATGTAAAATTGATATACTTGGAATAAAATAACCTTGATCTAAGCCTGTAATCATTGGTACAAATTCAAAAAGCGCTTGTACTTTTCCTTCATTTAAATATTGTTTTTCAAACTGATATCCAAATTGAAACATTGTTGGAAAAGCATCAAACCCACCATTGGTTTTGCTTTCTGCTAATCGGCTAGCTATAGAACCCGAGTACATAACGGCTCCCATGCGCGGCCCATCTAATCGCAATCTATCCGTATGTGGATTATTAATTTCGTTATCAAAATCATTACGTTGAGTTAATTTTTGCACCAAAGCTCTATCACTTTCTTTGCCAAACAATTTTCTAACAATGATACTTGTCATACCTTGTATTTCAAAAGTGTTACTTATAAATTCAACGGTAGTAGCCTTCTCAATCGTAGCGGTTTTCACATCAATAAGGCGAAGCGTATAAACAATGGTTTTTGAATAAATTTCAAGCGTACCACTCAGCATTTTATCACTCTTCAGTATGTTACCTAACTCGGTTAAGCAGGTTTTACTATAACAACTATCTGGTTTTATTTTATTCTTTTTGAGTATATAAGTTAAATCATATACATCCATTACTTCAAACGTATCTAGTTTTTCTACTTCTCTTCTTACTAAATCGCCCATGCCTTTTGGTGTAATTCCTTGATTTCTGTAAGCAGCATCAATATCCAATACTGATATGGTTGGTTTTTTTGTTTGTGCGTTCATTAGAGTTGAAACTGTTAAACAAATTCCTAAACTTAAATTTTTAATCGTTGTTTTCATTTTTACTTGTGTTTTATGGTTATTAATTGATTGAAATATTTTAGAAAGAGTATCCAAAAGAAGTTTGTAATAAATAAGGCGCACCTAGCGCAAATTCTGAAATATTGAAAATACCTTTATAAATTTTTGTTTTCATACCAACAAATAGTTGAATAGTTGGGATGAAAGGAAGCGCATTTGGTTGATTAAATTTATTTCCCCAAAAAGATGCGCCAACAGAACCACCAGCGTAACCCATTACAGGTTTGTTATAGTCGCCAAAGTAATTATAAAGTCTTAGTCTAAAATTTTGACGATCCGTATTTGAAATCTGCGAAGTAAATATGAAATTGCCCAACTTAAAATTATCATAAGAATATGCGGCGCCCATAAAAAAATTACGATCTACGTTAAAATCTACTTGGGCTTGAACTGGTGGATTACCAATACCAAATACATGAAACATGCTTAAGTGCGAACCGAAAGAAATATATAGAACTGGTGCTTTCTCTTCTTTTTTGTTTGGTGTTTCGCTTTGTCCTTTTAATATTCCTATTGAACTAACAAGGAAAATTAAAATTGTTGTAGTAATTGATTTCATGCTCCAAATTTATGGAGGTATGAGCGCATAAAATAATTGAAAAACACCACCAAATAACACGTTTGGCGTTAACTGCTTTTTATTAGAAACGTAATTGAATTACACTAATTTATTTTGCAGAAATTAATTGTTCCAAAACCCATTTTGCATTTTTTGCAAAAAATTACTAGCTTTAGATGTAGTATTCGCTAAAAGATTGTTTCAAATTTTAACAAAAAAAATAATATTCGTATCATTACACTATGTTAATCAAATCACTGGAGATAGGTAATTTTAAGTCATTAAGAAAGGTAAAACTTATTGAACCAAATAATTTTACAGCTTTTGTGGGCCCTAATGCTGCTGGAAAATCTAATTTATTTGAAGCATTAGAATTTTTGAATACCTGTGAAACAATGTTTTCGTGGGAAGCATTACGCCTATTTGGAAGGATGCAAGATATATTGTATAATAAAATAGAAAGTAACGATAGGCTTATTTTTGATGTAAATTTTAGTTCTACCTGCACTAAACTTGAATGTACAATTTCTTTTAAAGATGAATTTGAGTTGGACTCAGAACAATATTACGGTTTAAGGGAAGGTTTTGAAGGAGAGCAAGACTACACTAGCCCTTTTTTGAATGAAGAGAGGAATCAATTTTTCAATTTCACCAGACTATTTATTGGAAATGAAAAATTAAAGAAGAGAAATTTAATTGATGATTTAAAGCTTGCTTTAGATGCCTCTAACCTTGAAAAAGTGTTGAAGCGTGTTTTAAAAGATGAGAACACTAAGGAAGAAATTATTGAATGGCTTTCAATTTTAATTCCTGAATTTAAAAATTTAGAAGTTAGAAGCGATGATCTTACAAATACAGATTCACTTTTATTATTCGAAAAACATTCTTCCAAACCGTTTACAAAAACATTATTATCCGATGGTACTTGGAATATCATTTCTATTTTAACGGCGCTTTACCAAACCAAGTCACCTCAATTTTTATTAATTGAAGAACCTGAAAATGGATTAAATCCAAAAGTGGCAAAAGAATTAGTTACAATTTTTAGACAAGTTTGTAAAGAAAAAGGTCATTTTGTATGGATCAATACGCATTCACAAAGTATAGTTTCTGAATTAACAAGTAATGAAATTATTTTGGTAGATAAAATTGAAGGCGAAACACGTTTTAAACAAATAAAAGATTTTGAATTGAATGGATTAAAAATGGATGAAGCACTTTTTACCAACGCCATTGGAGGTGGTATTCCATGGTAAAACTTGGTTTTATTGTTGAAGGTGATACCGAAAAAATTTTGTTGGAATCTGAAGGATTCAAAAAACTTCTTACGAGTTATAATTTAGATTTTATCCCAGATATTCTTAATGCTGGAGGAAATGGTAATTTACTTCCAAATAATATTATTCAGTTTACTCAAATTTTAGTTTCAAAAGGTGCAAACAAAATAATTATATTAACCGATTTGGATAAAGATAAATATGTTACAGAAACAAAAAACAGAATTTCTCCTTTAGTAGATCAAATTTGTATTGTAAGTAAAAAACAAATTGAGGCTCGGTTTCTGGCAGATACGTTAGCTTTAAGTAATTTTTTAAAGTCGAATAATTTTAGTTTTACTGAACCCGAACTTTTTGATGAGCCTTTTGAGGAGATAAAAAACATACGCATGAAACTTAACAATGGAAGGGGTATTGGCGATAAAAAAATTCTAGCTAACTATATGGTGAAAAATAATTTTTCTTTTGAAAGAGCTGCTTCTCACCCCAATTGCTCAAGTGCAAACTACTTTCTAAATTAACTTCAAACATTATCAAAATAAACTAATTTATGACTCAATTAATTGAATGTGTGCCCAATTTTAGCGAAGGTGTCGATTTAACTATAATCAATCAAATTACGAATGAAATTGAAAAGGTAGAAGGTGTTAAACTTTTAAATGTAGACCCTGGAAAGGCTACAAACCGCACCGTTGTTACATTTGTAGGCACACCACAAGCTGTTGTTGATGCTGCTTTTTTAGCAATAAAAAAGGCAGGTGAGTTAATTGATATGAGTAAGCATAAAGGAGAACATCCACGCATGGGCGCTACAGATGTTTGTCCGCTTATTCCCATTGCAAATATTACAATGGCTGAAACAGCTGAATATGCAAAGCAATTAGCTCAGCGCGTAGGAGATGAACTAGGCATTCCTGTTTATTTATACGAAGAAGCGCAAGCAAATAAAAATCGCAGCAACTTATCTGTTATTAGAAATGGCGAATACGAAGGGTTTTTTAAAAAAATAAAATTACCTGAATGGAAACCTGATTTTGGCCCTGCTGAAATGGATGCAAAACGCGGTGCAACAGTAATTGGTGCACGTGATTTTTTGGTGGCTTACAATGTAAATTTGAATACAACATCTACACGAAGAGCTAACTCTGTTGCGTTTGATGTGCGTGAAGCAGGACGTGTGATGCGCGAAGGCGACCCTATAAATGGAAAAATTGTGATGAAGGAAGATGGTACACCTAAATTTATTCCGGGTAAATTAAAAGCTGTAAAAGCAATAGGTTGGTATATTGAGGAATATGGCGTTTGTCAAATATCTATGAACTTAACCAATATAAATATCACGCCACTTCACATTGCTTTTGATGAGGTGTGTAATAGTGCAAACCAACGCGGATTAAGGGTTACAGGCAGTGAGTTGGTTGGATTGGTTCCCTTAAAAGCACTTACAGATGCTGGAAAATATTTTTTAGAAAAACAAAAACGTAGCACAGGTGTTAGCGAAAGTGAGCTCATAAAAATAGCTGTTAAAACCTTAGGTTTAGACGAGTTAACGCCATTTGAACCTGAAAAAAGAATTATAGAATATTTATTAAAGGATTCGGCCTACGAAAAATTAATTGGCATGAATTTAAAAGCCTTTGCTAATGAAACAGCTAGCGAGAGTGCAGCACCCGGCGGTGGCAGTATCAGCGCTTATGTTGGAAGCCTTGGTGTAAGTTTGGCTACTATGGTTGCAAATTTAAGTTCACATAAAAAAGGATGGGATGATAGATGGGAAGAGTTCAGCAATTGGGCGCAAAAAGGACAAGTAATAAAAGATGAATTATTAAAACTAGTTGATGCAGACACAGAAGCGTTTAATAAAATAATGAATGCATTTGCGTTACCAAAAAATTCGGAAGAAGAAAAGGCAGCCAGAACACAAGCTATACAAAGCGCTACAAAATTTGCAATTGAAATTCCGTTTAAAGTAATGGAATTAAGTTTAAGCAGTTTAGAAATAATTAAAGCAATGGCCGAAATTGGCAACCCAAATAGTGTGAGCGATGCGGGAGTTGGTGCTTTGTGTGCGCGTGCTGCTGTTATGGGTGCATTTATGAATGTGCGCATTAATGCTGGTGGCTATAACGATAAAAATTTTGCTAACGACATAATTGCAAAAGGAAAATTGATTGAAGAAAAAACCAAAAATTTGGAAGCAGAAATTATCAAAGTAGTGAATGATAAAATCGGAATTTAGAGATAGAATGTTTAAAATCTATTTTTTACTTTTTGTAAATTTAAATTTTAGCTTAACAACTATTTCTCATCCAAAACACTTTTCCATTTTTCTGTTTCCGCAAAATCTTTAATTACATTGTTTCTATTAATCAGCAAGGTTTTCATGTAGTTTGTCAAAATTACGTGGTTAAAAATTTTTCCAATCCATCCAAAAGGCGATTCAAACTCAAAGCTATCAGTCATTATAGCTTTCTCACCAAATTGTTCAAATTTATGTTCATGATAAAAGGATTTAAAAATTCCTTTTATTTGTTCATCCACAAAGTAATTTGGTTGTTTGAATGCGGTAATTTTTGAAGTTAATTTTTGTTTAATGCCAAAATGAGTTGCTTGCCAGGTAACGGTTTCATTTAGTCCAATCAACCCTGAAGTTTTACCATCGATAGCTTCTTCGTTTGTGTGAGCTGTAGAAATTTTATGCAAGTCTATACTTCTTGAAAGGTCAAAACAAATTTCAATTGTAGAATGAATTTCTGTTTTAAGCACGATTTTTGGCATTGACTTTGTTTAATCTTTATTATCGAAAGAATGATAGCGTTTTAATCAACCAATAGAAAAACCTCGTAAGAAAATTTCACTAAATCGCATCAAAGTCCACAACTACCTTTTCAGTAAGTGGATGCGCTTGGCAAGTTAGCACGTAGCCTTCTTCTACTTCGGCATCAGTTAATGCAAAGTTGGCATCCATTTTAACTTTTCCTTCAATTACTTTTGCACGACAGGTGCAGCACACCGCACCTTTGCAACTAAAAGGCGCATCAACGCCAGCTTCTATACTTGCATCTAAAATACTTATACCACCCGTTTCTAATTTAAAGTTTGTTTCAATGCCGTATTGTAAAACGGTAATTTCTGCATTTACATTTGTTCCGCTGGTGCTCGCGTTTTCAGCTTTATTTACAGCATCAATCACACTACTAAAATATTCTATTTTAATTTTTTCTTTGGCAATGTTTAATTTCTCCAACGTTGTTTTTACATTTTCCATCATAGGACCAGGACCACAAATAAAGTACTCATCAGCATTAATGCTTGCAAAATTTTCAGCCAAAGCCAAAGCTTTTTCAGGAGTAATTATTCCAGTTTGTAGGTCGCTAATTTTATTTTCGGGTTGTTCAAAAACGTAGATTACTTTTAAGTTATTATTTGTTTGCGCTATTGCATCAATTTCATTTTTAAAAATTGTAGATGTTTCGTTTTTGTTGGCATAAATTAAAGTAACGGTACTTTGTTTCTCAACATACAACACACTTTTTAAAATACTCATCATTGGCGTAATACCACTCCCGCCTGCAAATAGTACATAATGTTTTTTATTACCACCGCTCAGGCTACTATAAAAATTCCCCATCGGTGTCATTACTTCAATACTGTCGCCAACTTTTAAATTACGATTTATAAAAGTGCTTGCTTTTCCACCGTTTACTTCTTTTACGGCAACACGCAATTCTTTTTCGCTATATGGGCTGGTGCAAATGCTGTAACTACGGCGCAATTCTTCACCATTAATATTAAGTTTTAAGGTAACGTA
Organism: Bacteroidota bacterium; assembly: GCA_013298715.1. Taxonomy (GTDB): domain Bacteria; phylum Bacteroidota; class Bacteroidia; order B-17B0; family Aurantibacillaceae; genus Aurantibacillus. Next base: position 98,546 of record JAAFIQ010000012.1, on the reverse strand, counting down.
TTGTCCTTGTTTGAATTGGTATTCTGGTTGCTGCAATGCAGGAATGTCAAACGCAACAGAAACCGCATCAGAAGTTTCGCGTTTAATATCTTTTACTTTAAGTGTGTGAAAGCGTGCCATATCAAAAATTTTGCTGGCAAAGATAAGGAATAATTAGGATTTGAACCCCGTGAATTCAAATATTCGATTTCTTACTATCTAATTATCTAATATAATTATTCGTGTCCTACTAAAAACGCTAAGAAAGCGTAATTGTCAGGACAAATTCCTAGTTTTCAACAACTACTATATTATCAACTTGCCAAGTACTGCCATTGTTTGAGGTGCCTGTGTACTTAAAAGCAATTGTTACATTAGGTTGTTTATAAGCACTTAGGTTTAAATTACCAGAATTTACCCAAGGACTCCATTGTGCCGCTGTTGGTAAGGTTGGTGTTAAAGTTCCCCAAGTTGCTGCGTTTGGATTTCCATCGGTATAATTAGTAGAAACTAAAACTTGCATTGCAGGTCCGCTATAGTTATAAACAGAAATAAAATTTAAAATTGGATTAGTTGAATTGCTAAGATTTATAGATGGTGATAATAACCAAGTTTCGGCAAGATTATTTGTGAAATTGGCATAATTACTACAGGCTGCATAATTTCCAAAAGTACTCACACCCCATTGCGTGTTTCCAACAGCATTGATTGTTCTCCAACCTCCAGAAGTTAAGGATTTATCTTCAAAATTTTTAGTTAAATAAGGGCAAGCTCCTGGCGCGAAATTAATATCTCCATATTGGCGCAATGTAAGTTGTTTTGTACCATTGTATTGTCCCATTATCACCATCATTTTGCCGCTTCCGCAAGGTGTTAGGTTGGTGGCAAAATTAGAATAGCCTGAAGTTCTTACAATTAAAGGCGTTGTGTTTGTAAGACTAACAATAGTTCGCTCCAAGGTTTCTCTGTTAACTGCATCAGCAAATGGTTGGTTTTTGCTTCCTAATTCAAACTGAACACTGTCTAATTGAACTAACTGAGATTCGTAAGTGGATGCTTGACTTGTAATTAGTTGATTATATGTAAGCTTAATTGGTTCTACAGGATTGCCACTAGAAATTTTATTAATTTTTTCTTCAAGCATTACCGAATCTAACTGAATAACGCCACCGTAATTATTTAATAAAACATTTCTTAAATTAACTCTAATTTTATCGCCAGTAGCTATACCACCACCATTACGAAGATTGATTTTTATAGCAGCCGTTGCGTCTTTTACATAAACGGTTTTGTATAAATTACCACTTGCTTCATCAGCAATAACTGTACATTCAATAGTTGAATCGTGGTTAAAGCGATAAAATTTTGTTGGCGCACCTACGTTGTAATGGTTAAAATGAATTGCTCTAATACGTGCAATTGTCATAGTGCCTGCATTTGCAACGGGCGCTGCAGGGGCAGGATTTTCAAATTTCTTTTTGCACGATACTATCGTTAAAAATAGCATTGCAATGAATGATGTAAATTTTATTTTGTACATAGTATAGTTTTTTAGTTTTCTTTTAAAATAATATCATCTAATTGGTAAGTTGTAGATCCAGCTGTTGTGGAACTGTATTTAAAAGCTATTCTAACATTATTCATTTTAAATGCGTTCATAGATACATTGTTACTAAATGTCCAAGTATAATTACTTGAATTTGGCGATAATGTAACACTTGAAGATATATTTGTCCAAGTGGCTGAAGAAGGTGCGCCACCTGTATAGTTTGTTGATACTAAAACTTCCAGTGGATTGCCTGAAAATTTTGCCGCAGTAGAAAAGCTTAGCACAGGAGAAGTGGCATTTGTAAGATTAATGGCTGGAGAAATTAACCAATTTTCTGTATTTGTATTAACTCCACCAATAAATCCACTAATCCTAGCAAATGGTGTTGAATTAGCTGCTGTGTTAAAGGTTGATGAGGTCCAACTCGCACCGCCAGTAACATTTTGTTGAATCCAATTCCCTGAAGTAACACTATTATCATTAAAATTCTTAATCATATACTGTTGAATACATCTCGAACCAGACATATCAAGCTCTTCAACTTTACGAATAATTAATTGTTCAGTGCTTGAGTAATTTGTTACAATACCAATAATACTTCCTTTTCCTTTTGGTGGTTTTTGTCCTGCGAATTTGGAATAACCGCTACTTCTTACAACAAGAACATTTCCACCACAATCATTTAAATTTAGATTTACTGACGCAAGTGTTATTGGGTCTGCAAATTTTTTACTTGTATCTCCAACAGCAAATTCAACATTGTTTATTTTTACTAAATTACAAAACAAACTACTATTAACTTGTGCAATATTATCTAACACAACTGGGCTTGGATTTGCTCCTGAACTAATTTTAGTTACGTTAATTTCAAAATCTAGATCGATAACTTCAAGCAACGAAGACTGCGAATTTATTGCAATCGTTTTATTTTTTAAATTTACACGTATAGAATCGCCAACTAACAAGTTGTTGTTGTTTTTAAATTCTAAGCGTATTGCACCTGTTCCATCGCGCATGTATAATTCGTTATAAAAATTACCACTAATTTCATCGGTTAACACCATACCATTAACATACGTATCAGTGCTAAAAGTTCTACTACAAGAATTTGTACATGTGGCAATAGATCTTAGTTCAGCTATTGTAACTACTTTACCATCACTTAGTTTCTTTGTTGGTGGCATTTCGGGCTTTTTAGTACAGGCAGCAATAAATAAAGCAACTACTGTAATAAAACTTAATAATTTAAAATTCATTTTTTTCATGTTAATTAAAAGCTAAAGTTAATTGTTGCCATATAAGTTGTACCTGGCATGTATTGGTATCTGTTAGGGAATTTTTCTAAGTATGAGAATTCCCATCTTAACGATTCAAAACCCCAGTTAATTATGTTTTTATTATTTAACAAGTTATTGATGCTACCGTTTAATCTTAGGTAATATTTGCGTTTAATTCTCCAGCTTTTACCTGCATTTAAATTTACTAAAAAATAATTATCTAATTTCTCTTGTTTCAAAATTGCATCAATTTGTGGGTCGCCATCTACAAAAGTTTGAATTGCTTCTTTAGTTCTTCTGTCCGGGTTTGGCTCCAAGTAAGTATCAGCAAAATAATTGGCATTAATACCTGCAAACCAAAACTTTTTACCATTGTATTTGTAACCAATTCCGGCAACCGTTTGCGGAGAGCCTCCCACTTTGTAATTTTTAAAATAAACGGTTCTGTTATCAAATAATTTTGTTGCATTGTTATCTTGCCATGCTTGAGCTATAGGATTATTGCTGTAATAAAAAATACCATAACCTAAAGCACCTTGTAATACGTGAGCTGTTTTAATTGTTTTTTCTACACCTAACTCAATACCTTGGTGTGTTTGGTCTACATCAGTAGTAATGTAGTTTACAAAGTTGTTAAATTCTTCGTTCCAATAAGTTCTTAACTGTGTTTGGTTGTTCACTTGTGCGTAATAATACGTTGCTCTAACTTTAAGCGTAGGATATTTTATTAAATAATTAATATCTCCACTTATAACTTGCTCTTGTGTAACGCCTTCAACAAGGTCGTTTCTAACACGAGGAGAAATAAAAATATTAATAATTTCAGGTGTTCTGGTTAAAAAGTTAGCATCAGCAGTAATAAAGTGTCTTCCAGATATTTTGTAAGTTAATCCTCCTTTTGCACCATAGTTTAAGTAATTCACTTTTTTACTCTCGCCAGCGCTAGTAGTTGGAAATTTTCCATTGGCAACTAAACCTTCGCGCCAAATACTACTATTGCTTACTGTTAAACCAAAGTAGGTATCAAATCTTTCTTTACTATACTCTATTTGTCCCCAACCTTCCATACGGTTAACGTGCATAATATAATCATACCCAAATTTATCGCCTTTTCTTATGGCTTTGTTAGGTTCATCAATATTATTTTGAGCTAATAACGGATCTACACCTAAACCATCAGCAAATTGGTCAACATCCACCCAAAAAGTTGCGCCTAATAAATCTTCAATTTCTTTGTATCTTCTGTTTTTGTATATGTTTGCATTTATACCTGCCGATAAAAATAACATATCATTAATACGTTTATTAAAAACGGTGTTAAAACCTAAATTGCTTAAATTTTCAATTCTGTTTTCCAATATATAACGTGCTCTGGTTTCGTTTGTATTAGCTTGGTTTGGCTGCGGTGAAGCAATATTAGCCTGATTCATGGCAATAAATTTATCCCAAGGAATTTGTTGTGTATTTACATCGTTTTGCCAAGCATTAGTTGCGGTAGCAGCGCCATTTTGGTCATTAATAAAATTAAACCAACTTGGTAAATAGCGGTAGTAATCGGGGCGTGCATTAGGTGCATCGTTCCAATTTAAGCCAGATAAAGAAGATTTACCAAAATTATAAAAAACAGATGTTGTAAGCCGTGTTGCAATATCAATATTATAAATATGGCTTAATAAAATCATTGGTCTGTTTACTTTACTTACAGAGGCATTTCTAACCTTTCCGTTTTGGTAACCCCAGTTACTGTTGTAATAATTATCTCCAACAAGGTTGTAAACTTCTTTCATTGTAGTGCTTGCTCTGCCTTGCTCTATTGGCGCACCAAAAGCTGTTAACGACAATAAATGTTTATCATTTAATTGCTTATCAATCCCTAAGTAAAACGCATTCGCGTTAAAATAAGTTCCTGGAATATAAACTTGATTTCCTTGGCGTGTTGAGGCTGACATTGTAAAGGCCCAACCATTGCTCAACATACCTGTTGAATGTGTAACCATCATTCGGTGTCTAAAAATTCTGTTTGCGCTTGCATAAGATACGTTAGTTCCTTTTCTAAATGAAGATGCTTTAGAGTCTATATTCGTGTACCCACCTGCACCACCAAAGTTTAATCTGCTGGAAGTATTTCCAAAACGGGTTTCTACAAAGCGGGTAACATCGTTTAAGCCTCCCCAACTACTCCAGCTACCCATACCGTTTTCAAGGTTGTTTACCATAACGCCATTAATCATTATTATTTGATTTTCGTTAGGTAAACCGCGCATACGATAGCGTGCTGCACCAAATTGAAAACTAGCAAATTGAGTAAACACATCGCGGCTCGATTGCAATAAAGCGGAAGCATCTTGCTGATCCATATCTGAATCTGCATCTGCACCGCTGGTGCTAAAAATTGGAATGTTAAAGTTTGAATTGGCTGTATCTTTGCCAGCAAAATGGCTTGTATCAACCTGAGCGTTTAACTGCGTAAAGCTTAGACAAGCGCCTAAGCCAAGCAAATTTTTAATTAAAGTAATTTTTTTCATGGATAGTGAATACTTTTTTAAAAGCGGTTTTGGATTATTATATACGAGAACCATAAATAACTCCTCTAGGGTGTTCACTTTTTATAAGGCTCACAAATATATAACTTTACTAAATTTGTTTTGTTAAATTAATATTAACAAATTTTGACAATTAGAGCAGATAATTTGTTAAATTGTTAAATACTCTAATTAAACCTAAACTGTTTAATTAATTAGTAATTTTGCCAAAATTAATGTCGTGAAAAAAATTGTATTCTTTATTAGCCTAGGAATTTCTATTTCTGCAATAGCACAAAAGTTAGATAAAAATAAGAACTATAACCTTGCAATAATAGGTTTTTGGAATGTTGAAAACTTGTACGATACTTTAAACGATCAATTGAAGGACGACGATGAATTTACGCCAGACGGAAAAAACGCCTGGGTTGGAAAACGCTACTGGACAAAGATTGATAGACTAAGCGAAGTAATTAGCAAAATGGGGACAGATGCAAACCCCGATGGTTTAGCAATTTTGGGACTATGCGAAATTGAAAATAAAAGTGTAGTGCAAGATTTAGTAAACAGCAAACGACTTAAATCAAGAAACTATCAAATAGTGCATATTGAAGGGCCAGATAAACGTGGTGTAGACCCTTCTTTTGTATACAACCCAAATTATTTTAAAGTTACAAAGTCGGTTAGTTACCGTGTTGTGTTGCCAACAGATAGCACACACCCAACACGCGATATATTAGCTGTAAGCGGCAATTTTTATGGCGACCCTTTAACTGTTTTAGTAAACCATTGGCCAAGCAGACGTGGTGGCGAGGAGGCTAGCCGACCTAATAGAAACGCCGCAGCTCTTGTGGCTAGAAGAATTGCTGATAGCGTAATGAAAAATAACCCGAATGCAAAAGTAGTTTTTATGGGCGATTTTAACGATGACCCAGTAAATGTGTGCATTAAAGACAATATTGGTACTTATAACGATTATAAAAAACCGGAACCAAATAAATTTTTTAATCCAATGTACAAGCCATTCAAAGAAGGTACAGGTACTTTGGCTTGGCAAGATAGTTGGAATTTATTTGATCAAATAATTGTAAGTCCCAATTGCGCTAAAGGTGATTTCAAAACTTGGGAATATCATGATGTGCGCATTTTTAACAAACCATTTTTAAGAAGCGATTTTGGTAACTTTAAAGGTTATCCATTTAGAACATTTAGTGGAAGTCAGTACACAGCCGGATATAGTGATCACTTCCCAGTATTTATCGTAATGGCAAGGGAAGTGCCTAAAATGGCAAACAAATAATAAACTGTTTTCTTAGAAGCTTAAATTAAAACACAAGGCATTATCTGTTTGCTTTGTGTTTTGTTTTTTATTGTAACCTTTAAGCCTTTAGTAGTTATAATAAACAAGTAACTGTGCAAAACCATTTCATGAATTAAGATTTACCAGCAATTTTTACAATAATTTCGTAAAACAATTAAATTGTATGTTAAATTTTATTTTACAAACTGGTACCAGCACATTAGCCAACGTTGCTGATTCATTAAGTAACTCGCCAGCAGTTACAGGTATACAAAGTGTTGCACCAGCACAAGAAATTACCGTAGAAAAAATTTCTATTATGAGCATGGTTTTTAAAGGTGGTCCAATCATGATTCCCTTAGCCATCTTGCTTTTGGTAACAATTTATGTGCTTGTAGAACGCTTGTTGGTTATTAGCAAAGCTTCTAAAAAAACGAATAATTTGGTAGGTAGTTTAAAAGAATTAATTCACTCTGGTAACATTGCAAATGCAAGAACTTTATGCAAAAACAATAACACACCAGAGAGTATAATGCTAGAACAAGGCATTTCAAGAATAGGCCAACCTATTGAAGAAATTCGTGAATCGTTAAATAAAAGCGGCGCCAACGAAATAGCAAAATTGGAAAAGAATTTAAACGTATTAAATATTATTGGTCGTATTGCACCACTGTTTGGTTTTATAGGAACCATTATTGGTGTAATTGTTATTTTTTACGAAATTAACCAGTCTGGAACGGTTGAAATTAAAGGCATTTCAAGTGGCTTATACCAAAAAATGATTAGTTCGTGTAGTGGTTTAATTGTAGGTTTAATTGCCTTTGTTGGTTACCACTGGGTAAATACAAAATTAGATAAACTCGCACATCGCCTAGAAGACACGCAAATAGAATTTTTAGATATGCTGAATGAACCTACTAAATAATTTTAAAAAAAGGAAGATACGAATTCAAAACAATATATATGGGATTGCGTAAAAGACATAGGGAAGCAGAAGTAAGCACCGATTCGTTAAACGATATCATGTTTTTTTTGTTGCTATTTTTCTTAATCTTATCAACCATGGTAAGCCCAAACAGCATTAAAATTAATTTGGCTAAAAGTACCACAAAAACCACCTTGTTAAAAGAAGATAAACCCATACACCTTGCAGTTACAAAAGAAAAAAAGTATTACATCAATAATAAAGAAATTGCTGAAACAAATTTAGAAGCCGAGATTTCGCAGTTTAGCAGCAAATCATTAGACCCTACTTTATTTATGCATTTAGATAGAGATTTACCAATTCAAGTTATTGCAGATATAATGACTTTGAGTATTAAATTAAAATGCAAACCTGTATTGGCAACTGCGCCTAATAAATAATGCAAGCAGTTCAAAATAAACATAAAGATCAACGTGGCATTGCAGCAATAATTGCTTTAGGTATTTTTAGTCTCATTGTCGTATTGCTCATCATTTTACATTTCAAAATTCAAAACCCGCCTTTCCCCGAAGCTGCTGATGGAGGATCTGATGGGTTAGCATTAGGAACAATGGATGCAGGAAACGATTTTGTTGAATACGGAAGTTTAGGAAAAGTAACCGATGTAGTTGCAGAAGAAGCACCAACCAAGCCAGAGGAAATTATTAATGATCCTAATAGTAATATTGAAATTAAAGAAGAGAAAAAAACAGACGAGAAAAAAGTAGAAGACAAACCTAAGATTGAAAAAAACACAACTGTGATTACACCCGTAAAACCAAAAACAGCTGCGGAATTATTAGCCGAAAAGTTTAAAAAAGAAAGTGGAAAAAACGGCGGTGGGATTGGTGATAATAAAGAAGCCGGGCAAAATGGAAGCCCAGATGGCGACCCATTTAAAAATGGAAACGGTGGAAATGGAACAGGTAAAAATCCTGGTGATGGCGGTGATGGGCCAGGTGGACCAGGTGGTGGTGGAACGAGCAAATACGGTGTAAGTTTATCAGGGCGAAAATTAGTAACGCCTCCAAAATTACCAAATGATACAAAAGTAGAAGGTAAGGTGGTTGTAGAAATTACCGTAGATGCTGAAGGAAATGTAATTGAGGCTAACCCGAACGGGCGCGGCACCACCACCAACGATTTTACATTGAAACAAAAAGCAATGAAGGCCGCCATGGCAACAAAATTTAATGTGGATGGTAAGTTTGAAGAGCAGCATGGCACCATCACTTTTATTTTTGCATTTGACTAAAACTTTAAATTAGTATGAACTACCCGCAAACATTGAATTACTTATTTGAGCAACTTCCAATGTTTCAGCGCATTGGAGCAGCGGCATATAAGCCAAATCTTAACAACACCTTAAAACTGATGGAGGCACTTAACCAGCCTCATAAAAAATTAAAATGTGTCCATGTTGCAGGTACCAATGGTAAAGGCAGTAGTAGCCATATGATAGCCTCGGTATTGCAACAAGCAGGTTATAAAACAGGCTTATACACTTCACCTCATTTGGTTGATTTTAGAGAACGAATTAAGATAAACGGCAAACTAATTTCAAAAAATTATGTGGTTGAATTTGTAGAAAAATACAAAACAAAATTTGAAACCATTGCGCCAAGTTTTTTTGAATGGACAGTTGCTTTAGCGTTTGATTATTTTGTTGCCGAAGATGTAGATGTTGCAATTATTGAAGTTGGTTTGGGTGGAAGATTAGATTCTACAAACGTAATAACACCGATGGTTTCGCTAATTACCAATATAAGTTTCGACCACATGAACTTGTTGGGCGATACCTTGCCAAAAATAGCTTCAGAAAAAGCAGGCGTTGTTAAACACAGAATTCCAACAATAGTTAGTCAGTACCAAAGTGGTAGCGCGCCGGTTTTTCACGAAAAAGCTAAAGAATTAAAATCAGAATTAGTTTATGCTGACAAATATTTAAAGGTAACAAAAACTGAATTAGTAAAAAATTATTTAAAAGTTGAAGTAACAAACAAAAGTGATTTAAGTACCAAAACCTATACCTTAGATTTAACAGGAAGCTATCAAGTAAAAAATTTATTAGGTGTACTTTTGGTAATAAAACAATTAGAGAAAGACGGATTTTTAATTGAAGAAAAACATATTGAGGCTGGTTTGAAAAATGTTTGCAGTACAACAGGCTTTGCAGGGAGATGGCAAACACTATTTACCAAACCACTTGTAATTGCCGATACCGGACACAATGAAGATGGTATTAAACAAGTAATAGAAAACATTTCGAACCTTACCTACAAAAAATTACATGTTGTTTTTGGTGTTGTAAACGACAAAGACATATCAAAAATTTTAGTGCTACTACCAACTAGTGCAAATTATTACTTCGTAAAAGCCAATATACCAAGGGCTTTAGACGCCAATGAATTAACAGCAGTTGCTAAATCGTGTAAACTAAAAGGAAAAGCCTACCCAACAGTAATAGAAGGTTTTAAAGCTGCAAAAAAAGAAGCCAAAAAAGAAGATTTAATTTTTGTAGGAGGTAGTACCTTTGTAGTGGCAGATTTGTTGGCAAATTTAAGTAATTAGAATATCGTTATGAATTCTGAAACACGTATTTACAATGAAATGCAAACTACCGCAGACATTAAGATTTGTAATTATTTAGCGAATCAAATAAATAATGTTTTAACTGAAGCTGAAAATAAAATTTGGCACGCACATCCGGTGTGGTTTATTAAAGGTAATCCTATTGTTGGTTACAGTAAACAAAAAAATGGAATTCGTTTAATGTTCTGGAGTGGCGCTGATTTTGAAGAAGAAAGATTGGATGTTCTTGGAGCAAAATTTAAAGACGCCTCGGTTTTTTATACCAACGTTACACAAATAAATGGTAGTGATTTAAGACGATGGCTCACTAAATCGATTGAAATACAGTGGGATTATAAAAACATAGTGAAACGAAAAGGAAAACTAGAACGATTAAAATAAATAAAATGGAAACGAATAGTATTTGTGTTAAAGTAATTGTATTTGCAGAAAAGCAAAAAACATGGGATTATTACACTCACCCAGACCATATCATTAAATGGAATTTTGCTGACCCAAGTTGGCATTGCCCTAACGCATCAAACGAATTAAAAGTTGGTGGCAAATATTTTGCAAGAATGGAAGCCAAAGATGGAAGTTTTGGATTTGATTTTGAAGCTGTTTATCTGAAAGTAAAATTAGAAGAAAGTTTCACTTATGAGTTTGGAGGAAGAACTGCTACCGTGGAGTTTGTTGAAAATAATGGTAATACAGCGGTTAACGTGACGTTTGAACCAGAAACAGAAAACTCAATCGAGTTGCAACAAGCTGGTTGGCAAGCAATACTGAATAATTTTAAAGTTTATGTAGAATCCTAGACGGTATTAAGAAAGTTGATTAGCGAATTATAGCGCCTTCCAACGTATCAAAGGTTAAAAAAATCGCTCAATACTTTTTTTAGTCCCTTCAAGCACTTTTAGTTCTGGTGCATGGTGCGGTTTTTTTCGTGCATCAATAATCATCGGACCATTGCATTGCCAATGTTTATTCTCAAAGCGCTCATCTATCCCATAAATATCGTGGCTTGGGTTACTGCGTGTGTAGGTAATCCACAAATAATCTTTTAGCAAATCTGTAAACACAAAATCATCGTAAATAATAATTTGAGCAAATCCATCCAACTCAGTTTTGTTTGTTTTTAATTCGTTACAAAGTGTTCCAATTTCTTCTTTAGCAGTTTTGTAATTTGTAAACTTATCGATTTCAATAGCCAATACACCATTTATTAACACCAAACTATTTTTAATTTTCGAATACTCAGTAATACATTTCGGTACTTGTATTGCTAATTCTCTTAATTTATCGCCACAAGCAGCAACAACTAATTTACTTCCTGCATTTATTTCTTCGCCACTATAATCCAACGTATCAATACTGGTGTTGGTATAAAAATGTAAATCACGCTTTAAATCTATTCGCTCAAAAACAAATTCAAAGAATTTTTTTATGTCGTGGCAATTAAAATTTTTATCATCGCTAGCAGCAATAAATAAATATTTTGCCAAACTCAATTGCCCTTTACCTAAAATATGATTGGCTTGCGTTAAAATCTCTGCCGGGCGTTTGGTTTGTAAATATGGCGTGTACCGTTCACTACCAACTGCTAACAGCAACGGGTGTACCCCAGCTGCATCAACCGCATGAATTTCTTTTACACCATTAATTTCGTGCGGAATAGCACTACCGCTAATTTCATGAATCAGCGCACCGAAAGCTGTGTCTTCTTGAGGAGGCCTGCCAACAACGGTAAAAGCCCATAGCGCATCTTTTTTTGCATACACTTTATGCACTTTCATTAAAGGGAAAGGATGCTTTAAACTGTAATAACCTAAATGATCACCAAATGGACCTTCTGGCTTATTTTCGTTTGGATAAATTTCTCCTGTAATTACAAAATCAGCGTCAATACTTATACAATAACCATCTTGGTAAGCATACCTAAATCGTTTTCCGTTTAAAGCGCCTGCAAAGGTTAGTTCGCTTATTCCTTCGGGTAAAGGCATTACTGCGGATAAGGTATGGCTGGGCGGGCCACCAACAAAAATAGAAACCTTTAACGGCTTATTTTGTGTGTTGGTTTTGGTTTGATGAACACCAATGCCACGGTGGAGTTGATAATGCAAGCCTATTTCTTTATTTGTTATGTAGTCGTTACCATTTAGCTGTATGCGGTACATCCCCAAATTACTTTGCATTACGCCTGGTTTATCAATGTCTTCGCTGTAAACCTGAGGAAGTGTTACAAACGCTCCTCCATCATCAGGCCAATGCTTTATTAGCGGCAAATCTGTAATTTTTATTTCTTCAAAATTGCCTTTGGCAAAACTAACTTTTTTTGGGAGCGCCCTAAACGCAGCAAATGCCGTGCTAATATGTTTAAGCGGGCTTTTTAAGGCTTCCATTGGATTATTTCTTAATTGCACCAAAGTTTGCATGGTTTGCATTTTATCTCCAAAAATTAGTTTACTACGCTCTAACGTACCAAATAAATTACTAACGGCTTGGTAGTTGCATCCTTTAATTTTCTCAAATAAAATCGCTGGGCCTCCTTCTTCAAATACTTTTAAATGAATCGCACTCATTTCTAAATTTGGGTCAACTTCTTCTTTTATCCGGATAAGTTGATTGTTTTTTTCGAGGTAGTTGATGCAATCTTTAAGGGAGCTATAGGTCATGAAAATAAAACCATTTAAATTAAAATATGTTTAAAAACGAGCGTACAATTTAGTTTTTTTAAATTTCTTATAAAACTCTGGGGTTGGTCGATGGAAGCGCCATCCATAAGTAAGGTTACCAGTAATAGAGTTTACTTTATAATTAAATACTGAGTTATTAAATGTGTTATAATCCGAACAAAAAGAAAAAATTAAATAACACTTTTTTAAATTTAAGCCTGCACTAAATCGCGCTGTTCCACTCCAATTCAAGTAAGTAACGGCACGGTTTCCTGGATTAAAACTATAATTGCGCCATTGAATTTCTGGTCCAACTGTAAAATATCCACTTAAAAACCAAGCCTTAAAAAGTACCAAGGTAATGGCTGCACCGCCTTGGGCACCAGTATTAAAACTTGTAAACTTATTCATAGTAGCATACTCATTAAATAGGTATTGCACTTTTTTTGGGAAAATTGCGCTATCATTTATAAGTGAAAAATAACTTACACTGCCACCATAAATCCAAGTTGCAGCGCTTTTTAATTGCCTGTAGTTGCAACCAAAGCCTGCCTTGTACGAAAAATTTTCAGCATTGGTAAAAGCCATAAATCTATTGTTGAAAAGAGTACTTCTTAAAATTGGTAGCACATAATACTCGCCCGTTTTTTTAAATGTTGTATCAAAGTTTGGTGTGTTGTTATTATAAAATCCGGTAAATCTTCTAAAATAAGTTTCGTTCACCCAAAAATTATCGCCTATGTTAAATCCAAAATTAAAAACTTTTGTAAATCCTTTACCATTACTATTATTTTGAGGCTGACTTCTTAAACCAACTGAAAAATTGAATTTATCAAAATTCACAACTATACCTGTTATAGAGCGTGACTCTGCATTGAAATTATGAGTTGAAAATCCCAACGTATCTCTATTCGAGATTTGCACAAACTCATTTCCAAAATTTCGATACTGTGTATAGAGACCTAGAATTAAAACTTCATTAAATTTTTGATACTTTTTAGTATTCCAACGCATACTGTCCTGCGCTTCAACTTTTGAAGTATCTGCTTGTGATTTTGATTCACAAACTAAAAAAACAAAAATTAAATTTAATAGGAGCAACTTGTGCATTATTCAGTAATTTTAGAGTCGAAAATAATAAATAATTTTAACAAGTAATTATGTTTTTACTTCAAACACAAACACCCACCGGAATTAACAGCGCAGTAAGCACTGTTAAAGAAACAATTTTAACCCAAACCAGCGTTGTAGACAATTACATTGCTAAGGCAAAAAGTTTACTCGTTGATTTTACACCAAAATTAGTTGCCGCCCTCTTGGTATTAATAATTGGTTTATGGTTAATTAAACGTATTTCTATCTTGGCTGATAAAGCCATGCAACGTCGCGAACTTGAAATAAGTTTGCGCACCTTTTTAAAAAGTTTAATTAGCATAGGGCTAAAAATTGTATTAATTGTTACAGTTGCCGGAATGATTGGAATAGGCACAACCAGCTTTGTTACCATACTTGGTGCAGCAGGTTTAGCGGTTGGTTTAGCTTTACAAGGCTCACTATCAAACTTTGCAGGTGGTGTTTTGATTTTAATATTTAAACCTTTTAAAGTAGGCGATGTAATTGAAGCGCAAGGGCAAAGTGGTGAGGTAAAAGAGATTCAAATTTTTAATACACTTTTATTAACTATTGATCATAAAACTGTTATTTTACCAAACGGCCCTTTAAGCAACGGAACTATTGTAAACACCACAAAATTCGGAAACTTACGTATTGATATTGCCTTAACTGTAAGCACTCAAAACGATATTGATAAAGTAAAAGAAATTATTAAAGAAGTGGTTGTGCAAAACGAAAAGGTATTAAAAGATTTTGAACCTGGTATTTTTGTAGGAAAAATTACAGATGGGGCAGTAGCTATAAATGTAAAACCTTATTGCAAACCAGCCGATACTGCTGACCTTGCAAGTGAACTATACAACCAAATTAAAATTGCTTTTGAAAAAAATAAAATTAAAGCGCCATTGCCAAAACGAAAAGTGGTGTCGGGTAACGAAGCAGGAGATGAATTATGACACTAACCGAAGCACAAAATAAAGTTGATAAGTGGATTAAAGAATACGGCATTAGGTATTTTAACGAACTTACCAATACAGCCATCTTAATGGAGGAAGTAGGCGAAGTAGCACGCATAATGGCACGCAGATACGGTGAACAAAACGAAAAAGAAAGTGATAAAGAAAAAAAACTAGATGATGAATTGGCGGATGTGCTTTTTGTTCTCCTCTGTTTGGCGAACCAAACCAATATTAATTTAGAGGATGCCCTCGAAAAAAATTTAGAAAAGAAAACGGTGCGCGATGGCACACGCCACAAAAACAACGAAAAACTAAAATAACATGGATACTACTTGGATGGAGAGAACCTCGCTACTGGTTGGACCTAAAGGTTTAGAGAAATTAAACAACGCACACGTTTTAATTGTTGGTTTAGGTGGTGTTGGTTCTTATGCAGCCGAAGCCATTGCCAGAAGCGGCATAGGAAAAATGACCATCATTGATGGAGATACCGTAGACCCTACAAATAGAAACCGCCAACTTCAAGCTTTAGCGAGTACACACGGCTTAAACAAAGCACATTTAATGGGCGAACGTATAAAACTAATTAACCCAGATGTTGAATTAAATGTAATTGATACCTTTAAAAACCCTGATGAAATGCAGGTGTTACTACAACAAAAATTTACTTATGTAATTGATGCCATTGATAGTATATCACCAAAATTATATTTATTACAAACTGCCTACTATAACAACCAACGCATTATCAGCAGCATGGGTGCTGGTGGCAAAATGGACCCAACACGCATAAAAGTAGTAGATATTGCAAAAACACATATTTGTCCAATGGCTTACTATGTAAGAAAAAGATTGCGCTATATGAATATTTTTAAAGGTATTAAATGTGTGTTTAGTGATGAACCAGCCGCCAAACATTCTATTATGCGCACCGATGGTAGCAAATACAAACGAAGCGCCTACGGCACAATATCGTACTTACCTGCCGCATTTGGCTTAACCTGTGCATCAGTTGTAATACGTGATATTGCTGGATGGAAAGAATACAACCCTGGTAAGTTGCCTAAAAAAGAGAAATAATGCTCTTTGTATTATTATTTCTCAATTAAAGTAAATTTTACTTGCGCTGATTCACCAGCCTCATCGGTTACTAATAACGTATGATTTCCAACAGCAGGCAAAGATGCCATTTCATGAAACTTTTGAGTGCTTCCAATATATTCTCCATCTAAATGCCAAAACAAAGTAGCATTGCTATTTTTGTGTGTTGCTTTAAATATACATTTGCTTTTTTTTTCGGTTTCATCAATTGGAACATAAATCTTAAAATCTTGGCGAGGGTAAATTATTCCTATTTGATGAATTATATTTTCTGGCGAACATCCCTGTAAGTAAGGCGGTAAAGACTTATAAAATAAACTTTTTTGTTTAAAATAGTATTCTTGTAAAGGTGGCACAACGAACCAACTTTGTTGTTTCATTTTATGCACCTCATAGCAATTACTGTTTACCCGATACATGCCTGATTCATCCAATGTAATGAGTTTATGGTAGCTACATAATTTTGTTTGTTCACCTCCTAATGGAACTTCTTGCAAAGTTGCATCAGTACAATACTCTGTGGCTTTGTACCCACTTTGCTTGCAAACTTTTATTTGAACAATACTACTTGTAGGTTTTACATACCATTGTTTGTTAGGCAAAGTATTAAATATTGAAAACATAAGCGGGGCAGCACAGGCAGTTCCTGTTAAATCGGGCCTTCCTTCACCATCAGCATTTCCAACCCAAACGGCAACAATGTATTTTGAGTTTAACCCAATTGCCCAAGCATCTCTGAAACCAAAGCTGGTACCAGTTTTCCAAGCTATTTTTGTTTTGTTTAAAAATTGCATCCAGCCAACATAATCCGAAGGTCGCATTAATTCTGTCATTGCTTTAAACGTAAACCAAGTGCTACCAGCACTTATTAAATCACTTGTTTTGGTTGCTTTTGGTTCAACAAACTCTTGTTTCAAAAACGTTAAATCTCTGTAATTGTTTTCTGCGTATTTATTTCTTTCGTTCGAGAATGTTTTTAAACTACGTCCTATTGCAGCGTAAGCGCTTGCAATATCAAACAGGGTAGCCTCTCCCCCACCAAGTATTAATGATAAGCCATAATGTGCTGTTGGCTTTGTAAATGTTTTAAAACCAAGTTCTTTTAAGCGATGATGAAATTTAACAGCACCGTACTCCTGCAATAATTTTATTGCTGGTACGTTTAACGACCTTGCTATTGCTTCGTTAGCCGGCACCAGACCATCATAAGTTAGGTTAAAATTCTTTGGGCCATAACTGCCTATCTGTGTTGGCACATCATCAATTAATGCCCGTGGTAAAATTTTATTTTCGTTTAACATAAATGCATACAAAAATGGTTTTAATATACTTCCTGTGCTTCTTGAGGCCTGAATAATATCTACGAAATTTTGATGCTCGTTTTTTGAATTAGAACTATTGCCAACATAGGATAATATTTCGCCAGTTTCAACATCTGCAACCAAAGCACACGCATTAAAAATTTGATTACCTACTAAAGCTTGTATGTGTTTATTTAATAATTCCGTTGTTTTAGTTTGCCAATTTAAATTTATGGTTGATTTTATTATTTTTCCTTTTAATCCCTTTTTAATACAATACTCAATTAAATGCGGAGCGTGTTGTGGTATTGCAAAAGCCTTTGTTGGTAGAGCTTCTGCAATAGATAATTGATAGGTTGCTTTATCAATTATTTTATTTGCTAGTAATTTTTGAAGTAGGCGATTTCTCTTTTGCAACAATAAACTTTGATTTTTTCCAGGATAAATTAGCGATGGTGCATTTGGCAATACTGCCAGCAAAGCACTTTCTGCCCACGATAACTTAAACTGACTTCGCCCAAAATAACGCCAACTAGCTGCCGAAAGCCCAACAACGTTACTGCCATAAGGTGCATTACTAGAATATAAATTTAAAATACTTTTTTTTGAATAAGAACATTCGATTCTTATTGCCAACAACATTTCAATTATTTTTTGAAAATAGGTTCTTTCTTTGTTGCCTCGCATCATGCGCGCAACCTGCATTGTAAGTGTACTTCCTCCACTTTTTATTTTTCCTGATTTTAAATTTGTACTCATTGATTTTACAATTGAAACAGGATTTACACCAGGGTGGTAACTAAAATACTCATCCTCAAAATGTGTTATACACAATTTAAATTTTATAGGAACACTATCGCTTGTTGGGAAACGCCATTGCCCATCATCTGCAATATGAGCACAAAGCAATTCATTGTTTGCATCTAATAAAACGGTACTATAAGGCTTAGTAAACAATTTGCTTGGAAGCCATAACCAAAACCAAATTCCAAAAATTAAAAATAAAACATATTTAATTTTGTTAGCTTTTATTTTTCTCAAAATCAAATTAAATAAATCAACTATTTTTCCTTTTATGCTCAAACAATAAATATATCAATTCTTTACCTCTCACTAAATAATAAGTAATTAAGAAAATATAAGTTCCTGTTAGTTTTCTGTTTGTTACAGACGGTTCTAATTTCAATCAATTTATTACTCCCCCAATTTTAAATTTCACTATCTTTACATTCCAATTTTTTTATATGAAACGCACACGAGTTAAAGAAGCATTAAAAACTACGCCTACAAATCAAGATATTTTAATTAAAGGATGGGTACGTACTTTTCGTAACAATCAATTTATTGCTTTAAATGATGGTAGTACAAACAACAATATACAAATTGTAGTAGATTTTACTAATACAGATGAAACAATTTTAAAACGCATTACAACTGGCGCAGCCTTATCTATACTAGGAACTTTAATTGCTTCACAAGGCAAAGGACAAACGGTTGAAGTAGTTGCGAAAACACTTGAAATATTAGGTGATAGCGATGCCGAAAAATTTCCTTTACAACCAAAAAAACACAGCTTAGAATTTTTGCGCGAAATTGCCCACTTACGCTTTAGGA
Organism: Bacteroidota bacterium; assembly: GCA_013298715.1. Lineage (GTDB taxonomy): Bacteria > Bacteroidota > Bacteroidia > B-17B0 > Aurantibacillaceae > Aurantibacillus. The sequence goes on along the minus strand of JAAFIQ010000012.1, from coordinate 79,621 downwards.
CCAATACCTTTGGGGCGGTTTTTAGATTGCGAAACGCACTTGCTTTTGCCATTCACAAATTTTTTAACGAAAAAGGATTCGTATACATTCACACACCAATTATTACAAGTAGCGATGCTGAAGGTGCTGGAGAAATGTTTAGGGTTACAAATTTTGATATAGCAAACCCACCAAAAGATGAAAATGGTAATGTAGATTTTAAACAAGATTTTTTCGGAAAAAACACGAACCTTACTGTTAGTGGACAACTAGAAGGCGAACTGGCTGCGATGGCCTTTAGCGATATTTATACATTTGGGCCAACGTTTAGAGCAGAAAACAGTAACACCACCCGCCACTTAGCTGAATTTTGGATGATAGAACCTGAAATGGCGTTTTATGATTTAAACGACAACATGGATTTGGCAGAAGAACTGCTTAAATATGTTATTAAATACGCATGGGATAATAATTATGAAGATTTAGAATTTTTAAATACGCGTTTGGCCGAAGAAGAAAAACAAAAACCTCAGCAAGACAGAAGTGAATTTACCTTATTAGAAAAATTAAAGTTTTGTTTAGAAAATAGTTTCGAACGAATAACTTATACCCAGGCAATAGAAATTTTAAAAGAAAGCAATCATAACAAGAAGAAAAAATTTCAGTATTTGGTAAATGAATGGGGTGTTGATTTACAAAGCGAGCATGAGCGTTATTTGGTTGAAAAACATTTTAAAAAACCAGTTATTTTAACGGATTATCCTAAGTATATAAAAGCATTTTATATGCGTCAAAACGATGATGGAAAAACGGTAAGAGCCATGGATATTCTATTTCCTGGTATTGGAGAAATTGTTGGTGGTAGCCAGCGCGAAGAACGTTTAGAGAAGCTTGTAACGCGCATGAACGAAATGAACATATCTACCCATGAATTAGACTGGTATTTAGATACGCGCCGTTTTGGCGCTTGCGAACACGCAGGCTTTGGTTTAGGCTTTGAACGTTTGGTTTTGTTTGTTACTGGTATGACAAATATTAGAGATGTAATTCCTTTTCCACGTACACCAAAAAATTGCGAGTTTTAAAATTTAACATTTTCGACTGATTTTTACCCAACCAATTCTCCTTTTTATGCGTAACAGTCTAAAATAATTACTAATTTAGCAACAAACAAAACTAAAAAACATGAAAAAACTTCTACTTTTATCTGGTTTAGCATTTACTATTAATGCAAACGCTCAGTTAACACAAGCCAATAGCGCCCCAGCTAATGGAGATACTTATAACATGGCTGTAACTTCGCCAAGTGTTTTAAGCCCTGGAGCATCTGGCGCTGGAACTGTATGGAATTATAACAATATTACTTTAAATGCAGCAATCCCTCACACAGCCCTAACAAACACGAACACTTCTTACAACCCTTCAAATGTTGTACTCAATTACGGTACCGAATCAAGCTATTACGAAGCAACTGCCAGCTTTTTAAAATATTATGGTGGTAATATCCAATTAGGTGCTTTTGGAGGAACGATTACTTATACATCTGGAGCAGTTGAAGCGATTTACCCAATGAGCTTAAACTCAACAAGTTCTAATGCTATAAGCGGTACTTTATCTGTATTAAGTAATACGGGCACTTTTCAAGGAAATGCAAATACTTTAGCAGATGCAACAGGAACATTAATATTGCCAGGTAAAACCTACACCAACGTTATAAGAGTTAAAACACTACAAATTTTCACCATAACAGCAGCACTTAGTGGACCAGTTACGCAAGAAAATTATAAATACTATGTGCCTGGCAAAAAAAATCCAGTTTTAATAATCAATACTTCTACAACCAACATTGGTAGTTTAAGTACTCAAACAACAGCTCTGGTAGATTTTAATTATTTAACCACTACAGGTATAGAAGCTAATACAGCCAACTTAGTCGATTTATTAGTTTACCCAAACCCTGCTAACACAAACATTACTTTATCAACTGCAAGCGATAAAGCTACAAGCGTTGATGTTACAGATTTAACTGGTCGTAAAATAAATACATACACATTTACAAATGGCACTTGTAATTTTAAAACATGTTGCATGGCTCCTGGAGTTTACTTTTATAACATTAAAGCAGAATCTGGAGAAAAATTAAGCACAGGAAAATTTGTGGTTGCTCACTAAAAATTAAAACTTTATAAGAAAAGCCACTCGTTAATTGGGTGGCTTTTTTAATTTTACAACATTAATAAAACTTAAAAATAAATTATGAACATAGAAGAAAGAATAAATGCCGATATTAAAACGGCTATGCTTGCAAAAGATGCAAAAAAATTAGAGCCTTTACGTGCAATAAAATCTGTAGTGTTATTATTAAAAACTTCACCCGAAGGCTTAACGGAAGACAGTGCCAACAAAGCCATTCAAAAAGAGGTAAAAAAACGTAAAGATAGTGCGGAGATTTATAAAACACAAAATCGTCCTGATTTAGAAGAAGCTGAACTTTTTCAAGCCAGCGTGTTGGAAGAATATTTACCCAAACAAATGAGCGAAGATGAAGTAAAAGCAGAACTTAAAAAAATAATTGAACAAGTTGGTGCAAAATCAGCAGCCGAAATGGGCAAAGTTATGGGTGTGGCAAGTAAATCATTTGCAGGTAAAGCTGATAATAAACTTGTTTCTGCGTTGGTAAAAGAATTATTAGGATAAAAGTGGTCTCTACCCAAACTATACTAATTCAAAACACAGCAATTGATGTTTTAAGACTCGATAATTTACACCCACTTTATGGTGGTAATAAGTTTTTTAAGTTAAAACTAAATATTGACAAGGCGCTTTCAGAAAAATCTGAAGGCGTTTTAACTTTTGGTGGAGCCCATTCCAATCATATCTACTCAACCGCAGCATTTTGTAACGAAAAAAAAATTAATTGTGTTGGGGTAATTAGAGGTAGGGTAGATGAAACTAATTTTAGCCCAACCTTACAATTTGCAAAACAACATAACATGCAATTGCTCTTTGAGGACAGATCTACTTACAATCAAAAATCCGAAAATGAATACCTGGTTAAACTAAAAGAAAAATATCCGAATTACTATTTTATTCCTGAAGGTGGAAATAATGAACTCGGTATTGAAGGTTGCCAATCCATTCAAAATTATTTCAATAAAGATTACGACTTTATTTTTGCAGCCTGTGGCACTGCAACCACCTATTTAGGTATACTCAAATCATGTTTCACTCGTTCAAAAGTAATAGGAATCTCTGTTTTAAAAGGCGAAAACAAATTGGTTGAACAAGTAAATAATTATCTCACTTCTAATAAATTGCCAATTTCTGTTTCAGGAAACGACGTGTTTTCTCAGGAATTGACAAGCACAAATGCCATAATTAATTCTTACGCACTAAATGGTTACGCAAAATTTAATGAAAACCTATTTTTATTCCAACAAAACTTCATAAAACAGCATTCCATTCCACTTGATTATGTTTACACTTCTAAACTTTTTTTTGCAGTAAATGATTTACTTTTAATCGAAAAAATTCCTTTAAACGCTTCGGTTTTAGTGATTCATAGTGGCGGTTTACAAGGGAATAAAGGCTTTGAAGAACGTTACAAACTAACCTAATTTTGTTAATTAAAATAGCCCAGCGCTTTTAAAAGCCTTTTTTTATTCGTAAATTTAACCCTAATAAATTTTTGATATGGGATGTAGTGGATGTAGCACCGGAAGAGGCTGTAGTACTGAAAGTAATGGAATACCAAAAGGCTGTAATAACAATGGTTCTTGTGGTACAGGCGGTGGCTGTAATAAATTAAACGTATTTGATTGGTTGGGGAACATGAGTTTACCTGGCGGACAAGCACCTTTTGATATTGTAGAAATTCGTTTTAAAAATTCGAGAAAAGAATTTTATAAAAATGTAAATAATTTAAGTTTAAATGTAGGTGATGTTGTTGCTGTTGAAGCCTCACCAGGACACGATATTGGAATTGTTTCGCTAACAGGGGAATTAGTGCGTTTACAATTAAAAAAACGCAATGTTGATGTTGGAAATGAAGAAATTAAAAAAATTTACCGCAAGGCAAAACAAAGTGATATTGATAAATGGAAGGAAGCGCAAGCTTTAGAAGTAGATTCGATGTACAAAGCCCGCACCATTGCTTTAAAACTTGGTTTAGAAATGAAGTTGAGCGACGTAGAATATCAAGGCGACAAATCAAAAGCCATTTTTTATTACACAGCCGAAGCACGGGTAGATTTTAGAGAACTAATTAAAGTACTAGCAACCGAGTTTGGAGTAAGAATCGAAATGCGTCAAATAGGTGCCAGACAAGAAGCCGCACGCCTTGGTGGTATTGGCGCTTGCGGAAGAGAACTTTGCTGTAGCACATGGCTTACCGATTTTAGAACCGTAAGTACAAGCGCAGCACGCTACCAACAACTATCTTTAAATCCCCTAAAATTAGCGGGTCAATGTGGTAAATTAAAATGTTGTTTAAATTATGAGTTGGATAGTTATGTTGATGCATTAAAAGAATTTCCAGATTTAGAAGGTAAAAAACTAAAAACACAACGTGGCGACGTGTTTTTACAAAAAACAGATATTTTTAAACGCACCATGTGGTTCACTTATCGCGATGAACCTGATGTTTTTATTCCTGCAACAATTGAACAAGTTAAAAAAGTATTAGAGGCAAATGCAAAAGGCGAAGTAGCGGAAGATTTTAAATTGCAATTTCAACCAGCTACAAAAGCAAAAGTAATTGAACACAGTTTTGAAAACGTAGTTGGCCAAGATAGCTTAACCCGTTTTGATAAACGCCCTAAGCACAATAACAAACCACAAAACAAAAACAATACTGGTCCAAAACCGAATCCTAACAAATCTCAAGGACCAAAACCTCAACAACATCCAAATCAAAAAAACCAGGTTAAAAGCGAAGGCAAACCAAATCCTCAAGCGCAAAATAAACAGCAGCCAAAAAACGAAAATAATAAAACTACTAACAACCACCGTCCAAAAAATAATAACCCAAACCGCAAACCCACTCACAAACCTAACCCAAATCAACAAAACAATAAACCAAACAACAACAATAACCCAAATAACAAACCAACTAATAACAATCCTCCAAGTTAAATGTTAGGAAAACTAAAAACATATTTTTTAATCTCACTCACGCTGTCGTTGCTTTCTTGTAACAGAAATGTAATTTATAGCAAATACATTACTTTTGAGAACAATGAATGGAGTTCTAAAAACAAAGCGGTGTTTGATGTTGATGTTACTGATGTTACAAACCTCAACACCATATCATTAATGGTTAGGCACGCCGATAGCTATCCTTATAACAATATTTTTTTATTTGTTACAACCAAATACCCCGATGGAAAAACCTTGAGCGATACAATGGAACTAGTTTTAGCAAATAATAAAGGCGAGTGGCACGGAAGCGGCGCAGGCGATATTTTCGATTTTAAAGTTCCAGTAAAAGAAAATGTAAAATTCCCGCAAGCTGGTAAATACACCTTTAGCTTTGAACAAGGAATGAGAATCGATCCTTTGCCACTTGTAATGGATTTTGGTTTAGAGATAAAAAAATCTAACTAATGTTTTTGCTAAAACAAGAAAATGAACACAGTTTATTAGAATTGCATTTTGTTTTAATAAATGCAACACAACAAACCTTCAATTTACACGAAATTGCCCTTGCTTTAAAAAAACAAATAGAATACGCATACACAATACCTCGCTTTGGTTTAACATGTTTTGCAACAATAAAGGTACTTTACCAATACAATTTAAAGCAGTTATACTTATATCCAACGATAGCAATGTGTAATTCTGTTACAAATAACAATGTTGCGGAAAGCCATTTTACAGGCTTGTTAATGAAAATAAACAAAAATTTTATTGCAGATATAATTTCTCACAAAAATAAAAGAACCGTCCCTCACGAAGTTGGCCATTTATTAGGTTTAGACCATCCTCACGCTAATGCAACGTTTGAATCGGTGAATTTTAACGCTCACATATTAGAACAACAAATTACAGAGGCTGACAAAAAACACAACTTAATGTGTCAAAGTTGGTACATACAAAAACACGGTGTAACCCTTAATGATGCTATACAGCTAGCTCCACAACAAATTCAATTAATTTTTGAAAACTTAACTAAAAACAAATTACACAACAACTATTTTATTTTAAAGAAATGGTGGGGATACAAACTTGTTACTAAACTTTAAAAGTATTTAGGGCTTGCTCAAATACCAAAAAAGTCAACAATAGCTGTGCTTAGAATTGAAACATTAAAAAATTCTGCAAGGTAAAATTAAAGAAAAGCTAATAAATTTATAAAAAAGGTTTGCATTAATTTATTGAAAGTGATTACTTTTTTACACGTTTTGGAAGATGACGGATTTTGTGCACTGGCATGTCGCCGCACGGAGCTGGCTAGGCGAGAATTAATTTTTCTTTGAAAATTCATCGAGGGCGCTTGTCGTTTTTTTATTTTGCCTTCGAGAATTTTCTTGGCAAAATAAAAGTTACGTCGATTGAATTTTCAAGAAAAATTAAGTGCGGGCGGGCGTTTGCGGCGACTTGATTTTTTTGTTACTTTTTTTATCTAAGAAAAAAAGTAAAGTAAAAAAACTACTGAGTTTATGAACAGACCCAATTATTTCTAACTTTACTAAAACTGTATCGTTTATAAGTATTGTGCATTATAAGACTTAATCCAATTTTAAAACTTAATTTTATGTGAATGAGAAATTTTGTGTTTTATTTATTCCTTTTTTCTTGTATAAATACTTATGCACAAACAAAACCTAAAGCAAAACCTACACGTATTTTATTTGTGTTTGACGCTAGCAATAGTATGAAAGCAGTGTTTGAAAATACTACACGCATGGAAGGTGCAAAAAAACTATTTGTAAAATTTATTGATAGTTTAAGCAAAGATAAAAGCATGAGCTTTGCATTGCGTATGTATGGCCATACGGTTAAATACCCTCCAGGCGATTGCAAAGACAGCAAACTCATTGTGCCATTTACTGCAAACAATTTAGCACAAATAAAACAAAAAGTATTAGAGGCAAAACCTACAGGTATTACGCCAATTGAGCATTCTTTAACCCAATCTGCCAACGATTTTCCAGATACAAAAGCAAACAACATTGTAATTTTAATTACTGATGGTATTGAAGAGTGTGGCGGCGACCCTTGTGCAGCAAGAAAAAAACTAATGGAAAAAGGCATAATTTTTAAACCTTTTATTATTGGAATAGGCTTAAGCCCTGAACAAATTAAAACATTTGAATGCGTTGGAACTTATTTTGATATGGAAGATAATTCTACATTTAGCTCCATTCAAAAAATAATTCAACAACAAAAATTAAATAAAACAACAGCACAAGTTAATTTATTAAACGGAAAAAGTTTACCACAAGAAACCAACGTAAATACAACATTTATTGATGTTTCGAAAGCAGCATATAAATACAATTTTATTCATACACTAAACGTTTTAAATAATCCCGATACGCTTTACATTGATGATTATCCAACCTACAAGGTAATTGCAAACACCATTCCGCCAGTAGAAAGTAAAGAAGTAAAACTAACACAAGGTAAACACACTGTTATTCCGCTAGATGTGCCGCAAGGAACACTATCCATCAACCGTCCTGCTGGTGTTTACAACTACAACGAAAAAGTAAAAATTGTTGTGCGCGAGACTTCAAATCCAAAAATTATTCATGTAATGCCATTTAATATGCAAGAAAAGTTAATTGTTGGCAAATACGATTTAGAAATTTTAACCTTACCACGTATTTATTATACTGCTGTTGCAATTGCAGAGGCCAAACAAAAAATTATTGATATTCCAAACGCAGGAACTCTGCAAATAAAGGCTTTGGAGGCTGGTGATGGCTGTATTATGATGAAACGGAATGGTAAGTTAGAATGGGTTACAAACCTGTCTAACCAAACCATACAAAACTTTAATTTACAACCTGGCAATTACACATGCGTTTGGCGCAGCAAATCCTTAAAAGGAAGCATTTATACAATTGAGAAAAACATTACCATTACCTCCGATTCGCAAAGCAATGTAGATTTTTATAAGTAATTAAACGATAAATAGCATCTGTATTAGTATGCTAATTTGTAATTTAAGCGATTTGCTAATACCTACACAATAAAAATATCCTTAGGCTATCAACAAAGAACTTCGCACGAGCTCCGTAGGAGCGATATGTTTATAATAACATAAATAGTATTTCTTAAAGCTCCATCGGAGCGACCTTTATTTACAAAAAAAGATAATTTGTGACGTTTGTTCTAAAAAATCCACTTACTAATTTTTCCTAAAATATTACTTGGGTCTTTTAATTTTTTTATCTTTAGGTTTTAAATAAAATTATGCAATTCAAATCCGATACCGAAGCCTTAGAAGCTTTCGTTCATAAATACCAAGAACTTAACAAAGAAATTTCTAAAATTATTGTAGGCCAAGAAGAAACAATTAAAAACGTTTTAATCTCCATTTTTAGTAAAGGTCATTGTTTATTAGTTGGTGTGCCTGGCTTAGCAAAAACATTATTGGTGAATACCATTGCAGATGCACTGGGCTTAAGCTTTAACCGTATTCAATTTACGCCCGATTTAATGCCAAGCGATATTATTGGTAGCGAAATTTTAGACGAACAGCGCAATTTTAAATTCATAAAAGGTCCTTTATTTAGCAGTATTATTTTGGCCGATGAAATTAACCGTACGCCACCAAAAACCCAAGCAGCTTTGTTAGAAGCCATGCAAGAAAAACAAGTTACCGCAGGTGGAAAAAAATACATTTTAGATAATCCATTTTTTGTACTCGCAACACAAAATCCAATTGAACAAGAAGGAACGTATCCCTTGCCAGAAGCACAACTTGATAGGTTTATGTTCAACGTTTGGTTAGATTACCCAAGTTTTGCTGAAGAATTGCAGGTAGTAAAACAAACAACAACCGTTAATTCAGCCAAGGTTAATAAAGTGTTAAGCGCTGATGAAATTATTTTCTTTCAAGATTTAATTCGTAAAATTCCGGTAGCCGATAATGTAATTGAATACGCGGTTAAACTTGTAAACAAAACCCGTGCCAACAGCGAATTTAGCAGCGAGGTTACCAAAAAATATTTACAATGGGGCGCAGGGCCGCGTGCTTCGCAATACTTAATTATTGGTGCCAAATGCCATGCAGCCGTTCGAGGCAAATTTAGCCCAGATATTGAAGATGTAAAGGCAATTGCAACGCCTATTTTACGCCATAGAATTGTACGAAATTACAAAGCCGAGGCAGATGGATTGAATGTAGAAGAAATTATAAAACAGTTGTTATAATTTCTTTAACTTATTATAATTACCAATTTCATCTAAAGCATAAAATTATTCGTATATTTAGTACTTTATAATACTCAATTCGTACTAGGAATTCTTCAATAAATAGCATGCAAGCAGCATTAAAAATAGCCTCTACAGTTTTCACTCCCGAAATAAATTTTGACCCTAAACAAGATATTTTCAGTGTTATTGGTCGCTCTTACCCCGAAAATGTTGCTGAGTTTTATAAACCTGTTTTTGAATGGCTAAAAATTTTCTTAAACGAATCAAAACATATCAAACAAAATATTCACGTTTATTTTGAAGTAGATTACCTAAATAGCACTACCCTAAAATTGTATTACGAATTAGCAAAACAATTTAAAGATTTTAATGAGGATGCCGAATTTGCTAGAATTACTTGGACTTGGAAATTAGAAAGCAGTATGGATGAAAATATGATTGAAAACATTAAAACAATAAAAAGTGCTAGTAATTTTGAAATTGAAGTACAGTTTGAAGATGAAGCTGAAAGCTAATTAATAAATTAATACTTCATTTAGATTAATTTTATCTTTTGTTATCAAAATAAGTTTACATTTATTGCCTATACATTCAACAAAACGATTAATTGAACACCATGAGTAACAAATTTTTTCTTGAAAAAACAGATTCTAATCCCGAAATTTTGTTTGATTTTGAAAATAATATTTTTTCTTTTAAAGGCAACTCATTGCCTGAAAATGTGTTCTTAGTATACACCCCTGCATTTGATTTCTTTTTTAAAGAATTGCAAAATTACGCCTCTGAAAAAAATATTTTAATTGACATACAAATTGACTTTTTAAATAGTTCAAGTGTGAAAATGCTAATGGATTTTTGCAAAAAATGCTTAGATTATAATAACCTAAATACCTCACAAATTATATGTGAATGGAGTTTAACCTCAAAAGAAGATGAAGATATGGAAGACATTATCCTCTCAATATCTGAGGCATCAGGATACACCATTAAAAAAATATCAAAAAAAATATGAGCAAAAGTAACTTAAACTTTGTAAAAGCAATAGGAACAAAAATGAACGAACATAAATTTTTGCTCACCTATAAAGGCGATATAAGCCAAGATATTATTAAAGGTATTTTGGCGCTTACAGAAAAAAAATTAGAATTAGACGGGACAGAAATTAGTCTGAAGAAAAAAGTATTTAATATTATGGTAGAGTGTTTGCAAAACATAAGTCACCATGGTCAAGCGCACGAAAATCAATCAAAATATGGATTAATTATGATTGGTCGTGATCAAAATGATTTTGCAATATATAGCTCCAATCTTATTACAAATGAATCTGTTAACGATATAAAAAACAAAATCGAAACGGTTAATCACGCCTCTAAAGATGAATTAAGCGAAATGTATAAAGAAATTCTATTAAGCAACCGCCTAAGCGAAAAAGGCACCGCAGGCCTAGGACTAATTGATATAGCAAAAAAATCAGGAAATAAATTAGATTATCATTTTGAATCCTTTAATGATAATTTATCGTATTTTGTTTTAAGAACCCTAGTAAAACCAAGTAATTAATTATGGCAATTCCTTTAAAAGATATAGTATCATTTCACCAATCCATGCAGAGTGAAGACTTGGTGTTGGTTTACGAAGGTGAATTTAATCAAGAAGTAACAAAAAGTGTTTTGGCAATGACCGAAAGAAATTTCGATTCAGAGGGATTAGATTCTGGTGTGAAAAAGAAAGCCTATAACATTATGGTTGAAGTATTACAAAATATTTGTAAGCACCAATTTGTTGATTCTGAAATTCAAAAAAATGCAATCTTCCTAGTTGGCGAAAACGAAGAAGACGTTTTTATTACAAGCGGTAACCTCATCAAAAACCACGCAATTGCCGCATTAACAGAAAAAATTAATTTAATTAATAGCAAAGACAAAGAAGGACTAAAAGAATTATTTAAACAATTACGCCTAAACTCAACCATTTCAGATGTTGGTGGTGCTGGCTTAGGATTTGTAGATATGGCGCGTAAAAGTGAAAATAAAATCGAATTTCAATTTGATGAAATAAACGCTGATGTATCTTACTTCATATTACTTTGCAGAATAACTAAAACAACCAACTAAAAATAACTAAATAACTATGGAACCTTATATCATTGCAGGAACAGAAGACACGCCAGCTATCACCTTAGATAGCGTTAATAATATTTACTCTTTCTCAGGTAGATCTTTGCCTGAAGACGTAAATACATTTTATAAACCAACTATGGAATGGCTCGCAAAATTTGGAGAAAATCCTAAAGACATGCAAATGGAAATTAAGCTGGAATATTTTAACACAGCATCATCAAAAATTTTGTTAGATATATTAATGTTATTAGATGAAGTTTCTTCAGAAAAAGGCGTGGCAATTAAAATTATTTGGATGTATGATTCGAATGATGAGGACATGCTAGAAGCAGGCGAAGAATTTTCGGAATTGGTGAGTTTACCTTTCGAGTCAAAATCGTATTAATTATTAACCACTGCCATGAGTGATGAAATTCTAAAAGCCCTTATGCAGTTGTTTGCAATTATTGCAAAACAAGATACTGGTGCTTCTGCCAAGCATAGGCTTTTTATTGAATCCTTTTTAAAAAATCAAGTTGCCAAAAATAAAGTTGTAGAATATTTAGAACTCTACGATACCTTTTTAATTGGAAAAGAAAAAGAAGCCAAAGCAAACTCAGGAGAAGAGAAAGAGAAAGACGAAAAACCAAAGCTCACCTCTGTATTAGATTCAGTTAAAACCCTTGCAATTTGCAAAAAAATAAATAAAACACTCGATCAAAAACAAAAAGTAGTAGTATTAATAAGGCTTTATGAATTAATTAAAACTAATAACGAATTTACAACGCAACGCCTTGCAATTATTGATACTGTTGCAACTGTGTTTAACATCCACGAAATCGAAAAAAAATCGATTAACTTTTTTGTTACTACCGAAGATGCCTATGGTTTAGAGTTAAACGATTTATTAGTATTAGATGATAAAGAAATCGTTACTCTAAATTACGTTGGTGGATTAAACCATGTGCACGCGCATGGCTTGGATGGTTTTTTGCTTGTGTGCAAAGTACAAAGTGTAAATCTATATTTCTTTAGATACGAAGGCGAAAACGAATTATTCTTAAACGGCTTACCAATTAAGCGCAAAACAGTATATAACCTAGCTCCTGGTAGCACCATTCGTTTACCTCAAGGCACAAAGTATTACAGCGAGCTAATAAACTACTTTAGCAACGAGTTTCAAACCACACAATTATTTTTTCAAGTAAAAGGTTTAGAGTTCACTTTCCCTAACGGAAAAGTAGCACTTAACAATGTTAACCTTGATGAAAAATCGAATACATTGTTTGGGATAATGGGAGCAAGTGGTAGCGGAAAAACTACCTTGTTAAACGTACTTTGCGGAAATGAAAAACCAAGCAAAGGTGAAGTAACAATTAATGGAATAACCATTCACAAGGAAAAACATAAAATTGAAGGTGTTATTGGCTACATTTCTCAAGACGATTTATTGTTTGAGGAACTCTCTGTTTACCAAAATTTATATTACAATGCGCAACTTTGCTTTAAAGATAAATCGCACGAACAATTAGATAAGGCAGTTTGTACAACGTTAGATAGCCTAGGATTGCTTGAAATAAAAAACATAGTAGTTGGTAGTCCACTCAATAAAAAAATAAGCGGTGGCCAACGTAAACGTTTAAATATTGCTTTAGAGTTAATAAGAGAACCCGCCGTACTATTTGTTGACGAACCGACGTCAGGTTTATCGAGCAGAGATAGCGAGAATGTGATGGATTTGCTAAAACAACTTTCTCAAAAAGGAAAATTAATTTTTGTTGTTATACATCAGCCGTCATCCGACATTTATAAAATGTTTGATAAGCTGTTGTTGCTTGATGTTGGTGGTTTCCCAATCTATTACGGTAATCCTATTGAAGGCATTATGTACTTTAAAAAAGCAACCAATCAACTTAATCAAGATATTGGAGAGTGTGATAGTTGCGGTAATGTAAACCCCGAGCTTATGTTTAATTTAATTGAAGCAAAAGAGGTTAACGAATATGGAGAAACAACAGAAAGCAGAAGATTAATGCCTAAAGATTGGTACGAAATGTATCAAAATTCGCACAAACTTGAGCATACACAAAATAAAAACCCTGAAACCAATTACGCAAAACAAACACCCAATCGCTTAAAACAATTACTAATTTTTATTAAACGCGATTTAGCTTGCAAAATTTCTAACAAACAATATTTGCTTATAAATTTATTAGAAACTCCTGCCCTAGCCCTAATACTTGCATTGTTTATTAAACACAGCGACAATAATTTAATTAAAGAATACAGCTACCACGAAAACTCAAATATACCTGCGTTCTTTTTCATGTCGATTGTAGTGGCTTTATTGATTGGATTAACCATTAGTGCCGAAGAAATTTATAAAGACCAAAAAATACTAAAACGCGAAAAATTCTTAAACCTCAGCAAATTTGCTTATTTAAAATCTAAGGTAATTATTCTATTTACTGTTTCTTTAATACAAGCCCTTTTATTTTCGGTAATTGGATTTATGATATTAAAAATTAGTATTCCATTTTTACCTTTCTTAATAATTCTTTACTCTGTTTTTTGTTTCGCCAATTTAGTTGGGCTAATTCTATCCTCAACTTTCAACTCACCGGTTACTATTTACATTATAATTCCACTTATCATTATTCCTCAAATGATATTAGGTGGTGCCATGTTTAAATTTTCAACGTTAAATGAATACATGGGCGGCAGTAAGTACGATGTACCAGCAATTTCTAATGGCATGATATCGCGCTGGGCTTATGAGGCTATGGCTGTTGAGGCATTTAAAACTAACGATTATGAAAAAAACTTTTACTACGTAAATAAAATTGAGAGTAAATTAAATTACAAAGTTTCCTATGTATTACCAAAATTAGAAGAATACCAAGAATTAATTTTGAACGATAATATAAGTGATAAAGAAAAGGCAATTTTCCAAAAACTTCTTGACAAAAGTATTGAAGATGAGGTTGAGTATTTTAAGGATAACTACGGACTCATCATTTTCTCGAATGTAAAACGAGAAAAATTATTTGAAGAATTCAAATCTCTATACAGTTTGCGCTTAAACGAATTAAGGCAAAAGAAAGAAATTTTAATTAAAGAATATTGCGAAAAAAATAAATTAACCATTAAAGAATTTAAAGATTTAGAATACAAATACACCAACAAAAACTTAATTGATATTGTAACCGCTAATAATGAAAAAAGCAGAATAGAATTTGATAGTGCTTCAAATTCGTTAATTCAAATTTTTGATCCTGTTTATAAAGATCTTGTAAAGCCAAATAAATTTTTCTCTTACAACGCGCATTTTTACGCAGCTAACAAATTTTTATTTGGTAAGCAACAATCTACTTTTGTTGTAAATCTTTTTGTTATTTGGATGTTTAACATCCTGATATTCTTAATTCTGTATTTCGATTTATTTAAAAAAATCATTACATTTAAACCAACCAAAAATAAAAATCATGTCCATTAAAAAATTAATTCTACTATGCTTAACTCCAATTGTTTTGAGTTCTTGTGGCTCAGAAACAGACGATGAAAATAAAGCAAAACAAGATTTAAACAAAATTGCACCTGTACAAACTATTAGCATTTCAAAAGATGTGATAAATGAAATGATTAGAACTTTGCCACAACCAATTGAAATTGCAAATATCATTACAAGCTCAAAAATTGGATTTTCTAAAGAGGTTCTTTTACCTAGCGATGCTAAAAATAAATTTGAGGATAATTATACCCTTGCAATGGGCTTTGGCGCTTATGGTGTAGATTTAGGTTATATCAACTTAAATAATAAAATTCTGTATTCAGTGGAGTACTTGGACTGTTTAAGCAATGTGGCCGAAAAATTAAAAGTTGGACAATTTTTTGATTACAAAACATTGTCAGAAATGTCCAAAAACAAAAGCAATGCGGATTCCTTAATTCACCTGTCAACCAAAAATTTTAATAAAATAGATGACTTTTTAAAAGAACAAAACAGAGGCGAGCAAAGTATATTAATTTTAATTGGTGCTTGGATTGAAGGGATGCATGTTTTTTCATCAATTAATTCCAAAGAACCAAAAGTAGAAATTGAGCGAAAAGTGGGTGAACAAAAAGTTATATATGAAAACATTAACTTAATTTTGGGCAAACTTCAAGAGGTTGATTTCTTTAAAAATTTAAAAACAGATTTTGACGGTTTAAAGGTAGATTATGATGCAGTTAAAATAACAACTGAGTTTATGCCACCTGAAACCAAAGAAGTAAACGGAGAGCTTGTTATTGTTGATATGTCTAAAACTGTTGTAGATTATAAAAAAGAAACCATTACCTCGTTAATGAATAAATTAGAAACAATAAGAAATAAATATTTAATTAAATAAGAATAATAGTACAGAGCCATGAAAAACAAGTTAATACTATCGATTTTAATAATTGCTTCACTATGTTCCTTTAAAAAAGATAGCTGCGATTTAGATGCACTCTATGAGCAGGCCTTAACGAAATTGAAAAAATTTCATTTGGTTAAGGAATACAAAATTTCACAAAAGAAAAATAAAGATGCGCCTGAATTCCAATATTTTCCTGTAACATTAAACAGTGGTGTTAAATACCGTTTTTATGCTCTTGATAATGCTGAGTTAGAAGGTAGATTAGTTATTTGCATTTATAATAACATGAAGCAAGAGTTTTTGGTAGCATCAACTTATGACAAACTATCTAAACGTATTCGCGATGGTATTGAATTTACGAGCCAAACTACTGGTAATTTTTGTATTGGGCTTTACTTTACAGATGGTAAAAAAGGTTGTGGCGTAGGTATAACAAGCTTTTTACCTAGCTAGTTACAACGCTTCTAAAATTTTTGCCAGTTCTTGTGTTAAACTTTTTCTACCATATTTCTCAATTCGTTTTTGTTTGGATATTTCATCAGCCTCAAAGAATAAATTTACCAAACTATTATTTTTCACTACCTCAGATGTATTAACGTTTAAATAATCGCTCATTAAACGAATTACTTGCTTTAACTTTTCTTTATTATCAAAATCTACAATTGCACCACATTTAGTCTCAGCAATTATTTCTGCTAATTCACCTTTCTCTGGACCAATTGCAATTATTGGTACTCCGGCTTGCAGGTATTCAAAAAATTTACCAGTTAAAATTCCTTTAGCATTGGGTGTATTGTTTACAAGTAACAACAACACACGCGATTTTTGTTGTTCTATTATTACTTCGTTATGTGGTAAGTATGCAATTTTATTTACATATTTTGTAAGTCCAAATTTTTCAAGTTGTTGATTTACAAAAATATCAACCTTACCAACAAATTTAATTTCTAAACTATTTGCAAAATTAACATCCTCAGTAGTCATTTCACGCAATACCTCCCACAATACTTGCGGGTTACGGTCTTTTACTAATGTACCAATATGCGAAATGCTAAATTTTTTATCTTTTATAACTTCCTTTTTTTGTAAGTCACTCTCATCAAATCCATTTGTAATGGTATAAAATTTATCTTGGTTTGTTCCCCTATCGCTGTTATAAATTTCAAAAAACTCTTGGCTTATGTATTTACCAACACTTAGTACGGCATCTGCCTTTTTTAAAACTTCTTTTTCTAATTTTCTATGTTTATTATCAGCAAAATCAGTAAGCATTAATTTATCGTAAAAATCTATGTTTGTCCAAGGATCTCTAAAATCGGCTACCCACTTAATGTTTGGGAGCTTCTTTTTAATTCCTAAGGCTATTAAGTGCATGCTGTGCGGTGGTCCGCTACTTATAATATAATCAATTTTATTTTTACTTATGTAATCTAACAAAAATTTTGTGCTTGGTTTAATCCAAAATTTACGTGCGTCTGGAATAAAAAAATTACCGCGTATCCATACGCTTATTTTTTGTGTGAAGCCTGTTTTTTTTCCTTCATTTAAAAACGATGCGTTTATTTTTTCATCTTTTTTCTTGCCAATAAATTTTTTATACAAGCTGTAAGGCTCCCAAATTGGTTGTTTCAGAACTATTGCTTCATTAGGAATATCTTTTTCTAAACTCTCATCAATAACTGGCATCTCACCATTAAGCGCGGTATAAACTACAGGTTGCCAATTAAACTGAGGCAAAAACTTTACAAATTTTAACCAACGCTGTACCCCTGCACCACCGCTTGGTGGCCAATAATATGTTATTATTAGAACTTTTTTCAACTAAATGAATTCTCAAAAAATAAAAATAACAAAAAAGCCCTTCGTTAAATCGAAGGGCTCTTAAACTTATTAAGGTTAACTAGTTACTAATACTAATTTTTTTCTCTAACTCTTCAATATAGGCTTTAAAACGTTTATCCGTATCCATTAAATTATTTACAGTACGGCAAGCGTGCAAAACGGTTGCGTGATCTTTTCCGCCGCAGTGCATACCTATGGTTGCTAAGCTCGATTTGGTCATACTTTTCGCAAAAAACATGGCTATTTGACGTGCTTGTACAACTTCACGTTTACGCGTTTTTGATTTCATAGTATCAATTTGTAAATCAAAATAATCGCAAACCACTTTTTGTATGTAATCAATAGAAACCTCACGAGCTGTGCTTTTTACAAACTTATCAATCATGTTTTTAGCCAACTCCAAAGTAATTATTTTTTTATTTAAACTACTTTGTGCTAATAATGAAATTAAAGCCCCTTCTAATTCTCTAACATTTGTGGTAATACTATAAGCCAAGTATTCGTTTACTTCTTTTGGTAATTGAATACCTTCGTTGTATACTTTTTTATCTAGGATAGCAATTCTAGTTTCTAGTGCAGGTGCTTGTAAATCTGCGCTTAAGCCCCATTTAAAACGAGACAATAAACGTTGTTCAATTCCTTGAATATCAACAGGAGCTCTATCTGCCGTTAAAATAATTTGTTTACCTAATTGATGCAAATGGTTGAAGATATGGAAAAACACATCTTGCGTTTTTTCTTTACCGGCAAAGTATTGTACATCGTCAATAATCAACACATCTATCATTTGATAGAAATGAATAAAATCATTTGTGTTATTATTTTTTGTTGCTTCAATAAATTGTGTAATAAATTTTTCTGACTGAACGTAAAGTACAGTTTTATTCGGGAAATTCTTTTTCACTTCAATGCCAATTGCTTGAGCTAAGTGGGTTTTTCCTAGACCTACTCCACCGTACAATAATAACGGGTTAAAGGCATTTCCTCCTGGCTTTTGAGAAACTGCAAAACCAGCACTTCTCGCCAAACGATTACAATCGCCTTCAACAAAATTATCAAAACTATAATTTGGATTTAACTGCGATTCTACTTGTACCTTTTTTAAACCTGGAATTACAAACGGATTGCGAATTGAACTGTTATTAACATCAATAGGCATGTTCACGTGAGGATTTTTTAAATTGGTACTAATGTTAGGTAATTTAAAAGTGATAGGCGTTTCGGTTTTTCCTGAAGCGTTATCCATTATGATATTGTATTCTAATTTTCCTTCGGCGCCTAATTCTTTTTTAATTACTTTTTTGATTAATGTTATGTAATGTTCTTCTAACCATTCATAAAAAAACTGTGATGGTACTTGAATGGTTAAAACTTGATTTGCTAACTTAATTGGTTTTATTGGTTCAAACCATGTTTTAAA
Source organism: Bacteroidota bacterium (assembly GCA_013298715.1). Classification (GTDB taxonomy): domain Bacteria; phylum Bacteroidota; class Bacteroidia; order B-17B0; family Aurantibacillaceae; genus Aurantibacillus. The sequence continues at coordinate 60,494 of JAAFIQ010000012.1, read as the reverse complement.
ATTTTGTTGGTTTACGTTATCTTTAATAATATCAAGGCAATTGTTCCATACCTGCTCTGCTGTTTTTTCTTTCGTCATGATTATTAAAATGTTCTTTAAATAGTTATTAAAATATTGTTGTTTGTAATAGTTAACAATTTCGTGTTTGTAAATATAATGCGATTATTTGTGTTTGCAACAAAAAAAGCCGAAAAAAAATATATAAAAATTAAAATTTTTTATTTGGTAGATAGAAATTTTTTACTCTACCCTAATTTATTTTGTGCGGACTATTGTTTTGTAATAATTTTTTATTAATAGAAGAGAAGGTAATTTCTATTTTTCCTAACCAAATACCAGCCCAGCCCATTTGCGTAATTTGCACAAGTTTCCCAATTTTATTTTTCTTCTCAACTAAATTTTCTAAAAAAGTATGCGTATGACCACCGATAATTAAATCAATATTTTCTGTTTCTTCTGCCAAAACACAATCCGAAACTTTTTTATCTGGATACGTGTATCCTAGGTGCGATAAGCAAATCACGTAGTCGCATTTTTCATCATTCTTTAAAATGTTTGCATAATAATTTGCCTTCTCAATTGGATTCAAATACTCTAATCCTTGCGTTTGTCTTTTATCCACAAGTCCGTTTAAATCAATGCCAACTCCAAGTACACCAATTTTTAAATTACCTTTTTTATAAATTTTATAGTTTTTAATTTTTTTATTTTTATTCAAATCTGTTGCAGAAAAATTATAATTACAATTTATAAAATCAAAATTAGCGTGCTGCTGTTGCTTAACTACATTTGCGCAACCTAAGTCAAAATCATGATTACCAAAGGTTGTGGCGTCGTACCCCATCATGCTCATTAATTTGTATTCTACTTCGCCTTGGTAATAATTAAAGTAAGGTGTGCCTTGAAAAATATCGCCAGCATCTAACAACAAAACATTTTTATTTTGTTTTCTAACCTCTTCAATTATTGACGCGCGTTTAGCAAAACCTCCTTCGTTTGGGTATTTTGCGTCGTTTTCAGGAAATGGTTCAATCCTACTATGCTGGTCATTTGTGTAAAGAATAGTGAGTGTAGTAAAACCTTTTTCTTGCAACAAATTATTTTGAGCAAAGCTTGGTAAGGCCATTAACGAAGCACCTGTACCAAGCGCGTATTTTATAAAATCCTTTCTAGTTAATTGTTTTGTAGCGCTCATCGGAATAAGGTTTTATAGATTTGTTTTGATTGGTGAAATGCTTGCAATAATCAATAAATGCATCTCTAATTTTTATTTTGCAGTTTGTAAAATTTGAATTTTGAAACATGGTGTAATTATCGCCGCCAGTGGCTAAATAATCGCTTGTAGCAATTAAATAAATTTGGTTTGGATTAATTGTTTGGTTATTTATTTTACAAGTAACCTGTTTTTCTTTTGATTCAGTTATTTGAAAACCAAAAAATGCTGCCTTCTTCTCAAGCAGTGTTGGCAATGATTTCAATATGTCTTCGCCTCTTACTTTGCATACCACCAATTCATTTTCAAACGGCATCAACTCAAAGATAGTCTTTACCTTTATATCTCCTTTAGGTAAATTAATCCGCAAGCCGCCTTTATTAAGTATTACCAAATCTGGTGTTAAACTGCATTTTTCTTTTGAAATAAAATGTAATGCATCACAGCAAAAATTGCCGAGTGTGGATGGGTAATTATCTTTGGTAAAAACAGAATCGCTTTTTGCAATAACTATGTTTGTAATACTATCTACTTTAAATTTGTAGGTAGAAATTAATTTATCCGAACTAGAATTTGCAGTTGCCTTGTTAGTCGTAACATGTGAGGCGTTGGTTGTAACCGGAGAATAAAATTTATTACACCCAACTAAGGTTATAATTATAAAATAAAAATGTTTTTTCATTGCAAGGTAAATTTATTAAAAAGTAATTGAAACAAATTTTTTTCAGAAATAATTAATCTTAGCTTTACTTTTTAATATGTTAGTTTCAAAAACAAAATTAAGAGTACGGTATGGCGAAACCGATCAAATGGGTTATGCCTACTACGGTATTTATGCGCAGTATTACGAAGTTGGCCGTGTTGAAGCAATTAGGCAATTAGGCTTTAGTTATAAAGATGTGGAAGAGAGAGGAATTTTATTACCAGTTAGCGAATTAAAAATTAATTACAAAAAACCAGCTTATTACGACGATGAAATAACGATTACAACTACAATTAAAGAAAATTTTACTGGCGTAAGAATAACCTTTATTTACGAATGTCATAATCAAAAAGGTGAGTTATTAAACGATGGTTTAGTAACCTTGGTTTGTGTTGATAAAACCACGAACAGACCCTGTAAAGTGCCGATATGGTTCACAAATGCGTTGGCGCCGTTTTTTGTCTAAATTAGAACTAAAGAACAATTTAGCAAATGTTTTTAATTCGTATATTCGCTATTCATTTTTAATATGGTGCTTAATAAAAAAATTCAAATGGTTGACTTAAAAAGTCAATATGAAAAAATTAAATCAGAAATTGATTCTGGCATACAAGAAGTAATTAATACAACTGCTTTTATAAACGGACCAGCTGTAAAAGAATTTCAGGCTAATTTAGAAAAATACTTAAACGTAAAACACGTTATACCATGTGCCAACGGTACCGATGCGTTGCAAATAGCAATGATGGCATTGGATTTAAAACCTGGCGATGAAGTTATTACAGCAAGTTTTACTTATGTTGCAACTGCTGAAGTGATAGGTTTATTAGGACTTACACCTGTTTTAGTAGATGTATATCCTGATACGTTTGATATAGATGTTGAAGCCATTGAAAAAGCGATTACTCCCAAAACAAAAGCCATTGTGCCAGTTCATTTATTTGGGCAATGTGCCAATATGGAACGCATAATGACATTAGCAGAAAAACATAATTTATTTGTAATTGAAGATGTGGCGCAAGCAATTGGCGCAGATTATATTTTTACTAATGGTACTAAAGCAAAAGCCGGAACTATTGGTACCATAGGTTGTACATCCTTCTTCCCTAGTAAAAATTTAGGCTGTTATGGCGATGGTGGCGCAATTTATACCAATGATGAAGTACTTGCAAAAAAATTAAAAATGATTGCACATCATGGGCAAAGTGTGCAGTATGTTCATGATGTATTGGGTGTTAATTCACGATTAGATACAATACAAGCCGTTGTATTAAATGCAAAATTAAAACATTTGGATAAATACGCTGCAGCCCGCAACAGCGCCGCAAGTTTTTATGACAAAGCATTTGCTAATCATCCCAAATTAAAAATCCCAACACGCGTAAAGCACTCTAATCATGTGTTTCATCAATACACCTTACAACTTGTAAACGTTGATAGAACCAAATTAAGAGAGCAATTGCAAGAACGTGGCGTGCCAGCAATGATATACTACCCTATTCCATTGCACGAACAAAATGCTTATAAAAGTAACAGATACAAATCAGGTGATTTTCCGGTGACAGAAAAATTATGCGCCTGTGTATTATCGTTGCCAATGCATACAGAATTAGATGAAGAAACTTTAAATTACATTACAACAACCGTATTAGAATTAGTAAAATGAAAATTTCAGTAATAGGAACAGGATATGTTGGTTTGGTTACAGGCACTTGCTTTAGCGAGGTTGGTGTAGATGTAACATGTGTTGATATAGACATTAAAAAAATTGAAAATTTACAAAAAGGTATTTTACCAATTTACGAACCAGGACTCGAAGAAATGGTTCTGCGGAATGTACAAAAAAACAGATTGCATTTTACAAATTCTTTACAAGAGAGTTTAATAGATGCCGAAGTTGCCTTTATTGCCGTTGGTACACCACCTGATGAAGATGGAAGTGCGGATTTAAAATACGTTTTAGCAGTGGCCTCGGCTATTGGCGAGCATATGCAAAAACCGTTAGTTGTTGTAACAAAATCTACTGTACCAGTTGGTACTGCTGAAAAAGTAAGGAATGCATTACAAGCACAATTGGATAAACGTGGTGTAAAAATAAAATATTACGTTTCATCCAATCCGGAATTTTTAAAAGAAGGTGCGGCTATTGAAGATTTTATGAAACCCGATAGAATTGTTGTAGGCATTGATAGTGCTGAGGCAGAAGATATCATGAAACGTTTGTACAAACCATTTTTGTTAAACGGACATCCAATAATTTTTATGGATATACCAAGTGCAGAAATGACTAAGTACGCCGCAAATGCTATGCTTGCTACAAAAATTAGTTTTATGAACGATGTTGCAAACCTGTGCGAAATTATGGGTGCAGATGTAAACATGGTTCGTAAAGGCATTGGAAGCGACACAAGAATTGGAAATAAATTTATTTATCCCGGTGTTGGGTATGGTGGGAGTTGTTTTCCTAAAGATGTAAAAGCACTCATAAAAACCGCAAAAGAAAATAATTATAATATGCGTATTTTAAATGCGGTTGAGGAAGTGAACGATTCGCAAAAAGAAGTGCTGTTTAATAAAGTGCGTACCCATTTCAACAATAACCTAAAAGGAAAAACCTTTGCTTTGTGGGGCTTATCCTTTAAACCTAAAACAGATGACATGCGCGAAGCACCAAGCTTAGTTATTATTGAAAAATTATTAAAAGCAGGAGCAAGTGTGGTTGCTTACGATCCGGTAGCGCAACACGAGGCACAACGTATTTTAGGCGATACCATTTCTTATTCAAACAACATGTATGATACCTTGAATAATGCAGATGCTTTATTAATTGTAACCGAATGGCCTGAGTTTAGAGTACCTAATTTTACAGATGTTGCAGCCCGCTTAAATAATAAAGTAATTTTTGATGGGCGAAATATATTTGATACAAACGATATGAAAAATTTAGGTTTTGATTATTATTGTATTGGGGTTAAAACAAGGTAATCGTTAAAAAATGATTTTACAGAAAATAAAAAGTATATAAAGAAATTAATCAACAATATGCAAAAAAGAGTTTTAATAACAGGTGCAGCGGGCTTTTTAGGCTCACATTTGTGCGATCGATTTATAAAAGAAGGATACCATGTTATTGGCATGGATAACTTAATTACCGGCGATTTAAAAAACATAGAACATTTATTCAAACTAAAAGAATTTGAATTTTACCACCACGATGTTTCTAAATTTATTCATGTACCTGGTGAGTTAGATTATATTCTACATTTTGCATCGCCAGCTAGCCCAATAGATTATTTAAAAATTCCTATTCAAACGTTAAAAGTTTCTTCGTTGGGTACACATAATGTTTTAGGTTTAGCGCGTGTAAAAAATGCTCGTGTATTGGTTGCTTCTACAAGCGAAGTATATGGCGACCCACACGTGCACCCTCAAACCGAAGAGTATTGGGGCAATGTCAATCCTGTTGGGCCACGCGGTTGCTACGACGAAGCCAAACGTTTTATGGAAGCCTTAGCCATGGCTTACCACGATGCGCATGGCTTAGAAACAAGAATTGTTAGAATTTTTAATACTTATGGGCCACGTATGCGATTAAATGATGGGCGTGTGTTACCAGCATTTATTGGCCAAGCATTGCGTGGCGAAAATTTAACCATGTTTGGTGATGGAAGTCAAACTCGTAGTTTTTGTTTTGTAGATGATTTAGTTGAAGGCATTTGCCGATTATTATTGAGTAACTATCATTTGCCTGTAAATGTTGGTAATCCAGATGAAATAACAATTAAAGAATTTGGTGAGGAGATTTTAAAATTAACTGGAGCTAATCAAAAATTAATTAGTAAACCTTTGCCAAAAGATGATCCAAAACAACGGCGCCCAGATATTTCTAAAGCAAAAGAAATTTTAAATTGGGAACCAAAAGTAAAACGTGCCGAAGGTTTAAAAATTACGTATGAATATTTTAAATCATTAAGTTCAGATGAACTTAACAAAGTAGAACACAGAAGTTTTGGATAATTTAATTACTTAATTTTATCAACGTTCATTACCGTGGCCTCGCCGCTGGTACAAATCAAACCTGAGTTTTTATCCTTAATCACAGTTTCTACTATTGCTCTATTTTTTTCTTTAATAACTTCTTTTACTTTAAAAACAGCCTCATAAGCCACATCTACGTACATTGGCTTTAAAAAATTTAAACTTTGTTTTAAATAAATTGTTCCTTCACCAGGAAAAAGTGTGCCAAATACTTTGCTGAATAAACTTGCGCTTAACATGCCATGCATGATTGGCTTCTTAAACATTGTTTTTGCTGCGTACTCCGCATCTGTGTGCACTGGATTTTTATCACCTGTTACTTGCGCAAATTGATTTACTTCTTCTTGAGAGAATTGAAATTCGTGGGTATAAACCTCATTAATTGCTATCATACTAATTTATTTGTTAATACAATTATATACTTTTTAATTTTAAAAAGCAATTAATAAAAGCTTGTTAAAAACAATATACATCAATTTAGCTAATAGCCTTAATAAAAGTTACTTTTAGCTATTGTATGAAAATTCTAACATTTTTAAGAGCTAAACATAATCTTGTTTTTAAAATTGGAGTTACACTGTGCGTTGCGTTTATAATTGCTTGGTTATTGCCAAGTTTTCTTGTAAAAAGTATAAATGTTGGTCCGTTCGAGTCCGTTTGGAATTATGACGATTTGGTTATTAACGAAGATTTGCTGATTCCAAAATCAAAAAAAGAACTGGAAAATGAACAACAGCAAATTTTAGAAAATAACCCACTTGTTTTTGAGGAAAAAACAGATGAACTAAAACTCAAAAAAAACAACTTATTAACTACCTTCAAAAATAAACTAAACACAAAGGAGTTGATTAGATGCTTTGATAGTATTTACAAAACTGGTATAATTGAACAAATTGATGAAGATGGGAAAAATAAAAAAATGATTTTGTTAAGCGGTAATTTTGCCGAGCCATTAATCTATTACAATTATTTTACACTATCCTCAGCCATTAATTTTATAAAGACTCATCATCCAAAAACTGATACAATTAATTTTTCGAATTATTTGGCTATTTCAATCTTTCAAAACAAAGAAAAAACGAACTACTTTTTGAATGAAAAAATGAAAGCCTTATCGGCCTATAATTTTGTTCTAAGAAAAGGAAATGTATTAATAAAATATGGAGATAACCTTACTGCTAATAATAGGTATTTAATTAATTATTATAATTTTCAACAAAGGGCTGGGCAAAAATCAAGTATCCTAAATCTTTTTGCAAAATTTGTTTTGGTGAGCCTCATTTTAGGCTTATTGCTCGGCTATTTGGTGTTTTTTAGAACTACTATATTTGGACAAAATAAGCAAGTATTTTTTTTACTTGCTTGTTTATTTACTGAAGTGGTGATTACCAACTTTTGTTTTAAATACCACTTGCTAATTTTAGCAATTCCGTTTACTGTATTGCCAATTATTATTCGTGTTTTTTTTGATAGCAGAACAGCACTTTTTACGCATTTACTCGCAATTTTAATTTGCGCTTTTTATCTTCCTAATGCGTATGAGTTTATTATTCTTCAAATTATTGCTGGCATAATAACACTTTTTGCAATTGCAGAAATGCGAAAAAGACAACAGATTCTTAATGCTTCGCTAATCGTTTTAATTGTCTATCTACTGGTATTCGTTTCGTATCAACTCATGTTTGGTAATTATAATAGCATTACTAAAATAAGTAATTATTTACCTTTTGTAATTAGTTCTGTGCTTGTGCTATTATCGTATCCACTAATTTATTTGTCAGAAAAATTATTTGGATTTATATCTGATTTTAGACTCTTAGAGTTATGTGATTTGAATCAACCGCTGCTGAGGCAACTTTCGCAAGAGGTACCAGGCACTTTTCAACACAGCTTACAAGTGGCAAATTTAGCCGAAGAAGCAATTTTCTATATTGGCGGAAATACCTTAATGGTGAGAACCGGAGCGTTGTACCATGATATCGGTAAAATCAAAAATCCAAAGTTTTTTACAGAAAATCAAGGAAACAATTACAGCCCTCACCAAGAAATGCAACCGCTTGAGAGTGCTAAGATTATTATTTCTCATGTAATTGCTGGAATAGAAATGGCAAAGAAAAATAAATTACCAGAAACAATTATTGATTTTATAAGAACACACCATGGTACTACTCATGTAGGTTACTTTTTAAACTTATACAAAAAACAAAACTCTGAGTTAACCGAAGAAATTAAAAATGAATTTAAGTACCGAGGACCAATACCTTTTAGTAAAGAAACAGCAGTATTAATGCTGGCTGATGGTGTTGAAGCTGCATCGCGAAGTTTAAAACAACACGATGCACTGAGTATAAACGATATTGTAGATGAAATAATAGATTACAAAATTTCGCAAAATCAATTAATCAATTCCGATATCACCTTTAAAGACATTACCGTTGTAAAAAAGATATTTAAAAAACGATTAATGACTATCTATCATGCAAGAATTGAATATCCTAAATAGAAATGTTTTAGATGAATAATTTCAATTATGCGCCAATACAAAGCGTTACGAGCCTAATAATTATGTATATTTGTTAATAATAAACCCTTTCAATATTATATGAAATATTTTGTTTCAATCTTTTTGTCAATTTTTCTTTTATCATCTTGCAAAGTATTCAAATCTAACTTAATGCTTAAAACACCAAAAAATTATGAATATGATAAATTTGTTGATTCACTAACACAAAAAGATTACATAATTTCTCCAAATGATGTTCTTCAATACAGGATTCTGCCTAATGATGGCTTTAAACTGGTTGAAATTTCAGCAAGCTTTGCAACTGCCGGAACTGGCATTTTTATTGATGTAATTATATCAAGTGATGGTACTGCCAAAATGCCTCTTGTTGGGCAAATAACACTGGCCGGCCTAAGTGTAAAAGAAGCTGAGAAATTACTAGAAGAGAAATTCTCGAAGTATTATGTGAACCCTTTTATTAATCTTAAAGTTTTAAACAAGCGCGTAATCGTGTTTCCTGGCAATAGCGGTCTTGCCAAAGTTATTCCTGTTACAAATAATAATTCTTCTGTTATGGAGGTAATAGCCAGTGCAGGCGGAATTACAGAAGATGGTAAGGCCTACAAAGTAAAACTTATTCGAGACAATCCATCCAATAAAAGTAAACCTTTAGTTTATCTTATGGATTTATCAACTATTGACGGTATTACTCAAGGGAAATCAACCGTACAAGCAAACGATATTATTTATGTTGAACCACGCTACCGACCGTTTAGAACTTTATCTAACGAAATAGGTCCAGTCTTAACTTTAATTACCTCTGTTTTGATATTACTACAATTTTATAGATTAGGGAGTTAATGCTGAATCAACCAAATACACAAGATGGCAATAATAAGCTAAAAGATATAACCGAAAGATTAGGCGGGAATATAGATATTGGTGTTATTTTTTACTTATTCTCAAAATTAAAGTATTTTATTCTTTTCTTCTTTATCATTTCGGTTACGCTTGCATTTTTATACTTGCGCTACAGCCAGCCTGTGTATGAAAGTAGAGCCATACTTCAAATTAATAATGCAAACAAAGCCGATGAAATTTTAAATATTGGGCAAAGCGCCAACAACACAAATTTGATTGCCGAGGCAATTGAACAAATACGCTCTAAAGTTTTTTTAAAACGGGTTGTTGAAAAACTTGATATCACTGTAAACTACTTTAGCGAAGGCACATTTAAAAATAATGAGCTTTACCACGCATCGCCAATACTTGTAAAAATTAATAACAAAACAAATGCGCTTACTAATAAAAAAGTCTATGTTTCATTGGCATCTAACCAAAAAAATTGCACCTTAACCATTAATGGTACAAAGTACAACGCACTAATTAATCAATGGCTAAAAACACCTGATTTTGACATCAATGTTTTTTTTAATCCTGAAATTAAACTAAATCATGCGTCGCAAATATTCGCTGAAAATAAAGCAATTTATTTTATTGTTAATGATATAGATGAAGTAACTTCAGGTCTGCAAGCAAAGCTAGACGTGAAATTATTAAATGATTTAGCAAAAACAATTACTATAAAAGTTCAAGATATCAATTCCCAAAAATCAACCGACATTGTAAATGCTATTATCGAAGAATTTTTAACCTACGACGTTGAGCGCAAAAGTGAGAGTTCGCGAAATATTATTTCTTTTATTGACAATCAACTAAACGCAGTATACAACGATTTGAAAAAAACTGAAAACGACTTACAAACCTTTAAAAAAGAAAAAAACTTTGGCGATAAAGATTTAACCTTAAACTCAGATTTAATGCGTTATACTTCTATTGAAGACCAATTATTAAAAGTTGAAATGGAAGAGAAGATTATTAACGAAGTGCAAACGAGCATAACTACAAATAAAAGTATAGATATTTATCAGTTGCTATCGTTAATATCTGGCACAGAATATGAAAACTTAATTAAAGAAGTAACCCAAGCAATACAAAAATTATTAATTGAAAAAGAAAATGCCCTCTATCAACTTACGCCAAATGCCGAATCCATAAAACAACTCAATTATCAAATAGAAAATCAACGTAAATTGCTTATTGAGAGTTTAAATGCAGTTAACCTTAAGTACAAATCAAAATACAAAAATTTACTCGAAAAATCTTCTAGCTTCAAAAATAAGTTTGATCAAAACCCTGATGATGAAGTTGAATTTTCAAGGCTGAGCCGTTTGTATACAATTAGCGAAAAATATTACACCATGCTTCTTGAAAAGAAAACAGAATTTTCAATTTCAAAAGCTGGTTACGTTTCTAAAAATATTATTTTAGAAAAAGCACAAGGACTAGGTGGAATTGTCTCTCCAAACAAAAAAAGTTCTTTAACCTTAGCGCTTATGGTTGCGTTTGTACTTTCAATACTACTGGTATTTGTAAGGTATTTGTTTCATAATAAAATTTATGCTTTAACTGATATTACTAAATTCTCAAGTGGTAATGTTGCCTTGTTAGGCATTGTGCCAAAATATCAAAGTAACATTCCCGTGTCGCAATTAATTGTAGACAAAAATCCCAAAGCATTAATTACCGAGGCATTTCGCTCCATTAGGACAAATTTGAATTTTATTGATAGTAAGCCAGGTAAAAAAGTAATATCAATAACCTCAACAATAAGTGGTGAAGGTAAAACCTTTGTAGCGATTAACATTGCTGGAATTTTAGCCTATACCGATAAAAAAGTTATTATTATTGATTTAGATATGCGAAAACCAAAAATCCATAAAGGTTTTGGAGTAAGCAACACAAAAGGCATGAGCACCATTTTAACAGGAAACAATACAATTGAAGATTGCCTCAACAATACATCAATGGAAAGCCTTAAATTTATTACCGCAGGGCCTACTCCACCAAACCCTTCTGAGCTTATACTGAGCGATAAACTAGAAGAAACCCTCGAAAAATTAAAGCAACTATTTGATTATATAGTTATAGATAACGCACCAGTTGGTTTAGTAACCGATGGTATTGCTACAATTCAAAAAGCAGATTACCCAATTTATGTGTTTAGAGCTGGTTACTCTAAAAAAATGTTTACACAGGTTTTGGATAAATTAAAAAATGAAAACAAAATAGATAAACTTGGGGTTGTACTTAATGATGTTGATATTACAAAGAGTATTTACAGCTATAACTATGGCTATGGTTACGGCTATGGCTATGGCTATGGTGGTGGCTATTATAGCGATGATGAAACAAAAAAGAAAAAAAGTATATGGAATTTAAAGAAACAAAACTAAAAGGTTTATTTGTAATTCAACCAAAAGTATTTGAAGATGCAAGAGGACATTTTTTTGAGAGTTACAGCAATTTGCATTTTGCAAACGCTGGATTGAATCTAAATTTTGTTCAGGATAATCAATCCTTATCACAAAAGGGTGTTTTGCGTGGTTTGCATTTTCAAAACAATCCGTATGCTCAAGGTAAACTTGTAAGAGTTATTAAAGGCGCTGTATATGATGTTGGTGTTGATATCAGAAAAAATTCACCAACCTACGGGCAATGGTTTGGCATGGAATTATCAGAAAAAAACAAAACAATGATGTACATTCCTGAAGGATTTGCACACGGATTTTTAACGCTAGAGAATGATACCATTTTTTCTTACAAATGTACAAACCTATACAATAAAGCTTCAGAAGATTGTATTTTATGGAATGATAAAACAATTGGCATTGAATGGAATTTTGAGAATCCGCTGCTATCTGAAAAAGATTTACAAGGAAAAAACTTCAACTCCTTTGAAAGTTTATTTTAAATTTTAAAATGAAAATAAGCCCGCATTTAATACTTACTCTATCGTTTTTTGCCTGTTTTATTTTTTCAGTACTTATAAATTTTATACTTCTAAAATTTGCGCAAACATTAGGTATTCGAAATAAAGATGCCAATCAAGTACGTTGGAATCCAAAGCACAAACCGAGTTTAGGAGGTATTAGCTTTTATTTTATCTTTTTGTTCGCTATCATTTTTTCGCTACTAAAACCAACAGGTAACTTAGGTTTAAGTTTAGAAAGTGCAGGCTTGTTAATTGCTTGTACCTTAGCTTTTTTAATGGGACTGGCAGATGATGCCTTTAATACACAGCCGCTTTTAAAATTTATTACTCAAATTGTATGCGCAATTGTAATAATAGTTTCAGGGCACTCCATTTCCATTTTTCAAAATCAATACCTAAACTATCTCCTAACCATTATTTGGATAGTTGGTATTATGAATTCGATAAATATGCTCGATAATATGGATGGAATTACAACGGTAGTTTCAATTTGTGTTTTATTATTTGGAGTAGCAGCAAATATTTCATTATTTAACACAAATAGCGTATCCAACATACTTTGTATTTGTTTACTTGGTGCGCTCTGCGGTTTCTTAATTTTTAATTTTCATCCATCAAAAATGTTTATGGGCGATACAGGAAGTCAGTTTTTAGGTATTTTTTTAGGAACGCTCGGCATCAATTATTGCTGGAATGTTACACCTTGCTGCCCTCCAGTTTACAATTTACATAATATTGTTATTGTTTGTTTGGTATTTTTAATTCCACTTACCGATACGTTTACCGTTATAATTAATAGAATGCGTGCAGGAAATTCTCCTTTTATTGGAGGAAAAGATCACACAACACATCATTTATTTTTTAAAGGAATTACAGAAAAAAAAATTGCACTACTCTATTTCTTCATCGCCTTAATTGCAATTATTTTGGCGTATCAACTTGTTTTTAATTCTACTCTTTTACTCCTAATAATTTCTATTTGCTATGTTCTATTAGTATTTGCAGCCCTCTTTATTAATACAATATATAAAAAGGTTTGAATAGACTTTTAACCAATACGATTAATTACATAAAACAAAAATTACTGTTGCAATATGTAATTGCTCTTGTTTTAATTACGAGTATTTACGTAATTATTAAAATTTTTATAAATTTTAACTCAAAAAATGAACTCGCTTACAAAAACAATAATGATTTTGTAATTGGAATTAATATTCCTAAAAACCTCAACTTTTGCGGCGAGGCAATTCCTGCAAATAATTTAGAGATTAAAAAAAACATTGAAGAAGAATTTTTAAGCACTGCGAATTGGAAAAATAACGCTGCCCTAATTTTCACAAAAGCAGAACGTTGGTTTCCTTACATAGAGCCAATTTTAAAAGAAGAAAATGTGCCAACTGATTTTAAGTACGTAGCAGTTATAGAAAGTCATTTATCTAATGTTGTGTCACCAGCTGGCGCAGTTGGATTTTGGCAATTGGTAAAAAGTTCGGCACAAAATTATGATTTAGAAATTAATGAATTTGTTGATGAACGTTATGATGTAGAAAAATCAACCAGAGCAGCATGCAAGTTATTTAAAGAAGCACATAAAGAATTTAATAATTATACCTTGGCCGCTGCGGCATATAATTTGGGTATAGGTGGTATATCGCGCGCCTTAAAAAATCAGAATAAAAATAATTATTACGATTTAAAATTAAATGCCGAGACCAAAGCCTTTGTTTACCGCATACTAGCCTATAAAACACTGCTTGAGCACCCAGAAAATTTTGGCATTAAACGAAAAAAATTCAAACCAAAATCTAAACTTGCTTACACAAAAATTGAAGTGGATAGCAGTATCACTAACTTAAAATTTTTAGCAACAAAATTGAAGTGTCCTGTTCTCACACTTAAAATATTTAATCCTTGGTTTGTTGGAGAAAAATTACCCAATCCTACAAATAAAAAATATATTTTTTCGCTGCCAAAAAATTTTAACGATGCATACAGCGAGTATATGCGCGATTTAATTGGTGAAGACGGAGCGGCATTGAATACACTTGATTTAGGGATGGCAGAATCAACTAATGTACCAGATAGCGTTAAAATATTAACCCACACAGTAACCATAAACGAAACAATAAAAGAATTGGCTGATTTTTATGAAGTGAATCCACTGATTTTGAAAAAATGGAACAATTATTCAGACACTTGCAATTACTTAAAACCAGGAACGGTTTTAAAACTATTTTTTCCTGTTAAAAAAAACTAATCGGAGTTACGACTACTTTTTTTTTGTATCTTTAATCTAAATTAAAAACACAATGAAAAAACATATTTTATTAGTAGCAGCTAGTTTAGCATTTAGTTTTGCTTCAAATGCTCAAGATACGCCAACAAAGAGTAAAACGGTTAAAAATAAAAAAGCCGAAGCTGTAGAAACTGAGCACAAAAGCAAAGTAGAAGAAGGTGATAAAAAAACAGAAGAAGCAACACTAAAAACTGAAGAAAAAGCACCAGAGCCAAAGAAAAAAACACGCATGGCCATTAACGAAAAAGGCGTGCCATCGAATGCTACTAAGGCAACAGAAAAGAAATAAACTGTAACTTTTTACATAAAACCTCTAAAAAGTATTTTTAGAGGTTTTTTTATTTTAAAAAAATTTGCAATAAGTAAAAAATATATTATCTTTGCCAACCAAATTTTAAGAATTTGATTAATTTTTAAAAAATGGCCCGTTCGTCTAGGGGTTAGGACGCGTCCCTTTCACGGACGAAACACGGGTTCGATTCCCGTACGGGCTACTAAAAAAACCATATCCTTGCTATCAACGTCAAGGTATTTCTTTATGGTTTTATAGCGGATTGTTTTCACTTAAATATCAGTTAAATTTGGAATACATCCCTAATGACCTAATGACAAGTAAAAAATCCTACCGATATGAATATATTTTATATGCCTTGATGGCTTTAAGCGTCTATTTTGTACTCTTTCAGCAATTAGAGAATTTTCCTATTAGAACTTGGGATGAATCAACTTATGCCGTTAATGCATACGAAATGATACAAAACGGGGATTACATTACTCCTCACATTAATGGCAACCAAGATAATACTTGGAATACAAAACCACCGCTTTTAATATGGTTTCAAATTATATTTATTAAATTATTAGGGTTCAATGAACTTGCAATTCGTCTACCTTCCGCTATTGCAACAGCCATTACCGCACTTCTGATTTTTATTTTTATTAAAAAACGTTTTTCAATTGCGTTTGCATACTCTTCTTTTTTCGTTTTTATTAGTAGTATTGGTATTTCAGATTTCCATACTGGAAGGACTGGAGACACTGATGCATTGTTCACGCTATTCGCCATTTGTGCAATTGCTGAACTTTATAAATGGTTAAAAGAATCTACATCTAAATCATTATTATTTTTTTTTATTTATTTGACACTTTGCTTTTTGACTAAGAGTATTGCGTTCTTGATGTTTTGCCCAGGTTTTCTATTAACAATTTTATTATTTAAAAAAATTAAGGAGACATTTTTTAATAAATATTTCGTCTTTGGACTAATTGTTTTCTTTCTCGTTATAATTTCTTATGTTGTTGCTAGAAACCATAACGGTGAATACATTAAAGGAATAATTAATAACGAAGTGAGTAAGCTAAATAGTAACACTGCTCAAGTTCAACCATTTGACTTCTATTTTAATAATCTCTTTAGCAGCCAATTTTCATGGGCAATTCTGTTAATCCCAGGAATATTATTAATGTTTAAGGATGAAACATCGAAAATACCTGCCAAATATTTATTGATAATTTTATTAAGCCACCACTTCGCATTAAGCCTTTCTAATGTTAAATTATACTGGTACATTTTACCTGAAATAAGTTTACTTTCGATAATTTCATCGTTTAGTGTCTTTAAAATCATAACCCTAATATCACCGAAACATGACAGTAAGAGTTATCTTTTTATCATAAGTATTATTTTTGTAATCCCGGTATATTTTGCCTCAAGGCAATCATTCAAAAGCGAAATACCATTAGGAAGTAAAAAGGATGAGGCTTTATCCAATTATTGTTTTAAAAACAAGGACAACGGATTGCTCAATAAAATAATAGTCTTAACTCAGGATTTTGAGGCTCCTATATTGTTCTATAAATATCTCATGAATACTAAAGGGATGGATTTTAAAATAGTAAACAATATTGAAAATCTTCCAATTGATTCAATTATAATTGTCAGTGAAGATAAAATCTTTGAACAATTAGAGCAACATTACGAATTTAATATAATTTCAGAAAATAAATATGTAAAACGGCTTAGATTAAGAGCATTGAAAATAAAAATTTAAAAAAATTTACAAATAACCTGTAAAAATTATTTATAATATTCATATTTATCAAGGACATTGAGAATTTAATATATCATAAATATCAGGGGTGTATTTATCTTAATTTTAAAGGAGGTTTAGAACTTGGAAAAAGGTTTAATTACTGGTACTGCGAAAAAATAAGATTTATACCAACTACAATTATTTTGGAGTCCAAAGATGCGAAGTTGTTTTTTATTCAGACCATGAAAAAAAAATCCTGCATAGTTATAACTACGGAAAAAAAAATTTCAAGAAGTATGAATGAAAAAGAACAATTAGATTGGACTATATAAAATTTATAATTGCTATTAGTACTGGTAAATTTGTTTTTGATAGATTGCCTACATCTACTCATTTTAAAACATCCATTCTTCTTTGTTAACTCATGAGTTTAAAAAATAATACCTACTTTTATTGCAATGAAGTACACGATGAAGCATAATCCATTTAGCATTGTAAAGCTATTTGAAGAAGAAGTGGCAAATTACACAGATGCTCCTTATGCTGTAGCTGTGGATTCATGCACCAATGCACTATTTTTATGTTGTAAGTATTTTAAAGTAGAAGAAGTTTATATCCCCAAAAAAACCTATTTATCAGTTCCCCAATCCATTATTCATGCGGGAGGAAAAGTTAGTTTAGAAGATAGAGATTGGAGTGGCATGTATGATTTAAAACCTTATCCAATCTACGATTCAGCTTTACGATTTACTTCTAATATGTACGTTCCTAATTCGATGATGTGTTTATCGTTTCACTACAAAAAACATTTGCCAATTGGTAAAGGTGGAATGATATTAACAGACGATATAAAAGCGGCTGAATGGTTTAAGCGTGCTAGATATGAAGGCAGATCGGAAAAAAGTTACAAAGAAGATACCATAAACGAACTCGGCTGGAATATGTATATGACACCTATGGAAGCCGCTATGGGCTTGTCTTTAATGCAAAATATAAATCTCACTAATTCGGATATTATAGAAGAAGATGGTTATAGAGATTTATCTGAATTCGTTAATTTGTTTTGATCTCTTTACTTTTTAAACAAACCTTTTTCACGCGCTTGATTATAATAAAAAGCTGCTAGCTTATCTTGTTTTAGCAATTGGTAACGACCAATAACTTTGCCATACACCATTTCTGGATTAGCACCATAGTTAAGCATTTCAAATGTATATTTAGTTGATTTATCTAAATCGCCTTTATCAAAATAAATTTCCCCTAAAACTTCATAAATAATTGTGGTTTCACCAAACTTTGTTTTACAAGTAGTAATTATTTTTTCAGCTTCTTCAAACTTCCCAATTTTTGAAAGTGTTAATGCTAAATACTGATAAGTATTTGATACTTCAGGTGCCAGAGTCAACGATTTCTGCAAATACGGTAAAGCTTGCCTGTATTGTTGTGAACCATAAAGTGCTTGTCCCATATAAAAGTTAGGATCGGCTTGATTGGAATAATGAACTAACATCGAATCAAGTATAGCAATGCTTTCAGTATATCTTTTCGTATTTATAAAATAAGTAGAAAGTCCAATATATGAATAATAGGCTTCGTGCGAAATGGCAATACTTTTTTTATAGTGGGTTATCATTTCTGCTTCTATATTGGCATCAAAATTTGTTGTCAATTTCCGTTTTAAAACATCGGCATAGTAGTTATGAGCGCGTGCACAATTTTCTAATTTAGGCATATCGCTTTTAATGAGTGTCTCATTATTTTTCCATACACAATTACGCGAAACGGTAGCAATGCTTAATAACACAACTATTGCTGTAATCCCATACTTTAAAAAGTTATGTGATTTATTTTTCACCTCAATTCTAAATACATCGGTAATTTGGAGTGTTGTAAAATCTAACTTAAGAAGTTTGCCTATACTAAAAACAAATACAATTAGGAGTCCTAATGAAGGTGTAAACAAAAACCGATCAGCCATAGTATCAGCTATTGGGCGCAGTAAGTGCAAATAAATGAAAATAGAAATGAAGTAAAATAAAATGCCCAAACTTATTTCTTTATGTGTTTTAATTTTTAAAATGGCAAATACAAAGGCTGAGATATGCAATACTGTAGAAAAAATAACCAATGCGTCGCTCCAATTGGCAACTGGTATTTGATTGTAACCATAAAAATAAACTAAGTTAATGGGTATTAAAAAATTCTTTAAATACATAAAAAGCAAACAAAACGCATTTGCTAATTTTCCACTAAATGTATCAATATAAAAAAAGCAATTTCCCAAAATACCATTTTCATAATAGATGCCTGCACCCTTTGATGCTTCGCTTCCTAACGAACTTTGAGTTGATAATTTTACAATACAAAACGAAATAATTAAGAGCAAAAGCAGAGCTAATGCTGGTTTTATTAAGGTTTTTAAATTTTCCCAATTTTGTGTGTACAATAAAGCTAATGGAATAATGGCTATAAAAACAATCGCATTTTCTTTTGAAAGAAACGCTAATAAAAATAACAACACAGCAAATAGTATGTATTTTACCTTTTTTGTTTGTTGAAAATCAATCATTTTACTAAGTGATAACAAACTAAATAATAAGGCAAAAATTTCATCACGGCTTTTAATATTCGCAACTACTTCTACATGTATAGGATGCGTAATAAACAATACTGCTATTAAGAAAGAAGGTAAATTGCCATATCGAAAAAAAAGCTTCTGCAATACATTAAATAGTACTAAACATAGCAACCCGAAATAAATCAGATTCATTAAGTGTCCAATACTCGAATTACTTTTAAAAAAACTGTACTCAATAGCAAACGAACTAAGCGTAATAGGTCGAAACCCATATTTATCCGATTTATAATCTGAATTATATTTTAAAAACAAATCAGGTATGCCCTTAATGCCTTTTTGTACACGGGGGTTTTCCGTAATTACAATGCTATCGTCCCAAACGTAGTCATGTTTAAGCGTATTACCATATACTAGAAAAACAAATGCAAACAGCAGTAATTTTATTTTTTGTAAATTAGTTAGTTTCATTCTATTTATTAATGCGAGCTATTTAATTCCTAATAACATTGGAATTATACAAACTAGTTCTATTACTTTTTAATGGAATTAAGCCCAAAAAATGAGACCAGCTTAATTGTCGTGCCAGTGGCACGACAATTTGAGCATTCGGAAATTGATTTGAGAATTGTATCATCCTTCGTAAATTCCCTAACTCAAAATTCCGTCCATACTTTTCTTTTAATTGAGTGGATAAGGTAGATACAATTTGTTTACCATAATCGGCCCGCTTATGTTTAAGTATTTCTTTATTAATGCGATTTCCTATATTCCAAAAAAGTAATGTTAATTCGCTATTAACTTGCGAAATAACATGCTGATGGCTTTGCTCAATGAGTTGAGATAGTTCATCAAATAGTGATAAATCTGCACTTTTGCTTTTTACTTTATTCGTTTTCATTTCGGTTTATACTGTAATTATTTTATTGATAACAATTATCTAAACAAATAATTAAAGGATTGTCTAAAATAGTTAAAATTTAATAATAAGCGAAGTAGTGTAAATGGATTAGATTTTAGATTCCCGCAAAGAGCAGAAAATGGGTTTATACAAAGATTAGGTATATTTTAACCTCATCTACCTGTTCTCTTTTTGAACTTTTTGATTTAGGTTAATGAAAGGCAATGATCTTACATTAAAAAGATTTTATTTTAGTGACCTATAAAATAAAGACGATTTGCAAATTTTTTCAATTGTTTGTTGTTTTTTGGTTGATTTGGCAAAATCGAAGTAGAAGGAGTTGACTTGAATATCTGTTCCTAAGAAAGTTATGTAACACTCTTCCAATTCAGAATTATCATTTCGTTTAATTTTTTTGGTGGTATATAACTTGAAGGAGTCTTCAAAGAGTTCTCTTAATTCTTGTTTTGAATATTTGCCTAATAAAATTTTGAAAGTAAGACGAACAATATTGGAATTATCTGCCAAAGCGTTGTCTAAAATATTTGGTAAAAGTAGTTTTAAAGCTTGAACGGTATCTTTAAGACCAAGATATGATGTAGCATATAATTCAGTCATTAAAAGTTCATCTGCTTCCTGTTCGTTACCACAAAAATGCCTATAAGGATATTCGTTGGTTTTATCAAGGGACTTGATTGCAGCTTTGTAATTGCTATCCTCAATATAAAGTTTGGCTAAAGTTTTTGCTGCTCGGTTTTTATAATTGGCATAAGGTTCTCCCATAATACCATTTCCAACTCCACCACTCTCTATATCCATAGCCTCGCTATCAATAATCTTTTGAAAAGTAATTTTAGCCGCACTTTTGTTTTTTAATTCAAGCTCTGCAAATCCCTTGTTATTTAAGGCTCTGTAGACCAATTTTGATTTAGGAAAGCTATCTATTAGTTCTTTATAAAATCTGATTGCTTTTTCTAGACTTGTACTTTTTATTTCTTTAGCTAAATATTTTTCATTTTTTGAAATAGATGAATCCTCCAAGGTTCGGTCCAAATAAAAATCCTCAACAAGCCCTTGCATTAGTTATCCTTTCTCGAAAAGAAGATAATCTTTTTCAAATGTTTCGCTTTTTTGGCCGAACGTTACTTGGAAGATAAGTAAAAAATTTATGAGGATTAAACGACGCATCAAAGCAATAATTTATAGACCAATATAAATTAAGAATAAAATATTGAATACTAGCTTAACCAAGAAATGTTGTCTCAAGAAACTTGAAAGAAAAAAATCCCCCTTACTTCTTATTCGCTTTCTCAATATTTTCAAACATATTTAGCAAATCCACTACTTGCTCAGTACCAATACGTTTTCCTTTTATACGCTTGTCTTTATCTAAAATATAAATTACTGGAGTTGAATAAATATCAAATCTATCTTTTAAATTGTTTAAATGTATTGGGTCGAACACATGTATAAAATCCGTTAATTTTTTATCGATGATAAATTTTGTCCATTCATCCACGTTTTCTTTTGTATTAACAGCAAATACTTTGTAATCTACTTTGCCTTTTATTGCCTCTAACGCTTTGTGTAGTTTAGGCATTTCGGTTTGGCAGTGCCCACAATCACTTGCCCAAAAAACTAAAATGGTATATTTATTTGTTATTTGATACAGTGTTCTAAACATTGGCGTTAACTTCTCTAAATTCTTTTGGTACAACGTGGTTACGCCTCCGCTTGTTTTTGCAGTATCAAAACCCATTTTTAGTACGCGGCGTGCATAAGTTGTGTCAATCATATAAAGCTCCGATACTTTTGCATCAATTAATAAATTACAAACAATATCGGTTCTCTCTTTTATTTTTTGAACGGTTTCTTCTGTATACACAGCTTTTGCCCTACCATTCACAATATAATTTCTACCTAAATGACAAAATACTTTATCAAAACCCATGATTTTGCTTTGCTCATATTTATAGGTAAAATGCCCAATTAATAAGTTGTATACCAAATTTCCTTCGGTACATTTACCATTTAAAATTTTATCAATCTCTAAGCTAACGGTGTCAGGGTGCTGTACAATTACATTATCAAAATATTTTTTTATGCGATCGTCAAAAAAAGGCGTTCTCACAATGCGTTCGTCTTTAAAATCTACACCATCCCAGTAATGATTTTTGTAATAGTAATATTGGTAAACACTGTCAGGTCTTCCATTTTTTGCTTTGGGAATTTCAGCAGCTTCTTTTTCTGTTTTTAAATTTAATACATCATAAATAAATGTACCTTTTACTTTTTGCATAAAATCTCCTTCAAACTTTTTCACATCATCATTTAATGCTTTTAGTTTTTCTGTCATGTACTTCGCGCTATCTTCTTTGCTTTTACCTTTAGTTTGTTCTCTAAATTTTCCAAACTCTTGATTTTTATTGGTTATATATTTTATGTAAGCAAAAAACTGTTCATTCTCTTTGTTACCAGTGCTTTTAAGCGTATTTACTAAATCGGTCATATAGCAAGTGATACCAAATTTTTGATTTTCGTTAATGAACAAATCAAAGTAGATTGATTTTTCCTGACTTACCAGAGTATAAACACCTTTTTCTAGTTCATTTTTTCCTTTAAAAACTGCAACGCCATTTTTTACTTTTTTACAGGTATCGGCAATGTATTGTTGGTCAAATTGATATTTAACCAAAAACAACATGGTGTCCTTACATCCTTTAAAGTTTAATTTTATTTCATAGCCTTGTGCGTTGTAAGACGTTTTTATAAAACAAATTGCTACAAGTAGTAAAAGCGTTTTTTTCATTTGATTCATATACTAAGTTAATTAAATTATTTTTTGTTCATTTTTTCTGAATTTTCAATCATGTTTATTACATCTATCACTTGTTCAGATCCCAATCGCTTTGCTTTAATGCGTTTTTCTTTATCTAACAAATAAATTACAGGTGTAGAATAAATATCGAATTTATCTTTTAAATTATTTATATGTACAGGATCAAAGGTGTGAATAAAGTCAGAGAGTTTATTATCGATAATAAATTTTGTCCACTCGTTTACGTCTTCTTTCGTGTTTACTGCAAGTACTTTGTAATCTACTTTTCCTTTAAGTGCAGCCAAAGATTTGTGTAATTTAGGGATTTCAGTTTTGCAATGCCCACAATCACTTGCCCAAAAAACTAACACGGTATACTTTGCATTTATTTGATATAACGATGTGAACATTGATGTAAGAGCTTGAATGTTTTTTTCATATAAATAAGTTACCGACTGACTTGTTTTTGCAGTATCAAAACCCATTTTTAAAACACGGCGGGCATAAGTTGTATCAATTAAATAAAGTTCGGAAACTTTTGAATCAATTAATAAATTGCACATGATATCACTACGTTCTTTTATTTTTTTTACGGTTTCTTCAGTATAAACGCCTTTTGCTTTTCCATTTACAATATAATTTTTTGCTAGATGACAAAACACTTTGTCAAAACCCATTATTTTACTTTGTTCACACTTATATGTAAAATGGCCAAGTAAAATATTGTAAACTAAATTATCTTGTTCGCATTTACCTTTTAGTATTTTATCAATCTCTACAATTACGCTATCAGGATTTGGTGTAATAACAACATCAAAATATTTTTTAATTCTATCATCAAAAAATGGAGTGCGAATAATTCTTTCATCTTTAAAGTTTACGCCATCCCAAAAATGATTTTTGTAATAGTAATATGAATAAAGGCTATCTGGCCTACCGTTGCTGGCTTTTGGAACAGATGTAGGTTCTTTTTCCGTTTTAATATTCATTACCTCATTCACAAAAGTACCTTTAGTTTTTTCCATAAAATCAGCATCAAACTTTTTTACGTTTTCGTTGATAGTTACTAATTTTTCATTCACGTATTTTGTACTATCTTCTTTACTTTTTCCCTTGGCTTGTTCTTTTGCTTTATTAAAATCTTGGTTTACAGTAGTAAAAAACTTTAAATAAGAAAAAAATTGTTCGTTATCTTTACTGCCAGAAGATTTAAGTGAGCTTGTTAAATCAGCTAAATCACATGCGATTGAAAATTTTTGAGAATCATTTATAATCAAGTCGAAGTACATTGATTTTTCTTGACTCACCAAAAAGTAAACGCCTTTATCTAAATTCTTTTTTCCTTTAAAAATTGCCACACCATTTTTTACTTTTTTGCAAGTATCTACGATTTGATTTTGGTCAAATCTGTATTCAACTAAAAAAAGCATGGTATCTTTTGCGCCCTTTAAGTTCACCTTAATTTCATAGCCCTGAGAGAAAGTGGAGTAATTAAAGGCAAATAAAAAAAATAGAAATAGATAAATTTTCTTCATATAAAGTTTATTCAAAATTAATAAATGCGTTGGTATACCTTCAAAAGTTGTACCATTAATTAAAAAAAGCCTACATAAATTTTGTTAAAATTTAGCTCACAAAAAAAGCTGCTTTTTGGGCAGCTTTAAAATTAATTTAAAATAGTTTAGTAAGTTGAAAAACCTTGTTTATCAGATACTTTTTGCTCAATTAATAAACCAACACAAGCAGCATCTGTTGCTTTGTGTGCCTCCTTTTGAGTAGCTCCTTGGGGAACAACAACCTCAATAATTAATTGGCGTGTGCTAATACTTTGAAACTCGAATATTTGTGTATTCTCTGCGGTTGAATTATCGAATAATAACTCACTGGTTTTGGCGTCAAAAATTTTGTAACTAACCTTATCTCCTAACACAGTTTCGCAACAAACAGAAATACGGTAGTCCATCCCTTTATAAATTACACAACGTAATTTACTTACCATGCCTTGGTTAAATAATCCACTTTTACTTTGGGCATTGTATTGCCATTTTGCACCTTTTTCTTTTTCAAGTATGCAATACTTTTTATGAAATTGACCACATACACCAGCTTGTGAAAAAACTGTTGTGGAGATTAATGTGGCAACTAGAATACTTAATATTTTTTTCATGACGATAATTCTTTAAATCATTAATTTATTTTACACCAGTGTAACTGTTGCGTATTGATTTTACTTTTTCCTTAATGGCATTGTAATTCTCTTCAGTAATTACCAACTGTTTTCCGCCTAAAAGCGTACTTGCTTTTCCACTATCTTTACCTTTAACGCCTTCAGCATCCTTTTCAGATATTTTATTGAATTCAGCTAATAAACCTTCAAAATCAGTTTTTACAGCCATAACATTAGGGTCTGCTTCGTGCTTTTTTAAGAACTCAACTAAATTTTCTAAGGTATATTTTTGATCAGCTAAACGTTCAATAACTGGGCTGTTTGGTTTAAAAGTTGCAAGGTTAGTTGCAATAAATAAACTTTCAATCCATCCACCAGCAACAACTAATGCTAATGTTGGACCTTGTTTACTTTCTTCTAAGGCTTCAAAAGAAGTAAAATAAACATCATCTGTAATTACCGCTAATGAATCAGGTTTGCCCAAATTATCTTGTAAACGTTTTAAAATTTCTGGTTTAACAGCTGTTGAAACTCCAATTTGGTCGCCCATCATTTTTACAGTTCCAAAATATTTTAATGCTTCGGCACCAATTTCAAAAATGCTGCAATAACTTAAATCGCAACTATAAATACCAAAGTTTAAAGATTTTGCTTTGTTATCTGTGTAGTTTTTATTGTTAGTTGCAGGATTTAAAAAGTCAGTTTTTTTAACGCCATTACCCCCAATAATTTTAATGAATGTAAGCATTTCGCCAGGTGATGGTACTTGGAAAAATGTTTCAGAAACTGGTGAAGTTTTTACCTCTTCAACTTTGGTAGTATCAACGTTCTCGCCATCTTCTGGCTTATCGGCATCTCCACCACAACCAACAAGTGCTAAACTAGTAATTGCTGATAAAAAAAATAAGGTTGATTTTTTCATTTTAAATTTTAATGTAAATATATAATTTTTTAGTTTCCTTTTATTAATTTATTTACTAATGCAGCAGCCTCGTGAAATTCTATAGCTGAATACACTTTTAAGCCACTATCATCAATTAATTTTTTTGCAATTTCAGCATTGGTGCCTTGCAATCTAACAATAATAGGCACGTTAATATTTCCCATATTTTTGTATGCATCCACAACACCTTGCGCAACTCTATCGCAACGCACAATACCTCCAAAAATATTTACTAAAATTGCTTTTACATTTTTGTCCTTTAATATAATTCTAAAAGCTTTTTCAACTCGCTCAGCATTTGCTGTACCACCAACATCTAAAAAATTAGCAGGCTCGCCTCCACTCAATTTAATAATGTCCATAGTAGCCATTGCTAAGCCAGCTCCATTAACCATACAACCAACGTTTCCGTCAAGTTGCACGTAATTAAGCTCTGCCTCACGCGCCTCAACATCTGTTGGGTTTTCTTCAGTAATATCACGCATTGCTTCATATTGTGGATGACGGTATAAACCATTATCATCAAAACTTACTTTACTATCAACAGCAATAATTTTGTCATCGCTGGTTTTTAAAACCGGATTAATTTCAAATAAACTTGCATCAATGCTTTCGTAAGCCTTATACAAAGACGCAACAAATTTTGTCATTTCTTTAAACGCATTCCCACTTAAACCTAAGTTAAAAGCAATTTTGCGGGCTTGAAAACCTTGTAATCCAACGCGTGGATCTATTTCCTCTTTCCAAATTTTTTCAGGAGTTGTTTCAGCTACATGCTCAATATCCATTCCTCCTTCAGTACTATAAACAATTGTGTTACGGCCTTTCGATCGGTCTAATAATACACTCATGTAAAATTCTTTTATATCTTCTTTTTTTCCGTAATACACATCTTGCGCTACTAAAACTTTACTTACTAATTTACCAGTAGCAGTTGTTTGAGGGGTAATAAGTTGCATACCAATAATGTTACCAGCAATTTCTTTTACTTTATCTAGGTTCGGTGCAAACTTTACACCGCCGCCTTTTCCACGTCCACCTGCATGAATTTGTGCTTTTATAACAACACCATCGCATTTATGTGTTTCCATTATTTGCTTGGCAGCACTTACAGCTTGTTCTGCATTTTCTGCAACTATACCTTCTTGGATAACAACTCCAAAACTTTTAAGTATGCTTTTACCTTGATATTCGTGAATGTTCATATTTGGTTTAATTAGTGCGGTAAAATTAAGATTTTAATTGTAATAAAAAATATATTCAAAAAAAAACCCAACAAAAATTGCTGGGTTTTATTATGATTTGTTAACTGGGTTATCTGAATAAACTTACTTGTCCTTTTTTCTCATACTCTGTGCCGTCTTTTCCTTTAGCTTTTATTATGTAGAAATAGGTTCCATTAGCACATTCAATACCAGCTTGGTTTTTACCATCCCAAGCAATATTTCCTGTGGTACTTACTAAATCGTAAACTTTATTTCCCCAGCGATCAAAAATTAAAGCACTAATTTCGCTAAGATTTGTAGTTTTTAAGAAAAATACATCATTGCTTTTATCTCCATTCGGTGTAAACACGTTAGGAACATCTAATTTAGATGGAATATCAACAACAATTACTTTGTACGTGCTATCTATACAGGTTCCTTTGCTTGCAACCAATAAAACGGTGTAAGTTCCAGGGTTAGCATAAACTGCTGTTTGTTCAACCGAGGTATTAGTTGTTGATAAGGCAACGCCATTTCCAAAATTCCAAACAGATTGAATTCCTGATGAAGCACCCGCTGTAGCTGAAGATGCGCTTGTATTATTGAATTTAACCTCTAAAGGAGCAAAACCGCTGGTTGTGCTAGGAGCAAAATTTGCATTTAATGTGCCTGGTAAAACGAGAAGTGAAGAAGTAGTGATGCAACCGTTTGTGTTGTTTCTCACAAAGAACTCATAAACCCCAGGTTGATCTACTACAATTGTAGGACTGGCCAAACTATTTGGAGGACAATTTCCGCCATTTGGAGCTATACCAAAAGCAGCGGGCGAGAACGAGGTTCCTTGAGGGTAGGCTTTAAAAGCAACAGACCATGCCGATAAAGTTGTTTGTAAAACTACTTGCACGGCGGCCGAAGCGCCTGTTACACTTGCGCAATCCAATATCCCATTAGGACTGCCTCCAACAACTGGTAGGTTGAAATCAGGGCTTACAGTTACAAAGGTTGGATTGGAGACACATCCATTAGCTATAGACGTTGCGGTAATTGTATAAATACCTACCTGAGGAATGATAAATGAAGTTCCTGTACTCGAATAATTTGAAGCAACTAAAGTACTTTGGGTAATAGGTATATTTTGAGTTTGACCAGCGTTTACTGCATTAACAATTGTAATTTGTACGGTTGGCATTTTACAGCTAATAATTGCACTATTTGTGGTAGCGGGTGAAATTATAGGTGGCCTAAAATCTTGATTAATTGGCATAATTTGAACGCTTTTGCATTGATTATTGCCATCAGTTATTGTTAAAGTGTAGTTACCATAAGTGAGAGCCGCAGTACTTGTGGCAGGGCCTGTTGCTGGTCCTACAGCAATGGTATTAGTAGATAAGGTGTTTGGACCACTTTGTGGATATTGCCATTGAATTGTAGTGTTTGGGGTTGTACTAGTAGCCGTAGCAACAAGCGTAGGATTATTACAATTTAAGGTTAAGGTTGGTATAGAATAACTTATATTTGGCTGTACCGTGTTTAATAGAACAGTTACCGGTATATGTGCCTGACACGAACTTACGTTATCAATTGCAGAAAGCGTCCAAATACCAGGAACACTCGTAGATATACATTGAACTGTATTAAATTGAGCTACTGGCAGAGGAAAGACCGTTGTACTATTTGGAGCAGAGAAGAAGAATTTTATCGCCCCATTCGTTGTCGTTCCTCCGGCCATACAAAGCGTAGTTGTGTTATTAGGCGCACAGCCCAAAGAGAAATTTGTAGTGCTTGTAACATTGAATATTGGAGAACTTGAGGTAGTAGTTACACTCGTAAAGCTTGTTGTTTTACAGCCATTTAATAAATTTTCAGTTACTACAGTATATGTTCCTGAGCCACAAAATGCGCTGTAGATGGAGACAGCGCCTTGAATAACTGAACTTGGTGAATTTGGAAAGCTTGAACTAGGGCAAAACCAAGATGTTTGTACGTTAACAGTTGGCGATGTAATGTTATTTGTGAATACCGCAGATGCATTAACAACACAATTAATAGTTTGGCTTAACGGAGCAACTACTGATGCAGGAGGAGTTGTGTTTGTTACAACTGCAAATGTTTGTGTAACAACGCAGGTATTAGTAGGGCCAGTAGCCACAACTGTATAATTACCAGCATTTAGTAAACAATTGCTCGCAGCATTGGATGTAAAGGTATTAGATGAATTAATCCAGAATAAATTAGCATTAGAAGGTGTTGTTGAAGCGGAGATACAAACACTAGGGCTTGAACATGTAATAGAGAAACTAGAACTTAAGTTAGATAGCGTTAATGTAGGTGGGGTAACGTTTAATATTGTAAATGTTGCAACCGCTGTACAGCCCCCTGCTGAAACAATAGCCACCGTGTTCCCTCCGGCAGCGGCATTTGTTGCCGTAATTGGTGGAACGCCCGTATTAACTAAAGTTTGTGGAAGTGGACTCCAATTTAAAGTATAACTTGGTATAGGGTTATTAGGGTTAAATGAGAGCCCTAAATTAACGGCATTGGTATTTGTAGCGCAAGTTGCTTGAGTAAACGTTGGTGCAAAGGACGGCTGCGCCAAAACTGTAACAGTTGAAACTGCTGTATTTGTTGATGGTATTCCTTGGTTATTTAGTCCGGAGACGAAAAGTGTATAACTTGTAGTTACGGTTGGTGATACAAAGAAGGTTGGTGTTGGGCTGGATTGACCACCTGGATTGATTGAGTAGCTCACGTTTGTCCAATTAGCGGGCGGAGTTGCAACCAAAGTAGCTGTTTTTCCAGCGCAAATAGCTGTGTTATTTGTTACAAGCCCACAATTCGTTGCTGCAGTTCCGCCAATTTGATTAAATATAATGTTTTGAGCCGCACCTGAAAAATTTGTAATTAATACCATATAGTATTGTCCTACTACAGCGTTATTAATATTACAAGTTTCGGTCGGACTGCCCGAAAAACTACAATCTACTATATTATTTGCAGTTAGGTTATTACAAATTGTTGCAAAATTGGTAAATGGCCCCCAACAAATAAAGTCAACATCTTGATTCCCTGTTCCAGCAATAAATAAATCTAAATTTCCTGACTGACTAATTTGTAAATAATACCAAGCAGGATTAGGTTGAGAACCTAAACAGCCATAGCTTGGACCACTTTGAGCTGGAGGACCATTTACCGTTGCTGGAAACGTTACGCCAGATTGATTATTGGCGCAAAATGGCGCTGCCGAAGCACAGTTTGTTTGTGCTTGTGAAAACAAAGCAAAAAACAAACAAATTAGAACAAGGATTTTTTTCATACCAAACAGTTTTGTAGTTGTACAAATTTACAAAAACCTTACCAAAAATTGTTAATCTAGTAATAATAAATTTAAATTTTGTCGAAAAATATAGAATTAAGCCTCTAGCTTACGTTTCACAATTAAAACAAACTCGTTTTCAAGGTAGAGATAGCCATATTCATAACAGAAATAATAAGAATGGTTGTTTTTTGTGAGATTTATTGTTGTGTAATAGCTAAAATTAAAGCCTTTATCAACTAATTTTTGTTTGCTAATTTTGGTAGTGTCTCCTTTTAAATTTTCTTCTAAAATCCTGCGGTTTTTGCGCAAGGTGTTATTTATGTTTCTTACAATACTGTTTGAATCGGCATTTTGTTTATTGTTGTAATTATTTCGACAGGCGTCGCTACAAAATTTTTTATCGACCCTACCAACAATTTTTTCGCCACACTCTAAACAAACTTTTTTTTCCATAAAAAATTAAGCTATAACTTTTAACGTATTTTTTACAATTTTTGCCTTTTGTTTTGCTTTAAGCAAATCTTCATCAACTATAGTTACGTGCCCCATTTTACGAAAAGGTTTTGTTTTTTCTTTACCGTACAAATGAATATAAACACCGCTAAATTTTAAAACATCATCCATCCCTTCATAAACTGCCACGCCTTCATGTCCAAAATCTCCTAACAAATTTACCATCACGCCAGCTTTTATAATTGCCGTATCGCCTAGTGGTAAATTTAGTATGGCCCGTAAATGTTGTTCAAATTGTGAGGTAATATTTGCTTCTATAGTATGATGTCCGCTATTATGAGGTCTAGGAGCAATTTCGTTTACCAAAACTTTTCCATCTTTGGTTAAAAATAATTCAACGGCTAATAGCCCAACTATTTCTAGCTTTTCTGCAATCGTTGTTGCAATTTTAATAGCGTCTTTCTCTACCGATTTTTTAATACTTGCAGGACTAAATAAAAATTCTACTAAATTGGCTTCAGAGTTAAATTCACATTCTACTGTTGGGAAACATTTTATTTCACCACTTTCACTTCTTGCAACAATTACCGAAAGCTCTTTATCAAAATCAACCAAGCGTTCTAATACACTCGGCACATCAAAAGCTTTTTCTAAATGGTGCGGATTGCTTAATTTAACAACACCTTTTCCATCGTAGCCACCCTTACGCATTTTTTGAAAAAAAGGAAAATAATCCGCGTATTTTGATATTTGTTTTGCGTTTTCAACAAGAAAAAAATCAGGACTTGGTATATTATTACGTTGGTAAAACATTTTTTGCAACCCTTTATCTTGAATCATTTCAATAATATGAGGTTGAGGATAAACTTTTTTTCCAAGTTTTTCAAGCGCTTTTAAGGCTTCAATATTTACGTTTTCAATTTCAATAGTGATTAAATCTTTATCTTTCCCAAAATCAAAAACGGTATCGTAATCCGTTAAACTACCACAGGTAAATTTTTTAACCAAATGTTTGCACGGTGCATTTTTATCAGGGTCTAAAGCAGAAATTGTAAGGTTTAAATTTATTGCGTTTTGAATGAGCATTCTGCCTAGCTGCCCTCCTCCTAAAATGCCAATATTTAATTGTTGAACCGATTTCATAAAATAATTAGTAAATTTACTAATCTTAACTGAAACGTAACATGATGAAAAAATATTTCTTAGCTCTCTCGGCTTTAATTACTCTAAATTTTTCGCTTAACGCTCAATTTAGTTGTGGTATTAATCAAGCAATAGCGCAACTAGAAAAACAAAATCCGAACTGGAGATTAGGTAATAACCCAGGTTTTACAAGCGCAAATAATTCAATTAGCACCCAAACATCGTTTACAATACCTGTTGTATTTCACGTATTGCATTTGGGTGGAAGTGAAAATATAAGTGATGCTCAAATTCAAAATGCAGTTCAAATATTAAATAGAGATTTTAATAAAAAAAATGCAGATACAATAAATATAGTTCCGGCTTTTCAAAACATTGCAGCTCGATGTGCTATAAGTTTTAGCTTGGCTACTTTAGATCCAAATGGTAAATGCACAAATGGAATAACCCGCCATTATGATGTTAATACGAATTGGGTAAACGACATAAATAATTATCAATATACTTGGCCACCATCACAATACATGAATATTTATGTAGTAAAAACAATGATGGCTGGTGTTGCTGGTTATGCTTATTATCCTGGTTCTGCACCTTCACCTATGGATGGCATTGTGATATTACATAATTACGTTGGCTCTATTGGTACAGGTTTTTCTGGTGGTTCTCGATCATTAACACACGAAGTTGGGCATTGGTTTAATTTAGCACATGTTTGGGGAAGTACAAATAATCCTGGTGTAGCGTGTGGGGATGACGGCGTAAGTGATACCCCAATTACAAAAGGGTTTGGGTCTTGTAACTTGGGTAATGCTGCAATTTGCAATCCGCCTGTTCAAGAAAATATCCAAAATTATATGGAATATGCATTCTGCTCCAACATGTTTACTAATGGTCAAAAAGCGAGAATGCACGTAGCATTGAACAGTTTTACTGGCGGAAGAAACAATCTTTCCACAACCTCAAATTTAATAGCAACAGGATTAATTAATCCAACAACCAACTGCGCCCCAACGGCCGATTATAGCTTTCTTAAAAAAATAACGTGCGTAGGCAATAGTTTAAATTTTACGCAGTTTTGTTATAATGGGGTTGCAAGTAATTTTTTATGGACTAGTCCGAATGCAAGTAATAGCAGCACTTTAGCAAATGGTAATTTAACTTTTTCTTTAGCAGGCAATACTACTGTGAAATTAAAAGCCAGTAATTCCTTTGGAGCAGATTCTATTACTAAATCTAATTTTATAGTTTTATCCGCGCCAAACACAGGAGTTGTAAACCAATTACAAGATTTTGAAAATTTTACATTACCAAATAATAATTGGATTATTGATATTCCTCAATATGGAGCTAGTTATTCTTTATCTACTTTGAACGGTAACAAATCGTACTTTATAAATAATTATTACGATAATCCAAATCAACCAGTAAGTTTATTTTCTCCAGACTTTAACTTATCTAATAATGCCATTCATACTCTAAAATTTAACTATTCTTATTCACAAACCACACCACAAAATAATGATCAATTTGAGGTTTTGGCAAGCACAGATTGTGGCAATACCTGGGTAAACATTTTTAATAAAAGTGGTGCAAATTTAAGTACCACGGGAGCTTTGCAGAACTCACCTTTTACTCCAACAATCAACCAATGGCAATCTGCAAGTATTCCGCTCACACAATTTGTAAATAATAATAAGGTTTACTTTAGATTTAGACTTACACCAGACATAAATGGTGCTGGTAATAATTTTTATTTAGATAACATAATAGTTGTAAATGGAATAACATCGATCAAAGAAAATACTTCTTTGAGTGAAATCTCTATTTATCCAAATCCTTCAAATTCTATTGTAAATATCAATTCAAATGTTAATATTAGCGCTATTAAAATTTATAACTCGTTAGGAATTTGCGTGTTAGATGAGTTCAATTCAAGTAAACATATTAACAATTTTACAGTTGAAAATTTGCAAAAAGGCTGTTACACCTTGTTATTAAAGACTTCTGAGGGAATGTATTCAAAAAAAATAATTGTTAATTAACCATCGTTCCATTAACATTTTGCTGTTACTAAAACTTGAGTAGCCCTATTACAAAGCGCTAGAGCAAGTTCTATTTTTGGTAACATGATAAATTATATACTAGCATTTGTAAATGTATTGATTGTATTTTTTTACAGTTTATTTTCAGGAGATGGTGGAATTACAATCACAAATAATTTTCCAAAGAGCCTAAATGCTGGCCAAACCGCAAAAGTAGAGCTAAAGGTAGCTAAAGGAAGCCAAGGAGGTTTTGCAAAACTACAGGTTGAAGTCCCGGAAGGCATTACTATTTCAGAAATTGATAACAATGGTGCAGATTTTACATTTGTTGAGGGCATAGGTAAATGGGTTTGGGCATCGCTTCCTTCAGATGCAGACTTAATTGTAACTTTTAATTTAATTACTGGCGCAAATGCCAACGGCGCAAAAACAATTTCGGCAAAATATTCGTATGTAGAAAATAATGCGAAGCAGATTGTAGAAATGACACCATTTGAAATGAATGTAGGAGAAAATTCTGGAGCTATTGCAAACAACGAACCTCCTACTAATACCAGCGGTACTTCAACTACTAGTTCAAATAATACTGCCAACTCTACAACAACAGTGGCAAACCCAACAGCAAGTAATGGCGAGCCTTTAGCCTCAATTAATGTTGTAAGAACAATTACTAAATCAACCAATCCAAACGAATATTTAATTAATGTGAAGATTAAAAAATTCTCAACTAAAGGTTTTGCACGTTATAGCGATGATTTAGTGGAAGGAATAACCGCAAAAGCCGACAAAACAGAGGGTTCAAGTTTTTCGGTGGCCGACGGTAAAGTAAAATTTGTTTGGGTGAACGTTCCTGAGAAAGAGGATTTAGAAATTTCTTACTTTGTTAGTTCTACAAAAAACCTGAGTTATCCGCTCAATGCAGAATATGCTTATCTAGAAGAAAATCAAAGTAAAAAATATAAAGTACCAAGCGAGACTATTGAATTTAAAGTAGAGGCTATTGCTACAAATACAACCGACAATAACTCAAACATAAGCACACCAAATAAAGGTACAGAAACGAATAATTCAAACCAAAGCGGCACAAATAAGTCTGATAATTCAACAACAGAAACCAAAACAGAAATTAAAGAGCCAGTTAACGCGAGCGCTAATTTAAAAAGCGAGCCAGTATCTAAAGTTGATGGAAAAGTAAACTTTAGAGTTCAAATTGGTGCGTATAGCGGGGCTGTTACAGCGGGGAAATTAAAAGCAATTCATAAATTAAGCGATAAAATTAATAGCGATATGGCTGATGGCCTTTCAAAATTTATGATTGGTAGCTACCCGCAATACAAAGATGCTCACTACAAACGCGATTATGTAAAATCAAACAACGGTATTTCTGGTGCCTTTGTTGTAGCATATAATCAAGGAAAACGAGTAACTGTGCAAGAAGCATTAATGATAGCAAACCAAAAATGGTTTAGGTAACATTTTTATTGCCCTAATTATTCGCCTCAATTTTCGACCAACTCCCATAAAAATATATCAATTTTCTCAAAAAAAAATAGTATTTTTAGTGCATTGATATGCTGAAAAAAGTACTACTTATCTTCTCAATTTTTAGCTTCTTTTGTTTAAAAGCACAAACAGATACTGCCGTTCTCAATAAAATGAGTCCGGAAGAATTACTGCAATACTACATTAACGAAAAAGAGCCAGAAGGAATGGTTAAAGGGCCAGAAAAAGTTGGTGATTCTTTATATAATATTTTAAATCCCCAAGTAGTTCCAACAAAAACAGTAGAAGGCGAGCCTTATTTTAGAGAAGCAGATGATATTATTGGCAATAAATCGGAAGAAGATGAGCCAATTGAAACAGCAGACCAAAAACAAAAACCAAAAATTAGTATTGGCGCAGGTAGGCTAGGATTTTTTGGAGATATATACTCAAAGCATTTTCAATTACCTTTAACAGCCAGACCAGCCTTTGACTTAGGAATTTCTCAAAGACTATCAAGATACCTACAATTAAATTTTAATGTGATGTTTGGAAAACTTGGGGCAAACGAGTTTTTGCTCAACCGCCAAGAAAATTTTCAATCAGAAATTAGAGCAGGTGGATTAAATTTACTCTATGATTTTGGAAATTTTATTCCTGACAGATATACCGTTAGGCCCTTTGTATCCTTAGGAATTACAGGATTTGAATTTTTAAGTAAAACAGACTTAAAGGATAAAAATGGGAATACCTATTATTACTGGAGTGATGGTAGCATAAAAAATATGGCAGAAGGAAGTGCTGGTGCGCAAAATGCAATTGATTTAAAACGCGATTATGTTTACGAAACAGATATAAGAGAGCTTAACAAAGATGGGTTTGGAAAATATCAAGAACGTGCATGGGCAATGCCAATAGGAGTTGGGTTTACAATGAAAGTTACTAACAGAATTGATGCTAAAATTAATTTTCAATACTTTTTTAGCAGCACAGATTATATTGATGGACTCACAAACAAGAGTATAGAGAGCAGAAAGGGTACAAAACAGCGTGATAACTTTACATACACATCGGTGAGTTTACAATACGATTTAATTGCAAAGCCACTTCCTAAAAAGAAAAAACCAGTTAGAGATACCCTAGGCGATTCTTTCTGGTTAGCATTAGATAAATTGGATTTAGATAAAGATGGTGTGCCCGATTTGAGTGATGATTGTGCAGGAACTGAAGCAGGCGTAAAAGTGAATTTGCAAGGGTGCCCACCAGACGATGATAATGACGGTATACCAAATTACCGTGATGATGAATTAGAAACACCACTAGGCGCACCAGTAAATGGAAGAGGCGTAGCGCAAACGGATGATTATTGGGCTAAATGGTATGCGCAATACATGAATGATAGCACGGGTGTAGATAAAGAAATTGAAGTGATAGAAAATTCGTTTGCCTTAAATACGAAAGCAACTAAATTGGATGTTGAAAGAGATTTGTTTACCGTTGAATTAATTCGTTACTCAGGCTCAATACCTAGCGATGAACTTTCATTTTTATTGAGCATTGGCGACATTAAAAGCACAACCTTAGACGACGGGACAACTGTAGTTTACACATCGGGTGAATACAAAAAAATTAAAAATGCAGTTAGACGTAGAGATGAATACATTGGAAATGGAATTAAAGGAGCAGGTGTATCAAAATTAAAAGGAAAACAAATTATACAATTAACCGAGAAAGAAATTGAAGAACAAATTAAAAAAGAAAACGAATTGGCTCTTGCTACACTAAGCGGTGGAGGTAATGCAAATAATAACGGTAGTGTAAGTGGTGGTGGTAATAATTCTGGTAACAACGGTGGAAGCAATAATGGTGGGAATGGAAATAACACCAATGGCGGAAATAATAATGGAAATAATGGAACCAACAATGGTGGCAATAACGGAACGAATAATGGCTCAAATAATGGAACTAATAACGGCGGGAATAGTAACAGCAATGGTGTAGCTAATAATTCAGGTAACAATGGGAGTAATAATGGCAGCAGTAATAATTCTGATGCAAACGAAGACAACATGGAATCGTTTAGTAAAAACGATGTGGTTTATCGTGTGCAGTTAGGAGCATTTAAAAATAAAATCAGTACCAGTGTATTTAATACCAGTGCCGGGGTACTAGAATTAAAAACTGGAGAGAGTATCTATAGGTATGTTACAAAAGGTTACAAAAGTATAGAGCAAGCTGCATCAGTACGTGCAGATTTAGTAATACAAGGTTATAGCGATGCCTTTGTAACGGCTTATAAAGATGGTAAACGTGTAATGCTAAGCTCAACAACAAAAGCAGTTGAGAAAAATTATAAAGAAGATTTAGATGAAACAAAAATGTTTAGTTCAGTAGATAAAAAATTAGTAATTTTTAAAATACAACTAAGCATTGCAAAAACTCCATCCGCTATAAAGTTGATGGAAGCAAGAACAAAAGACTTAACCGATACTGAAAAACAATCAACAGCAAGCGGTGGCATTAGGTTTACAAATGGAAGTTTTAATAATTATGATGCTGCAGAAAAGCATCGAAAGGACTTAGAATCAAAAGGATTTGGCGAAGCATTTATTATTGCCACCTTTAAAAACGAAATTATTTCGTTACAAGAAGCAATGGAATTATTGAAGTAATCTCTTTATTAAAAATTACTTAACAGCTTTTTCCCAAGTTAAACGGATTCCTCGTAAGAGTCTAATTATTCTCACCCAACATCTTCAAGCTGGAGGACTAAAGAGCCCTATCATTCTAGATTAACTCTTACTTAAAACACGTTAAAATATATAAACAATATAGTAAGGCTTAAAAAAAAAAGCGGTTGCGAACGTCCGTTGAGGCATTTGCGCAAAAGCCGTTTGGCAACTATTCGCGAACTGGGTTTGTAACCCTGAGTAGGGCAAATGTACAGTGTACATTTGAGCCGGCCCAAGCGAAGAACTCCAGAAAAAATACCAAAAAATATAAAACAACTTTACCAATCAATTTTATCTCATTTATGTTTTAAATTTAACCAAATTCCTTTTTTCTGTTGTTCGAAATTTCGAACAATTTTGGAACATTTTGCAAAAAATGTGCGGCTCAAGGGATTATGACAATTAAATCTTTTTATCAGGTAGTATTGTGCTTTTTAAAGGCTCTACACTCTTAAGTCTTTCGTAAACCTTTTCAAAAACTATTGGATAATTTAAAAAATATTCTTGTCCTTCTATTTTTCCATTTTCATTATACCAATCAAATGACTCTCTAAAGTAATTACATAGATCCTCATAGCCACTAAAAGAAGTAAGTTTTGCTATTATGATTCTTCTCTAAATTAACCCGTTGTAATTTAAGAAGCCATGAATATCTTCACTGAATTGAAAATGATTATTAATAAAATGATTAAGATTGTTTAAATTATTGTATGAG
The DNA here is from genome assembly GCA_013298715.1 of Bacteroidota bacterium. Classification (GTDB taxonomy): domain Bacteria; phylum Bacteroidota; class Bacteroidia; order B-17B0; family Aurantibacillaceae; genus Aurantibacillus. The sequence continues at coordinate 21,378 of JAAFIQ010000012.1, read as the reverse complement.
TATAGTTTGGGAATTATTTTTTGATTAAAACAAAAATCAAAGACATTTTCAATATCACTTAATCTTACTTCTGATATTTCAAAAACAAAAGAACCATAACCATCATAATACTTTTCAGTTAACATTTCAGGAAAAGCATTTTTCTCAGTAATATAAAATGTTGTGATATCGTTTGGATCTTCAATATTCACATTAATTAATTTGGACCATTCTTGCCAAATTTTTTCAATAAAATCAATCCTCCTATGAACTGTTAAGCTAAATAGAATATGCTCTGGCTGAAAACGTACATGAGGTAAAAAACAATAATCGTAACCCCAATCATAATATTTAATGCACTTATTGTACACATTTTCATTATCAAGCACAAAACCATTTTTTTTAATTGCATTTTTACAGCGTTCTGAACATATTCGGTTATACTTTCTCTTGTATACATTTTAATACTATTGAATGACCATTTCTATTTGTTGATTAACAGTCAGTTTTTCGACCGACTTAATTTTAACAGCGGTATTTGGTAAAATTATTTCTACATCATTTACATTTCTAATACCAAATGGGGCAATAGTATTTGCCACACCACTATTTGTCACACTATTAACAATTTCTGCCTGACTAGTGGTAAAAGGAGAATCCCATAAATATTTACAATCAATGTACTTAACGTTATTCGCATCATATATAGCTCCATTCGGTGTAACAGTCTTCTTAATCAACAAGTAGTCAGGTACAGGGTTTTTACCATTAATGGTTAGTTTAGCTTCTACGGCTAATTCATACCCTTGGCTTTTCAAGGTTTGCAATTGTGTAGAAACAGAAGTTGGTAAGTCTGAAAAATTATTAGTTTTCCAAGCGTTAACCATTCTCGTTTCAACTGTTTCATCAAATAGTTTGCCTATGTAGGACGCACTTGATTCATCTAACGAAACTGTTTTTAATTTTAATTTCTGACCTAAAGATGTTACTTCAATTTCGCCTACCATTTGCTTGAAAGTGGCGGGGTTGCGAACGACCATTGCCAAGCTAACGGTGTCCGACATTTCGCAACTGTTCGCGACGGTTATTCAACCCGAGCATATCAAAGTTAATACCTCTCAAACATTAACAAAATAAGCACTTTCGAAAGAACGTTGTATTTAATTTTTACAAACTAAAACTACAAAAATTATGCATATTTTCCAAACAAATAAACATTTTTTTTTAAATTATTAAAAAATTAAACTCCCACTCTACAAATACATTTTCTCTTACAATAATTACAATTCATAATTTTTATATCTCTAAAAGCCCCGCAAAATCTCATTTTTTTAGGTTATTTTTTGATACACCTAAAACCGTATCAGTAAGTTACGTTCTTTTTAAACCACTTTTTTCGATAAAATGATAACAATATACCCTTCAAAAAGTACTACTTTAATTTTTCAATAACTCAAAGAATATTAAAAATCAACTGGTTACAAAGCCAGGTGATTTTTTGATACACGACCACAATAAATAAATTATTCATTACATTCGGTTTATTTTGCTTTTAATATTTATTTCAACATAAATTTAAATAGGCTCTTAAATGAATTTAAATTTTTTTACGGTATTCTTTCTACTTTTAAATTTTAAACCTACTGTGTGTCATAGTATTAAAAATACTTAGTATCGGAGGATTGCAAACGCTTCAGAGCCGCGAGCTTACTATTATAATTCTCCCCAACCAAAAAGTTTTTTATAAACATCAATGTTAATATTAGCTTTATTTACACTATTAATTATTTCTTGCGCTTCATTTGCGTAACTAGATTTAGCACTTTTTAGTTGCTCATAAAGTTTAGCCGCTTTTTCAAAATCGTTAGTTAAACAATAGGCACTTACGAGATTTAGTTTAAAACCTTCTGCAATTTCTTCTGACATTTCCAACTCTTTACCCTTTTCATCATAGAGTTTTAGAGCAGTTTCCATTTTTACAATAAAATCTTTTGTCTTATCCTGTATTTCCTTTAAGTTCCAGTTTAAATGTTTTAGACTTTTTGAGTTTTTTGTAATAAGTTCTGTTACTTTTTCCATTTCCATAACAGAATTTTTATATTCAATAAGCTTTTCGTTTTTAGGGTAGGCAAAATAAAAGGTAGTATTAACTACATTAAAATTGTAGTTATAATTAATATGATTTACCACTTCTTTAATAAGTGCATCAAATAGATATTGCCTTATTTTTTCATCAAGATCCGCACTTAATGCGTTACTCAAACCATTATCCAATGCTAATTTATTTGGAAATGATAATGGTGTTGCGGAGCCTTGGTTATAATTTAATGGGAAATTGTAAACCAATAAATTTTTAAAAACAAATAAATCTTCTATTTTTTCTTTAGTTTTATTGTTATTAATAGAAAATTTTGCTGATGGAAAACTTAATTGTAAATTGTAGGTATTATCTTTTAATTCTTTATTTGGCAGATCGTAATTTCCAAATTCAATAGTAATAGAAATGTCTGCTTCATCTGTGTACTTATCTACATTTTGATATGACTGGAGTGTGCCTGAACCACTTGCCGTTCCCATTACGCCTAGAAAAGATTTATTGTCTTTATATTTCAGAGCAGTAAAACTATTTTTTAACTGGTCGAAATGTATTCTTTTAAATAACCTAGTTGAAGGTGACGTAGGTTTAACGCCAAAGACCTTATTAATTTTATTACCCATTTCCGCTAATTCTTTTTTATCAGCTTCATTGCTAATAATTGCGTAATCAAAAGTTTTAATGTCAGTTGGAATTAATTTAATAGGCAGAATCTCTTGCTTAAAATCAAAACTCGTTTTTTTTGCTTTTTGTGCAAAAATTAAATTTGCACTGATAAGAGTTGATAAGAAAAATATGGCACTTTTTTTCATGTTTATATTGTCGTTTTTATTAAAAATCAAAAATAGTAAAAAAATTTAAATAAGAATTTTTCTCGAAACTACTCCACAAGATTTGTAACCCTATAGGTGTTGTATTATAATTTTTTGGCATTGTAAATATTCATTTAAATTTTTTCACTTATTTAATCTAAATTATAAATTATTCCGAAAGATTACAAATTCTGAGGAGCGGCGGCGGTTGCGAACGACCTTTGTAAGCCTCTCCCCCGACGTTCCGCAAAGTTTGCGAACTGGGTTTGTAACCCTGATTCGCCGAATTTTTCTTTCCATTTAATTCCAAAATCATCTTTAAGGTAATCCATTTTCTTTTTTAATTGTATCTTTTTTTACTCCATACCAATTGTTTTTTACGCTTTGCAAATGTATTGCCTCAAAAAATTTTCGTTTATCAGTAAATTTTTCATTTGGTTTTAACCCTAAATACTTAAGTGAATATGCTTGATTATCAAAATTTCCCCAACCAGGCCCTTCAAAATGCGAAGTAAACCATGCTTCATTAATACTCCCATCTGCGTTTAAATAACCACCATACACTTCTTTTAATGCTATTTGATGGAGTTGTTGGTAATTTAATGGTTTGTTTACTGGGTGATCTTTTAACATATTACGAGGTATGACAATTAACCCACCTTTGAAAAAATACCAACCATTATTTATTTTTTCACCGTAAAAATATTGAATACCATCTGCTATAGCTTCCTTAAAATTAGAGTTAGAAGACAAAACACTTGTAATTAGTCTTGAACCATTTTTATTAAAGCACATTAAACTATCATTCCACCAATAGCCGCCATTTAAAAAATTATAAGAGGATAAAGAACTGAGTTGAAAAAGCTGTAAAGAATCTTTAATTGAATTGTAAATCCTATTATATTCTAATGTAGAAACAACCTCTTTTGTTTTTCCAAAATAATCTTTTTTATTTTCATTATCTGCGCACTTAATTATAAATAAATAAATAAATAAATAAATAAATAAATGCCTAATTTTTTTATCTAGGTCTAACATAGCCATCTTGTGTAGAAATTAAATTTGTAAATATCCATCCATAATTTTTAACGGTGTGACTGCCTAAAAAACCTCTTGTATTTATTGTATTGGGTATAAATACTCTACCTGTTTTTGTATTTGGGTATTTTACGGTTATACCTGCACATGCACATTGCGGCGCAACACCATCTTGCAAATACATTGGGTGTCCGCCGTTCCGCTCCGCCGCGGCGGATGTTCGCGAACTGGGTTTGTAACCCTGATTCGCCGAATTTTTCTTTCCATTTAATTCCAAAATCATCTTTAAGGTAATACATTTTCTTTTTTAATTGTATCTTTTTTTACTCCATACCAATTGTTTTTTACGCTTTGCAAATGTATTGCCTCAAAAAATTTTCGTTTATCAGTAAATTTTTCATTTGGTTTTAATCCTAAATACTTAAGTGAATACGCTTGATTATCAAAATTTCCCCAACCAGAATCTTCAAACTGGCTTGTAAAATAGTTTTCATTTATTGTGCCGTCTGCTTTTAAATAACCACCATATACTTCTTTTAATGCTATTTGATGGAGTTGTTGGTAATTTAATGGTTTGTTTAATGGGTGATTAGGAACCATTTCACGAGGAATAACAATTGAAGGTCCTTTAAAAAAATACCATTTGTTCATTATCCTCTCTCCAAATAAAAACTGTAAATCATCTGAGTTTGAATTAATAACATTAACATATAAATGCCTTGCGCAAATTAATCGTGTTTTGTCTGTATTTAAACAAATTAAACTATCAATTTTATATGAATATATTTTTTCAGCCTCAACGGAACCCAAACTACTAGCCACCCAATAAGTGAGCGTATCAGTAATCTTATTATATAAAGAATCATGATCTATTTTAGTCATTTGAGATACAGCAATTTTTTCAATGCTAGTAATCTCTTCTTTTTTTTCAAAAAGATTACAGCTAGAAATGCCTACTAATAATAAATAATAATAAGCCTTACCTTGGCCGAACATAACCATCCATGCCCGGCAAACGTTTTGTAAATATCCATCCATAATTTCCTACACTATAAGGTTGCGAACGACCTTTGCAAGCATATAGTCCAGCCGTTCCGCAAAGTTTGCGAACTGGGTTTGTAACCCTGAGCCACCGATTTTTTTCTTTCCATTTAATTCTAAAATCATTTTTAAGGTAATACATTTTCTTTTTTAATTGTATCTTTTTTAAAACCATACCAATTGGCTTTTACTTTACATAAATGGCATGCTTGGTAATACTCTTTTTTGTTGGTATAACGTTTTCCTTTAAAACACCAATCATCATCTTCTTGATTATTAAAATTCCCCCAATCATTTCCTTCAAATTGGCTTATAAACCACTCTTCATTGATACTTCCATCTGCTTTTAAATAACCACCATATACTTCTTTTAATGCTATTTGATGGAGTTGTTGGTAGCTTAAAGATTTATTTATAGGATGATCTTTTACCATACTGCGAGGAATTACTATAAAAGGTCCTCTAAAAAAATACCAAAAACCTCCAATGTTTTCTCCATAAAAATAATACATACCATCTGAATTAGATTGTACTTTTTTGCTAACATATCTGTTTAAAACTGCAACAACCAATCGGTTCTCATCTTTATTAAAACACAAAAGACTGTCTGCATTATTAATGCTATAAATAGAATCCAATGAGCCAAATATTTTATACTTAGCCCAAGTATTTAAAGTGTCAGAAAATTGTTTATATACATCATGGTATTTTTTGTTTTTAATGCGCAATCGATGATCCAGCATCGGATTAATTTTAGAATATTCCTCTTTTGTTTCATTACAAGCTTGCAATAATAGAAATAAAATAAGAATAGTTTTTTTACTAACGTGGTCGAACATAGCCATTGGGATTGTTTGCATCATACTGTATACTTGTAAATATCCATCCATAATTTTTAACAGTGTGGCTTTCTAAAAATCCTTTAGGAGTAAAATTATCAGGTATATAAACTCTTCCGCCTTTGGTTGTTTGTGGTAAATTTGTAATTCCATCAACTTTACACTGCGGCGCTATGCCATCTTGTAAATAAGGTTTTTCTAAAACTTCGTTAGTGCCATACTGCGGTTGCGAACGACCTTTGTAAGCCTCTCCCCCGACGTTCCGCAACTGTTTGCGAACTGGGTTTGTAACCCTGAGCCACCGAGTTTTTTCTTTCCATTTAATTCTAAAATCATTTTTAAGGTAATACATTTTCTTTTTTAATTGTATCTTTTTTTACACCATACCAATTGGCTTTTACTTTACATAAATGGCATGCTTGGTAATACTCTTTTTTGTTGGTATAACGTTTTCCTTTAAAACACCAATCATCATCTTCTTGATTATTAAAATTCCCCCAATCATTCCCTTCAAATTGGCTTATAAACCACTCTTCATTAATACTTCCATCTGCTTTTAAATAACCACCATATACTTCTTTTAATGCTATTTGATGGAGTTGTTGGTAATTTAATGGTTTGTTTGCTGGGTGATCTTTTATCATACTGCGAGGAATATGAATGCTAGCTCCTTTAAAAAAATACCAATCATTATTTATCTTTTCTCCATACAAAAATTGCATTCCGTCATGTTCTGCTGATTTTGTATTTGAATTTGTATACAGAATAGAAGTAATGAATCGATTTTTATCTTTATTAAAACAAAATAAACTGTCTAAAAACCAATTTCCTGCATTTAGAAAATTATAATTCCCTAATTTGTTTAAGTTATATAGTTTTAAAGAATCTTCAGCACTTGTATAAATTTTTTTATATTCAAACTTATTAATTACATCATCAAATAAACTACTTTTTTTTACATTATCACCGCAAGAAACAACTACAAAAAAAAATAAAGTAATATATATTCGACTACTGCCTTGGTTTAACGTATCCATCTTCTTGAGTTGTTTTATTAAATATCCATCCATAATTTTTAACAGTGTGGCTTTCTAAAAATCCTTTAGGGGTAAAATTATCAGGTATATAAACTCTTCCACCTTTGGTTGTTTGTGGTAAATTTGTAATTCCATCAACTTTACACTGCGGCGCTATGCCATCTTGTAAATAAGGTTTTTCTAAAACTTCGTTAGTGCCATACTGCCACACTTCTTTAAAATCAGCCCATGTAGCTTTGCCACTGCAAGCATTTTCTGGCGCTAGTATGTAAAATCTACCAAACTTTATGCCTGCTTGTTTTAAGGCTTTAATCATACCTACTGCATATGCATAACCCATGCTATGGGCAACAATATCCAAAGTATCGGTTTGTTTATCAAATACTATGTTTTGACCAATTTGATATATAAAATCTTCAGCAGCAGCTTTACCATTTCTTTCTCTTGTACTAAACCCAGAGTAATTAGGGCTTCTATGTAAATAACTATTATCTATACAAACATTCGAATTGATTGGATTTTTGTTATAACAATGGTACTTTGCGTTCCCAGCATCTCTGTATCCCAGTAAGAAATCTGGTACTGAAAAATGGTTACTTGTTTTTACACTATGATGCCCATCTGCATATACCGCTGTTCGAGTGCCAATGCGATTCATAAATTGAGCATCAATGCCTGACCAATAACCACGGCTATCGCCATATTCTATTTGGTTAGTGCTGTTTTCATATTCTACTCCACTCAACGGATCTCCACTTTGATCTGTAAGCGGTCTATATCCATTAACAAATAAAATTAAATTTTTAAAGGTTTGGGTATTCTTAATGTAATATAACATATTACTTAATCTATCTTGGGGCACTTCAATCATTATCCTGTCGTTATCAACAGATATGTATGAGCCCGTTTGCACACTCAAATAAGTATTTCCCTGCCCTAGTCTTTTTTCTACTTTATTGTAAACATCTACGCTGTTGTAACTTGATTTTATAATCACTTTTATAAATGAATATTGTATCCCTCCTAGGTATGTATTTTCTGCTTTTAAACGCGTATCGTCGTTAGTTACAGAAACACCTAATGGATAATTTACTGTTGTATTTTTTTTGTAAGCTACTTTTATTTGATTAATGAAGTAAAACACTCCCGCAGCTGTTTTTTCAGGGCCAAAAAATGCACCTGCATCATCATTATCAAACCAACTAATGGCATAATCTTCATTTTGAATAATTAACCACTGTGCTTTTACCAACTGTGTTCCATTGTTATAATCCATTAAATTGTTACTCGTGTTTTGTGTTATCGTTGGGAAAGTATGTTCTAAACCAAAGGTGCCATGCGCCAATTCATGTGTTACTTGTTTTACGTTAGCATTGGCTGCAACAAAACCAACAGCCCTGCCTCTTACCATGTAACCTAGTTGTTGGGGATTATTAAAGTTTGGTACCACAAAAACATAATAAGCTTTTTTATCATACAAGCTATCTTTCTTTTTATATGCATCTCTTAATGCACGCATTTCGGGGCTATATTTATTAAAAAGGTTAGCGTCTGCTGCTTCCAAGCCATCCGTTCCTAAATCAAATGTAAAGTTTGGGGCTAAGGTGAGTGTAAAATTGGTGTTGGCTTGTTTGTAAACATCGTTTAAATTTTGTTGCGTTATGCTTGTGTTGGCGCCGTTTACGGTTGCGAACGACCTTTGTAAGCCTCCAGCCTCGCCGTTTCGCAACTGTTCGCGAACTGGGTTTGTAACCCTGAGCATACAAACAATTTCAAATACAATATAAATACAAACTTTAACAATCAACTCTTTCTAATTTATATTTTAAATTTAATCAAATTCCTTTTATCATATTTTTTCCGTTTTAATATTCGAACAATTTTGGAACATTTCACAAAAAATATACAAGACAAACATTTTCAATTAATGATTTTTTTACTATAAATTTTATAATACAACATCACTAAAATTAAGTTTGAAACAGTTTGTATGAAAGATATTAATAAAGTGAAATTAATAAGATTACTTCCAAATTTGGAAAATATAATAATGCAGAAGAATAAATTATAAAAAAATATTATTAAAGTGAAAATAATAATTTTATATTTTTTAAATATTTGGAAAATGAAAAGCACATAGAATAAAAAATTAATAATATACAATATAGATAGTACAAAAATAAAAATTGGAAGATAGCCGAGTAATTTTCCATCACAATTATAATTTTTACAATTTTCAATTGGAAAAAGTAACCATATTAATAACTGCGATATAAAAATTATTGTTTCAAATATTATTATAGATTTTTTCATTCTTAGTAGCTAATTTTAAATGCCTTAGTTTTAAATGTACCATTTTTATTATAATATGTCTTGTTTCCATTGATTGTCTCAACCGTATATAAAACCCCTTTTTGATCTAAGTATTCTTTAGTACGAGATAAAGCATCCTTAGCTACTTGTAAATAGTCAGTCATTAAAACTGCATCTACACTCGCAGCAATTCTATCTGCTTTTGAATAAAATACAGGAATATAAAAAGTCCTTTTTCCTTGCTTTTTGGCAATTTCATAATCAATTATTCCTTTAAGTGAGCAATTTTTTAAGCTAGCAAAAGATACCATTTCCTGAAATAAATTTAAATCTAAGTTACCTGTGTACTCATTATACTTATAGCTCAATATGGTAAATAAGTTTTGAACATAACTTAAATACCATTGCGGTCTTACATAAATAAAGTCTGGTAATCCTTTGTCAGTACTAGCATGCTCCGTGGTATAATTTCCATCACCATAAACTTTTAATTTATCAATTGGTTGATTTGGATAGACACTATGCAAATATTGAACTAATGTTTTATTATTCAATTTTTGTTTTTGAAAAGTTTCATTTGTTAGAAAATTATAGCCTAAAATACTAATTTGATAATTTAAAAAATCTATCCACGGCGCAATTCTATCTAAAATTCTTGGAGCACCTTGATTTTTCCATTGTAAAATATAAAGTCTAAGTTTTGTTGTATCTTGAAATTCATAATTTTTCAAACTAGCAGGCATAAAATTATCTAATCTTGTATGGGCATAAGTATCCCCATACCTATGAAGTAATTCCCCAATTTTCTTTGTTTCACTTTTTGAAATATACAGTATTTTAAAAGCCGTCATCATCTCTTCGACTGTGTGAAAACCTCCAGTTAAGGAATGTATTTCTTGCTGTGCGTCAGGATATGCCCATGTTTGATCTATTTCAAAGTCAATTTCACTGTGGATGTCTGTATCTGGGTTTTCAGTTGCTACAGCTAGCTCTTCTGCTTTACTATTATCCATACCAAGCATTAAACAAACTAAATATACCGTAGAATAATGACCATCCGTTTCGTAACTCCCATCCTCCTCCTCATCAAACCAAGTTAATTCATTTGTAGGGTTTTGTATGTTTAACCATTGGCTTTTTACTAAGTGCGTGCCATTGTTGTAATCCATTAAATTATTACTGGTGCCTTTTGCAATTGCATCAAAGGTGTGTTCTAACTTAAATGCGCCATGTGCTAATTCGTGGGCTACATCTTTTGCGGCTTCAAGAGCCTCAGCCGCCGACCTTGCTTTAACAAAACCTAAAGCACGGCCACGTACCATGTAACCTTGCAATAATGGGTTACTAAAATTTGGTACTACAAATATGTAATATGCACTCTTATCATATAAACTGTCTTTCTTTTTGTAAGCATCTCTTAAAGCCCGCATCTCTGCGCTGTACTTGCTCATTAAGTTGGCATCAGCCGCTTCTAAGCCATCGTTTCCTAAATTAAACGTAAAGTTTGGGGCAGTGGTTAATGTAAAAATGGTATTGGCTTGTTTGTAAACATCGTTTAAACCTTGTTGCGTTATGCTTGTGTTGGCGCCGTTTACCGGCACTAGCACTACTTTTTTGGTTACTTTGTTTAAACTAACAATGTTTAGTTTACCAATTTTTTGGTTGTTGTACCAAGCGTAAATGCAATCGGCATTGGCGGGTATGTTGCTTATGTTAAAGGTGTTTCCGGCTTGGGTAGCGCTTAGTAGGGCATTGGTTTTTGTTTTAAAGCTTAATTGGCTAGGGTTAAAATTTGTAATGGTAAAGGTGGCACTTACTACATCGGTACTGTTTTGCCCAATACTTTTATTAGGCACAAAATAATTTTTGTTATTGCTTAGATTTATGGTTTCGTAATTATCTATAAAAGCGCCGTACTCTTTTTTATCAAAACCAAAGGCTTGGTTGGTGTTTTGTATAAATTCTACTTTTAAGTTATCGGTAGCGGCCAGTTGGTCGGTACTTAGGGTAATATAGCTTGTAGGGCCTGTAACGGTGGGCGGCGGGCCTTCGTTAATTACGTATTGGTTACCTTCGCCATCGCGTATTACCAATGGTAGTTTAGTGGTGTCAATTGGTGTGCAAATGGGTGTTGCACTCTGGTTGGTGGTGTAGCAGTATTGGTTTCCGTTTATGTAAACGCTATCTAGGGTTCCGTTTACGTAAGTGTAATTTTTTAAAGTAGGGTTCTGAAAATTTGTATTTAAAACAATTGCTACATTTTTTGCTTTTGGGTTTATTGTAAAAGTAGTGTTACCCGAAAGTTTTATAGAAACGAGAAAAAGAAACAAATATGTAAGTAGTTTTGTCAACTATAAATATATTTTCCTTTGTTCTTCTCGAACCAATTCATCATAAATTTTATATGATTCTTATTAATCATCTTATTTGATAAATGACATTTTTCAGGGGTAAGATTTTTATCCATTATTTTATACTCTTTATATGTTCGTGATTTTTCAATAATTTCTTTTAATATATAGTCTTTAAATTGTTGATTTTTTACATATCTATATAACTCAACCAGCACAATAGTATTTATTGGGTAATCTGTATCATCAGAGTAATAAGAAACTTTATTATTATTTCTTAAAAACAAGGCATAGGTATAAATAATTTTTTGGGTAAGCACATAATCCAATACACTTCTATAATCTCTAATTTTTTCTAGGTTTTTTTCTGTTTTGAGATTGTTGCAAATAACATTTTCTGCAGATGAATCACCTAACTTTGCGAGTGTTTGATTTAAAACATCTAAATCGTAATTCACATTTTTATTTAGCGTATTTTTTAAAACTGGAATGCTTTCTTTCAAATTTAGATACCCTGCTAATTTCAGAGTGAAACTTGTAAAACTAATTTGAGATTTTTGCTTAATAACTTCAGTTTTAAATGCTTGATTATAAAGAGAATCCATTAATCTAGTAATATTTGAAGAATCTTTTCGATTTAATTTAACAGCTTGTTGATAATAATTCTGCCGTTTAATGTATTGCAATACACTTGCGTTAAAATACTCTTCCTTCGATCCTAAATTTAAAACAAAAACAATTAATTTGTTTAAAGTATCAACATTTTTACATCTTAAATAATTTTCTGTATCTAAAAACTTATAATTTAATTGAGAACCAGAGAATTCTCGATAAATAAGATCTTGTAAAATAGCTGACGTATCGCAACCACTTTGAGAATTAGCTAAAGTCCTTATAAAAATAGAACAGATTAATAAAATTTTTTTCATAACTACTTTATGTTATTTAATATTCTTAAGTATTGGTAACGAAACCATGTATCGTAACTACTATTGTAATCCATAAAATTACTTGTCTTTCCTTGAGGAATATTTTTTGATCCATTATTCTCAAAAGTATGATTTAATCCTAATCCATGACCGAGTTCGTGACTATAGACATAAAATTTATTTAATATTGAAACAAAAAAAGCACCACTATTTCCACCTGTACCATTTATGCCTCCTGAGATTCCACCAGATTGCGACATAACATTGGTTAAATTTGTTACAAAAAAATATTGATTTTCAGGATTGCTTTCTACATTAATTTGATATTTAGCTATATATTTATTTTTTAAATAATTTAAAATATTTGTTGACTTAGTAAAGGTAAGTCCATTGGGATTTAATATATAATCGGATGAAATATCTAAAGTATCGATGTAATTGACTGAAGGTTGAGCTAGTTCCCACTTCACATGTAATTGGTTGTGACTGTTGTTGTTTAAATAATTTAATATTTCTTGTTTGTTAACATTAGGATAATTTGAGGCCCCCCCGCTGCCGCACGAATCCTTTCGTGTGGTAAGTAAAACTATGTTTTTCATCTTGCAACAATAATGTTATCTAACAATCCTTTTACGCCTGAATAATCTATTGCACTGCTGTACCTATAATCTTCTGCTCTAAAAACCAAACCAGCCTCAACAGGATTTTGATGCACATAATTTATTTTTTCATTAATAACTTTATTACTCCAAAGTTCGATTGGTTTATTGTCATGCCTCCAAAATTGGTGATGCTTAACATTTGAAGTGTTTTCAGCAGCTTTTTTAAAAGTATTAATTAGGATTTCTTTTCTGCTTTCTTTTGGATTATCTATAATTGCTTTAACTATTTTTTGACTTGTAAAACGTTTAAAATCACCAAGCACTAATTCTGGTTTTTGCTCACCTATGGTTCTAAAAACTAAATGAACATGATTTGTCATAATACACCAGGCAAATATTTCCATTCCTTTATTTTTTTGACAAAAAGTTAAACTATCTATTATTATTTCTTTGTATTCATTTCTTGTAAAAACATTTAACCACTCAACCACAGCAAAGCTAACAAAGTAAAGTCCTTCAGAGTTATAAAATTTATAGTTACGGCTCATACTTTAAAGGTAATAAATTTAGTTTATACTGAATAATTTATGAAGTAGCGGGGGGTTGAAAAAGTTTAACTAGTACACCACACGAAAGGATTCGTGCGGTAGCGGGGTAGCTTTGGTAACAGGAGTAATTTCTTACAACGTAGGATTATGGAATGCCAACATGTTGCTCAACGAAAAAGGTTATTATTTTACAGTGTTAATGTACGGCTTATTCTCGGCGGTTTCTTTGCAAAAAGCCGTTCGCGATGAATTAGAAGGAATTCCTGTAACAGCTATTTACTATGGGATAAGTTGGTTTTCAACCTTATTAAGTTTGTTGCTTTTAGTAATTGGCTTATGGAATGCCGATTTATTGCGCAGCGAAAAGGGTTTTTATGCTATGTCATTTTTGCTAAGCTTATTTGCAGCAGTTGCCGTTCAAAAAAACATACGCGATAGTAAACATAGCAAACGTTCATTAAACGATAATAACACCAATGAAGTAAGTAAGTTATAAAGCCTTGACACCAATAAGCATTGTTGTAATTTAAGTTACAGCAATGCTTTTTTTAAAAACTATTCCTCAAAACACGCCTTATAATAACTTTGCAGATTACCCGTATTTTTTTCTCTCAAAAATTTTTGGAATGTAATTTCCAATTTACCATTTTTAGCTATTGGATGCTTAAGGATTTTTCTTTCTCTTAAAGTTAATCCATCAAAATTAGCATCCCCTAATCTATTTTTCTGTATAGGAAATTAAAAAAACATAAGTGCTTGTACAGGTATTAAAAACGTGGCTTCAATTGCCTCTGCCAACATTTTAGTATATCCAAACCCAAGCAATGGTTTATTCACTATTAAAAACACAAGCGGTTCGGCAATTGATGTAACAGTAGTTAATGCTTTAGGACAAGTTGTTTTAAGCAAAACTATCAGTAACGAAAACGAAACCATTAACTTAAAAGAACAAGCAAACGGTATTTATTATCTAAAAGCTGGCGATAATATTATTAAGTTAATTAAACAATAAGTTTGATTTTAGAGGCAAGATTTTAGATTTTGCTTATACAGAAACCTTAAATCGACCTTTTTAAATCTTAAATAAAAAAATCCTCACCATTTTTTGATGGGGGTTTTTTTCAACACATCTTTTGCCACTTTCAACACATTTTTCATGGTTTTATAAAAAAACAAATAATTTTGAACCAACAAAAACCTATAACTATGAAAAAAAATCACAAAACTTTACTAGGAGTTACGCTCCTCTTATTTGGTTTGTCGCATAATGGAAATGCGCAAACAACTCAAACGTTTAGCTTCTCAGGAGCAAGTCAAACGTTTACAGTACCTCCTTGCGTTTCCTCTATAACATTAGATGTTAGAGGTGCGGCTGGAGCAAACGCTATAGATAAACTAACTACAAATTCTACCGGCGGCTTAGGTGGCAGAGTTCAAGCAGTTTTAACTGTAACCCCTGGTCAAGTTTATACCTTATTTGTAGGTGGCCAAGGGAGCACAAATGGAACAACTGCATTTAACGGAGGAGGTTCTGGTGGTTTATCTATTGCGGGTAACGGATGTTTTGGTGGGAATGCTGGCGGCGGCGGCGGCGCATCCGATATACGTTTTGGAGGAACGGGTTTAGCGGATAGAATAATTGTTGCTGGCGGTGGCGGTGGTTCTGGCAGAGACTATTGCAATGGCTCATGTATTCCTTGTGGCTGTGGAGGCAGCGGGGGTAACGGTGGCGGCTTATTAGGAGTAAACGGATTTCCAGCAAATAATTGTGGATTTTCATACCCTGGATCGGGATTAAATTTTGGCGGTGGTGCTACAGGATTAGCAGGAGGATTATTAGGTCCTGGAGATTCAGGAGGCCCTAATGGATCAGCGGGAGTTTTAGGTAACGGAGGAGTTGGAGCAACTGGAAATCAGGACGTTTCTGGCGGCGGCGGCGGTGGCGGCTATTATGGCGGCGGCGGCGGCGGTAGTGCCGTCTTCGGAAGCGGAGTTGGCGGCGGCGGCGGCGGCGGCGGCTCTTCTTACGTGGCGCCAAGCAATTTTAGCAATATAACCCATACTTCAGGTTTTCAAAGTAATAATGGAAGTATTGTAATTTCTTACAATTTATCTAACCTAGTTACAGCTACTCAAAATAACACCCTAATTTGTAGCGCAGGTACACTGACTAGTTCAACATTATTTGCAAGTTCTGTATCAAACTACACCTGGAATACTGGTTCAAATTCGCCTTCAATTACTGTAACCCCTACAGCCACTACAATATATACCGTAACTGGAACTAATTCACTAGGCTGCGTTTCAACCGCTACTTTGCAAGTTCAAATGAGTAACTTAAACGCCACGGTTTCAGTAGTCAATCCTTTATGTTTTGGTTCTAATGGTACAGTTAGTGTTAATGCATCGGGTGGTGTCTCAAGTTACTCATATACTTGGTCTAATGGTTTAATTAGCTCTTCTTTTACAACCGCAACATTAGGCGCTTATACTGCTACTGTAAGCGATAATACGTGTTCTATTACCAAAATGGCAACTCTTATTTCTCCTTCTGCTATATCAATAACAATTGTACCCTCTAATATATTGGGAACTTGCCTAGGACAAAGCTCTACTTTAACAGCCAGTGCAGGTGGAGGCACAGGCGGATATACCTACACTTGGGTTGCCGGACCAAATACTAATACGTTTGTTGTTACACCTACAATTGCTACCATATATACTGTAAACTGCCTAGATGCTAATAATTGTGCAAAATCACAAACAATTAATATGTTGGTTAATCCTTCACCAACAATAACTGTAAATAGTGGTACAATTTGCGCTGGTACCTCCTTTACAATAAGCCCAAGTGGTGCAAACACTTATACCATACAAGGAGGTAATGCAATTGTTAGTCCTAGCACAACTAGTAACTTTACAGTTATTGGAATCAGCACTCAAGGCTGTTTAGGTAACACTGTATCCAGTAATATTACTGTGAATGCTACCCCAACCATTTTAACCAACAGCGGTGCTATTTGTGTTGGCGCAAGTTTCACTATAAATCCTAGTGGTGGCAATACCTATACCATCCAAGGAGGTAATGCAGTTGTAACCCCTAGTTCAACTACAAGCTACACCGTAAATGGAACTAATACATTAGGCTGCACAGGTAATGTTGCAATAAGTAATGTAACCGTGAATGCTCTACCTGCTTTAAGCGCAAGTGTTTCTAGCAATAGTGTTTGCGCTAATGGAAGTACAATTGCCTTAACAGGAAGCCCTTCAGGTGGTGTGTTCACTGGTACAAACGTAACAGGTAGTATATTTACCCCAGACAATAACGTTGGTAATTTCACTCAAACTTATGCGTTTACAAATAGTGTAACCAGTTGTTCAAATACAACAAGCACGTCTATTGCTGTATTAAACTGCACAGGTGTTAATAGTAAATCACTTAACAGTTTAGGGATAGAGGTATATCCTAATCCTACAAATGGAGAACTTACAATAAAACTTAAATCAAAAGATAGCAATACAAGTATTTTGATTTTAAATAGTTTAGGTCAAACTGTATTAAGCGAAAAGGCAACATATGAAACTTTAACGATTGACCTATCTAAAATTAACAATGGGATTTATTTTCTTCAAGTAATAAATGATAACAAAATTCTGAGTACTCAAAAAATTGTAAAGCAATAACCCTTTATAAATTTAATTTAGAATCCTCAACCTAATGGTTGGGGATTTTTATTGTACCATTTCCTCTCTTGTGCCAACAGGTTCAGATACCGTCCAAAAAAGTGTGTAAAATCCAAAAATTACGATTTTTGTATAAACGATATAAAAAATGAAAAAAATGAATTTTACACAAGAACAAATTTCGGAAATTTTAGATGAAATAGCAAAAGGAAGAAATGGCTATCAGCATTTATTAAAGTTAAGTTTAGAGAGTATAATGCGCGCTGAGCGCAATGCCTTTAATGCATCACATTCAGATAGTAGTAATGGCTATAGATTTGGTAGTGTTTTGGGGCATGGTGGTAGGTTAGAACTTGCAATACCAAGAAGCAGACATCATAATTTTTATCCATTAATATTAGCATTAATAAAAGATCAAAATCAAGAGAGCAAAAATTTAGCCTACGAGCTCTATTCTTCCGGCCTAACAACACTCCAAATAGGTAATTTATTTGATAAAATTTACGGCAAACATTACTGCAAGTCAGCTATTAGTAATATGATGAGTGAGGCCAGGACAGATATGGAAATTTGGTTAAATCGTAGATTAGAAA
Source organism: Bacteroidota bacterium (assembly GCA_013298715.1). Lineage (GTDB taxonomy): Bacteria > Bacteroidota > Bacteroidia > B-17B0 > Aurantibacillaceae > Aurantibacillus. The sequence goes on along the minus strand of JAAFIQ010000012.1, from coordinate 3,517 downwards.
AACGGTATCCTATTATTTATATAGATGCTACCTACTGGCATACAAAGCGAGAAGATGCAGTAAGTAGCGAAGCTTACTACACTATTCTTGCTGTAAAAGAAGATAGAACAAGAGAAGTGTTATCAATCATCAACCATCCTAACGAAGGAGCAAACAATTGGAAGGAAGCCTTTGAAATATTAAAACAAAGAGGGGTTGAAACAGTTAATTTATTTGTTTGTGATGGTTTACAAGGGATAGAGAATGTTATAGCAGAAGTTTTTCCAATGGCTACCACTCAACTATGCACCGTGCATTTAATGCGTAATATTACCACAAAGGTAAAGCCATCAGATAAAAAAGAAGTAGCGAATGAATTAAAAGAAGTATTAAACCCTAGTAATGCAGATGATAGCCCCAGCAAAGGCTATAAACGGTTTACAGATTTTATTAGTAAGTGGGTGGAAAAGTATCCAAGCTTTAAAGTTTATTTAACGCCGAGATATAAATTGTATTTTAATTACTTAAACTACCATGTGGACATAAGGCGGATGATTTACACAACTAATTGGATAGAACGATTAAACAGAGATTACAAAAGAACATTGAGAATACGTGGCTCAATGCCAAGCCCAGACTCTGTAGTTTTTTTATTAGCAAGTGTAGCAAGTAGAAAAACAGAATACGAAAAACCAATCTATCAATTTATTAACGAATCAAAATTATTTTACTAGATTTGTATGGGAAAAAATAAAAACGTCTTGATAAGGGAGCCAACAATTTTTGTTAGGCTTTCTTTGAAAGAAAATTAATAAATCGTTTTTTTATTTTACACACTTTTTAGAACACTACCAATTAAAACAAAACCAGAGTAGAATTATTCATTAAAATAAAAACCAAACCGAAAAAAATCAAGAAAAAGAGGGACTGAATTTCAAATTTTAGTTTTGCAGAGGTCTCAGATTTGTAGTTACATTATGACTACAAATAAAAAAGCCCTCGGAAAATCCGAGGGCTTTTGAAACCTTGAGTTTAATATTAATTCGTTGCAGGGCTCTTTGTTCCTTAATCACGGTTATTGCTTGACTAATTTAATGGTTTTTCCATTAGCCCTCAAAAAGTAAAGAGATTCGCCCTTTACATTATCATTGATATCGAAGGACGTTTTATCATTTGTTTGAGTTACTGAAAATTTTACTTCCTGCCCAATAAGGTTGTAAATATGAATTTGATTTACTTCAAAAATCCCTTCAATAAAGAATTTATTGTTAGATGGATTTGGGTACACTTTAATTATTGATTCAGTTGTATTGTTTAAAAGAGTTAAACCAGTGCAAAGATCAACGCTTTGGGTTAAAACTGCTAACGCCGAGCAACCGTTTAAATCAATCCCCATTAAAGTATAAGTTGTTGTAATTGTTGGAGAAACAATTTCATTTATTGCTGTTCCGCCATTGCTCCATGAATAGGTGTTTGCGCCGTTAGCAGTCAGCGTTGCTGATTGACCTACACAAATTAAAGAGCTGCTGCTTATTGCTGTAACAGTTGGATTAGGATTTACATTTACTGTAAAACTTGCTGTGTTACTGCATGAACCACTTGCACCAAGCACAGAGTAAGTTGTGTTAGTTGTAGGTGTAGGTGCAATGGTAGTTGTGTTTGCTGCATTGCTCCATGTGTAAGAAGTAGCTCCACTTGCCGTTAAATCAATTGGCTGACCACTACATACTATTGTGTTACCAGTAATGCTAACTATGATGTTATTTGTAACATTAATAGTTGCAATTGCAGTGTTTGACGAAACGCAACCTAGTGAACTTGTACCTGTAACAGAATACGATGCAGTAACTGTTGGAGAAACTACAGGGCCACCACCGATATATGTGTAAGTGCTTGCACCGTTAGGAGAAAGAGTAAATGAATCGCCTGGACAGATGGTAGCGTCTGCAACAGTAAGAATAGGATTTGGATTAACCGTTGCGTTTTGAAACGTTGAATTTGTACAAGAGTTTGCTGCTGTACCAATAACTGTATAGGTTGTATTTACGGATGGAGTTGCAGCCATAGTGTTAGTAGTTGGGCCATTGCTCCACGTATATGAATTAGCTCCGGTTGCAGTTAAACTAATAGTACCGCTATTGCAAATAACACTTGCACCAGTAACCGTTAAGGTTGGTAAAGGGTTAACCGTTAAACTAAACATGGCCGTGTTTGCACAAGAACCACTAACGCCTGTTACACTATAAGTGGTATTTACGTTAGGACTAACTGCAATGGTGTTTGTAGTCGCATTGTTGCTCCATGCATAAGATGTAGCGCCGTTTGCGGTAAGTGTTGCAATAGCACCGTTACAAATAGGATTAGGACCTGCAATGGTTACGTTAAGTGTATTGGTAACTGTAACAACTGCAGTAGCGGTATTTGTAACTGCACATCCTACAGAACTTTCACCAATTACTGAGTAACTAGTGGTAATAGTTGGCGAAACAACAGGACCACCGTTTAAGTAAGTGTAAGTTGAAGCGCCTGTTGGGTTTAATGTAAATGAATTACCTGGACAGATAGCACCACTAGCCATAGAAATTGTTGGACTAGCGCTTACAGTGATTGTTGTAATAGCAGGTGCTGCACTAACACAACCTGCGGTACTTGTGCCTGTAACCGAATAATTAGTTGTAACACTTGGAGTGATCACAGGACCTGCGTTGGCAAAAGTGTAAGTACTTGCACCACTCGGAACAAAAGTAAAGCTGCTACCGCTGCAAATAGAGCCTGTGTTAACAGTTATAATTGGTAAAGCATTTACAGTGATTGTTTGCACAGCGGAATTGGTACAACCGTTAGAGCTGTTAGTTCCCGTAACGGTATAAGAAGTTGTTATAGTTGGACTAGGCGAAATGGTTGACGTTGCTGGCCCAATATTCCATGTGTACGAATTTGCGCCACTTGCAATGAGTAATGCCGACTGGCCGTTACAAATTTGATTAGTGCCAGAAATAAGAACTGTAGGAGCTAGTGTGTTTGCAGTAATTACGAAAGTACGTGTGATTGAACAAGAGTTGGCATCAGTAATAGCACAAGTATAATTGCCTACTGAAACACCAGTTGAAACAGATCCTGTGCCGCCGGCGGGAGACCAAAGATAAGAGTAGCCCAGGCTACCGCCACTTGCATTTACCATACCATTACCAGTAACAACAACACAGGTTATATTGGTTTGCGATTGGGTTGCAGTAATAGCAGTTGGTTGAGTAATGTTTACAGAGTTAACCGAAGTACAACCATTAACATCAGTAATAGTAACCGTTCTTACACCCGATGTTTGACCGCTAATAACGGATGTAGTTTGTGCGCCACTCCATAAATAAGTATAAGGCGAAGTGCCACCAATTGCAGTTACAGTAGCTGCACCTGTTGAATTACCAAAACATAATACATTGGCTACTGCCGTTGCACTTGCTAAAGCCGAAGCGGGTTGCGTAATAGTGGCAGTAGCTGTTCGTGTGCAAGCATTGGCATCGGCAATAGTAACCGTTCT
>JAAFIQ010000011.1 GCA_013298715.1 Bacteroidota bacterium | reverse complement strand
CTTGCTGGTCTCTAACAGATTTAAAATGCAAACGACAACTTTTTTCAGTTGGAAACTTCTTACTAAACTCTAATAATGTCATAGCTCAAATATACTCATTTTAGGTATAATTACGGATATTCAATAATTTAATTTCAAAAAAAAAGCGAAACAAATTTGTTTCACTTTTTTATAAATTTTGTTTGATTAATTTTAGGTATTTACCAAAAGTTTAAATCCTTTACCATGAATGTTTATAATTTCAACTTTTGTATCGTCTTTTAAATATTTACGCAATTTGGCAATGTATACATCCATGCTTCGGCCATTAAAATAATTATCATCGTGCCAAATAGATTTTAATGCAAAGTTTCTGTCCAACACATCATTTTTATGCACGCATAACATGCGTAATAATTGACTTTCTTTAGTAGTTAATTTTTGCTCTTGGCCATCGCATTGCAATAATTGTTTTTCAGAGTTAAAAGCATATCTGCCAATTTTAAAATTAACCTCCGCACTGTCTGTTGAGCGTGCCTTGTTAGTGCGGCGCAACACTGCGGTTACACGTGCAAGCAACTCCTCCATACTAAATGGTTTTGTAATGTAATCATCAGCTCCTGCATTAAACCCTTCAATTGTATCTTCTTTCATGCTTTTGGCGGTTAAGAAAATTATTGGTACGTTTTTATCAGATACACGAATTTCTTTTGCTAAGGTTAATCCGTCTTTTACTGGCATCATCACATCCAATAAAAGCAAGTCGAAACTTCCTTTAAAAAATTGATCAGCGCCTTTTGCACCATCTTCGGCTAATTTGGTCTCAAAACCTTTAGCTTCTAAGTATTCTTGTAACAGTGGTCCTAAGCTTGGATCATCTTCCACTAACAAAATTTTGGTTTTAACAGTTTCCATATTTTTTAATTGTTAAAATTTTAATTAAAGGTAATCACTTACTGTGCCATTTTAACAAGTTTAACATAATTTGGTAAATTGTTAAAATGCTCTTTTTAAGTTATTAAACGGATTCATTAAACCTTTATTGTAAAGGGTAAGTGAATTTTAAAAGTGCTGCCTTTACCTAAATCGCTGTTAACCGAAATTGTTCCTCCGTGTTTTAAAACCACGGCCAAAACGTAAGATAAACCAAGGCCAAATCCTTTTACATTATGCACGTTACCTGTTGGTACACGGTAAAATTTATCAAATATTTTACGTTGGTTTTCCTTACTTATCCCAATGCCATTATCTTTAATTTCGATCATTAACCCTTCTGGTGTGTTGTGCGTGGTGATATTTATTTCGGGTGCACCTTGTGTGTACTTAATTGCATTATCTATAAGGTTAAAAATAATATTAGTGAGGTGTACTTTATCTGCTTGTAACTTAAAATTTTGTGCTTTTAAATAGGTATGAATATTTCCTTGTCGTTGTGAGATTAACAACTGCGTGTTGTTTAGCGCAATATTAATTATTTCATGCACATCTAATTCGCTTAACTTTAATTTGAATTCTCCTTTATCTAAAATAGACGTTTGTAAAATACTTTCTACTAAAACACTGAGTCGTTTGTTTTCGTCTCGAATCATTTTAAGGTAGCGCGCTTGCTTATCGGGTGTTTGAGAAATACTTTCATCACTCAGCATCTCACTTGCTAAAGATATTGTGCTAATAGGGGTTTTAAATTCATGCGTCATGTTACTTATAAAATCATTTTTAATTTGCGACAATTTTTTTTGTTTTACATTACTAATCATAATGTAATAAAATGAAAAAACAAGTATTGAAATTATGATGAGTGATAGAACTAGTAACCCTAGCAACTCGGCAAGGATTGCTCTATCTTGCGTTGGAAAATGTACAATTAGATATTCAGGTTCTGCAAAGCGATTACTGGGCGAGAGATTTTTTTTGTAAACAACCCCCAATGAATCTGCCATGTGTACAGCTTCTTTTAAATCACTATGGTGTGGGCTACCAGGGTATAACGAAGTTAAGTAATAATTGTATTTTTCTTTAATACCCTGCTTTTTTAGTTCGAGGGATAAAATAGAGTCTAACAAAAGCGTATCAACTTTTTGTTTGTAATTATTATAATAACTCGTTGCTGTTGTTCTTTCAAAAAAATCGTTACCCGTAGGAAAACCCGCTTGCAACAGATCACCGGAGCTTGTTTTTAATTCGCTACGGTTTTTTAAATAGGTTTCAATAAACAGTTTCGCACTAAGGTCGTTTTCAAATTTTTGTAATGAATCTATCAAAACATCTTTTATAGAATATCTGCTACTTTGCCTGCCGTTACTATCAATACTTAGCTCGGTTTTCATCCTTAATGATGGAAAAAGCCCGTTTTTGCTCACCATAGCTTGGGTGCGGGTAATGGTGCGCTTGTACGAACTGGTGGTATCTAAACGCTCTAATTTATCTGATGTGTAATCCAAAGCCTTCACCACACGTTCTTCAAACAATTCTTCCTTCATTTTAAAATCGCGCCTTATCCAATGCACCTGGAAAAGAATTAAGGCAAGCAAACCCGCCGAAAAAAGTACTGAAATAAATATAAATCCTCTTTTACTCATTAATTAGTGGCTAAGTTACTGTTTTGGGAGATAAATTTTGTTTAAAAAAGGTTAAATCCATATCTAATTTTTATTTATAAATTTAATCTCTCAAATTTAGAATTTATGTCTCAATCAAAACCAAAAAAATCCCTTTTCCGCAGAATATTAAAGTGGACAGGCCTATCGTTTTTATTCATTATTATTTTATTAATTATTGCTCCTTTTATTTTTAAAGATAAAATTGTGCAGTTGGTGAAAGATGAAGCTAATAATAGTTTAAACGCCAAAGTAAATTTTGGTGATTTTGATTTAAGTATTTTTTCTTCTTTCCCAGATTTTAGATTTAAAATTAATAATGTGAGCGTGGTTGGTATAGCTGAATTTGAAGGCGACACACTTGCTTATATTAAGCAACTAAGCACAGATATTAATTTAAAATCGGTTATTGCAGGCGGACCTTACGGCATAAATTCTGTTACCATTGATAAAGCACACATTTTAGGAAAAGTATTAAAAAACGGCAAGGCCAATTGGGATATTGCAAAACCCGATAGCACAGCCGCAGCGCCAACAGAAACAACTATTAGCGAGCCTACAAAGTTTAATGTAAAATTAAAATCATTTAAAATTATAGAAGCAAATATTGTTTATGATGACCAACAAGGCGGCATGTATGGTAAACTAGAAAACATGAATTATGATTTAAAAGGAGATTTTACGCAAGATAATTTTGTGTTAAGTAATTTATTAGATATTACAAAAACTACTTTTAAAATGGGTGGTGTTGCCTATTTGAATGAAGTGCATACAAAATTTAAAGCAGATTTAGATATAGATATGCCTAAAATGAAATTTACCTTTAAAGAAAATACCTTGGATTTAAACGACTTAGGCCTTGGTTTTAATGGCTTTGTAGAGATGCCAGATACAAATATAAAAATGGATGTAACCTTTAAAGCAAAGCAAACAGAATTTAAATCTATCTTATCATTAATTCCCGCTGTTTATTCAAAAGATTTTGCAAATGTAAAAACAGCAGGTAAATTAAGTTTAGATGGTATGGCGAAAGGCACTTACAATGCAGCGCAATTGCCAGCTTTTGCAGTAAATTTAGGTATTGCAGATGCTATGTTTAAGTACCCAAGTTTACCAAAATCGGTAAATAACATTAACATAGATGTTCATGTAAACAACCCTAACGGTGTGCTCGATGCCACAACTATTGATGTAAATAAATTTCATGTAGAATTAGCCGGAAACCCAATAGATTTGAGCGCACACGTAAAAACGCCAATTTCAGATCCAGGTTTACAAGCAGATATTAAAGGTAAAATTGTGTTAGCAAGCGTAAAAGAATTTATTCCTTTAGAAAAAACAGATGAATTAAACGGCACAATTACTTCAGATATTAGCATAGCAGGTAACATGAGTTCATTAGATAAAAAAGAATACGATAAATTTAAAGCCAATGGTTCGTTACAAATTGATAAAATGGATTACAAATCAGCAACCTTAACTTACCCAGTTGCTTTAAATACTATGCTTTTAAAGTTCTCGAACCAATTTGTTGAATTGGCAAATTTTGATGCAAAGTTAGGTAAAAGCGACGTGCAAGCAAATGGTAAAATTGAAAATTTTATGCAATACATTTTTAAAAATGAATTAATAAAAGGAACTTTTGCATTAAACAGCTCGTTGTTAGATTTGAATGAATTGATGGCAAGCAGCGGATCTACCTCTGCAACTACTGCCACCACAGCACCAACCGCTACTGCCGCACCAAACGGGACTGCAAGCACAGGTGTATTTGAAGTGCCAGCAAATATTGATTTTAATTTAGATACTAAATTAGGAAAAGTGCTTTACACAAATATGGTAATAGATAATTTAATTGGTAACGTTGTAATACGTAATCAAAAAGTTGATATGACCAATTTAAAAATGAACACACTTGGCGGTTCGTTGCTTGTTAATGGCTTTTACGAAACCACAAATCCCAAAAAGCCAACAACAGGTTTAAATTTAAAAGTTGATAATTTTGATATACAACAAACATTTAAAACATTTAATACCGTGCAAAAACTTGCGCCTGTTGGGCAGTACGCCAAAGGATTTTTTACTGCAACCTTAGAAAACTTTAATACAAGCTTAAACAGTAATATGGAGCCTGATTTGAACGCCGTGCATGCAAAAGGAGTATTTAAAACCAATAAAGTAAATGTTGGTGGTTTCCCTCCGTTTGAAAAATTAGGTGATGCTTTAAAAATTGAGCAACTTAAAAATATGGAAATTACAAATTTATTAGTGAATTATACTATTGAAAACGGCAGAGTAACCATGGCACCATTTGATACAAAGGTGAGCAATGTACCAACCAACATTAGCGGCAGCACAGGTTTTGACCAAACAATAGATTACAAATGGAAAATGCAAATTCCAAAAAGTATGTTGGGTGGCGCGGCAACCAGCGCTATTACAGGCTTGTTAAACCAAGCAAATGCAGCCGCCGGAACTAATGTGGCGTTGGGCGATAAAATAAATGTTACAGCATTGTTTGGAGGCACGGTAATGAAACCAACTATTAAAACAAGTTTAAAAGACGATGCAAAAAGCACCGTTGCAACCGTTACAACACAGGTGGTAAATAATGCAATAGATAAAGCAAATGAAGAAGCACAAAAAATATTAGAAGATGCAAAAGCACAATGTGCTAAACAAAAGTCCGAAGCCCAAGCCCAAGCAGATAAGCAAAAAGTTGATGGTTATGCTGCTGCAGATGCCTTAGTAGAACAAGCAGGAAACCCGATTGCAAAAATTGCGGCTAAAAAAGCAGCAGAAAAAGCAAAACAGGAAGTAGATAAAAAAGTTCAAAAGATTATTGATGACGCAGAAGCCAAATGCTTAAAATCATTAGAAGAAGCAAAAGTAAAAGCAGATGCAAAGGCGGCTGAGAATAAGAAGTAGTTACTTAGGGTTCACTCAAAAACGCAAATATGCCAATTGACAAGAGATTGGAGGGTTAAACCTCTTTTTAAGTGCAAACCTTTTTGGACTTTTTAAGGAAAATCCTTACAGATAAAACTTAGTTTCCTTTGCGATTTTAGCTTGATAAAAATTAACTGACTCGTTGTTAGCCCTGCTTGCCGCAGGCAGGTCAGCTCGAAGTATTTCTATACATCTTCACTTCGCTGCCCGTGCCCGCCGTAGGCAGGTCGATTCAGTTAATTTTTATACATTTTGAGTGAACCCTACTTAATGCTTGCCAGCATATTCTTTGAGTTACCACCTCCTCAGCTCTTCTGCTAAATTAAGTTCTAATACAGGAATAGAGGTAAATTTTAGATTGTCATCATGTTAAAATAGCGGTTAAAATATTTGTAATTAATAACGTTTTGCGAGCATCTGTAAAGTTTTCTTAGCTTCAATATTAAATCTTAGTTTAAAACACAAATTACTTATTTTCCTTTCCTTTGTTTTGGACATTAGTCCTTAACTTTGTTAAATGCTTTTAGTGTTCCGTAAAATTAAATCCATAAAAGTTAAGTTACTGCTTCAATTTGGTTTACTGATTTTTTTATCTTCTTGTTTAGTTCTTGTGATGATTTACTCGATGGACTTAATAAAACGTTACAATCATCTTAATATTAAAACTATAGAAATAAGCAAACAACTGTTAGCCTTGCAAAAAGTTGAGCGCGATTTTGCAACACAGGATATTATTTCTGAAGAATTTCACAAATTAAATTATAGCAAAAATGTTCGTCTGTTTAATTCTCTTTTAAAAGATGAATGCTACAGAATTGCACTTATAGAACACGAAACTTTGATTAGAGATGTAAACTACCAAGATTCCTTACAATATGTTGTGAAGCAACTAGGAAATTACAATGTTATGTTTAACAACTTTGTAGTTGCTATAAAAAAAAGAGGTTTAAAAAATTGGGGAGATGAAGGTAAACTCAGAAACAGTATACACGCAATTGAAAAAAGTGGTCTTCACTTCGATCCAATTTTAATGTTAACGCTTAGGAGACACGAAAAAGATTTTTTCTTGCGTAAGGATACTACTTATGTTACAAAATTTAATCAAACATTAGCCCAATTTGAAGCTTCATTTTTACCTGCTGAATCTCAAATTTTAAACGAACATCTTAGTAATTATAAACTTGCTTTTTACGCAATGGTAAACAACGAGCTTAAAATTGGTACTAATAACAACCATGGGTTACGAAAAGATTTATCGCAAACATTTAATTCTACTGAACCAATTTTAAACAGACTCTCGGATGTTGTGAGAGTGCGTGTTGAGCAAACTATTAAAAAAACGTATTTTACTTTGGCAGTTGTATTTATTGTACAGTTTGTAATTGCTTTAATAATTGCATTTGTATTCTCACTCATGCTTACGGATGCAATAAAGCGTTTAGCAATTAGAATAAAGAGTTTGTCTGAAGGGCAATTTCCTGAAAAGATTATCGTGAAAACAAACGACGAGTTAGCTCAAACCTCTCTTGCTTTTAATAATTTAATGGAAAGAATCAAAGCTGCATCGTACTTTGCCACAAGAATAGGGAAAGGGGAGTATGATGTTGTTTATCCTAAAGAATTTTCAAACGATGTTTTATCTGATGCGCTTCAAGGCATGCACGTTTTGCTGAAAAAATCTAACTATGAAAAAGAAAAACGAAATTGGTTGAATGTTGGAATCAATAGTTTGAATATAATTCTTCAACAAGAAGAACTTAATACAAAAGATCTTTCTAAAAAGATTTTGAATAAAGTAGTTAGGTATATTAATGCTTCACAGGCGCAACTGTATTTAAAAAAATCTGGCAATGCTTACCCGAAACCCGATTTTTTAGAACTTACTGCTACTTATGGCTTAGATCAGTTATTAGAATTAAATAACACAATAGAAATTGGTGAAGGCTTGATTGGTGAGGTATGGCGACAAAAGGAGAAACAATATATAACAAGCGTACCCGACACTTTTTTTAAAGTAAGTTCTGGTTTAGGTGTATCACTTCCGACTTGTGTTTTAATTATTCCTCTAATTCACGATAAAGAAGTACAAGGTGTAATTGAAATAGCTTCATTAAAAGCTATTGATAGTTATAGTGTTGAGTTGGTTGAAAGATTAGCCGATTTGCTGGCAAACGTTTTATCAAGAAGTAAAGATAAATCATTGGTATATTAAACTTTAGTTGTAAATTAAAATCACTCTTTGTTTCACTTGGTAAACCCTATTTAGGGTTCCCTCAAAAACGCAAATATGCCAATTAACAAGAGATTTGAGGGTTAAATCCCTTTTTATATGTAAAGCTTTTTGAAATTTTTTGAGAAAATCCTTGCACTAAAAAATAGAGTTTTTTATTTCTTTTGGCTTGATAAAAATTAACTGACTCGTCGTTAGCCCTGCTTGCCGCAGGCAGGTCAGTTCGAAGTATTTGTATACATCTTTAATTCGCTGCCCGTGCCCACCTTAGGCAGGTCGATTCAGTTAATTTTGATACATTATGAGTGAATCTATTTAATAGTTGAAGCATTTATAGCCTCAGAAAGTGTTGATACAAAATTAACGTGTTTACGTTTGTTACTCTCAATAAAAAAGCTGTTCAAACTATTGCTGGTATATTTCGAAAAATCACCAACAATTACAAGCTTAACGCGATAGTTAGAAAATTTTTGAAGAATTTCACCAGCAATTCCTGTTTTTAGGTCAAAAAAATTTGGTGTAATGTTTTTCTCATAAATAATTACTTTATCAAAATCTTGATAGTATAAATCGCCAAGCAGGTTAGTACCATCTTCAACATTACTTATAAGTATTTCTTCTGAGATTAATTCTGCAATTTTTGAGCTATCTATTTGATGAATTTTAATAGTCATTATATTCTTTATTGAATAAATTAAAAAAATAATTTATAGTTATAACTTGTTCCAAATTTTAATTTAGACTTCTGCAAAATTTTCACAGCCCAATTTATCACTTTAACTTTTTATTTGTTTTTGTGGGAAGTAAAAAATTATCACCTGTTACTACTTTTTTGCCAGTTTGTTCTTCTAATCTTAATCTTGCATCTTTTGCTATTTTACCGCCTTTTTTACTTGCAATAGCATTTTCTTTCAAACCTTTCCTTCCTCCGTTTCAGCAATTTGACGTGTGCTTAAATCTGCTAAGGCAGTAAAAATTAACTCTGCTTCACTCATGTGATCTCTTAGGTTTTGTGTTTTTAAACCCTTTAAATCTTTATGTTTATTTACACTTAATCCAGTCCATTCTTGATGAATGATATTTGTAAGCATGGCAAATTCATCTCCTTCTTTAACCCCACTTTCGCTCCAATAATCCGTTAATTTGTTCCTCGTCTCCTGACCCGTCATTCGCTGCTGTATCCATTTTTCGCTTCTGCCTAATTTTTGCCAGTTTTCTCTAGCTCTCTCTATGCTCTGGCTTGGGTCGTTAATCTCTTGCATGCGTTCATAACCAACTTTAGCCAACCATTGCTTAAATGGCTCTGCTTTTGGAGATGGGACGGATTGAATTATTCTAAAAATATGCTGTGAGTTTCCCGCCAACGTTTTACGTTTTTTTCCGTTAATCAGCATTTCTATCTGGGGACAATTTGTCCCTATGTAGAAACCAAGTTCTGAATCTCTCTTCCTTAACTTTTTTAAATAATCTGTTGGATTAATAGAATCTGTTAATGCTTCAATAATATCAACAACTGAAAAATACCATTGTTCTTTTTCACTATCCCAATGGCTTCGTACTTTTTTACTTTCAAATAATTTTATGTCACTCATGTTTTAAAATAGATAAAGTAAAAGTAATACATTTTGTAGTAGTATATTGCCTCAAATTGTAGTAAAATAAAAATCCCTCTTCTAACAACAGATTTATTGAAACTGATTATTTACTTTTCATTAAACTTTAAAGAATGAGAAGTTAATTCATTAAGTTTATAACAATTAACCTAACTACGATTTAATAACTTTTTTCATAATAATTCCATCTTTTGTGTAGATATGAATTAAATAGATACCCTTTTTAAGACTACCTAAATTAAGTTTAAGTTGATTTTGTTTTAATGCTATTTCAAACTTCACCTCTAAACCACAAATATCCGTTAATGATACCTTATTAATTTCAACCGTTGATGTAATATTTAGTTCATCTTCAGTAGGGATTGGATAGATATTGATGTCATCATTTTCTTTATTTGATTTTTGAATATTAACGGTTGACTTACATAATGTTTCATAAGGTATAGAATTTGTCTCCATAAACGATATGTTTTTTACAAGAATATCGTTAACAGTAGTAAAGTTCAAATTTGAAGTGCTAAAAGTTGCATTTGCAAAAGTATATTCTATTTCCTTTTTTTCACAAAAGTTTAAATCAAGATTTGAATTAGCTATTAAAATTTTTCCATTTTTGTCTCTACCAAATGTGTACAACATATTATTTTCTATAGTTAAATCTACGCCATCCCAATCTTTATCTACTTTTAATGTTTTTATTTTGTTCAAATTAGAATCTAATTTTAAAACAAAGTGGTCGGAAATTACTACACTATTAGAATCATTATACAGACGCGTGCCATTTATATAATAATTTTGTTGATTGTCAGATTTAATAGCCCAAGGTATGTTCATTTCGGAATTAACTGAAAAAACTGATTTTAAAACGTTACCTAAAGAATCAGTTTTAATTATTAGTCCTTGTGTATTTGCATCAAATTTATATCCAGTTAATAAAATATTCCCGTATTTATCTTCTAAAGCGGCTGTGGGAAAAATATCAATGACAGATTTATAACTTTTTTGCCATTTTATTTGACCGTATTTATTCAATTTTACAATTATAATGCCAAAAAAAGCTCCCACTTTTCCATAACCTAGACATAGATAATCACCATTTTTACACTCTAAAACTTTATTGAAAACGGCATTAGTAGCACCATTTTGATAAAAAAAAGTTAGTCCAAAAACTTTATTGCCATTTTGATCTAATTTCACTAAACAAGGCTTGTTATTTCCAATAGAATTTGCCCCACAACCAAGATAATTATTGTCAGATAAACAAATTCCGTTAAAACCACTAAATCTATTTACCATACCATTTGGAAAACCATAGGTATTTAAAACATAAAACTCTTTAGAAAAAATAACACTTCCATTATTTGCTAGTTTAATTACCCCAAAAGTCGAATCCCCAATGTTATGAGAATAAGTAAGTAAATACTCATTAATGTTTGATTTAGAAATTGAAATGCCATAATATTTTAAATTATCATTTCGAAATAAACTCTTTGAAAAAAGAGTATCGCCATTTTGATCAAGTTTTAAAACTAATATAGCATTATTTGTTAAAAAGTTCCCACTTCTATGATAAAGACTACTAGTTGTAACTAAAACGTCCTTATTAGAGTCTGTAATAATATTACCTACCTTAGTATTCCAACAATTACTTTCAGCAGTGACATATTTATTTGTAAAATAACTTTGTGCAAAAGAAATTTGAAAGTAAATAGTCAACAAAAGAATAAGTTTAATTTTCATATTAATAGTTATTATTAATAGTATTACGATTAATAATAATTAAAGGTTGGGTGAATTTCAAGATTAATAAATATAATTGGTATAAAGCAAAATCCCCCTGCATTCTACAGAGGGATTTAATTTATTTGACGGTGGTTTCGAGTAACTCTTCAGCCTTCAAATTTCGAGTACCTCGACTTCGAGAGCCTCATGCTTCAGAAAAAAGTTTACGCCTTCACATTCGCTCTAATAATATTCAGCGCACCACCTGCTTTAAACCACTCAATTTGTTGAGCGTTATAGCTATGGTTAACTTTAAATTCTTCTTTGCTACCATCTGCATGTGTTAAAGCAACTGTTAATTGTACACCAGGTGCAAAACTTGTTAAGCCTAACACATCAATACTATCGTCTTCTTTAATTTTATTGTAATCAGCAGCGTTAGCAAATGTTAAGCCTAACATCCCTTGCTTCTTTAAGTTGGTTTCGTGAATACGAGCAAATGATTTTACTAATACCGCTTTCACACCTAAATGACGAGGCTCCATAGCTGCATGCTCACGTGATGAACCTTCTCCGTAGTTTTCGTCACCTACCACAATACTACCAATATTTTGTGCTTTGTATTGGCGTTGTACTTTAGGCACACCTTCGTAAGCACCTGTTAATTGATTTTTTACCGAATCTGTTTTATCGTTAAACGCATTTACTGCACCAATTAACATGTTATCAGAAATATTATCTAAATGTCCACGGAATTTTAACCAAGGACCAGCCATAGAGATATGATCAGTTGTACATTTTCCTTTGGCTTTAATTAATAATTTTAATCCTTTAAAATCTACACCATTCCATGCTGCAAAAGGATCTAATAATTGCAAGCGTTTAGAAGTTGGTTCAACTAATACTTGAACTTTACTACCATCAACAGCCGGAGCCTGGTAACCGGCATCTTCCACATCAAATCCTTTGGTTGGTAATTCATCACCAAACGGCGGATCTAATTTTACTTTCTCACCTTTCTCATTTGTCAGGTAATCTGTAATCGGGTTAAAACTTAAATCACCGGCAATAGCCAATGCTGTTACTAATTCCGGACTTGTAACAAATGCGTAAGTATTAGGATTACCATCGGCACGCTTAGCAAAGTTACGGTTGAATGAATGAACGATAGTGTTTTTCTCTTGTTTTTCTGCACCAACCCTATCCCACATACCAATACAAGGTCCGCAAGCATTGGTAAATACAGTTGCTCCAACTTCGTCAAATACTTTTAAAAATCCATCGCGCTCAATTGTATAACGTATTTGTTCAGAACCTGGGTTAATCATAAACTCAGCTTTCGATTTTAAATTTTTTGAAGATACTTGTTTCGCTAAACTAACAGCACGCGAAATATCTTCGTAACTAGAGTTAGTACAACTTCCAATTAAACCTGCTTCAATTTTTAAAGGCCAACCGTTTGCAATTGCAGCTTCTTTTAATTTAGAAATTGGTGTTGCTAAATCTGGTGTAAAAGGTCCGTTTACGTGCGGCTCTAATTCCGATAAATTAATTTCAATTACTTCGTCAAAATATTTTGATGGATTAGCGTAAACTTCAGCATCGCCTGTTAAATGTTCTTTAATGCCATCTGCTAAAGCAGCAACATCAGCACGGCCAGTGGCTTTTAAATAACGGCTCATTGAATCATCATATCCAAATGTTGAAGTAGTTGCACCAACTTCTGCACCCATATTACAAATTGTTCCTTTACCTGTACAGCTTAATGAAATAGCGCCTTCGCCAAAGTATTCAATAATTTTATCTGTACCACCTTTAACGGTTAAAATGCCTGCAACCTTTAGTATTACGTCTTTTGCGCTTGTCCAGCCATTTAATTTACCAGTTAATTTTACACCAATTAATTTTGGCATTTTTAGTTCCCAAGGTAAACCCGCCATTACATCACAGGCATCAGCACCACCAACACCAATGGCAATCATACCCAAACCACCAGCGTTAACAGTGTGTGAATCGGTACCAATCATCATTCCGCCAGGGAAAGCATAATTCTCTAATACAATTTGGTGGATGATACCAGCACCCGGCTTCCAAAAACCAATGCCGTATTTATTTGACACAGATGCTAAAAAATTAAATACTTCTTCGCTCTCGGTATTTGCTCTTTGTAAATCGGCTTTCGCACCCGATTTAGCTTGAATTAAGTGATCACAATGAACTGAGGAAGGCACAGCCACTTTAGGGCGACCCGCTTGCATAAATTGTAGCAAGGCCATTTGAGCCGTGGCATCTTGCATGGCTACTCTATCTGGATTAAAATCAACATAATCTTTTCCACGTGCATAATCTTTTACTTGAAAAGATGCATCTAAGTGAGAATAAAGAATTTTTTCTGCTAATGTTAACGGTTTACCTAAAGTTTTACGCGCTGCCTCAATACGTGCAGGCATGTTGGCGTAAACTTTTTTAATCATTTCAATGTCGAAAGCCATAAATTTTAGATTTAAGAGTTGTTATTTAAGATTTAGTTAATTTAATTTTTGCGGTACTAATTTAAGGATTAAATACCTTTTTTAGGGTAGTTTTTGAATTTTTTTTGAGAAATATATATGGTGGTTCAAATTACAACTAGTTAATCATCCTTATCATAATTACTTCTTATTAAGTTTCTTGTAATTTTCATCATTTCCAATTCTAAAAACCATCCAAACATGAAGTCGTTTGTGAAGGTTAGCTTCTAATTGGCAAAACATGAGTAATTTTTGAGGTTTGTAAAACATTGGTAGCATAGCAGTAAAGCTATCACTAAAAGCTGAATTAAGAAACGTATGTTGTATATTAGATTGAAATAGCGAAAAATTAATCGAAAAAGGCTTAAACTGATTTTTCTGAGCATATGAAACAAGTGTAAACAAAATGAAACCTATAATAAAAAAAGTAGTTTTCATTTAGGGTTTTCGTTTAATGTTTTTAAATAATCCCATAGTGGTTTATAGTCTTTTAATTTTGTAAAATCAGAGTCGGATTCAATTTTGTCATATTTTTTAAAGCCTAACTCAACTGCAATTTTTAAACTTTCTAAGCTCTTTTCACTATCGTTTTTCAATGCATAAAAATTACTGTAGGCAAACATTATTGAGTATTCTTCAACCTTACTACTTATAAACTTTTCTGCGGTTATTAAAGCTTCTAAACCTTTTTCAAAATTATTAAGACGTGCCAATACAACACCTTTAAGGCTCCAAGTTAGAGCGTTTTCAGGGTCTGATTTTATTAAAGAATCAATTAGTTTCAGTGCCTTTTCGTTTTCGAGGTTTGAATAAGCAGTGTACATTTCATTACCCAACTTTGTAGTTTTATTTGCTTTAATATTGCCCAACTCGTCTTTATATGTGTCGATGTACTTATACGTTAAAGGAATTCCATCAACATTACACTTTACTGTAAGTTCACTAAAAAACCTTCTATAACTTAGTTGAATATAGTTATTTAACATTTTGTAAAAAGTGGTATTAGCGTTGGGACCATCGGCCCAAGTAGGATCAAAAGCTACCCAGCCATATTGCGGGAAAAAAACTTCGACCCAGTTATGGCGCTCCAAGGTATCTGCGGTATATATAACCAGTCCCATAACGATTCTTGCTGGTATTTTTTTTGCACGGCACAAGGTTACCATTAATTCGGAGTACTCGGTGCAATCTCCAAGCCCCGATTTTAATGCTTTTTTAGCGCCTCTATCTTGGTCAAAAAATATTTTGTAGTCTAAATGTTCATCCACATAATTAAAAATGTTTTTAGCTATTTCTTCCCTATCATTTCCCTTTAGTGTTTTTGCTGCTTCTTGTATATTTTTTGCAGAAATTCTCAAATTTTCTTCTTCCTTTAAATAATTTAAAGTATCTAAATCTTCTTTATCAATTATTGGATTTTTCTTAGCCGTATTTAAATCGTACATAAAAATTTTAATTTTAATAGTTGCTGCCAAATCATTTTTGTTTAAGTCTGCTACGCCTATATTTTTCCAACTAAGATAAAATTCGTTTGTTGCTGTTTTAATTACTTGATTGGGTTTAAGAGAATAACTATAACTCACAATGCTTTGTTTCCCTCTCCTATCAGCCGGAACAAGGTAATTGAAACTACAAACATTTGTGTTAAATGCTATGGTAGGGCATCGAACTTCAAGTTTACGGGTTAGGGTAACTAATCGTTGAGATAATAAGAAATTAGAATTAAAAATGCAAAGCATTAAAACAATTAAATGAAAAGTAGATTTGAATTTCATTAAGTTAAAGATAGAAAATAATATTAAAAAGTACCCTACCGCAAACTATAAATTACACCACGTTTTTAATATTCAGTTAGGAGTAAGAGTGCTGTTTATGAATTAGGTGTTTGGTTGGCTTTTTTTTTTTAACATTAAACAGACTGTTCAAAAAAAAACTTTCTGCAATTAAGCCACAGTAAGGATTTCCAGAAAAATTCTTTGTGAGAAATCTTATACCAAATGTACATAATATATAGTCCAAAAATCTGCAAGAAAATTTTCAATTATATGAGGCGGAAAACGCAGGCATAGCCAAAGCTACGTCGAGTATTTCCACGAAGTAGAATTGGAAATTTTCGCACGAGATTGGGCTATATATTATGTATATTTGGTATTAACAGTTGCTAAATCGGGATTATCCGTATTAAGACAGCTAGCTCGTCGATAAAATCGACTTATACCGTCCAAACAAGGTTTAGCTTTTTTTGAAATCTTTCTTTTTACAGTCTAGCAATTTTTTTCTGTAAGATTTAGCATATAGCTTTTGAAGTAAAGAAAATAGGATAACCTTTTGAGATTGTTATAACTATCTGATTTTTTTGAAGAAAATAAATGTATTCGTATGATGTTTAGTCTTAAGCTAAAAATAAGTAACAAAGCAATGTAATAATTACAATACCAATAACGTCTAAAACTAAACCTACTTTAAGCATGTCTTTTATCTCTATTTGTTTAGTTCCGAAAACAATTGTGTTAGCTGCGGTTGCTACCGGTAACATGAAGCCTAGCGATGCAGCGAAAGTAGCTGGTATCATTAAGAATAAAGGTGCCACTTGTAATTCTTTTTGTAAAGCAATCATAACAGGAATTGCCAATTGTATACTGGCAATATTTGATGCAAATTCGCTAATAAGTGTTACAACGCAACAAATACCTACAATTATTAAAATTGGCGGAACACCTTTTAATACAGCCAAACTGCCTGCCAACCATTGGCTTAAACCAGATACTTCAAAGCCATAAGCTAAAGCAAAACCGCTACCAAACATTAATATAATATCGTAACGCAATTTTTTTGCATCTTCCCATTCCAACAGAGATTCGTTTTTGTTTTGTTTACTTGGAATTAAAAAGAGTAACAATGCTGCAACCAAAGCCACTAAAGCATCATCAACAAATTTTGGGTTTGTAAAAATTGAATTCCATCCTTTAAATGTAAAGCTACCAATTAGAATATCGCTCCTAGTAAACCATAAAATTATACACGAAACAAAAATCCCGAATACCCATTTTTCTTCATAACTCATTTTACCAAGTTTTTTAAATTCTTCTTTAAAAAAGTTTTTGTGAATGGTTATTTCAACTTTGTTTTTTAAGAAATATAAAAAGAGAACGGTGTAGGTGCATAATAAGAGCGTTAAAGAAATTGGATAGCCAATTTTACTCCAGCTTAAAAATGTTAAATCATTGTTTAAAGGAAACGCTTCTTTATAGGCTTTAAAAAAATACATGTTTGGTGGTGTACCTACTGGTGTTGCCATACCGCCAATGGTTGCAGCAAACGCCAAACCCAACAACATTGCCGATGCAAATTTTAATTCGTTTTTAGTAATATATTTTTTAGTTTCTTGAATAAGCGCAAATACGGCACTAAATAACATCATGGTTGTGGCTGTGTTACTTATCCAATTACTTATGAGGAATGTACCAAGCATTGTACCAAATAAAATTGTACCAGGTTTTGTACCAACTACTGATAAAATTTTTAATGCGATGCGTTTGTGTAAATGCCATTTTTCTATTGCAAAGGCAAGCATAAAGCCACCAATAAATAAAAAAATAATGCTATCTGTATATTGCTGCGATACGTTTTTGCAATCTGCAATTCCTAGTACAGGTAACATTAACACAGGAATTAATGCTGTAACGGCCAAACTAACAGCTTCGCTAAACCACCAAATACACATCCAAACAGCAATGCCAGCCATTAAACTAACTTGTTTGTTACTTGTATCCAGTTCAACAAAATTCCAAATTAGTAGAGCCAACATTGGACCTAAGGCTCTAAAAAAATATTTGCTACTATTACTCAACGTTTAATTTGCCTTTAATAAAATCACTCATAAGGTACGCAATTAATTTCCCGGTTTTATTATCGGCTTTTATGTGAGATAGAATTGGTGCGCCTTCGGCAATGTGTAAATAAATGGCATTTAAGTTTTTTGCGCATTTATAAACGAATTGGCGTGCTTGAATTGGCGAGAGGCCGCTGCTTGTTTTAGCACTTGTTGGAACATTAGTAATTGCATCTAAATCTAGTTCAACACCACAAAAATTATTTTTTACAAAGCCAATGTTATTTGCGAGCGCCGTTTTAAAATCAATACTTTCTCTTACAAAAATTGATTCGTAAGTAGAAAAATAAAGTTGTTCAGCATAGTGTTTAAATTGGTTCAGTGCGTATTGGTTATTATATTGCTCGTGCATTGCAAAAACAGAATACTTATCTAAATAACTTTCGTTAAAAGCGTAGCTAAAGCCATTGCCGCTGTGCCTTCCTTCATTGGTATCTCTAAAATCTAAATGCGGATCGCAGTTAACAACATTTATTTTTGCGCCAAGAGCTAGGCTACTTCCTTTAATATTGCCGTAGGCATTATTATGACCTCCTCCTATTATTATTGGTGTTTTGTTATTAGCAATAATAAGCTGAACAACAGCACAAACACGCTCATCTAGAACTGCGGTTAGTCTTCTTAATTCTTCTAAATCTGTTTTGTTTTTAGGATTTAATTTTTCAGATTGATTTTGTAAATCAGTTGTTTTTATTTCACCTAAAACTGCAATGGTGTTACCGTTTAAAAAATCATTTGCTTGTTGATTTAAAAAACTTTCTAAAGCAGGTTTAAATGCTGTGTTTGCACCTCCACGCCCGTAGTTGGCTCTAACGCCAATATCTTCGGGTATTCCAATAATTAAAAATTGTGCGGGATGGGTTAAAAAATCTGATTCTAAACTTGAGAAATTTAAAGGAATAATTTGTTCACCAAGTTTAACCTCACCGCCACGTTTTCTTACTAAATCAGCTAAATTTATTTCTTGGATGTAATGTTTCACAATAACTGCAAATATAGCTGATTTTAACACTTTCTATGCAGGCAGCTTCTTTTAGTGAATAACGATTAACTTTTGGTAATTAACTTGTGAAAAATATTCTTATTGTTGTTAGCTCCAATTTTTAAAACGTTAGAATTTTGGTGGATACTCTAATAAAATTGGGTCGTAGGAATAATAAATAATTTGTCTCTTGAATAATTTTTTGATTTCAAATTTAAAAACTCTTCCAATTGGGGTTAATCTGTCTCCTTTATTAATGACTTTGATATAATTTGTTTTATTATGAAACGAACTGTCACCTTTTAAAGAAAAAAAAGTAATTTTATCACCGACAATTGCATATTTTCCTTCGTCAAGTACATAGCTATCATCTAAAAAACCATTCCAGTGTTTATATTGATAGGTTTTATTTTTGTTCAATTTCATATACCAACCATTATCTAAATCAGAGTTCAATAAAAATTGAGCATTGACTTTATTAATTTTTGTATTAACTTGACCGTAATTTAGGAAAGGATAAAACATTTAAATAAAAATGCATTTTACTACTAAAAAATTTCTTGTCATCTGATTTCTAAAAAAAGCTTTATATTTATTTTTAATCTAACAAACTTTATAGTCATTACCAGAATCAAATCTAGAACAAGTTAAATTTATTTTGTAGGCATAGCTTCTCTTAGCTTTGCTAACTCTTCCGACACTGATTTTCTTTTTGCATTTAATTCTGCTAATTTGTTTTTTTCTGAATCAATTTTTGCTTCTATTTCTTGCATAAATGCATTGCTGCCTTTACTGTTTTTAAAGAATCCTAAATTGTTTTCGTAAGTACGTATGTTGTTATTAATTTCGTCGGTAATCTTTTTTAAGTAATCGCCTTCTTTTCTTAATAAATCATAAGCATTTTCAGACGCTACAAAACGTTCTAATTTTGTTTTGTATTGCAAGTTTGCTTTTTCTTGTTTATCTAAATTTAATTTTTCGTATAATTCATCTAATTTGCCATAAAACGCATCGTTCACCCGTTTTTTATCTTTTAAAGGTACCATTCCTGCTGCGTTAAAACTCGCTGCAAATGCTTTTAGTTTTTCAAAATTATCTTTGCTATCTGCACTTAATTCAAAATTAGTTAAGTTAGCAAGTAACTCTTCTTTTTGAATTAAATTGCCTTCGTAACTGGCGTCTAAGTTTTCGTAATAAGCTTTTTTCGCATCAAAAAAAGTATTACACGCTTTTCTAAATTTGGTAAATAATTTTGGTTCTTCTTTATCGCCATTACTTGGATATTTTTTCCAAGTTTCTTGTAATTTAATTAAGTCAGCTGTTGTTTTTTGCCAATCTGTATTGGTTTGTAAGGCTTCTGCTTTACTAATTAATTCAGATTTTATTTTTCTGTTTGCAGCAAATTTTTCGTTTAGTTGTGCAAAAAATTCTTTTTTCTTTTCAAAAAAACCATCACAAATTGTTCTAAATTCTGCCCAAATTTTTTCATTTTCTTTTTCGGTAGTTCTTCCAGTATTTTTCCACTCTGTTTGCAAAGCAATTAATTGTTCCGTTGCTTCGTTCCATTTAATGTTTTCTGCTGATGTAGCTGCATTCACAAGTTCTTTGGCTTTTTCTATTAGCCCCAATTTACTTTGTAAATTATTTTCTTTTTGGTCTTCTATCCCTTTATAATGTTGTTTTATTTTTGTGTAGGTTTCATCTAAAGCCGCTCGGTATTCAGCTTTTAAGGCTTCCCACTTTTCATTTGGCACAGGTCCAATTTCTTCCCACTCATTTCTATAAACTTTAATTAAGCGCTCAGCCTCCTTAATATTTTCTTGTTGTTGCAAGTTTTGTAATTTTGAAATCAATTCAGTTTTTAGTTCAAAATTTTTCTTTAAATCGTGTTCTTGTAAATCTCTAAAAATTTTCAAGTTGTAATAAAACTCTTCAACAGCTTTGCTGTAGTCAGCTTGTATCTCTTTGTATTTATGTGTAGATACCGCTCCAGTTTCCTTCCATTTTGTTTGTAAATCTTGCAACATTTTTACAGCTGCACCAACGTTTTCACTTACTTGGCACAAATCTTTAATTTTTGCAATTATTTCTAAGCGTATGATTAAATTTTTTGCTTGGTCGGCTGCAATTTTAATATCCCATTCTTTTTTTAGTTGCGTAAATTTATCGAGTAGCTCCTCAAACTTAGTATCCTCGGGCTGTTTGGCATACTCAAATTCTTTTGCTTTACCACCGTCGTTTATAAATTGTTGTTTGGCTTTTTCAAATTCAATTGTCCAAATTTTCTTATACTCTTTTTGTAAAGTATGCACATCGTTTGCAACATCACCTGCTTCTTTTGTTAGCAGTTCTTCTAATTTAGAGATTAATTCTGTTTTCATTATTTTTTAAATACGCTTATAAAAATATAATTTAAAATGGAATCAACAAAACAATTAATTTTGCAAATAATTTGCATAATTCAATCCCAAGTATATAATTATGACTAATAAAAAGACCTTAAATACTTAAAATTTTGGATACTTCGATTTACAACCACTTACAATTTAATAAAGTAATTTCTTTTATTAAAGCTAAATGCCTTAGTAATAAAGCAATAGAGCTGTGTGATACTATTACTCCTAAGCAAAAATTTAGTGATGTAGAAAATGAATTGAATCAAGTACAAGAGTTAAAAACGATTTTGGCGGCTAGTTTATTTTTTCCATCCGTAGAGCATTTTGATGTTGAAAAAGAGTTAACTATTTTAAGTTTAGACGGTGGAATATTAAGTGGCGGGCAACTTTTAAAAGTTTGTAAAACAACCGAAGTAATAAATACTTTGGTAAAATATTTAAAAGGGAAATTGGCAATTTATCCAAACTTATATGCATTGAGTGATGGAGTAGAGGCGAACGATTTTTTGGTGAATGAAATAAATCGCATCATAGATTTTGAAGGAAATGTAAAAAGTAGCGCTTCGCTTGAATTACAAAAAGTAAGAAAAGCTATAACCGAAAAGCGGAGAGAGAGCGATAGGAAATTTTATAATTTTTTGAATGATGCCAAAAAGCTTGGTTTTGTTAGAGATAATGACGAGGGTTTTTTTAATGGAAGAAGAACTATTGCAGTTCTGGTAGATTATAAAACAGAAGTTGGCGGATTAATTCATAGCAAAAGTGAGAGTGGTAAAACCTTATTTATAGAGCCTAGTGGAGTTATACAATTGAATAATGAAATAGACGAATTGGTTTTTGACGAGCAGCGCGAAGTGAATCGTTTACTGCGCGAGTTGTGCAATAATTTGCAGCCTTTTTCAAAATCAATTAAAAGGGGTTTAAATGTATTGATTTACGTTGACTTTGTAAAAGCTAAGGCATTATTTGCAATAGATATTAAGGGTACTCTCCCTTTAATAAATGATGATGCTGAACTAAATATTACAAAGGCCTATCACCCTTTGCTGTTCTTGCAAAACAAAAAATTAAACAAACAAACTATACCATTAAATTTAAAATTAAATACCAGCGAGCGCTTGTTATTGGTAAGTGGACCAAATGCTGGCGGAAAAACAGTAGTACTTAAAACTGTTGGCTTATTGCAATTAATGCTTCAAAGCGGTCTTTTAATTCCTGTAAATGAAAGTAGTAGTTTTTGCTTTTTTGAAGAGATACTGGTAGATATTGGCGATGAGCAAAGTATAGAAAATGAATTAAGCACCTACAGTTCGAAGCTAAAAAGCATGAAAAAAATTATTGCCCAAGCAAATGAAAATTGTTTGGTGTTGATGGATGAGTTTGGAAGTGGCACAGATCCTGAACTTGGAGGTGCTATAGCAGAAGCTGTTTTTGAGAGTTTATCGGAAAGTAAATGTAAAGGAATCATAACATCGCATTTTGGAAATGTAAAATTGTTAGCCGAAAAACTAGAAGGTGCATTTAATGGTTGCATGTTGTTTGATAGCGAGAATTTTGAACCTCGATTCGTTTTAAGTGTAGGTGAACCAGGAAGTAGTTATACGTTTGAAGTAGCCGAAAAGGTTGGATTCCCGAAACATTTAATTGAGAAAGCTAAACTTAAAGTAGATACGGATAAGCTGAAATTAGGCAGTTTATTGGCAGAGGTCCAGCAACAAAAAACATTATTAGAAGATAAAATACATCAAGTAGAAAATGAAGAGTTTTTGAAACGCATGGCCAAAGAAAAATACAATGTTCTGTTTAATACTTGGCAAGAAAAAATGAATAACGAACGCGATCGAAAAATTGAGCTTGCTAAGCTGGCAAGTTTTGGCGAACGTTATTTAAGATTAATGAATGATTGGAATGAGAAGCAAGATAAAAAATTGGTAATAAAGCGTTTTATAGATGGGATAACTGCTGAAACAAAAAAGCAAGAATTACTTAAAAAACAAAAAAAATTAGACAGTTTTGCCGAAAAAAAAATAGAACGCTTGAAGCCTTTGATTAAAATAGGAAGTAAAGTAAAAGTGCTTAATGGCAGTGAAATTGGAACAGTTGAAGAAATAAACAATACAAAAGTGATTGTTAATTTTGGAAAACTTAAGATGACCGTGGGTTTAGAGAATTTAGTTTTGAGTCCACAGCAAATATAGTACAACGGTGTTTTCAATCATAATCTGTTTAAAACCATTGATAATATTGGTGTTTCAGGGGTTTTTTCTTTTTTTTATATTGATTTAGAAAGTTTAATTGATCCGTTTATTGAGCATTGAAAAGTTAATACTCTTATATTTGACAGAGTAAATTGAACCGTATTTGGAAATTAGAAGTCGATTTTATCGAGGAACTAACTCTCTTATTTAGGGTTGAAACAACCTTAATTAGGGTTCACTCAAAAACGCAAATATGCCAACTGATAAGAGATGTAAGGGTTAAATCCATTTTTATGTGCAAAGTTTTTTGAACTATTTTGAGAAAATCCTTGCACTAAAAAATAGAGTAGCTTTATTCCTTTTGGCTTAATAAAAATTAACTGACTCGTCGTTAGCTCAGTTCGAAGTATTTATATACATCTTCACTTCGCTGCCTTGATTCAGTTAATTTTTATACATTTTGAGTGAACCCTATTTAGGGTTGAAACAACTTTAATTAAAAATGGCAAGTACCAAATACATAGAGCTTGCCACCTTTAAAAACATAAGATTTCAAAAATTACTCCAGCATACACTTGGTGTATTTAGTTGTGTTTTCTGTTTGTTTAGCTTTGCACTTAGTTTCTGCATCCGATTTTTCTTTTTCTTTAAAGTCAAAGTGTTCATCACCGCCGCCTACTTTATCACAATGACATTCATACGTTTTTTTACATGAGCTTAAACTTGCTACTAAAGCCACTACTAGGGCTACGTTTTTGATTTGTTTTTTCATTTGTATTGGTTTTTTGGGTTTATATTAATTTATTTTTTTCTATTCATTTTAATAATTACCTTCTTGCCTTTGTTGCCAAAGGTTTCGTTACTTTCTATTTCAAAATTATTTCTGCTTAATTTTATAACTTTGTAAACGCCAGAATAGTTTATTGCCTGCTCCGCCGCTTTAACATCTTCTACGCCATGTGCATGGTCTGCTTGGTTACTAAATTCAAAAATTTTACCATTATCCCTAAACTGCCAAGCTATTTCACCGTGTCCTTCTTCCCCATAATACCACCAACCTTTTGAAGCTTCTTTATAAATATCAGAATCATTAAATTTTAATGTAGGTAAGTAATTATCGCTAACGCCATCAACGGTTAAGGTAACAATTTGCCATTTGTTATCATCTATTCTATTACTTCTGTATTTTGTTTTATTACAAGCACTATATGTTATAACTATAAGTGCCACTAAAATTAATTTTATTGTTTTCATTTTTTATTGAATTTTAAGTTGAAAATCTACATCGGCGTCGCTTTCTCCGGTGCTTTGCGAGTTGTTTTTTATTCCTGGCTGATGCTTTAATACTACTTTAACGGTGCCATTGGAAGTTGCCTTTACTCTCCACAAGTTCATCAAGCCAATTGGTAAATTATTTCCATCTTTATCCAAATAAAAAGATTGTACATTTACCCCAGAAAAATTAAAAAAGAGCTGATGGTCGTTTTTTTCGTTATTAATTTCATTGGTAATATTTGCAATCGGATTTTTTGTTTCATCAAAAAAAGAAACGCTTACGCTGTATGTTTTATTTGCACTAATTTTGATAGTATCTCTTTGCACAGGAGGATTTCCACCATCACCATCCGGATCTCGGAATTTAAATGTTTGTACGCTGCTTATGTTGCTAGAATCAACAAAAGTTAAATGCAAACTAGTAATAACTTCAGGTGGGTTGTTAACAGGTGCCGGCAACGGACTTAAATCTTTATCTTTTTTGCAAGATAATAACGATGTAACGATTGCTAATGCGGATATTACCGTAGTATGTTTTATTTTTTTCATATGCTCATTTCTCATTTAATGTCTTATTTAACTGGTTGTATCTTTTGTTTTATTTTTTGGTTGATATAAGTTAAGTGGTAAAGTAATTCTTAGATTATAGGATACGCCAGCAGCATCGGTAAAATAGCGGAAGCGGTCCAGATATTCTCTATACACCGTGTTTAGTAGATTTACAACACTAAAATGGAAACATAGAGGTTGCTTTTTAAAATTTACCTGTGTACTCAACTCCGCGTTCACTAAATAATAGGAGCTAGGAGGTGGAGCAAAATCTGTGTTCTGTGGAACACGCCATTGTTTATTTACGTATTGTGTAATAAGTTGTAGTTTTGTTTTTTTAATAGTGGTAGTTTCTTTTAAACTATAAGTTATTCCTAAATCTGCCCTATCACTCGGCATATAAATTAAATAATCATTAATACGTTTATTAAAACCTCTTACAAACATTACCTTACTTTGCATGCTTAAGTGTTTATTAATTTGGTAATCACCTTTTAAATCAATACCACTAATTCGCACATTTGCTTGCTCATAGTTAAATACTGGGAAAGCACCTCTAATAGTCAACTCTAAAGTATTTGTTGGATTTAAGTATATAAAATTTTGAAACTGATTGTGGTAAGCAGTAGCTTCTAGTTTAAGTTTTGTTGTTTGATAAATTAGGCTAGTTGTAATGTTGTAACAGATCTCTGTTTTTAATAAATTATCTCCTCGCTCTATTGATGCTAAGCCTTGATGAACTCCATTGCTGTACAACTCGTTTGGAGCAGGCGCTCTCCAAGCCGAACCACCATTTACAAAAAGATTTAGTTTTTGTGTTGGTTTAAAAATTAAACCTAGGTTATACGAAAGGTTATTAAAAATTCTCTTCTCATTCGTCCAAATTTTATCAGAATTATAAAAATAAGACTGCAAATCTTTCACATCATACCTTACACCCAACTCTGCTTCAAAATGCGGTTTTACGTAGCGTTCGGTAGCATAAATTCCATAGCTATTAGCTATGTAGTTTGGTATAAAAAATCTGCCTTGATAAACATTTTCTTGATACATATAACTTGTTCCAAATTCACCTCTAAAATTATTTATGTTATCGTGTTCTAAAATACTTTGTACTGTTTGCGAAGTAATGTATAAATCTAAATCTGGATTTATAATGCCAGTAATTTTTTCTTCGTTAGTTAATCGTCTTAAGTCAAATTCTTTACGCGCATTGTATTGCCATGCATATTGCAATTTTAATCGCCATTTGCTAGCAAAATGATAATGCGCTAAGCCTTTAATTAATTCGTGAGTAGCTTCTTGATTTGGTCTGCCAATTGTGTAACTAAATACAGCGGCACTATCAAAAGGTTTTCCTCTGGTTAAGGCGTTTTGCAAGTCAGTTAAGTTTCCAATGTGTGAGCCTCTAAATATCCCGATGCTAGTATTAAATTGCGAATAATACATTTCTACACCCCATTTTTTTCTGTGATAGCCAAGCGCATAGCTGTAGTTAAATTCTTTAATGCCTGTGTTAGTTATGTAATAATTTGGTGTTTTAATATTTCCGCTTTGCTTTACCGAGCCTTGAACGCGCCACGCAAAGCCTTTTATTTTGCTAAAACTTCCCTCTAGCATGGCATTCGCAGCACCGGTTCTTCCATTGCTTAATCCAACTAAATTTATTTCGCCATTAATACCCGCTGTATCAGGTAATTCGTTAGGTTGTATCAGAACTACACCAGCAATAGCATCGCTGCCATAACGGATGGCGTTTGCCCCTTTAATAACTGAAACGCGTTTAGCAATAAAAGGGTCTATTTCAGGCGCATGTTCATTGCCCCATTGTTGTCCTTCTTGTCGTATACCGTTGTTTAATAGTAGTAACCTGTAACCTTGCATACCGTGCAGCATAGGTTTAGAAATTGTACCCCCTGTGTTTAAGGTGGTAACGCCACTCACATTTTTCAACACATCTCCTAACGTTTGTCCTTTCAATTTTTCTAGTTCTTCCGCACTTAATTTGCTTTCTGTTTGTGTGCTCTTAATTTCAACGCGCTTGTCCATAATATCAATCTCATTAAGGTTATGCGCTGCATGTGGTAATTTAAAAGTTATGCGTTTGCTATTTTTTATGGTTACATTGTAAACAGTATCTCTGCAACCAAAATGTTTTACAAGCAGTTTATAGTTGCCTGCACATACTTTTTGAAATTCAAATTCACCTTCAGTGTTTGTTTGTAAGGTTTTATCTAATTCAACTAATTTTACAATGGCGAAGCTCAAATGTTCGCCATTATCAGCATCTGCAATACAACCTCTAAAACTTAAATTGCAAGTTTGGGCTTTAGCTAAGCAGCTAATAAATACTAGAATAACTATTTTTAAATTGAATTTCAATTAAATAAATAAAAAAATTAATGTTGGAATGTAAAACAACATCAAGGCAATAAACCTTTTTTTAAATTTAAAAATTGAAAGAGATTAAAGCCTTGAAATTAAGCTTTAGCAGGAGGTGCGCGTAATGAAAAGTAATCGGTTGGTTTTGTTGAAACCTTTTCTTTATAATCGATACGTATTAAATCACTTTGTGGTTTTGAAGGAATAAATGAGGTGAGGAAATTAAAAATGTTAAAGTAACTAGGGGTGTTATATTTTTCAAAATCACAATCGTCATCATTAGCTCCAGATTCGTTTATAACTACACCCTCCGAAATTGGGTTTACAACTTGATGATGATTATGGTTTAATAAATTATGAATATAAACCTTAGGTGTAGCCACCCATAATGCCATAAGTATTAAGAAAATACCACTGCTTATTTTAAAAAGTTTACCTTTCATTTTCGCAAAGTTAAGTAAATAATATCAAATTTAAAAGTTTTTTCTTAATAACTTCTTAAGAATTTGTTTTTCGATTTTTAGGGCTTTTTATAGAATATTCACTTCTTACACTTTAAAGTAACAGAAATTTGCGGTTATTGTTTAAATTTGCGCTCAAATTATGTTAGATAAACTTGAAGAAATAGAACGTCGCTACAGCGATGTAGAATTAAAATTATCTGACCCTGCAACAATTGCTGATATGAAGCAATTTAAAAAACTAAATATTGAGTACAAAGAGTTGGGGTTGGTTGTTGAAGTGATTAAAGAATACAAAAAGGCACTTAGTAATATTGAAGGTGCAAAACAAGTGTTGGCTACTGAAAAAGACAAAGATTTTTTAGATATGGCCAAGGCTGAATTAGAAGAAAACCGCTTACTTGAAGAAAAATTAACGGAAGAGATTCGTTTAATGCTTATTCCAAAAGACCCTGAAGATTCAAAAAACTGTGTAATGGAATTGCGTGCTGGCACAGGGGGTGATGAAGCGAGTATATTTGCCGGAAATTTATTTGAAATGTATAGCCGCTATTGCGAAAACAAAGGCTTTAAGATTGAAGTAGTAGATAGCAGTCCAGGAACAATGGGAGGTTATAAAGAAATTGTGTTTAACGTAACAGCCGTTGGTGCTTATGGCATATTAAAATTTGAGAGTGGTGTACATCGTGTGCAGCGCGTTCCAGCTACAGAAACGCAAGGGCGCGTGCATACTAGTGCTGCAACAGTTGTAGTATTGCCCGAAGCCGAAGAACTTGATGTTGAGATTAAAGACAGCGATATAGAAATGGCAACTGCACGAAGTGGTGGAGCAGGAGGACAAAATGTAAATAAAGTTGAGAGTAAAGTTATTTTAACACACAAGCCTACAGGCCTTGTAGTTACTTGCCAAACAGAGCGTAACCAACTTGGAAATCGTGAAAAAGCAATGCAAATGCTGCGAAGTAAAATTTATGACATTGAGTACCAAAAACGTTTAGAGGATGTTACAAAACGCCGTAAAACTATGGTTACCACAGGCGATAGAAGTGCAAAAATTAGAACTTATAATTACCCACAAAACAGGATAACTGATCACCGCATAAATGAAACCTTGTACGATTTAGAAAACTTTGTAAATGGCGACATTCAAGAAATGATTGATAAATTGCAGTTTGCCGAAAATGCTGAACGATTAAAAGAGGGTGGGTTGTAGCCACTAGCTCAAAACCAATTGCTTGTTTTAACTGATTTATAATTCTTTTTTGAACTTTCTTTAGGTACAATTTACTGATTACTAAAAACTAAAAAGGCTAACCATTTGGTTAGCCTTTTAAAATTTAGATTTTGTTAGTATTATTCAACTATTAATTTAGTTGTTGCAGTTTGTGTACCTGCTTTTACATTAACAAAGTAAATACCTTTAGCGATACCGTTTAAACCAATATTAAAATTACTTTTACCTGCATTAGCTTTTTCAGTGCTTGTTGAAACTACTTGTCCTAATGTATTAACTACTGAAATTGTAACTTTTGCATCTTGAATTAAACTTAAGCTAACGTTAGCATTATTACTTGCAGGGTTAGGGAAAATTGATAAGCTAGAGATAGTAGTTTTGCTCGAGTTCTCTGAAATTCCTACTGGTATAGCTATAAAATCGATTGTATTTGTTGCATAGTAGTGGTTGTTTGAACCTAATTGATCCAATGGTGAACTATTAGATATGGTGAAAGGAACTCTTACAGTATTAATGTTTCCTGTAGTGGTGAATGCAGAACAAATTGGAGATTGGTAATGAAACCAGGCCTTTGAATTAACTGCACCATTTGTTCCGTTAATTGGAGGAGCGGATATATTCCATTCTGACGAAGAGATTGTATAAGTTCCTGCTGTATTAAAAAACCCATGTCTTACTTTTAAGTCTGGTTTATTATTGTATTTTTTTCCAAAGTTAGTTGCATTCGTATCAGATTCTGTCCATGAATAAACTATACCATCACCGCTTGGAGTTCTACTCATTTGTAAACGTGCATCTATCGTTACTTTAGCATTAGCATCTTCATTCCAAGGGTTTTCTAAATATCCCTTTTCGCCAGAAGTTCCAGACATACCTTCTGTTGACATTGAATCAACAATTGAATAAGTCCAGGCAGCTGAGCCATCGCCAACGAAATCGTATAGATAAGGTCTTTGCCCAGGTTGGTGAGCAAAATCATATCTATCTGCTGGATAATTTGTAAAGGTAAAAGTGTAACCAGCAGTTACAGAATCTACATGAGGGCTACCACTTCCAACTAAGGTTGTGAAAATATGTAATTTATTGTTTTTGTCAACTGTTACATCCATACCTTCACTTTCATTGAATTGAGGAATAATTGAAGCGGTGTTTGCAGTTGTAGATGACCAAATTGCAGGTAATGGTTTTTTAACAGCATCATAAGCTTGGCTATCAAAATCAATACCACTAATTACACTCCAAGTTAATCCAGAATTAGTGGTTTTGTATACAATTGGTTGCCATCCTCTTTTTGTTCCGGTTGCACCATTTCTTAAACCTATAAATACCATATAACCAACCGTACCAGCACTATTCCAAGCCATACGTGGTGTACCATTCATTGTTTTTGCATTGTCTGTTCTCATCGCGGCATCGCAAATTATTGTATCACCAGTCCAAACCGGTACACCAGCATTAAAGGTACCTTTAACAACTGTCGCCCCTCTTCTACCTAGTAAGGCAAAAGTGTTTCCATCTCCAGTATTTAGCATACCAACTGATCTTACAATTTCATCATTAGTAGATGCAAATCCTAGTCGAGAGAATTCGTGCTTTGGAATTGCAGTATTTGTTGGCACGGTTGCAAAATCTTGCATTTCGATAGCTTGGTTTTTTGGGGTTGCAGTAACAGATTTACTAGCATACCAGTTACCAATCCAACCAGAACCTGAAGTAATAGGTCCTGAAGCTACAAAATAAGCATTATTAGGATTTGTATTGCCTAGAGAGTTACGCAAAGCGCCTTGTGGATAGCGAGCTCGCTTAATATTGTCATCACTCGCCCATAATGTTGTACTGTCCCAAGTAGCACCCCAATTAGTTGAAATCATCCCAACAATTGTTCCGCTGGTGCTAAATGGAGTGGATACATAAGTAGCACTTTTTCTGTGGATAAAGGATACGGCGTTAATATTTGGGTTATACTGTAAAGGTTTTGATTCAGAAACCAACATACCATAAATGTTCATTGAACCTGAGATTCGATTCCAGGTAACCGTTGGGGTTAAAACAGAATTGGATTTTTCCATTGTGCTAACCTCTTGTCCAGGTTTAATTATGTAAAAGTTTTCATCTACAAAAGTTGGACCGTCTAAACTTGGACTAAGTGCCGCATTTCCAGATAATTTACTAGGGTCTTTTGTAGATATAAAAGGCCTAGCTTTGTTGGTTTGTGCATTAACTGCAACAGCGGCTAGTAATGCAGAACCAAAGAGTAGTTGTTTTTTCATTGTGTGTTTGGTTTTAGTTAAAAATTTAATTACGCTAAGTTAAGAGATATTTAAGTTTTTACAAAATTTTCGCTCAACTTTTTTCAGAAATTATTCAACCTTGTTGAAAATTTTTTTTTCTTTTGCTTTCATGTCTGTTTTTTTTTACAAGAACTTTTAAATAAATACGAAATAAAGACCTTAAAGGTTGGTTTAGTATATTTTTAAGGATTAAAAAATTAATAACCCTTTGGGAGTGTAACAAAGTTAAATAAATAAAATTTAATTATCAAATTTTTTGCAAAAAAAAAACTGCTCAAGTAGTTTGAGCAGTTTCTTTTAATTATTATTGCTAATAATTATTTTCCTTTGTTAACTGAACCAGCTAAATCAGAACCAGCTTTAAATTTAACTACTTTTTTAGCAGCAATTTTAATTTCTTTACCAGTTTGAGGGTTACGACCTGTTCTAGCAGCACGTTTAGCTACTGAGAAAGAACCAAAACCTACTAAACCAATACGATCGCCTTTTTTTAAAGCTTTGTGGATTGATTCGATAGTAGCGTCTAAAGCACGACCAGCGTCTGCTTTTGTTAACTTAGCACCTGATGCAATTGCATCGATTAATTCTGCTTTGTTCATTTTTTTTGTTTTTAAGGGTTAAACATTTATTAATTCGGTAACAAATGTATAACGTAATCCTTATTTAGCAAGTGTTTACACGAAAAAAGTAGTAATTTTGTTGATAAATTGGGCTTTTGTTAATAAGTGTGCCTTGAAATGCCCTAAAAACAGCTCTATTTTTGTTTAAAACCTGTTTTTTTGTTAACAATAGGGGGGTTGCAGGTAGCCCAACCCTTCAACTAGTTGCTATCAATCACAAAACGCTGCGTCATTTAGTTTAAAACCTCTTAATAGCTCATCTACGCCCATACGCTTCTTTCCCTCTAATTGCAAGTGTTTCAAACTAATATAGCCATCTGCACAGTGTATTTTTAAAAATGTTTTGTTATCAGTACTAATTTTCCCAACTATTTTTTTTTCTAGTAATTCGATTTTATACTCTGCTTCAAAAATTTTTAAGTTTATTTTTCTTCCGTCTATCACCAGCACCGTATATGCCGCTGGGTATGGACTTAAGCCACGTATAAGATTATTCACCTCCTTACACGATTTATTAAAATTTATTTTACACGTTTCTTTAAATAATTTTGGTGCATGTGTAATTTTATCTTCAACTTGATTGGTAAAATGTAATTCGGTTTTATTTTTTTCGCTTTCAATAATTGTATCAACGGTTTTAATCATTAATTTACTTCCAACTTCTTTCAATCCGTCGTGCAATTCTCCGGCGGTTGCTGTATCACTTATTTTCACTTCTTCCTGAAATAATATATTGCCTGCATCAATTTCATGTACAAGTTTAAATGTTGTAACACCACTTACTTTTTCTCCATTAATTATTGCCCAATTAATTGGCGCAGCACCTCGGTATTTTGGCAATAAAGATGCGTGCAGGTTGTAAGTTCCATGTTTAGGCATGTTCCAAACTATTTCAGGCAACATTCTAAACGCAACTACAATTTGTAAATCTGCATTTAGTTCTCTTAGTTCATTAATAAAAGCTTCATCTTTTAAACTTACTGGCTGCAATAGTTTTAAATTGTGTTTTAAAGCGCAAACTTTTACTGCGCTTTGTTGTACTTGTTGTCCACGCCCAGCTGGCTTATCTGCAACTGTTACAACACCTACAACATTAAAATTATTTTTGAGTAATGCCTCTAATGTTGCAACAGCAAATTCTGGGGTTCCCATAAAAACTATTCTCATAAGTTATGCGCTAATCCAATAAATAAATTTTAAAACTATTGCTCTATCTTTCACAAAAAATTGTTCGTTGTTGTAATTGTCGCTGTAAACTAAAAATAAATCACTCATTGGTTTAAATCGCCATTGCAGTCTTGCGTTGAGATTCACATTTTTTGCTTGGCTATTGTATTGTAGGAAAGTAGTTAAAAATAAACTTTTAGAAAATGTAAAATCTATTCGCGGACTAATTAAATCCAAGGTAACTTCTTTTTCTAAATATGGCATTTTAATTTGATCGCGTGTATAGGCAATAGAAAATATGGCGTAAGGTTGTAATCTGTAATTAAATTCTATTAGAGAAGAGAATTTAAACCCGGTATAATAACTACCGTAGTTAGCGGCTACTGCATAAGAAAATAATTTTCTTAAGTTGCTTCCAAATTTTGCTGAATAATTTTGATAATAGTAATTGTCAGGTTGCAATACTTCTAATCTTCGTGTAAATGTTACATCTGTAGGAAATAACAATTTTGTGTAGAAATTATTGTAATCTAAATTTATGTAAGCACTGTTTGAAAAGTAGATGTCATAGCCACCATTAGCAAGCCAATCGGTTCCTTCTAGTTTTTGATTTCGGTAATGGTCGAAATACAAACTTGGCCCCATTTTATTAATGGTTGATTTTTTTGGGTACACATAGTATTTAGCAAATGGCTCAAAACGCCAATACGAAATTTTATTTATTCTATTTAAGTTATCTGCTTGAAATATGCGTGGCGTAAATCCTGTTTCAGCATTATAATTTTTATCTACGTATTCATGATTCCATTCTACTGTTAAATTTCTATCTGTATAATTTAGCCAACTCGCATGCGCATAGGCGTTGTTGTTAAATGAGTTTGAGAAGGAGTGATGAAAAAAAGCTTTTCCTGCCCAGCGGTTATCTGAGCTTGCTAGGTTAAAATCCAATCCAGCAACACGGTTAAAGTTTAAATTCATAAATCCTGTTGTGTCGAATTGTTGACGGTTAACAAATATTGCAGCTATGTTTGATCGTTTAAAAACATTTCGTTGTGCGGCTGCAACTAAATAATTTTGAGAAAAATACCTCGTATAATTAATATTTTTTTCGGCAGTTTGAATATTCATTAACCCTACACGCCAGTTTTTATTGGGTTTACCACTCAATCTAAAGCCGCCAATTATTGGAATAATATTTCCATTACTCAGTCCAATTCTGCGAGAAAAAAACGGACGTATCTGTCTAAATCCAAAACGTTCAAACAAATCGCTGTTCTCTATAAAAAATTGCCTTTGCTCCGGAAAAAATAAACTAAAGCGGGTTAGATTCGTAATCTGCCTATCCACTTCAACTTGGCTAAAATCTGGATTTATGGTAACATCTAAATTCATTGAATTACCTAATACAATTTTGCCATCTGCACCTGCGTTTGGCTCTATAACGGCTTTTGAATTGGTAACAAAATCCTTGTTGTATCTGCCAATAGCATAAGGAATAATTGAAACGTTTCCTCCCGTTTTTTTAGGCGCTTCATCAAAGTTTAAATAACCGGTAAATGCTAATGTTGAAATGTTATATTGTCTTGGTACTTTAATCCAAGTGCTATTTTCATTTCTTTTTAAATCGTTCCGAGCAAAATTAATACGCCATTGTTTTAGATTTTCTTTAAATCTCAGTGTTTTAAATGGAATTTCCATTTCAATAATCCAGCCCTTATCTGTTTTAGAAACTGAACTAAACCATTTGTTGTCCCAGTTGGTTGTTACACCTTGCCCTCCGCCAAATGCGATAAGACCTTCGCGTTGTACCCCATACGGATTAACCCCAAAACTAAAACCATTCTGCAAATCGCTAAAAGGATCAATACTCACAACAAAGGCATCGCTTGCGGGGTAAGAAAAATCGCGTTTTAAAGTTTGAACAATGTTTTTGCCGGGTAGGCTATCGTAACAAATTGCCGCTATGTAAAGCGCTTCAGCACTATAACAAACCATAACTTCGGTTTTGGTTTGGGCAAATGAGGTATCGTAAGGAAAATTTTGCCAGAAGTTTCCAATTTTTTCTGCTTCGTTCCAACACTGTTCTGTTAAAAATCCATCCAGTTTAATTTTTTCAGAAATTTTTTTTGCAGAAATAGAAGGTGGACTTGTTTGACCTTTAGAAACCTGCGCAAAGAATAAAAAGAGTATAGCAATTAATTTTTTCAGTTTGCAAATAACGTAAGAATATTTTGAAGAACAATAAAAAAGCCGTTTCAAATTTACTGAAACGGCTTTTAAATTTAATGCGCAATTAAATTACTCTAGAATAATTTTTTTGGTCGCTCTTTCGGCGCCATTTGAAATAGTTACGAAATATACACCTTTTGCTTTATTTGTTAAATCAATAGAAAGAGTAGAAGCGTTAATTTTATATGTATTTACAATGCTTCCTAAAATATCTGTAACTACTACGTTATAGTTATTTGAAGTTGGTAAATTTACTTTAAATACGCCATTTGATGGGTTTGGAGTAACCTCAATCGATTTGTTATTTAAGCTTGTTTCATTAATACCAACACAATTTAGACTAGTAAAAGTTTGAGTAGTTGTTACAGAACCATTTAAATTTGTAGCTCTTAATGTAACCGTATAATTACCCGCAGGGAATTGAAAAACAGGATTGGTAACAGTGAAGCTTGGGGTAACGGTAACACCTGCAGCTGGGGTTACACTCCATTGGTAAGTAGGGTTTGGTGCTCCAGAAGACGTGTTATTAGTGGTAATTACGATATTAGAACATGCTTGTACAGCAAGTAAATTAAAGGTAGCTGTAGGAGCCACACAAGGAATGATATTGATAACTTGAGAAGACATCGTAGTAGTAAATGCGTCTGCTGCCATTAAACTGATTGTATAGGTACCAGTTGTGGTAAATGTAATTACTGGAACTGAAGCCGTTGCTGAAGAGAAAGAAACTCCTGGAGAGCTAGCAGTCCAAGCATATCCCGTAGGAGTACCTATAGATAAGTTTGTTGGTGTTAAAGTTGTATTTGGGGTTCCTAAACATACACTAGTAGCAGGAAGCGCAAAAACAGCTGTAGAGCCTTGATACTTGAATATCCCACCGGTTGCTGGACCAGATTGAAATGTACCTGCCCAACCAGAATTGGCGTCAGCAAAGTCAATTGTTAAAAAAGGAGTTCCTGCATTTCCAAATGAAGTCCAAGTAATGCCACCATCTGATGAATAAGATAAACCTCCTGAATTAGCTACCGAAGTAGTGTTTGCAGCACTCACAAAAACACCTGTTCCTGGGATACCAGCTATATCATTTCTACCTAATAAAGGACTAATATTATTTATTTTTGTCCAAGTAACTCCTCCATCATTTGTAACAAACTGTTCAAAAACAGCTGGATTTGAGCTTGTATTTGTAGCTAAACAAACACCTCTAGTTGCACTCGAAAAAGCAATATCGCTAACATTAATACTCGCAGAAGGAGTTGAAGGTAATATACTTACACTCCAAGTAGCTCCTGCATCTGTTGAGCGAAATACACGGCCTTTATTGGTTCCAAACCAAAAATTACTTGTTCCTTGTTTTTCGTATACATTAACCAGTCCATATTCTCCTGATGTTGGATTTGGAATATTCGCTCCTGGTACTAGTGCCCAAGTTGTTCCACCATCAGTTGTTCTCCATATTTCATACTCATTCGCAATTCCTGAGTGAGCGTCACCCATAGTAATACCAACCGAGTTTGTAACGAACGAAACAATGTTACAAAAAGAAGCTGAGTTAGTGTACATTCCTGGTGCAGTCATGTTTTGCCAAGTTGTTCCGCCATTTGTTGTTCTGTGAATAGCTCCCATCGCTTGACTACTTTTCATATAAGCGCTTACCCAAGCGGTGTTTGCGTCAATTCCTTCCATATTGGCTAATACATAGGTGTTTGTATCTGCATAAATTTGACCACCTGAAAATGAAGTTCCTCCGTTTGTTGTTTTTGTATAATCGCAGTGGTTTTGACTTACCGCAGCGCCACTATAACCGGCTCCCCAAACCACATTTGAACTTACAACATCTAAATATTTACACGAACCGCTCGCAAAGGTGTAAGTGGTATTTTGCAATAATTGCCAATTTGCACTTTGTGCGCCAACAGTTAAAATACCTGCGGCGCCCAAAATTGTTAGTAGATTTTTTTTCATTTCTTATTTTATTTAAAAGTTAATATGTAAAAATAAACAAAAAATAAATACAATTGTTTGCATTTTTTAAACTATCAACCGCAAAAATAAATTTACTTTTGCACAACTTATAAAAATGATTGAAACAGATATAGTTATTGTTGGCGCAGGCCCGGTTGCATTGTTTGCAATTTTTGAAGCAGGATTGTTAAAAATGCGTTGCCATTTAGTGGATTACCTGCCACAGATTGGCGGACAATTATCAGAAATTTATCCAAAAAAACCTATTTATGACATACCAGGTTACCCAAGCATTTTGGCCCAAGAATTAATTGATAATTTGAATAAACAAGCCGAACCTTTTAAACCAAGCTATACTTTAGGCGAACGCGTTGAAGAATTAAAGAAAAATGGCGAGCGCGATTTTGAGTTGGTTACCAATATGGGGACAAAAATAAAAGCAAAAGTTGTTGTTATTGCTGGTGGCTTAGGTTGTTTTGAACCTAGAAAGCCAGAAGTATCTGGTTTAGATAAATTTGAAAACGGAAAGGGAATCAATTACATGATTTTAGATCCTGAAAAATACCGTAATCAAAAAATGGTTATTGCTGGTGGCGGTGATAGTGCGCTTGATTGGACAATTTTTTTAGCCGATGTTTGCAGCGAACTTACTTTAGTGCACCGCAGCGAAAGTTTTAGAGGGGCACCTGATAGTGTAAATAAGGTAATGATGTTAGCAAATGAAGGAAAGATTAAATTATTATTAAATTCTGCATTAGCTTCTATAGTTGGTAATGAACACCTTGAAAGCGTTGAAGTAATCAACACCAAAACAAATGAAAAGGAAATTATCGAAACAAATCATTTAATCCCATTGTTTGGTTTAAGTCCAAAACTAGGGCCAATAGAGTCTTGGGGCTTAAACCTTGATAAAAATGCCATTGAAGTAAACACGGATGATTACAGTACAAATATTGAAGGCGTTTATGCTATTGGAGATATTAACACCTACAAAAACAAATTAAAATTAATTCTTTGTGGTTTTCATGAGGCGGCCTTAATGAGCCACAGCGCCTACAAATACATAAATCCAGGTATAAAATATACAATGAAGTATACAACCGTTCAAGGGGTGAATACTTTTTAGTTTATAATTTCTTACCTTTGTTACATGCTTAAAAAACTTTTAATTTTACTTATTCTTCTTAGCCCCATTATTGTAACTTCTCAGCAGGATACCATTTTGTTAATGAATTACAATATGCTAAATTACAGTACATTTACCAATCAAACACGCTATGTAGATTTGCGTAAAATTTTAGCACAGGTTAAACCAGATGTGGTTGTAGCATGCGAGATTGAAGATGTTGCAGCTGCACAGTTACTCCTTGATAGCGCATTTAATAAAATTGGCAATGGCACCTACGCCCGTGCTAATGTGGTAAATATTAATAATGGCACTAATACCATTAATATGCTGTTTTATAGAACAAGTAAGGTTGGTTTAAAATCTCAAACCTCAATAGGAACAAACTTACGTGATATTGCACAATACCGCATCTTTAAAAAATTAAATGCTACCGATACAGCTTACCTTTGGCTGCACATGGCTCATTTTAAAGCAGGCAATAGCACTAGCACCAATCCAACAGATGAAACCCAACGATTTAATGAAGCCTCTGCCTTTTGTGCCGCCATTACCAACATCCCTGCTAATCAAAATATATTGTTGTGTGGTGATTTGAATTTAAAAGAAAGTATTGAACCTGCTTGGGGAAAATTAACTTCGACTTGTTCGCGCAATTTTATTGATCCAATTAATCAAGTTGGCACCTGGAATAATAATGCCTTCTTTATTAATATACACACACAATCTACACGCTCTTCGGCTAATAGCGGTTGTTGCTTTGGGAGTACAGGTGGTTTAGATGATAGATTTGATTTTATATTAGGTAACGCACCAGTAATTAACGGATCTAACAGAGCAAAAATTTTATCTAACACTTACAAATCATTTGGTAATGATGGACAACATTTTAATTTGGCTCTAGTTGAAGGGGGAGCCAATACATCGGTTCCAGCCGCAGTTAATCAAGCTTTATTTAATATGAGCGATCATTTACCTGTTATTGCTAAAATTTTGGTTTCAACTTCATTGGTAAATATCAAAACCCACAAAGATTACAAACCCTTTACTGCTTTTTACAATTTTTTCTCATCAACGCAACAAATTAATTTAGAAAGTAACGAAGCCAATTTAATTGATTTTGTGATTACAGATATAAGTGGAAGAGTAATACTAAATAAAAAAATAGAGTCGGTTGTGGGAAATAACATTTATGAGTTAAATGATGTTCAACTTAAAACCGGTATATATTTTGCACATTTCTCAACCGATAACTATCACACAAACATAGTTTTGCCAATAAAATAAAAAATGGATTTTGATAACACTGCAAGAACCGAGCTCTCAGAACTAGGAGAATTTGGATTAATAAAACATTTAACCCAACACATAAAATTAAATCATCCATCAACTATTAAAGGTGTTGGCGATGATGCCGCAGTATTAAGTTTTAAAGATGAGCAAACCGTTGTAACTACCGACATGTTAGTTGAGGGCGTTCATTTTGATTTAACCTATGTACCCTTAAAACACTTGGGTTATAAAAGCATTATGGTAAACCTAAGCGATGTGTATGCAATGAATGCCACACCCACACAAGTTTTGGTGAGTTTTGCAATTAGTAGCCGATTTAGTTTAGAGGCAATTGAAGAACTTTATGCAGGCATGTTACTTGCTTGTAATAAAATGGAGGTAGATCTTGTAGGTGGCGATACCACAAGTAATGTAAGTGGCTTAGTAATTTCTATTACTGCAATTGGCAAAGCTAAGGCAGATGAAATTGTTTATAGAAATGGTGCTAAAGAAACCAATTTATTATGCGTTAGTGGCGATTTGGGCGGTGCATATATGGGTTTACAAATTTTAGAAAGAGAAAAAGCCGTGTTTAAAGAAAATCCAAATATACAACCTGATTTAAGCGGAAAAGATTATATACTTGAGCGCCAACTAAAGCCAGAAGCAAGGAAAGACATCATAGACCTATTTAAAGAATTAAAGATACAGCCTACATCCATGATTGATGTTAGTGACGGACTATCTTCTGAAATACTACATTTAACAACACTTTCGGATGTTGGGGTGGATTTGTACGAAGAAAAAATTCCAATAGATCAAGAAACGTATGATACCGCACGTGAATTTAACTTAGACCCGAGTTTGTGCGCTTTAAATGGCGGTGAGGATTACGAATTACTTTTCACTGTTGATATGAGCGATTACGAAAAAATAAAAAATAAAAACGCAATTTCAATAATTGGTCATATCACCAATAAATCTAAAGGCTTAAATATGATTGCAAAAGACGGTACAGTGCATCCAATAAAAGCACAAGGCTGGAATGCATTAAAAAAATAATTTTAAGGATGTTGTAAACAGATTTCATAATATTAAAAATTGCAATTCCTTGCAATACGTTTTCAATTGCAATAAACGACTGCCATAC
Source organism: Bacteroidota bacterium (assembly GCA_013298715.1). Taxonomy (GTDB): domain Bacteria; phylum Bacteroidota; class Bacteroidia; order B-17B0; family Aurantibacillaceae; genus Aurantibacillus. Next base: position 90,931 of record JAAFIQ010000011.1, on the reverse strand, counting down.
CAGCTAAACAATTCGCCATCTACTAATATAATTTTGCTTTTTGGTAGTAGCTCTTTTAATTCATTTATATCTTTTTGTTTAAATGGATATGGTTCGCTACTCAAAAAACAAAAATCAGGATTTAATTCCTTCAAAGTTTCTTCATTAACCTCAGGATATCTTGATAGCTGTTGCAAACTATTTACAAATCCTAATTGATTCAAAATTGTATTTATAAAGGATTCGTTACCTGCAAGCATAAATGGATTTTTCCAGATAAAATAAGCCACTCTTTTTCCACCACCGCTATTAACTAACTCATTAAAATCCTTCTTTAAGGTTTTAACAATAGCAAGAGATTCTTCCTTTTTATTCGTCAATTCTCCAATATCCAATAGCATTCTATAACAATCCTCCATACTAATTATATCACTAACATAAACATTAAATAATTTTTGTAGTTCTAAAATTTCGCTTTGCGTGTTTTCTTCTTTATTTGCTATTATTAAATCAGGTTCAAGTAATTTAATTTTTTGGAGGTTTGTTTTTTTAGTTCCTCCAACTTTTACAACATCTTTTACTAATAGTTTTGGATGAATGCAGAATTTTGTAACACCAACAATATTTTCTTTCAGTCCAATATCAAAAAGAAATTCAGAAATAGACGGAACCAAGCACACAATGCGTTTTGGAGCTTGCGTAAAGATTAATTTATTTCCTATTTGGTCGGTAATTTTCAATGATAAAAAGAATAGTTAAGATTGTAAATTTCGTGTAAATTTAAGGCTTCTAATTTAGATAAGTATATGAACAAACTAATTAAAATTTCTGGAATCTTTTTAGCGCTTGCAGCGTGTAAATCTAATACGAATGAATTTGCAGAATTAACTCCCGATAAAAAATCAGACACACTTCAAGTTGATACAACTAAAAAACTTGAAGAAAAATTCGAATATGTATCAGAAAGTTTTGCTGATTTGCGTGTGTTACGCTACCACATTCAAGATTTTGATAAATTAAGTTTGCAAAATAAAACGTTGTTGTATTACTTTTACCAAGCGGCTTTAAGTGGGCGCGATATGATTTATGATCAAAACTACAAATACAATTTAACCATACGCAAAACGCTAGAAGCCATTGTTAGCAATAACCTTAACACAGTAGATAACGAAGAGTATAATAAATTTTTGGTTTATGCAAAACGTGTTTGGTTTAGCAATGGTATACATCACCATTACAATCAAGATAAATTTGTACCTGAGTGTACCGAAGATTTTTTTGCAAGTGAAATTAATAAATTACAAGATGCGCAATTACCTTTAGCTCAAGGCCAAAGCAAAGCCGATTTTATAAAATTTATTACACCTTTAATTTTCGATGCAAATGTCGCGTCTAAAAAAGTGAACCTCGATTCAAAAATTGATATGGTAAAAGGCAGTGCGGTTAATTTTTACGAAGGCGTTACACAAAAAGAAGTTACTGATTTTTATTCGGCAATGGTTGTTAAAGGCGATAGTATGCAACCTATGTACGGCTTAAATAGTAAGCTGGTTAAAGAAAATGGCAAGTTGGTTGAAAAAGTATTTAAAGTAGGAGGCATGTACACACAAGCTATAGAAAAAATTGTTTATAATTTAGAGCAAGCCTTGCCGTTTACCGAAAATGCTAAACAAAAAACTGCACTTGAAAAATTAATTAAATTTTACAAAACGGGTTCATTAAAAGATTTTGATGATTATTGTGTTGCTTGGGTAAAAGACACCGAAAGCGCAATTGATGTGGTAAATGGTTTTATTGAAGTATATCAAGATCCGTTAGGAAAAAAAGGTTCTTATGAATCGGTTGTTTCTGTAAAAGATTTTGAAGCAAGCAAACGTATTGCTACAATTGGCGCTAACGCCCAATGGTTTGAGGATAACTCTTCTATTATGAATGATCATAAGAAAAAAGAAGTAACCGGTATTTCTGCAAAAGTAATTAATGCTGTAATTGAAAGCGGCGATGCTTCGCCAAGCACACCAATAGGAATTAATTTACCTAATAACGAGTGGATTCGCGAAAAAGCCGGTAGTAAATCAGTTAACCTCGGAAACATTGTAGAAGCATACGAGCAAGCAGCTGGAGAAAGCGTAGTGAATGAATTTTACTACAATGATGAAATCAGGAAACGTGTGCTTACATGTGCTGGTTTAGCAGATAAATTACATACAGATATGCACGAAGTAATAGGTCACGCAAGCGGACAAATTAATAAAGGTATTGGTCAACCGCACGAAACACTAAAAAATTATGCGAGCGCTTTAGAAGAGGGTAGGGCAGACTTAGTTGCTTTGTATTATTTATACGATCAAAAATTGGTTGATTTAGGCGTAATGCCAAGTTTAGATTATGGCAAAGCCGCTTATGACGAGTACATTACCAAAGGTTTAATTGTTCAGTTATCGCGCATAAAACCAGGTAAACAAATCGAAGAGGCGCACATGCGTAATCGCCAAATGGTTGCAGCTTGGGTTTACGAAAAGGGTAAAAAAGAAAATGTAATTGAGAAAAAAGTTGAGAACGGTAAAACGTATTTTGTAATAAATGATTATACTAAATTACGAGTTTGTTTTGGCGATCTTTTACGTGAAATTCAACGTATAAAATCTGAAGGAGATTACAAAGCAGGAAAAAATTTAATTGAAAATTATGGTGTAAAAGTTGATAAACAGATGCACGAAGAAATATTAGCACGCTATAAAAATTTAAACATGGCACCTTACCAAGGCTTTATTCAACCTAAGTTAGTACCTGTTATGGAAGGTGGAAAAATTATCGACGTAAAAGTAGAATACCCAACTAATTTTGTGAACCAAATGTTAGAATATGGCAAAGAGTATGGTTTATTGCCAGCAATAAACTAAGAATAAAGTTCGTGGATAAAGCAAAATTGGAAATAATTTAATTTTATAAATATTTTTTTTGGTTGTCAAATTTTTTTAGAATTTTAAATCTTATTTAAAGCAGCTTTTAGCCTATACATTACCGCTGGAGATTGAGGCTTATCCATCAAATCGTTTAGATTTATTTTTAACTCGCTTTGTAATTCAGGATAATCTTTGCAAATATAGGAAGCTACGGTAATTGCAAAAGCAATAACTGCAACGGGTTGCTTTGGTTGATTTATAATGATGAAACATTTATCTAGTAAAGTAGATTTTAAATTAGTAGGAATTTCAACGTCCTGAAAAATTCTTAAAATATTTCTGTTTAAAGTTGGAAGATTTTTTGGTGTATTCAGTTCGGTTACAAGTTTTTTGAGATAAGGCCTTATCAGTTTTGGATGTTTTACGCCTAAAATTCCAATTGGCCAACTCGCACTTTGACAAAGCCTTACATCATTACTAAAAAAATAGCCGATCAAAGGTTTCATTAGTTCAGGATGCTCTTCTACAAGCGCAACAGTGTGTTTAGCTTTTTTGCAGTAGTTTGCGCCTTGAAGTAATTCAATTAATTTTTGCTCCATACTAATACAATTACACCTGCAATTGCTAGTAAACATGCAGCTACAGATTGTTTATTAATTTTTTCTTTATATACAAAATAAGAGATTGGTAAAACAAATATTGGTAGTAATGCAAAAATTGTTTGTGCTACAGAAACGTTTAGAGATTGTATGGCTACTAAAGAAAGCGTTACGCCACAGACAGGACCTAGTACTGTCCCTAAAAACATATACGGCAAGCCGTTTTCTTTATTTTTAAAAACAGGAATAGAATTCTTTTTAAGTGAATTTGTAATAATTGAGAAAGCAAAAGCTGCGCTGAATGCAAAGAGTAGGCGAATCCAAACGGCGTGCATGGTTGGTAGTTTTTCTTCATAACTATTCATGCCGTATTTCGAGAGCACTAAACCTGTTCCTTGGCAGCATGCACCCGCAATGCCCAAGGCAATTCCTTTTGGATTTCGAGTAAAACCAATTGCAGCACTTTGCGCCGTATCAGTTTTTGAAAGTGTCAACCAAATTATTCCTGCAACGGTAATTAAAATGCCAAGAATACCAAAGGCAGTAATTTCTTCATCAAGCACAAAATAACCTAACACTAATGCAGCGCCGGGGGCAAAGCACGTGTAAAGACTACCTAATTTAGGTCCAAGAATTTTAAACGAAGTGAAGCTACAGTAATCGCCAATGGTAAAGCCGATTATGCCAGATAAACCAAGAAATAAATAATGATATTGGCGAGGTTCAGTAAATAATTGAATAAAATTTAAATGGTTCCAACAAATTAAAATAAGGGAAATAAAAATCCAAGCTAACAATAAACGATATTGGTTAAGGGCAGTGGTGCCAAGCTTTTGCGCAGCAATTGTAAACGGAAAAATACCAATACTCCAACAAAGAGTAGTTAATAAGGCTATTATTTCTGGAGCTATCATTTTAATTGCTTACAAAATAAAAATGTGTATTCATAAAGAAAACAAGACAAAACATAGCATAAAATTGAATCATTACTTCGTATAATTACGTACCCCAAAAATACTACTACCAACACGAATCATGTTACTACCACATTTGATTGCTAAAGTGTAATCGCCACTCATACCATAACTTAAAACAGGGTTAGGAATATACGGAATCATTTTTTTTGAAAAATTGAGTACCGATAAGAATTCCTTTTCAATTTGAGTCTCATTATCTGTATTGCTCGCCATTGCCATAAAACCTTTTATACTAACGTTTTTCATGTTTCCGTAATCTTCTGAAACTAACAACTGTTCTACTTCTTCAAAGGTTAACCCAAATTTAGTTTCTTCTTTGGCAATATAAAGTTGCAAAAGACAATCAATAATTTTATTTTGTTTTAGCGCTTGTTTGTTTATTTCTTTTAATAACGAAAAACTATCAACACCATGTATTAACGTTACGAATGGCGCAATGTACTTTACTTTGTTGGATTGTAAATGCCCTATAAAATGCCACTCTATATCCTTAGGCAAGTGTTGAACTTTATCAACTAATTCCTGAACATAATTTTCTCCAAAAACACGTTGACCTGCATGGTAGGCTTCTTCTAGAGCTTCAATTGGTTTCGTTTTAGAAACCGCTACTAAACATACATGATTAGGAAGCTTGGATTTAATGTTTTGTAAATTTTCTTTAATGCTCATGCATTTATAATTTATTTACTTTACTTATTAATAAAAAATCTGCTATTACCATTGCGGCCATAGCCTCTACAATTGTTACAGCGCGTGGCAATACGCAAGGGTCGTGCCTGCCTTTTGCCTCTAGTGTTATTTCCTCGCCTAATTTATTTAACGTGTTTTGCGTTTGCATAATAGTTGCAACAGGTTTAAAAGCTACATTAAAATAAATTGGCATGCCGTTGCTGATGCCACCTTGTATTCCTCCACTATTATTAGTTTTGGTTGAAGTGTTACCATTTGAATTTTTTATAAATTCATCGTTTAGCTCTGAACCTTTTTTAGTAACGGCCTCAAATCCTGCGCCAATTTCAAAACCTTTTACTGCGTTAATACTGAGCATTGCATGGGCAAGTACGGCATTTAATTTGTCAAACACAGGTTCGCCTAAACCAACTGGGCAGTTTTGTATTACACATTGTATAATACCTCCAACAGTATCTCCTTGTTTTTTTATGGATTCAATAAGGTTTATCATTTGCTCTGCAATTACCATATCCGGGCAACGAACAATGTTTAAAAAAGTATCTTCTAAATTTAATTCAGAAAAGTTTTTTTCTAATTTAATTGTAGCTATTTGTTTAACAAACGCATTGATTTTAACTTTATAATGCCTTAAAAATAATTTGGCAATTGCTCCAGCAACTACACGGCAAGCTGTTTCGCGCGCGCTGCTTCTTCCTCCACCCCTGTAATCTCTATGCCCATATTTTTCTTGATACGTGAAGTCTGCATGACTTGGTCGGTAAGCATCTTTTAAATGCGCGTAATCCTTGGATTTTGCATTTGTGTTTTTAATTATAAATCCAATAGGTAAACCTGTAGTTTTTCCCTCAAAAATGCCAGATAAAAATTCTACTTCGTCCTCTTCCTTTCTTTGGGTTACTATGCGCGATTGCCCGGGTTTACGTTTATTTAACTCTTCTTGTACAAAAATAAAATCAATTTCTAAGCCCGCAGGGCAGCCTTCAATAATACCGCCAATAGAGGTTCCATGACTTTCACCAAAACTAGTTAACTTAAAAATATTTCCAAAACTATTAAAGGCCATTTATTTGTATATTTTATTATGCTAATTTTTTTAAAATATCAATTGCTTGCTGGTGTTGTGTATCATCGTAATCTAAATGCGTTACCATACGGATGGTTTGTTTGCCAAAAGCTGCAATTTTAAAATTGTTTTGTGCCAAGGTTTTCTCAAATGTTTCGCCTGTAAATTTACCTTCTTTTAAATTAAAAATTATGATGTTGGTATAAACTGGTAAAACACTTTCTATGTAAGGTAAATTTTTCAGTACCTTTTCTAATTCCTTTGCTTTAACGTGGTCTTCTTTTAATCGTGTAATATTATTTTTTAATGCGTACAAGCCAGCCGCAGCAATAAACCCGGCTTGTCGCATCCCACCGCCAAAAGCCTTACGTATGCGTTTCGATTTTTTTATATATTCTTTATCGCCTAAAAGTAAAGAGCCTACTGGTGCGCCAAGTCCTTTACTTAAACAAATTGAAACGCTATCAAATAATTCACCAACACTTTTTGGGTTTTCTTTTGTTTCCTCAAGTGCATTAAAAATTCGTGCGCCGTCCAAATGCAATTTTAATTTTTTCTCTTTACATAACTTGGTAATAGGTTCAATTTCTGAACACGTGTAATAAGTTCCACCAGCCCTGTTTACAGTATTTTCAAGCGATACTAAACTTGTTTTTGTTAGCCAATCATAGTCGCCATTAATATTATTTTCAATTTGTTGAGCCGTTAATTTACCTTCATTCCCTTGAATTAATTTAGCTTGAACACCGCTATTAAAAGCAATTCCGCCGCCTTCGTAATTATAAATGTGTGAATTTACATCGCACAATAATTCATCGCCTGGCTGCGTATGTGCTTTAATTGCAATTTGGTTAGTCATTGTGCCACTTGGGCAAAAAAGGGCAGCTTCTTTTCCAAATAAATTAGCTGCATAATCTTGCAATTCAATAATTGTAGCATCTTCACCAAAAACATCATCACCAACCTGCGCGCTCATCATGGCTTCTAGCATTTCTTTACTGGGTTTGGTTACGGTATCGCTTCTTAAATCTATCATTTTAAAAATTAAAAATTAGCACATATACTTGTTGTTACAAATGGTAAAACATTTGTTTTATCTGTGTTTTTGTAATTGTAAATAAGTCTGTTTGAATAAAGTGTTCTTCCTTCGATTCTAAATAAAATATTTGGTTTAATTAAGTAATCTAAATTTAATGAAACGCCAAATGCATCAAAAGGATCGTTGAAATTAGTTTTTATAATAATCTGATTTTTATCATTGTAATGTTCTGCACGACCAGCCAACGTTAGATTTGAGTTTAAATTATATTTCACAATTGCCACAGGTGAGTACCAAACATTTAAATTGCTTTTGTTTATTTGATTTTGCTGAAGCCCTAAATCAAACCCAACAATTAAACCGAATTTATTTTTTGTGTAAGTACCATAAAAGTTATTAAAAAATCTGAATAGAAATGCGCTATCTGGCGTATCATTTCCGATGAACGAGCTATGGTTGACGCTAAAATTATTATTGAATTTGTAAATGAATTGTGTTCCTAAGCTAGGTATAGTGCTGTTTTTAGGGCGAACAATTTTTTGCCAACCATTTAATAATAAAACAGAGAAGGTGGTTTTTTCTGATTCTGAAGTGTTAGTTACTTTTATTCCTGATTCGTAATAAGGTGAGTTCTCCGCCAAAATACTTCGCGTTAAATTCCAACAATCTTTACCAACAGCACTTTCAAAGCCTATATGTGATGGAAAAATGCCAGCATCCAGCCAAGTTCTCTTACCAATTTTAAAGCCGAAATTTGCTTCAAATAGATTTTTAATGATTGCAGGCTCAGCGGCTAAATTAGCCATAGCATAAGTACCATGCATGAGTGCTAAATTTGCTCTGAATTTTGAGAGTGAATAGTTAGATTTTAAATAAACTAAATTTACGTTTACCTCATTATGTTTGTTATGATTGTATAAAAAGTTTTCTCTAGCTCCTGCTAATGGCTCGTTAAAATCAAAGCAATAATACAAATCAAAATACCCACTAAGAGTTAAATTATTTTTTTTTATTTCGCTCGTTTGACTAAAAATAGTTGATGATACTAGAAAAAGTAAAACTAATATATTGAGTATAAAGCGCATTAGGCAAGCGTAAACTTAAAGTTTTTTGATGGAATAAAAAATATAAAAATTCTATTCAATTGTTTAATTTTAAAGATTGTAATGAACAGCTTAATTCTTGAACTCGATAACAAAAATGTTTGGCATCCTTTTACACATCAAGTTGCCAAAAGAGGAGTTCGCAATATTGTTAAAGGTGAAGGCGTACATTTAATTGATGAAGATGGTGAACGTTATATTGATGCCATAAGCAGCTGGTGGGTAAATTTACACGGGCATTGTAATCCTTACATAGCTAACAAAGTAAGCGAACAATTAATTCAACTAGAACATTGTATTTTTTCTGATTTTACGCACCCTCAAGCTGTGACATTTGCAAATCGATTGCTTGCAATTTTACCTGAAAATCAAAAAAAAATTTTTTATAGCGATAATGGAAGCACAGCGGTTGAAGTAGCTATTAAAATGACAGTTCAATACTGGAGTAATCAAAATTTACCTAAAACAATTTTTATTGCTTTTGAAAATGCTTACCATGGCGATACGTTTGGCAGCATGAGTATTGGAGCGCGAAATGTATTTAACAATGCATTTGAAAATTTATTATTTGAAGTAGCACACATTCCTTTACCAACCAGACAAAACATTCTTGAAATTAAAAATGTATTAGCCGCTTGGTTTAGCAACCATAATATTGCGGGCTTTATTTTTGAACCAATAGTGCAAGGTGCAGCTGGCATGCTAATGTATGAGGCCGAGTTGCTTGACGAACTAATTTCTCTTTGCAATCAATTTAACGTGGTTACCATTGCCGATGAAGTAATGACAGGTTTTGGAAGAACAGGCAAATTATTTGCGAGTGATTATTTAAAAAATAAACCTGATATCATTTGTTTAAGCAAAGGTATTACTGGCGGCTTTATGCCATTAGGTGCTACAACTTGTAATGAAAGAATTTATAATGCGTATTTAAGCAACGATAAAACACATACTTTTTTTCATGGACACAGCTATACTGCAAATGCTACAGCATGCGCTGCGGCTAACGCTAGTTTAGATTTACTGTTACAAAAGGATTGTGAATTACAAATTGAAATGATTTCTGCAATGCACACTGAATTTGCCGAACAAATAAAACACCACAAAGCATTAAAAGAAGTGAGGAAACTAGGTACAATTATTGCTTTTGAAATAAAGTCGAGTAAAGTATTGAATTACCTGAATGAAGGCCTTTTGGGGCTAAGTGATTATTTTTTAAAACACGGAATTATTTTACGTCCGCTCGGAAACGTCTTTTATATTATTCCTCCTTACATTATCACAAAAACTGAACTCAATAAAATTTATTTAACCATTAAAAATTATTTAGATGAATTACTTAATTAAACAAGCGCACGTAGTTAACGAAAACGAAATTTTTGTTGGAGATGTTTTAATTGAAAACGGAATTATTCAACAAATTGAAAGAACGATTGATAACACAAATAACGCAATAGAAATTAACGCGGAAGGCTTGCATTTATTGCCTGGTGCAATTGATGACCAGGTACATTTTAGAGAACCAGGATTAACGCATAAAGGAGAAATTTATACTGAAGCAAAAGCAGCTGTTGCTGGTGGTGTCACTTCGTTTATGGAGATGCCAAATACCAATCCTACAAGTACCACTAAACAACGTTTGGAAGAGAAGTATAAACGAGCAAGTGAATGTAGTTTGGCCAATTACTCCTTTTTTATGGGAACAACCAACACAAACATTGATGAGATTTTAAGCATTGATTACAAAACGGTTTGTGGTGTGAAAATTTTTATGGGCTCAAGTACCGGCGATATGTTGGTAGATGATACAAAAGCTTTAGAAAATGTGTTTGCCAACGCTAACACCCTTGTTGCAACACATTGTGAGCATGACCCGTTTATAAAAGAAAATCAAACTCGAATAATTGAAGAATACGGCGAAGATATTCCTGCTTACTTTCATCCAATAATTCGCAACGAAGAAGGGTGTTATAAATCTTCCTCGTATGCCGTAGAGTTAGCAAAAAAATTCAATACAAAATTACATATACTTCATATTTCTACAGCAAAAGAATTGGCATTGTTTACTAATAAAATTCCGTTAAAACAGAAACGAATTACTGCCGAGGCCTGTATCCATCATTTGTGGTTTTGCGATGAAGATTATAAAACTAAGGGTAATTATATTAAATGGAATCCATCGGTAAAAACTGCTTATGATAGAGATAAACTATTTGAAGCAGTGCTAAATGGAACTATCGATGTTATTGCCACTGATCATGCGCCACATACAATTGATGAAAAAGAACAAACTTATTTAAAAGCGCCAAGCGGTGGGCCATTGGTTCAACACAGCTTGCTTGCTATGTTAGATTTTTATCATCAAGGAAAAATTACTTTAGAGCAAATAGCCTTAAAAATGAGCCATAATGTGTCTGATTTGTTTCAAATTAAAAATAGAGGATTTATTCGTGAAGGCTATTTTGCCGATTTAGTGATGGTTGATTTAAAGAAAACAAGTTTGGTTGAAAAGTCTAATTTGCTTTACAAATGTGGCTGGAGTCCGTTTGAGGGTCATACTTTTAAAAGTAGTATTGTAAAAACGTTTGTAAATGGCAATTTAGTTTTTGATAATGGCAACATTAACGAAATTGCAAAAGGCATGAGACTAGAATTTGATAGGGACTAGAAGTAATGATAAATGGAGATTTTTGTTTTCTTAACTCCAATTAACAAGCTTACGAAGTAATCTTATTAACACTATCCAGAAATAGCTCTGAATAATAAAAACAAGCCTCCAGAAAGAATAATGGTTACAGGAAGTGTGAGTACCCAGGCTAAAACAATATTACGTATTGTTTTTTTCTGAAGATTTTTTAGGCCCTTTTTCGCTACCATGGTTCCAGCAATTGCTGATGACAACACGTGTGTGGTTGATACTGGTAATTTAAAAAATGTTGTTAAAGCAATTGTACTTGAGCCTACAATTTGTGCGGCGGCACCTTGAGCATAACTCATGTTTTGTTTTCCAATTTTCGAACCAACTGTTTCTACAATACGTTTCCAACCAATCATAGTGCCTAAACCAAGCGCTATCGAAATAATTACCTTCACCCAATCAGGCGCAAAATCGATTGTACTTTTTAATGTTGTAACATTCGATTTTAAAGCTGCTATTTCATTAGTTGATAAAGTTAAGTTATCTGAAGAGATAAGTTTATCTATGTTTTTGGAGATAACTACAACTGATTTTCTTAATTCAACTTTAGTTTTTGTTGAAACAGAATCGAAAGAAATCATTTTTGTAAATTCTGTTTCCAGATTGGCTAATGATTTGTTTACATCGGTATACCACAACATATCTGGTTTTTGAGCTAAACGTGTTGTATCAACTAAACTCATTAAACGTACAATTTCTGTTTGCGACTTCGAAATATCGTTAAACTTTGCGTTTGGATTTATAACATAATCTTTTGGCAGAAATACGATTAAAATCAACATCATTAAGCCAATGCCCTTTTGGCCATCGTTGCTACCATGGGCGGCACTAACAGAGCAACAACAAAATGTGAGTAAGGCTCTAATCCACGTTGGAGGTGTTTTTCCAGGAATCGGTTCTTTGTATATATAATCGTTCTTAATTAATCGCTTAAATAAAAACATCATAAAAATAGCAGCAGCAAATCCAAACAGAGGCGATATTAAAAGCGCTGCTCCAATTTCTTGTGCTTTGCCCCAGTTTACAGAGCTTTTATGCCCAATAACACCTAAGGCAATACCAATTCCTAATATTGACCCAATTAACGTGTGTGAAGAAGAAGCTGGTAAACCAACAAACCAGGTACCAAAATTCCAAAGTATCGAAGTTAATAAAATTGCAAGAATCATACTCACACTATGCGCAATGTTATCATCGATTAAAACCTCCGTAGGTAAAAGGTTTACTATACCCATTGTAACACCAATTCCTCCCAAAAACACACCTAAAAAATTAAAAAAACCACTTAGAACTACAGCTACAGTTGGTTTTAAACTGTTGGTGTAGATAACTGTGGCTACTGCATTTGCAGTGTCGTGAAACCCATTGATAAATTCAAACGCAACTGCCAATACAATGCAAATAATTAAGAGCGCAAATAGTCCAGTAGATAATCCTAACATAAAGTAATAATAAAAGTGGTAAAAGTAATTAATTAAGTAAAATAGATTGTTAAGTTAAGGTTAAGAGGTGAAGCAGATTTCAAAGTATTAGAATTCAAAACCATTAAGTAAATTAATTTGCTTTTGGTAGTCATTTATTGGATAGAATCCATGATTTCCTATTTCTCTTTGTCCATCGCCACTTAACTCATACAAAATAAAATTTTTAACAAGTGGCAATTTGCTTTTATTTATAAATTGATAAAGAGGTCTTTTAAGTGGATATTCCCCTTTCATTACGGAAGTGATATTAAGCGGAGTAATGGCCTTGTGGTGCTCATCAATACTAATTGGCATACTCCAAATACTGCCGTTCGGTTTACCATCTTTTTCAATAACACCTTGCAAGCCAGAGTAGCTAATTCCACCTATATCGTTTCTAATAGCTTTAATAATTTCACCAGTATTGTTTAATGTTTTGGAAGATTTTATCTTCCCAATGTTAAATTTATGTTTTAAAAACCAATGTGTGCCAGATAAAGAATCGCGCGTATAAATGTTTATTGGTAAATCAGGACCTCCAACCTCCTTCCAATTAATAATTTTCTCTGCGAAAATATACTCAACTTGTTTTAATGTTAAACTATCGACACCTAATTTAGAGTTTGTAATTATAACTAACGCATCTGTTGCAAACATTATTTGTAAAACCTCTACACCATTTTTTTTTGCTTTCTCAATTTCTGAGTCTAAAATAATGCGTGATGAATTTGCAATCACACTTTTATTCTCTATTAAATCGGTAATACCTTGCTGACTGCCACCACCTTTCACCTTAAAGTGCGAACTAGAATCTCGTTTATTAAAATTTTCTGCCAAAGACTCTACCATTGATAATTCTGTATCAGAGCCAGAAATATTTATAGAGTTATCATCTGCCTGCTTGTTACAGCCATAGAGTAGAATTGTAATAAGAAAAGGAACAATGTAAGCGTTTTTTAATTTCATCATAAACTAATTTTACAAAATTCAGTTTTTAACTTTAAAGTTGAATTAAAGTAAGGTTATCAAATCGTAATAGTTTTATTACATTTACAGTATAAATTTTTTAAAGAAACACGATGACAAAAAAAATTGTAAATGTTGGGAATATACCATGCGGCGCAAACGAATTATTTTTAATAAGCGGGCCTTGTGTAATTGAGGAGGAGAGTATAATGATGAAAACCGCAGAAAAGCTGCGTGAGGTGCAAGAAAAATTAAATATTAAGATTATTTACAAATCATCGTTTACGAAAGATAATCGCAGTAGTTTAAAATACTACGATGGACCGGGGCTTGCAAAAGGTGTTGCCTTGTTAGCAAAGATAAAAGAACAGTTTGGTTTTCCAGTTTTAACCGATATACACTCACACGAGCAAGCGGCCCCGGCAGCAGAGGTGTGTGATGTATTGCAAATACCAGCATACTTGTGTATGCAAAGTTCGTTACTAGTTGCTGCGGCTAAAACAGGTGCAGTTGTAAATATTAAACATGGTCAATTTTTAGCACCAGATAATATGAAGCACCCACTACAAAAGTGTATTGATAGTGGGAACGATAAAGTAATTTTAACAGAGCGTGGATATACTTTTGGGTACAATGATTTGATTGTTGATCCGCGTAGTTTTTTTCACATGAATAATTTGGGCTACCCTGTTGTGTTTGATATTACACATTGCGTACGCAAGTATGGTATACCAAGTAGCGATGCTAAAGGGGGGATGCGTGAATTTTTACCAGTATTGAGTAGGGCAGGCGTTGCAAGTGGCGTAGATGGCGTTTTTATTGAAACGCATCCAGAACCTGAAAAAGCTTTATGCGACGCGGCTTCTCAACTTTGTGTTAACGATTTAGAAGAATTTTTAAAACCTTTAATTGAAATACACAATTTAGAAGTTAAGTACCGCTAGTTTTAGCTAAACTTTCTTATTATGAAGCTCTTTCTTTAAAAATGGAGCAGTGTAACTTTTTTTACTTTTGGCTAATTCTTCAGGTGTGCCTGTAAACAAAATTTCTCCGCCACCTTTACCTCCCTCAAGACCTAGGTCTATTATATAATCAGCAACTTTTATAATGTCTAAATTGTGTTCAATAACTAATACTGTATTTCCGCTATCTACCAATTTGTTAAGCACGCCAAGCAATACACGTATGTCTTCAAAATGCAGTCCGGTGGTTGGTTCATCTAAAATATAAAATGTATTGCCAGTATCTCGCTTGCTTAATTCAGTTGCAAGTTTTACCCGTTGTGCTTCGCCACCACTTAAAGTTGTGGCTTGTTGCCCAAGGGTTATGTAGCCTAACCCCACATCCTGTAAAGTTTTTGTTTGCCTGTAAATTGTTGGGTTGTTTTCAAAAAACTCGCAAGCTTGGTCAATTGTCATGTTTAGTATATCACTAATCGATTTTCCTTTAAAGCGAATTTCTAAAGTTTCCCTGTTATAACGTTTTCCGTTACATGTATCACAATTCACATAAACATCTGGTAAAAAATTCATTTCAATTGTTTTTAAACCTGCACCGCCACAGGTTTCGCATCTGCCGCCTTTTACATTAAAAGAAAACCTGCCTGGTTTATAGCCACGAATTTTTGCTTCTGGTATTTCTGCAAATAAATTTCTAATGTCGCTAAACACATTAGTGTAAGTTGCAGGATTGCTTCGTGGTGTTCTGCCAATTGGACTTTGATCGATATCAATTACTTTATCAATATTTTCTAAACCAGTTATTGTTTTGTATGCTAACGGTTTTTTTTCGCTGTTATAAAAATGTGCGGATAATATTGGATAAAGTGTTTCGTTAATTAAGCTGCTTTTGCCACTACCACTAACACCAGTAACACAAATAAATTTACCAAGTGGAAAATCTATACTTACGTTTTTTAAATTATGTCCTGTGCAATTTTTTAAAGTAATTTTTTTGCCGTTTCCTTTTCTTCTTGTTTTTGGAACTTCAATATTTAATTTACCAGTGATGTAATTTGATGTAAGTGTATCAAATTTTAGCATTTGCTTTGGAGTAGCTGCGGCAACAATTCTTCCGCCATGTGCACCAGCTCCAGGACCAATATCAATCACATAATCGCTTTCTAAAATCATGTCTTTATCATGCTCGACTACCAAAACGCTGTTGCCAACATCGCGCAAATTTTTTAATGCAGTTATTAAGCGCACATTATCACGTTGATGTAAACCAATGCTTGGCTCATCTAAAATGTAAAGCACGCCAACGAGTTGCGAACCAATTTGCGTGGCAAGCCTTATCCGCTGTGCCTCGCCACCGCTTAATGTTTTGCTTGAGCGGTTAAGTGTTACATAATCTAAACCAACTTCCATTAAAAATTGTATGCGGCTTTTTATTTCTTTTACAACTTCTTTTGCAATAATGCTTTGTTTTTTGTCTAATTTTTTTTCAACGTTATTAAACCATGTCTGTAAAATAGAAATGTCCATTTCAGCCAATTCTGAAATGTTTTTTTCGGCAATTTTAAAATACAAGGCTTCTTTTTTTAAACGTGTTCCATTGCACGTTGTACAGTTTTTTTTGTTGGTGAATCCTTGCGCCCAACGCTGAACGCCGGGGCTAGGGTCTTCTTCGGCTTGTTTAGTTATAAAAGTTGCAATGCCTTCGAACGATGTGTTGTAACTTCCTGATTCGGTGGTGATTTTGTATAACTCTTCGCTACCGTATAGAATAACATTTACAGCTTCATCACTAATGTCTTCAAATGGGGTATCTAACGTAAAATCTAAAGCTTTGCCAATTGCTTCTAGTTGTTTAAAAATCCAAGTGCCTTTGCTAGTGCCAATTGCAGAAATAGCGCCTTTTGCAATGGATAATTTTGTATTTGGTACAATTTTATCTATGGCAACTTCTGATACTACCCCAAGTCCGTTGCATTGCGGACATGCACCATAGGGTGAATTGAACGAAAACAAATTTGGCGCAGGTTCGTCATAACTAATGCCTGTTGTAGGGCACATGAGTAAACGGCTATAGAATTGTACTTTTCCAAAACCAAATGCTTGCGTTTTTGTTTTTTGTTTTGTTTGCGTTTCATCTCCTTGCTCTAAAACCATTATGGTGCCTTTACCATGTTTCATAGCAACTTGCAGGCTTTGGTTGATACGTGATTTAGAATCTTTCAGTACTTCAATTCTATCAATCACCATTTCAATATCGTGTACTTTGTACCTATCTACTTGCATTTTAGGTGTAATATCTACAACAACACCATCAACTCTTACTTTATTAAAACCTTTTTTGCGAATGTCTTCAAACAGCTCTCTGTAGTGGCCTTTACGTCCTTTTACAACTGGCGCTAATAAATTTATTTTTTTCGAATTATACTTTTCTAAAATTAAATCTACAATTTGATCGTCGCTATAACGTACCATTTTTTCGCCAGTATTATAGCTGTACGCCTCACCAGCACGCGCAAATAGTAAACGCATAAAATCATAAATTTCAGTAATGGTACCTACTGTAGAGCGTGGATTTTTGTTTACTGTTTTTTGTTCAATAGAAATTACAGGGCTTAAACCAGAAATTTTATCTACATCTGGTCGTTCTAGGCTTCCTAAAAATTGGCGAGCGTAACTACTAAAACTTTCAATATAGCGACGTTGTCCTTCAGCATATATAGTATCAAAGGCTAGGCTTGATTTGCCACTGCCACTCAGGCCAGTAAGCACAACCAATTTATTTCGAGGAATAGTAAGGCTTATATCCTTAAGGTTATGCGAACGTGCACCAATTACCTCAATGTTTTCATCATCAACAATGTTTACAGATTTCATTTAGTAGAACAAATTTTATAGTTGTTGAAGTTACAATCAAATACAAAAAATGTGAGAAAGAAAGTATTAATAGTTTTAAACTAATTTTTAAGTATAAGATTAAAACTTAGGAAAGTTATAGGTAATAAATTATTCCCAGTAATTCCATTTTTTTGTCCAAAAATCAAGAGTTTTAATTTCAAAGTTTAATAATGTAGCAGGTTTTTTATCTCTGTTCCACAAGTAGGCGCTAAATTTAGCTTTATCTTTATAGTTTTTATATTTTGTTCCGCAATAGGCGCCAGCGTATAAGGTAACTGTGCTATCCTTATTTACTACAAATGAATTCATATTCTCATCGGTGTATGCGTACGATTCTTTATCGTCAATACTTTTATTCATAAGGCAAGCAGCCAAATTAAACGTTTGTGGTTTTGATAATTTAAGTTTTGATTTTAATAAAACATATTGTCCTTCTTTACTGGTGCAAGCATTTAAATTTGAATGAATACCAAACGGAAATTCATTAAGTGAATCTAGGGGTATTGGAAGGCTGGCGTTCGAAGGATAGTTGAATTGTTGTTTGTTATAAAAATTGGAGTAATATAAAATTTGATCATCGTTAACGCTTACACTATCAGATTTTAGTTTAGAATATACTTTAATGTTAATGGCTTGTGTTTGATAACTTTCTATTAGATAGGGGTAATACTCTTTCACTAAAGCTTGATTGAGAGGAAAGCTAGATGCAACTACAATGTAATTTGTTTTATTGTTTGCTAAATAATTAGCAAATGCTTTGGTTGAACTTATGCTTGAATCTCCGCTAATTACAGGTGGCTTAGAACAATTGTATTTTTGTGAGAACCACGTTTTCATAAAATCATCGCAATCAAAAAAAACTGATGAAATATTTTCTTTTCCTTTTAAATTTTGGTATTTAGCAAATACTTCAAATTGATTTTCGAAAACAGTTTTTACGCATTGTTGGTAATAATTCTTTTTTAAATAGGTTTTAAAAATTAAAGTTGAAGCCAATAGAACTGTTATTGCACCAAATAAATAATTATTTTTTGTGTTTAAATAGGATGAAATTACAATAACAAAAGCCACACCGCTAAATTGCATTACATAAAATTGATAAACTGAAGAACGCAGGTTTGAGTAAGAAAAAATAATTAAGTAATTAAATACAAAAAGTACAAGGAGGAAAATTTGCAAACCGCTTGGTTTTATTTTTTTATTCAAGAAACAACAAACGGCAATTAAGGCCAATACAACAAAATAACTTTTGCCAGTGCCAAGTAAAATTTTTATAAATATAAATACTTGATACCACTCTGGTTTTTCAACCCAACCATCAGTGTTTAGGCCAATTCCACCAACCTTAAATTGTGCTAAGGTTACTGGCAGATGTGGCAAATACGCTAAAACAATTATGCCACAGGTAATTAAATAATTTTTTGCATTTGTTTTGTTAAGATGAAATAAACCGAAAAAAGCAACAGTAAAAGCAAACAACATATTTAAATGCTGATTAAGTGCGCATAACAGACAGAACAAACCAAATAAAAAATAATTTTTTATTGAATTTTCATACTTAAAAAATATACTTGTAAAATAATAGAGTAGGGCAATACTAAAAAAAACACCACTTGAATACATACGTGCTATTGGTGCATAAAAAACAAATAGTAGCGAAAAGCCCGCTATTATTGCAGCCACAATGCCTGTTTGTTTATTGAAAAATTTGCAACCAAATTTGTAAAAATACAAAAGTCCAAATAAGCTAAATAGAATAAAGGGGAGTTTTACAATCCAAGTGTGGTAACCGAATAACTTTACAGTGGCAAAAATAATTAGTTGTACCAGTGCAGGATGTGTGTCAGTAGTTTTAACACCCAATTCAATTAAATCTCCAAAGGTATCAAAACGCGTTCTGGCAAGGCCGCTCAGTTCGTCTAACGTGAGTTGGTAATTAAATAAAGGTAATAAGCGTAAAATGGCTACACTTAGAAAGATTATAATGAACCAACTATGTTCTTTTAAAATTTTATACATAAAAAAAGCTGACTTAATCAGCTTTAAAATTTTGGTTAACTTACCTTCAACATCCAATTCTGAGTATCTGGACCTTTTCCTTTTCTAATATTTCTAAGCGTTTCATCCACTCTATTCGAGAACTTGCGAGTTTCTACCGCAGGCAAATCGTAATCTTTTCCTTCGTAACCAATTGTAATTATTTGTGCAATAGTTGCTGCGGTTCCAACTCCAAAGGCTTCTTGTAAGGTGCCATTGCCATGTGCAGTAATAACTTCTCGTATACTAATTTTTCTTTCTTCAACTTTCATTCCCCATTCGTGAGCTAGGGCTAAAACTGATTTTCGTGTAATCCCAGATAAAATTGTATCACTTAATTCTGGAGTTAAAAGTGTATCGCCAATAACAAACATTAAGTTCATAGTACCGCTCTCTTCAACGTATTGGTGGGTTTTACTATCTGTCCAAATTACTTGTTGGTAGCCTTTTTGTTGCGCCAATTTTGTTGGATACAAACTTCTGCCATAGTTACCAGCTGCTTTAACAAAACCAACACCGCCATGCACCGCCCTAAAATAATTTGTTTCAACAAGTACACGAATTGGCTCGCTGTAGTATTTACCAGCTGGGCAAGTAATAATAATAAATTTGTAAGTATCGCTTGATTTTACCCCTATAGCTTCATCAGTAGCAATAATAAACGGACGAATGTATAAACTTCCTGTATCGCTTGTTGGTACCCATGCTTCATCCAATTTAAGAAGTTCAATTAAACCTCCTATAAAAATTTCCTCAGGAACTTCGGGCATGGCCATACGCAATGCGCTTTTATTTAATCGGTTGAAATTTTCTAAAGGTCTAAATAAAGATACCTCATTATTAGCATTTTTATAAGCTTTCATTCCTTCAAAAATTGCTTGACCATAATGCAACGCACTGGTAGCGTAGCTCATGGGTACATCTGCATAAGGCTCAATATATGCTTTTTGCCATTTCCCATCAGCGTATTCTGCTACAAACATGTGATCGCTAAAGCACTTGCCAAAAGGCACATTATTTACATCATACTCACTAACTCTTGATTTAGCGATTTTATTGATTTTAATATCGAATGTGGATACCATAAAGTTTACTATTTATAAGCCCAAGTAACGATTATATTTTGAATATAACAAATAATTAATCTAAATTTTATTTGATGAATTTTATGTATTAAATTTTTTTGAATAATGGTTTATTGAGCTAATTAGTTTCTTTTTTACTCTATTTTCTTAATCAAGTTACTTTTGAGCTCCGCCACCAATTAAGGTATTATTATAAGTTTGAGCCATTGCCTTTAAATACTTAAACTGTGAATTTTCAGCCTCAGAATTTAGCGGTATGCGCATATTAAGCGCACTATCTCTATAATAATTTATTACATTAGGTTTACTATTTGGTTGCCAAACAATAGCTAAGCTGTCGCTTAAATTATAGTAAGTATCGCTAAAATAATAAGTACAGTAATTGGTTTTGCTAGATAAAGCGCTATTTCCAAATGAGAAAAAAGATTTGTTGTAGCCCAAGTACTCCAATGCTGTTGGTAAAATATCAATCTGACTGAATATTTTACCATAAACACCTTTAAGGGAGTTATTTGCTTCATAAAAAAAAATCGGTATTGTAAAATTCCCAATTTGATTTTTGTAGAAATTATGACCTGATAATGAAGCATGATCGGCAGTAAGCACAAATAAAGTATTTTCAAACCAGTGAGATTTTTTTGCACTTTCAAAAAATTGTTTTAATGCATAATCGGCATAGCCAATACATTCGGCGTTTTCGTACTCTCCTTTTTTAAATTTATTTTTATACTTTAGGGGAACATTAAATGGGTGATGACTGCTTAATGTAAAAATTGCCGTGTGAAATGGTTGTTGCATAGCATCCATCTTTTTAATGGAGTATTGCAAGTAGGGTTCATCCCAAATTCCCCAAAAGCCATCAAAATCGCTATCGTTGTTATATTCGTTTTTTCCAAAATAATTTTTATAACCTGCTTGCTTTGCCCACACATTAAAGTTCATTGTTCCGTTAATTCCACCATGCATAAAGGCAGTTTCGTAACCCTCCGCCGCAAGTATATTAGCAAAACTTGTTTGCTGGTAGATTGCATAAGGTGAATTTATTACAGGATCTGACATTAGGCTAGGAAGGCTTGATAATACTGCTGGTATGCCTTCAATTGATTTTGTCCCGTTAGAAAAAGCATTATTAAATACCAAGCCGTGTTGCATTAAGCTATCTAAAAAAGGTGTATAGCTTTTACCCGTTTTTCCGAGTGAAGTATATTCTTTTGCAAAACTCTCTAATAAAATTACTACTACATTTTTTTTTGTGAATTGTAAATTTTTGTAGTGTTTATTTGGGTTATACGTTGCAAGCAATTCTTTTTCATTAAAATAATTCAATCGTTTTAATTCTTGCATTTCAAACGATTTAATAATAGTAAACGGCGTATTTAAAATTACTTCATTAGCTTTAGAAACATCTGCCAGACCTACATCAATAAAGCTAATGGGCGATCTTTGCCAACCACCACGCACAGCAAATACGCCAATACCAGCACTTAATGTAAAACATAAAAGAATAAGTAAACTATTTTTAGTGAGAACAAATTTATAGGTACGTGTTTCTAAACTAATTTTTTTATAGAGTTTAAAAATGAGAATCAAAATCAAAATGTAAAGAAGTAGAATCCACCAAAAATCTTCTAAGTATTGTGGTAGCAGTTTTTGCATATCTGTTTGTCCACCTATCTGATTAAATAAATCAGCAGTTGAGCGTTTTTTAATGAATTTATAATAACCAACATCAATAAAATTAAAGAGTAAAAAAAGGCAGTTGCCTAAAATGAAGAAAGATTTTAAAATACGTTGGTACCAATTTTTATAAAAATAATTTAGCGGGAGAATCGATAATAAAATAAAAATACTGCTTCCAACCACAATGCTAAAGCTATCAAAGCGCAACCCATGAATATAAACAACAATCCAATTTAAAAAACTAATGCCATCAAAATAATCAAGATTTGCTATTAAAAAAATTAGTCGGCTCAGCGTATAGGCTAAGTATGCAATCAACAATCTTTTAAAAGTGATTTTTAACTGATATAGGTAGTTTTGCAACAAGTAAAAAGATTAAATTTAGGCTTTAATTTGAATATAAATATACATAAAGAAATTTATAGCGTTCTAAAAAAATACTGGAACTTTGAAAGCTTTAGACCTTTACAAGAAGAGATAATAACCTCTGTATTACAAAAAAAAGATACACTTGCTTTGTTACCAACAGGTGGTGGTAAATCCTTATGCTTTCAAGTGCCTGGGCTGGTTTTAGGAGGAACCTGTTTGGTTGTATCGCCCTTAATTGCTTTAATGAATGATCAGGTTTCTAATCTTAAACGAAAAGGAATTTCGGCTGTTGCAATCAGTGCTTCTATGAGTTTTAAAGAAATTGAAATTGCTTTAAATAATGCTGCTTTGGGGCATGTACAGTTTTTATATGTATCGCCAGAGCGCTTGCAAAACGAGGCATTTAGAAAGAGTTTATCCTACTTGCCAATCACTTTAATTGCAATTGATGAGGCGCATTGTATTTCGCAATGGGGTTATGATTTTAGACCAAGTTATTTAAAAATTGCAGAGGTAAAAGATTATTTTAATCAAGTGGCAATGGTGGCCTTAACTGCTAGTGCAACTAAATTTGTTGTTTCGGATATTCAACAAAAACTAGAATTTAAAAACCCTAATGTTTTCAGACAATCGTTTTATCGAAAAAATTTAAGATACGTGGTGCAATATGAGGAAGACAAATTTTCAAGATTGCTTAAAATTATTAAAAACATAGGTGGTTCAGGTGTTGTATATGTTAGAAATAGAAAACGAACACAAGAATTGGCGCTTCAACTTACTAAGAATAAAATATCGGCATCGAGTTATCATGCAGGTTTAACTTTTAGCGATAGACAAACCATTCAACAAAATTGGATTGATAATAAAACTCAGGTTATTTGTGCAACAAATGCTTTTGGTATGGGAATTGATAAGCCCGATG
Source organism: Bacteroidota bacterium (assembly GCA_013298715.1). Lineage (GTDB taxonomy): Bacteria > Bacteroidota > Bacteroidia > B-17B0 > Aurantibacillaceae > Aurantibacillus. The sequence continues at coordinate 67,498 of JAAFIQ010000011.1, read as the reverse complement.
TGCGATTTGTAGCGCACATGGATTTACCAGATAGTTTAGAAGCATACTTTCAAGAAGCTGGCAGAGGAGGTAGAGATGGTAAAACAGCTTATGCAAGTTTGTTCTTTACGAATGGTGATATAGAGCGCTTGCAAGATAATTTTAAAACCATGTTTCCTGAGATTGAATACATAAAATTAGCTTATAATGCCATTTGTAATTATTACCAAATTGCAGCAAACAGCGGGCAAGGTTTAAGTTTTGAGTTTGATTTAGATAAAGTGTGTGCAAGTTATAATTTGAGACCTGTGTTGGTTTACAATAGCATTAAATTTTTGGAAAAAGAAAATTACCTTTCGTATTTAGATGCAGGATTTGAGCAAAGTAAACTAATGATGGTAATGGGTAAAGAGGATTTGTACAATTTTCAAATTAAATTTTCTAAATATGAGCCGCTCATAAAAACGGTGTTACGTAATTATGGTGGTATTTTTGAAAATTATGTTTTTATAAATGAAAAAGATTTAGCCTACAAAGTAAAATTGCCTGCTAGCAAAGTAATAGAGTACTTAAATTTATTAACAAAACAAGGTGTGCTTTCATACATCCCACAAACTAATTTACCGAAAATTATTTTTTTAGAAAACAGAATTAATAACAAACATATTGAGATAAATCCAAAAAACTACCACACATTAAAAGAACGTTATTTAGAAAGAATGAACGCTGTTATTAATTACGTCGATAACAATAAAGTGTGCAGAAACATTCAGTTGCTAATTTATTTTAATGAAATTGATTATACAGATTGTGGTTATTGTGATGTATGTATTGCCAATAGACCTAAAGATTACTCTACAATTAAAAGCAAAATTGTAACAATGATTAAAAAAAATCCAATAACAATTGTTCAATTGAAGGAGAAATTTCAGCAATACAATCTAACCACCTTTGTGACTGCTTATAACGATTTGATGGATGATGGGATTATAAAAGAAAGTGAAGGATTAATTTATAAACGCAAATAAAATGGTAGATAGCAATTTGAATTTTTTTAATAAATATGCTTGTAAGGCTTGTATTGGCTTGGTTGGAGGTAGTGCATTGATTGATAAATCCATTCGTAAATTTCAAAAGAAAATCACTCCTTCAAAAAGCGAAAGTTACTGGTCGCATGCGTTTATTGTTACTGGAAAAAGAGAAGACGGACATATTTGGGTAGCAGAGTCGGATTTAGAATTTCATAAAAAACAAATTAATTTAGGTGTGCAAGAAAATAGAATTGATAAGTATGCGAGTGAAAAAGATTTTCCGAATGTTGCAATTCTTAATTTTAATTTATCCGAAAACCAATCAAATGCTGTAATAGCAGAAGCGCTTAACCTAGTTGCAAAAAGAACACATTACTCCATTAGAGAAATTTTTGGTGTTTTGTACAATTTAATTTCTGAAAAATCACGATTAACAGAGAATAAATTGGCTCAAGAAAATTCGTTGTTCTGTAGTGCTATGGTTCAAAAATGTTTTACCGTAATTAATTTTGAATTAAGTACACAAGTTAGCTCAAAACACTTGGCGCCAGAAGATATTTATAATACGAGCATTAAACATAAAAAATTTGAATTGATACGTTCAAATAAGTAACTTTAAAAAAAATTAAAATGGCAATTTCTTACGTAAAAGCACTTCATATTATTTTTGTTGTTTGCTGGTTTTCAGCTTTATTTTATATGGTTAGGTTATTTATTTATACTACCGAGGCACAGAGTAAAGACGAGGTAGCGAAACCTATTTTAACACAACAATTATTATTAATGCAAAAAAAATTATGGTACATTATTGGTTGGCCGGCAATGGTAGGTACTTTTATATTTGGTTTATGGTTATTATTTGTAAACATTTCTTATTATTTAGCGCAGCCTTGGATGTGGCTTAAGTTAATAGCTGTTGTGTTTTTGGCTTTGTATCATATAGAGTGTCAGCGTATTTACAAACAACAAACCCAAGGTGTTTTTAAACGTTCATCGTTTAAACTCAGGTTGTTTAACGAATTAGCTACTTTATTTTTAGTTGCAATTGTGTTTTTGGTAGTTGTAAAATCAAGTTCTGGATTAGTGTGGGGTATCTTAGGTTTATTTGGCTTTGCTGGTGTTTTAATGCTTGCTGTGAGTATTTATAAAAAACGAAGAGCACAAGATGTAGCAGCTAATATCGATAGCACAACAACTAATCAAACACCGCCGAGTATAAGCTAGTTTGTTGCTATTGCTTAATAAATTCCAAACACCACGGGTATTTTATTTAAATCAGGGAGTTTTAACTTTTTAAATTCGTTTATAGATTTACATATTAGTCGTTGCTTTAAATCCCCAATATTTACTCCTAAAAATAAATACGTTGCTGGCTGTAAATTTTTTAACAGCACCTCCAAAAGTTGATTATTTCTATAAGGTGTCTCAATAAAGTATTGCGCTTGGTTGTGTTTTTTGCAAAGCAATTCTAATTCTTTAATGCGTTTAATTTTTGGTTGTTGTTCAATAGGTAAGTAACCTATAAAAGCAAAATTTTGCCCATTAAAGCCACTTGCCATAATGCTTAATACTATTGAGCTTGGTCCAACTAAAGGAATTACTTCAATGTTTTTCTCATGAGCCAGTTTTAAAATTGCTGCTCCAGGGTCTGCAATACCAGGGCATCCAGCATCGCTTAATAAACCTATGTTATGCCCTTGCAGCAATGGTTCAATAAGAGAGTTATGGTTAATGGTATGTTGGTTTAATTCTTGAATATTGGCATTTTGTATTGTATCGTAACTCATCCATTTTAGCCATTTACGGGCTGTTTTAGCATTTTCGCCAACAAAAAAAGTTAATGATTTTACTATTTTTAAGTTATGCTCTGGTATCATTGTGTTTACTTCTGCATCACAAATAGGTACCGGTATCAAATATAGTTTTCCTAAATTCAAAATTTACATTACAATATTAATTATTAATTCAACCAAATCATTTTTATTATTTAATTTTAGCTAACATTTGTTTTTTAAAAAGTGCCATATAACAATATACTAATTATTCAAACAGCCTTTATTGGTGATGCCATTTTAGCTTCGAGCTTGGTTGAAAAACTGCATGATGAATGGCCTCAAGCACGCATAAGTATTTTGGTTAGAAAAGGAAACGAATCAATTTATAACAACCATCCTTTTTTAATCCAAGTACTTGTTTGGAATAAACAAGAATCAAAAATTAAGAATTTGTTTCAGCTGATTCTTAAGATTAGAAAATTAAAGTTTGATTGCGTAATTAATTGCCATCGTTTTGCAAGTTCAGGATTAATAGCTTCTTTCAGCGGTGCAAAACATGTTGCAGGATATAAAGAAAATCCTTTTTCTTTTTTATTTAATTATAATATCAAACATGTTATTGGTAATGGAAAACACGAAGTAGAGCGCTATAACGATTTGGTGCAAGATTTTTGTAAACCCGTTTTATACAAACCCAAATTATACCCAAGTATAACAGATAGCTCGTTGGTTGAGCAATATAAGAACGTAAGTTATGTTTGCATTGCGCCAGCATCGGTTTGGTTTACAAAGCAATTACCTGTAAAAAAATGGGTTGAATTAATTTCTAAAATTGACACCAATAAAACCATATACCTAATAGGTGCTCCCAGCGATTTTAAATTATGTGAAGAAATAATAAGTTTAAGTAAACGAAGTTTAGTAGTTAATTTAGCAGGAAAATTATCCTTGTTGCAATCGTGTGCCTTAATGAAAGATGCGCAAATGAACTATGTAAACGACAGCGCACCCTTACATTTGGCAAGTAGTGTAAATGCTGTAGTTACAGCCTTCTTTTTATCTACCACTCCTAACTTTGGATTTGGACCTTTAAGCGATAATAAAACTATTATTGAAAATAAAAATTTAGCCTGCCGTCCTTGTGGCTTGCACGGACATAAACAATGCCCTAAACAACATTTTGAATGCGCGACTCATTTAGAAATATAATTCCTCGTGGTATTAAATGTTTGTAACGGAGACTATTCACCAGATATTTCAATAATTTTTTGTCAATTATTGATTTGAGTTTGTGAAAAAAAAGTTAATAAATTGCACTAATATGGTGAATATAAAACAAAACTAACATTCATATTTTAGGATAAAATTTTTTGAAATTCAGCACTTCCTACTTTAATTATTTTTTACATTTTTCCTTTATTTGTAAAGCTTTTGAGCCAAAATTTAAACTAATAATTAAAATTTAGTTTCGCCATTTTATGCCTATTTTGTTAATTTTGGCGAAACAAAAATATTTTTTGTATCGCCATTTTAGTGAAAATTTTGTAATTTTGGCGAAACAAAATAAGTATGGATTTAATTGGTAGGAAAATAGAGCAACAGCAATTACTAAAAAAATTGCATACAGATAAATCTGAATTAGTTGCTATACTTGGCAGAAGACGCGTGGGTAAAACTTTTTTGATTAGAAAAACTTTTCAGAATAAATTATTTTTTCAATTCACAGGATTGCATAAAGGCACTTTGCCCGATCAGTTGGAGCGATTTCATAAAGCAATGAAAAACTTTGGTGCAAGGCCTAAAATTGAACCCAATAGTTGGTTTGAAGCATTTGACAATTTAAAGCAATTTATACATAAAAGTAAGTCATTAAAAAAGAAAGTTATTTTTTTGGATGAATTCCCTTGGATGGCAACTAATAAGTCAAAATTTTTAACAGCCTTTACAGATTTTTGGAACAGTTATGCTAGCCAGCGCACCGATTTATTATTTATTATTTGCGGTTCTTCTGCATCATGGATGATTAATAAAGTTTTAAAAAATAAAGGCGGCTTGCATAATAGAGTTACTGATAGGATTTTTTTAGAACCCTTTACCTTAGCCGAAACCGAACGTTTTTTGAGGAGAAAGAATATAATTTCAAGCAGAAATGAAATTACAAAATTATATATGGCTTTGGGCGGAATTCCTTATTATCTTGATTTAATTGACAAAGGCGAAAGTATACCACAGGCTATTGATAGATTATGCTTTAGAAAAAACGCACCAATGCAATTAGAGTATAATGAATTATTAGGCTCGTTATTCGATAATTCAGACTCTCATCATGTGTTGATAGAACTATTAAGTAAACATCCTCAAGGTTTGAGTAGAGAAGTTTTAATTAAAAAAAGTAAATTAAAAAGTGGTGGTGGCTTTACAACAATAATCGAAGAGCTTGAATACTCTGGATTTATAAGTAGTATAATTCCTATAGATAAAACTAAAAACGAAAAAATATACAAGTTACAGGATTTGTATACACTTTTTTATTTGCAACAAATAGCAAATAATCCAGTAAAAAAGGGAAATACTTGGCTTAGCTTATTTAACACACCAAGCGTTAATACTTGGAGTGGTTATGCCTTTGAGAATGTTTGCCATCAACACATTAACCAAATTAAAAAGGCATTAAAAATAGATGGTATTCAAAGTGAGTATGGCACTTGGAAAAGTAAACCTAAAGACGGAATTAAAGGAACTCAGATTGATTTATTAATTAGCAGAGCAGATGGAATAATTAATGTGTGTGAAATAAAATTTATGCGCGAATCTTTTTTAATTACATCAGATTATGCAAACAAGCTACGCTTAAAGTTATCAGTTTTTAAACAATTAAGTAGAACTAAAAAGTCTGTAGTACTTGCTATGATTACTGCAAATGGGCTTATTAAAAATAAATACGCCTTAGATTTAGTTCAAAATGAAATAGTATTAGATGATTTGTTTGTGGAATTATGAGAATTTTGTTTCGCCATTTTAGCCATTTTTTAACGATTTTGGCGAAACAAAATTTAACGAAAAGTAATAAGTTAAACTAAAATTGGAAGTAAATAAACGGTTGCATATCGCCACTCATTAATTGATAAAGTAGAAACACACAAATAATTATTATTGTACTTATTACTTCTAATCGTTGTTCTGCAAACCACGTTCTATAATTAATTTTTATTTTTTCAGGAATCCAATGTATCAGGTAACCTAAAATAATAATAGCAAATACCCCTCTGTAACCATAAATAATTTCAAACAGTAAATCTAGCCCTAAATGGTTTTTCATTCTATCAAATAATACATTTACAGTTTCCATACTATCGCTTCTGAAAAAAATCCGTGTAAAACTAATAAACGTTAGTGTAATGAAAATCAACATAAATTTTGTTGCATAATCATTAGTCTTTTTAAATGGAGAATACTCTTTCCATATTTTGTGTGCTATTAAACCCAAACCGTTTAATCCTCCCCAGATTAAAAACAGCCAACTGCTACCATGCCAAAGCCCTCCAAGCAACATGGTTACCATTAAATTGATGTTTGTGTTTATACTTTGTTTTATTTTCTTAAACAATATGCTTAAGGCTATAATTACTATTGCCCCAATTATCAATGCGTAAATAAAAAACTTATTTGCACTTAATAAAGCCATAAATAAACATAAAACAGCAATGGCAATATAAGACCCTATTGTTCCTTTTTTATTTCCGCCAAGTGGTATGTATAAATATTCTTGTAACCAACTTGATAAAGAAATGTGCCAACGTTTCCAAAATTCACTAGTACTGGTGGCTTTATAAGGCGAATTGAAATTTGTTTTTAAGGTATAACCTAGTATTAAAGCAATGCCAATTGCCATATCAGTGTAGCCACTAAAATCCATATAAATTTGAAGTGAGTAACCAAATATCCCAAAAATTACCTCCACACCGCTGTATAAATTTGGACTATCAAAAATTCTATCAATAAAATTTACTGCAATGTAATCGGCAACAATTTTTTTACCAAAGCCATTCAGTATCCAAAATACAGCGGTGTTAAATTGCAGTTTTGTTAAACTATAGGGCTTATAAATTTGATGAATAAACTCGTTGGCTTTTACAATTGGCCCGGCAACTAAGTGAGGAAAAAAACAAACAAAAAAGCCATAATCTAGTATGTTCTTAACAGGTGTAATTTTGTTTCTGTATAAATCTATTGTGTAGCTTAACGATTGAAATGTGAAGAAAGAAACGCCAATTGCAGGCATCATTTTATTTACCGAAAAGCCTGTGTTTAAGAGGTTATTTGAGAGTTGTGCAAAATGATTAAAAAACTGCACATTTGAATTCATAATTTGATTATAACTTTCAGTAAAAAAATAAGCGTATTTAAAGAAGCATAAAAAAAATAAATTACTTACAACACTGAATCCTAAATACAATTTTTTCTTTTTTTGAGATTCATTTTTTGCAATTAAATTTCCGAGCAAATAATCTATACAAATTGTATACATAAGTAATAACAAAAACAAACCACTTGTTTTAAAATAAAAAAACAAGCTTACTCCAAATAAAAAATAAGTTCGTAAACGATTTTGTTTGTATATTAAACTATAAATTAACAGTACTACACCAAAAAATCCCCAAAAAAATAATTGAGTAAACAAAATAGCTTTGTGTTCATCATATAAAAAAATATTTTTTATTAATTCTATTTTGTATTGCATTTGTAGGAATTTAGAAAGGCTTCAAACATGGCATTACCAAGTAATGTATATCCTTTCGGGGAAAAATGCACTCTGTCTCTCGCTGCTAATCCAGCTTTGGTCCATTTGAGCATACTTTTATATCCACCCATAAAATCAAACATATCCCATACTCCCAGATGGTGTTTTTTCATTAATTCGTACATGGCTGCTTGTGCTGAAATAGTTCTTTTATTAGAGGTTCTTCTTTTTATAAAGTTATCGGAGGTTGTAGTTAATAAAATAGCTACTTGTGGGTTTGCTTTTTTTATCGATAAAATTAAACTATCGTAATGCTCAATGTATTCTTCTTTTTCAAACTCTTTAGATTGGGTATCATTTACACCTAAAGAAATAATTACTAAATCTGGTTTAAGGGTTTTTAATTGACTTTCAAAATAATTACATCTTAAAAAAGAAGAGCTAGTTGCTCCGTTTGCACCTAAGCCAGCAAAATAGAAACCTGTATTTACAGTATTTTCAAGCCCAAATCCGTAAATGATAAAATCTTTAATTAATGTATCTTTCTTAACTAAATCAAAACTAATACTATCTAAACTATTTTCTAATATGAACAAGGTGTAGCCAAGTTCTTTAAACTCTATTCTTTTTGCTGAAATTGTTTGTGTTGTAGCAATTTTAAAATCAAAACTTGAGTTAAAATTATGATACACTTTTACTTGGTTAAATGTGTTACATACAGCTTTTTTTGTGAGTGTTACGCCAAAATAATTTGCGCTATCGTTCGTAATTATACTCATTCCATTCATTCCTAATGGCAAACAAAAACCTTTTGTAGTACACCTACATTTTAACCATTTACCATTTGTGAATGAGCTTGTGTAATGCTGGCTATTTGTTTTTGCAATTTTATAAGGAAAAACAAAATAGCCACCTCCTGTTGTTTTAAATTCGGTTTGTAAATTCGTTAAAAAAGCATTACTCCAAGTTCCACCCTGTACGTGCGAACCACCAATGTGTGCAACGGTAACTACTTTTGTTTTATTTTTTTGTAAGTCGTTTATTTTTTTAAAAAGATTTATAAAACTGCTACTATCCTTTGAGTAGTGCAGCCTGTTTGAAGTATAATTGATAAAAGAATATTCTTTTGTTTGCGAATAACTTTTTATCGATAAAAAAACAAATAAAAAACAAATCAGTAGATTAATCTTTAATTTAACAGGTAGTAAATTATTATTTCTATAAAAATTAAGTGAGAATTTGAAATTTCTGAACAAGTCACTTTCCTTTATTAACGATGATTTACGGGTGATTTCTATTTTTAAGTTACGGTTCAAATTATTTTTTTTGTTTGTTGTATAAATTATATTCGTTTATTAAAGCAGAATAAAATAGGGTTGCAATTTTTCTTGCTCCTTGTGGACTGAAATGTATATAATCACTTGCTGCTAATTTTTGATCTACCCAACTCGGCATACTGTTTTTTCCGCCCATGCAGTCGTACATGTCAAAATAGGCGCAATCAGCTGCAATAACTGCCTTTTTTAATTCATCACGAACACTTTCTAAGTATTGATGTGTTTCGTATTCCGTACCATTTTTAACACTCATATCTGCTGGACCAATAAAAATAAAACTTGCGTTGGGTGCTGCTTTTTTTGCCATTGCAATTTGTCCGCGCATAAAACCAGCGTAATTGGCGGCCATTGTAGCATTTTTAATGCTAGGTAATACATTTCCGCCAAATTGTAAAATAATTAACTTCACATTTAAGTGATCATAAAATTGTGTGAGTTGCCCATTGCTAACAATATGAAAAAAAGTACCACTACTACCTCGTAACGAAATATTATCCACCAAAATACCATTGTCACTTTCTAATGAAACACCATAAAAATCGGGACTATCTTTTCCTTTAAATTTGAATTGATGCGAATAAGAACCGTTGCCAACATTGTATTCTTTAATTCTAAATGCCCCTCCTTCTGTAAGACTGTCTGCTCCAACTAAAGCAGGTCCATCGTAAAATTCGCAATAGGTTTTATATTTGCTTCCACCATAAAATAATTTTACCTTTTTATAATTTAAATTATTAGCCCCTGCATTTTTTGTTGTAACAATTGAAACGTTTCCGCTAATTACTGAATTGGTATCTGCAAGTTCTTTGTAAGGCATAAATCTATTAAAACCAATCATTACTCCATAGTTACTATGTTTTACGCGTTTGTCTTTCGAAACAAACGCACCAAATCTATCCCAAGCACCAGTATTCGTAATTTTATTTGTCATGCTTATAGAAATAGGCATTAAAGAAACTAAGCCAGGACCACCACCACCAAACTGGCCTTGAAGTTTTAAACGTAGGTAATCTGTTATTCTATCGCATTCAATTTGGCTATCGCCATAATGTAAAACACGGATGGCTTTTGGATTTGATTTAAGTTCGTTTAACGAATTAAAAAAGTTTTTTAAAACATTTCTATTCTTAAATTGCAATGTGGTAATTAAATTTATAGCCTTTGTACTATCTCCAAGCAGGGTAGAGTCTGAGTCTTTAGTTGAGTTTGGATTAACTACCCCTGAAGTGTCTAATTCATTTGCGGCATTTAATATTTTTGAAATATCTTTTTTAGCTGGCTCTTTTTTTAAAATAGTTTCAGTATTAAAAAAAGATAGTTGTTGATTAAAAATTGTAATTCCGTTTTTAGGAAATAAATAACCAAGTACCCCTAAACTAATAAATGTGGAGGCTACAAAAGCTAAACTATGCCATGGTTTATGCATTTCATAAAAATAACTATACAACGCTAACAAATACAAGTGTGTAAATTAGAGTTTTGCACATTGAATTTTGGATAAAATAAAGCTACTTTTACGTATTGCAAAATCAAAAAAAATATGTCGTTGTAATTGCAGGCCCTACTGCGGTTGGTAAAACAGCACTTGGCATTCAATTGGCTAAGCATTATAACACAGTTGTTTTAAATGCAGATTCAAGGCAATTTTATAAAGAAATTTCAATTGGTACAGCTAAACCCAGCCCAGAAGAGCTAAATGAGTTAAAGCATTACTTTATTAATTCTAAAAGTATTACTGAATTGTATGGTGCTGGCCATTTTGAAAAAGATGCTATTGAATTATTGAACGAGCTATTTATAACCCAACAACTTGTTTTTGTGGTTGGCGGATCGGGTTTGTATATTGATGCGTTGCTTAATGGTGTTGATGAATTTATAGATGTACCACTTGAAATTAGAAATGAATTAAATTATGAATTTGAAAAAAACGGGTTGAATTTTATTCAAAACAAATTAAAGGAGTTAGATGAAGTTTATTATAATAGTGTTGATTTAAGTAACTCACAAAGAATTATCAGAGCACTTGAAGTTTGTATTTATTCGAGTAAGCCTTACTCATCGTTTTTAAAAACTAATAAAGTTGTACGCAATTTTGAAGCAATTAAGCTTTTTATAAATAAAGATAGATCTGAGCTTTACGCGTCAATAAATAGTAGAGTAGAGGAGATGATGAAAAGTGGTTTATTAGAAGAAGTTAAGTCAGTACAGGCTTATAGAAATTGTAATGCGTTAAAAACGGTTGGTTACAAAGAGTTGTTTGATTTTTTAGATGGTAATTTTAGTTTAGAAACGGCAGTTGATAAGATTAAACAACATACTAGGAATTACGCAAAACGCCAGATCACCTGGTTTAAGAATAAAGACGAGTTTGAAGAATTTTCTCCAAATGATTTTGAAAAAATAAAAGGCTATATAGACGTGATTCTAACTTATGATTAAGTTTTTAAATTTTATTGATGATTATAGAAAAATTGAGAAGCCAATTCTCTATATTATTATTTCAGAATTTTTTATTCAGTTGGTAAATGCAACTTTTATAAATGTGTTGCCCATTTACATGAAAGAATTAAACTACTCTAACGAATATGTGGCACTTTACACAACATTTAGATACCTCGGCGTATTTTTACTGGCATTACCTTTTGGATATTTTTTAAAAAAGAGAAAATTAATCCCATTATTTTATATTTCAAATATTTTTTTACCCATATTTGGTGTATTAGTTGTTGCCTGTATTTTCTTTAAATTAGAGTGGCTTTCTTATGTGGCTTTGTTTTTGTGGGGTTCTTCGTTTACGTTTATGCAAATTCCAATTTCACCATTTATACTTAGAAACTGTAAAAAACAAAATCACACAGCTGCTATTAGTCTCAGTTACACTACTTGGAGTTTTGGTGCCTTAATAAGTGGGGTAATAATTACTGTTTTGCAATTTATTGATAAAGATTTGTTTAACTCACAATTTATTTTACTTCTTTTTTCGTTCGTTGGCTTAGGTGGAATTTATTTTCTGTTAAAAACAAAAACTTTTACCGAAATTCTTGAGAATGGATACCAAGAAAAAACAGCTAAATCAAACCCAGTTAAGGAACGAACGGATTGGTTATTAATAATTAAAGCCCTCATTCCAACTTTAATTATTGCAACTGGGGCAGGTTTAACAATACCATTTATTAGTTTATTTTTTCACGAAGTACACAATTTAAGCATTGGTCAATTTTCTATTCTTAGCTCAATTGCAGCATTGTTAGTAATATATGGAGCTCTTATGGTGCCAAAAATTAAAAAGTACATTGGTTACAAAATAGCAATTCCTACATCGCAATCGTTAGCGGTAATTTCATTAGTAGCGCTTGCAACAACACAATATTATAATCAGTTCCCTATTGCTGTTGTGATAGCGGCAGTGTGCTATTTATTACGGCAACCATTAATGAATATGGCCGGACCAATGACAACAGAGTTGGTTTTAAATTATGTTGGCCCAAATAATAGAGAAGTTACCAGTGGTCTCACATCTGCAATTTGGAGTGGAAGTTGGGTAGTAATTGGCTACATTGTAAAAATTTTATTTGCTTATCATTTTGCTTTCGTAAATATTTTTTTAATTACAAGTTTACTTTATGCCTTTGGTGTAATTATGTATTATTTGCTTATATTAGATTTTAATAAACGAGAAAAGTTAGGATTAATTAAATAATGCAGTTTTATAAAATAATAAGTTTCCTTTATCTATTACTTTCTGTTAGTGGTTTTGCACAACAAAAGTTTAAATTGGTTGCAGCAAGTTCTCAATTACTTCGAAATAAACTATTTGTGTTTGGATTAAAAGCAAACGCAGCTAAATCGGAGCTTAAAGTTTATATGTTAACTGATAAGTTAAAGTTAGCAGATAGCTCCTCTTTTTCATTACATGTTAATAGCTCTGATTTTTTAAATCTTACAAGCGATACCCTCCATGGATTTTTAAATATTTATTTGCAGGAAAAAGGTAAAAAACAAGTAAGCATTTATAGATTTTTAGATAGCTTACATTTAATTACAAGTATTGAAAAAACTGATATTTCACGCGTAAACTTTGTAAATGATTTAAACAAAAATTTATTTTACGCAAAGGATAAAGTTTACAGTTTGTTTTCAAGACAAGATTCTGGTTATACCCAATTTTATATAAATAGCTATCGTTTAAAAAATGTAACTAAAAATTTTGAGTACGAGCAAGTATGGCAATTTCCTTTCGATAGAAAAAATATTGTTTCAGCTAAAATTGTTGAAGTTAAAAAAAGTAGAATCTATGTTTTTGTAAATGTATGTGGAGGAAAAAATCATGGAAAGTGGCTGCTTTTTATTAATACAGAAAATGGCAAACTAGAGCACGCTACTAGAATAAGCGATAAATCAAATTTTTCTACTTATGAATATGGCACCTGTTTATATGATACAATAACAAGTAATATTGTTTTACTTGGGCAAAAGTTTACCGAAAAAGAATTTAACAGTTCAACAAATAATTTTAGTGTTAAAACAAATTCAAATAGCAATTTATATTTAGCGGTTATTGATAGTGCAGGAAATTTGCTAGAGAGTAACGACATTAAATGCCCAATTACAGATATTAAAACAGGCGTAAAAAAAGTTGATAATTTTTATTTATTAAAACCGTATGATTTGAAGTTAACAGATAATGGTGACTACAACTTTAAACTGGATTTGTTTAAAACACAAAACATGAATAAATGCTTTAGATATTGCAATACGGTTGATTTAAAAACTGAGTTGGTTGATTACAAATTAAAACTTCAAAAAGCTATAATTAAAACAAATTTAGATATTGAGAAGTTTTATTTTGTAACTGATGAAAATGATAACAACGGAAAATTATGTTTTGATAGTATAGCAAATTTTGAGAATTTATATTTTAATCCGGAAATAAGCCTTGTAAAATTAACTTACAAAATACAAGATGAATTGCCTAGTTGGTGGCTTAAAAAGTTTGATTCAAAATCAAGTACACTGAAGCTATCAAGTCTAAAAAGTAATGGCAACGTATTTGAATTATCAAAGCCGAGAGAGTTCTTATTAAACACCAATCCAATTTTTATTTCAATAAAGGATAAATTAATTGTTTGTGCCTATGATAGTGAAAGTAATTTTGTGATAAGTGTTTATTAACCTTGGGCCACCGAGATTTAAAATCCACGTTTCCATTTCAAAAACAAAACCTACCAAAGATAAAAATACACCTCTATTTTTTTCTCAATTTATTGCATCGTAAGGTGATTTTTGACACAAGACCAATTACCCAATAAACTATCTTGGCTCAATGTATTTCAATTTATATTTTAAATTTTCTTTTTTATCATATTCTTCATTTTCGTGCAAACTTTTAATATATTTTTTAAAAGGTTTACGGTTTAATTTTTTTAATAAATAAGCATATTCATTTTCATTTAAGGTAATATCATTGTTGTTGAAAATAAGACAATAAGATGAAATTTTGTATTTAGAGTTGAACTCGATTAATATACCGCGTATAGCATTATATTTTTCAACATTGATTTTATTAAATGAATAGATAGACTTATTTATGTGTTCTGCAAATTCTTTGTTATCAGTTTGACAAAACAAGTTGATGTTAAAAATAATTAGTAAGATTAAAATTGTTTTTGGCATAGATGTTATTTTAACTCGTTTTACTTTTCTTTTTGTCTTTAACAGTTTTCTTTATATCGTTTTTAAGTGTCTCATATATTTTTTATTACGGTTGCGAACGAAATAATCAAGCTGCCAAACGCCGCCTCTCCGCAAAGTTCGCAAACCGAGTTTATAACTCTGAGCCTACGAGATTTTTCCAATTCCATTTCCCATCTATTATTTTCATTTAAATTAATCAAACATTTTGCAACATTATCAAAAATACTAATAAGCGATTAAGTTTCATAATCTCAATCATCTATTTTAAAATGTTCTATCCTGGCTGCAACATGCAGCTTTGAAAATTTTCGGCAGGGGCTCTGAAATTGACTTTGAAAACGTTTACAATTTTGGAAGAAACGACCAATTTGTTTTATTTGAACAAATGGCCTTTTGCTTGATTAACCTTGCCATTATGAAAGAGCATGGTAGGGGTATGGCGTTTAAACTTTTAAGCGATAAGGGGATTGTAATTTTAAGGAAGCTGAAAGTACCAGTGCTTTCTATCTAATATGATGCTTTTTTTAAGCAGTATACTATCTTATTTTCCCTATTTTATTTACTTACAAACCATATCAGACATTTTGAGGCACTACCGACTTGTCTATTATTTTTAATTAAAATTAATGGCTAACCTTCGTAGCCATATCGTAACAAAAGAATTATTTTTTTCCTGCATTCATTACAAAAGTAAATAACATTACCGTCTTTATCGATCACCCTTTTCATTTTATTCTTACATGTGTTGCAACGGCGCTTAGTAAATATATAAAGTAAACCACCAAAAATTAGTAAATTAATTGTATGAAAAAGTAAATCAATTTTATAGAAAAAACTAAGTGTAAGTATGACTAGAAATAAAACAACAATTAAAGATATAAACTTTAATAAAAAAGTATCAGAAACTTGATAGTACTTACTTCTGTCTTTATCTTCTGGCAAGGGCATTAAATTAAAACGTATTTTTAGTGACTATACAATGTTTCCGTTTTTTTCATTTAAATTCATCAAACATTCAGCAACACAATCAAAAATACTAATAAGCGATTAAGTTTCATAATCTTTATCACCTTTTTTCAGTTGTTCGAAATTTCGAAAATTTTCGGCAATCTTTGCTAAATAAATGCTGCGAAAATTACTCTTGTCGTTGATAAAATTAAGAACAAAAAAAGCGTTCCTATTTACAGAAACGCTTTTTATAAAATCAAAATTACTCTCAATTAAATCATCTCTACACTTCGCTTAATAAAATTGGTTAGGCTTTCTCCTTTTAATAAGCCTTGTGAAAGTAAGGCCAAATCTGCTGCTTGTTTGGCTAAGTTTTTTTGTACGCTTGCATCTTTTTCGTCTATAATGCGCGTAATTAATGGGTGGTTGCTATTCACTACTAAATTATACATATCTGGCAAGGTTCCATAAAAACTGCCCATTCCGCCGCCGCCAAGCTGGTTCATATCTTTCATACGGCGCATAAATTCAGGGCGCGTAATTAGCATGGGTTGGTCTTTTTCGCTTAAGTTTTCAAATACAACTGTAAATTGTTCTTTGCTAACGGTTTCTTCAATTATTGGTTTAAGCGTGGTTTGTTGTTCTTCACTTAATTTACTAACCGTGTTTTCATCCTTCTTAATTAGTTTATCAATCGTATCAGCATCTACTCTTACAAAGCTTGTGTCTTTTAATTTGCTTTCTAAATGGTTAATGTAATGTGGGTCTAACATGGTTTCCATTAACAACACTTCATAACCACGGTTTTTTGCCGCATCTATGTAAGCGTGTTGTTCGGTTACATTGGTAGCATATAAGTAAATTACTTTTTTGTCTTTATCTGTTTGGTTTGGCTTTACGTGGTTTTCAAATTCATCAAACGTAAAATATTTTCCATCCGTTGTTTTTAGCAAACTAAATTTGGTTGCTTTTTCATAAAATTTTTCATCACTAATATTTCCGTATTGCACAAAAATTTTAATGTCGTCCCATTTTTTCTCAAACTCAGCTCTGTCTTTTTTAAATAGTTCTTCTAATTTATCGGCTACCTTTTTTGTAATGTGGCTGCTAATTTTTTTAACGTTACCATCTGCTTGTAAATAGCTACGGCTAACGTTTAACGGAATATCTGGGCTATCAATAACACCGCGTAGTAGGGTTAAAAAATCGGGTACAATATTTTCTACATTATCGGTTACAAAAACTTGGTTGCAATATAATTGAATACGGTCTTTAGGCATTTCTAATTTATTGCTGAGTTTAGGAAAATATAAAATACCTGTTAGGTTAAACGGATAATCTACATTTAAGTGTATATGAAACAAAGGCTCTTCAAATTGCATTGGGTATAACTCGCGGTAAAAGGCTTTGTAATCTTCGTCTTTTAAATCAAGAGGTTTTTTTGTCCAAGCTGGTGCTGGGTTGTTAATAATGTTGTCAACGGTAATTTCGGTTTGTTTAGCTTCTCCCTTATCACCTGCCTCGCCGTCAGGCAGGTCTTTTTCGCCATTATCCACCCAATCTTTTTTAGTTCCGAATTTTATTTCTACTGGTAAAAATTTACAGTATTTTTTCAGCAAACCTTCTATTTTGCTATTTTCTAGGTACTCTTCGCAATCATCGGCAATGTGCAAAATAATATTGGTGCCACGTTGTGTGCGGTTTCCAATCTCTTCTATAGTGTATTCAGGGCTACCATCACATTCCCAACGAACAGCTTTAGCGCCATCTTTGTAAGAAAGTGAATAAATTTCAACTTTTTTTGCCACCATAAAGGCGCTATAAAAACCTAAGCCAAAATGTCCGATAACTACATTTTTGTCAACTTTATCTTTGTACTTATTTACAAATTCTTCGGCACCACTAAATGCAATTTGTGTAATGTATTTTTCAATTTCATCTTTGGTCATACCAATACCTTTATCTTTAATGGTAATGGTTTTAGAAGATTTATCAACTTCTACTTCAATTTTGGTATCGCCTAAATCGCCCTTAGCCTCGCCCATGCTGGCAAGTGCTTTTAATTTTTGTGTGGCATCGGTGGCGTTACTAACCAATTCGCGAAGAAAAATTTCATTATCGCTGTATAAAAACTTTTTAATAATTGGGAAAATGTTTTCCGTTTGAACATTAATTTTTCCTGTTGTACTCATAACAAAATTATTTTTTTTAACTTGTAACAAATTTAGTGCCTTTGCCTTATAAATGACAATTTGGCAACCGTTTTTAAATTGTATTTTTAAATTCATTTATGAGGATTTTTTATTTAGCTATTTTCTGTTTTATTTTTTCAGTTTGTAAATCGCAAAATGGTGATGCTGAAATAAATCTTAGTCAATTTAATTCAAAGCTAACTGCCGAATTATTTAATAAAAAATTAAATGAATTACGCCAAAGTAAAGGATTAACGATACTTTTAGATGATAAAATTTTAAGTGAGGCAGCTAAAGACCAAGCAGATTATCAACAAAAAAATCATTTTCTTACGCATAATCAAAAAGAAAAAATTAAAGAGAACCCAAAGCTAAGGGTTGTTTTTTATAATGGCACGCATGATGCGGTGGGAGAAAATTGCATAAAAATCCCTTTAAAAACACCATTTAAACCCAAGTACAAAAAAAATGAAATTACTGTAACTACTTACAATCAATTGGCCGAAGCACTTTTTTTAGGGTGGAAAAATTCTCCTGGGCATTATAAAAATATGATTGAGCCAAGGTACGATATGCAGGGGATTGCCTTCAGCATTGATTTAGATAGTAATTACATTTATTCAGCCCAAGTGTTTAGCACAAAACCTTTTGTGCCATCGCTCGAATTTTTGTCGCCAATTAACGCTTATGATGTAAAAGAAGGCGTTGGTAATTTATGTGCAGAGTTTGAGTCTGCCATTGCACGTAAAGCCCTATCAACGTTTCAAATGGTAATGGGCAGAGATTCTATTTATGTTCGTTGCGAAGATTTGGTTTCGTTAAAACAATTATTTAATAAAGCAACTGATGCTATTTATTTTGATTTGGTGCAACGTAAGCAGTTTGTTTGTGAAAATAATAATTTATTGCACGGCTCACCAGTGTTTGATGGTAAAATGCTAAAACCAATTTTGTTTGCAGATATTTTTAAACGTAACAAAGCGAGAGATAAAATGAATTTAATGGCCTCAGTATGCCCAATACCCAAGCAAGCTTTGGATGAAAAGGTGCAGATAAATTATGGCTTTGTGAAAAACGGCGCCAGTTGCAATTATATTTACCCAGTAAATGTGCCAAATGGCAATTTACGCATGTTGGATTTGCACCCAAAGTGGATTTTTAACGATAGGTTAGAGTTAAAGCCCGACTCGTTTGAAGGTAACCTTACCTTTAGAATTCCGTTTGAGAGAAACGAAACCGCTTTAAATGAAAAACGATTAAAGCAATTAAAAGATAAATTAGAAATTTATAAAACCTTTATTACTTCGGTTAATTTGAAAACATTTAGTTCGATTGAAGGAAATGCAAAAGTAAATTTAAAACTTCAAAATGAGCGTGCAACAGAAATTACCACTATTATAAAGGGATACACGAGTTATTCAACCACCATAACGAATCAAGAATACGAAAATTGGGATGAATTTTTTGAGTTAATAAAACATACCACTGTTTCTTACTTAAGTAAATTAAGTAAAGAAAAAATTAAAGAAAAATTGCGTTCAAAATCATTGTTGGATTCGTTGGATTTTTTATTACGCAAAAACAGAACAGCTGAGTTAACCATTGGGCTAAAAGCCAAGATTGATGAAAACTCTGACCCCTATTTGATTCTAGGAGCTTATCAAAAAAGCATTGAGGCAGGCGATTCGCTAAAGGCCTTTATGCAGCAAAATAAATTATTAGATTACATAGCCACCTATAAATTTAATAAAGGCGATATTTTGCCGGTAGAAATTCCTAAAACCAGAAAATTTTTACCACACCTTACAAATTATTTAGCAATTGCAATTACGGATGATGAACTTTTTTATAGTACTGAGGCCAGATTAATTGCACGAAACATTTATGATATTGATACAAATTATTTACCAGTAAAATTTAATTGTTGCATAATGGCACTTAAATATTTGCATGAGTTTAATGATACTATTTTTCCAGTAACAACTTTAGAGAATTATATGAATAGCTGTTATAGACTTGGTACTGCTGATGATTCAGTAATTGTAAACCACATGTGGTTAAATTATAGTTTGCTTTCGTTGTACAATAATTGGGCAACCCATCAATACCAATATTTGAATAAGCACTTAAGTAACGTTAGGAAATATTATCCTGGTGCAAAAATTAGTGAGTTAGAGGCCATGAAATTAGGAAAGTTATTTAATTTATATGCCCGTTACGATTGGACTTTGGAGTTACTAAACAATTATATACCTAACACAAAAAACGATGATATTGAATTTTTATACGTTGAAACTGGCGCAGGTAGAGGAAATCCGCTTAATGTACCTAATTGGGAAACGCTATTAAAACGTTGCAAAAAAATGAATATGCCACGTTTTTACGATTGGATTGATAAAGAAAACTGGCAATTATTACGCAACGATTTAGTTAAAAAGGAATTTTGCGAGATTAAGTTTAAGTAGTTTTTCTACTTTTCTAAATGCTTCTTTTCTTTGAAAACCTGCTAAATAAATTTCCAAAACCATCAAGCACTTTTTTAAATACTTCAAAATACAAGGTTATTATTAATGATATACTCATTAACCAAATAATACAAATATTAAACCAATACGTGCTATAGTAGCTGCCTAAAAACTTTTTGCGTGGGGCATAAAAATGAGCCCTGCCTATATTGCTTTCTGTTGGGTCAGCAAAAATAGGGTCGGTACGCTGAATTAATCTGCCATCTTTTTCTAAACAACGCTCGCCACTTATATCATTTGCGTTTTTTACAAGCTGTGTTAAACTCTCGTTTTCGTAATCTTCAATTAGTTTAACATCGTCTAATTTTTTCTTTAAGTTAATAGTGATGCTATCTCTTTCTCTTCGTGCTTTTTTATCAATGCTTAAGTATTTTTCATTCAACAATTTTATGTACTCACGCATTTCTTTAATAACATCAGCATTTATAGTGGCAGGCGAAAGTTTATTTAAAAAATTACAAGGTAGTTTTTTAAATAATTTATTTTCTTTTCCGAATTCAAATTTAAGAAGGTTAATATCAGCTTCGAATTCTTTAAACGATTTACCTTCTTTAATGGCTTGATCTAATTTATTTATTTTACTTTCGATTTTTGCCTTCCAAAAGTCTTTTTTGTACGAAGCCACACTCATACTTTTATCGTACTTGTAATAATACTTTTCGTATTGGTTTTCTTTAAATTGATTTACAGCCAATGCTTCGTAGGCCCAGCGACTAGCCATCATTTCGCCTACTACAGGCACTCCGCCTTGTTTTGCTAAAACTGGATTTAATTTATCAAATTTCACAACTACACCTGCTAACAACAACTGAGGAATTATTAAAAACGGAATTAAAATATAAATGGTAACCGCACTGTTAAAGGCACTACTGATATTTAATCCTAACATGTTAGCAAAGCATGATGTGGAGAATAAAACCAACCAATAATCAGTAAACATTCCTTTTACGCCAAGCACCGAGTTACCAACGATTACGAAGGTTAAAGTTTGAATGGCTGATAAAACAAACATTATTATAATTTTACTCCATAAATAACTGCTCTTACTTAAATTTAAAAACGATTCGCGTTTGCGTATTTTTCTATCGCGAATAATTTCTTCGGCACTAACGGTAAGTCCTATAAACAGAGCCACAACAACCGACATAAACATGTA
This sequence comes from Bacteroidota bacterium, assembly GCA_013298715.1. GTDB lineage: Bacteria > Bacteroidota > Bacteroidia > B-17B0 > Aurantibacillaceae > Aurantibacillus. The sequence goes on along the minus strand of JAAFIQ010000011.1, from coordinate 46,120 downwards.
AGCCGGAACGTTTTCGTTTTTATTAAATACATATCCTTTTACACTTTCATCGTCAACATTAAAATACCTCACTAAAAACGCTAATATAAATGCAAGAATTGGCGCTTCTAAGAAGTTAATGAGCATGTATTGCGTGTTGGTTAATTTACTTTTTACATCGCGGGTTAAAAACACCTTAAACTGTTTTATAACATTTGGTATCTTAAAAATACTTTCAGGTATTTCTGTATGCTTCCTATCTGTGTGAATATTCTTTTCAATCTGCTCTTTGTAATGCTTGTTCCATTCTGCGGGTGTATTTTTCCGAAGTAAAGTTAAATTCCCATACTCATCTAATACCTTGCTCTCTATAATATTAAAAATTTGTTCAGGATTTACATTACCGCAGTTCCAACATTCTGCCTCTTCAGCATTTACGTGGTGTACCAGTCGTTTAAAGTAGCTTACAGCATCTACAGGATTTCCGTAATAAATAGGGTAACCGCCAACATCTAGTATCATCAATTTATCAAACATTTTATAAATGTCTGACGAGGGTTGATGAATAACCACAAAAATTAATTTTCCTTTTAAAGCCAACTCTTTTAAAAGGTCCATAATATTTTCTGAATCTCTACTCGATAAGCCTGAAGTAGGCTCATCAACAAAAAGAACTGATGGCTCACGAATTAATTCTAACGATATATTTAAGCGTTTACGTTGCCCGCCAGAGATAGTTTTCTCTAGAGGTGAACCAACCTTTAAATGACGGGTTTCACTTAAGCCAATATCTGCTAATAAAGAGTTACAGCGTTTTGCAATTTCGTCATCGCTTAAATTGCCAAAACACAATTTAGCGTTGTAAAATAAGTTTTGATAAACGGTAAGTTCTTCAATTAATAAATCATCCTGGCTCACATGGCCTACAACACTTTGTATGGAGCTTTTTTCGGTGTGTACATTTTTACCATTTATGGTTACAGCTCCTGCGCTTGGTATTTCATTTCCATTTAATACATTTAATAAGGTTGATTTACCGGCGCCTGAACCTCCCATTATTCCTATTAACTTACCGCTTTCTTCGCTGATGTTTACATCGCGCAAACCTAATTTACCGCCTTTAAACTTGTATTCAAGATGCTTGGCTTCAAAAGTAATTTTTAGTTGAGAGGCATCGCTTAAAAATCTGCCAATAACATCACTGTAATAGATTGGTTTTATTTTGCTATTTCTAATGGATGAACCTGGCGTAAAAATATGTACACGTTCTTTAGAAATTATTTGTCCGTTTAATTGTAGCTCTGTATTGCCATAAATACGCAATACATACATACCAACGCTTTCAACTTGAATAATACGCACATCGTTGTTTAATGTTTCGCAGTGTATGTGTTTGCAATTGTTATTATATCCTGCTTCTGAATTATTTATTACAAGAATGTTTGAGCTGTTGGGAACAATTTCTACCTTATCTTCAATAAACGAGCGAAGTGCCAAAAACTCTTCGTTTGGAATATTAAAGGTATCAGCCACGGTAACTACAAATTCGTTTTCTTGCTCACTTATTTCGTTACTCGAATAAATAAATTCTAACAAACGTACAAGCACAATAACTTTTTGCGTTTGCTCTAACTCTTGATTAATTTGAGTACAAATTTTTAATACTTTAACCGAGTTAAGTGATGTACGCTTTGCGGCACCTTCTTTCTTTTTGCTAGCGGCTTGATTGGATTCAAGGTACTCGTCAAAAATTTGTAGGTAAGTGGCAACCTGCTCTGCACTTAATTGTTGCTTTAAAAAAGATTCAACAATTCTACGCCCAATGTTATTAATGCCATCTACTTTGGCAATAATAGAAAACATTTGCATCAGGGCTCTTAATATTCGTTCACTCATAAATTATTTTTTTTCTTTTTTATCAATTTCATTATAAAAACACTCGGCAATTGCTTTTACTTGCCTACTATCGCTTTTGTAAAATTTAGATTCTGCTGTTCCGAAGAGAATTCCAGTAAGGCCATCGTCTTTTAATGTTACTAAATAGTTTTTCCATATTTCAATAACATAACTTCCGGTATGCTTTGTATGTTGGTATTGCTTAGTTTGTTTGGCATAAAAACTTTTTGAACCTGATTTTAATTCGAGCATATCTACTTTATCAAAGTATAAATTTTCGGTAACTATTAAACGTAAATAAAATTTATTATCAGGTGTGCGTAAAAGACTAATTTCAGAGAAGTTTTTAAAAGTAGCTTTCATACTTTCTACTGGCACTGTTTTTCCTTCTTTGGGTAAAAAACAAGTATCTGCTACAAATGCGCAACTCGTTTGCGCTTTTGTGATAGAAGAAAAAAAAGTTGTTAAAAATATCAATAATATTAATCGCATTTTAAGCTAACTAAAGTAGGTATAAGAAACTGTTTTTTCAAATTTTTTTTCGCTTATAGCAATAAAAAAAACCCCTAATTGCTTAGAGGTTTTTTAAAATAATGTTGTCAATTATTTTTGTTTAAATCCTATTAAAATTACAGCACAGCCTGAGCCGGGGTTTTTATTGGCATCTAATTGACCTTCAATTATTGTTTCTAAAGTTGATTTTACCTTAAAATCCCAATATGGAGCATTTTTTTTATCGCGATTCGTGAAAAGTAAGTGACGGTCTTGGTCATAAATATTAAAAATTAAATTACCATCGCTGGTTCCGCTACAAGCGGCAATACGGTAGGTAGTTTCACCAAAAAAAGTTGTTTTAAATTCGGCTGTTTCTTCTGAATTTAGGAGTAATGACCTGTATTGTTGCCCATCAGAAACAAAGGTAGATATTATGTGTTTTGCGCAAATACTTGCAATGGTATCGCATTGGGCTTTAGTGTTGTTTAAAAAAGCTGCGCCTATTAATAAACTAACTGCTAAAATAAATTTTTTCATACTATTTAATATACTAAATTTTAATGATTAAGATTGTGAAGCGCCTGTAATTTTGTTTCTAATTTCAGAAATTTTAGTTGTAATTTCTTTGATTTGTTCTTCGCTAACAGTTACCTCTGTGGTGCTGTTTATGAATGTAATTTTTTTAGCAGTGTCGGTTGTTGGTTCAACAAAATTGTATTTAAAAGTAATCCCTTCATAAATTTTGGCAAGGTCAGCAAGTTCTTTCGTTAATCCACTAACTTCAGGTGATTGATCGGTTCCTAAAATTTTAACCAAACTACCTAACGTTTGTTTTTGCTCAGCAATTCTATTTTTAATTTCGTTGTTTGGTTTCGATTTATAGGCTGTAGTAGAAAAATATAAACTCTCAATCCAGCCACCAGTTAAAACAAGGCTACTCACATCGTTACGTTTGCTTTGTTTTAAATATGCGTCGCTACTTCTGTAAGCAATACCTACCAATACCATCATACTATCCTTATTGGTAACATTTTTTTGAATACGCTCCATTGTGCTTGCGTCAAAAGCCGCACTAATTCCTAATTTATCGGCTAATTGTTTAACGGCGCCTAAATAAGCCAAAGCGTCTTGGTTTTGGTTATAAAGAGATACATAACCTAAATCTGCCCCATAAATACCCAGATTTAGCGACCGCAAATAATCAGTAGAGTAGGTATTAACTTTACTGCTCGAACTCAAAATGGCTTTATCATAAGTAATACCACTTTTTTGGATAAGTAAAGCGGTTTGAACCGGAGAAGGAACACTGAATAACTCACCACTAATATTGAATTGCGTGCGTTTTACCGTGTCGTCATCTGTTTGCACAATTTCGTCCTTCTTTTCATCCGCTTTTGTTTCTCTGCAAGAACTACAAGCTGCAAAACCTAAGGTGGTAATTGCAACGCCTAAAATACTTTTTTTAATCATAATTCTAAAAATATCGATAAATATACGTTTTTTATAGATAATCAGTCTGCAAGTAAGTAAAAATTAATGAATTTGTAAGAAAATACTTGGCTGTTATATTAACATTAAATATGTTAATAATGGTTTTTGGTTGTTAAAATACTAAATTGTTTAATCTATCAATTAACATCTCCTCCAAAATAGGTTTCTTCTATAATATCCGCATTATAAGCAACATCGTAAATTACTTCATTTAAAATAACTTCGCTTGTAATCTCAATCGGCTGAACCGCCTGCACGATGAGTGTTTCACAAGGACTTCCATCAATTCTTGTATCGGTAGTTATTGTAACTTGTGAAAAAGTTCCAAAACCGGCTTCTTTTAAAAGTTTGTAGTGGTTTAAGTTTGGATTGTACTCGCCACATCTGCTATTCATATATATAACATCTTTTCCAAAATGCCTACCTTTTACCTCCCAAATGTAAACGTTTTGGTATCTAAAACCACCATCTTTCATTTTTATAGCTACGTCCATTCTAAATACCCCAGGACTTATTTCGTCTAGTTTATACTTCCACTTATTAGCAATGTTTGTTACTGCTTCTTTTAAATGTATCATGTTTTAATATTTTGGTTTATCAAATAAAACAACTTTTTTTTAATAAAGCAACTTTGCCTAATGTCAGTGTCATCTTATAATTTCAATTAGTGGTAAAGGATTCTGGTATCTTCGTCTAAATAGGTAAAAATTAGATTACTCAACAGTTTTTGTGATTTAAAATGAGTTATTTTTGAAAAAACAAATGTACCCATGTTAATTGACCGAACCGACAACTCGCCTTTAATTGAACTAAATACAACTGCACTTACCTTTTATATGGATGGCGATTCTTATATGGAAAATGTGAGCGGTTTTTATGAGAGAATAATTCACGAAATACGAACAAATTTAAACCCAAATAAATCGGAAGTTTTTAAGGTTACAATAAATTTGGGGTTTTACAATACTTCAAGCATGTATTTTATTAATTTAATACTTGTTGAAATTGGTCGTATGTTTACTTTGGAACTCACATTTAACGTAAACCAAGATGATTATGATGATTTTGAGGAGAACATTTCTTACCTTGTAGCAAGCAAGAAAATAAAATACAAAATAAACAAGCTTCCTTAGTCGAAACCTCAAAACTTAACAATAACTTGTCAAACATTTTATCTAAATTTGTTTAGTTGAATACCCTAATTCAAAATTCAGCTTACAAAATGAAGCAATTCTCTGACCTAACTATCAAATCAAAACTAGCAAGTTTAATTATAGGAATAAGTGTTTTTTTAAGCATTCTATTGTTTTTTATTATTTTCAGTATTAAAAACATACAATCCGCAAAAGATGATATCACTTCTGCCTCTTTAGCCTTAAGCCACATGCAAACCTGCGATATGATGCACGACGCTATACATGGTGATGTTTTTCATATAATGTCGGTAGATATGTCAAATTCAAATGAAGTTAAAACAGTTGAAAATGAATTGGAAGAACATGTTAAAATTTTTAAAGAAAATATTGAAACCGCCTCTAAACTTAATGTGAATGCAGATGTAAAGGCGGCAATAAATGAAGCCAGACCGGTTGTTGATAGCTACGAAGCGGGCGCAAAAGAAATTTTTGATTACCTAGTAAACAATTACAAAGAAGTTAAGTTGAATAGTAATTTAATTAACGAATCTAATTTTAGTTCAAATTCGGTTGATAAGTTTTTAGATTTTGCCAATAGCAACGAAAACGAAAAGAAGAAGTTAAACGAAAGGTTAATACGTTTTGAAGAGGCTTTCTCAGCAATGGAATCTGCAATGGGCGATGCAACAGATAAAATTCGTAGCAATTACGTAGATGTTCAAAAAAATGCAGATAAAACAATATTAAATAGTGAAATATACATTGTACTACTAATTCTAATTTTGCTTAGTACGTTAATTATTTTTATAGTTTATTTGTCCAAGTCTTTAGTCGTTCCAATCACCATTACACAAAATTCATTAAGTAAAATTGCTGATGGTCAAATACCTTCTCCTTCAGGTATAACCAGAAAAGACGAGTTAGGAAATATGATATCCTCCTTAAACGTTTTGGTTGGAAATTTAGAGAATTTAAAACAGTTTGTAAGCGAAGTAGGAAGTGGTAACTTTAATACCAACGTAGAATTATTTGGTGGGAAAGGTGATATAGCAAACTCGCTTTACACCATGCGCAATAATTTGAATAGTGCAGATATTAAAGAAAAAAATCAAAATTGGATTAACACTGGCTTAGCAAATTTTGGCAACATACTTAGAAAAGATAGTTTAAGTATGGAAGAACTTTGCCAGCAAATTATTCAATACATTGTTAAATATTTAAACGCCAACCAAGGCGCCTTGTTTTTTATTAACGAAAACGAAACTACCAAAGAACAGTATTGGGAAATGATGGCTTGTTGCGCCTACGAAAAAATTCGATACGAAGAAAAGAAAACTGGTATAAAGGATGGGTTACTTGGTAGAATTTATTTAGAGAAGGAATACTTATTTTTTACAGATGTACCTCAAAATTATGTGCGTATTACATCTGGTATTGGTGAAGCCACCCCAAGCTGTTTGATGTTACTACCTTTAAAAACTAACGATAGTGTTGTTGGGGCGCTCGAAATTGCAACTTTTACCCCTTTTAAACCACACGAACAAGACTTCTTATTTAAAATTGCTGATACAGTTGCTTCCGCAGTTAGCAGTTTAAAAACAAATTACAAAACTATTAAACTACTTGAAACTACGCAGTTTCAGGCAGAACACATGCGAGCACAGGAAGAGGAACTACGTCAAAATTTAGAAGAATTAAGCACAACACAAGAAGAAATGCAGATTAAAGAAAACGGCTACTTAGCTCGTATTGCCGAATTAGAAGCCGAGATGAAAAAATTAAATGAAAAACTTTAGCTGTTCTTAGGAAAATTTTACCAGAAACTCAAATACTAACACCTAACATTAATCTTACCAAAAAAGATTTGACTTCTTTTATTTCAGAGGTTAAAAATTTAACAGGTATTGATTTTAGTAATTATTCAACTAGTTCTTTAACACGCAGAATTGAACGCTTAATGATTATTTGGCACAAAAATACGATAGAGACTTTTATTCAACATGCCAAGGATAATGCAAATTTATTAGAAATGCTTGTTAATGAAATTACGGTTAATACTACCGAAATGTTTCGCGATACAAATGTGTGGATTGAATTGAAGGAGCATCTTAAAAATTTTTCTATCAGCAATTTTTTAGGCTTACGCATTTGGCATGCTGCCTGTTCGCGTGGTGATGAAGTATTTAGCATGCTAATTTTATTGAATGAGCTTAGTTTACTCAAAAACGCAAAACTTACTGCAACCGATTTAAATACAAAAATGATTGAAAATGCAATGAGTGGTAAGCTACACGTTATAAGGGCTGAGCATAGTATAGCTAATTTAAAGAAAGTTTTGCCAGAAGCAAGTTTTGATTATTATTTTCCAGAAAGGGATGAGTATTTTTATTATTTCAACTCAGATCTCCTAAAGCACGTAACTTTTAAGCCGTTTAATTTAATTACAGATAATCAGCCAGGTGTATTTGATATAGTGCTTTGCCGTAATGTGCTTATTTATTTTAATCTCGATTTACAAAATGAGGTGTTATTAAAACTTTTATACTCATTAAAACTAAATGGCCATTTGGTGTTAGGCTCAAAAGAATCTGTCGCTTGGTCTAAAACATCTTCTAAATTTGAAACTATTAGTATTGCAAATAGGATTTACAAAAAGGTAGCACCAAATCCAACAATATAAAAAATTATGACTCAGTTTGTAACAGATTTAATTTCTATAATTGATTCAACCAATAAAATTGAAGAGCTTGGCGAAAATTTTTTGTGGAAGCTTGCTACTCAATTTGATTGTTGTCAAGGAATTTTTTACCACCGTAAAAATAATTCGCTCCATTTTATTGAAGGATTTGCCTATCATTCTTCAACTAATGAAAATTTGAAATTAGAATTAGGAGAAGGTATAACTGGTCAGGTTGCAAAGGATGGAAAGTATGTTATACTTAGCAGTGTGCCAGAGGGCTACCTAACCGTTGTTTCTGGCTTAGGCCAAAGTTCTCCTTCTCATCTCCTAATATTTCCATTTACGGATGATGGTGTAACTTATGCTGTTATCGAGTTAGCTTCCTTTGCTGCTTTTACGCCACAAACTATTGATTTGCTAACCCAATTAAATACCCACCTTGTTCAAAAATTAAAATCATTTTAATGCACGAAAATTTAGTCAGAAAAAAAGAGGTAGCAAGGCTATTAACCGTTTCAGCAGTTTTTGGATTTTTGTTTCCAATTGCTGCATTTATAATAGTGAATATTAATCAGTCTATTAGTTTTGTAGCATTATTAAAAACGAATTTATTATTTGATATTATTTGTTTAGCACCTTTGTTTTTGCCATTAATTGCTTACGTGGCCGCCAACAGAATATTAAAATATTTTGATGCTTTAAATAAAAATTATGAAGAGCAGAAAATTGTTTTTGATGCCAATTACAAATTTGTAAACGAGATTAGTAATCAAAATTTTAATGCAATATTAACATCTGGTGATGATTTAGCCAAAGCACTGCTAAACATGAAAACAAGTTTGCAAAATGCTCAACAAAAAAAAGAAGAGGAGAATTGGATACAAAATGGTGTGAGCGAGGTTGGCGAGATATTGCGTAAACACCGATTAATTGCTGAGATGAGCGATGAGTTGATTCCGTTTTTAACAAAAAAAATTAATGCAGTACAGTGCGCTTTTTATATTGTTAATTGGAACGATACAAATAAAAAACTAAGCACTATAACTTTAGTAGGGAGTTATGCCTATAATAGGAAAAAATATTTAGAAAAGGAATTTAGATTCGCACAAGGCCTAGTAGGCCAAACGGTAGCTTTGGCTGATATTATCTACAGAACAGAAATTCCTGAAGATTATGTTAGTATAACATCTGGCTTACTGGGCGATAAAAAGCCAACTTCAATAATTTTGGTTCCACTAATTACTAATGAAAAAGTTTACGCTGTTATAGAATTAGCATCACTTTTTAAACTTACTGAACAGCAAATAAATTTTTTAAAAGCCATTGGGGATATTATTGCACGTACAATTTTTAATATTTCGGTAAATGAAAATACCTTAAAGTTGCTGCACGATGCCCAAAAAATGAGTACTGAGTTAGAAGGACAACGTGAGCAATTAATTGCAAACGCTCAAGAAATGAGTGAAGCAAAAGAAAATTTAGAAGTAACAAATGAACAATTAAATCAAAAAATACAAGAGGTAAATGATGCTGGTAATCGCCAAAACGCTTTGTTAGAAAGAGCTTCGGAGATTATTTCAATTTATGAAGAAAACGGTACCATAAAATACATCAGTCCTTCTATAAAAAATATTTTAGGCTATAATTCACAAGAACTAATTGATAATAATGACCAACGCTATTTGTTTAATGAAGATAAATCTACGTTCGCACATTATTTCGATTCATCAAAAAATCAAAATGCAAAATCATTTGTTTTTCAATACAGAAGCATAAAAAAAGATGAGTCGGTGGTATGGATGGAAGGCACTTTAACCAATCTTTTACAAGACACATCTATAAAAGGATTGGTATTAAATAGTCGCGATATAACTGAAGAGTTAAAGGCAAAAGAGGAGCAACGCATGCGAGCAAAAATGCAGGCTTTATCTGAAAATTCACCAGATTTAATTATTCGATTAGATTTGAATGGCAATTTACTCTATACCAATCCTGTTATTGAAACCATAACCAATTATAAACTTATAGATTTTAAAGAGTATAACCTTGAATCAAATTATTTACCTGTTGAAATAACAGAAGCGTTTACTAAACTCATTTCAAAAATCAAAACAGATAACAACAAACAATCGCTCGAGGTAAATTTTGAAATTAATACTAAGCCGGTTTACTTTACAATTAATGCTATACCCGAGTATAATCAAAAAAATAGTTTAGAGACTATTCTATTAGTTTTGCATAATATCACTTCTCAAAAACAAAACGAGGAAATAATTTTAGAAAAAAACAAAAAAATTACTGAAAGTATAAATTATAGTTATCGCATTCAAAGCTCACTAATGCCAACAGAAGAGCAATTGCAGGCTGAGTTTCCAAATGCTTTTATGTTTTACCTTCCAAAAGATGTTGTAAGTGGTGATTTCCCTTTTCTTTACAAAGAACACGAGTATATCTACATAGCTGCCGTGGATTGCACAGGGCATGGAGTTCCTGGAGCGCTTATGAGTTTTATTGGTTATTTTACGCTGAATCAAATTTTATCTAAACATGCAAAACAAAAAAATGCAGCAGAGGTATTGGACATGCTGCATACCGAAGTGCAAATAAAATTAAAACAAGATGTTGGCCAAGGAGATAGTAAAGATGGAATGGATATTGCCTTAATAAAAGTAAATACCAAGAAAAATATAATGGAGTTTGCTGGCGCACACCGATCAATGTACCTAATTAAAGATGGTAACTTTGAAGAGGTAAAAGCAGACAGATATCCAATTGCAGGTATGCATTATAAAACACGTAAACCATTTGTAAACAATGTGTTTTCGTACAAAAAAGGAGATGGCTTTGTTATTAATACAGATGGATTACCAGATCAATTTGGTGGCCATGATGGGAAACAAAAATTTATGAGCCGTAAGTTACGCGAATTAGTTGAAGCAAATAAGTCTGAAAGTATGACAGATTTAAAAAAAATACTAAGTACAAATTTTTATAACTGGAAAGGAAACACCAAACAAATGGATGATGTGTTGGCTATTGGTGTAAAATTTTGATTTTTCTAAATGTTGTAAACTTCAAAAACTGATACTTAAAACGGTTTAATTAACGTTTCGACGAAAAATATTTCCATTCGACTAAAGTATGAATAAGCAAACTTATAATAGTTTATTTTTGATTTGACAACAAAACTACTAAGTATTATAATTTCTCATTAAAGTGATTATTTTCCTTGTGTGTTTTTTTTGGTCTAAAAATTAAATTTTTTTATATTAAAAACACCTATGATTTCTGACCTACAAGAACTGGACCTCACTGAAATATTTCAGCATAAAACCGATGAACTTTTTTGGTATTGTGATGCAGACGGAGAAATTATTTATGTTAACGAGGCTTTTCAAACTGTTATTGGAATTTGCAAAAAAAAGTTATCTGATTCAACCTATTTTTTGAGCCTTATTCACCCTGATAATAAAGAAGCTGTGCGGTTTAAATATAACGAATCTTTAAAGTTGCAAACATCGTATAAAATTACGTACCAATTCAAACACGTTTCTGGTGGTTACGTAAGTATTTATGAACGAGCCTATCCAATTTTTGATAAAAATCTCGAATTTAAAGGGTTTGTAAAGTATGGTGCAGATGTGAGCGAGGCATTTAATAATCAAATTAAACTCGATCTTTCAAAAAGTCTTTTTGATGCTATATTCAATAGCCAACCTCATGCTGAATTTATTATAAATGAATCTCAGAAAATTATATCGGTAAATTTAAAAGGTGAAGAAGTTGTGCGTGAATTATTAAATCAGAATACAATTATTGGTGAAGATTGCTCCGTTTTAGTTGATTTAATTGGAGTTGAAACATTTTATTATAACCTTTTAAAATGCTTTGAAGGTGAAGTTATTCGTTTTGAAAGAGAACTACTTTTAGATAAAAATAAAAATTACTTTGAAGGGTATTTTTTACCAATCAGAGATAAAAAAAATAAAATATTTGCTATTTCAATTTCGTTTTATAATTGCACGGCCGATAAAGTATTAAAGTTAAAATTGGAGCGAAGCCAAAATTTTATAGATAATTCTCATGACTACTTTCTTGTGTTAGATAAGAATGGGGTTATTATTGATGCAAATAAAGCCTTGTTAGAATTTGAAAATGCAAGCTACCATGAATATATAGGAAAATCAGGAATAACAGGTAATTCAGCTAAAGAAGGAGAAATTTACAAGAGAGATTTTATGGCTCTGATAGAAGGTAGTTCATTTAAAAATTATAACGTTTCAAAACTAAATCATAAAGGAGAGCTTACACACGTTTTTTGGCACAGCTTTTATGATAAGAAAACAGAAACAGTTTTTTCTCTTGGAAGAGACGTAACCGAAAAAATTATTCGAGATAAGGAGATTGAAAAACTTAAAGCTAAAAATTATGAAGATAGTATAGAGTTGATAAAGGAAAGGAATAGGTATTTTATAAAAGGGCAGGAAGAAGAAAGAGCGAGACTTGCACGTGATTTACACGACGAGGTAGGGCAAATGTTGACAGCACTTAAAATTCGTGTTAGTAATTTACAAAATAATTCTAATTCATTTGAAACAAATTTGAACGATATAAAACTCATTTTAACTGAAACAATAACCAGCGTAAGAAATATTTCGTACGATATTATGCCTAACACCTTGTTTGAATTTGGCTTAAAACGTGCCATTGAGAGTTTATTTGAATCGTTTTTTAGAAATTTGAACTCAATAAATTTTGAGATTAAAAATAATTTGAGTCAAAAGCGGTTCAGTAAAGATTTTGAAATTAATATTTTCAGAATCATTCAGGAAATTTTGAATAATATTATTAAACATAGTAACGCAACTTCTGTTAAAATACATCTACATGAAACAGAAACAGAATTTGCAATATTTGTAACTGATAACGGCAATGGATTTAATTTTGAAACTTTAGCCAGTCCGCCAGAACTAAAGTTGACAAGTGGGTTATCTAGTTTGCAACAGCGCGTAGATTTTTTAGATGGCGATTTAGAAATTGAATCGAATGTTGGTGAAGGGTGTAAAATTAAAGTTAATTTAAAGATTAAAAATTAAAAATGATTAAGGTAGGTGTTGTAGATGATCACTCATTGGTGAGAGAAGGAACGGTTAAATTAGTGAAAGAAATTTCTGATTTTGAAATTTGTTTTGAATGCGGTAATGGACAAGAGGCGCTAGAGGCATTTAAAAAAGATATTCCTGATATTTTGATAACAGACGTGAGCATGCCTTACATAAGCGGTTTTGAATTGATTGAAAAAGTAAAAGTTCTTTTTCCCCAGGTGGTTTGTATAATAATTTCAATGCACTACAATCCTACCTATATTAATAAAGCAAAAAAAATAGGCGTAAAGTCTTTTTTATTAAAGGAGTATGACTCGAGTAGAATAAAGTTATTGATTAGCGAGAGTTACAAAGGAATTTCTCATTTTCCGGTATATGATGGCGCTGTTGATGGACTAAATATACGATTTGAAGTTACAGAACGACTAACCGAAAGAGAAAGCGAAGTTGTATTTTGGATTTCAAACGGTTTAACAAACAAAGAAATTGCTGTTAAATTAAATTTAAGTATCAGAACGGTTGATGCGCATAGGCACAACGTTTTTAACAAGCTAAGAGTAAACAACGTGGCTGAGTTAATCAAAAAGAGCATTAAAATGGGAATTGTAAAATTTGATTGACGGTTTCCGAGTCTATTAGTTTTTATTCAAATTTTTATGAATGTATTTTTGATTTGGTAATAAACTTTCTTGAATACGCTTTGCGTATTGAATGCTTTGAATAATTTCTTTTTGTTTTTCTTCAACCAAATTTTTTTGAAGATTTACTTCATTAATTTTTAATGTTATAATTTCATTTGCTTTTAACTTTTGTTTATATGCTTTATATGCAAGTATTAGTAAACCAAAAGCTAGTATCCCAACAAAAGCGAATGCTAACGAAATTCGTTTTTGATAACTTAAGTTTTTTTGATTTTGCTTGGCTTCATTTTCTTTCAAAATTTTAATTTTTTGCAAATTATCAATATCTTTTTTTTGAGTTTCGTTTATTAAAGCTTGTTTTGCAAGTTCATTGTTTTTCTTGAAAATACTTAACTCTTTAATTTGGTTTTGGCTGTTTAGCAACGCTAAATTTTGTTGGTTTTGAAGTAGAATAAGTTTTTGTTTTTCAAGTTCAGCATTTTGTATTTGGGTGTTTTTATTTAGCAATGCAATCTCTTGTTCTTTTTTTTCAGCATCGTAGGTAGATTTTAACTCAAGCATTTTTTTATTGCTGTTTTCATTGAAACTTTTTTTATCATTTAAGTAAAATTCTATAAAGTTAGCATAGGCGCTCTTAAAATCGTTTTTGGCCGAATCGCATTTAGCCAAGAATAAGTAACTCTGTGATATTTCATCAGATGCTTCAGTTAACTGGGCTGTTTTTAAAGCCATATTAGCCATAGTATATGCATCATTTATTTTTGCTTGTGCCAAATAGGTTTGTGCAAAATTTATATACGTAAACGTCATCCCGTTTATCGATTTTATGATCTCGTTGTTTTTCAGAGCTTTATCAAAGTATGTTAACGCTATATCATATTTTTTTAATTTGTGATATAAGCTACCAATATTATTATAGCTGGTTGAAAGTCGTTTCCGATCGTTAATTTTCTCTTTAAGTGAAATAGAATTTTGGTAATAAATTAGTGCAGAGTCTAAATTGTTTTCGCGGTAAAAAATATTTCCAATATTGTTGTAACAGCTCGATTGGCCTGCTAAGTCGTTTGTTTTTTTTCTTATGGCTAGAGCTTTTTTATAGTAATTATTAGCCTCCTTAAAATTTTTAATATCTTGAAATATATTCCCTAGTATTAGATAGCTTGAGGCACAGCCTTTTTCGTCTTTTAGTTCTTCTTTAATTTTAATACAACTCAACAAATATTCTAGAGCTACATCATTTTGTCCAATTTCATTAAAACATAAGCCTAAATTTGCCTCCACCTGCGATTGCCCTTTTCTATTACCACTTTCTACATAGTAACTAAGCGCATTCTCAAAATTAGGAATTGCTTTTTTATATAAGTTTCTTTCATAAAATGTATGAGCTAATCTATTTTTTGCAAGTGCGATTAACCGTTTTGATTTGTATTTTTCAGCTAAAATTAGCCCTTGTTCGGCAAATTGCGCAGATTTTGAAAATTCTGTTTTAGATGAATATTTTTCAGATATTAAAAGCGTATTATAGATTTTTACCGAATCATTTTTCGTAGTATTAACAATAGCCATTAACGAATCGATTTGCGTTTGAGCACTAAAATTATAAAATGAGAAAATGCAAATTAGTACAATTGAATACTTGCGATAATAAAATATGTGTTTATTATTTATCACCAATACGATATAGAGTTAGTTCTGTTTCATTAGCGAGTTCAGGTTTTATATAAATCAAGGATAATGTGGTATCATTAATAAATTTATATTTAAAAATATTATCCTCTAATTCTGAGTTCCTCATATATATTATCAGTTTACTGTCTTTAGCCTTGTAATCTTGCTTATCGCTGCCCCAATATTCTGAATAATTGTTTTCGTAACTTGAAATTAACATGCCATCATTTCTGAAAAGAAAATATTTGTTGTTAACAGTATAAATGTAGGGTTCAGGATTGTTGCTTACTTTTTCTGAATACACTGACCACCGACCGTTGAACTTGTTTTTTTCTGAATTGCACGAAAGAAATAAGACGAAAGCAAGAGCAAGTATAAAGTATTTTTGCGTTCTGAATGTTATTAATAGCATAAGCTGTGTAAATTTTAGTTGAACCAAACGATTATTCTTTTTTTGTTGGAGTTCCATCTATATTTGCTTCACTATAGTAATTTAATGTAACCGGATATCCCATTGCATCATAATCAAAATAAATTGGAGAAAGTCGCCTTATAGTACAGTTAGATTGGCCAAACATAAGTGTATTATCATTTATTTTCCAGTCTGCAATTTTCCGTAACGAAATCGCATCTATTATACTTCCATCATTCATGTAAGAGTATATTTTTCCGCCATCAGAAAATTTCCAACATGTACCATATTGTCCATTCAACCATTTTGGGTTAATTTCTAAATATGGCTTTTCTTTTGCCAATTCACTTCCAGGTTCAATATACAAATAGGTTAAACTATCTTGTTTAGAAGATAGTAAAATCATTTTATCATTATTTATTTCTACTATTTTGAATTTAACGGTTAAATAATCTTTTAATTCTATTTCGTCATCCTTTATTTTATAAGTTAAATCTATGCCCTTGGTACCAATTCCTTTGCCACCTTGTTCAAATTGTATGTATTCATAATAATCATGGCCTTTGTCTAATTGCCAGTATTTTCTTTCTTTACCTGCAAGGTATTTAATGGCATCTTCTCCTTTTAAATCGCTTCCTTTTTTATTATTGACTCCTCCCCCACAAGAGTTAAATGATAAGATTACTATAACTGATATAAATATTAAATTTAAATTTTTCATGAATAGTTTAGTTTTAAATAATTTGATTAGATTTTAATTGAGTAATTTTTAAAACCCTAATTTTTTTTTGATACACTAAAATTTGAATTAGCGATTTGAATTTATTGCATATCAATTGTAATTGTATAATCACCTTCTACTACTCCTTTAGCACCTGCCACAGCAAAGTATACCCTATTACGAATTGTAGTTGCATTAAATTCGATTGTTTGTGGTTTTGATGGCTCGCTTAAATTCGGCTGTCCAATCCATTCAGGAAAAGAAGCTTCACAAGCAGTGCAGCGACTTACCTCTGGAGGTGTTTTTATAAAATCAAAACCAGAATAACCGTAAATATTAATTCGTGAATTTGAGCTTGCAGGTGTTACTGTTATTTTTACAATAGACTTTTTAGGTAAATCAAACCAATAGGCAACATGTTTCCCTTCAAATTCAATATTTCTAATTCCAACCCAACAAGCCATAGAACTTGATTCTGCCCACTCAAAATCTTCCATTATTTGTCCGCTTTTTAAATTTCCTTTAATGTAAATTTTTTGTCCTTTTACAGCTTTTACATACGGTGGATTTGCAGGCGTTGTGTTTGAAGTTGGTTTTGCTAATCTATCAGCAGTTACATCTTCATCGTAAGTATCTCCATAACCATCGTAACCAATTTTATATGTACCATTACTATTTACTTTTAAAATTAAGCAACCAAACCATTTTTTTTCTTTTGTGTCATAAATTTCGGCTCTGTCGTTTACATTCCAAGTGCCTGAATTACTATTACTTGTGTTATTTGAAACCGGTTGTGAATTATTATTGCTGGGCTGTGTGGTATTATTTTGTAAAGACCCATTTTTGCCAGATAAAGAAGGGTTTGTAGCAACGCTTCCGTTTTTGTTAAAAACTAAGGAATTAAAAAATGTGGCATTTTGTGAATCGTTTAAGTAACTTGTTTTGTTCATTGTGAAAATTTGAAAAATATAACGCTCAATGTTAAATACGTGAATACAAATAAATGATCCTTTATCGTTTACATAAGTTATGTAAGTTGTGTTGTAGCCAAGTAAACTAGATGCGTTTTTTAAATCAACTTTTGCGGCTTTAGCTTCTAGACGTTTAATAATTCCAGGTACAGCTCGCTCAGCAAAACTTTGATCTTTTACCTTGCTAACGGTGATAGCAAAAGTAACACCACCTCCACCTGAGTATGCTGTTAACATTGTGTCGTTTGCAGAAGGTTTAATGGATTTTTCAACTTTCGATGGAAAGCCAATACTAACTGGGTAGCCATCTTCTGTGAAGTTTGTAATGTTAAACGTTTGCGCTTTTGTAACAAACGTAAAAATTGTTGCGAGTAATAATAATTTTTGTTTCATAGTGTTTTTTTATTGAAACAAAGTTACCTTAAGTGAAAGTGTAATTTTTCACCCGTAAGGGTGATTTTAATATTATTGGGTGCTTTTTTGGGAGTTTAGGATTGGCACTTTGCTAAAATTACCATTGCCTCTGAGCGTGAGCTTACGTCTAACTTTAAGAAAATATTTTTTAAATGCGTTTTGGTTGTGTTTATTGACACGAACAACTCATCAGAAATTTGTTTATTACTTTTACCTTCAATAAGTTTTGCTAAAATGTTTATCTCTTGCGGAGTTAATGTGCTATTTGCAAACTTATTAATTTTGTTTAGGTCTAATTCTTTATTTGTATCCATGTAAGAATAAAATAACTCTAAACCCAATTCTAACACAGCGGGAATTTCTTTACCATTAAAAGGTTTTACAATATATCCAACTGGGTGCAATACTTTAATTTGCTGAATTGAATTTTTATCGGCGTAAGATGTAATAAACGCAAAGGGTATCATGTAATTTAAATTTACTTCTTTTGCCAAATCTGCACCTGATGAATCTTCACCTAAATTAAAATCTAAAAAAATAAAATCGAAATTTTTCGTTTCTAGCTGCGTAATTGCTTGAGTATAGGAATGCACAATTACATTTTTTTTATAACCAGCTTCTTCTAAAAAGTAACTAATATCTTCAGCAATCAATGGCTCGTCTTCAACTATTAATATTTCCATACTTTACTATTTTAAACTAAATATTAATTTTATACAAGCTCCTGAGTTATTTTCTGTAATCACTTTTGCATTTAATTTATTGGCAAATAACGAAATTAATTTTAATCCTAACGAGTTTAACTTTTCAAAAGAAAAATTTTCATTAAATCCTTTTCCGTTGTCTTGAACAGACATGGTTACTGTTTTTAAATTTTTAGTAAGCGCAAAATTAATTTGTGGGTTGGTGTTGGCGCAGCCATATTTGTATGCATTAGTTATTAATTCGTTTGCAATTAAGCCAAGAGGTAACAGGCTATCTATATCTAAAAATAGTTCGTCAATATATATAGTTAGGTTACATTTTTTTGTTGGATCGAAAGCATTTTGCAAATGAGTAAACAAATTCTCGAAATATGCCTTGGTATCAATTAATTTTAGAACCTCATTTTGATAAATTTCTTTATGCAATAACGAAATTGCGTTTATGCGTTCTTTGCTTTCGTTTATGGCATTTAAGGCATTATCATCTTTTATATAGCGCGATTGTAAGTTAAGTAGACTTGAAATTATTTGTAAATTATTTTTTACACGGTGATGAATTTCTTTAAGCAAGGTTTCTTTTTCGTTTAAAATTTCTTCGATTTTTGTATTTTTTTTATGCAACTCTCTTCT
The DNA here is from genome assembly GCA_013298715.1 of Bacteroidota bacterium. Lineage (GTDB taxonomy): Bacteria > Bacteroidota > Bacteroidia > B-17B0 > Aurantibacillaceae > Aurantibacillus. Next base: position 27,177 of record JAAFIQ010000011.1, on the reverse strand, counting down.
TTGATGTTGTGTGCGTTTATAAGATATTAGTATCACAATTATTAGGCAGATTAATAAAGCCGAAACTATAACAAACACCAACAATTGTTTCTTTTGCTGTTGAATTTTTAGTTCATTAATTTGTGAGGTTGCGTTAAGTAAATTTATTCGATTTTCTTTTTCTTTCACTAAAAAAACAGTTTCTAGTTTATCCATTTGTTTTAAACGGTCGGTTTTTAAAACTTCATTGTTATAGTAAATATATTTTTTTAAATGTAGGTAGGCCATTTTATCATTTTTGGTAACGCTATCATTTTTTGTGTATAACAAGTAAGCATCATCTAAATAATGAATCGCATTTATTTTATCTCCTTTTTCAATGGCTTTATTCAAGTAATTTTTAACAGCATCGTATTTTTTTATGTAGAAATAAAGTTCAGCTAAACTTATGTAAGAAGATACAAGGTTATAATTATTGGTTGTTAAACTATCCAAACGCATTGATTTGAGGTGATACTGCTCTGCTTTTCTATAGTTACCCATTTTTTGGTATACCACACCTAGATTGCCAAAGGCATTTGCCATACCAACCGTGTCTTTAATCTTAGATTTAATATCAAATGCCTTCTCGAACATTTCAATTGCCGAAATGTACTTTTTTTCTTGTCGGTATATTATACCTAAATTATTAAATATGCCTGCAATTCTTTTTTGATTATTTACTTTGTAAAAATAGTTTATGGATTTTGTGTAATATTCAATTGCTTTGGGAGTATTATTTTGATAATAATACATTACGCCTATATTCATATAAACAGAGCCAAGTCCATCATTATCTTGTAACACATTTTTTATTTTAATTGCCTTTTGATAGTTAAACAAAGCGCTATCTGGCTTACCTAAATAATCGTAAGACATTCCAATTAAATTTAGCGACCATGATTGTAAGTATTTATTGGAGAGTTTAATAGAGAGTCTTAATGCTTTGTTAGCATACATCTTGGCTTTTTCGTCATCGGAGCCTAAAAATTCGGTCGCTAAGTCATTGCAAGCTTTTACCATTAGGGTATCTTCGTTTCCTTGGGCTATAATTGATAAACATTCTTGAATTTTTCCTTTATCTTGAGAATTCAATAATAAACGAAGAAAAATTAATGCTAGAAATAGTATTAGCCTCTTTGCAACTTTATTCATTCTTATCAAATGTAATTAAATTTTATAAAACTTACTTTGTTATAATATTCGTGGCTAAAATCACTCGAAAGGGTGAGGGAATTAAACTATTATGAACTTAGTTTTGTTGCTTTAAGGTGCTCAATAAATTGACCAAAGCAGAAATGCAAGTATATGCTTTATTATGTAAAGGGTTTAGCAACAAAGAAATTGCTGAGTTAAGAAACGTGAGTATAAATACTATAAAAACTCAATTAAAAGTTATTTACACCAAACTTAATGTAAAAAACAGAGTAGGGGCGGTGTCAAAAAATATACTTACAGTTATAATGTTTTTATTGTTTCAATAATTTTTTAAACTTAATGTATTAGTAAACTTTTTTTTAACTAATTCGGGTTCACTCAAAAACGCAAATAAGCCAATTGATAAGAGATGTAAAGGTTAAATCCATTTTTATGTGCAAAGTTTTTTGAATTCTTTTGAGAAAATCCTTACAGATAAAAATAGAGTTTTCTTTGCGTTTTTGGCTCGATAAAAATTAACTGACTCGTCGTTAGCTCAGCTCGAAGTATTTCTATACATCTTCACTTCGCTGCCCGTGCCCGCCGTAGGCAGGTCGATTCAGTTAATTTTTATACATTTTGAGTGAACCCTAATTCTCATTTTAGGATGATACCTATCAATAATCATTATAATCAATCAAGTCTTGGATTGAATTTAAGTTGGCATCACTTTTTTTAGTTCGTAAATTATTTATTTGAATGTTGCCATTACTGGTATTATTATCGCCAGCGCCTATGGTATTATTCAAATCTATGGCATCGTACAAGTTTTTATTATTGTAAATAGATTTAGTTTTGCCTAATTTAACTACAATTCCGGCATTTATAAATAAAGTTGGCGCAAATGTTTGCTTGTAAAAGAAAGAACGTAAAGGAGCAGCTCTATTTGTTCTGTTTTTATTGGTTGAGTAAAAGGTAATTGTATTTCTGCTACTGGTGCCTAATGCCAAATAAAAGTTTAAATTTTTATGAGCTTTAAAATCGGCTCTAATGCCTGTGTTTACTTCAAATCGGGTAAAGTGAAAAGTGGCATCGTTGCGTAAATAATAAACAGAATCTGCGTTAGAAAAATTAAACATACCACCTTGGTTTTTTGAATAAATAGAAATCAATGCACGTTGTTTTATCGGAATATTTAAACTTATACTACGAGGAAATTGAAAACTAAAATTAACTTTATCTAGGCGTCCAACTCTAATACCCACAAAAGGAAGGTAAAGTCGGTTACCCCACATAAATGACTTTGTTAGCCCAACTCGCCAATTAAAAAACATACTTTGGTTATAGGAGTAGATAAATGTACTTGCTACTCGGTAATATGGCTTTGAAGGGTAAGAAATATCACGGGTAACAAAGGGTGCAACATCTGCAAAAAAGACTCCTTTTTTTCCTGTATTGTGAATATAACGTAAGCCTGCTCCAAATTTAACGAGGTTATGGTTACTTATACCTGAAAATTGAGGTTGTAGTAACATGCCATTTGCCGTTAGAAGTACATGCGTATTTTTATGAACGCCATTAATTGTATCTTCTATCGTATATAAAGGGATTTGAGCGTTTACAATAAATTGTTTTATACCATACGTTTTTAGTTTTTTCGAAATGAAGTTAACCGTATCTAAAATTTCCTGTGTTGGCTTTTGGTAAAAATCGGCAAGAATAACGGTATTAAAGTAATGTTTGGGTTCTTTAATTTTAAGGCTATCAAAAGCGGTTTGAGCCAAGCTTGTGTGTGAAAATATGCACAAAAAGGCACTCATAATTATAAGTACCTTACTTGGAGCAAAATATTTAAGGTTGTTAGTCAGACTAATCGCTTTTATCTTGGATGTTTTTAATTATTTCTTTTTTAAACTCATCTTCTGCCAAATGAAGTAAGGCTGTTTTTTTAAGCCCAATAATGGCTTTAATTTTATCATAGTACAATTTTGCTAAATCTGCCTCAGCTTGCTTTGATTTTATGGTGAGTTGAAACAGTTCCTCTAATTCTTTTTCACTTAGTTTATCAATATCTTTTTTGTAAGATTGACGTAAATTTTTACGAACTGCTTTTACCTTATCGTTGTACTCATTATAAACTGGCCAAAATTTATCAGCCTCAGCGTTGGTTAAGCTTAATTTTTTTGTTACAAAGGCCACGCGTAAAGCATCAACTTTGTCTTTATCGGTTTGAGCAATAGTGCTAAAACTCATAAAAGCTATAAGCAAAACAAAAAATATGTGTTTAAACTGTTTCATTTATAGTTCATCTATTGCTTCATCTAAAGCTTCGTTAGTAGCTGTATCTAAGATATTTACAGATTTAGGGTTAAGGTTATTGTTTAATTTTTCTTCTAGTTTTTTTACGTTTACTATTTTTATTAATTCCTCGTCATCTAAATTATTCAAATGCTTGGTTTTTAAAAGTTCTTTATTATCTATGCAAGCCAGACTAGTACAGTTGCTATTAGTAGGACTTAAGAAATAATAGTTAAAAGTCCAAGCGCCCAGAACAATGAATAACACGGCAGCAGCGGCCATCCATACTTTTGGTTTAAATAATGGAATTACTTTAGTTTGAGGATTAATTTTTTCTTCTAATGAAACGATGTTTTCTTCAAAATAATTTTGAGGAACAGCAAATGAATTTTGTTTAAGAATACTTGATAAAACTGAATTTTCTTGATTAACAATTGCCCCAAGCAAATCGGCATTCTGGTTAAAATAATTTTCAGGAACTAAAAATGGCGTCTGTTTTTTTAAACCCTTTAGAGTAGGGAAAGCATTTAATTCGAGTTTTACGCTGCTTGATTCAAAATAGTTTTGTGGGGTAACAAACCCGTGTTGATTTTTTAATTTTTCTAGGGTTGGATAAGGTTTATGCTCATCAGCCCACTCAATTTTATTGGCAATACTTTTTGCATTTTGCATAAAATAATTACTAGGCAAATTAAAATTCCCTTGGTTATTATTTTCGTTATTATTTAGCAAATTACTCATTTTACGTATTATAGACTGTTGTTTTTACGAAAGGTTTAAGTGGTGGTTAAAATTTCTTCAATTTTTTTTGCGGCAATATGGTAACTGGCTTTTAGCGCCCCTACCGATGTTTCTAAAATCTCACTCATTTCTTCATAAGGAGTTTCATCATAATAACGCATATTAAACACAATACGTTGTTTTTCGGGCAAACTTAAAATAGCTTGTTGTAGTTTTAGTTGAATTTCATCGCCTTTAAAGTAAGTATCGCTTTCTAAGCTTTTACTTAAACTGTACTCTATAGGGTGAATGGAGGTAGTATTTTGTTTTTGCTTTTGTTTTAAAAAGGTTAAACTTTCGTTGGTGGCAATGCGGTACATCCATGTATAAAGCTGACTTTCTTCCTTAAAATTTTCTAAACCTTTCCAAATTTTTATAAAGGTGTTTTGTAGCACATCATCGGCATCATCATGGCTTATAACAATTTTACGAATATGCCAGTACAGGCGTTGTTGGTAATTGTTAATTAAATGGGTGAGCGCCGAATTTCTTGTAGCCTCTGATTTATAGAGCATTAAAATTTCGTTATCACTTAATTTAGCCAATTTTAATAGGATTTAGTTATTGGACTTTAAAAATAAGCAAAGGTTTAATGTGGGAGGTGATTTTTTTAATCTTTACTCCTTTTTTATATTTAGAGATTAGATTTGTTAAAAAATAATACCTTTAGCTGGGTCAGACTTAAAAATTATGTTTGCAAATAATAAAATAATTAACGTTACTTTTTACGCACTTTGTGTTTTAATATTTGCTTTTTTTTATTATGTTCTCTTTATCGACTGCATGGAAATACTTCCTGTTTGGGAATCTTTCCCTGATTCTTCAGACTACATTACACAATCTAAAGCTGAACTGTTTTCTTTTGACTTTTTTGCTCCAAAACCTCGACAATGGTTTGCTCCTAGACCCTTTACTTTACCACTTTTTCTTAAATTAGTTGATGGCGACCCTTACAAAATGGTTCTATTTCAAAAAGTCTTATATTTTATAAGTGTAGTTTTTATTTCGCTCACTTTTATTAAGTTTTTTCAGTCAAAAATTTCAAAAATACTACATCTTTGCGTGTTAGTTTTCTTTTTTTTATGGTGGAACATTGTTGGCTGGTCATATACAATTTTATCTGAATCATTATCCATGACGTTTTTATTTGCATGGCTAGGCACATTATTTCTCTATTACAAAAACCAATCAACTCTGAACTTAGTTCTTATCATCTTTGTCAGCGTTTTATTCTCGTTTACCAGAGATACTTGGCCTTATATCATTTTATTGTTTTCAATTTTAAACTTTATTGTTTTTATAAAAAAGAGGGAAGAAAAAGTTAGGGTTAAGAATTCTATTCTTGTATTGTTTTCGGTTATTCTATTTTTTGTTCAAGATTATACAGCCAACCAAGGTGAACGTTACAAGTTACCGTTATTTAATTCTATTGTTGGAAGGGTAGTAAAGAAAAGCGAATATTTAGATTGGTTTAAAAGCAAAGGGATGCCAACGCCATTAAAAATTGTTGAAGATTTTAAACCAATTGAAAATGTTGACGATGATGCATTGAGAGGTGTTGTTTATTCTAAATACTTTGATTCAACTTACACACCTTTATTCAATTGGATAGTTAAAGATGGAAAAAAAACATTCCAAAACTTTCTGTTATCGCATCCATCTTATCTGCTTATGAAAGATGAATCACCTGAAAAAATTAGCAGAATTTTATGTTCACCTTATTTTGGCTACATCCGCGAATCAACTAATTTTCATAAAAAAGTAGATTTGGTTTTTCCTTGTTTTTCTTTCCTATTTGCAATTTTAGTTATAGGAATCGTTAGTTTTTTATTCTTTAAAACAGGTAATCGCATTTATGTATTAATTCTGGTTTTATCAATTTTAACAACCGCAAATGCAATACTCTCTTATAGTGCAGATACCTTAGAAGTAAAACGGCACTTATTTATTACTCAAATTCTATTAAACTTTATTTGCATAGTTTCTCTGGGCTTAATTGTTGATTATCTGGTTAACCATATTAAAAACGTTTTCCATTTTTCAAGAAAGGGAGTTAATCAAATTTGAGTTAAAAAATATTTCAACTTAAAATTAAATATAACTACTCTACAAAATAATTCGATATCCTTCTCCGCAATTTACTCATATACATTTGCGATTGATGATCGATGTGGTTGCGGGTGGAGTTGATGCATTTTCCAAATTGGTTTACTCGGTAACGCATTTCTTCGCTTAATAAGTTAAAAAGTTCTAAAGCTTCATCAAAGTCAGACGCATTGTCTTTAATCCTTCCAAAATGGTCCTCTAAGCTATCTTCTAAAACAACTTGTGGTTTTAATCCCTTGCGTAAGGCCATCATATAACGCTCGCGCACTATAAATGCCTCAGCACTCGAATTTAAAAAACGTTCTTTTATTTCTGGTGGTAAATCGTAATCATTCTCTAACTCATAATCCCACTCATCTTTATAGCGTTGCTCCAAGTACAAATGCGGTGCAACAAATACGTGTTTCCAATCTATTGGGAATTGCCACAAATTAAACCTGCGCGAGTTATTTCCTAAATCAATTATATTAAACGTCTTTTTGTTCGGCAACACACGGCTACCACGTCCAATCATTTGGTGATAAAGCGTAAGTGATTTGGTAGCTCTGTTTAAAATAATGGTTTCAACTTCAGGCTCATCGAACCCTGTGGTTAAAATACTAACTGATGTTAGAATACCATCTTTTGTATTTCTAAACCATTCAAGTGTTTCAACCCTATCTCTATCGCTAAAAGTGCTATCCAAATGCCTTACAGGTAAATTTTTCTTTTTAAATGTTTCGTAAACAACACGGCTGGTTAAAATACCTGCGTTAAAAATCAAAGTTTTTTTGCCTTTACCATGTTCTTCGTAAGCCTCAATAAGCTTTCCTTGCATCATTGCTTGCGTATATAGTAATTCGTGGCTACCAACGGTAAATTCGCCATTATTTCCAACACGTAACGAGCTTAAATTTACATCGTAGTTAAATGTTTTTCCTTCGCACAAATAACCTTGGGTAATTAAATCAGATATGCTCTCGCCAACAATTAAACTATGGTAGGTTTGATAAAGTGGCAATTTCTTGTTGCTACTTAAAGGGGTGGCGGTAACTCCTAAAATATTTACATCTTCAAAATAATGAAAAATTTTTCTAAACGAATTGTTGTGTGCCTCATCTACAATTACTAAACCAATATCCTCTAAAAACTGGTCGTTATCTTGTAAACGGTTATTTAAGGTTTCTACTAAGGCTGTAAAGCTTTGGTAGTGGCTTTGTTGAGGCAATTGCTTTACCTCACTATTAATAATTTTATTTGTAATGCCAAGGTTATTTAACACATCAGATGTTTGTTTTCCAAGCTCAATACGGTGGGTAAGTATTAAAACTTTTCTGTTGTATTGTAAAATATATTGGCGGGCAATTTCGCTAAAAATAATTGTTTTGCCACCACCTGTTGGTAATTGAAACAACAAGTTGGCATTTTTTGGAAGCTCTGCCAATTTGGTTAAAATATTTTTAACCGCCTGTTCTTGGTAAGGATATAATTTTCGCGTTTCGTTAGCTGTGGTGTTCTCTTCGGTCATAAAAAAAAGCAATTGGCAAATATACGGCTAAATTGTAGTATTTATAACAGTATTAAAAATTGGTTAATAAGTTTTGTTACAAGGCTTTATTCACACCAATTCCAAACAAACTAAAATCATATTTTACAGGGTCGTTAGCATCAAACTCCTTCAATTTATTGGTTAGTTCTTCAACGGCTTTCCAATCGTTTTGTTTTCTTTGCAAAAGCCCTAATTGTCTGCCAATATTACCCGTGTGTACATCCAAAGGCAGACATAATTGATTCATATTAATAGATTTCCAAATGCCGAAATCAACGCCTTGCTTGTCTTTACGAACCATCCAACGCAAAAACATACATAAGCGTTTAGCGCTGCTATTAGCATCTGGGTTAGATACGTGTTTTTCTACTCTCGGTAAATGTTTGGTTGATAAAAATTCATTCCTAAAATTTACAATGATATCTTTTACATTGCTGCCATTGCCAGCAAAGCATTGCTCAAGGCTTTTATGTTTTAAATAAATATTTTTTAAGGAATTTATAAAAAACACGCAGTCCTTGCCATTAAAGGTTCTATGAACAAATTTCTCAAACGGTAGTAAATCTTTTTTTGTTGAATTAATTATAAAATCATACGGCGTAAAATCCATTAACTGCATGAGTTTATTCCCATTTGCTATGATAGATTTTCTGTTTCCCCAAGCGATTGTAGCGCTTAAAAAGCCTGCTATTTCAATATCTAAAGGCTTTGTAAATAAATGCGGAATACAAATAGGGTCGTTATCAATAAAACTTTTTGAGTTGTATTTATAGTAAGCTTCTTCTAAAAATTCTTTTAATTCTTCTTGTTTCATAGCTTACTCAAATCTAATTTTTTAAGTGCTGGATTTATAATATTTGTGGTAATTACAACGCCTACCGTTAAGCAACCGCCTAAAATAATACTTGGTACCAAGCCAAACCAATTAGATGTAACGCCGCTTTCAAAAGCACCAATTTCGTTGCTACTCCCAATAAACATACTATTTATGGCACTTACCCGGCCGCGCATGTGGTTAGGTGTGCTTAATTGTAAAATGCTGTGCCGCACCACAACGCTTACGTTATCAAAAGCGCCTGTGAGTGCCAAAGCCAAAAAGGCTAACCAAAAAGTGGTGCTAATTGCAAAAACTATTGTAAAAAGACCAAAGGCTGCAACACTTAATAGTAAAGCCAAGCCCGCTTTTTTTGCTGGCGGATAAAATGCCATTATCAATGCCATTACTACAGCACCAATAGCAGGAGCCGTTCTTAAAACACCATAAAATTGTGGGCCAAGGTGTAAAATTTTATCGTTGAAAGAAGGCAGCAATGCCACAGCGCCACCTAAAAGTACAGCAAATAAATCAAGCGATAAGGCGCTAAGTACCATTTTGTTCTTGAAAACAAAACGCAAACCTTGTTTTAAACCTTGTGTAAATGTTTCCGCAGTCTCTGATTTTTCAGGAATGCCTTTATTTTTTATTAGCAGTAAACAACCAAAAGAAATTAAAAAGAAAACACAATCTAATAAATGACAGATGTATGCGTTTTGTTTTACGTTTAAGGAATAAATTATTCCTGCTAAAACAGGGCCAAGGATAGCCCCAACTTGCCAAGCAGTGCTATTCCATGTTGCAGAATGGGTGTAAAAATTGCGTGGCACAAGTTGGCTCATATATGGGTGTGTAGTTGCTGCAAATAACGAGCGAATAATGCCAAACAAAAAAGCAATAACGTACAAACTAATTACACCAAAGCTTTTGGCTAGGTTAAAATTAGGTAGGGCGTTTGCTACTAAAAATAAAGCACTAATTAATAAACTTACAACACCAACTATTAATATTTTTTTACGAGAAAATTTATCCGAAAAATGACCACTAAAAAAGCAACACACAATTGCTGGAAGCGCTTCGGTTAGGCCTAGCATACCTTGCGCTAAATCAGATTTAGTGTACTCGTAATAAATTTGTAAACTAATGGTTGCAAATTGCATTTGAATTGCAAGAGTTAAGAAAAAGCGCATGGCCACAAACAACCTAAACTCTTTTATTGCAAAAATTTGAAACGACTCGGCTTTTATAAAGGACATTGTTGCAAAAGTAAAATTTTTATTAGTTTAGTGGATAATTAATATGGGAGAAGATTATAAACACTTATCAATAAAATCTTTAGCTGAAGACGACCGACCGCGTGAAAAATTATTAAATAATGGCAGGCACACTTTAAGTGATGCAGAGCTTTTGGCAATAATAATGGCATCTGGTAATAAGAACGAAACTGCATTACAGTTAGCGCAAAGGATGCTAAAAGAAAACAACAACAATTTAAATGATTTAGCAAAATTGAGTATTAATGATTTAAAAAAGTACCGAGGAGTAGGGGAGGTAAAGGCTATTACTATTGCTGCGGCTTTTGAATTAGGTCGACGAAGAACCGATACCATTTCTTTTGATAAGTTGGAAGTAAGAACAAGCAATGCGGCTTATCAAATTTTACAAAAACGGTTGAGTGATTTGCCACATGAAGAATTTTGGGTGCTATTTCTAACCAGAAATTTAAAACTAATAAAAGATGTGTGTATCAGTAAAGGTGGTATTGCTGGCACCGTTGTAGATGTTAGAATTGTTTGTAAACAAGCATTAGAGCTAAATGCAAGTTCTATTATAATTGCACATAACCACCCAAGCGGAAATTTAGACCCAAGCTGTGCTGATGAAAAAATTACAAAACAAATAAAACAAGCCTTAAACTTATTTGATATTATCTTGAACGATCACATAATAATTGGCGACCAAGATTACTTTAGTTTTAACGATAACGGAAAACTTTAAAAAATAAGATATATTTACAGCAATGATAAAAATTGTAACCATAATAGGCGCAAGGCCACAAATAATAAAAGCTGCAGCATTAAGCCGGGCAATAAAAAATAGATTTAGCCATCAAATTACGGAAGTCATAGTGCATACCGGGCAACATTACGATACCAATATGAGTTCTGTATTTTTTGATGAATTACAAATACCACAACCTAATTATAATTTGAATGTTGGAAGCGGTAGTCACGGAAAACAGACTGCCAAAATGATTGAAGGCATTGAAGAAATTTTAATAACCGAAAAACCAAACGCTTTGGTGCTATACGGTGATACAAATTCTACTTTAGCAGGCGGAATTGCGGCAAGTAAAATTCACGTTCCTATAATTCACATTGAGGCGGGATTGCGTTCGCACAACAAAGCAATGCCCGAAGAAGTAAATAGAGTAATGTGCGATCATGTAAGTACTTTGTTGTTTTCTCCTACAAAAACTGGGTACGATAATTTAATTAAGAGGGCTTTAATACCAATGCCCAAGCGCCTTACACAGCAAATAATCCTAAAATTTACCATTGTGGCGATGTTATGTACGATAACAGTTTGCATTTTAGTGGGGTGGCCGAAAAAAATTCTGACTTAGTAAGTAAACTAAATTTAAAGGATAAAGAATTTATTTTGGCAACCATTCACCGAAATAATAATACGGATGTACCAGCCAATTTAACTGCCTTGTTTAGCGCAATAAATGAAATAGCTATAACAAATAATTTACCAGTTGTGTTGCCTTTGCACCCTCGTACAGCAAAGCTTTTACAAAGTAATTTAAATAAAGATTTGTATGAAAAAGTAACAACAAATCCGCTTTTAAAAGTTATTGAACCAGCAAGTTTTTTAGAAATGATTGATTTAGAAAAAAATTGTACTTTGGTTATGACAGATAGCGGTGGCGTGCAAAAAGAAGCTTTTTATTTTGAAAAACCTTGTATTATTTTGCGCCCCGAAACAGAGTGGGTAGAGCTTGTGGATTGTGGTTCGGCTATTGTTACCGATGCTAATGAAACCAGAATTAAAGAAGCATTTGCAAAGTTGTATAATAACAAAAATTTAGTTTACCCAAAATATTACGGCGATGGCAATGCAGCAGAGTTTATTTGTAGAGAGATTGTAGGATGTTTTGGGAGTTGAATTTTTAGGAAAGGAGTTGTAGAACTGGAGTAACCTAGCTTGTTCTAACTCAATTCAGGAACCATTACAAGTTGTCAATTACAAACTGCTTACAATAAGTTTTAATCATTTCCCTCACTTGGCGAAAGGATTCTAAAATATCTTCCTCTGTACCGATTGATTTTGCAGGGTCGGGGAAATTGTGGTGAAATTTTTTGGCCGTTGTGGGAAAGTATGGGCAACGTTCTTTGGCATTATCGCAAACCGTGATTACAAAATCAAAGTCAATGCTCAAGTATTCGTTTATGTTGTTTGAAGTGTGTTGAGAAATATCAATACCATCTTCTTTTATTATGGAAACTGCTCTTGGATTTACGCCATGCGTTTCAACACCCGCGCTATAAACCAATGCTTTATTGCCCGCAAGATAACGCAAGTAACCTTCAGCAATTTGACTTCGGCAACTATTGCCTGTGCATAGAACTAAAATTTTTTTCATAATTAATCGATGTTAACAACACTTATAAATATCCATAGCAAGTTTATTAACGTAAATCTTGGGTCGAAGCCGTAATATAAATTTAAGCCAATGACCCCTGCTAGAATAATTAAAAAACGTTTATGTCTGCTAAAATAATTTATTATCTTTTTCATATACTTAACAACAGCCACCGCCAGGTTTACATGAATTTTTAGTTGATAACTCTGATAAATTCACTTTTAATTTATCTTTGGTAACGCCACAACTATCAAGAGCCAAACACGCAGTTTGTTTTGAAATAAGAATAAAGTTTTTTCCATCGAAATCTAAACTATACTTACCAATTGTTTCTGTTTGATATTCAACTTCAATTTCTAAATCTTCTATATCCAATTTTTCTTCTGATAATCTAATAATGTTAAGTAATTTTAGCGGTTTTAACCGATGATCAAAATCGTTTGCGTTCCATAGTTGAAAATTTACCACCTTCTCATTTCTGATTGTCCCTCCACAGTCAATAAAGCTTTTATTTATTAAGCCAATTTCAGTAATATGGAAATGTTCAGGTACTTCAGTTCCATCCTGCAAGACAATATTTACAGCTTCTGCAGAGCTTAAATGCTTCTTTATTTCTGATAATTTCATTATATTTATTATTATTATGTTATTAGCAACAATTAATTTTTTTCATTTCCAACTTGTTAGTTATGTTTGCGAAATAGCTTCTTAGTTTATTTAATGCCTTTTCGTCAATGCAGTAACAAATAGCATTGCCTTCTATGCTACCTTTAATAATGCCAGCATTTTTTAATTCTTTTAGGTGTTGTGAAACGGTAGGCTGAGCTAAAGGCAATTCATTAACAATGTCTCCACAGATACACGTGTCGACCTTCATTAAATACTCAACTATTGCAACTCTAGCTGGATGCGCAAGGGCCTTAATGAGCGTAGCAATAGCATTTTGTTTCTCGGTAAAATTATCAATGTTTGTTGCTCCCATAATTATTACTATATTGCAATATTACGATAAAGATATGAAAAATAAATTACTTACAAAATATTTTATTCAAAGGGTGTTTAATTGAGTTTATCATTTTTTAAGCCTCAAATTTTATTCTCCAAAAGGACTTTATTGATTTAAGAGATACTTATTTTTTAAAGGAATAAGGCACATTTATAAGCGAGTTGAAAGCTCAATAAACCACTTTCATCAATAAATAATTATTAACTATAGAGCAGTTAGAGCTGAGATAAACCCTAAACTGAAAATTCAAAAAGAGAACTATCTTCGATTAAGTAACTGTAAGGATTTCCCAATGAAATACTTGTAAGAAATCCTAACAGTTCCTAAATCGGGATAACCCTTAATAAGACAGACAGTTCGTCTATAACTCGACTTCTACAGTCTAATTGCCGATAAAATATGGTATCAACTGAACATTAGACTCAGGTGGCGTTATAACTCCAACTGGATATATAGCCTTTTGAATTGCCATTAAGTAATTAACAGAAACAGATGTTTTTTAGATGAACGAGTATTGAAAATTTAAAAGACTTTGTTAATAAGAATGTGTTTTAAAAATTAGCATTAACTACAACATTGATACAAACTATTTTTCATATTTTTTTGTTTATAGTTACCTTAATTGTTAAAGTATATGCATAATGGCCTGCAAGCAGATGTATTTTTCGTAAATTAAATTTGAATTAATTTCCTACTCAATCCCAAAAAAAGAAACAATGTGTTGTAGTTCTTCGTTATTGCTAAAGGTTAAGGCTATTGTTCCGCCGCCGTTGCTGTTGCGCTTAAAGCTATAAGATTTATTAAAAATCTTTTCTAATTGTTTGGTAATAATTACATCTTCTGTAGCTAACGGTTTTTCTACACGTGTTAATTTCGGACTAAGTTTTAATTTTTCGCCACGTGCCAAATCTTCAATTTGCCTTACCGATAAATCTTGTTCTACTGTTAAAGCAAAAATTGCTAATTGCCTGTCTTCATTATCAATACTAACCAATGCCTTTGCGTGTCCCATGCTTAATTCTCTATCGCGCAAGGCTTTTTGTATAGGTGCAGGTAGTTTTAGTAAGCGTAAAAAATTAGTAACAGTACTGCGTTGTTTACCAACTTTTTCACTTAATTGTTCTTGTGTTAAGTTGCACTCGTCAATTAAACGTTTGTAAGAAAGCGATACTTCAATTGGGTCTAAGTCTTCACGTTGGATGTTTTCCACCAAGGCCATTTCTAACATCGCTTGATCATCGGCAACGCGTATGTAAGCTGGAACTTCTTTTAAGCCGGCAAGTTGCGAGGCCCTGAATCTGCGTTCGCCAGAGATTAATTGGTATTTATCGTAACCCAATTTTCTAACAGTGAGTGGTTGTATAATGCCGTGTTGTTTAATACTATCACATAATTCTTGTAATGCAATTTCTTCAAAGTTAGAACGTGGATTGAAAGGGTTTACCTCAATATCTTTAATTTTTAATAAAGAAACGGAGTTAACTGTTGGAGCATTTTCTCCAATTTGTTTGGTGGTAATATCGGTTTTAGCATTTTCTAATAATGCGCTCAATCCTCTTCCTAATGCTGGTTTTTTACTCATTTTTTGGTACTATTTAATAACCTTTTTATTTGGGTGGTTATTTTAGTTTATATATTTATCAATTTAATTTTAAAGATCTTCGCTTAATTCTTCGGCATCCATTTTAATGGTGCGGTGTTTATCACTAATTTTGGTTAAGCCATTACGTTGCAAAATTTCGCGGGCTAAATTCAAATAATTGTTACTGGCTTTACCAGCTGCATCGTGCATTATAATTGTTTTTCCAAAACTCGGTGCTTCGGCCAATTTTGTGTTGCGTTGTACCAAAGTATCAAATACCATGTCTTGAAAATGTGTTTTTACCTCTTCAACAACTTGGTTGGCAAGGCGTAAACGCCCATCATACATGGTAAGCAACACGCCTTCAATATCTAAGCCAGTATTTAAATGTGTTTGTACAATTTTTATAGTTTGCAATAATTTTCCCATACCTTCAAGTGCAAAGTATTCGCATTGTACAGGAATAATTACTGAATCTGCAGCACACAAAGAGTTTATAACCGTTAAACCTAATGACGGGCAGCAATCAACAATAATAAAATCGTATTTATCTTTTATTTTATCAATCGCTTTTTTCATCATGTATTCGCGGTTGGTAAGGTTTACCAGCTCTAGCTCAACCCCCACCAAATCTGCATTGGTAGGTAATAAAAATAAATTTGGTGTATCTGTTTTTAACACCGCGTCTTTAGGATTAACGCTATCAATAATACATTCGTACAAGCCTGTTTTAATTTGAGCAGGATCAATACCCACACCTGATGTAGCGTTGGATTGAGGGTCGGCGTCAATCAATAAAGTTTTGTATTCTAATACTGCTAAGCTAGCTGCTAGGTTTATGGCGGTAGTGGTTTTTCCTACTCCACCTTTTTGATTTGCTATTGCAATTACTTTCCCCATCTTTATTTATTTTGATATGGTTTCGCCAATATTCATCAATGTTAGCGAAGTTCCATGATTTTTAAATTTTGTTATTGCTTCTTCCTTGTTAACTTTTATAAGCTCAAATGTGTCGTAGTGCATGCCAATAATATCATCGCATTTAATAAATTCGGTTGCAATTATGGCATTATCTACACCCATAGTAAAATTATCGCCAATTGGTAAAAAGGCAAAATCTATTTTACGGTAATCGCCAATTAATTTCATATCGTAGGTTAATGCGGTATCACCCGCATAGTAAAAATTACCTTGTTCTGTTTCAATAACAAAGCCCATTGCGGTTCCTCCATAGGTGCCATCTGGTAAACTACTGCTGTGCATAGCAACCACGGCTTTAATATTTCCAAAATCGCGTTTAATTTTTCCACCAATGTTCATTGGGTGAATGTTGTTTACAGCTTTTTTTCCTAGCCAAACGTTAATTTCCCAACTGCAAATAACCTCAGCATTGGTGCGTTTTGCAATTACCTCTGCATCGGCCATGTGGTCTTCGTGTCCGTGCGAAATTAAAATATAGTCTGCTTTAACCGATTTAATATCAATGTGTTTTGCCATTTCGTTAGGTGTTATAAAAGGATCAAACAATAAATGTTTGCCGTTTACTTCAATTCCAAAACAAGAATGACCGTAATAAGTAATGTTCATAAAATTAGTGCAATGCTTTAGGGTAAAGTTAAACTTATTCCCACCTTTGTGTGTTTATAGTTTTTAACAAAAACAAAAAGTAATTAAAACATTGTTGATAAATTTTTATGGAAAAAATTTTAGTAATAAGCGCTACCAACCGACCTAACAGCAACTCTATGGTAGTAAGCGAAATATACAAAGCTATTGTAACAAAGCTTGGCTTAGAGAGCGATGTGTTGAGTTTCACAAATTTGCCCGAGGGCATAGTTGCTCAGGAACTTTATGGTAAAAGAACTGTGGAGTACGATCAGCTTATTGAAAAATACGTGCGAGGTTATTCTAAATTTATATTTGTGGTACCTGAGTACAATGGTAGTTTTCCGGGTGTTTTAAAAGTATTTTTAGATAGCGTTTCACCAAAAGAGTGGACAAACAAAAAGGCCTGTTTGGTTGGAGTAAGCACTGGTAGAGCCGGTAATTTAAGAGGCATGGAGCATTTAACAGGAATATTAAATTATTTAAAATTGAATGTTTACTTTAACAAATTACCAATATCGATGGTAGATAAACACTATAACGAGGATAAATCGGGCTTTAACACCGAAGCACAACAAACAGTTTGTGAGGAGCAGGTGAGGGGGTTTGTTGGGTTTTAATTTAGGGGATAGAATTGAAAAGTGATTTCTTTAGTGAGTGTTGTTAATTTAATGCTGAAGAATTAACGCTTGATTGCAGGCTGTTAACCAGAGTTAATTAAGTTAATGACAGATGAATTAAAAAAATATCTACTTGAACAATGCAGGGATTGGATGTTGCCAGAAGAAATTCGTGCACTCACTCGTTCTGGACTAACGATTAGTGGAGAAGAAACCTTAAGAAATAGTGCAAGAGGTTCAGATAAAATAGAATTTATTTATGGTTTCAAAGATGAAAAGACAAATAAGCTTTTAGAGTTAGGAAAAGCTAAATTGCAATTAACCATTGCCGAGAATTTGATTAAAAGGAACAGGAAAGAATTACTTAATTATTGCCAAAAATGTAAAGGTTTAGCAAGAACCCCAAGAGCAAAGCAATGCAGACATTGTGGGTATGATTGGCATTGATTTACGCGAAGGTTTTGTTTAATATTTTTTACTTGAAATTAACAAGATTAAAAAAGTAGTTTAATTACATACCCACCCTCACCATCTTCACGTGCGGTATGCCATCTTCTAAATAGCCTTGACCAACAGATTTAAAGCCCAAAGAGATATAAAATTTTAAGAGGTATACTTGTGCAGAAATGGTAATTGTTTTAGTGTTAAATGTTTGTTCGGTTTGTTTAATAGCTTCTTGCATTAAAGCAAAGCCCAACTTTTTTTTGCGTTGCTTTTGTTGAACAATCACTCTGCCAATGGATGGCGTTTTATAATTGGTATTGGGTTTTAAAATACGCGCATAGGCTACCAATTCTGTTTTTTTATAAAATAACAAATGGTAAGCATCTTCGTCCAATCCATCCATATCCTGATAAATACACGTTTGCTCAACTACAAATACCTCGCTTCGTAATTTTAAAAATTGATAAACTTGTTTGGCTGTAAGCCCATTAAAATGTTTAAATAAAATTTCCATCATTTTTAAGAATCAAACAGACCTCCATTTTGTTTCCAAATACTTTTGCCTAAATGTTTGTAAGCCATTTCTGTGGCTTCGCGGCCACGTGGCGTTCTTACCAAATACCCTTCTTGTACCAAAAAAGGTTCGTAAACTTCTTCAATAGTACCAGCTTCTTCACCAACAGCCGTGCTTATAGTATTTATTCCTACCGGGCCTCCTTTAAATTTATCAATAATGCATGTCAAAATTCGGTGGTCCATTTCATCCAGGCCGTTTTTATCTACATTTAATGCTTTTAATGAATAGGTTGCAATTTCAATATCAATGCTACCGTTTCCTTTTATTTGGGCAAAATCTCTCACTCTCCGCAATAATGCATTTGCAATCCTAGGTGTGCCTCGGCTACGGCGCGCTATTTCGTAAGCTGCTTCTTGTGTAATGGGTACGTTTAAAATTGTGCTACTTCGTTCAACAATGTTTGTAAGTACTTTACTGTTGTAATAATTTAATCTACTTGTAATTCCGAAACGTGCACGCAATGGCGCTGTAAGCAAACCACTGCGGGTTGTTGCTCCTACCAAAGTAAACGGATTTAATTTAATTTGAACTGTACGTGCATTTGGTCCACTATCAATCATAATGTCTATTTTAAAATCCTCCATTGCCGAGTACAAGTATTCCTCAACAATTGGGCTTAGGCGATGAATTTCATCAATAAACAGTACATCAAATGGTTCTAAATTGGTAAGTAAACCCGCTAAATCGCCTGGTTTATCGAGCACCGGCCCACTAGTTACTTTTAAATTTACTCCTAAATCATTTGTAATTATATGGGCTAAGGTAGTTTTTCCTAATCCCGGTGGTCCGTGTAATAACACATGATCTAAGGCTTCGCTGCGTTGTTTGGCAGCTGCCACAAACACCCGTAAATTATCTACCACACTTTCTTGCCCGCTAAAATCGTCAAAAACTATTGGCCTTAGGGCACGTTCTACTTCTTTATCAGTAGGACTGAGGTTGTCTTCGTTGGCATCTAAATTGGTGTTCATAAAGCCAAAGGTAATTGTTTTTAGAGTGTATGGTTGCTATAAATTATAGAACCTAAACAATTATTTTTGTAAATTTACTGTATCAAATTAGTTGGTGTAATAGTTGCAGTTTTATCCTTTTTTTTTGCTAGTGCACAAAGTAGCGAAAATAAAGAAGTATTTGCTTTAATGCCCAGCGCTGGCTTTAATGCGTGTCAGGTAAATGGCGATAATTTTAGTGGCTACAATAAATTTGGCATTTTAGGCGGCTTAGCTGTTGAAGCGCGATTGAGCAAAAAACTAAATTTGAATTTTGGTATTTTTTTTTCACAAAAAGGAGCAAGACACAACCCTAAACCAGAGAAAGGCGATTTACGTTTTTACAGAGTTAATTTGAATTATGTTGAGATGCCTTTGCAATTTAAAATTAATTTAAACAAGCTCTATTTTGCCAGTGTTGGGGCTAGTTATGCCTATTTAATAAATTACCAAGAAGATACTGAAGCTGGCAATTGGAATAATGTTTTTCCGTTTAATAAAAGTGATTTTTGTTTTAATATTGGACTAGGCAGACCAATTAAAAATAATTTTGTAATAGAAGTACGCTCAAGTAACTCTGTAGTACCAATTCGGAACAATCGTTTAGGTTCAACTAGCGTTTTTTATCCAAATGCCTTAACCCGAATTTTTGGTGTAGGAATGTTCAACAATATACTTACTTTGGTTGTTTCTTATAAACTAAAGGTAAAATCAAAAAATGCAGAGTAACTATAAATTAGCCATTGCGGTAACTGGCGCCAGTGGAAGCGTTTACGCAAAAGTGTTGTTGGATAAAATTTCTAAAATTAAGGAACAGTTTTCGGAGGTGAGTTTGGTATTCAGTGATAATGCTAAAACCGTTTGGCAGTTTGAATTGCAGAACAAAGCGTACGAAAATTATTCATTTAAAACATACGGTAAAAACGATTTTATGTCGCCAATAGCATCAGGCTCGGCAAAATATACTACGTTAATAATTTGTCCTTGCAGTATGGGCACTATGGCTAGGATTGCAAGCGGTGTAAGTAACGATTTAATTACACGCGCGGCTGATGTAATGTTAAAGGAAAGAAGAAAATTAATTTTAATAACGCGCGATGCGCCTTTGAGTTTAATTCATATTAATAACATGAAAACGGTTACAGAGGCTGGCGGAATTATTTGCCCTGCATCGCCATCGTTTTATAGCTTACCAAAAACGTTTGAAGAACTTGCCGCCACCATTGTAGATAGAGTTTTGGATTTAGCTGGGATTGAAAATGATGGCTATAGATGGGGTAGTAGGAATGGATAATGTGAAGTAGAGTTACTCGTTAGTATAACGTGGGGCAGAGTAAAATTTTCTTTAGTAACTTTGTTTATGAAAGCAGCCTATTGCAAAGTTTTAGATATACAATTTAAATTAATTTTAATCACGGCAAAATCTGACTGAACCCTAATTAGAGTTCACTCAAAAACGCAAATATGCCAATTGATAAGAGATGTAAGGGTTAAATCCATTTTTATGTGCAAAGTTTTTTGAACTCTTTTGAGAAAATCTTTACAGATAAAAATAGAGTTTTATTTGTGTTTTTGGCTTGATAAAAATTAACTGACTCGTCGTTAGCTCAGTTCGAAGTATTTCTATACATCTTCACTTCGCTGCCCGTGCCCGCCGTAGGCAGGTCGATTCAGTTAATTTTTATACATTTTGAGTGAACCCTAACCAAATTGTGCCCAAATTAGTAAAATAAAAAAAACTCTCTTTTTTAAAGAGAGTTTAATTTTAAGTCAATTGTTAAGTGCTAAATATTATTTATCTAGTACAACGTTAATTGCGTTAAGTCCTTTTTTACCTTCTTGTATTTCAAACAATACTTGGTCGTTGTCCTTAATGTTTTCTTTTAATCCTGTTGCATGAACAAAAATTTCTTGTCCATTGTCTTCTTTAATAAATCCAAAACCTTTGGTTACGTTAAAGAATTTTACTGTTCCTTTTTTCATTGTTATTTTTTGTGTTGTGCCTTGCGGCTGATTTTAATTGTTGTAAATGTAGCTATTTATTTTTTAATTAAATAGTATTTTAAATAATATTTAATTTGTTTGGTAATCTAAAATCTACTTTTTCCAAAACTTTTCTTTTTCTCAAAGCTCCCGCTACTCGATTCTCTGCGTTCGCCTTTTTTCTCAAAAGAACCGCTTCGGTCTTTGCTATCGCCATCTCTGCGTTTCCCTTTACTAAATTCGCGACTTTTTCCTCCAAAGTCCTTTCCGCCACCGCTGCGTCCTTCGCCTTTGTAACCGCCTCCGCCAAAGCTTTTACCACTACCAAAACTTTTTCTGCTTCCACCGCCGCTGCTGCTTCCGCCTTCTTTCATTTTGCGATTACTTACTTCTAACGATATTTTGCGATTATTAAATTCTAAATCTTGTGCATTCATTCCTAAGAAGTTGTCTACAAACTTACTCTCTGTTTCGAAAAACGAAAAGCTGCTTTTTACATCTACATTAAATACCATACGGGGGTGTAATTTAACTGCATCGCTTAAAAAATCTTTTAAACTATTGTGATTAAAGCCATCCATTTGACCCATGTTTACAAAGAAACGCGTGGTGCGGTGTTTTCCAAAAGCACCATCAACAGCGCCTTTTTCAATATTCAAATCTGGCGCGTTTTGATAGTATTCATGAAAACGGTTAAACTCCTCACTAATAAAGCGTTTTATTAATTCTTCTTTCGATAAATCTTTTAACTCGTCATAAATTTTTGGTAAAAAACTTTCAATTTCTTCGTCCTTAACTTCAACATTATGAATTTTGTGAACCAAGTTTAATAATTGTTTTTCGCACACATCCGATCCGTTAGGAACTGGCTTACGTGTAAATTGTTTTTTAATTATACGCTCAATATCCTTAATTTTACCTTGATCTTTTGGTGTAATAATAGCCACAGCAATACCACTTTTACCAGCACGGGCAGTACGTCCGGTACGGTGCGTGTAATTTTCCACATCTTCGGGTAAGTTGTAATTAATAACGTGGGTAACATCATTCACATCAATACCACGTGCTGCAACATCAGTAGCAACAAGCATTTGAAGTGTATGGCTACGGAAACGTTTCATAACAAAATCGCGTTGACTTTGTGATAAATCGCCGTGTAAAGCATCTGCACTATAACCATCTTTAATTAAACTATCTGCAACTTCTTGTGTTTCGGCTTTTGTACGGCAAAAAATAATTCCAAAAATATCTGGGTAGTAATCTGCCACACGTTTTAAAGCTAAGTAACGATCGCGCCCTTGTACTAAATAATAAATGTGTTCTAAATTATCTGCACCTTCATTTCTTTTACCAGTAGTTAATTCTACCGGTTTGTTCATATAGTTTTTTGCAATGCGCTCAACTTCTTTAGGCATTGTAGCACTGAATAACCACGTATTTTTTGTGTTAGGTGTTTCTTTTAAAATAATATCTAAATCTTCTTTAAAGCCCATGTTCAGCATCTCATCAGCTTCATCTAACACCACAATTTTAATGGCGTTTAAATTTATAACACGGCGTTCAATCATATCAATTAAACGACCAGGTGTAGCAACTACTACTTGAACACCTTGTTTAATTTCTCTAATTTGCCCGTCAATACGTGCGCCACCATAAATAGCTGTGGCAGCAAAGCCTTTCATGTATTTACCATAATTTTTTATATCGTTGGTAATTTGTACACATAACTCACGTGTAGGGGCAAGTATTAAGGCTTGCACTGTTCTATCGCTTGTGTTAATAAGGTTTAATAATGGTAAACCAAAACCCGCAGTTTTACCAGTACCAGTTTGTGCTAAAGCAACCATATCAACGGCTTCTTTGCTTAGTAGTGGAATTGTTTGTTGTTGAATAGGGGTAGGGGTCTGAAAACCAAGTTCGGTAACAGCTTTTAACAGGTCGCTGTTGAGACCAATTTCTTGAAACGTCATTTTTAAAATTTTTAATTATACATTAAAGCTTAAAAAACCTTGCTTTAATGCTACTTGCCGACAAAAATTGGCGAGGCTTTTTTACTTTCTGGCGTCAAAGATACAATAATTATTTGAATAATAGACTATTAACAAATTATTAACAAAATTATTTTTTCAAATTTCAAGATTTCAAATACGAAAACATTTGATGTATAAGCAATAAATAGTTAGTTAATCTTCATCAATTCTTATTTGATTAATTAACATCAACTTAAAAATAAATTTAATTTAATCGCTTTAACTTCTTAATCTCCAAATTATTAATACATTTAGCCTATAATTTATATGAAGTCAAATTACATCTTTACTGGTTTTGTTTTGTTATCCATCTCAACCAATTTATTTTCTCAAAAAGCTAATTCTACTAAAGCTACACCAACTACTGCGCCTAAGCCAGCGCTTATCAACTCCGAAACTTATTCAAGTTTGGCCTTTAGAAGCATTGGCCCAGCTGTTACCTCAGGTAGAATTGTAGATTTAGTTGTTAACCCTAAAAATAAAAGCGAGTGGTACATTGCGGCTGGTGCTGGAGGTGTATTTAAAACCAGTAATGCTGGTGTTACCTTTGAGCCTATTGGCGATGGTATGGATGCCTATTCAATTGGCTGCTTGGCAATAGATAAAAATAATCCGAATATTGTTTGGGTTGGTAGTGGCGAAAATAACAACCAACGCGCTGTGGGTTATGGAGATGGGGTTTATAAAAGCGAAGATGCTGGTAAATCCTTTAAAAATGTTGGACTTCCAAAATCAGAACATATTGGTATGATTGCAATTGACCCAACTAATAGTGATGTAGTTTACGTTGCCGCCTATGGTTCAGTATGGAGGAGTGGTGGTGAGCGAGGTATTTATAAAACAACGGATGGAGGTAAAACATGGAAACAAGTATTAAATGTAAGTGAAAATACAGGGTTTAACGAAGTAATCATTCACCCAACAAATTCTAATATTTTGTTTGCGGCTGCGCACCAGCGTCGTAGGCACGAGTGGACATACATAAGTGGTGGACCAGAAAGCGCCATTTATAAAAGTACCGATGCAGGAGCCACGTGGAATAAATTAACGAATGGCTTGCCAAGTGGTGATGTGGGAAGAATAACCATTGCAATTCCTCCAACAAAACCTGAAATTGTATATGCCATGTGCGAAGGCCGCGATAACAAAGGTTTTTATAAAAGCACTGATTATGGCGCTAGTTTTGAAAAACAAAGTGGTAAAGCTACTGATGGTAACTACTATCAAGAAATAATTGCCGACCCTAAAAATGCAGATAAGATTTATGTAATGGATACATGGTTAACAGTTACTGCTGATGGAGGAAAAACATTTAAAGGCCTAGGCGAAAAAAATAAACATGTAGATAACCACATTATTTGGGTAGACCCTGATAACACCAATCATTATTTAGTTGGTTGCGATGGAGGCCTTTACGAAAGCTTTGATGGTGCTGCAACTTGGCGTTTTTTCGGCAATTTACCAATAACTCAATTTTACCGTGTTTGTGTAGATAATGCAAAACCATTTTACAATATTTATGGAGGAACTCAAGACAATAATACCCTTGGCGGACCAAGCAAAACAAAAAGTGCAAGTGGTATAATAAATACCGATTGGTTTGTAACCACTGGTGGCGATGGTTTTCAAAGTAGGGTAGACCCTAAAGAACCAAATATTGTTTACAGCGAAAGTCAATATGGTGGTTTGGTAAGATTTGATAAACAAAACGGTGAAACTGTTTATATTAAACCAATGGAAAAAGAAGGAGAAGCTGCCTACCGCTTTAATTGGGATGCGCCAATAATTATAAGCAATTTTGACAACAAACGCATTTATTTTGCAGGTAATAAAGTGTTTAAAAGTAATAATAGAGGTGATAGTTGGCAAGTTATAAGCCCTGATTTATCAAGAGGTTTAGATAGGAATAAATTCCCCATAATGGGCAAAGTGTGGAGTGTGGATGCAGTTGCAAAAAATGCGAGCACTTCTATTTTTGGCAACATTACAGCATTAGCTGAGAGTCCGAAAAACGAAAATTTAATTTATGCAGGAACAGATGATGGCTTAATTCAAGTAACAGAAAATGTAGGAGGCACTTGGACAAAAATTGATAACATTGCTGGCATACCACAAATACAAGCAGGACCTTATAAAATGCAACCACTGGTAAATTTCATGTTAGCATCTCTGCATAACGAAGGGGTAGCTTACGCAGTATTTAATAATCACAGGCAAGGCGATTTTAAACCTTATTTAATGAAAACAAGCGATAAAGGAAAAACATGGACAAACATTAGTGGCAATTTACCTGAAAATGGCGCTGTGTATAGTGTAGCCGAGGATCATGTAAATCCTAATTTATTGTTTTGTGGTACTGAGTTTGGTTTTTATTTTAGTTTAGATGCTGGTAAAAACTGGGTTGAATTAACTGCAGGATTGCCAAAAAGTATTTGTGTAAAGGATATTGCTATTCAGCGTGAAGAAAATGATATTGTTCTTGCAACTTTTGGTAGAGGGTTTTATGTGTTGGATAACTACACAATGTTACAAAACATTAAACAAGAAGAGTTAGATAAGAAGGCAACAATTTTTCCGATTAAAGATGCTTTGGTATATAATTTAGCAGAGCCTTTTGGACATAAAGGAAAATCATTTCAGGGCGAGAGTTTTTATACAGCGTCAAATCCTGAGGTTGGAGCTACGATATATTATCACTTAAAAAACGACTATAAATCAATAAAAGATTTGCGTAAAGAAAGCGAAAAGGAAAAAACAAAAAATAACAAAGATGTTTTTTATCCAAGCGCAGATAGTTTAAGATTGGAAGATAATGAAGAGGCACCTTATGTTTTGGCTGTAATTACTGATGAAGAAGGAAAGGAAGTTAGAAAATATAAACAAGCAGCGACTAAGGGTTTAAAAAAGTTTGTTTGGGATTGCAGATATGAAATTACTGTGCCAATAAATTTTAACGAACCCGATATAACAAATCCATATTATTCACCAGATTTGGGTCAACCCGCTGTACCTGGAAAGTATTTTGTACAATTAATTTTAGTGAAAGGCGGACAAACCGAAAATTTAACCGAAAAAACGGCCTTTAATATAAATGCTTTAAACAATAGCACTTTACCAGTTGCTGATAGAAAAGCTATGTTAGCTTATAATAAAGAATTAGCAAGTTTTAGAAGGGTAGTTTTAGGAACTAATGATTATTTTGGTCATTTGCGAGAACGCGTAAAATATTTAAAAAGAGGCATAACCACAGGTAACGTAAATGCTTTAATCATTTTGGCTGACCTTGATGATTGCACTAAAAAAATTCAAAATTTAGACTTAAAATTGAACGGTGACGCATCGCTTGCGAAACGTGAATTTGAAACACTAAGTGGTTTTATTGGAGATTTGGAAACATGTGTATGGATTAGTTGGAATCAAAGTCTTGGTGCCACAGAAGCTGTCAAAGAAAAATTAACTGGCTTAAAAGCCAATTTTAAACAGATTTATAATCAGATTTTAGAATTAAAAGCCAAAGTTGAGGCTGCTGAGCAGAAAGCAGAATCATTGAAAATGCCAAGTACTTTAGGAACTTTACCAGTTTTTCAAAACTAGGAAAATTCTATTATAAACAACTTAATTGGTTCATTGTTAATAAACTTTTTGTTTTGAATGAATCCAGAATTAATAATAAATCGTATATTTGAGGAGACTTAAATTTATGAAAAAATTAGCTTTATTATCAGTTGTTGCTTTTGCTTTTATTATTAGTGTAACTTCGTGCAAAAGCCACGAGAAATGCCCAGCGTACTCTAAGGTAGAGAAAAAAGCTAAAAGCAATATTTAAAATTGTAGCGCATTGCTATAAGCATTGCGCTATATTTATTAATATTATATTTAACATAATTTTAATTATATCAAATTTAGCCGATAAAACCTAAAATTAAATAACTCTAGTTTACAGGGTTTCGTAAAAACTAAAAGTTTTATGAAACACGTAAAAATAACCAAGTATCACAAGCTAAATAAGGT
>JAAFIQ010000010.1 GCA_013298715.1 Bacteroidota bacterium | reverse complement strand
AAAAGTAATAGCAACAACGTTATTCGATACATAAAATCAGGGGGAGGTCTCCTTTAATTTTTTATTATAAATGCAATGGGAATAAGCCTCTTGAGCCTTTTTAAATATTTACTCGGTTGATAGTGATTGCAATATGCACTAGTGTATGTAAAAGAAAACAATGGTTTGCAAAAGCACATCATGCGCTATCCTCAGTTATTCGCAACTAAGGCCATTGAAACTAAGTTAGAAGCAGGAATTAAGAAAGGAATAATATGGCATACACAAGGCAGTGGCAAAACTGCTTTAGCATATTACAATGTAAAATACCTTACCGATTATTTTAAAACTAAAAATGTTGTTCCAAAGTTTTATTTTATTGTTGATAGGTTAGATTTATTGGTGCAAGCAAGCAGAGAGTTTAAGAGTAGAGGTTTGGTTGTTCATGCAGTCAATTCAAGAGAAGAGTTTGCAAAAGATATTAAATCCCTAAGTGTAATCCATAATAATTCAGGTAAAGCCGAAATTACTGTTGTAAATATTCAAAAATTTGAAGACGATCCAGATGTAATTAAAAATAACGATTACAACCTCAATGTTCAACGTATTTATTTTTTAGATGAAGTTCATCGCAGTTATAATCCTAAAGGAAGCTTCTTAGCTAATTTGCAAGAGTCTGATGTAAATGCAATCAAAATCGGATTAACTGGTACTCCTTTATTGGGTACAGATTATAATTCAAAATCTTTATTTGGTGGCTACATTCACAAATACTATTACAATTCATCAATTGCCGATGGTTATACATTACGTTTAATTCGTGAGGAAATTGAAACAAGCTATAAGTTAACATTAAAGAAAGCATTAGAGGAAATTGAAATTTTAAAAGGCGATGCCGATAAAAAAATCGTATATGCCCATCCAAAGTTTGTAGAACCAATGTTAGATTATGTTGTGCAAGATTTTGAATCAGCACGCATTACCATGAATGATAATTCAATTGGTGGTATGGTGGTTTGCGATTCGGCAGAACAAGCAAAAATGCTTTACGAAATATTTCAAACCAAATATGCTCAAAAAGTAGAAGAGCAATTATTAATGGCTGCGGAGCCAAGAGTAAGTTACATTAGTAAACAAAAAGAGGATAGCAAAGTAAATACAGCTGCTGTTGTGTTATACGATATTGGCACAAAACAAGACCGCAGAGATTTTGTTGAAGATTTTAAAGAAGGCAAAATTGATCTACTCTTTGTTTACAATATGCTATTAACTGGCTTTGATGCGCCACGTTTAAAGAAACTTTACATTGGGCGTGTTATCAAAGCACATAACTTATTACAAACACTAACCCGGGTAAATAGAACTTACCATGATTTTAAATATGGTTACGTTGTAGATTTTGCAGATATACAAAGTGAGTTTGATAAAACCAACAAAGCTTATTTTGATGAGTTACAAGCAGAGTTAGGTGATGAGATGGTTCATTACTCCAATATCTTTAAAACAGAAGCAGAAATCAAAGAAGAGATAGCTGAAATTAAAGATGTGTTGTTTCATTATAACACAGAAAATGCCGAAGTATTCTCTCAACAAATTTCGCAAATAAAAGATCGTGCAGAGATGCTGAAAATTACTAAGGCTTTAAATAACGCAAAGTCTTTATATAATTTAATTCGTATGTCAGGCAACTATGAAATGCTTGATAAACTCGATTTTCACAAGCTTTCAATATTATCTCGCGAGGCTAACAATCATCTTTCACTAATCAATACAAAAGAAGCCTTAGAAAATAATATTGATACTACCAACCTTTTAAATATTGCTTTAGAAGATGTTCTATTCGCATTTGTAAAAGTTGGAGAGGGAGAAATGATATTGGCAGACCAATTAAAAAATACACTGCAAAAAACTAGAGAAACTTTAGGTGGCAACTTCGACCAGCACGACCCAATGTTTATTTCCCTTAAAGAAGAATTAGAGCGTTTATTTAAAAAGAAAAATCTAAATGAAGTTTCAAAAGAAGAAATGGAACGCAACATTAAGGAGCTTGAAAAAATTTACAACAAAGCAAAGGAGTTAGAACGCAAAAATCAATTACTTAAAGCCAAATACGATAACGATGCTAAATATGCTCGCCTCCATAAGCGTTTAATGGAAAAAGACCCATTGACTGATAGTGAGAGCAAATTATTTGAAGCATTAAAGAGTTTAAAAACGGAAGTTGATTTGCAAATACTTCAAAACTCAAAAATGTTAGAGAACGAAAGCTTTGTAGAAAAAATGATGATACGTTTGGTTATAGATCAATTAAAAAACAAACACAATCTACCATTGGATGCCGATACCTCAAAGCGCATTAACGGAATGATTGTAAAAGAATATATGAACGAATTTTATGGGCGTGTAGCCTGAATATACTAAATATGACAACAACATTAACATTTGAAAAACAAACCAAAGCACTTATTGATGACCTCAAGAGTGTTTGTGCCAATTACGGTTTAGGTAATGATGGCAATGAGTTTAAAATTATTACTCAAGTATTTCTATACAAATTCCTGAATGATAAATTTGTTCACGAAATAAAGCAATTAGATAAGAAAATTGCAAAGGCAGAAAATTGGGAAGCAGTTTTAAAAAAGTACAACAAAAATGACTATGAAATGTTGATGATGCAGTTAAGCGAAAGCACGGCACATCTTAAACCGAAACAATTCATATCAAGCTTGTTTGAGCGCCAAAACGAAGCCAATTTTGCAGATATTTTTGATAACACTCTTTTAGATATTGCTAAAGAAAACAGCGATATATTTTCTGTAGTTACCGATGGTGGGGAGAAGATTGTGCTATTTGAAAACATTAGTAAATATGTGACTGATAAACGAGATGAATTTTGCAAAGCTATTATCAATAAATTAATTGGCTTTAGTTTCGAGCATATTTTTCACGAGAAGTTTGACTTTTATGCTACTATATTTGAGTACTTAATAAAGGATTACAACACGAACAGCGGTGGTAAATATGCCGAGTATTTTACACCTCATGCAGTGGCAAAAATTATGGCATCATGCCTTGTTACAGGTAGTGTAAAAGATGTAACTTGTTATGATCCCTCAGCAGGTTCCGGTACTTTATTAATGAATTTGGCACATGCTATTGGTGAAGATAAGTGTACAATTTACTCGCAAGATATTTCACAAAAATCTTCTAACCTTTTGCGTTTAAATTTAATTTTAAATGATTTGGTGCACTCAATACCAAACATTGTAAAAGGCAATACTATTCTAGATCCCTATCACAAAGAAGCAAACGGTAAATTAAAAAAATTCGATTTCATTGTTTCTAACCCACCTTTTAAATTAGATTTTAGTGATTATGTTGCAGATTTAGATACCAAAGAAAACCACGACCGTTTTTTTGCAGGTTTACCAAATGTACCTAATAAAGATAAAAATGGCATGGCCATTTATCCACTATTTGTGCAACACATCATGTATTCACTTTCTGCAAAAGGAAAGGCTGCGGTGGTTGTTCCAACTGGCTTTATTACTGCACAAAGTGGTATTGAAAAAAAGATACGTGAAAAAATGGTAGAAGATAAAATGTTGCGAGGTGTTATTAGCATGCCAAGCAATATTTTTGCAACAACTGGCACTAATGTATCAATTTTGTTTTTGGATAACGCCAACAAAAAGGGAGATATTGTTTTAATGGACGCTTCTAAATTAGGTACCACAGTTAAGGAAGGTAAAAGTCAAAAAACATTGCTATCCGCAATAGAGGAGAATCACATTATTGAAACTTTTAATAATCATATTGCTGTCGAAGATTTTACAGTTGTTGTGAGTTATGATAAAATAAAAGAAAAGAATTACAGCTTTAGTGCAGGTCAATATTTTGATGTTAAAATTGAGTATAGTGATATAACTCCTAAAGAGTTTACAAAAAGAATGGATGAATTTAAATTGAATTTAGATTCATTATTTTCTGAGTCAAAATCTTTAGAAAAGGAAATTAGAAAGCAGTTGGAGGGTTTATCGCATGAATAATTGGAAGTATGATAAACTGTCAAATTTATGTTCTAGGATAGGAGATGGGCTTCATGGCACACCGGAGTATTCAAATGATTCAGATATTTACTTTATTAATGGGAATAATCTTAAAGAGGGTAAAATTGAGCTAACTGAAAATACTAAAAAAGTTTCTGCTCAAGAACTAAAAAAGAATTTCATTCCTTTAAATGGAAACTCATTGTTGCTTTCAATTAATGGTACAATTGGTAGCATGGCTTTTTATAATAATGAGAAAGTAATTCTTGGTAAAAGCTCGGCATACTTAAATTTTAAGTCCGAAATAAATCGATTCTATTACTACTATTTTCAATTGCCAAGCGTCCAACAATATTTTTATAATGTTGCAACTGGTTCAACAATAAAAAACCTGTCGCTTAAATCAATTCAAGATTTTGAGGTTCCTGTCCCAGAGTTAAAAGAATGGAAGAATATCTCTAAAGTCCTTTCAACGATAGATGAAAAAATCACTCTAAACAACCGCATCAATGCCGAGTTAGAAGCCATGGCAAAAACTCTTTACGATTATTGGTTTGTACAGTTTGATTTTCCTAATTCAATTGGAAAACCATATAAAACCAGTGGAGGTAAAATGATTTGGAATGAGGAGTTGAAAAGAGAAATTCCTAAGGACTGGGAAGTGCATGAAATTAATTCAATTATTGAAGTTAAGGATGGGACACATGATTCTCCTAAACCCCAAATGAAAGGTTATTCGTTAATTACATCTAAAAACTTAAAAGTTACTGGATTAGACTTTGAAAATGCGAACTTGATTTCTGAAGAGGATTATTTGTCTATAATCAAAAGGAGTAATGTTGAAACAGGAGATATTTTGTTTTCAATGATTGGAAATATTGGCACCATATACAAAGTTGAAGAAACGAAAATTAATTTTGCGATAAAAAATGTTGCCCTTTATAAAACTTCTAAGAAAATAGATTATAAAAATTACATTTATATGTTTCTAAAATCCATAGATATGGATAGATATATGAAAAATGTAATTTCTGGTAGTATTCAAAAATTTATTGGATTAAATAGTTTAAGAAGTACACCCATTTTGTCCAATGATGATTATATAAGAAGGTATAATGAATTAACAAATGCATTATTTGTAAAACTTGAAAATATAAAACTCCAAAACCAAAAGCTCACAGAACTCCGAGATTGGCTATTGCCGATGTTGATGAATGGGCAAATCAAAATTAATTAATATTTTGCATGGAAAAGTATTTTTTTAAAACGTCTAAAATTTCTGCAGAAGGGATTTATGAAAATGGTAAAATGACCATTTTGAAACAATCGGTAGCAAATAAATTTGTAGGTTCTTCTTTTTCTGAAAAATTATTATTGATTCGGGAAGAATTATTATTAAAAGGCAAACTAGTTGAAGTAAAAGATAATTTAATTTTTACTGAAAATTTCACTTGTAATTCTCCATCAGAAGCAAGTGCATTGATAAATGGAACTACATCAAATGGATTATCATCTTGGAAAAATAAAGATGGTAAAACTTTAGGATGGGTGCTCAGACAGGAAGTATAAATCGATAATACATTGTAATGACCAAAAAAGAACTCATTAAAATATTCAAGCAAAAAAAGTATAAGAAAGAGGAAAAGAAAAATGGCAAAATTGTTATTACTCAAGGTTTCGAAAAGGCTACTGAAGATAAATTTCTGAAATGGTTTGAAACAAGCAATTTCGAAAAGGGTTGTCATTACTGTGGGACGTCAAACGATAAGTCTTTTAAATTATATCAATTACAACGCACTGGCAAACGTCACGATGCAACAAGAGGAGGCAAGCGCAGTAAAAGATTGGAATTAGACCGCAAAGATCCTTCTCTCCCTTACGATAATTTAAAAAACGTGGTTTGGTGTTGCTACTGGTGTAACAATGCCAAATCTAATTTCTTTGCCGAAAAAGAGTTTGAACCAATTGCAAAGGCAATAGGTAGAGTTATAAAATCGATTAGTTAATAACAGTCGTGTAATAGAATTATTTCAGTCTACTCAATCCTTTTCCTACAGCACCTCCTGCGGCAACACCTAATCCAATTTGCATTAACGCCTTGTTTCCGGTTAGTAATCCAATTAACCCTGTTATTGCGCCACCAATCATTGCCCCATCGGCAATTTGATCTATAGCCTCAGATTTACTTTTGCCATGCGCAATTGTATTTACAAAGTGTTGGCAATTCTGCCACAGCCAATGGTATTCGCTAGCATTCCACCATGCTGCCAATGCACGCTCCAAAATTTGGTATTGGCTATAATTCACGTTTCTATTATCGTAGTATATAGTTTCCCCAAGTGAAAATTTGTCTTCCCTTTCAATTGTTGGCACTGTATTTTTATAATGATGATGTACATACCAACGGTAACCGTATTGGTCAACACCCAATTCAATACCGGGATGTAAAATACCAATGATAGTATTTATTTTGTTTCTGTAAGCAATTCTACCTGAGTTTGCCGTTAGTGATAAAACAATTGCACCACCATTATTTGCAGGTAGCGTTAAATTATTTTGATTTAAATAATATGTATTCATTTTCTTTATTTTAAAATTATTTTCCGTTTTGATAACATGCTACAAGACCTAACAATAACAACAATCCGCATACTTTTGCGCCATCACTTTTACTTGCAAGTAAAGCAGCAGTTGCAACCATTGCACCATGTGCAATATCTTCCGCATCATCATCGTGCATTTCATTTAAGTTAAAGCTGTTCTTAATTCCATGCGCAGTTCTGCGCGATACTGTTCTACCGCTTCTGTCCCCAAGTATGTGATTTAACTCCTTTGAGAAATCTGTGATAACTCCGTAGTTACGTGTTGATTTTGTTAGTTCGTTATTCATGTTAATTATTTATTTTGTAAAATTATGGCATTCATGTTTCACTGCAATGCACCAAAAGGTGCAAATTATTTGGTTTTACTTTCCGCTTTCATTATTTCTGTCAAATAATCACTGTACTTATTTCTACTCAAACCAAGGTACGAGGCTATTTCGCTTTTGTCCAGCAATGGAATAAGAAATTTTTTATCTCTGTAGAAACTTGCAACTAATTCTTTGCCTTTAAATGTTTGCATTTCTTTAAGTCGGGCCATTGCGTTAATATAACTTTGTTCAGCTAAAATTCGTCCTATCAGATTAAAGGATGGAATTTCTTTATAAATTAAATCAAGATCGCTTTTTTGAATTGTCATTAGTAATACTTTATTGACTGCCTGTATGAATTCTCCCGATGGTTTATTTTCTTTAAAACTTTCGAAGCTACTTACTACAATTTTATGGGGAGAATAAAATATACGTGAAACTTTTTTGTTGCCATCTTCATCTAATCGATAGGCTTTTAGTATACTATCTTGTGCTAGTAAAATTCCAATTTTGTCAGCTATATCAGTTGGTCTTACAAAAAAACCTCCTTTTTCAATAGGTGCAAATTTCAACTTCGATAAAATGAATTCTAAATTTTCATTGGTGGGTAAAAAATCCGGAGCTATGTTTTTCAACACTGCTCCGATTACGATTTTTTTTGTGTCTTTGGCTTCGGTAAATTCCATGCTTAATTATTTTTTTTCGCAGGTTAATGCTTTATTTGCAGAGACCAAAGTTCGGCTTCCAATTTCTAAAGCGGTAGTACTCGCGTTATGCGCTTTGCACAATGGAATTATGTACCAACTATTATCGGTACTACCATCCTTTTGTACGTGCGCACCTACTAGATCTTTGTTAACGCACTTGTCTTCGCAACAGTATTCATATTTGTAACCACCATTTTTATAATAATGATTGAGCCAACTTCCACACCCGCAGTTATTATCTGATGTTCCGTTGATGTTTTTTATTTTTGCCATTTTTTGTTCTTTTTATAATTATTAAATTTTAAAACTGTCTGCACATTTTGTGCAGACAGTTTGGTTCTTACTTAAGTGCTTTCGCCAATTGAGCAATACCATAAGCCACCGCAGCAAAAGTTAATGCTATTGCAAATGCCTTGGCTATTTCACCATAAACATTTACGCAAACATCATTTTTGCATACGCTAACTTTGTTCAGTGTAGAAGTTCTATTCATGCAACGCAGTTTTAAATTATAAAATCCCTTCACTTTAACCCGGAAGGTTTAGGCCATACGAATCCTTCACAGAATAAATTCTGTTTAAATTCTGTCGTTGATTCATTATCCCTTTGGAGGAAAAGAATCCGGTCCATACGTGTTTTTCTCACGTATTTTTCCATCCGTACCATGAATTAACAATTCAGTAGCATTATTTTTTGCTACGTCCTTGCCAATTTTAATGGCCTGAGATTGCGTGTCAACAACCTTGTAAGCTTTATCGCTTCCAGCGGTTTTAACAGCCCAACCTTCGGAATGGGGTACCACATGCACCTGCTTTTTAGCCATTGCTTTGTGATTTATTTCGTACACAGTTTTAACTTTGGCCTGTGTACAACCGCCTTAGAGAATCTATTTGGTACATATAAGAATTTATATACCTTAGCGGCAGAAAGAAAAACGGAGTCTCAATTCATTTTAACTTTCCACCGACCGAAGCCGATCTCATTAGCTTCGGTTTTTTTTATTTCATTTTTGCATATTCCTTCATCGTATTACATGGTAGTCTGCTACCTTTTGTTTTTACATCGTTTATAAATTGATCACATTCTGCTTCCGTCATTATTTTTTTGTTCATCGCCTCTACCAACAGATCCATAGTTGTGTAGTAAACAATTCCGTGTTGATTGCAATAAGCCTTTATATCCTTCAAATTACTACTCGCAATAAATTCATTCTCAAACCTAGCTACAGCCATACAAGCACTTTCACCTTCACCAAACTTCTTCATCAAAATGGCGTATTCCTTTATAATTTCACCCTTCGCAGGAAAAGTAATAACCGGTATTTTAAACATTGACAAAAAATTTGTCACCGGTGTTACCAAACCCTTACTTCTACACAATTCATTTTTCACTTTATCCAACATAACAAACCTGTTCGGAAAAATAGCCGAAAGTTGATGTATGCGGTTTCCGTTAAGAAAGTGTCGAACAACATCAGAATCTAAAAGTATGTTCGGCTCATTCTTCTTGCTCATTATCGTTTGCTAAATTTTCAATATCCTTCCCAATATCATTCATCAAACTGATAAAATGCGATTCAGAAATAACACCTTCATCAAATAATCTTTTTGCGCGGGCACCATAATCACCAATCACCAAATCTTTATTTCCCGCTTCGTACAGCGTAGTGTCATAACCTAACAGTTCCGCGCTATGTTTCACACCCATTTTGTATTCAGCATATTTTGGCAAGTCAATTAACCCCATTGCTTCCAGGCGTATCAATAATGCATGACGGCTACACGCAAAATATTGTTCAATTTGAACAATGGTTGTAAGCGTAATTTTGTTTTTTGTAAGTTCAGGTTTAGGAATAAGTGACAGTAAACATTCTTCGGGCATCAATAAGTAAGCAGCAAACCAATCAGCATCATATTCAACTTTATCCTTCTTATCAAATCTTCCTGCGTTAGAAATTTCTGAAACAAAAACTTCTTGTACAAACAAATGATAAAGTTCGTGGGCGATGGTAAAATGTTGTTTACTTACACGGTGATTTGCATTTATAATTATAAAACGATGATCGCCATGTTTAATGGCCATGCCGGAAAAATTATCGGACATTGGTTTAAACAACGCCATAACGCCAAGCTTCGGCAACCAACTCTTCATGCGTATTGGCTCACATGCGCCAATACCATTCCGAATTCGAAAGTCAGAAGCTGCTTTTTGTAATGGATAATTATTTTGCATTTTCCTTTTCTAATTCTACAATCTTTAAATAATTCTTTACCACTTTTCTAAACTGAGCAAGTTCTTTCATATCATTTTCATTTACGTCAGTTGCTCTAAATGCAAAAGCAACATTAGTATTGATATGATCTTTATCCGTTTCAAAAAAATCAGCCAATTCAGCACCGTATAAATCGGCAAGCTTTTCTAAAACTTCAACAGATGGTTCTCTGCTATCATTTTCATAATAGCTTAGCAGCTCCCTTTTTATACCTAAGAAGGAGGCTACCGCTTCTTGAGAAAAATTATTCCTCTCCCGAAAAGCTTTTAATACTTGACCTATTTCCATGTTTATCCGTTTTGTTGGTTTGTTACAAAGATATAACAAAATATCATTACTAGTCCAAATTGTAACAATAATTAAATGAACACATAATGTTAATATGTTGAATAACAAGCTAATAAACTAAATACGGGAAATGTCCTCCCACGATGCCCCACACAGGTAAAAAGGTATTCGTCATCAGTCGTCAGCAAAAAATCACGCCAAGCCATTGCCACATTTGTTTTTAGTGTGCCTATTTTCAAAGGCATTAAACAAAAGTGGCAATGCCCTTCGGGTTGCTAAGGCAAGCTTGTCATGCTTTTTGCAGTTCCTCCTTCTTCCTCATGGCAGCCTCCTTTGTCCTGCCAAGCCACTTCATTCATTACACCTCCGTTTCACCCGTTACCTTCCGCTTCGCTCCAGTCCACCGGTTCCACTTCGTCTGCATTCATTTCAGTAGCTTGTCAGTCCACCGGCTGCCTATAATTTGGCTCGCCTGCTGGTCGCCTCGGGCTGCGTCAGGCATTGGCGCATTTCATCACACATGCTATCGCTAATGCGCCAACACCTGCCTTGTGTTCCTATCGTGTGGCATAAACTAGGGCTCGCTGCGCGGACTTTATTTATTTGCCACACTTGCAACATAGGTCGCTTCCGCTTTCGTACCTCAAGCTCTCAAGCTCCCACCCTCGGCTCCACTCGCAGGACGGCTCGCTAAAGCTGCACAAGTGTCCGCAATCCATTCCGTTGCACTCCATTCATTGCAGCCACTTCTCCCACCGCACGGCTCAAGGCTGTTTTACCTCAACGCACTGCCATTCACTGACTTTACTATTTTTAACTCGTTCAATTGATAAAAAAATTATATCTTTCACTTATGAATTTTGATAAAACTTTCGCTGGCACCGATTGCAAATGTTTAGAGGGTTCTCTGACAGATAACGAATCAATTTTTTTAAGACGAGTTGGAGAAGCTAAAACACTTAAAGAAAGAGATTTTAGAACCCACATTGAAAGAGGGAAAACTCCTCCTTCCAATTCATGCGATGATCAATGTGGTTATAGAGGCTTGTCAATAGAAAAGCATCAACAAGGATGGGATGAATTTCATGAAACAAGAAAATCACTTACAAACGCTTTTAGCCCTCAGCATAAATATCAAATGGCGAAGATTAAAATCAATCCTGATTTTGGCGCGGTAAAATTTACTCCGGAACAACAAGGTGGTTCTAATCCTTTTCATTATGATTTTTACAAATCTTCAGCATTTGACATTAATAGTTTAACTCATATTGGATTTATTTAGATGTTCAACATAGACGAAAAATATAGAATTCACTATAAGGCAATTTTTACGATTACCTCGAATTACCGTGTTTTTCATTATGATGATGTGCCAATTCTATATATGGGTACAAATACCACCAATACTAAAATATTAGGTTCATTTATAAAAGAGAATATTGAAACGGACACATTTTATTATTTTCATGTTCAGATTTCAAATAAACAATACACATCGTTTATTCAAAAGAAAAAAACTTACTTAGAAATTTTAAAGGAATCGGATGCAGTTTTTATAGTAGAGAAGGATATAAATGATAATTTCATTAATACTTATTGTGTTCCTTTTGAATTTATTCCTGCTGATTTTCTTCCAAACGAAAACACATATTGTCCCAACACGGAATTAGTTGTTGGTCGCAACTATAGTTTTAGCATGAATGGTTTGTTAGCGGATTTACATGAAGCATACACAAGTCAAGTTAGTCTGATTTCAAAGTCTGGAGAAAAAATGCTACGTACAATAATAGATAGCGTAGGCATTAAAGATCTAGGATACGAAGTTCATCAAGTGCCTTTTTCAGAAGGCAGTTTCAGAATTAATTTTAATTTAATTCCAAAACAAAAACCGCAGCAAACCTCTATGCTTCGTCATGAGACAGAATTGCATGAATATGTAAATGCATTTCTATCATATTCAGTAAATGAATTACCAAGTGAAGCTGCAAACTTAGGTAGGAAGGAAATTGATAATACAAAATTTAAGGAACAAGTTCATGCAAAACTGATTTCATTGTATCAAGCATCAGCTTTGAATACATCATTAATTAATAGCGATAAATTAATTGAAACTGCAATTTCTGTTTCCCAAGAATTTGAAACTGTATGTGATAATTTGGGCAAGGGATTTAATGAAATCGAAATTCTCAGTATTAAAGATGATGGTGCTTTTAATCAAATTGGTCTTTTAGATAATGAATTTTCAAATTCAGTTGAAATTGCAAACTTCACAATTGACAATATTGTAAATCCAACAACTGAAGATTCGGATTATTTAGAATACGAGATTCAGGTTTTCAATTTAAACACTGATAAAAGGAAAGGCAACGCCAATATTTACAATTTTAAAGATAATACCCGCATGGATACGCCTAAAATAATTATTGAAGGCGATGAGCCTTTATCGGGCACTGATTTTACTGAAAGTATGCATTTAACTAAGTGGATTAAAGTTAAAGCGAAAGCAAGTAAGTCTCCTGAGAAAATCAAATTATTGAAGATCTCTTTCTAATCAAATTAAAAAAAGTTCGCAAAAGTAAGGCGCTGTGCCAGTCTTAGCAAGGTCAAGCCCTTCGGGTTTTGCAAAAAAAATCTCCACCCCCTTACTTTTACTATTGTTTAAAAAATACTACTCCGTAAGGGGGTAGTATT
Source organism: Bacteroidota bacterium (assembly GCA_013298715.1). Classification (GTDB taxonomy): domain Bacteria; phylum Bacteroidota; class Bacteroidia; order B-17B0; family Aurantibacillaceae; genus Aurantibacillus. The sequence goes on along the minus strand of JAAFIQ010000010.1, from coordinate 128,973 downwards.
TTTTTTGTCAAAAACCTTGCAAACCCTGTCCCATCACCTTGGCATCAGGGCTTTCTTTTTTATTTTTTTTCGGTTTTTTCTTTTTTGTTTTAAAAATATATGGGGTGGGGCAGCATAAATTTTAATGCACAAGCTATGCTCAAAAACAAAATCAAAACTCACAAAATTGGTAACAAGTACAACCAACCGCATTTTTTTATTCTTAACCGTGGAAGAAATTCTGGAAAGCCAAGCCCGGATTGGTACAGTAATTCATTTGTTTTCCTTGCGGATTCTGATGATGAATGTTGGCACTATTATTATTTGTGCCAAGCTTTATGGCAAGGCAAGTATTTTCATCAATTATTAATTGGCTCTGTAATTGAGTTTATACGCATTGATGAGTTTGCAATGGCATTACACCATGCCAATATCACAATCTCTCAAAATAGGGCAGATTATGAAGAAATGGTGGGGTATTTTAAGCAGTTAGATGAGCACCAAGCCAACCTCAACAAACAAATCAAATTAATTCATCAGGTTAGGCAAAGTATGGTTTACAAAATGCTACACAAATAGCACTCGTTTTCGCTTAAATAATTTTTAATGCAAAGATTGCAATGTTGCAAATTCAAAACACAAAAGACTACGGCATAAAGCCGCTTCGCTATTTATTCCGTTTCCTTTTGGTTTTTCTTTGTCAACCTTGCAGAGGAAGAGCATAAAAAATTATTATGCAAAATCATCCTTCATTCAAAAAAAACACAAATTACTCTGGCATTTGTTCATTCACACCTCAACTCATGCCAAATAATTTACCCGTTTCGCCTTATGCATTCAACCGCTACCTGCGCAAATCTGCATTCACTCATTCACCTGCACCAAGTGTCAAAGCATATCAGCTTCCTTGTGGTTGTTTTGTTTGGGTCCATTCATCAGGTGTTCGCCAACTGTCGGCATTGCCATTTTAGTTTTTACTAAAATAAAAAAGGTCGCCCATTTACGGGCGACCCTCATTTAGTTCTTTGATAGATCTATTGTTTATGCATCTCCGTTAATCATTCGCCTGATTTTTTTTACGAGCCACTTCAAAGATACAGACACGCAGAAACTAACCACAGCACCAAGTGCTGCAAGGACTACAGTTTTTGTTATGTCGGTCGAACCAATGTTCGCCAATACGGTTAAGCCCGTTCCGGTAACTGTGCCCAGGATTGTTCCGCCTTCTATATGATGATGTCCGCTCATTACTCAGCCTTATTTAATTTTGTGTGAGTGCTTGCAGCAATACGTGGACAACCACATTCGCCATCTTTGCCATCACCACAAAAATCCAAATTGAGGTTTACAAATTCCTCAACAGAACGAAGTGCAGGATTTTCCAAAAGTCTTCCTGCATCAGCTTTGGTAAGCTTTGCTCCTGCAGAAATTGCGTCTATCAATTCGCCTTTTGCTTGATCGAACTTTTTAATGTTTACAGTAAGTTCTAATTCTGTTTTATTACAATTTTCCATTGTGATGAAAATTTTAAGGATTATTACTCTTTTTTTTTCGATCCACAGTCTTCAACTGCTGCTTGACTTACTGCAGTTGCTACCGCTCCTGCAGTGATCAAGTATCCACCTGCAGTTACTAATGCAGCAGGGAGTGCCACTGGCGCGGCCAGTAACACTCCTCCTACAGCTGCAAGAACAACACCGATAGTGCGCAGTTTTTTGAAAAACTTTGGAGTGGGCTCAGAACATCTTTCAAGATAATTCATGTCGTCCGGATTTTTTTGGAACTTGTTCATGCTGTTTCCTCCTTAGTTTATTTCTACAACAGTTAATGAATTATGCGCTCCATCTTTTAATGAATACTGTACAGCATTCACTTCTTGAAAGAACTCAATTTGTAAGAGGTACAAATCGGTACCAGCGCCACCGGGAATCGCAGGAGTTAACACTACGTTCGATGGAGTAGCATCGATAGGAAGATTCACAGCATTGGTTGCTTGTAAGTCGTACAAGCCAGTTGTAAAATCTAATTTCAACCATGCACCTTTGAAAGTTACGTGAGTAGCTCCAGGAGGAAAATTGATATGATTTACTGGCTCAAGACCATTGATTGTAATTACACCGGTTCCAATGTTCACACTGTACGGTTTAAACAAGATGCTGCCAAGCAAAGCTTTTTTGTTGAAGTTGAAATTCTTCAACAATGCTTTTGCCGCTGGCAAAACAATTGCAACACCAACATTACGATCTCCACGTACACTTGTACCATCAAGATTTTTTATGTCGGTCATTACCTTGGTTAAACGAGATACAACACGATTGTCGGAAGCAGTTTGTAACATTGCGAACAATGCTACACGCAGGTTTTTACCTGCAACCGCAGACGAACCAAATTCAGCACCGTTTTCCCTTGTACGAACAAAGGCAGGATCGTTTTGAATGCGTTCCGCATCCACACCGCCCTTTTCACGAGCTAAATGTCCGTCTTGGGTTTTGTAAAAGGAAATATCTCCGATTTTTCCTTTTAGCTTGATGATGCCTTTTTGACGTGCCATTTTGTTTAAATTTTAATTGATTTGTAAATGCTTGAACAAACGCTGCAGTCGCTTGTAAAAGGCCAGGCATTTTTTTAATCGCGAATCAAAAAATAACTGACACAACAAAAGTACTTTGGATAGAGTGGTGTAAAGAATTTGCGGTGCGTTTGCACCCGTTCACAACGGTTCACACCGTTACTGCGCCAATAGGTGTCGAAGGTGTATGGATGCTCCCAAGATGAAGCATAGATAAAGTATATTTAGTAGCAGTGTAATGTAATGGAAGGCAATGTGATGAATATTTCTGAATGTTCCCCCCATGTTCCCCCCGTTAGGGTTTTAAACGAAAAAACCCCAGTGTTTACTGGGGTTTTAACCGTACGCTTGTGATCCCGCTGGGATTCGAACCCAGGACCCTTACATTAAAAGTGTAATGCTCTACCTGCTGAGCTACGGAATCATTACACCTACCGTAAAAGTCGCTTCTTAAAGAAGCATTTCGTGTGCGGTTTCCAATTTATATTTCAAAATTGGAGTGCAAATATACTACCATTTTTATCTCCAACAAAATATTTTTTATCATTTAATTAAAATTTTGCTCATTTTGTTTATCATTTTGCTATTTTAGCAACATCAATGCTCCTTATACCTGAAATAAAGCTACTTACAGGGTTTTGCTCCATCACTTTTGGCGAAACAATTGAAAACGTTAAAAAAATAGTTGGCGAACCTGAAGAAATTCAAGAACTTAAAGATGATATTCTTCACACTTCCTCTGTGGCTTACCACTATTGGGATCAAGGCTTTTCTTTATTTTTTGATAGAAATAAAAATAACACCTTTTGTAGTGTAGAGCTTGATAATAAAGACACCCTTTTGTTTGGTGTAAAAATTTTTAGTTTAAACGAAAATGACGTAACCCAACTCCTAAAATCTAATGGGTACAAACTTACTGAAACCGAAACCCATGAATGGGGCGAAAAACGCCTTAGTTTTGATGATGCTGGACTTGATTGTTATTTCGAAAATCAAAAAATGACCTCCATCAACTTCTCTATTTTGGAAACAGATACAAATTTTTATTTCTACCCTAATTAATCTTAACTTTACAAAACAAAAAAATATAACATGCCAGGTACAGAATTATTTGGCGCTGAAGAGCGCAAAGAAATTGAAGATGTGTTAAGCACCGGAATTATGTTCCGCTTTAACCACGATGCACAACGCAATAATATTTGGAAAGCCAAAGATTTTGAAGAAGAAGCTAGAAAAATTACCAACGCAAAATATGCTTTAGCAGTTAGTAATGGCTCTGCTGCTATTATGGCTGCACTTGCGGCAAGTGGTATTGGCACTGGTGATGAGGTTATTTGCCCGCCTTTTACCTACATTGCCACAGTTGAAGCAGTATTATTATTAGGCGCGTTGCCCGTATTTGCCGAAATTGATGAAACCTTATGCTTAAGTGCTGATGGTATTAAAAAAGCAATTACTTCTAAAACCAAGGCGGTTTGTTTGGTTCACATGTGTGGTGGCAATGCAAACATGGATGAAATTTTGAAAGTAGTTAACGAGAATAAATTAATTTTGGTTGAAGATGCCGGTCAAGCTTTTGCAGCTAGTTACAAAGGAACTTATACTGGTTTGTTTGGAAAAGCAGGGGCTTATAGTTTCGATTTTTTTAAAATTGCAACCGCTGGCGAAGGAGGAATATTTGTAACTAACGATGAAACTGTTTACAAATTAGCAGATAATTTCTGCGATCATGGCCACGATCATCTTGGATCTAATCGCGGAATGGAGAACCATCCAGTTATTGGATTTAATTTTAGAATTAGCGAATTACACGCAGCAGTAGGCGCAGCGCAAACACGTAAAGTGCCACAAATAAAGGCTGCAAACATAAAACACAAAGCTTTATTACAATCAATTTTAGGAAAAATTGAAGGCGTAACGTTTGCTAAATTAGGAGATGATAACGGCGATAGCGGAACATTTTTAAATTTAATGCTGCCTGATACCGAAGCTGCCAAGCGCGTTGTAGCAGAAATGAATACTGTAGGTGTTGGTGGATTTAATTATTGGTATACAAATATGTATCACTTCATCAATCAATGGGAACATATTAAAGAATTAAAAACAGCAAGCAAATTACCTATTGAATTACTTGGCGCGCCACAAGATTATAAAAATTTGCATTTGCCAAAAACACAAGAAGTTGTTGGCAGATTAATTTCGTTTGGAATTAGATGTACTTGGACACAAGAAGAAGTTGAAGCGTTGGCAAATAAAATTGCTGCTTGTATTAAAAAAGCGCTAATGCCTGTAAATGCTTAATAAAGAGCAAACACAGAAGATACATTCAGAATTAAAAGCCTTAATAATTAAACTGCAAGCGTTTAATGTTAAGGCTTCTTTTATTTCAGACACCACTACAAAATTAGTTTCATCTAAAGAAAAAGTATTTTTAAGGATAATTACTGATGAAATTTTTGTACATGAAAATAATTACATCTCAATTCAACCCTTTGTTTTAAAGCATCAAACAGATAAGTTGTTTTACATACTCTGCTCTAAATTAAAAGTGAATACAACTGTATTTGCTAGGAAATGTCTTGTAAAATCTGTTTCGAAAGAGGATGCTAAAATTTTTTTAGAAAAATACCACTTACTCGGAAACTGCTCAAGCGCCTACCAGCTTGGTTTGTACAATAGTTCAACGTTAGTTGCATTAGCTACATTTAGCAAAGGCAGAAAAATGGACAGATTACAGGAAGACAAGCGTTCGTTCGAATTGCTAAGGTTTTGCTGCCTTGGCGGAACTACTGTTACAGGCGGTTTAAGCAGATTGATAAAACACTTTGTTTTATTAAAAAATCCAGGGGATATTATGACTTATGCCGACAAACAATTTGGTGAAGGAAAATCATTTTTAAATTTAGGATTTAAACTACTTAATCAAACGGAAGGAATAACTTTTTACGTTCACACAAAAACCCTTGTATCTATTACTGATAAAGCGTTTCAAGAATTATCTTTTCAAGAACAGCTTCATTATAATGCTTATAAAACTATAGGGAATCACAAATTAGTTTTAAGTCTTTAACTAACCTAGCTTCTCTAAAAGCTACCCTTCGTTCAACATAAATAGCGTATATTTGCTTTATGTCAAAAAATTATTCATCGGACAATAACCGTCAAAAATCTGACAGACCAGTCAGAAAATCAAGAAGCAAACCTTTTGTAAAAGGCGTAAATACAGCCAATTCAGAATCTACAAAAAAAAATGAGTATAAAGCAAAACGCTCATTCACTAAAAATAAAGATCTAAGAAGCACAACTGGCAAACCTAGTTTTGATAAAAAATACAGTGAAAATAAATTTGAACGTGGCGAGAAAAAAGCGCATGGACGACCGTTTGAGAGATCGTATACCAAAAATAAATCAGATAAACCTTTTGGAAACAAAGATTTTAAACGTGGCGATTCAGATAAAAAATTTCCACGCAAAAAGTTTGATGGCGAAGGTATAGATAAAGAAAAATCATTTGACAAGCCATTTAAAAAGCCATACACTGAGCGCGGTGAAAAAAGTTTTGGCAACGATTCTGATAAAAAATACCCTCGTAAAAGTTTTGATAAAGAAGACAAAGAGAAAACCTTTGACAAACCTTACAAAAAACCATTTGCAGAACGAGGAGAAAAAAGTTTTAGAGGTGATTCGGATAAAAGATTTCCACGCAAAAGTTTTGATGGAGAAAAAAGAGGTGGCGAAAAATCATTTGATAAACCTTACAAAAAGCCTTTTGCCACAAAAGATGATTCTGGATTTGATAAAAAGCCAAGAAGAACTTTTGGCGCTGATGAAAAAAGAGAATATAAAAAATCCTTTGATTCAACTGAGAAAAAAGAATACAAGAAGAAAGAATTTAGCGATGAAAAAAAACGCGTAAACTACGATGAGTTTGAAAGTGGGAAAACATTTACACAACACAAAAAAAATAGCGCTTACGAAAAAACGTCCTTCAAAAAAACAGCAAAAGAAAGCAGTGATGGATTAATTCGTTTAAATAAATATTTATCAAACTCGGGCATTGCCTCTAGGCGCGATGCAGATGTGTTGATTGCCAGCGGCTCGGTAAAAGTTAATGGCGTACCTGTTACTGAAATGGGTTACAAAATTAAACCAAGCGATGTTGTAACGTATGGCGATTCTAAAGTTAGAAATGAGCGTAAAGTTTATTTGTTATTAAACAAGCCAAAAGATTACATCACAACAATGGATGATCCACAAGAACGAAAAACGGTAATGTCGTTGATTGCAACAGCTTGTAAAGAACGTATTTACCCAGTTGGCAGATTGGATAGAAATACAACAGGTTTGCTATTATTTACCAACGATGGCAACTTGGCAACAAAATTAACCCATCCAAAAAATAACATTAAAAAAGTATACCACGTTAGTTTAAATAAAGGATTAAAAACAGAAGACTTTAACGCTATCAAAGAAGGTATTGAATTAGAAGATGGTTTAATTAAAGCAGATGATTTAGCTTACGTGGGCGAAGGGAAAAAAGAAATTGGTATAGAAGTGCATAGCGGCAGAAACCGCATTGTACGCCGTATTTTTGAGCATTTGGGTTATGATGTATTAAAATTAGATAGAGTAACTTTTGCAGGCCTCACTAAAAAAGATTTACCACGTGGCAAACACCGCTTTTTAACCGGTAAAGAAATTTCTTTTTTGCAAATGATTGGCGGCTAAGTAAATTTTAAACTTTTTGAGTTTACTTGCTAGTATATTAACGGTTACAATTATTGTTCCTATGGCCTTCTGCAACTGCCTAACAAACAGTGTCTTATAAATCCATATTAATTTATTAAAAAATCGAAAGTTTTTCTTTCATAATACAAAAAAAATATTTTCTTTTGCAACAAATTTAAAACCTATTTATGTATTGGACATTAGAGTTAGCAAGTTGGTTAGAAGATGCACCTTGGCCTGCCACAAAAGACGAATTAATTGATTTTGCAATGCGTAGTGGAGCGCCTATGGAAGTTATTGAAAACCTTCAGGAGATGGAAGACGAGGGCGAGAGCTACGAAACCATAGAAGAAATTTGGCCAGACTACCCAACCAAGGACGATTTCTTTTTTAATGAAGATGAATTTTAAAACAATAAAAATACTAAACCGCTTTAAGCGGTTTTTTTATTAAAAAACACAGAATCTTAAAACTAACTTCTACAAAACCAATTCCAACAAAATTTACAAAAGAAAAAAACACTACATTTAAATATAAAAATAAATTATCATGGAAGTAAACGCGTTTAAAGAAATGGCCCATATGAGCCAAAAACTAATTAAAAGTTACGAAACTTTAAAACAAGTGCAAGATGTTGATATTGCAACATCACCAAAAACAGAAGTTTACGCAGAGGATAAATTAAAACTTTATCGTTACAACCGCGATACAGATGCTACCTATAAAACGCCAGTTCTAATTGTTTACGCCTTGGTAAACACTTATAAAATGCTGGATATTCAGCCAGACCGCAGTTATATAAAAAATTTATTAAATGCCGGGCTTGATATTTACCTTATAGATTGGGGCTTTCCGGGCAAAAGCGATAGGTATTTAAGTATGGATGATTATGTAAACGGTTACATAAATAATTGTGTTGATTTTATTCGCAAAAAAAATAAAGTTGAAAAAATAAATATTTTAAGTATTTGTCAAGGCGGTACATTAAGCGTAATTTATTCTTCGCTTTATCCAAACAAAATAAAAAATTTAGTAACACACGTTACACCTATCGATTTTAGTACGAACGACGGACTATTATTCAAGTGGAGTAAAGACATGGATTTTGATAAATTGGTAGAAGCCAATCATGGCTTGGTTCCTGGCGAATTTTTAAATCAAGGTTTTGATATGCTAAAACCAATGATGAAAGTTCAAAAGCAACAAACACTTACAGCAAGCCTTGAAGACAAAGATAAGTTGATGAATTTTTTACGCATGGAAAAATGGATTGCTGAAAGCCCTGATCAAGCAGGTGAGTGTTTCAGACAGTTTATGAAAGAATTGTATCAGCAAAACAAATTAGTAAAAGGTGAGTTAGAAGTTGGTGGTAAAAAAGTAAATTTAAAAAACCTTACAGCAAACTTATTAAACATTTATGCTACCGAAGATCATTTGGTTCCACCAGCAGCAACCATTCCATTAAACGACCATGTTGGCAGTTCAGATAAGGAGTTGTATAGCTTTAAAGGCGGCCACATTGGTGTTTTTGTTGGAGGAAAATCTCAAAAAGAATTAGCTCCTGCTGTAACACAGTGGTTAAAGAAAAGAGATTAGAAGTAAAAACAACATTCAGCTTTAATTCAACTATTAAGAATCTTCTATGTGAATCTTACTATCAAAATTAAGTTTTTCCTCCTTTGAAAGAACTTATTGAGTCAAACGCAGTAAGGTATAATAGATTGAAAATAATGTGCACAAAGGGTAAACTTTACAAAACCTACTAAATTCGTTCAAAGACTTGTCATAATTCCTAAAACGTTGTTGTTCCTTTATGCATGTTCGACTATGACGAATCATGCGTGCTTGCTTGTCGCCGCATTGAGCAAGGTATGCGAGAATTAATTTTTATTTAAACTGTATTTAGGGTTCACTCAAAATGTATAAAAATTGCAAAGGAAACTAAGTTTTATCTGTAAGGATTTTCCTTAAAAAGTCCAAAAAGGCTTGCGCTTAAAAAGAGATTTAACCCTCCAATCTCTTGTCAATTGGCATATTTGCGTTTTTGAGTGAACCCTATTTAGATAGTAGAAGTTGATTGCATCAACAAACTAGCTGTCTTAATACGGGGATGAATTATGTTTTAGCCCAATCTATTCGCCCATTAATTGCTAACAACATGTTTTTCGCTTTCAAAATGCATTCCTCCCACTCCTCTTCAGGATTACTTAAACGTGTTATTGCGCCACCAACACAAATACTTACTAAGTTGGTTTTTGTATTATAAAAAATACTTCTAATTAAAACAGGTAATTCAAAATCACCATTTGCCGCTATAATTCCTGCCGTAGCTGAATAATTATTTCTTTCAAAATCTTCATATTCATCAATTAAATTCATGGCACTAATTTTTGGAGCACCCGTCATACTTGCCATAGGAAAGGTGGCAGCAATAATTTCTTCAAACGTAATTCCATCCTTTAGCTCACAACCCACGGTGCTTACCATTTGGTGCACATTTTCAAAACTTTCAATCTTATATAATTCATTCACTTCAACTGTTCCTCGTTTTGCTATTACAGACAAGTCGTTTCTCGCAACATCTACCGCCATTACATTTTCTGTTCTGTCTTTTACGTTATTAAAAAGTAGATTTTTTAAATTAGCATCTTCAACTATATCTTTAGAGCGTTTAATTGTTCCTTTAATAGGTTTGGTAAATAACTTATTTCCTTCTCGTTTCAAAAACAATTCCGGACTTGCACTAATTACAACCTCATCGTTAATTTTAAAAAGTTGGCAATAGGGTGCTTTACTAATGTTACAAAGGTTTTTAAACACTTGTAAAAAATTTAAGTTTTTTACCTCAGCAAAAAATTCAATGCAATAATTAATTTCGTATATATTGCCTAACTTAATTTCATTTTTTAAGGCAATAACTTTTTCAATGTAATTTTGTTTTGTTGTTTTTAAAACAAATTTTATTTCAGGCAACAAAACAGTTTCTGAATTAAAACTAATTTCTTCTTCATTAAGCAATTCAAAATAACTTATATCAATCTTTTTTTTAAAATAATTTTGATAAGGAATAGCACAAAACAAATTAGCGTTTGGCTTAATCCCAACTACTTTATTCAACTCAAAGCCTTTTGTAATACCATCTAAATCAGTTATTAAAAACCTTTCAGGAAACTCATATTTGTTAAAATCAAACATTAACGAGCTAAATTATAGATTTTATTGAGTGAAAACAACAATTTGTCGAGTAAGAATTTGCAATTATCTAAAAAAATACTTTAATTTTATAATTCAATTCAAGTAACAATGAAAAATATTATATTACTATCCATCTTTGCTTTTGCGTTTAGCGTATCAGCGCAAAATGTAGCCATCAACGGAACAGGAGCTGCACCTGCGGCAAGTGCAATGTTGGATATTGCCTCAACAACCAGCGGTTTATTAGTTCCTCGGATGACAAGTGCTCAAAGAACGGCTATTGCTGCACCAGCTACAGGCTTAAAAGTTTATGATACTACAACTGGAACATTTTGGTACTACGATGGCACTGTATGGGTAGAAGAACTAAGTTCTACCAATGGTTGGCGCTTAAATGGCAATGCCATTGCTGCTGCTAATTTTATGGGTTCTACTAATGCGCAAGCCGTTCGTTTTTTTTGTAATAACGTAGAGCGTTTTCGATTAAATCCAACTGATGGTGAGATGGTGGCTGGTGCAGCCGCATCGCCTTATGCCGGAGATATGATTAGTGCGGTTACCAATGCAGTACTTTCTTTTGGTATTAATGGATATTCTGGTCAAAATGGAAGTGGTACTTGGGGCGAAATTTTGGCGGCTAGTACAACGGCTTTTTCGGCGGTACAAGGTGTTTACGGTGGGAGCGGTGCAGGCGCAGGAGTGCTAGGTAATTATAATGGAACTAATACCAGTAATACACGAGCTGGTGTTGTTGGCGTTTGTTCGCAAGCGGCGGCAAATGCCGCTGGAGTTGGTGTAAGTGGACAGAATAGCATAGCTTCAGGAAACCAACGCATGGGTGTTTTAGGACAATACGCAGGCACGGCATTTGGTATTGGCGTACATGGTATTGGCTTTGGTGGCGGTATCATGGCTGGAAATAATGATGTAGCGGTGGTAGGTTGGCGTGCTAATAATGCCAATTACAGTGGTTATTTTAATGGCAATCACGTTATCGCTAATGGAACAAAATCAGGCTCTGTACCTACTACAAAAGGTAATCAATTATTATATACTACCGAATCGCCCGAAGTTTGGTTCGAAGATATTGGCAGCGGTCAATTAAAAAATGGCGAGGTTACCATTGATTTAGATCCTTTATTTTTAGAAACAGTGGTCATTGACGAGAAACACCCCATGCACGTATTTGTGCAAATGGAAGGCGAAAGCCAAGAGGTATATGTTGTAAAAGGTAAAACTAATTTTAAAGTAAAGGAGCGCAATAGTGGCAACTCCAATGCCGAGTTTTCATATCGTGTTATGGCAAAACGCATACATTTTCAAGATCATCGATTTGGAAACGACCCTGTGTGGGGGCCTGGCGATACACGTAAATATGCACAGTACGCAACGCCTCCCCCCATTAATTACGAAGAAAATGTGAAGTTCCAATTAGAACAAAAAAAGAATTGGAAGCAAACACCAATGCCCGAAGGATTTATTTATTACGAAACTTTACAAAAAGAAGCCGCTCAATTGGAATTAACCAAAAAGCAACTAGATGAAACCAAACCTGAAAAATCGAAATGAAAAACCAAATATTCATATTAGCAATTTTTTCTCTTGCAAGCATTGCAAACGCGCAAAACGTAGCCATTAACGCTACTGGCGCAGCTCCTGCGGCAAGTGCTATGTTAGATATTTCATCTACAACAAGCGGTTTGTTAATTCCAAGAATGACAAGCGCTCAAAGAACGGCTATAGCTGCACCAGCAACTGGTTTAAAAGTTTATGATACCTCTACAAACACACATTGGTACTTTAATGGTACGGTTTGGGTAGAGATGCTTGGCAGTAATACAGGTTGGCAAATAACAGGAAATGCATTAACAACTGCTGGTATTTTTGGAAGCACTACGGCTCAAGATGTGCGTCATTTTTCAAATAATACAGAATGGATGCGATTAACAAGCACTGGTCGATTTGGATTCTATAACACGGCTCCTTCAACTTGGCTACATTTTACACCAACCACACTTATCTCCACTTTTCAAACAATGTGGGATAATGCTTTAACGGGAGACGCTTTGGCAAGATGGCAACATACTAGTACGGTGAATGGTAGTAGAGTAGTATTAAGTGTAACCAATTACAACGCAAATGCTTTTCAAGCGGCTGCTTTAATGGGGCTTTCCATTCAAACTGCTGGTACTGGTGGAGTTGGTGTTCAAGGTGTTTGTAACGGTTCGGGCCAAACTGGTGTTTTTGCTGCTAATCAAAACCCAACAGGTTCTACTGGTGGATGGGGATTATACTCTAATAACTGGGCGGGAGGGGTAACCGCTTGGCAAAATGTATCTGATGGCCGATTAAAAAAAGACATCGTAAGAATAAGTGATCCAATTTCAAAAATTAAAAATTTAAGGGGAGTTGAATACTATTTTGATACCGAAAAATATAACGATATAAATTTACCAGACAATAAACAATATGGATTTATTGCACAAGAGGTTGAACAAGTTATGCCTGAAATTGTTCGAGAATCTTTAATTTATGGCAATCAAAATAAAAAAGCAGATTCAAATCAACAAACAGAATTAAAAACGTATCAATTAAAAACTTTAAGTTATACAAACATTATTCCTTTACTAATTGAAGGTATGAAGGCCCAACAAGAAAAAATTGAAGCGTTAGAAAAAGAAATAAATGAATTAAAGAAAAAATAAACTATTTAATTTAAAATATACAAAACTGAAATTTAAAAAGATTTTGCTTTAGTATTTGTTAACTCAAGAATTAAAAAAGTATCCACAAAATAAAAAGAGAGCTAATTTATATTCGTCCGTACAAAAGAGTAGTAGAATTTTAATTTAAAATAGAAAAATAATTTATCACATGAACAAGTTTTTTAAAATATTCTTTTTAATTGTTTCCATAACGGAGTTTTCTTACTCTCAAGGTCTTATAAACAACGGCGCACGCATTGTTTTTACTGGCGCGTCGCAAATATATATTGATGGTGCTACAGGAAATTATTCAAGTACGGCAAATGGATTTATTACTCCATCTGCCAGCTCAAGCATTACCTTGCTAGGTAATTGGACAAATAATGCAGGCAACAATGCCTTTACTGCCGATGGTGGTGGTGTTATGTTAGCTGGTGCGGCACAAACTATTGGAGGTACAAACGCATCTGCTTTTCATAACCTTTCTTTAACAGGAACAAACACCAAACAATTAGCTGTAAATGGCACTACTGTTGGTGGTCAAGCCGCAACTTTTACTGGTGTGTTGAGTTTAGGCACTCGTCCATTAAATTTAAATAATAACCGATTAGATATTACAAACCCTTTAACTACAGCCATTACACAAAGCGGTGGCTACATTATTAGCGAAACTAATGCAGCAGTTAACAACAGCATTGTGCGTTGGTACATGCGCACAACTGGTGGAGCCCACATTTATCCTTTTGGTGTATTAGCAGGAACACAAATACCTTTTACTTTTAATGCAACAGCGGCTATGGCAAATGCTGCGGGTTTTATCGATGTTTCAACGCGTGCTACTGCCGCTAACGATAACCAACCTTGGGCAGGAGCAAGCAATGTTGGAGCTGTTAGCCAAATGTTTTGCCCTAATAATTTAACTACAGGTAATGTTTGTGCTGCAGGCTCTGTTATAGATAGGTGGTGGGATATAACAAACAGCCATCCTGTTACCGCTGATATTACATTCTCTTATTTAGGTAGCGAAAATACCATTACAAACGCCCCAACCGGCAACATTGGTGCGCAGTTTTGGGATGGTGCGGGTTGGGTGCTAGACAATGCTAGCTTTGGATCTAATGTTGGTGTAACTGCTGGCGTAGGAAGCGTTTTAGCAAGTGGCATTGCTACATTTTGTCCTTGGGTTTTAACTTCAAAGTTAGTTCCATTACCTGTTGAATTACTAGACTTTAAAGCGAATTGTTTCGAAGAAAATAAAGTAAAATTAAATTGGGTTACAGCAAGTGAAATTAATTGTAGCCATTACGAAATACTAAATAGTGTTGATGGAATTAATTTTTCAAAAATTGGCTCTGAAATAGCCAGAGGAGATAGAACAGCCAACACGAGTTATTCATATATAGTAAATGACAAAAAAAGTTTTGGTAACTATTTTAAATTAAGAATTGTAGATAAGGATTACAGCGCCCGGCTTTCAAAAATAGAAACGGTGAATGCTGATTGCGATATTAAAAAAAGTGTGCCAAAATTATATTTTAATGATGAGGTAGGTATCACAATTGTTGGTAATAGCGATAAATTAAAAAATTACTCCTTAGCCATTGCAGATGCTGCAGGTAGAATCGTATTTAAAAACGATTTTAATTTTACCGAAGGATTTAATTCAGTAAACTTAAAACCCTTACTAGCAAAAGGCGTTTATTTAGCAACCTTGTCAAATAGTGCAGAGGGTGTTGTAGTGAGTAAGAAATTTCCAACGTTTGGGAATTAGGATTACCTCTCTTTCCCTTTAATAATTCTGGGCAATTTCATTTTTTAGACCTTACTTATTACAAAAAAATCGGCAAGTATTATTGTTACTAGAGCTTTAAAAGTTGTAATGCAAAATGCTGTTTTTTTACTGCTGAAGGCAGGGGGATTTTGAATTTGTTTGAATAAAAATCCCAAACCTTTTGGGTTTGGGATTTTATTAAATTGCTTAAATTATTTTATTTTAAAAGCAGTTTTTACTTTGCTTACATAATCTAGTTTTTCCCAAGTAAACAACTCTACTTTCTTTTTAACTACTTTACCTGCTGGAGATTTAAATGTTTTTTCAACTGTTTCGTTTTTACGCCCCATGTGGCCATAAGCTGCGGTTTCGCTATAAATTGGGTTACGTAATTTAAAACGTTGCTCTATAGCGTAAGGACGCATGTCAAAAATCTTTTCTACAATTGTAGCAATTTCTCCGTCAGTCATTTTTAAATTTGCTGTACCATAGGTGTCAACAAAAATACCCATTGGTTGAGCAACACCAATTGCATAACTCACTTGTACCAATACTTGTTTACATAAACCTGCAGCAACTAAATTTTTTGCAATATGGCGAGTAGCATATGCAGCGCTTCTATCTACTTTACTAGGATCTTTACCCGAGAAAGCGCCACCACCATGAGCACCTTTTCCACCGTAAGTATCTACAATAATTTTACGGCCTGTTAAACCAGTATCACCATGCGGACCGCCAATTACAAATTTACCTGTTGGGTTAATGTGGTATTTAATTTTATCGTTAAATAATTTTGCGTATTTAGGATACTTAGCTTTTACACGTGGAATTAATATTTCAACAATATCTTTTTTAATTTTAGCTAACATTTTAGCATCAGAATCAAAATCATCGTGTTGTGTAGAAACTACGATAGCATCAATACGCACCGGCTCATGATTATCATTGTATTCTAATGTTACTTGAGATTTTGCATCAGGACGTAAATATTTAATTGCTTTGTTTTCGCGACGTAATGCTGCTAATTCAATTAAAATTCCATGAGCCAAATCAAGCGCTAATGGCATGTAGTTAGGTGTTTCATTTGTAGCAAAACCAAACATCATTCCTTGATCGCCAGCTCCTTGCTCTTCTTTTTTAGTCCTTTCAACACCTTGATTAATATCAGATGATTGTGCATGTATTGCGGATAAGATACCACATGAATCAGCTTCAAACATATATTCTGCCTTCGTGTATCCAATTTTACGGATAACCTGACGTGCAATTTCTTGAACATCTAACGAAGCAGAAGATTTTACTTCGCCTGCTAAAACCACTTGCCCTGTTGTTACTAACGTTTCGCAAGCTACTTTGCTTGAAGGATCGAACGCTAAATAATTATCAATTAAGGCGTCTGAAATTTGATCGGCAACTTTATCTGGATGCCCTTCTGATACTGATTCTGATGTAAATAGATATCCCATTTTTTGTTATTTGTTTTTTGTTAAATTTAATTTTTAGTGATTGTAAATTCGTAAAACTCCATTATTTGGTTGCATAATAATTTTTTGCAGGCATCGTCAACTTTGGCTTTTGCGGTTTCCTCATCGCTTGCTTCTATTTCCAAAGTTATGTGCTTGCCAATACGTACATTTTCAATTTCTGGTAAACCCAAATTTTTCATTGAGCCTGTAACTGCCTTTCCTTGCGGGTCTAGCAAAGCTTTAAGTGGCATTACATCTATATGTGCAGTAAATTTCATTTTTCTATTTTTTAGTTAGAAGTGATAAATATAGGTAAAAGCTATTTACTTGCAAATTTTAATTTTAAAAAGTTTATGCGATTTGTTATGGTTTACGAATAAATTTTCCTACAACCTCTAAATACTTGTCAAAGCCCATTTTTGCTGGTACTTCGCCATGGTCGGCACCATCAACAATAAAGAATTCTTTGTATGTGCCTTTGTAGTTATTAAACACAACTTGGCCATGCGTTTTATAGTTTAAAAAATTGTCGTTATTGCCATGAATCCATAAAAAAGGTGCATTTACATTTTTAATTTCCTCAGCATTATCAATCTTTAAATCTGTAAAAAATGTGGCTGGCATGCTTAACTGTGCGCCATCATTAGCCATAACATCCGCACTAGCAAATGGTGCTTCTAAAATAATTTTTGAAGGCTCTAGAGTTCTTGGCTTACTGGTTAATTCACAGGTTGGGGCAGTACCAAGACTAAAACCATACATTATTAAATTTTGATTTTGACAGCCTTTCAACTTCAACCATTTCATTGCTGCATCAACATCGGCGTACATCCCTTGTTCACTTGCTTTTCCTTCACTTAAGCCATAACCTCTGTAATCTAAAATTAAAACGCCATATTTATTTTTACCATTTACGTGTGCTAGTAATTTTGTGCGTTGCCAATAAAAATCAATATGCCACTTGTTGCCATGGCAATATAAAATTATTGTATCAGTGGCAATGGTGTTTACATCTCCAACATAAATGGCTTTAATTTTAGTAGATTCAGTTTCGTTTTCTGTTTTAGATTCTAAAGTAAGTTCTGTTATTAAGTTAGAAGGAATATCATAAAACGAAGAAAGCTTAAAATCCTGTTCACCAGTATAATTATCAAGCTCGTATTGCTTAATTGTGTTCTTTGGGTTAAATAAATTATCATCTAACTTTAAGCAACTACTTAAAAAAAGAACAATGATTATGACTACAGTTTTTTTCATTATTTAAAATTTATACGATACCCCATAATAAATACCAAATGCTCCTTGTCCTGCTAACCCAATATAATCAACTACGTTAGGTGTATTTGCAATTCCTAATCCCAAATACTTCATTTCTACTTGATGTGTGAATTTTGTATTTACAAATTGATAGCCCACCTGTAAGTTAGGCACAAGAGTTCTTGTTTTTGTTTGTTGGTGCGCTTTAAATCTATTTAACTCAATCCAAGAGCTTAACCCACCATAAACAAACGAATTTTTTTCTTTAGGATGGTAATACGCATTCAAATCTATACTTGGCCAAACTTTAACCTTACCATTATTACGAAAATTATAAATCACCTGTAACGCGTTACTTCCCGTTATTGCAAATTTTTTGTTGAATTTATAAATATCAAATGTGCCGCCAATTTCGGTTTGTAGGTTAGCAAACAGCAGCGATGTGGTATGTAAAGAACCAAAAAGTGTTACATTACTGCCAATACCATTAGCATAATATAATGTGGTATATGGTATTGGAATTGGTGCCCCTGCAAAATTAATTACGGGTCCCCCAAAGGTTAATCCTGCAACTTGTTCTTTATACTTTAGTGGCTTTACTATTCTAGATGGTGCACATTGTGTAAAGCAAATTGCAATACAAAAAATAAGAAAAAATTTTGCTACAATTCGCATCAACCTCAGTTAAAAAATATGTTTTTCTGCGTGATAGCTTGAACGAACTAAAGGGCCACTTTCTACAAAACGAAAGCCTTTTGTTAAGGCATAATCTTTGTATTTTTCAAAGTCGGTAGGAGGTACAAAACGCTCTACTGGTAAGTGTTTTGGGGTTGGTTGCAAATATTGCCCCATGGTTAACACATCGCATTTTACTGCTGATAAATCATTTATTGTTTCGTAAATTTCATCTTCTGTTTCTCCTAGGCCAAGCATTAATCCGCTTTTCGTTTTTACGTTGGCCTCATCTAGGCGTTTTAAAACTTCCATGCTCCTTTCATACTTGGCTTGTATGCGCACTTGTGCAGTTAGCCTTCTTACAGTTTCAATATTATGACTAACTATATCGGGTTGTACATCAATTATGCGTTGTAGGTTTTCCCACTTCCCTGCAAAATCTGGAATTAAACATTCAAATTTTGTTTCAGGACTTTCGGCTCTTATTGCTTTAATGGTTTCAGCCCAAATAATTGAACCACCATCTTTTAAATCATCTCTATCTACACTTGTAATAACACAATGCTTTACACCCATCAACTTTACAGATTCTGCGATCCGCTTAGGTTCATCCCAATCTGCAGGTTTTGGTTTACCAGTTGCCACAGCACAAAAGCCACAACTGCGTGTGCAAATGTTTCCTAAAATCATAAAAGTTGCAGTGCCTGCGCCCCAACATTCGCCCATATTAGGACAGTTGCCACTCTCGCAAATTGTGTGTAATTTATGCTCGCTAACAATGCCACGTACTTTCACGTATTCAGCTCCAGTAGGTAATTTTACGCGTAACCAATCTGGTTTTTTAATTTTTTTTGATTCTTCTGTAAGTTCCATTTTAAAACCACTTTCGTCCCATAACAAATCCAACGTGAAATGTTACTACTACGTTTTCTGCAGGATTGCGAGCCATGATTCTTAATTGTTGCGGAAAAACATCCAATGTTATTCCAGTTTCAATGGCTCGTATAAGGTTTGTGTAATTAGCGTATTCAAAACTTAAGTTAAACTTTGTATGTAAGCCAGGTAGTATTTTTGTTTTGTCTAATCCACTGCTAAAATAGCCTCTTCCAACAACGCTATCGGTTGTAAATGTTTTTTCGTTGAATGGAACGTCATCGGTATTAATTCTATCGTTAGAACTTCGTGACCTAAAAACTTGAACGTAATAAGGTTTAGCAAAGGCAAATGTAGGGCCAAGCGTTACCGAATACCTAACTTCTACAGCTTTGTTATCTGCTTTTGAAAAAATTACATTTTGATAACCAACTGCGCCCCTAAATAAATATACAGAATTTAACTTTCCGTAAACAAAGCGTTTTCTGGCACTGGATTCGCCTTCTACGCGCACTTCTTTTGGATGGCGCAGGCTCTGAAAATCTCCTTCATAAAAATACCTTTTTTTTCCAGTTATATGTTTACCTCTCCTAAAAGAAAAACCCAAACCGCGGGTAGTTGCGTAAGCCTTAACAGAAATATCATTGCGGTACAAAACATTTAAATCTTTTCCATTCTCTTCGCCAAAATCAAAAACATCTAACTGAGCAAACGAAAATTTTGCAGAGAATAAAAATAAAAAGATTAATAGACGCTTTATCACTCTAACAAATTTACACATTTTTGTTTAAACAACAAACACTTAGCAGTTGAATTTGTTTATCCAATAATTCTAAAATCATTCTCCAATAATTTTTTTAAGCTCAGTTTTTTAATATAAAATACTACTTTTGCTTACAGTAATAAATTATGGCAACAAGCACAGTAACATACCTTGGCGGATTGCGAACAGTAGCAAAACACCTAGATAGCGGGGCAGAAATAAAAACCGATGCCCCTAAAGACAATCACGGTTTAGGTGAAGCTTTTTCTCCTACAGATTTAACAGCCACCTCATTAGCTTGTTGCATGATTTCTATAATGGGAATTGCCGCAAAAAAAGATGGTATAACCCCAATAGAAGGCGCCAGTGCTGAAGTACTTAAGGTAATGTATCAAGAACCACGAAGAATTGGTGAAATCCACATAAAAATTGTAATGCCAAAATTGGATTATACAGATAAAGAAAAAAAGATTTACGAACACGCTGCACACACCTGCCCTGTGGCAAAAAGTTTGCATCCAGATATTAAACAAGTTATAGAATTTGTTTGGTAACTCCATTAAAATAATTCAAATTTTTACTTAGTAGTTGATTAAACAAACGCTATGAATAAACAAGAAAAAATAAACAACTTTAACCCTAACAATATTGGCCAGTTAAATGATGGCATGTTTGGTTTACCATTTACAAAGGATGAATGCGATATTATTTTAATTCCTGTTCCTTGGGAAGTAACCGTAAGTTATGGAGGCGGAACGGCAAATGGCCCAGCTGCCATATTAGAAGCAAGTTACCAAGTAGATTTGTACGATCCTTTTGTTGCTAGCGCCTGGCACCGAGGCATAGCCATGGATGAAATTAGCGAAGAAGTAAAACAAAGAAGTGATAAAAATAGAGGCGCTGCCGAAAATTATATTGCAGAACTCGCCAATGGCGCTGATGAAAATAGCCCAGAACTAAAAAAAGTTGCAACTGAAATTACAAATGAGTGTTTGTGGTTAGCTAATTGGGTAAAACAAAAATCTTTAAATTACTTAAATCAAAATAAAATTGTTGGTCTTGTTGGTGGCGACCACAGCACACCGCTTGGACTAATGCAAGCCTTAGGCGAGAAATATAATTCCTATGCCATTTTACAAATTGATGCACACGCTGACTTACGCAATGCATACGAAGGCTTTGAGTTCAGCCATGCAAGCATTATGTACAACGCCCTTAAGATTAAGCAAGTAGAAAAGTTAGTGCAAGTTGGTATTCGTGATTATTGTGATGAAGAATTAAGCTTAATAAATGAAAGTGATGGTAGAGTAAAAACTTTTTTTGATAGAGATATAAAGTATGCCCAATATAATGGCGATAGTTGGGATAGAATTGTAAACAGAATTGTAAACGAATTGCCCCAAAATATCTACTTAAGTTTTGACATTGATGGCTTAGACCCTAAATTATGTCCTAATACCGGAACACCCGTAGCTGGCGGCTTTGAAACAGAACAAGTTTTATTTTTGTTAGAAAAAATTGTAAACTCCGGCAAAAAAATTATTGCCTTTGATTTGAACGAAGTAGCACCAGCCGAAGATAACGATTGGGATGCAAATGTGGCAGCACGCTTGTTGTATAGGATTTGCAACTTAGTGACGAAAAGTCAAGGATAATAAAAGTGAATTTCTCATGTACATTCTATCGTTGCATAGCTTAAATAAAAATCTTAGATGTTATCTCTTTTTACTTACTTTTCTTTTTTTTAACTCCATTGGCTTTGCACAGCTAAAAAAAGGTACTTACCGTGCGGTTCTTTATTTAAGGCCAACTGAAGGCATTGAGCTCCCTTTTAATTTTGATGTAGTGTATAAAAAAAACAAACCCACACTCATTATTAAAAATGCAGACGAAAGAATTTCTGTTACAGAAATTACAATAAAAAAAGACTCTGTAAATTTTAAAATGCCTGTATTTGATACAGAGTTTAAAACAAAATTAGTAGGCGATACATTGATTGGCTATTGGAAAAATAATTATAAAAAAGAAAACAATACCATTCCCTTTAAAGCCTTCTACAACCAATCACAACGTTTTAACTTTGTGCCTGGTAAAGCAAATCCATTGTTTGAAGGTAAATGGCAAACCATTTTTTCTCCTAAAACCAAAGATAGTAGCAAAGCCATTGGTGTTTTTCATCATACCGAACAAACAGATTATGTTACAGGTACGTTTTTAACTGAAACTGGTGATTACCGCTATTTAGAAGGTATGCGCCATAATAATGAGTTGCACCTTTCTTGCTTTGATGGCAGCCACGCATTTTTATTTGTTGCAACCTTAAGCAAAGACACTTTACAGGGAACTTTTTATAGCGGTAAAACGTGGAAAGAAAATTTTGTAGCAACAATCAATCCTAATGCCGAATTGCGCAATGCGAACGAAATTACATTCTTAAAAAACAAAGATGTACCCATACAATTTTCGTTTAAGGATGTGAATGGAAAAGTTATTTCTATAAACGATGAAAAATTTAAAAACAAACCGTTGCTTATTCAGGTAATGGGAAGCTGGTGCCCAAATTGCATGGATGAAACTGCTTATTTAAGTGAGTTGTACTCAAAAAATAATAAAAAAGAATTTGAAATAATTGCTTTAGCCTTCGAAAAAACTACAGATGAAGAAAAAGCAAAATCGCAAGTAACCCGATTAATAAAAAAATTTAATGTTCCTTACACCGTATTGTTAACGGGGCTTACGGGCAAAGACAAAGCTAGCGAAACATTGTCTGCATTAAATAAAATAACAGCATTTCCAACACTACTGTTTTTAAATAGGCAGCATCAAATAATAAAAATACACACTGGTTTTAGTGGTCCAGCAACTGGAAAAAATTACAACATTTTTAAGGAAGAAACAGAATCAACCATAAAGTTTTTAACTGAGAATTAATTGATTGATTAAAAAATTTACCTTACTTTAGGTACTTTAATGAGGTATTTTATTTTTATAGTTTTTCTTCTATCACATGGTAAATTATTTTCTCAATTTACTATAAAAGGTAAAGTTTTTGAAGCGGAAAATAAAGAAGCAATGCCCTTTGTACCAGTTGCAATTAAAGGAACAAACTTTGCTGCACAAACAGATTTTGATGGAAACTTTGTTATAAAATGTTCTAAGCTGGGAGATAGTTTAATTGCCACATTTGTTGGGTATAAACGCATGGTAAAGGCTATAAACAAATCTTTAACGGAACAAGAAATTAATTTTCCGATGAGTAATGCTGGCGGCACGCAACTTGATGAGGTTGTTGTTACAATGGGCGAAAACCCAGCACACCGCATAGTAAGAAACACTGTAAAGCGAAAAGAAAAAAATGACAGAAACAATTTAACCTCTTATGAGTACGAAACCTATAATAAATTAGAATTTGATTTGAACCGCATACCAAAAGAAATGCGCAACAAAAAAATTTTAAAGCCAATAAGTTTTGTTTTTGACAATGTAGATAGCTTAAACAGTGGCGAAAAACCATCACTTCCGTTTTTTATTGTAGAAAATTTATCGCAGTTTTATTATAAAAAAAATCCAACTCGTAAAAAAGAAGTGGTAATTGCCACAAAAATGACAGGGATTGAAAATTCAAGCATATCACAGGTTTTAGGAGATATGTATCAGAATATAAACGTTTATGATAATAATATTTTAGTGTTCGGCAAACAATTGCCTAGCCCTTTAAGCGAGAATGGCTTTTTTTATTATAAGTATTTTTTAGAAGATAGCGCCTTCGAAAACAACCAATACATTTATCACATTCGTTTTAGGCCAAAGCGTTCGCAAGAATTAAGCTTTGTGGGCAATATGTGGATTGCTGATACAACCTGGGGTGTAAAGCGCTTAGAAATGAGTGTGCCTAAAGATGCTAACCTAAATTTTATCAATGGTGCCAATGTTATTCAAGAGTATTCTTACCAAGATAGCACATGGATGTTAGCAAAAGATAGGCTAGTTATAGATTTTGCACCAACTAAAAATGCCATTGGTTTTTACGGGCGAAAGACAACCTCATACAAAAAATTGATTTTAAATAAACCCAAAGAGGATAAATTTTATGAATTTGGCGATAAGATAGAAGTAGATGAAGGTGTAACAAAAAAATCGGATGAGTTTTGGCAACAAAACCGCCATGATAGCCTTACCCAACGAGAATTAAAAGTTTTTAAAATGATTGATACCATACAATCATTACCGGTATATAAAAGCTGGGTAGATATTTTTTATGTGTTAGTAGCAGGCTACAAAAAGTTTAACAATTTTGAAATTGGTCCGTATTCTAATCTTATTTCCTACAATAAAGTAGAAGGTTTGCGTTTGCGATTTGGCGGACGAACCAGCGATATATTTAGTAAGTGGTACGAGTTAAGTGGCTATGTCGCTTATGGCCTACATGATGAAAAATGGAAATACGCTTTAGGTTTTAAAACATTTTTATCTAAGCGTCCGCGCCGCCAAATAGTTGGAATGGATTATAAAAGCGACAACGAAATTTTAGGACAAAGTACTAACGGTTTTTCACAAGACAATGTGCTTGCCTCTTTTTTTAGAACAGCACCGTTAAATAATTTAACCCGCGTAGATAACACAAGCGCTTACTATGATATAGAATGGTTTCAGGGATTTAGAACAAGAGCAAGTATAGTAGGAAGAACATTTACACCACTTGGAGTAAATAAATATTTAGAATTTAATAGGGCAGGAACCATTAGCGAAAAGGAAAATGTTACCAATACAGAGGCACGCTTGTTTGTACGTTTTGCTTGGAAAGAAAAATATGTTGGCGATAATTTTACACGTTTATCCATTGGATCAAAATATCCTGTGTTACAAATTAACTACGCAAAGTCGTTGCGTAATGCTTTTAAAGGTGAATATGATTACCATAAACTTGTGCTAAACATAAGCGATAGAATTCGCATAACACCAATTTTAGGATACACCGATTACATTTTAGAAAGTGGGAAAATATGGGGTCAGGTTCCTTATGTATTAATGGAATTGCACGGCGGCAACCAAACTTACTTATATGATTATATGGCATTTAACATGATGAATAATTACGAATTCACAAGCGATCAATACACATCTCTTGCAATTTTTCATCATTTTGAAGGTTTGTTTTTCAATAAAATTCCCTTGTTGCGTAAATTAAAATGGCGTGAAGTAGCTACTGCAAAAGCTGTTGTAGGTACCGTAAACGATAAAAACAGAAGAGCGTTGATTTTCCCAACAGGACCAAATGCCTTAAAAGCATTAAACCAAGGACCTTATGTTGAAACAAGTATTGGTATTGAAAATATTTTTAAAGTGTTTAGAGTAGATTTATTCTATCGTGCTACTTATCAATTCGAGCAAGCCTCAAAAAATATTGGCTTTAGGTTTGGATTTCAATTAGCATTGTAAAATTTATAAAACTAGGGAAAAACACAATCTCGCTAAGTTATTTTTTACCTTTGTTTTATAAGACTTCATGCCAAAACGTTGCAAATTACTCCAAGTGCTTTTTATCTTCACCACTTTTTTGAGCGCTCAAGAAAATGAGATTGATAGATTGATTGCAAGCGAATTTAAAATGACTTTTCCGAGTATTTATTTTAAAAACAAGTCAACTGAATATGCGCATATGCCATACTCGGTTGATTCTTGTATTAAACACATTGCAAGTAATTTTAATAAAAGTACAAATAGCCTTGTAATGTGGCGGGATAGTTTGGAAACAGAAGCCCTTACTTTGAAGCGAATTCAAAAAATAAAATCCACTTTGAAAAAACAACTTAAAACAAGTAAAATAGAAATCTTTTCTATGAATACCGAACAAAAAATTACGCGTTACACGATTAAAAAAACCAAGGACACAATTAAAACTAAATATTTACTCACACTAAATAGCGTTTTTGAAATGTCTAAATCCATCATCAATGCTAAAGTAAAATCTACTAACCATATAATGAATCCAAAAATTAACTGTTGGGGTTGTTGGAAAAACGCTTTCCATTCGCGCACCCGGATGAAACTTCGCAGAATGGAAAAAAGAAATGCAATTAACGTTTAACCTTAAACAGACAATTCAAAAAAAGAATTGTCTGAGATTAAGCAACTGTAAGGATTTTCCAATGAATCATTTGTAACAAATCCTAACAGTTGCTAAATCGGGATAACCCGCAATAAGACAGGTAGTTCGTCGATAACTCGACTTCTACTGTCTAATTGCTGTTTAAAGTTTTATTGGTATAAAATCAAATATCCGTGTTTCAGATAACCAATACCACTAAATTAAACCTCTGGTTTTAATTTCTAGATATTTATTTAATGTATTTACCGTTAAGTTTTGTGGGCTCGTATAAACGCTCAGTATACCGTACTGTTGAAGCTCCGCAACTATTTGTCGTTTTTCTATATCAAATTTTTGCGCAATGGCTTGCTCGTAAATTTGAAACGTGTTTTTTGGTGTAGTGTTTAGCAATTGCTTTAATTCTGTGTTTTCAAAAAAGATTACAACTACTAAATGTTGGGTTGCCAACCTGCGCAAATATTTACTTTGTCGGCGTAAGCCACTTAACGATTCAAAATTAGTAAACAATAAAAACAAACTTCGTTGTGTAACTTTAGCTCGTGTATACGCTAATAAATTATCAAAGTTACTCTCTTCAAAATTGGTTTTTGCATTATACAATGCTTCTTGCAAGCGCAATAATTGATTGCCTTTTCTATCAGCATTTACAGCAGTTACCACTTTACTATTAAATCCAATTAAGCCAGGTTTATCTTGTTTAATCCAAGCAACATGACCTAAAACTAAAGAGGCGTTAATGGAATAATCCAATAAGGTTAATTCTTCAAACGGCATTTTCATTACTCGACCCATATCCACAACACAGTAAACTTGTTGTGCACGCTCATCTCTAAAGTGATTTACCATTAATTGATTTCTGCGCGCAGTTGCCTTCCAATTAATTGTACGAATATCATCGCCCTGCACATATTCCTTTATCTGTTCAAATTCAGAACTATGGCCAATGCGCCTGATTTTTTTTAATCCTAAATCGCTTAATCGGTTGCTAATAGCCAATAACTCGTACTGCCTCAATTTTAAAAAAGAAGGATAAGCTGGCAACATAAATTCTTGTGAGATTTTTAGTTGACGCTCAACTAAACTGAGCGGACTTGTTGCTAAAATGTTTAGAGTTCCGAAATGGTATTCTCCGCGCTCAATAGGGCGGATGAAATACGAAAATTTTTTAACTTCACCCGAATCGAGAACGCATTTAATTACAAAATCTCGAGCTTGTAACTGAAAAGGGAGTTCATCAAGAATTTGAAGCTTAATTTTAAATGCGTAATAATTTTCAATAGTTAAGTATAAATTATTTACATCGCCATTACTTAAGCGCGAGTGCTCACTGCTGCGACTTGCGCTAATTGGTTCTTGATTTTTAAACAATATAATTCCATCTACAATAAGTAATAAAAAAAATACAAATAATGTTAGAGACGTAATTGCATAAAGTTTTGGTTGAATAAATGATAAAACAAAAAGTACAACCAGCACCAAAACAACGTAATACGCCCTACCAGACAATCTAAACTGCTTAAAAATATGTAAGAACTTTTCTTTCAAAAAAATTAACGAGGAATTTCTACTTTATCAATAATTTGTTGAATAACCACGTCTACTAAAATGCCTTCCATTTCTTTTTCAGGCGTTAGCATTACGCGGTGACGCAGTACTGGGAAGCACACATATTTAATATCGTCTGGCGTAACAAAATCGCGGTTTTGCAAGCAAGCATTCGCTTTAGCAGAATTTAATATAGCAATACTTGCTCTGGGGGAGGCGCCTAAATACAAGGCTGGATTTTTGCGTGTTGCATTTACCAATTGCGCAATGTATTTAATCAAGTTTTCTTCGACAACAATTTTTTGTACCAAACTTTTTAAAGTTGCAATACCGCTTTTACTTACTACTTTTAAAATTGAATTAAAATCAACTATGTGTGTGTTTTTATGTACGTTGATAAGCATTTGTCCTTCGTCTTCGAGTGAAGGGTAACTTACATTTAATTTAAATAAAAAGCGATCTAATTGTGCTTCAGGCAAGCGGTATGTTCCCTCTTGTTCAACTGGATTTTGGGTGGCTAATACCATAAAAGGTAAATCTAATTTATACGAAGTTCCATCTACTGTAATTTGGCGCTCTTCCATTGCCTCAAATAATGCAGCTTGGGTTTTTGCTGGCGAGCGATTAATTTCATCTGCTAAAACCAAGTTTGCGAACAAAGGGCCTTTTTTAAATTCAAAGTCAGATGTTTTGGCATTAAAAACAGATGTTCCAATAATATCGCTTGGCATTAAATCTGGTGTAAACTGAATGCGCTTAAAATCTGCATCAATTGTTTTGGCAAGTAATCGTGCGGTTAAGGTTTTTGCAACGCCTGGCACGCCTTCAATCAAAACGTGTCCATCGGCGAGCAGCGCTACCAAAAGCATATCTATTAATTGGTGCTGGCCAACAATGTATTTTGCAATTTCGGTTTTAACTTGATTTGTTTTTTCTGTTAACTCCGTTAAATCTATTCGGTTTTTAAATTGATTTTCTTCCATTGTGTTTTATCTTAAACTATTTTTATTAAAATTATGTATTTGTCGGTTTAGTTCTACCAATTCTAGCTCTGTAATTTCGGGTAATTTTTTTATAAACTCGCAATAATTGAATAATTGTTTTACAAGTTTATTCTCTATGCCGCTTAAGGCACTTACTTCTTCTATAAAATCAGTGGTAATATAATTTGTGTTTACATTAAATTTTTTGCGAACACTTTCGTAAAAGAATTTTATTTTTTCAATCGCAATGTTTTGATGTCCTTTGTTATTGTAATAAACATGACTGATTACTTTAACAAATTCTAAAGTTGAATTGGTGTTGGCCTCTAACATAGGAATTGGTTTTTGTTTTCGTCTTCCTTCAAAAATCATATAAAGAATTATTGTAAGAAGCGTAAGCATAAAGGCTGCGTAAAGGGCATCACTTTCTAAAATAAATTTAAGTGGAGATGTATTATTTACGTTATACGATTTATAATATTCATCCCAAATAAGTGTTTCGTTTTTTAATAAGCTAAAAATGGTATAGGCAATATCTTTTGAAGGTTTGTTCGCTATTGCATAATTACCAAACACATCAGGCATTGATAATAAGTAAAGTGTGCCCCCGTTTAAACGCCGTTTAATTAAATAAGATTGATTTTTATTGCCTCCGGCTAAAACTTTAAAGCGAGTGCTATCAAAACTTAGGAACTTAGTTTTTGTGCAAACATTTGGTAAAAAGAATTTTTTAGTTTTAATGTTTTTGGCAAAAAAATTAATCGGTACGCTGTCTTTTTTTATTAAGGAATCTATTGACAAATAAAAATCAGAGTAATCTACTTCGGTTTCTAAATGCAAACTATCTGCCAAAGGACCATTAAAATTATTTGCCGCTATAAGTACTGTATTGCCGTATCCTAAAAAATTATAAAGTGCTTCAACATCTAATTTATTAAAGTCGATTCTATCATTTACAATTACAAGCGATGTTTTATTTTTTACATTGTTTACAAGGTTATAAAGCGTTTGCTTGTTTGTTTTAAAATCTTTGCAGTATGTTTTTTTTAATAGTTCGGCAGCGACATAACTCCCAAACGGATTTTGGCTTTGGCCCAAATACGTTTTATTCCAATTTATTGGTTGTGGCAATAAATATTGTAGTAACACAACCCCTAAAATAGACGAAGCGAAAATGAGTATGAATTTTTTATTCCCTTTAAACATGAATTATGGCTTCAAAATCTTTAAACTCTTTTTTACTGGTTTCGTATTTGTTTTTATCTAAATCAAATTTTCCGTACCAAACAAATTCATAAATTTTGCTAGCAGAATTAAATTTGGATTTTATTGTACTATTTTTGATTTCATATGCATAATCAAAATTTGTTTTATAAGGTGCAAAGTTGATGTGTTTGTTTTTATCGAGCAGAAATAAAATTTTTAAATAATGCCACCGTATTGCTAACCTAAAATTATCATCCTTTAAGGCATCTGCTATGCGCTGCTCAAAATTAATTGTTTCTAAATCTTCGGTTATATCACTAAAACTAAAGGCGGTATTTTTACCTTTTGATTTAACTAAACCAATTAAATTAGTTTTGGTAAGTAGAATAATAACTGTAATAACTGCAACAATTACCACCAGCCAAATTATGAGTTTTCTTGCCCCTGCTACTGATTCATAATTTGCTTTTCCGAAAAGGAATTTTGACAACCATTCTAGAAATTCTTCTAGAACATTTAAAGAGACCTTTTGTTTCTCTACTTTAACATCGTAATTTATTCCTTTAAAAATTTCTCTTTCCGTTTCTGGGCTTGGCTTAATAAGAGTAATATAAAAGGTGTCTTTTAACGCAGAAAATGCTTTTATTTCGCTACTATCTTTAAGTAATGGCGTTTTAGTGTTGGCTTTTGTAAAAAGAACAAAGCAGAATAATAAGATTAAATATGCTATTTTATTAAAAATGGTTTATTTTCTTATATAGAGTTAATAAGTTGATTAATTGTTGTTCCGGTTTTCTTTTCTTCAATACTAGAATACTGAAAATTGCAAAGGAGAATTAATACTGAATAAATCATAAAAAATAGCAATATGGTAACTAAGAACAGAATTGCGCCGATTACTAAAGTTGTTACACCTATGTTGTTTGTACCAGAATTAGGATCGGTATAATCTTTAAATCGCGTAAAAACAGTAAAAAGGAATAAAATAGCCATAGGAATAGCTAAAATTCCGCTAGCAATATAGCACATTACAAAGCCTAGAAAGGAAACCAGCCAGGTACTCCAAAAGTTGCCTTTTAAACTTTTAAAAACTTTAATTAATGCGGTTATTATACCTACTTTATCCTTTAGCATTACAAAATAAATCGTTATAAAAACGTAAGTTAAAACAGGTGTAACTATTAAATAATAAAACATAACAAATAGCAAAAGAAATAGTCCGCCCAGCAAACCGCCTGCCGAAATAAGAAAGGCGAAGAGCGAAAACACAATTGCTAAAATTGCACCAAAAATAAAACTCAAAAAAACAAGCAATAGTGTGTTTCCAAGCACAGGCCAAAAGTTTTTTAGAAATCCTTTACCAACCTGCGTTAGATTAACATAATCATCCTTACCTAAATTTTCGTTATCTATTAGATGTTTATTTATTATGGTTAAAAACGTGCAATGAATTATTAAAAACACTAACATGATGATAAACAAAAAAAACAGAATGCTTACAACTACTCCATTACTCGAGAGATTACCAAAACTAAAAATTTCAGAATTTTTTATTAAATAAATTAGTAATAAGGTAATTATGCTTAATGGAGGCAAGGTGTATAAAATAATTGCACCATACAACGATTTAATATTTTGTTTGATGTAGCCAAAACTCGCACCAAAAACTTGACCAAAGTCGCGCACTTTTTTGTAGGATATTTTTTCGGTAATCATTAAATAGAATCTATTTTCCCTGAAATAGTTGAGCCTTCTTTTTTCTCTTTACAACTCATGTGTTGATATATTATCATTAAGTAAAGTGTACCTAAAATAAATCGTTGAAGGAGTGATGAAATTGTAGTGGCTACAATTAATGCAATAGAAGTTGAGTCATCTGCACTTGCGCGCGCCTTACTAAACGATTTCATTAATGATAAAATAATTGTTGGTAAAGATACTATAGTGCTTGCAACCATGTAGTAAATACCTCCAACAAATATAACAAGCCACGTGTTCCAAAAATTCCCTTTCATTACACGTAATACCTCTTTGGTTGCAGGTATGAAATACGTTTTATTAACATAACACACGAAAAGAGAGACCACTATAACATGAAAAATAATTGGCAACAGAATGAAAAGAAAGAATAAAATGAAAAAGAAGAGTAGTATTCCTACAATAACATTTATAGCACCAACTCCCAAACTCAGCAATAAGCCAAAAACTAACCCAATAATTGATAACGAAATTATAAATGTAATTGAAATGAGGATAATATTTATGAGCTGATTTAAAACATCACCAATAAAACTTTTAAGTAACAAGGCGCTTGTAATTTTTTCGCCTTTTGGCAACTCTTCATTTTTTTGTAGTGCCCTAAAAAAAATTGTATTAATAATAGCTCCCATTAACCAAGAGAGTATAATTATAAGTAAGTAAACAGATAAGTTGTTTAAGAGCAATAAGCCTAAATTTTTATAGACATCTAATCCAAAACCAGCTCTGGAGAAGGAGTTGGTTTGTGCTTGCAATCTAATAGATAGGTAGGCGATTACTACTGATAAAGGAACAATGGTTAAAAGTAGAGCACCAGCAATAGGTTTAAAGTTTTGTTTAGTAAAATTAAAACTCGCACCAAACACTTGACCAAAGTCGCGCACTTTTTTGTAGGATATTTTTTCGGTAATCATAACTTAAATGGAATTAATTTTTTCTTTTATCTCAGAGGCTTCAATTTTTTCTTCTAACGACGTATAATTGTAAATACACAGAATAGCAAATAACATAATGCAAAAACATTTAATTATGAGTTCGTAGTACTTGATAATATTCCAAAGTAAGTTTACGAATGAAACATCTTGCCAACTTATTAAATTAAAAAATCCAATTATAAAACTTGGAAGAATGCCTATTAAACCAGTTAACTTGTAAATGAATGCAAATAATAAAGAAGCACCAAAAATTTTTGGCCAGTTGCCTATCAAGTGTTTTTTAATTTTACCAAAAGCCAAAAATACATTTATGTTATCTCTAAACGAAACAAATAAACTTGTAAAAAGTAAATACGTAGCTATAGGCATTAAAACAATAGAAAATATCATAGCCGTGAGGCGTTCAAAAATAAATAGTGTTACGTCAGTTTGGTAATCTGTTGCATTGTCTCCACCAATGTAGTAGCCAATATAATCCGTTATTAAATAGGTGGCACAAAATAATAATACTGCGTAAAGTGTATTAGAATAATGCTTTTGAAACGATTCAATAAATCCATCTTTTACAAACTGAAATAAGTTTCCTTTAAACGTAGTTTGATGTTTAAAAAGAATAAGTTTATTAAGAATAATATTGTATATACAGCAAAGCACTAGCAGCATTGCGCCAGAAATAATTAATTGAATAAATTTTTTATTTCCCGTTAGGTACGATACTTTTAAACGCAACAGAAGGTTTATGTCTGTATTAAATGCAGTTATAGAGATTAAATTTATTATAACAAAAATAGGTAACAAAAAAACTAGAAAACAAATTAGTACCTGAACACTATTTTTAAGCAATATCGAAAAACTGTGCTGCAGCGTTTGGTTAAGTGTACGTATTTGCTTGTAAGATAAATTATTCATACAACCTTTTTGATGTATTTTGTTTGTTTAAGCGTATAGGTAGAACAATAAAATAAAATAGGGTAAATGCTAAAGAACCAAAAATTATAAATGCGCTTAGTGCCCAATGCATTTCGGTGTTGCGGGTTACATAGCTTTCTAAAAAACCAGCAACAATAAAAAAAGGAATTAAGCCAATAATTATTTTAATGCCACTTTTTGCACCTGATAAAAACGCTTGTTTACGTGTGTATGTGCCAGGAAAAAGAAAACTGCTGCCTAAAATATACCCTGCACAGCCGGCAATAATTATTGCACCTATCTCAAATGTGCCATGAATCCAGATAACTTTAAAAGCTTTATCTAACAAATTATATTGGTAAAACATAGTAAAAAAGCAACCCAACATAATACCATTAAACACTAAAAAATAACTTGTACCAAAAAAGGTAAATACTCCTAATATAAAAGCAGTAAACGACACTTGAATATTGTTTTGCGTAATTCTTACAAACATATAAAATTCATTTTCCTCGCCGTAAATACCGAGCGGGTTGCCAAGTTTTATACGTTCAATGGTGCTGTCAACATAATAATCTCCTAAAATTAATCGCACAAACGATTCATCATAAATTTGCGATACAACACCTAACAAGGTAGCTAATCCAAAAACTAAAAACGAATAAAATAATTTTTTATGATGTGTAGCAAACATTTCAGGCAATTCTCTTAAGTAAAAAGCTAAAAACCGATTCCCTTCTTCCTTCTTATTTTTATAAACTAACAAGTGAACCCTACTTGCAAGATTGTTTACATAACTATGCGTATTGCTTTGTTTATAGTTAGTGTTTGCATAAGACAAATCGTCGGTACTCTCAATAAACATTTCTGTAAGTTCGCTCGGACCAATGTTTTTTTCACTTATTACCTTCTCGTAATTATCCCACTTACTAGCGTTTTGTTTTAAAAAGGTAATTTCTTTCATTTATTTTATTATGCCTTTTAATCTCGTATTTCTTTTTTTTAATTAGAAATATGTAAATTAGCATTTACTAAAATAACAATTGTAATACACACAAACAAGTTTTCTTTTTGGACTTTGCAAAAGTAAATACAACACAAAACGTTCCTATTAATTACGAATTGGCTGGCCTGGGCATGCGTTTGCTGGCAATTATGCTTGATTCTATTTTTAGAAGCGTTTACTTTTTTATCCTGTACCTAATTTTTTTCGCTGGTTTAATGAGGAGTAATTATACTGGTGATTATTTTCAAAACGACAATTACAATCAAATAATAATTGGATTTTACATTCTGTTTACGCTCCCAGGCTTGCTTTTAAATTTGATATGCGAAACTTTTTTAAACGGGCAAAGTTTTGGGAAAATGATTTTAGGTATAAAAGTTATTAAAGAAGATGGCTCTCAGGCAAATTTTAGTTCGCAACTTTTACGCAGTATGTTTAGAATTGTAGATCACATGTTTGTTGGGTTAATTTCTGTGGCGGTAACAGATAAATCGCAACGCCTTGGCGACTTGGTAGCTAAAACATTGGTTGTAAGGGTAAACCATAAATATTCAATACATAACACCATTTTATACAGACAAGTGCAAGCCTATAATTTGGTTTATAATCAAGTGGCTTTAATGAATGATGAAGAGGTTAATATAATTAAGGAAGTAATTGATTTTAGTTATACCCAAAATCAACCTGAGCACATTAATAAATTGGCAAAAAAGCTACAAGTAAAATATGGTATTACAAGCGTAAGCACTAATAATGCAGATTTTTTAAATACCTTGTTAAAAGATTATAGCTACTATAATTTTGAGAAGTAGGTTTTTCTTGTTTTTAAACTATTGGAGTAAGGAAATGAGAAATTATTTGATACTATTTTTTTCTTTATTTTTATTTGCAACAACTTATTATTCTCAGCAGAACTGTTCGCCTGAAGAAATTAAACGATTGGAACAGCTTATTAGGGTTCACTCAAATTGTATAAAAATTAACTGAATCGAGGCAGCGAAGTGAAGATGTATAGAAATACTTCGAGCTGAGCTAACGACGAGTCAGTTAATTTTTATCAAGCCAAAAACACAAATAAAACTCTATTTTTATCTGCAAAGATTTTCTCAAAAGAGTTCAAAAAACTTTATAGATAAAAATGGATTTAACCCTTAAATCTCTTATCAATTGGCATATTTGCGTTTTTGAGTGAACCCTAATTAAAAAAACAAAGGCTTGTAGTACCAAGGCGCAACGGCTTTTTGAATTAGGCTTGTGTTATAAGAATAATAATGATTCGATTTATAAAGTAAAGCTTAACAATGCCATACAAGAAATTAAAGGAAGATATGATGAGCCATCAAAAGATGAAAAAATTTTAAGGTTATTAATTTGCGGTGAAATTTACTACGAATTAAAAAATTATTCCTACGCTAAAAACTATTTTGAGAAAGCGTTTTATAATTTAGAAACTGAAAGTTTTATACAGCCTAAACATGTTCTTATTTATGCCAAATCTTTGCAAAAACTGAATAAAAACAAAGAAGCAATAAAAGTATTTGAATCGTATAGGTGCTTGGTGCCATATGACACAGCGGTTAAGCAGTATATTGAAGAAAGTACCAAAAAAATTTATTAATAGCTAGCGCTTAACGGCTATTTAAGGTTACAAAATCTCAGTGAATAAAAGTCTAAGAACCTAAAATAGATTTTAATGTTCTGATTTGCTCTGGTGTGCCAAGCACAAATATTTTTGAATGAGGTATAATTTTAGTGTCGGCGCTAGGGTTTACAATATATTCGCCCATAGCAGTTTTAAAGCCAATTATATTTGCCCCACTTTTATTTCTAATCTCTAAATCTTTTAACGTTTTATTTTGCGAAATAATGCTCCCATCAAACGAGATCTCTTCTAGGTTAATGTTATCTCCCCCTTGCGCTGTGATGTAATCCACAAACTCCATTACATCGGGCTTCATTACCAAACTCGCCATGTGCGCGCCACCAACCTTATCGGGCATTATAACATTATCAGCACCAGCAATTTTTAATTTGGTATCGCTACCATCATCGCTAGCACGTGAAATAATAGTTAGATTTGGGTTTAAATTTCTAGCTGTAAGCACAATAAATAAATTATCAGCATCAATAGGCAACGTTGTTATCAATGCTTTAGCTCTCAATATTCCAGCTTTAATAAGCACCTCATCCTGAGTGGCATTCCCATTTAATATAAGGTCAGAAAACTTATGGTTTATGGCTTCTGTTATTTTCGAACTTTCTTCAATAACAACAAAACGTTTATCGTGTTTTTTTAGTATGTGTGCTGCTTGCCTGCCATTTCTGCCATAACCGCAAACAATTACGTGGTCTGATAATTTATCTATTGTTGCCATTAGTCGTTTGGTTTTAAAAAATTGGTTGAACTCACCATCAATTACAAATTTAGTAATTGCACTCACTGCATACGCAAAAGTACCAAAACTTGTTATAATTAAAAAAGCCGTAAATATTCGTCCTGTGGTTGATAATGGTTCAATTTCGCCATAACCAACCGTGGCAACGGTAATTACAGTCATGTAAAAGGCATTAAACCAACTGTAGCCATCAATCACCACATAGCCAATTGTACCAATTACCAATAAAGAGTTTAGAATAAAAAACGGGATTAAAAACCTATAATATTCTTTAAAAAACTTTATCATACCAACGATTTGAAGTTACGATTTTTTAAGCAATTCAATCGCAGAAAAAATTACCTAACTTTGTATTTCTATTTTATGAAGACAAAGACCTTAAAAAAGAACAAAGTAAATGTTGTTACGCTTGGCTGTAGTAAAAATTTAGTTGATAGCGAAGTATTAATGGGACAGCTTAAAGCAAATAAATTTGATGTAGAACACGAAGGCACTAGCGACGACCACAACATTGTAATTATAAATACATGTGGCTTTGTTGAAAATGCAAAGCAAGAAAGTATAGATACAATTTTACGTTATGTTGAAGCAAAAAAAGAAGGTGCTGTAGAAAAAGTTTACGTAACAGGTTGCTTAAGCGAACGCTATAAAGCGGATTTGGAAAAAGAAATTCCGCTAGTGGATGCTTACTTTGGAACACGCGAGTTACCAAAAATTTTAAAAACCTTAAAAGCAGATTATAAGCACGAGTTGGTTGGAGAGCGCCTGCTTACTACACCACAGCACTATGCCTACTTTAAAATTAGCGAGGGTTGCGATAGACCTTGTAGTTTTTGTGCCATCCCTTTAATGCGAGGTAAACATATAAGTGTAGAAATAGATGAGTTGGTGAATAGAGCTAAAACCCTTGCTGCAAAAGGAACAAAAGAGCTGTTATTAATTGCACAAGATTTAACCTATTACGGATTAGATATTTATAAAAAAAGAGAACTCGCCAATTTAATAGATAAGCTAGCAGATGTAAACGGAATTGAATGGATACGTTTGCACTATGCTTTCCCAAGCGGTTTCCCAATAGATGTATTGGATGTGATTAAAAACAGAAGTAATGTGTGTAATTATTTAGATATGCCTTTGCAACATATTAGTGATAACATGTTGAGTAGCATGCGCCGTGGCATTACTAAGCAAAAAACAATTGATGTAGTAAATAAAATTAGAGATACTATTCCAGGTATTGCTATAAGAACTACTTTAATAGCAGGCTATCCAGGCGAAACGGAAAAAGATCATGAAGAAATGTTAAGCTGGGTAGAAGAAACTAAATTTGAACGCCTCGGAATTTTTACTTATTCGCACGAAGAAAATACCCATGCCTTTAATTTAAAGGACGATGTAAAAGCAAAGGTAAAAAAGCAACGTGCAGATGCAGTAATGGCTATTCAACAAGAAATTTCGTTTCAACTAAACCAGAAAAAAATAGGAAACACGTATAAAGTTTTAATTGATAGAAAAGAAGGCGACTACTACTGCGGCCGCACAGAGTTTGATAGCCCAGATGTAGATAACGAAGTTTTAATAAAAGCCAACAACGACATTTATTTAAGTCCTGGAACTTTTGTAAATACAAAAATTACAGAAGCTACC
Source organism: Bacteroidota bacterium (assembly GCA_013298715.1). Lineage (GTDB taxonomy): Bacteria > Bacteroidota > Bacteroidia > B-17B0 > Aurantibacillaceae > Aurantibacillus. The sequence continues at coordinate 90,498 of JAAFIQ010000010.1, read as the reverse complement.
GATTTTGATTTGTACGGAGAGTTGGTGTAGATTTCTTGTATCTAAAAAGTTGTCCTACTTTGTAAACTAAACTCATGGTGATGCACATTGGACAAATACCAAATCTAAAAAAAGTAAGTGCAAGTTTTTTGTACCAAGGCAAGTTAGCGGGAGAAATGGGGCAACTTACACCGTCGCCCTCATATTCTTTTATTCCCCACACATTTAATGATTGTTTCATGATTGATGGTTGGTTAAATTAAGTTGTGATTTTTAGTAATTCAAAAATTTCTTAATGTCATCTATAGAAATATAATCTCCTAAAAACCTGCCGTAATGCGCTTTTGTAATTACTCCGTTTTCATCAATTAAAAACTCAGCTTCAATACGGTTGTTATTACCATCTTGTTTAATTTTGTTTTTAAATAATTTTTTGCCTGCTTTCATTTTTTTAATGGCACCGTTAAACATGCCTTTCACCATTTTACCACCACTTCTGTCCAACTCATATTGGTTGTATAAGCTTTGGTCGGGGTTTGGTATCATTAAAGCATAAGGCACATCGTTCTCTAAATATTTTTTCATGTTTTCAGCACTGCTTTCGTATATTGCTAATAATACCATCCCTTTTTGTTTAAAATAATCTGCCTGCTTTTCTAGTTCATTGAAACGCAAGTTGCAAACAGGGCAACCAACATTTCTAAAAAATGTAATCATTACTTTTTTTCCTTTGTAGTTTTTTAAATCTACACTTGCACCATTTACATCTTTTATTAAAAAGGTAGGTGCTACTTGTTTTTCTTGTACTTTCATTTTGCTTTTTTCTTTTTTTGGTGTGAATGCAGATGTTGTTAAAATAGCTGCTACTACTACAATTAAGGTACTTACGCGTTTAATGTTTGCTTTCATAATTTTTAGTTTAATGGGTTTATATTTATTTATACCATAACTTGTATAAAAATCACCCAACCAAATAAAAAAAAGCGAATTTTTTATTTCGCTTTTAATTTTTTGTTCAATTCAAATTTTCTTCGCCCCGCCTTGCTTGCTCCAAGCATTTGTATTTTTGGTTTTGAGCGTTGTGTTTATTAGTATAACCAAATTCTTTTGTTACTGTTTCAATATTTTTTTCATCATAAAAAATGGCGTGTAATAATGTTTTGCATTTACCTGTAATTGTTCTGTAAACCTTTGCAAGCCTATTACTGAATGAGTTGTCTAATTCAACCTCTTCGTAATCGTTTAAGTATTTTTCATAAATGCTTAATTCTGTTTTCACCATTTTTTTAGAATCGCGTAAACGTTTCAACCACAAATTGCTACTAATTGCGAATATGTATGTTTTTAACGAGGAGGTTAAATTAAAATCATCTGTTGGTACTTTTTCCAACAACACTATAATTGTTTCTTGAAAAATATCTTTTGCATCATCAACACTACCATTATTTTTGCAAATAAAATTTTTTACCGAAGGGTAATAAAATTTATACAAAATCTCATACGCTTTATTGTCTTTAGATTTTAAGCCATTTAAGGTTTCTTTATCGCTTTGATTATTTATAGACATGGTTTGGGTTATTAAATTACTATAAAGATTAATACCAATGGCTAGTTAAAAATCACCCAACACTTTAAAATTTTTCTTAATGAGTTAATTTATTATTAATCAACATGTTGTGTAGTTGCTTTTTCATTTACGATAAACTATTCCACATCCAAACCTATAAGAATTTTTTAATGGTCTATTAAACCTTCTTTAATAATACAAGTCTAAATTTTATGAAACACCTCAGGATTTTATTTTTAGCGGATATTAATTCGCCACACACGCAAAAATGGGCAAGTAGTATGGCTAGCAAAGGTTTCGAAATTGGCATTTTCTCTTTAAATAAAAGCAATAAAACTTGGTTTTCTGCAGCACCTAATGTTACTTGTTTACATAAACCTTTAAGTAAAAGTAAGTTAGGTGTTTTTAAAAAACTGTGTTATCTTTTTGCATTACCCAAACTTTTATACATTCTTTATAAATTTAAACCAAGCATTGTACACGCGCATTACGCAACCAGCTATGGGCTTTTAGGGGCTTTAACTACCTTTAGCCCTTTAATTGTATCGGTTTGGGGGGGGCGATGCTTTAGAATTTCCTAGAAAAAGTTTGTTACACAAATTAATTTTAAAATTTGTGTTTTATAAAGCATCAAACATTTGTGCTACTTCTAGTTTGTTAGAAAAAGAAATAAATGGGTTAACTAAAAAGACATGTACCATAATTCCTTTTGGTGTTGATTTAGAGAATTTTTATGCACAGGTTACAATCGACCAAAATAAAGATGCGTTCGTGTTTGGTTGTACAAAATATTTTGAATCGGTTTATAATATTGATAGAGTAATAGATGCGTTTTACTTATTAGCTAAAAAGTATAGCACATCAAAAATAAAATTACATTTGATTGGAAATGGTTCATTAAAAGCTGATTTAGTAAATCAAGCGGAAAAATTAGGATTATTGGATAAGGTTGTTTTTGTTGGCGAAGTAGAGAACACAAAAATTCCTTTTTATTTAAACCAATTTGATGTACTAATAAACGTTTCTGAATACGAAAGTTTTGGTGTAAGTATTGCCGAAGCCATGGCTTGCAAAGTGCCTGTGATTGTTAGTAACGCAGAAGGGTTTAAAGATTTGATTCCGAACAGTAGTTTAGGGTTAATAACAACAACAGAAGTAGAAAGCATTTTTAATTGTATGGAATATTATTGGCTTAATGCTGAGGCGAGAAAAGCAAATGCACAAAACAGTTTTTTAAGGGTAAAAGAGTTTTTTGATATAAAACAAAATGTTGCAAGAATGGAAGCTGTTTATTTTTCTCAATTGCAGCAAAGTGTTTAGGTGTGTACACTTATTCTTTACTTCAGATTCGCAAGAAAATCATTAACGCCTCATCTTCTTTTTTTCGCATGGTAGCGGCTTGTTCTTTGGTTTTATCTTTAAACCCGCACAAATGCAATAACCCATGAGCAATAACCCTGTTTAATTCTTTATCAAATTCAACATCAAATTTTTTTGCGTTTTCGGTTACGCGTTCTATGCTAATAAAAACATCGCCGCTTATTTTGTTTTTTTCTGAATAATCAAAGGTAATAATATCGGTGTAGGTATTGTGATTTAAAAATTGTTGGTTGCGCGCTAACTGACCCTCATCGCTACAAAAAATGTAATTTATTTCGCCAATAGTTTTTTTATGTTTAAGTGCAATTGCCTTTAGCCATTGTTTGGTTTTTAAAGGTTGTTTTAGTTTAAAAACTAAATCTTCATTATTAAAAAATACTGGCATTAAAAATCGCTACTGGTGTTAATTACTGTAGGAAGATTTCCTCCATTTTTATTTTTTAAAATTACCTCTGTAGGGTACAAACTGTTTTTTAATGTTTGTAAATTACTTATGTAATTTTGCAACTGAATGGTAACTATTTCTGAAATATTTTTTGTTTGTGCTTTCTCTTCGTTAACTAAAAGTTCAGTTACGTTTGGTTTATAATTCCCACCCTGTACATCTAGTTTTAACTTGGTTAATTGGCTGTTTATAAGGCTTATTCGGGTAAGTAAACTAATTTTGTTTGCATTAAAGTTTTCTAAATTTTTCCCAGATGTGTAAAATAAATTTATTGTCTCCGCTTCTTGCAAGGCCAGTGTGTCGCTTATATTTTGATGAATAAATTCAGAATAATTTTTAAAACGTGTAATTGCTTTGTTCAGTTGAATGGTGTCAATTTTACAAAGTTCGGTTTGTTTTAATGACAGCACAGTTTGCAAACTGTCTATACATTTTATAAGTTGTTCTTTTTTTGCGGAATTCGTGCACGAAAAAAAGAATAAGCCTAACACTATTACAATTAAATATGTTAGGCCTATTTTCATTTTATATTTTATCAAAGCCACAATAAGGCACCAAAACTTTTGGAATGGTAATTCCTTCTTCTGTTTGATTATTTTCTAGCAAAGCAGCTACAATACGCGGTAGCGCTAAAGCACTGCCGTTTAAACTGTGTGCTAATTGCGTTTTACCATTAGCGTCTTTAAATCTACATTTTAATCTATTTGTTTGAAATGTTTCAAAATTGCTCACACTACTAACCTCTAACCAACGTTGTTGTGCAGCACTCCAAACTTCCATATCGTAAGTTAAGGCACTTGCAAAACTCATATCGCCGCCACATAATTTTAAGGTGCGGAATGGCAGCTCCAACTCTTTTAAAAGCCCAGCAACGTATTCACGCATCTCCTCTAAAATTTCGTAACTTTTTTCTGGATGTGCAATTTGTACAATTTCAACCTTATCAAATTGGTGTAAACGATTTAAGCCACGCACATCTTTTCCATAACTGCCAGCTTCTCTTCTAAAACAAGGGGTGTAGCCACAATTTTTAATTGGCAAATCGGCTTCTTTTAGTATTACATCGCGGTAAATGTTGGTAACAGGCACTTCCGCAGTTGGTATTAAATACAAATTATCAATTCCAACATGGTACATTTGTCCTTCTTTATCTGGTAATTGCCCAGTTCCGTAACCACTGTCTTCGTTTACAACAATTGGTGGTTGTATTTCTAAATAACCTGCAGCTGTAGCTCTATCTAAAAAGAAATTTATTAATGCACGTTGTAAACGCGCGCCTTTGCCTTTGTAAACAGGAAAGCCAGCACCAGCAATTTTTACACCTAATTCAAAATCAATTAAATCGTATTTGGTGGTTAAATCCCAATGCGGCGCCGCTTTTGCGTGTAAGGTAGGTTTGTTGCCGTGTTCAAATACCACAGCGTTATCTTCTGGTGTTTTGCCAAGCGGAACGCTCAGATGCGGAACGTTAGGAACATTAACTAAAATACTTTGAATTTCTTTTTCAATTGCAGCAAGTGTTTCATCCAACTCTTTTTCTTTCTGTTTGATTTCTGCTGTGCGCAGTTTAATTTTTTCAGCCTCTTCTTTTTTACCAGCTTTCATTAGGTTACCAATTTGTTTTGCAATGGTATTGGCTTCAGCTTTTAAATCGTCGGTGTTTTTTTGAATAGATCGTCGTTGCGTATCTTTTTCAATTAATGAATTAATAATGCTTTCAGCACCTTTAAAGTTTTTTATTGCAAGACGCTTTAAAACCTCGTCTTTATTTTCGCGGATATAGTTTATTTGTAACATAAGTAAATTGTTGTAAAATTAAAAAAGCCTACCGAATACCGATAGGCTTTTTAAAAAAATATCAGTTAAAAATTATGAAGTTACTACTGAAACATAAGAACGGTCATCGCGTTTTTTCTTAAAAACAACAGTTCCATCTGTTAAAGCATAAAGTGTGTGATCTTTTCCAATACCAACGTTTTCTCCTGGATTGTGTTTTGTACCACGTTGGCGAACAATAATATTGCCAGCGATACAAGCCTGACCACCAAAAATTTTGATACCTAATCGTTTACTATGTGACTCACGGCCGTTATCTGACGAACCCGCACCTTTTTTGTGTGCCATTTTATTTTTATTTTAATGTTAATTTATGAATGGATTAAGCTTCTTTTTTCTTAGTTATTTTTTTAGCTGCTGCTTTTTTTGCTGGGGCTTTTTTCTCTGGTTTGGCTTCAGCTACTGGAGCGGGCTTAACATCAGTTTTGCGATTTTGTTCCCAAACTTTTTTCTCAACTTTAAGCTCATCTTTTAAAGTTTCGCCTTTTCCTAATACCCCTTGAATTAAGATTTGAGTAAATGATTGGCGGTGATTGTTCCATTTTTGATACGTTTTTCTACGTTTCTTTTTGAAAACAATTACTTTGTCACCTTTTACGTGACTAATTACGGTGGCTGCTACCTTAGCGCCTTCCACGGTTGGGCTTCCTACTTGAATTTTTCCAGCGTTATCTAATAATAACACTTTGTCAAATTCAACTTGAGCACCTTCGTTAGCCTCTAGGCGGTGAACGTAAACTTTGTTTCCACGTTCCACTTTAAACTGTTGCCCGGCTATTTCTACAATTGCGTACATGCTTTTAGTTTTTAAATTGTTAATAAATTCCTTAAAAAGGGACGCAAATATACGCTTTTTGTTTTAATGTGCAAAAAAATGATGGTTTAAAGAAATAACTGACTGATTTTTAGTTAAATAACGGTTGAAACACTATAATTTTGAACAACACTAATCCAATATCTTTCCAATGAAGGAACCAAAGCTATAGAAAAACAGATGTTATGTATTTTATTCATATTTAAAGACACAACATGAATTCCTAGTGATTGAAAAGTGGCTAATGAAATAAATTTACCATAACCTCAAAAAATTTCTAAATTTGGAAATAATAGAAATCCAAACGTATTGATGAATTCTTTTAACACTAAATTTTTATACTTTATTCTAATTGCCAGTGCCATAAATTACGCATCAGGCCAAGGTTTTCAAGTAAATTTGCAAGGTCAAAAGCAACAAGGCATGGCAAGCGCTGGTTCTGCCTTTGCACAAGATGAAAGTTCAATTTTTTATAATCCAGGTACTGCGGCGTTTGTAAGACCTGGCGGTATTAGCCTTGGAGTAACGCCAACTATACCCAATACCGCATTTTTAGATAGCGCCAGCCAAACCATTACACGTACACAATCGCCCATTGGCACACCGTTTACTGCTTATGCACTTTTTGCAATAAAAGATAGTTCTAATCTTAAATTTGGAATAGGTGTCTACACACCCTTCGGAAGTACTGTTCAATATCCTAAAGCTTGGCTTGGACGCTTTGCTATTACACAGTTAAAACTGCAAACTATTTTTTTTCAACCTACAATTACTTATAAAATAAATGAACTTGTTGGTCTTGGCGCAGGTTTTGTAAATGCAATTGGGAGCGTAAATCTGCAAAAAGATATTCCAATTTTAGATAGCCTAGGCAACTATGGCAATGCAGAATTAGATGGACGCGCTAATGGCTATGGTTTTAACTTGGGAGTTTATGTGAAGCCAACTCGTAAATTAAGTTTTGCGTTATCGTATCGTTCGCAGGTAAACATGAGAGTAAAGTTTGGAAATGCGAATTTTAATGTAGCTAAAGGTGTAGCAGCTAATTTTCCGAATGGTAAATTTACAGCAACACTGCCCTTACCACAGGTTATTACGTTTGGAACACGTTATCAAGTAAATGAAAAATTAAACTTAGTGGCTGATATAAATTACGTTGGCTGGAAAGCTTATGATACATTAGCTTTTGACTACGAAACAAACACATCTTCCTTACTTGATACAAAATCACCACGTTTGTATAAGAATACTTTTGCGTTTAGATTAGGTGGGCAATACGATATTAACGAAAAATTTCAAGCAAGAGTAGGTATAGCTTACGGAATAAGCCCCGTACAACAAGGTTATGTAACACCTGAAACACCCGATGGAAACAGATTTATTTTTACTGGCGGATGGAGTTATTTAATTAACCAACATTTTCAGGTAGATGCATCTATTTACTTTACACAATTTAAACGCGAGGCAATTAATTACGAAACTAAAATGAGTGGCACATATAAAACAGCAGTTGTAGCGCCAGGAATAAGTGTACGTTATATTTTTTAAAAGATGGAAAAAATTTTAATTATAATTTCGGTTTTATGTTTATGCGCATGCAAGCCAAAACTTAAACCCACCGAGCCTAAAGCCGGAAAAGTAAACCCAAACAATATTGTTTATATTGGTACTAACGATATGGCTGGATATAGCGATGGGGCATTGAGTAATGATGGACAAAAAAATAGTTTAGCTTATTTAATAGCACAACAACTTAAAAATATTGGTGGTGGCGAAATTACGCAACCATTGGTAGAAGAATTTTATAATGGTTTTGGTTTAAGTAATGTTACAAGTACCATAGTTACAGCAAAAAGTTATTTAAGTAATAAAGCAGATTGTAAAGGCGTAGTTGCCTTATCGCCAATAAAACCCAATGCTAATGCTACTTACGCAAATTTAAGGGCGAGTTTAACACCAGCAAATTACAATAACCTTTCGGTGCCGTTTGCAAAATCGTTTCACTTTTTGCAGCCTAGTTATGGCACAAACACCAGCTATTATTACAATCCGTTTTTTGAACGCTTTGCTAAAAATAAAAACACATCTTCTGTAATTTCTGATGCTGAGAATATAGCCCCAACCTTTTTCGTATTACAACCTGCACTATACGATGTGCTTCAATATGCTATGAATGGTGGCGCAGCAGATAGCATAACAAATATAACACGATTTGAAACCGCAATTGATAATTTAATAAATAAACTAACTGCTAATGGCGCAAACGGTGCAGTTATCAATGTACCAGATGTAACAACTTTTCCGTATTTTAAAACAATAACCTATAACGGACTTACTTTAGATTCTGCAAAGGTGAAGGATTTGACCTTGGTTTATAATGTAATTTCTAGTGGAAGCATTTCGTTTAGTGTTGGTGCAAATCCTTTTGTGATATATGATGCAAGCGCGCCAATAGGCGCCAGACAAATAAAAGCAGACGAATTTATTTTATTAAACACACCAACCGATTCTTTAAAGTGTAATTTCTTTGGGTCGTTAAATCCTTTAAACGATAGGAATGTGCTAACCACTTCAGAAATTAATTTAATAAAAACAGCTATAACAAAGTTCAACAACAAATTAAAATCAGTGTGCGATCAAAAAAATTTAGCTTATGTTGATGCCAATAGTTTTTACAATACACTCTCTGGAGGTATAATTTACAATGGCGTTACGGTTAACGCACTTTTTGTAAAAGGTGGTGCTTTTTCGTTAGATGGCATAAACTTAAATCCTTTTGGCAATGCCTTGTTAGCAAATGAGTGTATAAAGGCTATTAATAAACAATACCAAAGTAATATTCCGCATTTATCTGCTACTAATTATAGAGGTGTTGTATTTCCATAAATTTTTTTGTAACATTACTTTAAATTTAATTAGATGAAGAAAATTTACACATTGCTTTCAGCCTTAATTCTTATTAACGCAAACGCACAATTATGCACACGTTATTACGATAACGTTTTCTCCACAGTTACTAATAGCACTGGCATTCAGTATGGAAGTAATGTAACTTGGAACAATAGCGGAAACATAAATTTACTTTTGGATTTTTACCAGCCGAGTAATGATGTTGCAACAAAACGCCCATTAATTATTTTTGCCCATGGCGGAAGTTTTTTAGCGGGTACACGTACCGACCCAGACCAAGTAGCTTTGTGTAACGCCTTTGCAAAAAAAGGATATGCTACAGCAACTATTGATTATAGAACTGGTTTTTTTCCTTTAGATTCTGCGCGAATTGTACCTGCCCTGGTTAGAGCCGTTCACGACATGAAAGCAGCAATACGTTTTTTTTATAAAGATGCACAAACAGCTAATTTATATAAAATCGATACCAATCAAATTTTTATTGGAGGCACGTCAGCAGGAGCAATTACCGCACTACATGTTGCTTATTTAGATAACCAATGCGAAATGGAGCCGTTTATGAGTACTACAATCATGAACGGATTGGGCGGACTTAATGGTAATAGCGGTAATCCAGGTTATTCATCAAAAGTAAAAGGTGTTATAAATTTATGTGGTGCTTTGGGAAGATTTTGGTGGATGAAAGCTGGAGACCCACCATTATGCTCTATGCACGGAACAGCCGATGCCACCGTATTGTATGGCAGAGGCAAAGCTAATCCTGGGTTTCAAACCTTATACCTAGATGGCAGTAGAATGTTGTTTGCAGGCACACAAGTAAACACTGTACCACACAAGTTTTATACATGGTATGGCGCGCCTCATGTACCTTTTGTTGGCTCTAATGCTTCAAACATTGCTTACATGGATAGTACCGTAAATTTTGTGCGCGATTTCTTATTGCCCTATGTAAACTGCAGTAACACGCCCACACTATTACCAAATACACCATCAGGCAATGTAACAACATACAGCTATGTACCGTGCGTTACAACAGCAATAAAAGAAAATAAAAATTCGATAAGCGCGGATTTGTATCCTAACCCAAGCAATGGTTATTTTAGTTTACAATTTAATGAGTACAATACTTACAAAGTGGAGGTCCTTAACTTGCAAGGAAAAACAATTTATGTAAACGAAACCACGGGCGACTTTTTAAAACTTAACGTAAACGCATCAAGCGGGATTTATCTGTTACGCATTACTGCTAATAATAAGGATATAAAGTTGATGAAGATTTTGGTGGAGTAGGATTTTGATGAAGAAATCATTTAAAATTTTCATGATTTCTATGATTAGAGGTTGTTTTAAACCAACTAAAACGGCACAAACGTAACACCTAGCATAAAATTAAAGCGCATGCTTGGGTATTTGTCGTATTTAAAGTAGCGTTGGTTGGCTATGTTATTAAAGCGGGCAAAAAAGCTTAGCATTTTACTGTACCTGTATTCTGCTTCTAAGTTGGCATCTACGTAGCCTTTTAAAATTTTTGGTTTTAAAACGTTTGCGTCGTTCTCAGCAACTTGTGTTAAAGCCCACTGCTGACCTACAAAAAACACATCTGCTTTTAAAATAATTTTGCTTTGCAAATTATAAATACCGCTAAAGGTAATGTCAAAATCTGGCTTGTGGTATGCGCGTGTTAGGTTTTTGGTTTTCCATAAATAATAATTTCCTTTACCAATTAAATTAAATTTTTCTTTGTACTGGTATTTTAGTTGTCCGCCAATGGTAAGCAGACTGGCGTTATCATACAATAAATCAAATCTGTTATAAATTACATTTGTGGTGTTGTAATTAATGGCGTAAAAGTACATACTGTCGTATTGGGCGTAACTTACTTTGGTATCGTAGCTGGTGTTGCTGCTTAAATTCCCCTTTAAACCCAAAAAGAAGTTATACTTGTTGTTGGTATTGGTGTAGCGCAAGGTTGTATTTACAAAGGGATTTTCATATGCATAATTTTTAAAACTATTTTTTATCAATCCGCCTTCTACGCCAGCATAAGGAATAATTATGTTTTCGTAAACATTATACTGTGCGCTTAATTTTGGATGAAAATAAAAGCGTGTTTTTTGCTTAAAGTTGTCAATTGTTCCCCTTAATCCAATTTCTAATTGCCATTGTTTATTGCCCGCTAAAAAACTTGGCGCTAAACTCATTATTAAATTATTTAAAGTATCGTTGGCTTGTTTGTGGTTGTAAAAATCAGTTAAGAAGCCTAACGAAAAACGTTCTTTATTTAAAAACATATTTCCGGTAGCATCTAATTTAATATTATTTTCAACCTCACTTTGGCGATTAAAAAAATTATAATAGCCGACTTTTATGTTGTGGTTAATGTGTGTACTATCTGTGTAATGGCTTTTTATTTCGAGTTTAGGATTAATAAAATTATAATGTTGTCGTGTAAAATCTGTTGTTAGTTGATTGGCTGAGGTATCGTAGCCATAATAGTGATTTACGTTTCTGTTGTAAACAAAATCGCCGCTTAAAGTGTGTTTTTTATAAAACTGTTTAAAGAACACCTCAGCAACATTATTACTTAAACCGCCATAGCCAACGTTATCGAGTTGTGCTGTACTCGAAAAATGTTTTAAGTGCAAGCCATAATTGTTTTCTCTTGACCTAGTGTTTGCCAACCACAATTCGCCATAAGGCATATTATAGATTGGCCCGTAGCCTGCTTTTAATATAGCGTGGTATAATTTTGGAAGTGGCTCGTTTTGTAATTTTGCTGCATCAATAGTTTGCACGTTATACTTTGGAAATAATGGCGTACTTGCAATTCCATACTTAATATTTTGAATCCGTTTTACACTATCTTTAATTTCAGGTACATCATTTAATTTAATAGCATCCTTGCAACTTGGTTCAAAATAGCTAGTGCCTTTAATTACCATGGTGTTGGTGTTTAAAGGCGTTTGCGCTAAGCTTACTACCACAAATCCAACTATCAAAAAAACAATCAAAGCAATTTTTATTTTGCGTTGTTGTATTTCAGTTAAGTGGTTATGTTGTATCGAATTAAAGCTACTCATAACAGTTATTTTGGTTGTTGTGTGTTAAGTGAATCTTTTGCAGTGCTATTTTTTTTGTTCTCTTCGTACAACTTATCAAACAAATCGGTATCTGTATTGCTTTGTTTGTATTCTATTTTCATTTGGTCGTTAGCAGTTGTATTTGTTGGTATTGTGCGCATGCTCGCTTTTTGATTAATTAGATTTAACTTTTGTTGCGCCTCATCTAAATATTCTTGTTTTGGTTTACTATCAATTACCGTTTGTAAAATAATTTTCGCTTGTTCCTCATCACCTTTAGCAATGTAAGCGTCGGCTAAAATTAGCATGGCTTTACTGTTCCAATCATCGTTTGAATAAGGATACGATATGAGTTTGTTTACTGTTTTTTCTACATCATTATACTCTTGCTTGCTTAATTGAATTTTTGCAATGTGGTAATATGACTCAGCTCCGGTAACGTTTTTAGAAGTTTTTGCCAAGTCTTTAAATTCAGTAAGAGCGTCGTTGTAACGTTTTGTTTCAAACAAACTCTTTGCTTTAATGTATTTGGCCTCACTTACTTGTTGAGGTGTTAATTTTTCTGTGGCAATTACTTTTGTACATTGCGTTAAAGCGGTTTCGTAATCATTAGTATAAAAAGCACAGCGCATGGCGCCAAACCTTCCGGCACTTTTGTTAGAAGGTGTTTCTGCCACATCTTGCAATTGAAGAAACAAAGGCAATGCCTCTTTGTATTTTTTATCTTTGTATAATAAATATGATGCTTTAGCTAAAGCAACTTCGGTATAAATATTGCGTGGTTTTGAAATAATGTATTGATAACCAAATAATGCCTTTTCAAATAAATTTTTGCTATAAGCACATTCAGCATAATTAAACTGTGCTTCGCTAATGTACTTACCGTTTGGGAATTTAGAAATATAACTTCCATATTTTTCCATTGCTACGTCACAATTTTTTTGCGTGTAAAACGCATCGTAGGCCGCCAAATACAACGATTTTTCTAACTCATTTTCTGTTAGTGGATTACCAACATTATTCATGTATTTTTCTAAACCATCCACATCCCCTTTTGCTTGAAAAATATTTTTAATAGAAGTTAATACTGCTTTTGCCTCATCGCTTTTGCTATCAAGTTTCACAAACTTATCAAAGTATTCAAACGCTTTATCGTCTTTTTTCTGATTGTAATAAATGTTTCCTAATTGCGCATAACAATTGCCAACAAAGGAAGAGTTAGGGTAATTATTTAAAATTTTATTGTAGTAAATAATTGCGTTATCATCGTCTTTTAAATTATTTAAATATGTATCGGCAATTTGATTTAAGGTGGCGCTTAAATAATTTGAATTAGGATATTTTGTTTCTATCTTTTTTAAGCCTGAAATTTTTTCTTTGTAATTTTTATTTAGTCCATCACACAAGGCTTTTTGATAAATGGCGTAATCTACATCTATTTTATTTAATGCAATTGCTGTTTCGTAATATTCACTAGCTTGAATAAAATCGCGGTTCATAAAATAGCAGTCGGCAGTTCTAACATTTGCATCGGCCATTTTTTCAACTTCGTATTTATTTTTTGTCATCAAAAATTTTCTGAAGGAAATATTTGAGTTGGTGTAATCTTCTTTTTCTTTTCGTTGAAAATAAGCATATCCTAGAGCGTAATTACTTAAATCGTATTCCTTTGTGTTAATGGCACCATTCATAGATTGAAATGTTTTCCACCCTTCAATTGCTGTTGAGTAATCTTTTCTTAAATAGTATACTTCCGATAGCCAATATTGATTTAAGGCATTTAAGGTTAAATCAGAATTTTGTTGTAATGATTTTTTAAATTGTTTCTCCGCAGCATCCAATTCACTGTTATTAAAATGTTCTACAGCTTTGTAATAAATTAATTTTTGATATGTTGTTTTTATAATGGGGTCTATCTTCTCTAACGCTTCAATACTGGCAATTGCCATATCGTAATTTTTTGTGGTAGAATATACATTGATTAAATAATTATAACACTCCTCTTTTCTTGGTGAGTTAGGATATTCTTTTAAATACTTTTGAAATGCTTTAACAGCTTCGTTGTAAGGACTAAAATCTAGCTCGTAACTTAATTTTGCAAAACTAAACAAGGCATCTTCCGTAATCTTTTTATCGAAGTTTAATTGGTAAGCAGCTAAAAACGCATTTTTTGCTTTTACGCGTTCGTCTGTTTTAATGTAGCAATCTGCGGCATGGTACCAGGCATTTTGAGCCAAAGAATCTTTAACATCTGTAACTTTTAAAAAATTAGTAATGGCATTAGCACAATCGTTTATTTTATAGTAACAATAGCCTAAGGCGTAGTTTCCAGAAGTGTTATTACTTGCTAAATCGGTTTTCTTTAAATAAGTGAGCGCATTGTTGTAATCTTTCAAATTAAAATAACTTTCGCCTATCATTCTATTTATTTCATTGCTCTTTTGGATGTTGGCGCTATCATCCAATAGTTTCGGAGCTTCTACTACCACTTTATCAAACTTGCTTTGAATAAAATATATTTGCGTAATGTAGTAAGGCACAACGGAACCGAATGTTTCGTTACCAACTAATTTATTAAATCCGGCTAAGGCAGTTTCGTAATTCTTTTCTTTGTAAGCAATATGTGCATAATAGTATTGAGCCGGAAAGGCGTATTTGTTATCTACATCTTTAATTTCGTAAAAGTCTAATTTTGCTTTTTCTGCATTGTTCAGCTCCAAATAACTGTAACCGCGTTTAAAACGTAATTCGGCTAATTGATCTTTATCTAATTTGTAAGTATCAATTTTTTCAAAGAACTCTATGGTTTCAGCGTATTTCTTTTTTCTGAAATTGTTTTTTCCTAAATAGAAATTTGCGGCATTTAAGCGTTGGCTCTCCGGGAAACTTTTTACAAACTCCTTCATTTGCCATTCACCATCTTTGTTAAACAGTTCTATGGCGCAGGCAGCAGAGTAGAAGTTAGCATCTGCAATTAATAATTTAACTTTAGAAATTTGTAAATAATCTGTAAACGATTTTTGCGCCGATGCAAATTGTTTTTTATCAAACAGCTCAACACCAGCTTTATAAAGGGCTTCTTTATCAGTATAAATAGCTGTTTGCTGTGCTTTACTGTTTTTAAAAAACAAAAAAGCAAAAAACAAAAGCTGTAACTTTTTGGTAAATTTCATTTACTTATTAAAAGATGTTTTAAATAGATTTTAACTCAATAAAAATACCTTGCTTTTGTTAACGCTTTGTTTGTAGCCCTTTTATGTTATTAACCCTGTGGTGTTGATATTGGAATAAACGCGCGGAAATTAAAAAGTTACAAATAGTTACTTTTAAATTTTGTATGCAAAGGCTATTACAGTTTAATAACGTTACAATCTTTCAAGATGAAAGACCGGTAATTAACAACCTAAGTGTGGAGGTGAGTGCAGGTGAGTTTGTTTATTTGCTTGGTAAAACAGGGAGTGGTAAAAGTAGTTTTTTAAAAACCATTTATGGCGATTTGAATTTAGTTAATGGCTCTGCAACCGTTTGCGGTTATAATTTAATTGGATTAAAGCCACGCGACATTCCTTTTTTAAGAAGAAAATTAGGAATTGTATTTCAAGATTTTCAATTGTTAACAGATAGAACAGTTTTTCAAAACCTTGAGTTTGTAATGAAAGCCACTGGCTGGACAGATGCCAACAAAATAAAAACGAAAATTTTTAATGTGCTAAAAAAAGTTGGGCTAGAAAATAAAGACAGCAAACATCCGCACGAATTAAGCGGTGGTGAGCAACAACGTGTGAGCATAGCGC
The DNA here is from genome assembly GCA_013298715.1 of Bacteroidota bacterium. Lineage (GTDB taxonomy): Bacteria > Bacteroidota > Bacteroidia > B-17B0 > Aurantibacillaceae > Aurantibacillus. The sequence continues at coordinate 74,693 of JAAFIQ010000010.1, read as the reverse complement.
GTGCCTTGGTAAACGACCCAGAAATTATTTTAGCAGATGAACCAACAGGGAATTTAGATCCTGAAACAAGCGAAGAAATTTTAAAACTCTTAAAACAAATTAGCGAAAACGGGAAAGCTGTGTTATTTGCCACGCATGATATGTTAGTGTACAACAAATTCAAAAGTAGAACGCTTACGTTTGATGGTGGCGCTGTTACCGACAAGGTGTAACACACATTCAATTGGTTTTTAAAATTTCGTTGCCTAAAAAAATAACATTATTTAGTTAGTATAACACACAACATTTCCTAAACCTATTTTTAAGAACCGTATTAATGAAAAACCCTGTTAAATCAATATTTCATAAACCTAAAATCTATTTCCCAGACGACTACATTAAACGCTTGCGCTGCTCGCTTATAGGAGAGGGCATGCTACCTGAAGAAAATATTTTTCAAATGGATTATGCGATTAAGAATATGCCTAACGAAGGATCTGTTATAGAAATTGGGATTTATGGGGGATTATCTACTAATGTTTTGCTTCATTTACTAAGTAAAAATAACAAAACAAATAAATTGTTTAATACAGATGTTTGGATTTATGAAGGGTTTTATGATCACAAAATCTCACCTCCAAAAACAATAGATGGACGTGATGATGTGTTAAGGGAGGATTATACGCGTTATATAAAAGAAGCTTATCTTTCATCAATAAAAACGTTGTCAAAAAATAATTCTCCACATTCCTTTCACTTAAGTTCTGATGATTTTTTTGAGGCTTGGAATACAAATAAGAAAACTACTGACTTATTTGAACATGAAACGACATTAGGCGGGCCAATAGCTTTTGCATACATTGATGGCGATCACTCCTACCAACAAACTAAAAAAGATTTTGAGAATGTAATGAAGAGTTTGGTTATAGGAGGTTTTATTTTATTTGATGATTCTGAATCGACCTCCGATTTTGGAAGTGCTCAACTTGTTAAGGAGATTGCAAAAAATAAAACGTTAACATTAGTTGATAACAGATTAAATCATTTATTTGTAAAGCTCTAATTAAATATAATTTATCAAAACAACAAACCATTTTCTTCTACCCTCCAATCAATTTCTTGTTTGCCATTTTCTCTTAAAAAATTATTTGTTTTGCTAAAATGTTTGTTATTAAAAAAAGCACCACGTGCCAGCGGCGATGGGTGCGCCGAGGTTAATACCAAATGCGATTTGTTGGTAATTAATTCTTGTTTTGCAATGGCATAATTTCCCCATAATAAAAACACAACGCAATTAGTTTCATTATTCACAATTTTAATAATTTTATCTGTAAACGTTTCCCAACCTCTTTTTTGATGCGAGGCTGCTTCTCCTGCCCTTAGAGTAAGCACAGCATTAAGTAATAATACGCCTTGTTTTGCCCAACATTCTAAATTACCATTCTGTGGTATGTTTATTCCCAAATCGGAATTAATTTCTTTAAAAATATTATTTAACGATGCCGGCTTTTTTATCCAATCACTTACCGAAAAACATAAACCGTTTGCCTGCCCTGCACCATGGTAAGGGTCCTGACCAATAATTACAACCTTTACTTTATTTAACGGGGTAGAATTTAATGCTGCAAAAATTTTTTCTTTTGGTGGATAAATTGTTTTTGTTTTAAACTCAACAGATAAAAAAGAATTTAATTTTGCAAAATAATCTTTTGTAAATTCTTCTTTAAGATGTGTTAACCACGATAGCTCAAAATCTAAAGGCAGCATTATTCTAAATTTCGTGCATTAAACATAAGTGGTAATAAATTTGCTAACGAATTGCTTTCGTAAACTTCGTTATTTTGCCCAAACATTAAAATTTTTATGGCACTATCCTGTTTCACTTCGTACTCTGCAATTACTTGGCGGCAAGCACCACATGGGCTAATAGGCAAATTATTACTTGGCGTACTAATACTTTTACAAGCAATCGCTATAGTATTTATTTTTTTATTTGGATGTTGTGTAGCTGCATAAAAAATAGCAGTTCTTTCGGCACAAGTCCCACTTGGGTATGCCGCATTCTCCTGATTAGTGCCAGTTACAACGGTTCCATCTTCTAACAAAATAGCTGCCCCAACATAAAATTGAGAATAAGGGGCATAAGCGTTTTCTAAAATCGCCTTGGCGGTAAGGCATAAGTTTTTATCAGCTTCGTTTAGTTCATTTACACTGCTATAATGTGTAAAATTTATAGTTTGGCTTATGTTTTTGGGCATTATAATGTTAATTTTAAGGGCTAAATTACTAAAATACAGAAAATTAAGCACTATTTGCATTGTTGATAACAAAAATTACTTATATTTGCACCCCAATTTAAAAAATAACAATGAGTAAACATTATGAGACGGTCTTCATTTTAACTCCCGTTTTGTCTGAAGATCAGGCAAAGGAGGCCGCAAAAAAATTTAAAAAAGCCATTACCGATTTGGGAGGCAAGGTAGTGAACGAAGAGAACTGGGGCTTAAAAAAATTAGCTTACCCTATTCAAAAGAAAACAACTGGGTTTTACCACCTATTTGAATTTACTGGCGAGGGCGAAGAAATTATTAATACCCTAGAAGTAACCTACAAACGTGATGAGCGTATTTTACGTTTCTTAACTGTAGCTTTAGATAAACATGCAGTTGCTTATGCTGAAAAACGCAGAGGTAAAGTAGCAGAGGCTAAAACTAAAAAGAAAGAAAGTGCTAACGCATAATTATTAATTTTTTAAAATTTTAGAAATGAGTGCTCCAAAAGACATAAGATATTTAAACCCTCAACAAAACGAGGTTAAAAAGAAAAAGTATTGCCGTTTTCAAAAAAGCGGTATCAAGTACATTGATTACAAAGACCCTGATTTTTTATTGAAGTTTGTAAACGAGCAAGGTAAATTGTTACCACGTCGTTTAACTGGTACTTCGTTAAAATTTCAACGTAAGGTTGCACAAGCTGTTAAGCGTGCACGCCATTTATCGTTAATGCCTTACGTAGCAGATTTATTAAAATAATTTTAAAAGGAGGAAATTACAATGGAAGTTATTTTAAAACAAGATGTAAAAGGTTTAGGTTACAAGGATGACAAAGTTGAAGTGCGTAACGGATACGGTCGTAACTTTTTAATACCAAAAGGAATTGCAATTTTAGCTACTGAAAGTGCTAAAAAAATGCATGCAGAAACGTTAAAACAAAAAGCGTATAAAGAAGATAAATTACGTAAAGAAGCAGCAGCTAATGTTGAAAAATTAGCAGGCTTAACAATTAAAGTTGGTGCTAAAGCTGGCGAAAGCGGTAAAATATTTGGTAGCGTTACCAATATTCAAATTGCTGAAGCATTGCAAAAAGCAGGTTACAACATTGAGCGTAAAAATATTGAGTTAGGCGAAGAAACTATTAAACAAGTTGGCGCTTACACAGCTAAAGTACGTTTATTTAAAGAAGTATCGGCTACTGTAAATTTTGAAGTAGTAGCAGAATAATTTTTTAAGCAAATTTTTAAAAAAACCGTTTTACGAAAGTAGAACGGTTTTTTTGTTTGAGTGGTTTAGTAAACAGAAACAAAGTTGCAATATTTGGAAACTTTTTTGTATCTTTGAGATGTTAATTATTAAAAAAGCCGCAGATAAATGAGATTCTTTGAAACACGATTTTTAAGCGAAGCTGATAAATTTATTTCAACATTAAATGCAAAAGCAATTAGAAAAGTGTTTTACAATATCGATCTTGCTGAACAAACAAATGATCCTAGATTGTTTAAAAAACTTAATAAGGATATATGGGAATTTAGAACTGTATATTCAGGCATTCAAATTAGGCTTCTTGCATTTTGGGATAAGACAAACGGACAGGAAACTTTAGTAATGGCAACCCCTGGATTTATAAAAAAAGTTGACAAAGTACCAACTAACGAAATTAATAGAGCTGAAAGAATAAGAGAAAACTATTTTAATAACAAATAAAAAATTACACAATGGCTAAACCACAAAACAAATCGTATTCACTTGCTGAAATGAAAGACAAGTACATTGGTAAAACAGGAACTACTGAAAGAGATAAATACGAATATGAACTTCGTATGGATATTTTGGGAAGAATGATTAAAACAGCAAGACAAGAGCGCAAGTTAACACAAGAGCAACTTGGCGAACTTGTTGGTGTTCAAAAATCACAAATTTCTAAACTCGAAAGTAGCACTAACAGCGCAACCATTGATACCATTTTAAAGGTTTTTAAAGCATTAAAAGCTGAAATTAGTTTTAATGTTAAGCTAGAAAAGCAGGTAATTAAGTTAGCTTAAATTGAATTTTTAAGGAGATAACCATCTTTTTTTCAGAAAAAGCAAGTTCTTTATGAACTAATGATTACGCATCCGGCTTTAGTCGATATTTAAACCCAATTAGTCGAATATGATTGACTTCAGCCGAAGATTTCTATAAATTAAATTTACGATTTGTTAAACACATGAAAAAAACTTGCTTTTTTGGTTTTAATAATTGTAAAACCTATCCAGCTACCCCCCCGTGCAGCTTTAAAAACAACGCTTAAAATAGGCGCTATACTGCTAATTAGCAAAATTTATCAGCGCAAGTAACTACTGCATTTACAGCAACAAATGTTAAGTTAATTGACGCCTCAAACTAGGTGAAATGACAACTGTTTTGCCAAAGAAAATCGAAGAACTAACTATTTATGCCGTAGAACAGCAAAAGGAGATATAGGAATTAAAGAAACAAATTAATACAAATAAATAGAATGCTGCAAAAAACGATTTATATACTTTATCTTTTTTGCTCATTTTTATTACTAACTTCTTATGTTAAAAGTACCAATAAGACAATTTATAAGTTAAACAATCCTATTTTGCATCACTATACCCTCAAATTATCAGCAAATCATGCATTCAGAAAAACAGGGTTTGCCTATAAAGAAATTATTTTGATCACAGATACCGCCACTTTTTTTAATAATATTGATAAACATAGTGCAGGATTAAAAGATTTTAAACTGGATTTTGATAGCCACTCATACATATACCTGAATGCCATAATTAGGCAAAAGGGTTTGCGTAATGTTTCAGTCTTAAATTGTACTTTAATCGATAATGGCGGTGATTATGAACTAAAACTAATGGTGGATACAAAACGAACGACGAACAAAAGCTGTATTGAGTTATTTAATCTTCTAAAATGCAATAGATTAGAATTCAAGCCAATGAAACTCAACATTGTTTACGATTATCAAATTTTAAACCGTTAAATAATGAAAATATTAAAAGTGAATTCTCTATCAAATATAACTCTTAAACTATTTCTGATCTTAATAATGTTAGGATTAGCTGGTTGTGGGAAGAAGGAAACATGCAGAAAGAAGCATAAATCAAATTATTTCATTTATAACTCACCTTTAATTCGTGAACTTAACCCAGAAATTAATACTCAGTATAATTTAACTAATAATGAAGATTTTGTTGAAATTTTAGATTCTGCAAAATATTATGAGTTGTTCACAGAACCACAAATTAACTTTAACAACAACTCTGTTATTAATTTTAACAAGTTTATAACAAGCACTAAAAATAGGTATATTAACGGTTTTACGTTTGAACTTGCCGAGCAGGACAATAATTATTTACTTACAATTAATGTTTGTTCATATAAAACATTAATTAATAAAAAGGCAAGGTTGCCTAATTTGAGTAAGACAATTTTAACAGAAAAATTAAAAAACAAACCTATAAAAGCAATTGTACATTCTGAAAAATAGAATTGTAGTTTGTTACAATATAAAAGTTGTTTAATTTATACCAAGTTGAATTATTTTGATTGGGATGTAGTAAGCAAAAATCTTACAGATAAGGAATCAAGAAAGATGAGCGATTTAATAAAAAAATTAAACAAGAAAATAAGCTTTTAAAAATTTTAATCACAAAAAAGTGGCCTGGAACTTTCTTGCTCTTAGTTACAAAACTTTTTCAAGTACCTGCCCAACATCAAACAAGAAAATGTGGCGATTCGTTAGCAACCTAAGAATTCTAGTGGAAATAATTTTCTAGATCAAGATACAACAATTAAATTTAACACTCCAAAACAAACATAATGATTTATAAACCAGAAAAAGTTATTCTATATTTAAAGATACTAGTTTTCGATTTCTTTTTTTTCAATTTAAATTGCGAAGCACAAATTTATAATTTGCTTTTAAGTCGAAATCAGAAGTCTGATTTAATCTCTAAGCGTAATCAAAATAAAGGAATTACCCTATTTTCGTATGAAGTAGACACTAATCTTAAAGTTTGTTTTGAATTTGAGTTTAACAAAATAAGAACTGAATATTTATTGGAGGGTAATAAAAAAAATAAATTTGAATATGTTTATTTTAAAAATAAAAATATTAAACAAATAAAAGAGTGGAAAAATGGAATATTGAATGGTTATTTTTTTGAATATGATAGTATGAAAAATATAATGTCTTGCGGAAAAATTATCACTATGTATTCTGATTCAATCTTTAATGTTACTGATACTACCTTTAACAATGCTGGTGAAATTTCGATAGTTGGATATAAAAAAAGAGGCATAGAAATAAAGGATGGCACTTGGAAATATTATAATAAAACTGGGGATTGTATTAAGTCAGAAAATTGGTTTGAAGGTAAATTAATTAAATAAGGGTTAGTGTTTGCATTAATGAAAATAAAAGATGATGAGTGGAATTAGAAAATTGTTGCATGCTTGGGTTTACAAAGCTTGTCCAAGAACAGTTGCGGAACGGCAAACGCGATTGCTTGGCGATTTCGTACGCAACTTTATGTTTTTAATACTTACGGTAATCATAATTTGCTTTGGGTGTAATGAAGAAAATTCGTTCCAAAATAAATGTTTTTGTGATAAAGTAGTTCAAGAAATAGTTTATGATTCGGTAGAGTACTTTATTTGTACAAAAAAAAGTAATGTTTATAAATTGGAGGAAAGAAAAAGCGGATTAGTTAAACTCACCAAACATAATATTAATAATCTTGGTTTTTGCGACGAATTGATAAAAGCACAAAATAATATAACGTTAATAGAAAAATCAGATTATATAAAAATTTATTGTTTATCAGATTCGATAAAATTCTCTTTTACAAAATCAAATATTGATAGCGTTAAATTATTTTTGTCGTTTAATAATCAAATTACACATCAATTTTGTGCTACTGGTAAAAACATTGTTATTAAGGAAGATATTTTAGAAAAAAATCCAAAACACTTTATAAAGTTTAAAGCATTTTATAAAAACAAGAATTACACTGAATTAGCAAAGTATAATAGTGAATTAAAACAAAGCCTCTTAAAAGGAGATACCCCGATAATCCGAACAGCTTTTAGTTATTATTATAAAAATTATAATGAAATTTTATCTGAAAATTTAGATAGCACACTCTATAAAATTTTATTATGTAAGAAAAATCTTCCTTCATTAGAAGGTCGTTAGCGTCTTACTTTTCAATAAATGGATACGATAAAATTGAAGCTATGTATATTAGTATTTGGGGTAATTTCATGTTGCTCTGCACAAGTTGTTTCCTTAACATCTAAAGTTTGGCGCGTAACAGAAGTTAAATCAATAAAAAATGACACCTTCCTAAAGGATAGATTTTTAACCTTGAGTCTAAAGTTTAATGCAGATAGTACATTTATTCTAATTAAGGATAATAAGGAGTCCCTTGGGAATTAGAAGCTCACTCATAAAAGTCTAGAGTTGTCATTTAATCTTCTTTTTCGAGGTGTTTTAGAATTTAATGAATTGGTTTTTTTAGTAACTCATAAAAAGACAAGTATTATTTTAATGAGTCAAAATAAGAGTTGTCTAGTTTTGAAATAAGCTATCTAATAACCCGAGAAGTTTTGAAACAAACAGTTAGAATATTTGAAAAATATAAAATCGGAATGGGTAATATTAATAGTTGTATGTTTGGCAGGTTTTATTTTGGCTAAAAACAAACTAGTCCTAAAACTCCAATTCCAACTGGCTTGGCAATAATTGAAATGTAAGCCTGTGTAAAGGCGTTGTGCCGTTTTCGTGTATTGCATTACGGTGTTTTATAGTTGGGTAACCCATGTTTGTTTCCCAGCCGTATTGCTTATATTTTTTTGCAGCTTCTTTCATAAAATCATCACGGTAGGTTTTTGCTAAAATACTTGCTGCTGCAATACTCATGTACTTGCCATCGCCTTTAATAATACAGTGGTGAGGAATGTTTTTATAAGGCTTAAACCTATTTCCATCAATTAACAACTGCTGGGGTTTTGTGTTTAATTTATCTACGGCACGGTGCATTGCTAAAAACGAAGCATTTAAAATATTTATCTCATCAATTTCTATGTTACTTACTTGTGCCACTGCAAAACTAATGGCTTCTTTTTCAATAATTGGCCTAAGTAAATAACGCGTGGCATCGTTTAATTTTTTACTATCATCTAAAATTTTATTTTTAAAATCAAGGGGTAAAATTACTGCTGCTGCAAAAACAGGACCAGCCAAACAGCCACGCCCTGCTTCATCACAGCCAGCCTCTACCAATTTTTTATTAAAATAGCTTTTAAGCATTACTTAAACTTTTAGTCATTTTTTTTGACAAATAGTACAACTACTAGTACAAATTTCCTCCCCAAATAAAATCTTTAAATCCATTGGCTGGTGCTTTTTGACCAATTAAATAGCTTTTTGTAAGCTTTAATTCCGCAGCCCTGCCTTTTAGCACCTTTACATCTTGCAGTATGGGCGTTTCTTTAACCTCAGCGGCTATTTTTTCGTTCAATATAAAATCTATTTCTTGTCCGTTCTTTTTTTGATAATAATTAAGTTTAAATTTATTTCTAAATTGTATGGCAACAGCATTTTCAAATCTTTGTCCACTTGATAAAGCATTGCCTCCAAGCACATTTAATAAACCCATATCAGCAAAATAAATTTTTGGTTGTTGCACAATTTCTTTATCTATATTTTTACTATATGGTTTTACTAAATATAAAAAATACGTGTTTTCAAAAAGGTAAATGTAGTCGCTAATTTTTCGCCTATCTACACCTGCAACACTACTTAGTTTTGTAAAATCTAATTTTGAACCAACTCTTGCCGAAAGTAATTTGCACAAGTTAAACAAATCATTGCTGATGGAATAATCGGATAAAATTTTTACATCCATATCAATGTATGAGTTTACAATATCCCAAAGCAATTCAGTTTTATCCGCTTTCTTTTTATTAAGCACAACCTCAGGAAAACCGCCGTAAGTAATGTACTCGTCATAAAACTTATTGTATTTATTGTACCAGCTTGTATTAAATTTAGCCAGGCTGTATTTTTGAATGTCAATAGTACCAACGCCTTTAAATAATAGAAACTCATCAAAGGCAAGTGGGTACATTTCGTAAATTAATTTTCTTCCAGCCAGGCTTTCGGTAAATTGATTTTTGAGGTAATATGAGCTGGAGCCAGTAATAATGAATTTTACAGCGTAAGTATCATACACATACTTAATAAAACTTGGTAAAGATTTCACCAATTGAATTTCGTCTAAAGCAATTACAGCTGGCTTTTTAAAATTTATACCTAACACTTCTAATTCATTAATTATACTATCATAGCTAGGGGTATTAAATAATGCTTGGTGTTCAATCTTCTCGCAGTCTAAATAAATTTTATTAGTATGTTTAACTTTACTTAATAGGTATTTAACAGCGGTGCTCTTTCCAACACGCCTCATACCAAGCACTACAGTTACTTGTTTTTTTGATAAATGTTTTTCCAACGCTTTATATATTGGTCTTTCTATCATACTCCAAATATAATCATAATAAACTATCTGTCAAAAAAAATGACAAATAGTACAACTATTTGTCATTAAATTTATTTAAACTAATTTATTAAAAATTACTTTAGGCTTTCTAACGTATCTTTTATGTTTTTAAAATTTGGCTGTTCGCCTGCGTTTTCAAGCACTTCAGCATATTTTAAAATACCTTCTTTATCAATAACAAAAGCGCTACGTTTACTAACGCCTTGCATTCCAAAACCAAATTGTTCGTAAATGCTCCCATAAGCACGCGATGTTTCTTTGTTAAAATCGCTTAATAGGTCGTAATTTAATTTCTCTTCTTCTTTAAATTTTCCTAGCGTAAATAACGAATCTACCGAAATGCCTATTACCACTGCATTTAATCCGTTATACATTTCATAATTGTCTCTAACGCTGCACAATTCTGCAGTACAAACGCTTGTAAATGCTAAAGGAAAAAATAACACTACTACATTTTTGCCTCTTAAATCAGATAAGCTAATTTCCTTTTTTTCAGTGTTGAATAATTTAAAATTTGGTGCTGGTTGGTTGATGTGTAAACTCATACTAATAATTGTTAATGATTTAATATTTAAACAATAATACAACTAAAACGTTTAAAAAGTAATTTATACTTTTACACAATCTTAAAAATTTAAAAACAAAAATAATATGTCAACATTAGTAGGAAAAAAAGCGCCACATTTTAAAGCTGGTGCAGTAATAAACGGCGGAGAAATGGTAGAAAATTTCTCTTTAGAGCAATACATTGGAAATAAGTATGTTATCTTTTTCTTTTACCCAAAAGATTTTACGTTTGTTTGCCCAACTGAACTACATGCTTTTCAAGAGCAACTAAAAGAATTTGAAGGCCGTGGATGTGCAGTAGTTGGGTGCAGTACCGATACTGAAGAGAGCCACTGGGGTTGGTTACAAATGGACAAAAAAGCAGGCGGTATTAAAGGTGTAACTTACCCAATTGTAGCAGATACAACAAAAACAATTTCGTTAAACTACGGTACTTTATTTGGTGATTATGATGTGGATGATGCAGGAAATTTAGTGGCAACAGGACCAATGATAGCGTTTAGAGGATTATATTTAATTGATAAAAACGGCGTTGTACGTCATCAATTAATTAACGATTTACCATTAGGGCGTAATGTAAATGAAGCCTTGCGTATGGTGGATGCTTTGCAATTTTTTGAAGAAAATGGCGAGGTTTGCCCGGCAAACTGGAGCAAAGGCAAAGAAGGAATGGTAGCTGACCATAGCGGTGTAGCAGCCTATTTAGGCAAACATTAATATTGTTTAGTATTAAGAAAAGGAGGTCTTAAGCCTCCTTTTTTGTTTATATTAAAATTGAAGAAAAACAATTGCGCTTTTTATTACATTTTAAAAAGCTAATCTTGTAAAAACCTAAACTATTTCAATCTTTAGTTGTTTAACAATTATTGTAAATCCGCTATATAATTCCCTAACTTTTAAAACGTTATAGCTTAAAATTTACTATATTTGTTTACCATGGAAATTGTAAAAGGCTCTGGCTTCATCCCAGGAGAGTTGCTTGCGAAGATTAATTCTCCGGCCGATTTAAAAAAATTTAAAGAAAGTGATTTGGAGCAAATTTGTTCAGAATTGCGCCAATATATCATAGACTTAGTTTCAGTTAAGGGCGGGCATTTTGGCGCTTCATTAGGTGTGGTAGAACTTACAGTAGCTTTACATTACATATTCAATACACCTTACGACCAATTAGTATGGGATGTAGGTCATCAAGCATACGGCCATAAAATTTTAACTGGCAGAAGAGATGTTTTTCATACAAATCGTATTTACAAAGGCATAAGTGGCTTTCCAAAACGCAGCGAAAGCGAATACGATACGTTTGGCGTAGGTCATTCAAGCACCAGTATTGGTGCAGCATTGGGAATGGCTGTGGCAAGCAAGTATCAAAAATTAAAAGATAAACAACATATTGCAGTAATTGGTGATGGTAGTATGACGGCTGGTATGGCGTTTGAGGCCCTTAACCACGCAGGCGTTGAAAACGCTAATTTATTAGTTGTATTAAATGATAACTGTATGAGCATTGACCCTAACGTGGGTGCTTTGCGCGAATACCTTACAGATATTACAACATCACATACTTACAATAAAGCAAAAGATAAAGTTTGGGAACTACTGGGCAAAATAAGTAAGTTTGGCCCTAATGCACAAGAAATTGCTAGTAAGGTTGAAAATGCTGTAAAAACAAGTCTATTAAAACAAAGTAATTTATTTGAGAGTTTAAAGTTTCGTTACTTTGGTCCTATTGATGGGCACGATGTTGTGCGACTAACAAAAGTATTAGCCGATTTAAAAGATATACCAGGGCCGAAATTATTACACGTTCTTACAAAAAAAGGAAAAGGGTTTAAATTTAGTGAAGAGGGAAATGAAACGGTGTGGCATGCGCCAGGCTTGTTTAATAAAGATACAGGGGAGATAATTAAAGTTGTTCCTAAAAACCCACAACCACCAAAATACCAAGATGTATTTGGACATACCATTGTAGAGTTGGCTGAGAAAAACCCAAAAATAATGGGTGTTACACCGGCAATGCCAACGGGTTGTTCATTAAACATAATGATGAAAGCTATGCCAGATAGAGCTTTTGATGTGGGCATTGCAGAACAACATGCTGTAACATTTAGTGCTGGTTTGGCAACACAAGGCATGGTGCCATTTTGTAATATTTACTCATCGTTTATGCAACGGGCCTATGATCAAGTATTGCACGATGTAGCTTTGCAAAATTTAAAAGTTATTTTATGTTTGGATAGAGGTGGATTAGCAGGTGCCGACGGACCTACACACCACGGAGCATTTGATATAGCCTATTTTAGATGTGTACCAAACATGATTGTGAGTGCGCCTATGAATGAAGAGGAATTGCGCAACTTAATGTACACCGCACAATTAGAAGAAACTAAAGGTGTGTTTAGTATTCGTTATCCGCGTGGTAATGGTGTAATGGTAGATTGGAAAACGCCTTTTCAAAAAATAGAAATTGGTAAAGGAAGAAAAATTAAAGATGGCGAAAAGGTAGCAATACTTTCTATTGGTCATCCTGGAAACCTTGTTACTAAAGCAATTGAAGAATTGCAACAAGAAGGAATAAATCCTGCACACTACGATATGCGTTTTGCAAAACCAATTGATGAAGCTTTGTTGCACGAAGTGTTTTCTAAATACGATAAAGTAATTACAGTAGAAGATGGTTGCATCATGGGCGGCATGGGTAGTGCAGTTTTAGAATTTATGGCCGATAATCAATACCAAGCAAAAGTTATTCGTTTGGGTATTCCTGATAAATGGATAGAACATGGCGAACAAGCTGAGTTGTATGAAGAGTGCGGTTTTTCGGCTAAGCAAATTGCTAAGGCAACTTTAAATGTTTTAATGGAAAAAACTATTCATAAAAACGCTGTAAATTTATAATACCAATTTAATCCTAAAACAATTACATTAATGCTATTGCAGTTTCTCTTATCTGAACATTATATCGAAAAAAGGTAATCAGAAAGCATTTCTGAGTTAGAAAATTTGATAATGGGAACTGGCTGAAATTCACGGTTAGTTGAGTTTTGCGTTTGAGATACTATGTCAAGCATATTAATTACATTTTCATTTGCATTCACTATTTGAATTTTTGAATTCTGATTTTGTTCATATTCAATCTTCAATTTGTAGAATTGGTCGGCAAAAGACCGAGATATAAATTCAATATTTGTGAAATCGAATTCAATATTACTTTCACTTCCTATTATTTTCTTAAACAAAGCAACAGCTATTTCTCTGCTTATTAAAGAATTTTTAGCACTATCAGAAACTATTATTTTTTTAATTAAACTCATTTCTCTTCATCAAAGTTATTAATTAAATAGGACTTAAGCAAATTGGGCATAGCGGTTACTCAGTATATTTATAAAAATCAAAAGCTGTATTAGGTATAGTTGGTATTCTTAGTGCAACCATGCAACCCTTAAAATGAGCGCCTTCAGGCAATTCGATAATGGCTTGTTTTTCGGTGTTTTGATAAAACATAGCATTACCAGAAAACAAGAAAAACTTTCCTCTTAAGCCTTCAGTGAGCATTCTTCTACTTGTTGAAATACCAAAGCCGCGACTCACAGTTTGATTTTTTGTTGACCTGCCTTTAATAGCAAGTTCGATAGCTTCTTCGTGTGAAGTTGGATTTGCTTTACCGCTATCCAAATACGTTTGTTTAATTCCCCTTCCAAAATCAGCGATACAAACATCCATATAATTTTTTGATGGATAAAATTGCGCAAATAATATTCCTTTTTCCGATTCAGAATGGTCCGTAACATTATTGGTTAACTCATCAATCAAATAGTAAATTGCCTGTAATAAATTACCAGTTAATTTTAATTGTTTTTTTAATATTGAACCTATTGCTGATATAATATTTTCTCGCAAGGTCGATTCTCTATCTATTAGTGAAGTAGGGAAAAGAACCAAAGGAATAAATGTTTTTGAGGTGTAGTCTTCTAATTTAGAATTCATTTCGGCGGATGTCATTCCTTCAAAATTATATCCTCCAGGAAAATGAATCGCATTGAAATAACTTGGAACTGGAATACTTTTATTAAAAATCAACTCCACTCTTTTACCTTGCGTTTTTAAAGAGTTAGCTACCGCAGTGATACCAACAATTACAAAGGGGGAAATAAATTTAGATTCCGAAAAATCAAAAGATACTGCTGTGGGATTTACCGCATTAATTTGTATAAGCACATTAAATACGTAATTTAATGGCTCGCCAAAATTATAAGAAAACCTATTTTGTATCTTTATCTTCAATTTTTTTGAGTTATAACTTTAAACACAAAAATATAATTTTAACCAACACTTTATCTAGTATTTGCTTTTTTAATAATAATTCGTTTTTGACTTAATCCTTTTAAACGTGTTCACAAAAGTACTTTACAACCGGTTTAATTTTTGAAGATTAGATTTGTATTCTGCAAAAGTTATAGGTTTAAATTCTAGTTTTTCAAATGCTACTTTAGTTATTTTAGTTTCGTGAAACGCCATCATTAATTTTCCTTTTTCAGTTTTTAACCCAACTATTGTAATTGGCTCATTTAGCGGCACGTTTCTAAATCCGCCTTCTCTATCACTTGGTATAATTGATTTTATATTTTTAAAAACAATAAGAAGGTTTGCGGACTCTTTCAGTTTTACAAAAAAATCTACAGTGTTTGGTTGGTTATAAAATCTATCACAATTTATCCAACCCAAATTCGAGGTGCTCATCAACAAATAATCTTGAGCGCTTTTACTATTAACGTAATTATCAACTTCCATTTCTTTGAAATTCTTTTCTCTATCTAATTTCAAATTTTTTATTTTTGATTCGAAAGCCATTTTTAATTGCTCTAAGTGTTTTTGCTTTTTTAAATAGTCACTTACTGTAATTGCATTTTTATAGCGTATTTTTATTTTTTCATAACTCGCTATTTTCAAAGGTTTATTAAGACATGCCGTTACAGTAATCAAACTATCTGGGTTTCCTTTACCCATTTTGAATAGCTTTTGATAGTAATTGACATTTACATCTGATTTATAACTCAACTTAAACTCTACTGGCACATTTACTTTTAAATTTTTGTAAATAGTAGGGTTAAAAATTTCCTCGAACAAAATAGTTTGAGAAGTGTTGCCAACTTTGTAACCAACCAAACTACCACTTGTATCAATATAGCCGCTCCCATTTTTTGTGTAAGCAATATCCAATGCGTTAAAATCGCGCAAGGGCACCTTTATATCTACAGTGTAATTGCTAGAAATATCATTCATTAGTCGTGGAGATTTGCTTGGGTAATTATCATGAAAAATAAATCCTTTGCCTAATTCGGATAACTCAGGCGGGTATAAATCTCTTGAAAAACGCCATCTTAGCGCCAATCCGGCTCGGCTGTTTTCGGCTTTCCAGTTTATGTTAGCGGTATCATGTGTGCCATAAAACAACTGCATTCTATCTGTACTACTTGAAGTTGAAGTTGGTATAGCAATGGATATGTTTTTACCTGGCTTTAAAACACAACTATCTTTTAATGCAACTACCTTAATATTAAGCATGCCGCCAGTTTCAATTAATTGCTTGTTACTTGTGGTAGTTAAGTTGGCACTAATCATATCAGATATTGAATAAAATTCTTTCACTGAAATTTTTAAATCTCCGACAATTTCCTTTTTAGTTACTGGATTTATAAAAGCGTTGGCAGGTATTGATAATAAAGTACCCTCGGCACATTTTATTACTGTATCACGATTTGTTTTAACCACAAAAAGGTTTGCCTTCTTTTTTAATCGTTTATAAACTTGGGCAACTGAACTAAAATTTTCGCGCTCATCATTTAAAATTGTATCAGTAGTTAATTTGGTTTGATTCTCTTTATCGCCTCCAACTGCACTAGCTATTGTGTTGATGTCCGTTGAATCTATATCGACTTTAACCGAAGAATCTTTTTCTACCTTGGTTTCACTGCAAGAAATTAATAACAATAATGAAAGTAACAACAGGCTGTGAGTAAAGTTTAGTTTGAGTTTTGTCATAAATAGTTGGTTAAAAATTTTACATAATACGCTTACTTTCTATTATATAACAAACTATTATAAAAGTAGTTACAAATATCTATATGTCTAAAATTATCCTTAGGTTTCTTTGTTTAGAAGATAGATAAGTAAGACTTGCTTAATTCAATTCATTCTTTTCTTAAAGAACGTAAAGAGGCTTTTTTAGTCGTACAAATAATAGTTATCTTTATAAATTATTAAAAATGGCTAAAGAAACACTATTGCGCTGTACTATGTGTGGGCGCGAAAAAAAAGAAGTAAAAATTTTGATTGCTGGACTCAATGGGCATATTTGTGAAACGTGTATAACACAAGCTCACAATTTAATTAAAGAGGAAAATGCGGGGACACAAAAACAACAATTGCAACAAGCGCTTACATTATTAAAGCCAGCGGCAATTAAAGAAAAGCTTGATGAGTATGTTATTGGACAAGATGATGCAAAAAAAGTATTGAGTGTTGCTGTATACAATCACTTTAAGCGAATAAATCATGTTGCAAAAGGAAATGCAGAAGATATTGATATTGACAAGAGCAACGTTATTTTAGTTGGAGAAACAGGAACAGGCAAAACGTTATTAGCACGCACAATTGCAAAATTATTAAATGTGCCGTTTTGCATTGCCGATGCCACTATATTTACAGAAGCAGGTTACGTTGGCGAAGACGTTGAAAGTGTTATCACGCGCTTACTACAAGCTTCGGATTATGATGTTGCTGCTGCGGAAAGAGGAATTGTATTTATAGATGAAATTGATAAAATTTCTCGTAAAGGCGATAACCCTTCTATTACCAGAGATTTGAAAGAAGGAACACAACATGCTTTTTTAAAATTGTTAGAGGGAACAGTTGCAAACGTTCCACCACAAGGAGGCCGCAAACATCCTGATGCAAAAATGATACAAGTAAACACAAAAAACATTTTATTTATTTGTGGTGGTGCTTTTGATGGCATTGATAAAAAAATTGCAAACAGATTAAATACACAAGCCGTTGGTTACAGCGCTAGCGTAAAGGAAGCAGAAATTGATAAAGATAATTTGTTACAATACATTAATCCGCAAGATTTAAAAAGTTATGGTTTAATACCCGAGTTAATTGGGCGTTTGCCTGTATTAACTTATTTAAAGCCATTAGACAGACAAGCCTTACGTAATATTTTAACAGATCCTAAAAATGCTTTAATTAAACAATACATTCATTTATTTAAAATGGATGGATGCAAATTACAGTTTGATGAAGAGGTTTATAATTTGATTATAGATAAAGCTGTGGAGTTTAAATTAGGTGCTCGCGGACTAAGAGGTATTTGTGAAGCAATAATGTTAGACATTATGTTTGATATACCAAGCGATGAGAAAGGCACAAAACAATTTACTGTAACTTTAGATTACGCCATGGAAAAATTAAAGCACGCAAAATTAAATCAGTTGCTTGTGGCTTAAAGGTTTTAAAATTTCTTAAGATTTACTGATAGAGTTTTTTAAAACTAATTAAAGAATTTTTATCGTTGGATGGGTATACTTATTGTACCTATTAAAATCAATGCAGTGCTTGTTTATTGAAATACCTGCCATCCTATAAAAAAATATTCAACACGTTATTTTTAATAAAAAAGCCCCAACAAGGTTGAGGCTTTTATAAACAAAAAACCCCCGATTAACGGGGGCTTTTATTACTTCTTTTTAGCTGCTTTTTTAGCTGCTTTTTTAGGAGCTGCTTTTTTTACTGCTTTTTTTACTGCTTTTTTCGCTGCTTTTTTAGGAGCTGCTTTTTTTGCTGTAGCTTTTTTAGCTGTTGCTTTTTTTGCCATGTTTTTTGTTTTTTGAGATTTGTTGATACGAAGTAAATAAATTTTTTAGTGTTATCTTATTATTAAGTATTTATTTTTTCAACAACAAATTGTTGAAATTGTTAATAGCACACGCTTTAATTAATTTTAAAAATTACGTTACTGCAAAATAATTATACAGATGCCCCGTAACGCTTTATTCATAGGGATTTCGGAGAAACAGAAAAAAGAGTGGTGATAAAATTTATTTTTAAAAGAAATTATTTTTTCAAAATTATTTCTTCTTCAATTTCCCAATCACTCACAATTTTAACTTGTTTGGTTATCATTTCAACTCTTTCAGGTTGAATATGCATCAAATAATTTCCTGTATCCCATGTTTTATTTTTATTCTCATCAAAAATAATTTTTACTGTATATGTATCTGGCTCTAAATAGTCGAACTGCGAAACCTTACTGTTACTGCTCGATAGAGAGGATTCAACATATCGCTCATCGGTAATTTTGTTTTTACTATTTATTAATTGAATAATGTATGGCATTTTTGTATTCAACAATGTATTTAAGGTTAACTTTCCAAAACTTGTAATATCTTGTTTTTTAAAATTAAGTTTAATGCTGTCGTTATAATTTCCAAATTGAGTAACAAATACACCTGTATCTATCTTTAAAGTGTACTCTTTTCCTAATTCGTACTTATACTCCAAATGCGCTATATTTGGCGCTTTCCAAAGGAGTTTGGTTTTTATTGCTTGTTTTAAACTATCTACTTTTTCGTAAAGTAAAATACCTTTCGAAGTGAACTTTGTTGTATCAATCCAATTATTAAATACAAGCGAAATAAAATTACATTTAGGTAAGTTTGTGTTAAAGTTTGATATTACGTTTAAACTTTTTTTGTTCTTCTTATTCAATTTAGGAGCATTAATTTGAATAGTGTCGCTTACCGCTTTGTCTTCTAATTTGGCTATAAAGCGCAGTGTGTCTATATTTCCCTTGTAGTAAATGTTTAGGGTGTCGTAGGTTGAGGCGGTGGTTGTTAATACAAAATCGCTTTTTGCAAGTGTTAAAGAAGTTAAACTCACTTTCGATTTTTTGTTAAGCACCAAATAGCTATAACCACGATAAGGTGATTGCGTTTTCTTTATATAGTTTTTGGTTGGTAATTCTTGAAACAGTTTTAAATCTAACACACTATCGGTCTCTAATGCCATGTTTTCATTACTAAATGCCACTTCCTCAGATTCACCATCGTAGAGCAAGTTTTTGTTTTTATCTTTAAATGCAACAACAACAAATTCTTTTTTTGGTAAATAATCAAATACGTAGTTGCCATTTGCACTTGTATAGGTATAGTAATTAGGTGTGTTTTTGTAAATTGTACTATCATTTTTATTTTCTTTACTATAAAGTGCAACCACCAAATTTTCTGAAATAGCGTTATTAAACGCACTTGTTATTATTCCTTTTAAACTCAGTGTATCTATTGCTGGGCCTGTGCTAAACACATAATTAAAGTTTTTTAATTTGTTGCCTTCATGCATATCGCTAATGCAATCTCCAAAATTTATATTATATGTTGTATTTGCTTCTAACTCATTTAAAGCCAATTTAATTTTTACTTTTTTTCCTTCAGCGCTAACCTCGGGTTTGGTTTTTAACTTTGGATTGATATATACTGAGGCAGAAACATTTTTTACTTGTACAAACTCATCAAACTGCAAAACAATTTCGTTTGCATTAAAATTAGTTGTGTTGTTTGTGGGAATTGAGTTAATGAGTTTTGGTGGTAATTCATCGCGCTTTCCTCCGCCCAATGCACCCACTTGAGCACATTGATAAAAAAATAAAACCGCAAGTAAATAGAGTGTTATTTTGAAATACTTAAACATTGTTGGGCAAAAATAGGCAGATTATTTTATTTAATCCTATCTTTATACAAAGTAATCATGTTTCATTATTACGCTGGTATACTCAAAAAATTAACCCTTATTAAAGTAATAAATTACCTTAAATTGGTTTATAGTTTTCGTATCTCTAAGTTAAAGCAAAAAGCAATTGTAAGCGCAATGCCTTTTTCAATTAGTATAGAACCGACTACTAGTTGCAATTTGCGTTGCCCTCAGTGCCCAAGCGGCTTACGCTCGTTTACAAGGGATATAGGTATGTTAGACCCTTTATTTTTTGAAACCTATATTTCATCGTTTAAAAAGCATTTGCACAATATTTTGTTCTATTTTCAAGGAGAACCCTTTTTAAACCCTAATTTTTTAAAATTGGTAAAAATTGCAAACGGACATAATATATATACAATTACAAGTACTAATGCTCATTATATTAATGTAGAAGTTGCAAAAGCAATTGTAGATAGTAAATTAGACAAGTTAATTATAAGCATTGATGGCGCATCGCAGCAAACGTATGAGAATTATAGGGTAGGCGGTAGTATTGAGAAAGTTTTAGCAGGTACAAAAGCAATTTTGAATGCCAAAAAAGATTTGAAAAGCAAAAGTCCGTATGTAGTTTGGCAATTTGTTGTTTTTAAAAACAACGAACATGAAATTGCGGCCATAAAAAAAATGGCAAAAGATATTAGCGTGGATAAATTGGTAATTAAAACAGCACAAATTTACGATTTTGAAACGAGCGAACATTTAATACCTACAAATCAAACCTATTCGAGATACAAATTGGTAAATGGTGTTTATCAAATTAAAAATAAATTATTAAACGAGTGTTGGCGGATGTGGCAGGGATGCGTAATTACTTGGGATGGAAAAATTGTGCCATGTTGTTTTGATAAAGACGCCAAATACACCTTAGGAAATTTAAAAAACAATTCGTTTAAAGAAATTTGGTTTTCAGAAGAATATAATAAGTTTAGAAACTTAATTTTAACCAACCGAAAGAAAATTGATATTTGCACCAATTGTACTGAAGGAACAAAAGTATGGGCTAATTAATTACACTTCTTTAAAAACAGTATTAAAAATTTACTTTACATATTTATTTTGATTGTTGGTTTCGCCCAAAAATTAAATGCTCAAAACACGACTTTTTTGGATAGTTTATTTTCGAGTGAAGCAGAAGTAAAGTCGCGTCCTTTTGTAACACCAAAAAATAAATATAATCCAATAGGATATTTAAGCACAGCAGCCTTATTTATTTATCAAAACGTAGTTTCTGAGCAAATACAAGCACAGTGTACGTATCAAAAAAGCTGTAGTGAGTTTACCAAACTAGCCATACATGATTACGGCTTTTTAAAAGGAACGTTTATAGGTTTAAATCAATTACTTAGTTGTCTTCCCTCTTTAAAGTTCCAAACACATACGCTATACTTAACAAATAATGATTTAATTATTAATGAACACTATCTTAAAAAGTAATATAGTTATGTTGTTGTTGGGTTGTTTTAATTTTTTGCCTGCACAAATAAACCTACAATTTACTAAGTATTTAAAACAAAACAATCTAAGTTCAGAGTATTATAGTTATATAAATTCTATAAATACTTCTTTAGATAGTATTAGTTTTCTACGAACAGATTATTTTATGATTACTAATCAACCAGACTCTTTAATTAAACTGTTAAAAACTAGAAATTCGCTAACATTAAACGATACTTTAATTACTTGCGAAATAAATAAATTTTGGTTGAAACATGATGAGAATAAAAATTTTCAGGTTTGGTTTGATAGTATATTGATAAAACCTAAATGTGTTTGCGATAATGAGATTTTGTTTTCAATAAACAGAACAAAGCAGATAAGTAAGGAAAGTGCAAAAATGGATTCATATTTTGATTCATACAATCAATACAAAAAAGCGCACAACAAAAAACCGTTGGTTGCGGCAACACTTTCAGCTATTGTGCCTGGGTTAGGTAAATGGTACATAGGAAAACCAAAAGTTTTTTTAATAAATTTTATTGGTATAAGCACTTATTTTCTTCAAACATTCGAGTCTGGACGAAAAGTGGGATGGAGAAATGCTTACACTATTTTTATGGCGAGTTTTGGAAGTATTTTTTATTTATCTAACATTTATGGTAGTTATAATGATACGAAAATTTTGAAAAAAGAAAAAAAACATATTTATTTACATGAAGCAAACGTTTTTTATAGCGATTATTTTAGTTTTAATTAGATTGCAATGTTTGAGTCAAAGCGCTTATCAAAAAGATAGTTTGCTTTTATTCGAACAACAAATTTTTTCAAGTAATTCTAGAAACGAAAAAGATTCTATTTTATTCCAAAAGCTTAATTATGCTCTCCGGATTAATAAAAATAAAACAGCTTACCAAAGTTATTTGCGGTTAGAAAAAAATTATTTTAAGCCACATAACAAAAAGTACTTTTGGAATTCAACTTTATTGTGTTTGGATAATTTTAATTTATCGAGTGCTGCGGCTAATTTTAATACGTACCGTCTTGATTTTGATAGTACAAGTTTGCAATCAAATATATTAGGTTATTTAGTATATGTAAACTTAGATTCGTTAGCTGCCAAAAACTATTATTCAAAAATTCTTTTACAGGATTCAAGTTTGACTTGCCTCGATTGTTTTTACAAATTATTAACTAGTAAAACTAAAAAGGGGCGTGGGTATATGTTAGCTTCGGGTATTGTGCCAGGAAGTGGATTAATTGCAGTTGGCAAACCTATTAAAGGATTAACAAGTATGGGTTTATTAGGCGGTTTGGGATATGGCGTTTATCAATTGTTACACCACAACATGTATTTAAATGCAATAAGCTGGGGTTTTACTTTTGGCAGTAAATTTTATTTAGGTCAAATAAAACTTACTTCAAAAGAGTTTAATAAAAAACAGCAAAAACAAAAAAATAAAATTCAAAAAAAATGCAAAGCAAACTATCAAAGCATCATGTTTAAACACCAAATTAGTTATCGATAAATTTATTTTGGTACAATTTTACCAATATAGCCAACACCATATCTATTTATATCTGAACCAAATGTAAGGAAAGCGGTTGGTAAACAAACTAAATTTAATAAGCAGAGTCCGGCGGTTTTTAATGGATCGTATTTAAGTTTATAGTAGCCAGTATAAAATGTATTATTATAAACTTCAATCTCCAACGCCGATACGTATTTTTTTTCGCTTTTGCTTGCATTTATTGGATTAATTGTTTCTTCTAATTTTTTATAAGAGCCATTTGATGCTTCAAAAACACCATATTCGAATTTATCAGACATCTGTTTTCTTGACTTTCTACTTCTTCTGTTTTTCTTTTCGGCAGTAGTCTGGTAAGCAGAACCATAAATTGCATAAAATTTATTGTTTTTTTCAGTAACCTTTAAATCATATCTATACCAACCTGAATATGTTACAAACCTATCTAAGTTAGATACCCATTTAATATCTCCATTAGGACTTAATCTAAATGCTGTAATGTTACTTTTGTCGCAATATGGAACATCTCTACAGTTGGTAGTAGCGCTTGCACCCGTTCCTGATGTTGTACATAACCTAACGGTATAATTTCGCATAATGCTAGAAAAAATTACTATATCACCATCGCCTGTATATAATGCTTGTTCAATTATATAGTTTGATGGTAAAGATTCTTCTTCTGATACTTTTTTCTTTTTTGAAGCAAAAATCCCAGCCCTATCTTTTCTGTCTTCTTTATCTTTTGCAAACAATATATCTAATTGATTTTTTGTAAAGGTGTTTACTTTTTTTGTTTTTTCTTTAAGCGTTTCAGCGTCTAAATTTATAAAATAGAGTCCATGCTTATCATTACCTTTGGGGTCTTTACTCAAGTCTGTATAAAAACCAATAACCTCCACCATATCTTTAGTTTGAATAACTTTACAAGATTGCGCATACATGCCCGGAAATTTAATTGGATAAGAATTCATAGCACCACTTTGAATATCGATTGCAGATAAAATGGTGTAGTATTTTTCATACAATCGCGGGTCTTTTTTTAACTCCCTATATTCATCACGTGTTGGAGAAATAGAGTTTTGTAAGTATAAAACTCCATTTTTGGCATATTCAAAATCCTTAATGCTGCCATAATCTCTTCTGCTCTCACCTTTAGAACTTACTGGTAAATTAACTTTACCTTGATTGATGGCTGTTAACTCTGCATTTATTAATTTGTATTCTAACTTGTAAGTTGCGCCAGGTTCAGCGCTTGGTTCAGCACAAATTAAAGCGTAACTATTAGTTTTATCATTTGAAATAACAAAATAATCTGGCTTACTTGCTTTTTTTGATTCGCCCTTGTTCAACGTGTAAACTTTAGTTAATTTTTTTATAGGTTTTAATTTTGAATCAAATGTAGCAACATGTAATTCTACTCTGTCCTTTTCTTTCAACGTCCAAAAATCATATATAAAATCGTTTACAACCAAGGTTGTGAAATAATCAAGTTCCTTATATTTTTTAGAACTTTCTTCTTTTCTATCATAAACATAGCGCGTATATTTTTCTTTAAACGTATTTTTATCTAAAGCTTTTAAAGCAATTTTGAATTTTTTTGATTTAAGAATGCCTTTATTAGAAATTAAACGCACATATAGAAAAGAGCTGTTTTCGCCAACTATTTTATCATAATAGCCAACTTTTTTACTGTAGCGGTATTTTTCGCTCCAAGTTAAATTAAAGTTTTGTGAACTTAACTTATTTGAGAAAACAAGTTTTGTTAAAAACAGAAATAAAAATAATTTCTTCATACAAAAAAGGATTAAAAATTTTGACTAATATACCAAATTTTACTAAGGTTGAGATTGTTGTCTTATACTTAATTTGAAGAGGATGAAATGTCTATCGTTATCTAGAATCAGTAATCATATTATCTTAATCTTGCTATAAAGTTTTCTTTTTAAAAGGGCTTAAAAAATTCAAGCTATTTGCTTAAATTTGATGGTTATGGAACTTCTTTTAAAAGATGTAAAGTGCTCTAGCAAATATTTCATTGCTAAGGATTGTGTTAGTAAAATTAATTTGTTTTTAAGTGTAATTACTTTTATACAAAATGCATATAAAAAGAATTTTGGACTAAAATACACTTTAATAGTAGTATTTCTGGTTTCAGGTTCACTCAAGTTGAGGAGTCAGAATTTACCAATTATAGATAGTTTGTTTTACACAGATAATAGCGAAAAAAAAATTCGGAAATTTTTAAAACCAAAATCCAAGTACAATCCTTTGGCTTATTTGGGATCTTCTGCTTTATTCATTTATCAAAATGTTGTTTCTGAGCAAATTCAAGCAACATGCAGCTATCAGCATAGTTGCAGCGAATTTACAAAATTATGTATTCGCGATTATGGGTTTATTAAAGGAGCTTTAATGGGCATCAATCAAATATTAGCGTGTATGCCAGCGCTTCAATACGAGGTACATCCGATTTTTTTAACACCAACCGCGCTTATAAAAAATGAACATTACCTCAAACGCTAAACGTGTGTTTATTTTCTTTTTTTGTTTGAGCTTTGTGGCAATTGCTCAATTCAATTTAAAATTTATTTATCATTTAAAATCTAATAACTTAGTTAGAGAACATCTTACTTATTTGAATCAGCAAAAGAATAAATCTGAAATCAATACAGATAGTTTGTTTTTTTTATTTCAAGATTTTTACCTAAGCCAAAAGAATAACGATTCACTTTATTTTTCTTTAAAAGCTAATTCAAAAATCGCCTTAAGTGATTCGCTCATTAATTGCGAATTAAGTAAGTATTGGTTAAGTACTTTGGATAGTAAACAAGCTTATTTTTGGTTTGATACTTTAAACAAAAACCCAAATTGTAATTGTAGTAAGTTAATAGAAGAAGCATTTGAGAGGGCTAATCAAAAAGCTAATAAACAACCCCTGTTAATGGATTCGTATTTTAATTCATATAAAGATTTACAAAAAGCATACAATAAAAAACCACTTGTAGCCGCCGGGTTATCAGCGCTTGTGCCAGGATTGGGCAAATGGTATATAGGAAAGCCCAAGGTGTTTTTACTTAACTTTTTGGCACATTTTGCTTATGCTTCACAATCGTACGAGGCAATAAGGAAATTAGGCTTTAAAGCCAATTACACCTATTTTATTTTGGGTTTTGGGTCGGTATTTTATATTTCAAATATTTATGGCAGTTATAACGATGCAAAAATTAATCGTTTAGAAAAAAAGAAAATTTATTTACATGAGGCTAACACGTTTTATAGCGATTATTTTAGTTTTAAATAGCAGGGTTTGTTTTTGTCAAACCGCAACTAACGATAGCCTTTTGTTGTTTGAAGAATTATTTTTTAATGCCAAATCAAATTCTTCTAAAGATTCAATACTATTTAAAAAATACAATTATTGCTTAGCTACGAATTTATTGGTTGATGCTTACAAAACTTACCTTCGCCTCGAAAGAGCAAATGTAAAATATTACAATAAAAATTATTATTGGAATAATACCTTACTCTGCACCGATAATAATAATTTCGCATTAGCTAAAAAAAACTTAGATCTTTATCGCTTAAATTTTGATAGTATAAGTATTCAATCAAATTTTTTAGCCTATTTAACCTTTATTAATTACGATTCATTACAAGCAAAAAATTATTTCTACAAATTAAAAACTGCCGATACAAGTTTAGCCTGTCTTAATTGTTTTTATAAACTCCTTCATCAAAAAAATAAAGGCAAACCGCTTTACGCCACATCAGCATTGGTATTACCTGGTAGTGGCTTAATTATTTTAGGTAAACCCGTTAAAGGCTTAACCAGTATGGCTCTGCTAGGCTCTCTAGCTTATGGCGTTTATCAATTAACGCAATATAATTTATATGTAAATGCTCTTTCGTGGACAATGGGCTTGGGTTTAAAATTATATAGTGGGCAAGTAAAACTTACTCGAAAAGAATTTGATAAACGTGCCTTGAAACGAAAAAACAAAAAAGCAAAATCTTGTAAAGAAGCATTTAAAGTAAGTATGACAAAACACTTTATGTTTTATAAATCAAATTAATATGTTGCGATTAGATTTTCTTAAAACAATTTTAATAACGCCTTTCATAAATAAAATTATGAGTACAAATGCATTAAAACAATTAGAAACCGTTTTGCCTCCTAGCAAAAAAATGCCAGCCCTATTTCTTGGACACGGCAGCCCAATGAACGCAATTGAAGAGAATGAATTTGTAACAGGCTTTAAAAACATTGCTACTAAACTACCAACTCCAACAGCCATTCTCTGCGTATCTGCACATTGGGAAACCAATGGCACAATGATTACTGCCATGAAACAACCAAAAACAATTCATGATTTTGGTGGATTTCCCAAAGAATTATTTGCTGTTGAGTATCCTGCTCCGGGAAAACCAGAATTAGCCAAAGAAATTTCTGAACTCCCAACTTCACAAAAAATTTTATTAGATACTAATTGGGGATTAGATCATGGCACATGGTCAGTTATAAAGCACCTTTATCCGTTGGCAAATATTCCTGTTTTGCAATTAAGTTTAAATTATAAATACACACCTCAACAACATGCAGATTTGGCAAAACAACTGAACAGTTTGCGATACAAAGGCGTACTAATTGTTGGTAGTGGAAATTTGGTGCACAATTTAGGCCTAGTAGCTTGGGATAAATTAAACCAACCTGATTATGGCTATGACTGGGCTATAAAAGTGAATCAAGAAATTAAAAAAGCAATAACAGAAAACAATAGTGCAGAGCTTATAAAAATTCCGAATAAAGACAAAGAGTTTAAATTAGCGATTCCTACACCAGAACATTATTTGCCAATTTTATATGCAATGGCTTTACGAGAAAAAAGTGACGAGCTAACATTTTTTAATGACAAGGCACTGGGCGGCTCGTTAACGATGACAAGTATTGTGTTAACCTAAGTTAAAATTATATAAAAGTTAACTACTATTTTAATCGATTTAAAAAAATGTGTTCTTAGCCACCAGCAATTAACTTGTTACGGAGTTGAGTAACGTCCTTTTCTATATCTTTTATATCATTAGTTTTTGCTTCTGTTTGTATTTTAATTTTAGCTTGTATTGATTTTAATTCAACGACTAAAAACTGCTCTGTTTGGCTAAGACTGCAGGCTTCAAGCATAATAACTAGGTTTTTTAACGACTCTTGTTGGTCAATAATTGTTTTGTATAGATTTTCAGCTTTAACTTGATTAGCCATTTGGCAACCAACGTACATGCCTTCAATCCAACATCCAGCAAGGATTACAGCTGAGGTTGAAGAGCGGCCATCATTTTTTAAAATCTCATCTGATTTTTTAAAAGCGCCAGTTACAATCTCTAAAGTGGAATCTTTATTGTTTTTGTTTAAATCCATTCTATCAAACATAGTTTGGTCAAATGCTCTACTTACTCCTAACTTAGAGGCCAAATTATTTACACATGATAAAAATGTTAAGCTTTCTTGGGTTTGTTCAAATATATTTGCAATGTTTAAATCGGAACCATAAATCCCTAAATTAATTCCTTTATAAAACTCTGTGCTATATTTGTTTACACTCATTGGATTATTAAGGTAATCCGCATTGTACTCGATTTTATTTTCTTCTATTAATTTTATTATTTTTCCTCTATCAGGCACTGAGTTAAAAACATTTTGTGCGTTTAATTTGGCCTCCTCAACCGCTTTTTTAGTGCTTGGGTCTATGTCAGCTATAAGCGAATCATCCTCTTTTGGTTCAGATTTGCAACTCACAGCAACTATTAAAAGCAGACTTAAAAAACTGATGTAAACCTTGTTAAGCATAATTATTAAGCAAATATAACTAATTTTTTACGCCTTTGTTATAAGAAATTCGGCTCATTTCTTTACCATTTTTATCATAAAAAATCCATTCGCCATGAGGCACACTTTGTACCTTGCCTTTACGCCTTTCTTTTACTAATTTATAACTTGTAACACTTTGTGTTTTAGCGTTTGTGTAGTAACTAATACATTTGCCTTTTAATTTCCCCTTTTTAAAATTCTGTACCTTGCTTATTCCTCCCGTTTCGTAAAAATACGTCCACTTGCCTTGCTGATGACCTTTTCTGTATTTTCCTTTGGTGTCTATAAAATTTCCACGCTCAAACCACTGAGTGTACTTGCCATGTTTAACGCCGTTAATATAACTACATACCTCACGAGGTTGCCCACTTTCGAAATAATACAACCACTTACCTGCTTTTTTTCCTTTATCGTTATACTTTCCAGAATAATTAAGTTTACCATTGCAATACCAACCTTGCCAATTACCTGTAATTAATTCATTCGTGTAAAATCCTTCATCTTTTTTTGTGCCATTTTCGCACCAACTTGTCCATTTGCCATTTGCCTTACCAGCATTGTAATCACCCTCTTGCAATTTCTTTCCGTTTTCCCACCAAGTGGTCCAGGTGCCCGTTTTTACATCTTGCTCATAATTCCCTTGTCTCCACTTTTCGCCAGTTTTGTAATAAAATTGCCAAGTAGCTGTTTTTTTATCATTCAAAAAATAGCCTTCGCTTTCTAATTTTCCATTGCTGTAATAGTAGGTCCATTTGTCTTGTTTTACGTTTTCTTTAAACGTTCCTATCATTTCTGGCTTACCATCTTTATTATAAAATTTCCAAATACCATCTTTTTTATTGCTTAAAAAACTGCCTTCACTTTTTACATTATGGTTTGCAAAGAAGGATGAATAGTAGCCGTTAAGCAAGCCATCCCTGTAATTAGCTTCGTAATCTAATTCTCCATTTGGATGAAAAAAACGCCAAGTACTATCTTGCAAACCGTTTTTATAACTACCCATAGCGCGAATTACACCATTGTCGTAGGTGGCTGTAATACTGCCATTTCCGGTTGATACAAGTTGTCGGCCTTTTGTATCCCACAAATTATTCAAATACAAAATAGTGTCTTTGTATTCTTTTTCAAATTTAATTTTCTTGTTGTTATAATACTCAATCCATTTGCCGCAAGGTTTTCCATTACAATAGTTTTGAGAAGATAACAAACTTCCATCTTTAAAAAAAGTTTCTACTAAACCATTTCGTTTATCCTTTTCAAAAGCACCTTTGCTTTCAATTTGTTTGTTTTCGTGAAAATAAATCCACTCTCCTTCCTTTTTTCCATTTATAAATGGCTCTTGGCTTTTTATATTTCCGCTTTCATAAAAAGATGTCCAAGTACTATCTGCTAAATCATTGTGGTATTTTGTTATCTGCGCGATTTTTCCTGATTTAAAATAGTAAGTATTTCTTCCATCCTTTTTTCCTCTAAACCAACGTTCTATGGCTTTTACCGAGCCATCCTCAAAGTAAAATGTCCACGTGCTATCTTCTTTACCGTAATTATAATAACCTTTTCTGCTAACGTTACCCGTTTTGTAAAACTCTAAAGCCAAGCCATGTGGAATACCTTTGTAATAATCAACCTCACTTTTAAGTTGTGTTTGTTTGCTATCATAAAACTCTTGTTTAAGTTGAGCGTAAGATATACTAACTAAAAATAAAGTACAAGCTAATAGAAAATATTTGTTAGGAAGGTGAAAGCGTTTTAAAAACATGTTATAAATTTATAGTGTTATAACATTAGTTTTTGTTTTGGTTACTTAGATTGTGAACAAAGGCAGTTTAATAATGCTGAAAGTATCGTTAACTTTTTTAATTTATTGCTTTACCAAAAAAATCTTGCATAATTAACTCTTCTAGTGTATAGCGTTTACCATCAACAAAACCTACAATCCAAGCATCGGTTTGGCCTTTTGCTATTGTTTTTTGGCGTTGTGCTTCGGCATCTTTTATCGTAGTAAACTCAAGTTGTGTAAAGCGCGTTATACCATCCGGATAATTTACAACCTTAGGTTCGCCATACTGTTTTAAATGGTTATACTTATAATTTTCAGGCTTACGATAAGCAGCAATTTGAACACTAAAAATCAAATTCTTCGCACAGTAATTTCCTGCTGTACTAAGTAATTGTTTATATACTTCAGAATTATTTAATGACTTCCCTTTAAGTTGACTAAAATCTGGTAAGGCTTGTGTGCCGCATGGGCTATTGTTTACAATGCTTGTGGTGGCTGTTTTAATAGGATTTGTTTTTGTTGTATCTATTTTTGTTGAACCTGCTTTGTACAAATAAAAATCTTTGTTCGTCTCCATATATTTATTCAAGTTTTCAATATCTAAATCCTCTTCTACTGGTTCAAAACCTTCGGCGTTAACTTTAATTCTGTATATGAATCCTGGACTTAACGCCATTAAATATTTACCATTTTCTTTATTACTTTCAAATGGTCCAATGGCTTCTTTTTGTGCTGTTTTAATAACTTCAATTTTTGCTTCTATTGGTTTATCATCGCCATAAACAACACCTTTTAATAAGGCTATAACTGGTTTGTCGCCTAATATTCCTGGCGCCACAGAGTATATATCTTGACCTCCAAAACCCCCTACCCTATTACTACTAAAGTAGCCTTTATCACCTCTCGAATTAATTACATAATACCTATCATCTTCAGTTGTATTTAATGGTAAACCCATACTTTTTGGAGCTAACCAAGTATTTTCTTTTTTTACCGAAAACATGATATCGTATCCACCTATGCTTTGGTGGCCTTTGCTACTAAAAAACAAGGTTATTCCGTCAGGATGAATAAAAGGTGCATCGTCGTCGTACTTTGTATTAATTTCAGGTCCCATATTTTTTGCAGGTCCCCAATCTCCATTTATTTTTTCAGAAATATATAAATCTCTTCCACCAAAACCTCCTGGGCGCTCGCTAGCAAAATACAAGTATTTACCATCTGCCGAAATTGAACAAGAGCCTTCCCAAAACTCACTATTAATGTTTTTATTTAACGCTTTTGGTTTACTAAACTGTCCATCTAATACGCTCACATAAATATCACCTTCATTTTTATCCGTGCTAAAAAAAGTAAATAACGTTCTTCCATCCGCCGAAACTGAAACCGCACTTTCATTTCCATTTGTATTTACGGCGCTAACACTAGCAGGGTCTCCCCAAACTGAGTCAGCAGACTGGCGGGTAATATAAATGTCTTCTAGGTATTTTCCTTCAATAGCGTCGGGTTGTAAACTTGTATTTAATTTTCCACCCATACTTTTTTTACCGCTATACGTAAAAATCATTAACGCCTCATCGGTACTAATGGCTGGCACATATTCATTAGCATCGGTATTAATAGTTGGCCCCATGTTTTTAATGTTAGCAATTACTTTATTATTTATGAGCATGATACCGTTATCGCAATTTTTTAAAACTAATTCAGCATCATCAACTAATTCTTTTACTTCCTTTTTATTGTTTTTTGATTCTTGTTGTATAAAGGCATTTAAAAATGGTTTTGCTTCATTAAATTTTGAATTAACATGGTAGGCCTTTCCTAAATAGTAATCTGCATCAAAAATCTTCGACTCTTTATATTTTAAAAAAATATCAATGGCTCTTTCTTTTTTTTCTGGATATTTTAAACAGCAAATACCCAGCTTTTGTTTGTAATCGAGTTCTTTAGGATATTTTGTAACCAATGCATCAAACGCGGTATAAGCATCAGCATAAGCGCCATCATTTAAAAAACCATAGGCTTTAGTTTCTAGCTCATCTTTAGTTTGGGCAGTAAGTTGCACGACTTGGGTTGCGATAAATAACAACACCAAAGCCCATTTTATAAAAATAGATTTTGCCATTTTTTACAATTAAATTATTCTATCAAATTTTATAATAAAAATTAATAGTGTGCTGTGTCGAATTGTAAACTTATTAATATCAGGCTTTTAATAAGTTCAGGATATAAATAGTTCAAAATTTAGTTTTATGTGAAATGTAATTTTCTTACTACATTTGGCATTACACATAAATTATGGCACACTTATCAAACAGGGTTAACTCTCTTTCCGAATCGCAAACAATTGCTATGGCACGTAAAAGTCGTGAGTTAAAAGCAAAAGGGGTAGATATAATAAGTTTAAGTTTAGGAGAACCCGATTTTGCTACACCAGACGTAATAAAAGAATTTGCTAAAAAGGCAATTGACGATAACTACAGTTATTATACACACGTAAGTGGTTATGTTGAATTACGCGAGGCCATTTGTGAAAAATTTAAACGCGACAATAATTTAACTTACACCGCTGATGAAATTGTAGTAAGTACTGGCGCTAAACAAAGCATTGCCAATGCTGTGCTATGTTTAATTAATGAAGGGGATGAGGTAATTGTACCTGCACCATTTTGGGTAAGTTATTTAGAAATTTTAAAATTAGCCGGAGGTACGCCAATAATTGTAAACACTGGGATTGAGAGTGATTTTAAAATTACTCCTGAACAATTAAAAAAAGCAATCACGCCAAAAACACGATTGTTAATGATTAGCACACCTTGCAACCCAACTGGCAGTGTTTATAGTAAAGCTGAGTTAAACGCTTTGGCTGAAGTAATTGTTCAATATCCTGAACTTTATATTTTAAGCGATGAAATTTATGAACATATTAATTTTGTTGGTGGCCATGAAAGCTTTGCGCAATTTGATTTTATAAAAGATAGGGTAATAACTATAAATGGCGTTAGTAAAGGCTTTGCAATGACAGGCTGGCGCGGAGGAATTTTGGCCGCACCAAAATGGATTGCGCAAGCGTGTGATAAAATGCAAGGACAATTTACATCGGCCACTTGTAGCATTACACAAAAAGCCATGCACAAAGCCATGCAATTAGATTACAACACTTACATTAAACCTATGCGCGATCAATTTTTAAAACGTAGGGATTTAGTTTTAAGTTTAATGAAAGATATTGTTGGATTAAAAACAAATATTCCACAAGGCGCATTTTATGTATACCCAGAAATAAGCTACTATTTTGGGAAAAGTAATGGCGACTATAAAATAACAAGCGGTACCGATTTAAGTATGTATTTGTTAGATGTTGCCCATGTTGCCTTAGTGCCAGGCGCTGCATTTGGCGAAGATAATTACATACGTTTTAGTTATGCTACTAGCGAAGATGTTTTAAGAGAAGCATTAAAACGCATGAAAGTTGCACTAGATGCTTTGAAGTAAAATTTCTTTTTCCTTAAAAAGTTATTGTAATCACTACAAAGGGCTTTGAAAAAAATTGAAATTTAAAATCAAAATTAATTTGAATTACAAATTACATAGTTTAACGGCTGATCAAAAAACGCAATTGGATGAAGGGAAAGTCCTTCCTATAATGGAAGAATTTTACACTATACAAGGCGAAGGTTATAACACCGGGAAAGCGGCATATTTTATACGCATTGGCGGTTGCGATGTTGGTTGCCACTGGTGTGATGTAAAAGAGAGTTGGGATGCAAACCTACATCCATTAGTAGACGTAACTAAAGTAATTAAAAATGTAAAATCATACAATGCCAAAAGCGTTGTTATTACTGGCGGTGAACCATTAATTTATAATTTAGAAACACTCACCTCACTTTTAAAAAAAGAAGGGATAGAAACATTTATTGAAACAAGTGGTGCATACAAACTAAGTGGTAATTGGGATTGGATATGTCTATCCCCAAAAAAAACAATGTTGCCTCTTGAAGATATTTATAAAAAAGCACACGAACTCAAAATAATTGTATTTAACAAACATGATTTTGTTTGGGCGCAACAACAGGCTCAAAAAGTAGACGCAACATGTTATTTGTACTTACAACCTGAATGGAGCAAGCATAAAGAGTTATTGCCCGAAATAATCGAGTTTGTAAAAACAAATCCAAAATGGATGATAAGTCTGCAAACACACAAGTATATGAATATTCCGTAAAGGAATTTTTTAGAATTACCAACTTATTCCTATAAATAAAAAAGCCCCGCAAATGCGAGGCTTTTTTATTGGTTATAAATTAAATTAGTTTTTAACTAATTTTGTTGTTTTAACTTCAACACCTTGCTCGTTGCGCACTTTTACAAAGTAAACGCCTTTAGCAAAATTAGTTGTGTTAATTTTTTCATTTTCGTTAACTGAAGTTGTTAATACAACTTGACCTAACATATTAATTACTTCAATTGAACCTTTAACTCCAGATACGTTGATTTCATTTGCAAATGGATTAGGATAAACTGATAAATTAGTAGCTAAAGAAGATTCGTTAATACCAGTACACAAACTAACACTTTGTGTTACAGCTATTGAAGCTGAACAACCCGCAGCATTTGTGCCAGTTAATGTAAGTGTAACTACGCCAGATGTAGTACCAGTAGTTAAAGATACTGGATTAGCAACTGTAGTTTGACTACCTAAAGCCCAAACATAAGAAGTACCACCTTGACCACCAAGAAACACAGTAGTTCCTGTACAAGCTAAAGTTGCAGAAGTTGTAGATGTAATAGTAGGTAAAGGATTTGTATTAATAGTAATACTGTTTGTACCAAAACATGCTCCAGCAGAACCTACAACTGTATAAGTAGTATTTGCGGTAGGTGTTACAACTATTGATGACCCACTGGCTAAAGTACTCCAAGTGTAGCTTGTAGCTCCACCCATTGCAGTAAGGGTAGTTGATTTGCCAACACAAACTGTAGATGAACTAGCCATAACGTTAACACTTAAATTTGTTCCAACTGTAACAGTTCCAGTTTTAACAGGACATTGTGTTCCGTTATCGTTAAGTGTTAAAGAATAAACTGTTGTAACCGCAGGGCCCACTGTTATAGAGGAAGCATTTGAACCACCTGGATTCCAAGTATAAGTAGTTCCTGGGTTTACGCCATTAGCCATAAGTGTTACAGAAGTACTAGGACATGTTGTAAAGCTTGAAACAGTTCCAACACAAGGAATAGAATATTTAACCTCATCCAAACCAATATAATCAGAATTCGCACCATTTTGTCCACCATCATCAACAAAATACCTGAACGCAAATCTGCCACTTACCGTTCCAGTTACACCTGTAACAGTTAAGTTATAAACTGTCCAAACTGCTGGATAACCATTAACAGTCCCATTGTTTACTGCACTATTGGTTGTAATTGTGTTAAGTAAAGGATTAATATCTAACATTAAAGTGGTGAAAGTACCAACAGAAGTTGTACCAGTAGGTATAACAGTGTTAGTTCCTGCTTGGCTCATGCGAACTTGCATTCTATCTGCATAAACGGTTGCTGTTCCGGGAGCTCGGGTAGCAAAACTTAAAACAGCTCCATTCACTAAATTTAATGTTGGTGTAATTAACCAGCTACTAATGCCTCCAGCTGTATTTGCTGGAATTTGTTGAAAGTTATTTGCAATATAGTTATTAGTACCCCCTACAAAAGCGGCGAAGGCAGCAGGATTACCTTGAAACCAAGGAGTGTTGGTACTCGCAGGAGCGGATAAATTGATTGCTGACCAACCTGCACCAGCAGCAGTCCAGGGAGCATTAAAGCTTTCATTTAATGCAAATTGTGCATTAGCGGCAAAACAACCTGCTACCGCAGCAAAAAATAATGTAATTTTTCTTTTCATTTGTATGTTTTTATTTTGTTAAGGCAACGAAGATAAAACAAATTTGGTTATCTTTTTGTTAAATTTTTAACAGAAAACCCACCAAAACCGATTTAAATTTAAAGTTTAATTAACATTCCCATTCCTAAACCCCCAAGCCTAGAATTTGCTCTTGAATTTTTTTTGGCAACCCCCCTAAAATCAATTCATAAGATTCATCAATCCATTCATAAAGCAAGGCTTTTTTAACACTGCCATCACAAATAACTGTGTTCCAATGGGCTTTATTCATGTGATACCCTGGCAACACACAGCTATATTTTTCTCTTAACTCAATTGCCTTTTGCGGTTCGCATTTGGCGTTAAATCTAATTGGGTAGTTTTCCAAGCCGCACAACAAAAACATTTTCCCTCCTACTTTAAATACCAAAGTCTCATCCTCAAACGGGAACCCTTCTTCTACTCCCTTTTTACTTAAACAATACGCTCTTATTTCTTCAATATTCATTTTAAAATTACCTATGATTAATATAATTCATGCTTAATTTGTCCAAATATCGTAAATAATCTACCACTTATTAAAATACCTTACTTTATCCCAAATAAATTTAAAACCTTTGTATACAAATAATTATCATCCGAGTAAATTATAAGATAAATTAAAGGCTATAATAATAAATTTAATCTATTTAAGGTTTAACGAAAAAAATAACAGCAACTTAATTTAAAAGTATAAAAACATTTTACTAAGTTTGGCAATTATTAATTTAAAAATTCAAATAAAAAAATAAAACACGTATGAGCACAAAAAAAACATCGGGAGGATTCCCACTAGTAATTTCAGCATTAGCAATCGTTATTTGCTTAGCAATTGGTTGGGGTATTTACAAAGGCGTATTAGGAGCTCCCTCAAACTTTGAAGCGGGTGGCAATAGCGAGCATCCAAAACCTATAAACATTTTAGGAACCATGTACATGGGTGGTTTCATCGTGCCAATTCTAATCGGATTTTTATTAACCGTATTAACTTTTGCTATTGAGCGTTTTATTACAATTATGAAAGCTAGCGGTAGCGGTAAAACTGATAAATTTGTTTCTCGTATTAAAAGTTTAGTAGGTAGCCACGATTTTGATGGTGCTTTGGCTGAGTGTAACAAACAAAAAGGTTCTTTAGCAAACGTGGTTTACGAAGGAATTGTAAAATACCAATTCGTAAAAGACGATGCATCAATGGACAAAGAAGCTAAAGTAGCTGCTATTCAAAAAGCAGTTGAAGAAGCTACAGCACTAGAATTACCAATGCTTTCTAAAAACATGGTGGTTATTTCAACAATGGCTTCTATTGGTACCTTAGCCGGACTAATTGGAACGGTTGTAGGGATGATTCGTGCGTTTGCGGCTTTATCTGCGGCTGGCGCACCTGATACTGGAGCTCTTGCAACAGGTATCTCTGAAGCTCTTGTAAATACCTTAGTTGGTATCTTAACTTCTGCTTTAGCAATTATTTTTTATAACTTATTCAGCAACCGTATTGATCAAATCACTTATGCAATGGATGAGGCAGGTTTCTCAATCATTCACGAGTTCCAATCAAGCGGTAAATAAAAACTAATGGTTGTGCATAACCGAAAACACATTTTGTAAATTCGGCTTTGCTCATTCTATAAATAAAATGGTTACGCATTTGGCTTAGCCATCAATTAAATTAAAACAATAAAAATTTAACAACAAAAAGTTATGTCAAAAAAACCATCAAAAGGAGGAGCACCAGCGTTAGATATGACGCCCATGGTGGATTTAGCATTCCTATTGGTTACCTTTTTTATGTTGACAGCTTCTTTCCGCATGGCAGAACCTGTGGTGGTAGATCCGCCTTCATCTATTGGTGAAGTAGCTTTACCAGATAACCACATTATGGTAACTATTGAAAACAACGGTCGTGTGTATTTTGGAATTAGTAATAGTACAGCAAAAAGAAATGCTTTAGAGGCTATGAGTAAAAAATACAACGTTGCTTTTACAGAAAAGCAAATGGTAGAATTTACTGGCTTACCAAGTTTTGGCGTTGATTTGAAAGACCTACCTGCGTATATTGATGCTAAAGAAGAACAACGTAAAAATTTTAAGGGGATCAATAAAAACGGACAAGCGGGTATACCAATTGATACCATTACACCAAACAATCAATTAAAAGATTGGATTGCAATTGGTGGTGCTGAAGCAATTAAAATGTATAATGAAGCTAAACAAGAAGCTGCAGGTTCTAACAAAGAATTTAAAGCAGAAAAGCCACGTTATGCAATTAAATGCGATAGCAAAACCAAATACATTTATGTAAAAAATGTAATTAAAACCTTTACAGATTTAAAAATATTCCAGTTCAATTTAATTACCTCGCTTGAAGGCGGTGGCACAGTAATTGAACCAAAAAAATAATTTGTTGAACCAATAAAAAATTAAACAATGGCAGAAATTTCAGATAGTGGCGGCGGTGGCCAGAAGGGTGGCAAGAAGAGGGCCAAGAAACAAAGTACGCGTATAGATATGACGCCCATGGTGGATTTAGCGTTTTTATTATTAACCTTTTTCGTACTTACCGCAACTTTTAACAAACCAAAATCAATGGAGCTAACGTTTCCTGCTCCGCCTGAGAATATTATAGACCAACCACCTATTAAAAATGGTATTACCTTCTTATTAACCAAAGATGACCGTATTTTTTATTATGAAGGTGAATTTAAAGATGTTGACGATCCAGTAAAAGGGCCAAAAACAGATTTGAAAGAATTATCTTTTTCACAAACGGGTGCAAACA
The DNA here is from genome assembly GCA_013298715.1 of Bacteroidota bacterium. Classification (GTDB taxonomy): domain Bacteria; phylum Bacteroidota; class Bacteroidia; order B-17B0; family Aurantibacillaceae; genus Aurantibacillus. Next base: position 35,170 of record JAAFIQ010000010.1, on the reverse strand, counting down.
GTCTAAAAAAATATGTATTAGACAAAAGTAAGGCTATGCAAGATCAAATTTTGGCTCTAAAAAAGCGTTTTGAGGCAAAACAAATGGCAGATACGACTTACAAAAGAATGGTAAGAGAAGCCAAAGCAGACAAAGCATCATTCACTTATTTAATTAAAACTGATGATAAAGCTACTTACCGCAATGTAATTGATGTTGTAGATGAATTAAACTACAACGCTGTTGGCAAATATGTGGTAGTTGATTTAATTAAACCAGAGTACGATTTATTAATTGCAAAAGTTGGACCTTAAAAAAAATAAAAATAATTTATGGAATTGGTTATACTAATTCATCTAAATTAAAAAGAAAGGAGAAAAAATGATATTATTAGTGTTATTAGGAATTTTTGCCGCCATATCAGTTACAATGTTATTATTAGACATGAAAACTGGTTGGAATGGTGAAACCTATGGAAGCAGAAACAATGTGGTTTTTGCCGAAAGAAATCAAAAATACGGTGCATACGAATTGCGTGAAAACTATAACAAGCGCGTTATGTTTGTGCTGATTGGTATGATTGGTTTTTCATTTCTGCTATTTGGTGTGAAAAAATTTATGGATAGACCAAAGCCAGTAGAAGTAGTTGAAACCTTAAAAGTGGAACAAATAGATTTAACGCCTCCGCCACCAGCAGAGGAATTACCACCACCTCCTCCACCACCGCCACCGCCACCAATGGTAGAAATGGTGAAGTTTACGCCTCCAGTAATTAAAGATGACGCTGTTGAAGAAGAGCCTCAAAAATTACAAGAAGAGGTAAAAGAAACACAAGTTGGTGTAAAAGATCAAGAAGGTGATAAAGATCTTGTTGCACCACCCGTAGAAGAAAAAGCAGCACCAACAGAAGCCGCTCCAGAAATTTTTACAATTGTAGAAGAGCAAGCTGAGTTCCCAGGTGGAATAGCTGAAATGGCTAAGTACATTCAAAAAACTTTACAATACCCAGCTATGGCACGCGATGCAGGAATTAGCGGAAAATGTTTTTTAAAGTTTATTGTAAATGAAAACGGCGACATTAGTAATGTTGAAGTATTAAAAGGTGTTCCAGGTTGCAGCGATTGCGATAAAGAAGCAAAACGTGTTGTAAACTCAATGCCAAAATGGAAAGCCGCTAAAATGACTGGTAAAGCCGTAAAATGTTATTTTAACTTACCTATCAGCTTTAAAATTCAATAATTAAAATTAATTTTTTAAAGAGCCACAAAAAATTGTGGCTTTTTTTTTCTACTGAAATTAGAAAAACAGTAATGCGAAACCGAAAGTTGATTTGTTAGATGAAATAATGTTACGGCAATTAGACGGAAGAAGTCGATTTTTATCGCCGAACTATCTTTCCTTTAGCCTTCGGACTTATTGCGGGTAATTCCCAACATAAAGTCGGGGCAGGCTCCGATTTAGGAACTGTTAGGATTTCTTGACAGAAGTTAATAAAGAAATCCTTACTGTTGCTTAATGGTAGGCAGTTCTCTTTTTGAACTGGCTGTTCAAGGTTTAAAACCCGAATTCATTAATACGGGGGGAAGAATTTTAGATTCTAAAAATTGAAGGTTCTTTAAAGTACTTATTCAATTTTAATCCCAATCAACAACATATCATCAATCTGTTTTTGTTTGCCTTTCCAATTGGTAATAAATGTATCTATCTTGGTTTTTTGTTCTTTAATTGGTAAATGATAAATCTCGAACAAGAAGTTTTTTAATCCTTTTGAGGTTATTTTTTTATTGTGTGGTCCGCCAAACTGATCTATAACACCGTCGGTAAGTGTGTAAACTATGTCGCCAGCTTTTAATGTAAATGTTTGTGTAGTAAATGGCTCTGTTTGTTTTATGTGTCGGCCTACAGGCATTTTATCTCCTTTAAATTCTATTAAGGCAAGATTAGGATTAACCTCACTTATAGTAATTTTGCCAGCTGAACTCTGCTCACCGTTAGTTTCGTGAATTGTTCTAATAATCCATACTGGGTTGTTTGCCGCAGAGAGGGTAATCGTTTTTTGTTGTAAATCAAATCTTACCAAACTGCAATCCATGCCATCTTTGCCGCCCTCTATGCTTCCATCGGTTGATAATGAATTTATGATTCGTTTACGAATGTAATCTAATATTTGGGCTGGCTCCGTGTACTTGCGCTCGTTTAGCGCTTCGGTTAAATAACTAATATTTAGTAAACTCATAAATGCCCCAGGAACCCCGTGCCCTGTGCAATCGCCGGTTACCAAGGTAAACACGCTTGGTAAAGATGCGCCTTCGCTAATAGAATTAGATGCCCAATAAAAATCGCCACTCACAATATCTTTAGGTTGATAAAAAATAAAAAAATTAGCTTTGAATGCTTTTTCAAAAGTAGTATTGCTTGCCAATAAGGCGCTTTGAATACGTTTGGCATAATTAATACTATCAACAATTTCTTTTTGTTTTTCTTCAATTAATTCCTTTTGCTCAACAACCTCGGCAGTGCGCTCGGTAACAAGCGTTTCAAGTTCTTCTTGGCGGGCTTTTAATTGCCGAGTACGAATATTATTAAAACCCATTACAATTCCAAAAAATGCAACTATGTAAAGCAAATAAGCCCATATAGTTTTATACCATGGTGCTCTTATGGTAAAAGGGTACTCAATTACTTCACTCCAATTATTTGCTATTCCTATAGCTTTTAACTTAAAAACATAATCGCCATTTGGTAAATTATTGTAAAGCGCTTTGTTTTCTTTAGTGAGTGGGCTCCAATCAGCATCTGCCCCAGCAAGCATGTATTGGTAACGAATTTTATCGGTTGCGCCCCAATCAATAGCACTAAACATAAAATCAAGTTGATTAATATTATGAGGTAGACTTAAATTTTTAGGATAATTATAAAAACTCACCGCATCATCAAACTCAACTTTGCGAAGATTTTTTTTGTCTTTTACGCCAACAATTACTTCTTTATTTTTTTGTGAACTATCCTTTAATGCAAAAAAATCAACAAATGTTTTTTCTAATTCAATACTTGTTAATTGCAAAACAGGTTTAGTAATTGGGAGTTGATATTTGTTCAAATTCAAATTAGTAAGCGCTTTCCCATTTCCCCACCAAACAACATTGTCATTATCTATAATTACACTGTTTTTCATAAAGTTATTTGCTTTTAAGCCATCTGCAGTTGTGTATACAATGGTTTTAAAAGTAGTGTTCTGTTTAACAATGTAATTCAAGCCAAATTCAGTTGCTATCCATATATTACCAATTTTATCTTGTGCAATTGATTTTATAGATAGGTTGCTTAATCCATCTTTTATATCAAAATTTTTAATTACTGGGGTGGCACTGTTTATTGAGTTGGCGCTAATCATGCTAAGGCCCTTACTATTACCACCAAGCCAAATATTTCCATCCTTATCTTTTACAATACAATTTATTGTATTATCGCACAAACCTGTTTTAGTAGTAAACCATTTTAAAAATTTTCCGTCGTAACAGCATGCACCAGAACCCTCAGTAGCAAACCATAAATTACCATTGTTATCTTGTGTAATAGAAGAAATGACCCCTTCGCTTAAACCTTCCTCTTCAACAAAACTAATAAACTGCTTCCCATCAAAGCCACAGACTCCACCTTCATCAGTACCAAACCAAATTGTGCCATCTTTATCTTTAAATGCGCATTTTATATAATCACTTGTTAGGCCTTGTTCTGTGGTATAAGTTTCAAAATTTTTACCGTCATATTTTACTACTCCATTTTGTTCAGTGCCAAACCATAAGTTTGTTCCGCTGTTTATTATAGTAAGTATGCGATTACTGGCTAAACCTTCTTTTTCTGTATAATGGTTAAAAGAATTACCACTATAAAAAATTATACCATCGCCAAATGTACCAAATACCAAATTACCCGAATTATCGATAGCCATGCTTCTAATAGTGTTATTTCCTATGCCCTCGTTGGCGGTATAGTGAGCAAAAGATGATGTGTTGAATTTACACAAGCCACCTCCATAGGTTGCCATCCAAATACTTCCTGAAACATCTTTGGCCAAGCCTAATATATAATTGTTTGTTAAGCCTTGCTCTGTTGAATAGCAAGTAATTTGCTTATTTGAAAATTTACATAATCCTTTATCGTAGGTTCCTATCCATAAAACATCATCAGAATCGGCTTGCAATGAAACAACACAATCACTGCTTAATCCACGCTTTTTCGTAATGTATTTTATTTCTTTACCATCATACACATTTACTCCCCCATCTTCTGTTGCAAAATAGATATTACCATTTGTATCTTGTGTCATAGCATGAATAATTGTGCTATTAAGCCCAGCTCTCTCTCCAAAATAAGTAAATGATTCGCCATTAAATTTACATGCACCAGAACCTGTTGTGCCAAACCACATATTTCCATTTTTGTCTTGCAAAATGCAACGTACCATATTGTTGCTTAGGCCTTCCTTTTCGGTATAAGCGGTTAAAGATTTTCCATCATAACAAAAAGCGCCGCCACCATTGGTGCCAAACCACATATTACCAATTTTGTCTTCGTAAATTGCTAATACGGTGTTATTGCCCAAGCCTTCGTTTGTTGTTAAGGAATAAAAATTTCTTCCATCAAACCAGCAAACGCCGCCACCCTCAGTACCAAACCAAATAGTTCCTTTACTATCTTCAAAAATAGTTAGAACTGTGTTATTACTTAATCCGTTTTTTTGTGTGTAGTTGATAAAACTTTCTCCGTCATATTTACTAACTCCTGCATTATTTGAGCCAATCCATATATTACCTTTTTTATCTACAATTACACTTTTAAGCATAGATGACATTAAGCCTTGGTCCACATCTAAATACTGAATGTCTGAAATGGCGGCATCTTTAAAGCGTGGAGGCATTGCTTTGGTTGGAATAGGTTGTTTGCATAATTCTACTTTAGGAGAAACAGCAATTGATTTTATGTTTAATAATGTGTCTTTACCTGGAGTGGCGGTAAATAAATCAGTTTCAGCAGTTATTGTGGTAAGCTCATCAACAAAAATGGTATTACTATTTGTTTGAAAAGTTTTGGGTACTAATGCTTTAGTTATTTGAGGGCTACCAGCAGGTTTATAGTGTTGCTTGGCTCTATGAATTACGATAACTGGTTTTGAAACAGTTTCGGTTTCTGAAGTTTTTTTGCTATCTGAAGAGTTATTTTTGCAAGAAAAACAAAAGATTATTACTAGAAATAAAACGCGAAATAAAACGTTCATGCAATTTAAGGTTAAAAGATAAAGATAACATAAAAATTGTGAACTTAAAAGCTACAATAACCACAAATGAACTGTATATTAAATTGATGTTTTAATTTATAAAACTTAAATTACTCGTTAACTGTTACGTACTGAAACTCAAATCCGCAAAGCGCGGCAAGCTCTTCACCTGCCTCAATAAGATCTTCATCATCAACCAGAGTTTGCCACTCAACAATAATATGTGGGTTATGCTTACTTTTTATTTCAATTAATAGTTCGAGTAATGATTTATAAGAACTTGTATTAAAGTACTGAAGGTAAATGATAATTTTTTTAAGGGCATTGATTCTACAAAACTTTGCTACCTCATTTTGTATTTTTTCGTATAATTTTATTGGATCTTCGGATGCTGAAATTCCAATTATAGAAAGCTCACCATTTTGAGAATTAAATGATACAAGTGGTGAATTGTCGGTCTGTTTACAGATAATGTTCATTTAGGATAAATATACAGAAAATTTGAATAAATGTTTATTCTGTTAAATTAAACTTAGTTTTTTCTATCTCTTTTCCATTTATGATTATTGCTATATAGTGGCTACCGCTATAATACTTGCGTGTACTAAGCAATTTAAAGCTGTGATGTTTTTCAAAACTTAGTGTTTGACTATTGGTAATTTCTTTTTCGCTTATTTTAAAAACTTTTTTACTTAGTTTGTCATTCGCAATTTTAAAATATATAGCATACTCAAGCCGTATAGAAATTGATTTTTTGGACGTGTTTTGAATTAAAAAGCTGTATTGTAAATTATCTCCGATTTTTATTTTTTGTTTTTTTAAGTTGAAGCTAACCAAGTTTAAATCTGAATTTTCTTTTATGCCAAAAAAAGCTAAGGCCTTTGTATTACCCTGTTTTAACAAGGTTCTGGAGGCATGTTTTAAAATCCAGGTGGTGTGTGGGTTATTAGACTTCCAATCTTTTAAAATTTTTATAACTAATTCTGGATGTTCTTTTGAGTAATCATTAATATGATTGGCAACAGATTTTTTTACATATAATTCTGTGTCCTCTTTTAATGAAGTTAAAATGGGTAATGTTAGTTCTGGGTTTTTAACAACCTCATCTAACTTAAACGACCATGGTAAACGAGGACGACACCCCTCGCTAGCTAAACGACGGATATGCACGTTATCACTTTTTGCCCAACCTTGCATAACGTTTAAAGTAGCTTTAAAATCGTGCTTTAAAAAAATACGAATTGCAAACTCTGACGAACCAAATTGAGTAAAGTAACTCAAGGCTTCTAAAGAAAATTTAAAATGCTGTATACCATAAAGTCCAACAAAATCAGGAAATACAAGTGTGGTATACCCCGTTTTTAAATTTGGTACAACTTGTTTTAAAATGTTTACAGCTTCTTGAAAATTGTTGGGTAAAAAATCTTTTAATGTAATGCTTGTATGCCGAAGCCGCTCATTTAACTCACGTTCGGATAAATTATTTGTAACTTCTTTTAAAAAGTTCTTTTCGTCAAAAAGTTGGTGTGCTTTTTTGACTTCAGTTGCCAATTTTAAAAAATAGGCCTGATTAAAAAGTTCTTTTAGGGGTTCCATTATAAAATTAAACTATTTCTTAAACCCCAAATTGTGTTAGGTGATGATCAAGATGTTTTGAAAACATAGTATTCCATTCTTTCTTGCTCAAATTACCCATTGCATGCGATTCTTTGCCATCAAAGTGTGCTTCTCCAAGTTGTAGGGTCTTATTTAAATAATCTATTAAACGTTGTTTTTCCTTTTCAAAAGCCCGTTCATCTTTAATAATAAATTCTGGTGCTGTTCGCGAATTTTTTGGATACGGTTTATCGCCAACAACAATACTTTTGGCAAATAATTTAATCAAAAACTTTTGAAACCTATTTGGTTTTGGATGAATGTTGTCGTAAACAAATTCATAAGTAACGTTGCAATGCGCCAGCATTTGGTTAACATTCATTTTACCCCAATTTGGTTTTGTTGAAGGGGTTAAATTGTTTACACGATTTACAAATTCTGCAACATCGGTTTGGTTAAATACGTTTTTCATAGTTATATTTTTAATTGGTTAAACTTTTTAATTGTTCTTCAATTCCTTTTATCTTGCTTTCCGCGTCCTCTTTCTTTTTTTGTTCGGCTGCTAAAATTTCAGGTTTGGCGTTTGTAACAAATTTTTCGTTACTTAATTTTTTCATAACGCTTTCTAAAAAGCCTTTGTTGTAATCTAAATCTTTTTGCAAACGCAATTTTTCTTCTTCAACGTTAATGTTGGTTGAAAGTGGAATAAAAAATTCAGTCGTTTTTATTTGAAATGAGAAAGCGCCTTCAACTTTTTCTTTAGTGTATTTAAAAGTAGAAAGGTTTGCCAATTTGATAACTACCTCATCAAAATAGCTTTTTGTTGCATCCGATTTTTCAATTACTTCTAATTTTTCTTTTGGCGATAATTGTTTTTGTGCGCGCAAATTACGAACCGTAGCAACCAATTCTTTTACTACTTCAAACTCGGCTAATTGTTGATTGTTTATCGCTGTTTGTTTTGGCCACTCGGCAACAATAATACAATCTTTATCTGAACGGTCTTTTAGTAAGTGCCAAATTTCTTCGGTAATAAAAGGCATCCAAGGATGCATAATTTTTAATAATTGTTCTAAGAAATTAATAGTGGCATCGTATGTTGCTTTATCAATTGGTTTTGCTACACCATCAATAAACTCAGGCTTAATAGCCTCTAAATACCATGCGCAAAAATCATCCCAAACTAATTTATAAGTTGCCATTAAGGCATCACTCATGCGGTACTTGCTATAATGGTCGTTAATAATTTCTAATTGTTCTGATAATTTATTTTGAAACCACGTGATGGCTGCTTTTAATGAATCTGGGGCTTCGAGAGCCTCAGCCCCCAAAGTAAATCCTTTTATTAAGCGAAATGCATTCCAAACTTTATTGGCAAAATTTCTTCCTTGCTCGCAATAGCTTTCATCAAACATTAAATCGTTACCAGCTGGCGAACATAATAACATACCTACACGTACACCATCTGCTCCGTATTTTGCAATTAAGTCTAAAGGATCAGGCGAATTACCCAACTGTTTACTCATTTTACGTCCGAGTTTATCACGCACAATGCCCGTTAAATAAACATTTGTAAATGGTTTTAAGCCAGTATATTCTTTACCTGCAATAATCATACGTGCCACCCAAAAAAATAAAATTTCAGGCGCAGTAACTAAATCCTTTGTTGGGTAATAATATTTTAAATCGTCGTTTGCTTTATCAAATCCGTTTTTAATAACGTTTGCATCAAACACCGTTAGAGGCCACAACCAAGAAGAAAACCAAGTATCGAGAACGTCTTCGTCTTGTTTCACCTCATCAGCTTTTAATGATGAGTTTTTAGTTTTAAATAATTCAATTGCTTGTTCTTTCGTTTTTGCAACAACTGTATTTCCTTGCCCATCGTACCAAGCTGGGATTCTTTGTCCCCACCATAACTGTCGACTAATGCACCAATCGTGCACATTTTCCATCCAATGCTTGTATGTGTTTACAAATTTTTCAGGAATTAATTTTACATCATTACTTAAAACTGAGTCTAAAGCTGGCTTGCTTACATCTTGCATTTTTAAAAACCACTGCATACTTAAGCGTGGCTCTATTACCGCATCGGTGCGTTCGCTATGCCCTACTTTATTTTTAATAGTTTCTATTTTCAAAACAAAACCTTGCTCTTGTAAATCTTTTACAATTTGTTTACGACAAGCAAACCTATCCATGCCAACATAAATTTGTGCAGCCTCACTTATTTTACCCTCTGCTGTTAAACCATCAATAGTTGGTAATTTATGTTTTTGTCCTAAATTAAAATCGTTAATATCGTGTGCTGGCGTAACTTTTAAAGCTCCTGTACCAAAAGAGGCATCAACATACTCATCATAAATAATTGGTATGGCTTTATTAATTAAAGGGATGATTACCTTTTTTCCTTTTAAATTTGTGTAACGTTCATCGCTTGGATTAACGCACACGGCAGTATCAGCCATAATGGTTTCAGGACGCGTAGTAGCTATTGTTACAAAACCTTCTTCATTTTCAATTTTATAATTAATATAAACTAATTGCCCATCTTTTTCTTTATGAATAACCTCTTCATCACTCACTGCTGTTTGGCTTTGAGGATCCCAATTCACCATACGCACACCACGGTATATTTGACCTTTATTATATAAATCAATAAACACATCTATCACCGCATCACTCATCTCATGGTCCATGGTAAATTTTGTTCTGTCCCAATCGCAACTAGCGCCAAGCTTTTTAAGTTGTTCTAAAATAATCCCACCATATTTTTCTTTCCAATCCCAGGCATGTTTTAAAAATTCATCGCGCGATAAATCTTTTTTAAGTATGCCTTGTTCTTTTAATAATGCAACTACTTTTGCTTCTGTTGCAATACTTGCGTGGTCGGTACCTGGCACCCAACAAGCATTATAACCTAACATACGCGCTCGACGAATTAACACATCTTGTATTGTATTGTTAAGCATGTGCCCCATGTGCAACACTCCTGTTACATTGGGCGGCGGAATAACAATAGTATAGGGTTGGCGGGCATCTGGTGTTGATTTAAAAAATTTATGCTTTAACCAATGTGGGTACCATTTGGCCTCGGCTTCTTTAGGGTTGTATGTTTTAGCGATTTCCATGTTTGTTAAATTCGGCTAATTATTTTGTTAAATTTCGCAAAAATACATAAAGATTAGCAGGTGTGAACTATCTTTATGGCACGATATTAGTAATATATTTAAACATTAAAAACAAAAATAACAAAACATGAAAAAATTAATTTTTACATTAGGTTTAGTAGCAGGATTAGCTACCTTAAGTATTGCTCAAGAAGTGCACAGTGCAAACGATGGTCATAACCATGGCGCTGCTCCAACTCCATCTGCTGCTCCAACAAGTTTAGCAGACATGAAGTTTGACAAAACAACGCATGATTATGGGAATATTAAACAAGGTGATAATGGTGAGTGTGTTTTCAAATTTACAAATAATGGTAAAGAGCCTTTAGTAATTACAAGTTGTATGGGTAGCTGTGGTTGTACAGTTCCTCAATGCCCTACTGCACCAGTTTTACCAGGCAAAGTTGGAGAGATAAAAGTAAAATATGATACTAACCGCGTTGGTGGTATTCATAAAACTGTTACAGTAAATTCAAACGCTAAAAGTGGCGCTATGATTTTAACAATTACAGGTAATGTTGAAGCAAAACCAGCTGATATTGCTTTTCCTGAAAACAAAGGTGCTCAAGGGGCTCCAGTTGAGAAAAAATCATAATTAAACTTCAAATAAATTTGTTAGCTGGTTTTTTTCTTCTAACAAAAAATGGGTTTAAGATTTAATTTTAAATAAAAGTAAAAAATGAAAAAGTTCTTATCAGTTTTTGTAGCAATTTTAGGTTTAAGCTTGTCGTTAACCGCTCAAACTGCCGTGCCTAGTGTTGACCCAAATGCACCAGAAATTAAATTTGAAAATCCAGTTATTGATTACGGAAGTATTGAATTTGAAGCTAACGGGATTAGAGAATTTAAGTTTACAAATGTTGGTAAAACTCCTTTAACAATTACTGCAGTAACTGGAGAGTGTGGTTGTACGGCAACAACAATTGATGGCAAACCAGGTTGGCCGCAGGAACCTATTTTGCCTGGTAAAAGTGGCGTAATTAAAGTGAAATACGACACCAAGCGCGAAGGTAGATTTGAAAAAAATGTAACGGTTACCTCAAACGCAAAAGAGCCATCGATGAAAATTCGGATTAAAGGCGAAATAAAAGCAAAACCTTTACAGGATGAGAAATAGTACTTTTATAATTTTAAAAAATCCCACAAAATTTTGTGGGATTTTTTGTTTGTTATTACTGAGCTCGTTTGTAAGGGCACAAGCAAAACTAGAGTTAAAAGACACAAAACAAAATTTTGGATTTGTAAAAAAAGGTGAGGTAGTAAAATTAAACTACGAGTTTAAAAATAGTGGCAATGCTCCGTTAATAATAAGTGGCGTTGAAATTGGTTGTTCGTGCACTACTGTTGATTTTCCAAAAGAACCAATTTTACCAAATGTAATTAACACCATAACAATTATTTTTGATACCAAAACAGTTTATGACCGGCAAGATAGAACAGTTTTGATTAATACTAATGGAAGCGCAAAGCCAATAAAATTAAGGTATAAGGGAGTTGTGTTGAGTAAATAAAATTCCAGTAATTTTAAAAATAAAAAACAATATTTTTCTTATTATACCAACTGCCTTAAATAAATTTGCACTGTGTTTTCCAAACCTAAGTATAACGCATCACTAATTAATGCATGCCCAATACTAACCTCTAATAAATTTGGCACATGTTGTTTAAAAAATTTTAAATTTTCTTTATTCATATCGTGACCAGCATTAATGCCTAAACCCAAGCTATTGGCAAGTTTGGCGGCTTCAGTGAAGGGTTTTACTGCAATTTCTTTGTTTGCATTAAAATTCTTTGCGTAACCCTCTGTATAAAGTTCAATTCTATCAGTGCCTGTTGCTTTAGCACCTTCTATCATTTTTAAATTTGCATCCACAAAAATAGAAGTACGAATATTTAGCGATTTAAAATAAGCAATCATCTCCGTTAAATACGCTTTATTCTCAATAGTATCCCAACCATGATCGCTTGTTAACTGGCCAGTTACATCAGGCACTAAGGTTACTTGTTGTGGTTTTATCTCAGTTACCAAATCAACAAACTTTTTTTCTTTTGGATTTCCTTCAATATTAAACTCTGTTTTTAAATGTGGTTTTAATTCGTAAACATCTTTATACGTTATATGCCTTTCATCGGGGCGTGGATGAACCGTTATTCCTTGCGCTCCAAAGCGTTCAATATCTAAAGCTGCTTGAATTAAATTTGGAACATTGCCCCCACGCGCATTGCGAAGTGTAGCAATTTTATTTATGTTCACGCTTAATTTTGTCATATTTAATTTTCGTTAATAAAGTAAACTTAAAACAAAACTAAGTAAATATTTACTACTTTTGGTTTAAAGAATTATGTTAGCAGGAGATTTAATTACCGATGAAATTCCACCCTTAAAAATGACTGATACCGTTGAGGTGGCATTGGATTGGATGGAGCAATTTAAAGTATCGCATTTAGCGGTTGTAAATAATAAAGAACTTATTGGCTTAGTAAGTGAAACAGATTTAATGGATTACGAGCATCCAGAAGAAGAGCTAAGCAAAAGTAAAATACATTTTATGCGCCCGGTACTGCACCATTACCAACACACCTACGATTTAATTAAATTAATGGCCAATTTTAATCTAACCTTAATTCCGGTACTCGACGAAAAAGAAATGTACAAAGGCTGCATTACACTGAAAGGAATTGTGCAAAACCTAAGTATTATGACGGCGGTACAAAACCCCGGAGGAGTAATAGTTTTAGAGCTTAATCAAAATGATTATTCAATAACACAAATAGGAAGTATTGTTGAAGGAAATGACGCCAAACTTTTAAGCTTACACGTTTCGTCAATACCAGATAGTACACGAATGGAAGTTACCTTAAAAGTAAATCGCGAGGATTTATCTGGCCTACTACAAACCTTTAATCGTTATAATTACACAGTTAAAGCCTCATTTCACGTAGGAGATTATGATAGTGCCTTAAAAGATAAGTTAAGCGAGTTTTTACATTTTCTGAATATTTGATTCAGGCAAATCCTGTTCAAGGTGGTGTTCATTGTTACCACTCTTAATGACAGTGCATTATGCTGGTTTTAGACCAGCTTTTTTGCTAACCATAGCATTTAACGTATTTTTACGCTCGTATTATCTCCTAATTAAGTTTACAAAAAACGGATTGGTTTTATGCTAAAAAATAGTATAATTGTATTCTGTTTTAAAACATGATAAAAATAGGATTTGATATTGAAGGTGGAGATTTTGCTCCGAAGAACTGTTTAGATGGCGCCATACTCGCATTAACTGAATTAAAAGACGCAGCCAAGCTTGTACTTTTTGGAAACGCAGACAACGCAAAAAAATATTTTTCGGAAAGTAATATAAATCCAGATAGCTTTGAATATGTGCATACCACTGAAGTTATTGATATGGGTGAGCATCCAACTAAAGCATTTTCGCAAAAACCGAATAGTAGCGTATTTTTAGGCTTTAAACATTTAAAAGAAGGGAATATCCAAGCTTTTGCAAGTGCTGGCAACACTGGTGCAATGTTGGTAGGTTCAATGTTTACTGTAAAAGCCATTCCAGGTGTAATCAGACCATGTATTACAAGTATTTTGCCAAAAGAGAGTGGTGGTTTTGGAATTATTTTAGATGTTGGGACCAACGCCGATTGCAAACCGGATGTACTCTATCAATTTGCTATTCTAGGTTCTATTTTTGCAAAAGAAGTTTATAAAATTTCTAACCCAAAAGTTGGACTTTTGAATATAGGCGAAGAACCAGAGAAAGGCAACCTTGTATCGCAAGCAACTTATAATTTAATGAAAGACAGTAAGGACTTTAACTTTATTGGTAATGTTGAGGGACGCGATTTATTTAGCGATATGGTGGATGTTATAGTTTGTGAAGGTTTTGTTGGTAACATTGTACTAAAAAGTGCCGAAGCATTTTACAAACTAATAAAAACACGCAAACGCAGTGATGCGTATTTTGATAGATTTAATTATGAATTATATGGCGGAACCCCTGTACTTGGTGTAAATTCTAATGTTATAATAGGGCATGGGATATCGAGCGCCTTAGCCTTTAAAAATATGTTACTTTCTGCTAAAGACATTGCCGAAGTAAAACTTGATGAAAAAATAAAAACAGTATTTCAATAATAATGAAAATAAATGCAGCCATTACCGCAGTAGGCGGCTATTTGCCAGAGTATGTGTTAACTAACGAGGAGCTTTCTACCTTGGTAGATACAAACGATGAATGGATAACTAGCAGAACCGGTATTAAGGAACGACGCATTTTAAAAGGAGAAAAAGGACTCTCAGATATGTGTGTGCCAGCAGTTGAAGAGTTATTGAAAAAGCGCGGTATTTCAGCATCGGAATTAGATTTGGTGATTGTTGGAACGATTACTGGCGATTACGGATTTCCATCGGCAGCTAATGTTATTTGTGATAAAATAGGTGCAAAAAATGCGTGGGGATACGACTTATCGGCAGCGTGTAGCGGATTTATTTATTCGTTGGCAACGGGCGCACAGTTTATTGAAACCGGTAGATACAAAAAAGTTTTAGTAATAGGTGCCGATAAAATGAGTTCTATTATTAATTATGAGGATAGAGCAACTTGTATTATTTTTGGAGATGGGGCTGGCGCTGTATTATTAGAACCCAGCACAGAAGATGTTGGTATAAAAGATTTTCTTTTAAAATCAGATGGTTCAGGAAGAAATTATTTATACATGCCCGCTGGTGGTTCTTTAAAACCAGCATCTAAAAGCACTGTGGAAAATAACGAACATTATGTAGTTCAAGAAGGGCAAACCGTTTTTAAATTTGCTGTAAAAGAAATGGCCGATGTTAGCGCTGAAATATTGGAGCGCAACAATTTAAAAGGGGAAGATATTGCATGGTTGGTGCCACACCAAGCTAATAAACGTATTATTGATGCCACTGCATCGCGCGTAAACATTGGGTCAGATAAGGTGATGATGAATATTGAAAAATATGGCAACACCACCGCAGGCACAATACCATTACTATTGTGGGATTATGAAAAACAATTAAAAAAAGGCGATAATCTTATTATTTCTGCCTTTGGCGGAGGCTTTACCTGGGGCTCTATTTGGTTAAAATGGGCTTACGATGGCAGTAAGGTAGGGAAATAGAATACTAAGCCATTCAAAAAATTTAATTTATTAATGAATCTGAAATTTTGTTAAAGTTTGAAACCCTTTATCAATCATAATCTCACTTATCAACTCTTCTTCCATTAATGCTGCCCAAGTTTCTAAATACAAAATTACATGCTCTCGGTTGTTATTTTGTAAAGGTTTATGTGTGTTACTAATTTTTGAAAGTATGGCTTCATCTCTTAAATATTCTAAGTCCATTAAATCTTTTTCGCTTAAACCAAATTCTAATAACTTAAATATCAATGTATCTATTTTAAAACCACTTGTTGGGCAATAATCATTTAATTGTTCGTTCCAATCGCCTGGCTTTTCCATTGCCAATTTATGTATATCTCCTTTAGGCATATTTAACAACACTTGTGCTAAGTGTCCACAGTTGCAGCTGCCCATGTGACCCCATTCGTAGGGTTTTCCTTGTTTTAGATTTTGTGCTGCTTTATTTAAGGCTTTGCTTAAAATGTAACTTGCTTTTGCCATAGTTTGTGTATTTTTGTACACTATTAAAACAATTTTTTTATAATTATGTTTAAGCGTTTTTTATTGCTTTTAATTTTTCCTTTAACCACTGTTGTTGCTCAGGCTCAAAAAACCTCAACCCTTGCAGCAATTAATGATTTTGCTGTGAGTTTGCACGAAGAGGCTATTAACAAAGTAATTGCCGCTGTTGGCGATATTAGTGGCACCAACGATTACGAGGTTATGCTTATTAAAGGCAAGTACCACTGGACAATTAAAAATCCTAAAATAAACGTGAGGCCTGATAGCAGTAATTTTTTGTGCGATGCCATTGTTAAGTGTGGCCCTTTTGATTACAAAACACAAGTGGTTGGCGATGTTAAAATAAATTACGACAACGCAAAAAATTTAATTTATATAAAAATTACACGCGCTGTTTTTGAATTATACACCATGATATTCGATAAAAAAATTCACATAAAAGATATTCATTTAGAAGATTATTTTAAAGAACCCTTTGCTTTTGAAGGCCCAAAAACAATGGCTACTGACATGGAATTTACTATGCCAGATAGCACTAAGAAAAAAATTTACGTTCAACCAACAGATTGCCGCATGGAATTAAAGTGGAAAGAAATTTGTACCTCATGCGAAATTGCTGCAAGTGATAAACCTTTTAAACCAGCAATTAAACTGACACCTCCTATAGAAGCTACAAGAACGCCAACTACGATGCCTTCAAAAACTTCAACAGTAACTCCAATAAAAACAAACACAGCTCAGCCAAGCCCTACCCCAACTGCAGTGCCAACTAAAACTGCATCGCCTCAAAAAAAATAAGTATTTTTATAGCAAGGCATGTATAGGTTATTTAAATTATTTTGGACGTATAATTTACCCCGATGGTCAATTTTATTTATTGACACATTTATATGTGCTTTTGCTTTAACCATTGCTTTTTTATTACGTTTTAATTTCGACTCTATACCAGAAGCCGATGCCAATAATTTACCAATTGATTTTACAGTTGTATTAGCCATTCGGTTTTTATCTTTTTTTATTTCTAAAACTTACAAAGGTGTGGTGCGCTACACCAGTTCCCGCGATACAGTTCGTATTTTTGCAGTAATTATAATTGGGAGTATCTGTATTTTTTTAGCAAATTTAATTTCGTATAAACTTATTTCAGGCGCTTACTTTATTCCAAACTCTGTAATTATTATTGATGCTTTGGTTACTCTTTTTGTAATGATAAGTTCGCGATTAGCCGTAAAGGCCTTGTACTTTGAGACTAAAAATCCATCAAAGGAAAAAATTAATGTTTTAATTTATGGCGCTGGTGAAGCGGGTATGATCACAAAAAGAACATTAGACAGGGATGCTGCTATTAAGTACAAAGTTGTAGGATTTATTGATGATGATGAGAAAAAGAAAGGCCGCAGTTTAGAGGGTGTTTTTATTTATACCAAAGATGAGTTGGTAAAATTAATCTCCGAAAACGATATTGAATTGCTAATTATTTCTATACAACAAATTTCGTCAACTCGTAAAAATGAAATTACCGATGTGTGTTTGCAAAACAATGTAAGAGTATTGAATGTGCCTCCAGCAAAAAAGTGGATTAATGGGGAATTAAGTTTTAATCAAATACGGAGTTTAAATATTGAAGATTTGTTAGAAAGAGAAGCTATACAATTAAACCATGAACAAATAAATTCTCAGTTAAAAAATAAAGTTATTTTAATTACTGGCGCTGCGGGTAGTATTGGTAGTGAATTAGCAAGACAGTGTACAAAATTTTCGCCTAAAAAAATTTATTTGTTAGATCAGGCCGAGAGTCCACTACACGAACTAGAGTTAGAATTTAGTGATGCCTTTAAAGATATTGCTTTTGAAACAATAATGGGTGATGTTAGGAACTACGAACGCCTGGCAAATGTGTTTAACACCTTTAAACCAGAGATTGTTTTTCATGCAGCTGCTTACAAACACGTGCCTATGATGGAGAATAATCCGTCAGAATCCATTTTAACCAATGTGTTGGGTACAAAAAACATGGCTGATTTAGCTACGCTGCATAACGCACAACGTTTTGTTTTTGTAAGCACAGATAAAGCTGTAAACCCGACCAATGTAATGGGTGCAAGCAAACGTATTGCAGAAATTTACATTCAGAGTTTGGGTAAAAAAAGCAAAACAAAATTTATAACCACACGTTTTGGAAATGTGTTAGGAAGCAACGGTTCTGTAATTCCAAGATTTAAAAAACAAATAGAAAATGGCGGGCCTGTTACTATAACCCACCCTGACATTACACGTTTTTTTATGACCATACCTGAAGCAAGCCAATTAGTTATAGAAGCTGCCAGCATGGGCAGTGGCGGCGAAATTTTTGTGTTTGATATGGGCAAATCTGTGAAAATTTTAGATCTCGCAAAAAAAATGATTTCGTTAAGTGGACTAAAAGAAGGGCGCGATATTAAAATTGAATTTACAGGATTACGGCCAGGGGAGAAACTCTATGAAGAATTATTGGCAGATAACGAAAATTCTTTACCAACGCACCACTCACAAATATTAATTGGTAAAGTAAGAGAATACGACTACAACGATGTTAAAAAAATTATTGAAGAATTAATTGTTTCATTTAATTCACAAAACAACGAAAATATTGTGCAGCGTATGAAAGAGTTGGTGCCCGAATTTAAGAGTAACAACTCAGTATTTGAAAGGCTTGATGGGTAACTTTGATTATATTAAACAAACTACAATCAAAGCTACTTTTATAAATTAAAACTAAATTTTTTATGATCATCTTGTAGACTTTATCTTTAATAATGTTGCAGTTGAAATTTGCATAATATTATTGGTGTAAGAATCATTATTTGTATATTCGTTGAATTGCACATGATTAAAATATAAGAAGAAGAGTATTCTTTTGAGTTAATTATAAATGAAAATGATACATAAAATATCAAGTCTTATTAAACGCTTTCCGCAATTCACAATTACGTTTTTAATAATTGGGCAATTTATGATTTATAATTATGCTCATTTTTTACAAGTTCCTATAATGCAACATCATTCTTGGAGACAGGCAGATTGCATTTCATTTGCATTAAATTTTTACAATGACAAAGCTAATTTGCTAGAGCCCATGGTAAATAACCTAGGTCAGAATAATGATGGTAAAGCAGCAACAGATTTTCCAATAGTTCAATACATAATTGGAAATATTTGGAAAATTACAGGAGTAAATATAGGCATTTATAAATTTACGAATATGTTATTCTTATTTTTTGGGCTATTTTATTTATTTAAGCTCTTTATTAAAATAACTGAAAATAATATTACCCTATCAATTATTTTAACCCTATTGTTTAACACATCGCCAAATTTATCCTATTTTGGAATATCAACTATTAGCGACATACAGGCGCTGAGTCTTAGCTTAATTGCGCTTTACTTTTTGTTTAATTTTCTTTCCAATTTCTCAAATAAAAATTTAATTGTTTTTATCTCAGTTTTTTCATTAGCTGGCTTACTAAAGGCATCCGCTGCATTTTCTTATTCAATTTGTGCATTTATGGTTCTATTTTGTTTAATAACAAATTACAAAACGCTTGGTGCGAAAAAAGTACTTTTATCACTAAGCTCACTCGCACTTCCATTAGTGGTTTGGTATTTGTGGTTTTCGTATGCAAATAGATATAATTTAAAACATCCAACCGGATTTTTTCTAGTTGGCATATTACCTATTTGGGAAATTGAATCCACTAAAGAAAAATTTAATATTTTAAGAAGTTTAATTGATAACAAATTGGATAAAATGTATCCACTATTATTTCTTGTGCCATTATTAATATCAGGAGTTTACTTGATTATTTCAAAGTTTAAAGCCTTTTTATTTGAAAGCTCAGTGATGATAGTTAGCTTAATTTGCTTTATTGCTTATATTTTGCTTTTCTACTTTGTGTTTTCTGAACACGATTATTATTTAATAAATATGCAATGTGTACTACTACTATTTTTTATAATGCAGCTCAAAATTTTTCTAAAAACAAAAGCTGATTTATTGAAGGCAAAATCTACAATAATTATTTTCTTATTTCTTTTAGTCGGAAATACGCAATATAGCAGTTCCTTAACTTGGTCTAAATGGCGCTATAAACCCGATAGTTTTTTAAACACTTTTATTTATAATGAATTTGAAAGCTCTCGGGCGGAGTACTTTTTATGGACTAATGCTTATCGCTATAGTTTGATTGAAAATCCTGCCTTTAAGTTAGATTATTTGGGAATAAAACAATCTGATATAATTCTTTGCCTAGGCGATTATACTATTAACCGATCTTTGGTTGCCCTTAACAGAGCTGGGTACACAGACTACAATGTGGCAAGCGAAACAATAGATTTATTTATAAAAGAAAAGAAAAAAATTGGTCTTAAGTACATTGTTATTATTGAACCAAATTGGTTAAATAACGAAAAACTAAAATCATTTTTGACTCATAAAATTTATCAAAAAGAAGCTGTTTCTATTTATAGTTTAGATTGAATTTAAGCAAAGTTACCTATTAGTTGAATAAAATTATTGACATATTTTTTGCGCCATTTTTTAAAATAGCGGCATACTTTAAAACTAATTTTAAAAGCACTCTTGTTTTTATTTTTCTAGTAAATTTTATATGCAAATTATATTTGCTTGACTTGAATGATATTAGTTTAGTAGAGTACACTAATTTACAAGAGGCAAAAAGTTTTAATTTTGGCAATGTTTCGTTTACAAATAATGCTTTATTCTATTTAATTACTTTTTCGTTTGGTAAAGCTTTTGGCACTGCTGTTTTTCTTTTGCGTTTGCCAAGTGTAGTGTTTATAAGTATTGCTGCTGTATACTTTTATAAACTGATTTATAATAATGTCAATTATCTTGTAGCTGTTTGGGCAAGTATATTTTTCTTTACTAATAATTTAATTACTTTTAATGCGCAACTAATTCATCACGGTTCTTTGCTACTTCTGTTTTCTGTACTTAGTGCTTATTATATATTCGAATTGGCAACTGAGAATAAAAACAAGTTAATTATAAAATACACTGTAATATGTATTTTAGGTTTTTACACATCAAATAGTTATTTATGGTTTGTACTTTTTCAATTTCTTTTTATTGTTGTTAACTTTCCTAATTTAAAAAAACAAATTATTAAAGTAGGTTTACTGTTTGTGTTGTTTACTAATTATTTTTTATTTGCTTATATTTTTGACACTAACATATTTGCTTTCTTTTTTAATAAAGGAATGGAAGTGTTCTGGATAAAATCTTTTTGTTACAACCTTACCTTTGATTACTTCTTTTTTAATTTATTGTTCTTGCTAACTTTTGCTATAGCGCTGAATACTTACTTTAAAGGATTGGTTAAAAATCATTCGCTTAAATCTTTTAAGTTCTTTAAGTTTTCGTTTTATTTATTCGTATTACTTTTTGTTTGTTACTTTAAAAGTAGTATAAGCAAGGAAAATCATTTGTATAATTCAACTGCAATATACTTGTGTATGTTTCTTATTATTCTTCTTAGTGTTATTTTTGGACATAATACATTCTCTGCAAAAAGCCAAATATTACTTACCATGCTTTATTTATTTACTTTTTTACCTTCTATTAAACTAGGTGTAAACCACGGTTGGCATAGTAAAGGTGTTTTAAAATTAATCCAAAATGGTAGCCCAAACAACCACTATTTTTGTTCTGACTCTTTGCCAATAAAATTTTATTACACAACAAAAAGTGTTGATGAGCAAGCACAAATTAAAGCTCGCAGTTATTATTTTAACTCTATTAACGAGCTTACTAAACTTATTCAAAATAAAAGCAATTCTAAGGATACTCTTTTTTTAATTGCTAATGAAGAAAAAAACGATACCAAAATGATGGATGAATTTTTGAAATTTGGCTATCATGAAACAAAAATGAATTATTATTTCGCTAATTATTACGTAAAAAGCTATGCTAAAAATAATTAATCGAGGCACGTTATTTTATACGCTTGAAAATCAATTCAAGCAAATTAAATTTTACATTTATTTGTTATTCGCAATAATTTTTGCGCTTATTTCGATTCCTAATCTTTACAATTTTCATGCTCACGCTTATGATTTAGGGATTTATAATAATAGCATTTATCAATACAGCCATTTTATAAACAACCCTCATCCATACGGTCATGCAAACGTCACAAACTTTCTTGGAGATCATTTCGCTTTATACACAATTATTTTTTCGCCTTTATACTACGTTTTTGGTTTGTATACTTTGCTTATTGTTCAAATAGCAGCCATTTTGTTTGGTGGCTATGGCATTTATAAACTTATTAAGCTTCTACATCCTTCAACAATGTTGCCTGAAGTTGCACTATTTCATTTTTTTTCTTTTTATGGTTTATATTCTGCGCTTGGCTTTGGCTATCATGATAACGTGGTAGCAACTATGCTTATTCCTTGGTTTATCTATTATTTATACTTAGATAATTTCAAAAATCTTACAATTGTTACCATTTTTATTTGTATTGGAAAAGAAAACATGCCTCTAATTTTGGCGTTTGTTATTATAGGTTACATTTTGATTTTTAAAAATGATTTCAAAAAAGTAAAAATACTCACAGCGCTGTTACTCTTTTGTGTTGTTTACATGCTAATTGTAATCAAATTGGTTATGCCAATTTTTTTAAAAGATAATAACTCTGGTAATCATTTATCTTATTATGGTATTTTGGGTAGCGGGCCAAAAGAAATTATCGAAAACTTGCTATTCAAATCTAAATATTACTTAACAACTCTTTTTACAAATCATAGCGGCAACCCCAATAACGATTGGTGTAAACAAGAAACCTATGTTTGCCTCTTTGTAAGCGGCGGACTTGCTTTACTTATAAAACCTGAATTTTTAGTAATGATAATTCCAATTATATTTCAAAAGATGTATAATATAGACCAAGGAAAATGGGGAATAGATTTTCATTATTCGATAGAGTTTGCTCCTATTATTGTAATATCGGTTTATACTTCCCTATTGTATATAAGTTCTTTACGATTGAAACTTAGGCTTGCAGCCTTTGCAGGTTTTCTATCATATTCAACAAGTTTTTTGAACATGTTTCAGCGTAATGGCGAGCTTTATTATAACTTGAATGTAAATATCTTAATTAAGCCTCATTTCAAAAGTGAATTCAATAGGGGTTCATTTGAAAAATTGACTAAAATGATTCCTAAGAATGCGAGGCTTTCTACCAACAGTTGTTTTGGAGCAAATTTAGCATTTCGTAAATGGATTTTTTTAATTCCTGATGTATCAGAAGCGAATTATGTTTTTGTTGGGGCAACGGGGAATGATTGGCCGCTTTCAAAAACCCAGTTAGAAGAGTATATAGAAGAACTAAAAAAATCAAGAGATTGGATTTTAGTAGCAGAGGAAAGTAGTATGTTTCTATTTAAGAGACGTAGTTGATAATTTTATACTTTGAAAATATAAATCAATTAATTTTTTCTAATCGCTTTTTAAACTCTTCTACAACTTCTTTTTGTTTCTTGATTTCGTCCTTCTTTTTTACTTGTTCCTCTTCGTTTTTCTTAATGTCTTTTTCAGCATCCTTAGTGCGCTCGTTGTTTTTTTCAATTCCTTCTTTTAAATCTTTTTTCTCATTTTCTAAATCTTTAAGTTGCCCAGCCAATTTATCATAAATTTTTTGCGATGCTTTTGCCTGCTCACTTACCGCGCCTGCACTTGCTTCAACAACCTTTTTTTGAATTTCTAGCTCACCTTTCTTTTTTACAAGTTCAGATTCTTTTACAACTAAGTTTGATTCATTCTTCGAAATTTTTGACTTGTAGTCGCTTATGTCATTTTTAAGATTTTCGTTTTTCTTTTCCAAACTTTTTTGATCGTCTTCTAGGTTAGCCAATTTTTTTTCGTTATCTTTTAATTGATCGGCTAACGGACCTTTAGTGGTTTTAATTGCAAATTCTTTTATAACCTTTTCAAAATAAGTATATTTTTCTTTATCAGTGCCAGAGGATAAAAATGCCCCGCCCATATCCACTGCCGTAACCATACGTACGGTTTTTTCTTTTTTGTTTTCAAAAAATCGCGAGTAAACATCTACGGTATTATTGCCCCACTCCTTTACAAGTAGGTTGTCAGCAAACACTTCGCCCTTTTTATCTTTTACCGATTCGTTTTTGTAATCTTTTAATACTTTTTTCCAATCATCTAGCACGTCAGCCATTTTATTTTCATAAATGGTTGTTATAATACAATTTTTTGAGCCTACTGAAAAATTTTCATTCCCCTCAGAAACATTGATTGACTGGGCATTTAAAAAATTTGCTAATCCGTTTAATCCAATTATTATTGATAGTTTTTTCATGCTTTATTTTTATTAATTCTTCGTTTTTAATTAATCAAGGTCCCAAACGCTTGGTCGCTTTTTTTTATAAAATGGTTTAAAATAATTTTTATGCTCTAAAATAAAAACCATAATAAAATAGGCAATTATTGGGCTTCCAAATGTAAAAAACGACAAATAAATGAAATACATTCGTATTGTTGTTGTATCTATTCCAAGCTTTTTACCCCACCATTCGCATACACCAAAGGCTTTATGCTCAAACCAATTTATTATGCTTTTAATCATTCTTTAAAGGTAGTAAAATATTTTTTGCTAAGCCACCACAATTTCTCTTAACACCTCTAAACTTTTTATGTTCCCAAAATTTGGAATGTGAAACCCATAGTAGGCAAGTAGTGCGTCTGTTAAAAGTTTACGCTGATAACTGGTATATCTATCCGTGGTAGGGTTTGCTGAAAGTGCTGAAGAAAAAAGTTGTGAGCAGGTTTTATCTAATCCCATAGGATAAGTTAGTGCAACCGCCTCAAATACGCCTTCTCTTGAATTAAAAAAAGGGGTTTGAATCGAATAATTATTTTGAGGCTCAATCCCAAGATATTTTGTTAACTCCACTAAAAATTCGACTACAAAAGTTGATGCATTAAATTCATGGTTTTTTAATAGGATAATTTGTTGCTCTATAAACTTATAAAGGGAAGTATTTTGTTGTTGTTCTTTTAAAATCTTTATTAATACCTCATTTATAAATTGTAAAACACCTAGCGAAGCAAAGTTGTTCCCTTGCAAGCTGTCAACAAAATAACTTCGTGCCTCGGTGATTACAGCTACATCTTTATTTTGGCGAATAATATACTCCACTTCCAATAAATTTAGAGGTAAAAGCGTACTTGCTCTAATTTTAGAGCCTGGAGATTTACTTACTGCGGCAAAGCAAGAAACCAATCCATTACTTAGTGTGTACAGCTTTACGATGCTTTTTTTATCACCAGTTTTTATGTTCTGTAAAAAAATGGCTTTATCTTTTACCAACATTAGTTTATCACTAAAAGCTTTGTTGCTATGCGTTGTTGACCATCAGTACTGGTTGAATAAATTATATAAACTCCAGTTTTTACACGCGCATTAGCAAATGTTGTTAAGTTCCACTCTATCTGGCCTCCTTTTGATTTTGTTTCCCAAACGATGTTGCCACTTTGATCGGTAATTTTCACAATAGCATTATCTATTAGTCCTTTTACTAAAACAGTACCTTGGTAATTTGGCCTAACTGGGTTAGGGTAGGCTATCACGTTGGTTAAAACTTCTTCTCCCTCCAAAACTGTACTTCTGTATGATTGTAGGCCATTTTCAGTAGCAATATAAACATCTCCTGTTTTTTCATCGTAATTAACATCCAGTATATTATTTGAATAAAGCGGGCTATTATCTTTGGTGAAATGAAATAGTTGCTTTTGTCCATCTGGGTTAAAGCAATATAATCCTCCATCGGCTGTACCAACCCATTTATTATTTGCCCCATCAATGGTTATAGCTGTTACAATATCTTTTTCTAGCAGTAATTCTACATTACCATCTTGAACAATTTTTATTGGCTCTGCATCAAATTTACTTGAACTAAACACGCTACTCGAGTTATAAACAACCCTAATTCCTGCGCTAGTTCCTATCCAAAGTTTTCCGTCCTTATCCTCGGCGATACAGTGTATTCCTTCTGTCCCTAGATTACCTGTTCCAGCATTTTGATTAAGATATTTTAAGTTTACATTTAGTTGTGGTGGGTTAAAATTACTACCTGGGTTATAAACCGTAATACCACCCTCATCTTCATGAACCATCCAAATAAAATTGTTCTTATCAATAAGTAATCTTCTGGTAAATTTAGGTCCATTAAATTGAAAGGTTTGGTACCCTCCGCTTTTTTTAAGCACATTTAAATAATATTGTTGACCAGAGTTAAGCGTCCATAAATTGCCATCCTTATCCATGGTCATTCCCATTATTCTACTGCTCTGCATGGCTGTATTACTTTGATTGTATACAGCAACCAACACATTGTTTTTATACTCATAAATCCCACTACTAAACGATGAGCCGAAAATTCTACTTTTATCTTTTCTGTCTATATAAACAGCATTAAGGTCAATAATTTCGCCACTGTCCAAATTTCTATTTGGTAAATCAACCCATTTGTCGTTCTCATAATAACTAATATTGGCGCGCGTATAAATACTTCCGCCACCTTTATCTGGGTGTGACGGAGCAGATGCGATTATGCCATCAAAAATATCTACTTGGCTTGAGAGGCTGGATGCCAAACCATTATTTGTGGTTTTGTACTGCCTAAAAAATGGGAATTGTCCGGTGGTATAAAAAAATCCATTTATTAAATCAGTAATCCAATACTCTTTCTGACCCGAACTTTCGTTAATTATAAAATAACTATCACTTAAATTTATTTGTTTACCGTTGAATGAAGTTATATAATCTCTTAAACCATAGTTTGCCGTGTTTCTTACCAATAATCCAAACTGATCAAAAATTGTAAAAAACTCATTGGTATGATGGCTAAATTTAAATAATTTGCTTGGATAACTCACTGCGTTAGATTTGGCCCAATTAGCATTATCTATGCTCTCATATAAAGTATCAATCTGAGGTAAACTGGTATTAACTTTTGCAGGGTTATAAGTAGCTAAAAACTTATTGCCTGTTTTTATTACTCCCCCTACTGGTGCGCTTAAAGGGTTATTTGGGAATATTATCTTTACCCAATTATTAAAATTATTTAGGTTCTTTAACTTGTAATTACATCTGAGTAAACCCCGCTCTGTAGCAGCAAAAATTAAAGAATCATCCATAGCAACTTGGTAAACTTCAGTATTCGTGCCATTTAATCCTAATACGTATGTGTCTTTTACTTCAAATTTATCCGTGTCAAACACAACTATACCAAAACCACAGGCTAAATAAGCCATGCTTCCTCTAAAAAAAACTTCGTTAATTAATTTTTTACCGTTTATAATTTTATTTTTAATATCGGCAAAGTAGCGCACTTCATCGCTTGAATTAATAATATCAATTGCGGAATTTTGATAAATAACGAGTAGCTTATTGTTGTTTGGGTTTACACGTAATAATTTAACTCCAACATCATTTAAACCGTTTGCTTTGTTTAGTTGTGAAAATTTCGCTTTGCTTTGGTTGATAGTTAAAGCTTCGTAATCTCCATCAATTATAACAATACCGTTAGAATTTGATACGTAAACTTTATTATTAAATCTACAAACTGAATTGGCGGTGTTAATATTAGTATGATCACGCCAAGTGCGAGGTGGAATATTTTGACCAATACAAATTGCCGTAAGCCAAACTAATAGTATTGTTATACCTGATTTCATACTTCAATTAAACGATAAAATTAGCATATTATTGCTAAAGATTAAAATAAATAAGTGCTTATATTTGCCTTAAATTTAGGCTCCGTAGTTCAACTGGATAGAATGACAGATTCCGGTTCTGTTGGTTGTGGGTTCGAATCCCGCCGGAGTCACTAATTTAATCGGGCTAAAAATAGCTTAAACATTTTTACTTATTTCAATATTTAAAAACGCAAATAGCATTACGTGTTTCCTTTTTAAAAAGGCACATTTTTTTAACCGCAATTGACTATAGAGGTCGATTTTATTGACGAACATCTGTTTAGGGTTTAATTTTTGCTTTTTACTCTAAATTCTGGATTTAATTTTATAAATTAGTAATAAAAAAAGTGATCCACCTTTCGGCGGACCACTTTAGATGTTTTCACAACGGAATAATCCTTATTGTGATTTGCTTCAAAATGTGATACAAATATAAATTAAAATTAATATAATGACGAAAAAAATTTTAGGATTGGATTTAGGGACTAACTCTATTGGGTGGGCTTTAGTTAAACAAGATTATGAAAATAACAAGGGAGAAATTATTGGTTTAGGAAGTAGAATTATCCCCATGTCACAAGAAATAATAAATGATTTTAATAAAGGTATATCTATTCCACAAACAGCTACTAGAACGGGATATAGGGGTGTGAGGAGATTACTAGAAAGAAATTTACTAAGAAGGGAACGACTTCATAGAACTTTAAATATTTTAGGTTATTTACCTGAACACTACTCAAACAAAATTGATTTTGAAAAAAAATTAGGTCAATTTATCCCGAATAGTGAGCCAAAAATAGCATACAAAGAGGTTAGAATATCAGAAAACAAAATACAGTATGAATTTATATTTAAAAAGGCATTTAAAGAAATGTTGGAAGATTTCAAAATACATCAACCAAATTTATTATTAAATGATAAAAAGGTGCCTTATGATTGGACAATTTATTATTTACGTAAAAAAGCATTAATTGCTAAAATAGAAAAAGAAGAATTAGCTTGGTTATTATTACACTTCAATCAAAAACGGGGGTACTACCAACTAAGAGGCGAAGAAGATGAAACACCAAATAAATTAGTTGAGTTTCATGCATTAAAAGTAGTTGATGTTAGAGCTGATGAACAACAAAAAGGAAAAACTGATATTTGGTATAATGTAATTTTAGAAAATGGCTGGATTTACAGAAGATCAAGTAAAACGCCTTTATTTGACTGGAAAGGTAAAACACAAGAATTTATAGTTACCATAGAACTTAGCGATGATAAAAGCATAAAATTAAATAAAGACGGTAATGAGAAAAGAAGTTTTAAAGCAGTTGACTCAGAGCTAGACTGGATTGCTATTAAAAAAAGTACCGAAGAAAAAATTGACAAAAGCAAAAAAACAGTTGGTTGCTATATTTATGAGACTTTACTCCAAAATCCTAATCAAAAAATCAAAGGCAAACTAATTAGAACTATTGAACGTAAATTTTATAAAGAAGAATTAAAACAAATACTAGAAAAACAAGTACAAGAACACACTGAATTACAAGACAGAAAGCTTTACACTGCTTGTATAGAAGAACTTTACGAAAACAATACTGCACACAGAGAAAATATAAAAGAGAAAAGTTTTGTACATCTATTTATTAATGACATCCTGTTTTATCAACGTCCTTTAAAAAGTAAAAAATCATTAATTAGTGATTGCCCATTTGAGCAAAGAACATATTTAAAAGATGGTAAAAAAGAAATGCAGTCTATAAAATGTATATCAAAATCTAATCCTTTATTTCAAGAATTCAGATTATGGCAATTTATCCATAACCTTAAAATGTATCAAAAAGAAAAAACTATTGATGGAAAAACATATAATGATGTTAATGTAACAACAGAGTTTTTAAAATCAGAAGACGATTACACTACACTTTTTGATTGGTTAAACGAACGTAAAGAGATAGATCAAAAAGCATTTTTAAAATATCCTGCATTTAACCTAAAAAAGAATGCTGAAAATTACCGTTGGAATTATGTAGAAGATAAATCATATCCATGTAATGAAACACACAATGCTATTGTAAATCGATTGTCTAAAGTTCAAGAAGTACCCTCTAATTTTTTAACGAAAGAAAAAGAACAGAATTTATGGCATATACTCTACTCTGTTGAAGATAAAATAGAAATAGAACAAGCACTTAAATCATTTGCTATTAAAAACAATTTAAGTGAAGATTTTTCGGAAGTTTTCAAAAAAATAAAACCTTTTGATAAAGACTATGGTTCGTATTCTGAAAAAGCTATTAAAAAATTACTCCCACTAATGAGAAGGGGTAAATATTGGAATGAAGAAGATATACACCAACAAACAAAAAACAGAATAGAAAAAATTACTTATGGAGAGGTTGATGATAAAATAAGAGATAGAGTTCGAGAAAAAGCTATTCATCTAAATAACATCAATGATTTTAAAGCTTTACCGCTTTGGCTTGCTTCTTATATTGTTTATGACAAGCATTCGGAAGATAGTAATGCCATGCAATGGAAAAAACCAGAAGATATTGAGAATTATCTAGAAGAATTTAAACAACACTCACTACGTAATCCTATTGTTGAACAAGTAATTACCGAAACACTCCGAGTTGTAAAAGATATTTGGAAAACTTATGGTAACAGTGAGGCTAATTTCTTTAACGAAATACATATAGAATTAGGAAGAGAGATGAAAAATCCTGCCGATAAGCGCAAGGATATGACCAATAAAATGAGTGCCAATGAAAATACAAATCTTAGAATCAAAGCATTATTATCAGAGTTTCTAAATGATGCGTCTTACGAAAATGTCAGACCTTATTCGCCAAATCAACAAGAAATACTTAAAATATATGAGGAAGGAGTTCTTAACTCAGAAACAGATATTAATGAAGATATTTTAAAAATTAGTAAAACGGCGCAACCTTCGATATCTGAACTCAATAAATACAAATTATGGTTAGAGCAAAAATACCGCTCGCCATATACGGGAGAAATAATTCCTTTAAACAAATTATTTACTCCTGCTTATGAAATAGAGCATGTTATACCTCAATCAAGATACTTTGATGATTCATTAAGTAATAAAGTAATTTGTGAAGCAGAAGTTAATAAAGACAAAGATAAAAGCACAGCATACGAATATATAAGAGATAATCACGGTAAAAAAATCGAATTATCCTTTGGGAAAGTAGTTACCATTTTTGAAACCAAAGAATATGAAGATTTTGTAAAAAGAAATTATGCAAAAAACAGAAGTAAATTAAATAAATTGATGATGGAAGAAATTCCTGAATCATTTATTCAACGTCAACTAAACGACAGTCGTTACATTAGTAAAGTCGTAAAAAATCTACTATCAAGTATAGTACGAGAAAATGACGAACAAGAAAGTACATCTAAACACGTTATTTCGAGTAATGGAAATATTACAAGTGTGTTAAAACAAGATTGGGGATTGAATGATGTATGGAATGATATTATTTCACCACGATTTGAACGTTTAAATGAATTAACTAAGAGTACAAATTTTGGTGAATGGACAAATAAAAATGGTAAACGTGTTTTTCAAACACAAGTACCATTAGAACTACAAAAAGGATTTAACAAAAAACGTATCGATCATCGCCACCATGCATTAGATGCTTTAGTAATTGCGTGTGCTAGTAAAAATCATATCAACTATTTAAACAATCAATATGCTAAATCAGAAACTACTCGTTACGATTTACAAAAGAAATTAAGAAGACACGAACTAATTGAAATTACCGATAAAAAAACTGGCGAAAAGAAAAAAATAAATGTGGCTAAAGAGTTTTTTAAACCTTGGGAAAACTTTACAATTCAAGCAAAAGAATCACTTGAAAATACTGTTATTAGCTTTAAACAAAATTTAAGAGTAATTAATAAAACAGTTAACTACTTCCAAAAATGGGTTCCAGATAGAAATGGAGATTTAAAGAAACAAATTGTAAAGCAAGAAGGTAATAACTGGGCAATTAGAAAGCCTATGCATAAAGAAACCGTTTCTGGTTCTGTTTCCTTAAGGAAAATAAAAAACGGTGTGTCTCTTTCAAATGCTATTGATGATCCTGAAATGATAGTGGATAAATCTTTAAGTAAAAAAATCAATCAACTTATTAAAGAAAGGTACGATAAAAAGAAAATTCATGCCTATTTTAAAAATTTAGATAATAAATGGAATGAAAAAGATGTAACAAAAGTTGATATGTATTATTTTGATAATGACAATGTAGCTTCTCGTTCTAAATTAGATGAATCATTCACATCAAAATTTATTAAAGAAAGTGTAACAGATACGGGTATCCAAAAAATACTTTTAAAGCATCTTGAAAAATATAATGAAGCTAATGGAAGTAAAATAACTGAACATCCAGAGTTAGCATTTTCAGCAGATGGTATTGATGATTTAAACAAAAACATTATCAATTTAAATAATGGTAAGTTTCATCATCCAATACAAAAAGTAAGAACCTACGAAGCGAGAGGTAATAAATTTAATGTAGGTGTAACTGGTAATAAAAAAGATAAATTTGTGGAGGCTGCAAAAGGAACGAATCTATTTTTCGCCATTTACAAAGACGAAACAGGCAAACGTAATTATGACACAATTCCTTTAAACATTGTTATTGAAAACCAAAAGCAAGGTGCTTTACAAAATATCAAACCTGAATTTTGCTCAGTACCAAACAAAAATGAAAAAGGTGATAGTTTATTATTTCATTTATCGCCTAACGATTTAGTGTACGTGCCAACAAATGAAGAATTTGAGAATCCGAGCTTAGTTAACTTCAAAAAATTATCTAAGGAACAACAAAATAGAATTATGAAATTTGTAAGCTGTACTGGTAGTGAGGGTCATTTTGTTCCAAATTATTATTCTTCGCCTATTATGAAAAATGAAATTGGAACTAATAATAAAAGTGAAAAAACATTTGATGATATTCAAATAAAGGCTGTTTGTTGGAAATTAAAATTAGATAGATTAGGTAATATTATAACAGTTTTAAAATGATAAATCGCACACTCCATTTCACCAATCAAGCAAACTCACATCATACATAATGTATGATACATTTTGTATGATGCATAATGTTTTATATATTTGATGTATGGAAAAATCAACCAACCCCTTTTTACTATCGGGCTACAAAAGCCCCAGCTACTTTTGTAACCGAAAAGAAGAAACAAAACAACTAACCCAATTAATGCTTAATGGCGTAAATGTTACCCTATTTGCCATCAGGCGTTTGGGTAAAACAGGGCTTATTCATCATGTTTTTTATCCTTACCAAAATAACTCAAAAATTACCTGTATTTATTTAGATATTTTGGCTACAAAAAATTTAGCCGATTTCACCAATCAAATAGCTACGGCCGTGTACAATAAGTTTCCGCCTCAAAAAACATTGGGAAAAAAAATAATAGAACTTTTTCAAAGCTTCAGACCCATAATTACCTTTGATGAATTGAGCGGAACACCCTCCTTAAGCTTAACCATTGAAACCAAAAGTCAGAAAGAAAATACCATAGGGCAAATTTTTAACTTTTTAGATAAACAAAACATTAAGGTAGTGTTTGCAATTGATGAGTTTCAGCAAATATTGGAATACCCTGAGAAAAACACCGAAGCCATTTTACGCACCTACATTCAACAGTTAAAAAACACATCGTTTATATTTTGTGGCAGTAACCAAAAAATGATGCATGAACTATTTAACTCGGCAAAGCGCCCCTTTTTTGCTAGTTGCACCAATTTAAAATTAGATTACATCAGCCAAGCCGATTATAAAAAATTTATAATTCAAAAATTAAAAGAACACAAACGAACTATAACTGAGGAATGCTTGGACTTTATTTGTACTTGGACCAAATTGCATACGTTTTATACGCAATACTTTTGCTCAACGCTATTTGCAACACACGTAACAAATCTTACATTAAAAGAAGCGCATCAAACAGCATTATTACTACTAAAATTAAACGAAAATACATTTTTTCAGTACAAAAATATGCTTACACCAGCGCAATGGAATTTACTAAAAGCAATTGCCGTAGAAGAAAACGTATTTCAGCCACAGGCAAAAAATTTTATTAGCAAACACCAACTTGGTACGCCAGCACTCGTAAAAAGAGGTATAGATGCCCTAATGAACAAAGAAATTATTTTTTATAATGCCAGTGTAGAAAAACCCTATTACGAGGTTTACGATAAATATTTAATGCGCTGGTTGCAAAAAATGAAATAAGTAAATAAAATACAATGATTAAACGCACGCTTTATTTCGGCAATCCATCTTATCTTAAATTAAAAGATAAGCAATTATTGGTTGAACGTACAATGGATGGTGTATTGCAAACAACTGCAATTCCAGTAGAAGATATTGGGATTGTTATAATTGATAATCCGCAAATAACATTAACCAGCGGCTTACTACAAGCCTTGCAAGAAAACAATGTGGCTGTAATTAGTTGTGATTACCGCCACATGCCGCAAAGTTTGTTATTACCGCTTGAAGGTAATAGCATACAACAAGAACGTTACGAAGCTCAATTAAATGCCAGTGAGCCCTTAAAAAAACAATTATGGCAACAAACCATTATTCAAAAAATTAAAAATCAGGCTGCTGCCCTAGAAAGTAAATCTTTAGTACCGGATTATTTAATACCCTTGCACCGTAATGTAAAAAGCGGTGATGCCGATAATTGTGAAGCCACAGCTGCTGTATATTACTGGCAAACCATTTTTAAGCATGTTTATGGTTTTGTCCGGCATCGAGAAGGACCGCCGCCTAATAATTATTTAAATTACGGTTACGCCATTTTGCGAGCCACCATGGCGCGCAGTATTGTGGCTGCGGGCTTACTCCCTACCCTTGGTATTTTTCATAAGAACAGATACAATGCTTATTGTTTGGCAGATGATTTAATGGAACCCTACCGCCCCTATGTTGACCAAATAGTGCATCAAATGGTGGAAGAAATGGATGTAACGAATGAAATGACCAAAGAGCACAAAACGATTTTATTAAAAATTCCAGCAATTGATGTAATAATAGACGGAGAAAAAAGTCCCTTAATGATTGCAACGCAAAGGACGGCAGTGAGCTTGGTAAAATGTTTTAATGGAGAGCAAAGAAAAATGTTGTATCCGGAATTATAGATAAGAAATAAAAATTTTAAATAGGTAGTAACCCTTCGAGGGTTTACTAAGCGATTAGAATAACCCTCGAAGGGTTAATGCCATAAAAAATTTAAAAAAATCATGCAAAACAAATACGAAATTTTAGAATCAGATTGCTTATACCATATTTACAATAGGGCAAATGGAAACGAAAAACTCTTTTTATTAAATGATAATTATGAATTTTTCTTGAAAAAATATACCAACTATATTTCACCAATTTGTAATACATACTGCTATTGCTTAATGCCCAATCATTTTCATTTTTTGGTACAAATAAAAAGCGAAAAAGAAATAGAACAATTTTTTAATAATAAGGTATCTTCAAGCAAAACTCTTCAAGAATTTAAAACCCTTGAAGGGTTGGCAAAGCAAGAATCAATTTCCAAACTATTAAGTCAGCAATTTTCGCATTTATTTAATTCATATACCCAAGCCTTTAATAAGGTAAATAACAGAAAAGGAAGTTTATT
>JAAFIQ010000001.1 GCA_013298715.1 Bacteroidota bacterium | reverse complement strand
CAATGTATAACTTTGGCGTTAAAGCAGTAGATTGTGTTTTCATGAGCTCATATTTTTTTTGGTAGCCATTTATTTGGACTACAGTTGATAAGTGATGCTAAACTACTGCTTTTACATATATGCTACCAGTAATTGGCGCGGACATGGTCATCGCAAAGCCATTTATTGCCTGCTTCGCAGACCTTTAATTTATTTTGGCTTTGCTAACAAACATTAGTATCTTTAAATAAACATTTGTGGGTATAGACAGTTGAGTGTTCCAAACGCCAACTACTGGTAGCTGCAAAACGTTAGCTGCAAGGCTGGGTGACGGAAACGACAAAATTTAAAACATAATATTATGGCAATATTTGGGGCAGGTTCAAACTGGGACGGAGACGAAATGAAAGGCGACTTTTTCGACAATGAGAATTTTGTAATTGGCTGGGACTATGACAACGCAAAAGACCTTTATGACGCTGTTTCGCTTTTAAAAGCTGGTGACATTGTTTATTTAAAATCCAATCAATCTGGCTCTAGGACAATTAGAGTAAAAGGTATTGGCGTTGTAACAAAGTCTTTCGTTCATTGCCTTATCGAAAAAGGTTTGACAAAAGAAACAATTACTGACTGGAACAGTTTTTACATTAAAATTAAATGGGTTATCAAAGACGAGTTTCATATTAATATCCCTGACACAGAAGGTAAGTTGACAAACGTAAGGGCTGCAACATTCTATGAAGAGTATCTGCCATTTGTTCAGACAGCAATTCTCAATAAAATGTTTCCTTAATTCACGTGTGATAAACCTATTAAGTCAAGGAAATCAATTGAATAAATATTATCTTTGGACAAATAGAAATTTTATACCGACATGAATACAGATATATTAAAATTGTACAAGCAGTTGGACGACATGGAACAAACCAAAGAGGTTAACATGTTGAAAAATCAAATTAAAGAGACTCTTTATCAAAATTTGAGAATGCACTTCCTTGAGTTGACAAGCATCGGACGAGTAATTGGTTATGACGAGTTACAAAACGAACTCAAAAAAGCCATTGACCTAATTGAGTTACAAAAAAAGTAAACTCGACAAGACCAACTAGACGGAAGCCCAGCAGCTAACAGCAAGCAAGCGCAAAAGCGGCTCGACCTAACCGCCTATTTTGCCACTTCTGCGCCTGCTTGCAAAACGTTATAGCCAAGCCAAAAAAACGACACAACATTGACAAAATTTAAAGCAAATATCTTTGAGACAGTTTTAGCAACACTGACATTATTAAGTGTCGTTGGACTATGTTTTTATTTTTATGACCTTCAAAATTACAATCCGACTCAAGACAATCCATTTAAAGAGTTTGACAACAATCGGGGGATAATTAAGATTTCCATTGCTTCTCTAATATCGAGAATTCTCTTTATAAGTTGCTTTCTAATTTTAGCATTTGACAATTTCAGACAGGACAAGAAAATATTGACTGTTTACCTGTTTTCCGCATTGACAATTAGCGTTCTACAATGGTATGAACTTTATTATGGCTCGACATTTTATTACGGTGAAGTTAGAGACAAACAAGGATTAATCTTTCCTATTTTAGCTTCGTTTATGGCGACACTTGTAATTTGGAAAATCAATTACTCAAAGACAGAAAAACGCAACTTGACAATAAAACTAATTTTGACAGGAGCAATTAACGTTGGGCTTTATATTCTTTGGACACTAGTTTATGAACCGTGGAATTTATGGCAATCGTGACGACAAAAACATATTGACAAAAATGGCCTGGCTATAACATCGGTTTGGCAAAAGCGGGGCCCGATTGCTTTATTCAACGTTAGGGATTTTTTAAAAATCTGGAATGATTTGAAGATTTGTGCTTCTACTCCCCGCCTTCGCCAAGCCGCAAACCGTTAGTAGCAATAAGCGAAAAGACATGAAATATCTACTGACATTAATCTTGACGTTAATTTTAGTTTTCCAAAGTTGCTTATGCCAGACTCAGAAAATTGTAAGGACTTGGTGTTTTGACAAAGATCTTAATCAATTAAAGCGAGCGGACACAATTTCATTCATTACCCCTGACTCATTGCTTGATAAGACTTTCAAGTTTTTCGACAATGGCGCGTTTGCAGTCTGCACTGAAATGAAAACTCTTAAATTGTGTAAGTGGGACAAAATTGGTACATGGAGTTTTAAAAACAAAACACTAACTGTTCAAACAAGCGACTTACTTTTAAATTTAAAATTAATCTCATCGACAAAAGACGAACTTCTGTTTGTTGCCAAAGACACTCAGTCAGGCGACTTCTCAAGAAATAATACGGTTTTCGACAAATCCAAAATTCACATGGACTTTAAGATGGGTGCTTGTTACAATTTTATAGACCAAAGGACAAATATTTACATAAATAATTACGCAAATGTAAGTTTTGGCGCTTCATTTTATTTTAAAAATTTTATTCTCTCCTATTCTTTTAATCCCGCAACAATTCGACATGTTAAATCCAGTTTTAAATCCATAGATGGATTTGAAGTCAGTTCTTATGACAGGGGAAATCTGAATAGTAGAGGTACTTATTGGTTTAATATTATAAAAAATAATATTGACATGGGGTATGAAAAAAAATTAAAAAAAATGTGGAGCATTACACCAAGCGTTGGATTTGTAATTGTTGACCTGTTTGTCATCGACCATACCCTAAATAATTGGAAAAATAACATCGGACAGTTTTATGGTGGTAATGTTGGCATTACATTTAGAAAATACATTAACGTTGCCGACAACGTTAGATTTTTCATTGGCTTTTCCAATTCTTTTAACTTTTATAATGTAAACACAAAGTTTCCAGAATTAGGTAATCATTACCACATGACATCAATTAATATTGGTTTCAAATTTAGACCTACGGGACAAGCATTAATATATTTACTTTCTGGACTTACGAATTTAAATTAATTAATTCTGTGTGTCGCTTACAGCTACTAACCCGGGGCAATTGCGCCATTTTTTGCGTGTTAACGCTCAAATGTGTAAATTGGGCAAGCAAAAAACAGCGCAAGCCCCGAAACCGTTAGCTCTCATTGCGTGGTGCGTTAAGACAGTTTTTCTAAAAAGTTTTTCATTTAATGGCTGACACACGGCAAGCACGTTATGTTAATCACGTCTTCGACCTTAATGCATCGACCACTGCGTATCGACCTAAACGTAGCGCTGTCTGCTAAAGTTCTCGGTTAGACCGATTTCTGTGTCACTTACCTTGCGACGCTCATTTATTTTGTAATTCAATAAAGTTTTGACAAAAGAAAATTGCACCAATGTTTTACTAAAAGTTTTCGTTTGACAAAAATGTTTTGTGGTTTTTTAATCCCCGCCCTGTGTTTGCCAAATGCAGACACCTGCTAAATAAGGCGGGGGCGACCGCAACAAGGAGCTAACAGCAAGCAAGCGCAATTTTTTGCGTGTTACTGCAAAAATGTTTAACTTTGACTTAGCAAAAAACTTGCGCCTGCTTGCAAACCGTTAGCGGTAATTTTACAAACGACACAGACAGACAATGAAATACTGCACAAAATGTGGTAAGACACTTACCAAAAAAGTAATTGGCCAAAAAGAACGACTTTTTTGCATTGACAATAGTTGTGGATTTATTTATTGGAATAATCCAATACCAGTTGTTGGAATTGTTGTTGAAACAGACAAAGGAATTGTTTTAGCTCACAATAAGCTAGCACCAAAAGGAATTTTTTCAATTATTACAGGCTTTTTAGAAGCAGACGAAACACCAGAATTAGCATCTCAACGAGAAACAAAAGAAGAACTTGGACTTGACACAATTGAAACAAATTTTCTTGGTGTATTCCCTTTTCCGAAAGCAAACCAAATTGTAATAGCTTATCACATTATTGCAAAAGGACAAATAGAATTAAACGAAGAACTTGACGAATATAAAATCGTACAGAAGGCTGAACTTCTTGACTATTCAAAAAACAATAAATTTGAAGTTCAAGAATGGTTAAACAAACTCAACGTATTAGCATAAACAAATAAAAATGAATATAATAGGCAACAAATTTAAAATTGACTTGGGAATGGCAAAGGCTACTTTGGACATTCATAGTGACACTTCGCTAACATTTACTATTATAGAACAAAATGGTAACGCTGTTAACATAAGTGAAACTGTTGAAACGAAAATGGTAGAACTAAGACCACAGCTATTTCAAGTAACTTGGAAAGAAGAAAATGGCAAGACAATTACCCAAGTTCAAGACTATGAAAATGAAATTGTGTATTCAAATGTTACATTGCCAAACGGACAATTTGTAAATTTGAAAGGAACGTTAAAACAAGCGGACAAATAAAAACTACCGCTAACATCGGTTTGGCAAAAGCAGGGCTGACGTGGTAAATTGAGCATTTGTACTTCTAATCAACATTTGTGGTTTATTGAACATTTGTGCTTTTAATCCCTGCCTTCGCCAAGCCGCAAACCGTTATGCGGCATGCCATGAAGACAACACTACTAATCATATTGACACTTGTTCTTTCTCTAACAGTCAAATGCCAAGTTCGGTTTGACAGTTTGCTCCGTGTTCTTGACCGCAGGTACGACCAAAAATTAGACTCCACACATATTATCATTTTCAAATTCGCTGACGTTTGGTGGTATTGGACAGCCGTAACATTTACTCAGGACAAGTTAGGCAATTGGCATGGCAAATATTTCAGGACAAATACAACACGCAAGAAAAAAGTAGACGGCACTTATGAGTATTCTGAAACGCATGAAAATTACGAACTAACGCCCAAATCTAATTGGAGCAACGTCATTGCAAAGTTATACTCGCTCGGTGTTGACACTCTATGCAGTCAAGGACGCTATGCAAGGGTGAGGGACGGAACACTATGCCAATTTATTTATAAGTCTTCTGACAAAAAAAATATTGCCATCTACAGTTCTCCAGAATTATTTAAGCGCAGACACCGCAACGACAGACGGGCAGTAAAACTCTTACGGTTCAGGAAAAAATATTTTAAAAAGACTACAATTATCTGGGACGGCACGACCGCATAACAGCACATAGTGGCAAGCGGGCGGACTCGGTCATCGCTCGCGCGCAGATCAGCGGCCCCTTCGGGACATTTTTTTGCGGCTCACTAATAAACATGTATCTTCGATATAACCTTTTGTCGGTATAGACAGTTGATGCTTCGAAAGCCCGCCTGCCACTATCTGCAAAACGTTACTGGTAAGTGGCGGACGAATTCCTCCGAGGCAAAATCTTGGTTGACAAAAAAGCAATTTGTACGACATTTTTTCGATAGTCCATTGAAAATGAAAAACAACTTCAACATAGTAATATTCTTTTTGTTTCTAAACGGCTTAGCGTTCGGACAACTTATTGACAGCAGAAAACATTTTACATTGAAAGATACAGTTTTTGTCTCTAATACATTTTATATTTCAAAAATTCACTTTGACTTGGCTAAACCGACTTTAAGGGACGAGAGTAAACCGACACTTGACTCAATCGTTACTTTCATGCAAAAAAATAAAAATATAATTATTGAGGTTGGTTGTCACTTGTCCATGTGTAAGCCGACAGCAAGCCAACATCTAACTTTGAAGCGAGCTTATAATATTGTCAAATATCTTGTTGATAAAGGTGTTAACCTTACAAGACTAATTGCTAAAGGCTATGAGTGCGCTGTTCCAATAATATCTGCTGAAAAAATTTCTAAACTAAAGACAGAAAAGGAAATTGAAGAAGCGTATTTTTTAAACCAACGAGTAGACTTTAAAATTATAGCAAAGTAAACTGTGTGCCTCCACCAACCAGTAACACGGGGCAATCGCGTCAGCGGGCGGAGAAGGTCATCGTTCGGGTTTTGACAATTTTGTATGCCGCCCTTCGACAGGCTCAGGGAACAGCATTTTTTTAGTT
This sequence comes from Bacteroidota bacterium, assembly GCA_013298715.1. Lineage (GTDB taxonomy): Bacteria > Bacteroidota > Bacteroidia > B-17B0 > Aurantibacillaceae > Aurantibacillus. The sequence goes on along the minus strand of JAAFIQ010000001.1, from coordinate 525,756 downwards.
GCCCTCACTAAAAAACATTTGTATCTTTAAACAAACATTTTAGGGTGTAGACAGAGGAGGCTCCGAAAGCCCGCCGAACGCAAGCCCCGAAACCGTTAGCAGTAATTGTAAAATGACACCGAAAGAAATAGAGAAATATAAAAAATATATCGCCGACGTTAAACGAGCTTTATCTGCGGAAAAAAGAAAATTTGGTGCTTATGACGACAGTCGAGGCATGCGTTATTATCCTCCGAAAGCATATATCAAACTTCAAGACTTCAAAGGTGGACTAACTTATTTAAAATGGTTTATTAAAAATTTCCCTGACGATATTGGCTTTCCAGACTTCTTATTCGAGTGCACATTAATATTATTTAAATCGGGTCAATTTGTAGACGCTGAAAAAAAAGCATTTGAAACCTATTGTTCAAATACTTATTTGTTCGACAAATATTTTGGCAGACCTATAATTCCCATAGACAAATATGAATATTCTAACATCGACTGCCCTTCGTATACAGACAGTTTTGAATATTCATGCAAAAGAACTGAACTAAGTGACTTTAATGAATGGTTAAAATTATATTTAGCGTCCGAAAAATTCATAAAGCTTAGTGCTAAATTCATAGACCTAAATAAAAGAGTCAAAAACGAAAACGACAGCGAGACAAGAATGTATTTAATAAAACAGGTGAGACAACTTGAGACGGAAGCGTAAAAAAACAACTACTGCTAACACCAAGCAAGCATAATTTTTTGCGTGTTAACGCTCAAATGCATAACTTGGACAAGCAAAAAACTACGCCTGCTTGGAAAACGTTGGCGGTAATTGTAATGAGAGGACTAAGAAACATATCATTCTTCATTTTGACTTTTCCAATCTTCGCATTTGGACAGACAAAAAACTATAAGGACGAGCTTGGAAGAAAGCAAGGGGTTCATTCTGACTATTCTGGAAGTTGGTTATTCGAGCGAACATATCGAAACGATACATTGAATGGTTTTTTCAGACAATTCACTAAAGACGGGACAACTTGGGGAACAGGTTATTTTAAAAATGGACTTAAAGACAGCTTATGGCTTGACTTCTACAAAGACAGAACCGTAAAAGAAAGAGAATTTTATAAAGAAGGGGGAAAACACGGTGAGTTTATTCATTACTTTGAAAGTGGACATATAAGCTACGTTGCTATTTTCAACAATGAAACTTTAGTTGGTGACGCTATAAACTATCATCAAAGTGGTTCAATAAAATCAAAAGGAAATCGTCAAAATGGAACTTGGACTGAGTATTATGAGAATGGAAACGTAAAATCAAAGCAGACTTTCAGAAATGGAAATTTGTCGGGACAAACATTCTGTTTTTCAATTCAAGGCGACACTTTGCTCCCGAGACAAATAAAACCAAAACCTTTAGTTAATGACACGTCTATCATTAACAACACAAACCTAAAAGTATATCTGCTTTTCGACCCTTTCGACAGTTTGAATAGACCCATAGAATTTGGTCCGTATCTATTTGATTATATCCCCGTTTGTAAAAACGACTTCTTGACTATTCAGATTGGGACGGTTAATTTTTTAATCAAACCTACAGGACTTTTGGTGTATGAGCAAATTGACACAGTGTGCAATCAGAAAATAAAAGTAAACGGTTACACAACAAACAGAAAAGTGAAAGAATTGAAAAATGGAGACTATGACATAAGCTACGAACTTGAAAAAAAACAGTTTAATTCACGACTTGGAAAAATTGAAGTAGAACGTAAGCAAATGCAATGTGACGACACAGGAAAAAATCCAGTAACAATAACAAGAAACGGAAAAAAGCTAATATTTAAAGACATTGGAAATTTGCTATTCTTTGAGTTTGACAGCGACAATGACGAAAAAAACGAACTATATCTTATTAATTACTTTAGTTGCGAAGGACGATTAGAAATCTACAAAATTGATGACAAATAAGAAAACAACTACCGCCAACACGGGTTTGGCAAAAGTGGCGGCTCAGTGCTCCGCAGACACATTTGTGGTTAATCAAAGTTTGGTTCTCCGCATCAACATTAGTGGTGAAAATCGCCACCTTCGCCAAGCCCTAAAACGTTATGTGTCAGGCAAGGAGCGACCATACAATCAACAAACGAACAGAAAAATTAAACAAATATGTCAATAACGAAAGACGAAGAACTTATCGGAATGAAAAAAGCGAGTAAAGCAGTTGCTTTGACATTAAAGGAAATGCGGAATTATGCTAAACCCGGTATGACAACAAAACAATTAGACAATTATGGAGCAAAAATCTTGTCAGACTTTGGTGCGAAATCAGCACCTTATTTGACTTATGGTTTTCCAGGTTGGACTTGTATTAGCGTTAATAATGAATTTTGTCACGGCATTCCGTCTGACAAACGATTATTACAAGAAGGTGATTTGGTGAATATAGATGTTTCAGCTGAACTTGACGGTTTTTGGTCAGACAATGGTGGCTCATTTGTACTTGGGCAAGACATTAATCAACATCAAAAACTCATAGAAGCCTCGCAACAGATTTTGCACAAAGCAATATATAACATTAAAGGCGGTGTTCGCATTTCAGACATCGGGCACATAATGGAAACCGAAGCAAAGAAAAGAGGATTTAAGGTAATTAAAAATCTTGGCGGACACGGTATTGGCAGAAGTTTACACGAACAGCCAGATGAATTAATGAATTATAAAAACAGACTTGACCAAAGACGATTTAAGAAAAATTCAGTTGTAGCTATTGAAACATTTATCTCTACTACTTCTACTTATACAATAGAACTTAATGACGGCTGGACAATGGTTGGAAATAAAGGGGGATTTATGGCACAACACGAACATACTATTGTTGTAACAGACGGTAAACCAATCGTACTGACAGAAATGAATGAAATTTGGAATTGACAAATGCCCGAACACATAACACGGGTTTGGCAAAAGTGGCGGTTCAGTGCTCCGCAGACACATTTGTGGTTAATCAAAGTTTGGTTCTCCGCATCAACATTTGTGGTGAAAATCGCCACCTTCGCCAAGCCGCAAACCGTTCAACAAACTTTTATAAAATAATTAAAAGTCATGCCTGACTTCAAGCCATATTTCTACAATACAGTCACCACGACAAATTATTTTATTCGCCTATCAAATACTAGGGTTTGGCATTACAACAACTCATTTGCTAAATTAGCCAACTCACTCCTTTCGCCTTTCTCAAGTGTAATGTGTGCATACAAAGGTTGGCCTTTTACTTTTTCTATTAAGTAGCTCAAGCCGTTACTTTGTGCATCTAAATAAGGCGTATCAATTTGATGTATATCGCCGGTAAATACTATTTTAGTATTTTCTCCGGCACGGGTAATAATTGTTTTTACCTCGTGCGGCGTAAGATTTTGCGCTTCATCTACAATAAAAAACACATTACTTAAACTGCGTCCACGTATATACGCTAACGGACAAACAACTAATTTTTGTGATTCTACCATTTCATTGAGCTGCTTATGCTCCTTGTCTTTTTCGGTAAACAAACTGCGAATGTATTTTAAATTGTCCCAAAGTGGCTCCATATAAGGATTTAGCTTACTGTTTACATCTCCAGGTAAATAACCAATATCTTTATTGCTAAGCGGAACAATAGGCCGGGCTAAATATATTTGATGGTAATTTCGGCGTTGCTCTAGTGCTCCTGCTAGCGATAATAATGTTTTACCGGTACCCGCCACGCCTTGTATAGAAACCAGTTTAATATCTGGATTCATAATAGCATCAATAGCAAATGTTTGTTCGGCATTTTTAGGAATAACGCCAAACGCAGCCGTTTTTACTACACGTTTTAATTTATCATCTTCTTTATCGTAACGTGTAAGTACGGAGTTTGAGGTGCCATTTTTTAAAACGTAGTAGTGATTTGGGAAGGCTTGATTTTTCTTTAATACTTTTAGTGCTGCTGTTTCTCCTAAGTTATAAATATCTGCAATACATTGGGTGTCTACTTTTAATATTTCACTTCTCCCATTATAAAGCTCATCAACCGTTTTAATTTTTCCTGTTTCGTAATCTTCGGCATTAAGGCTTAAACTTTTTGCTTTAATGCGAAGGTTAATATCCTTAGTTACAAGAATTACCTTTCTGCCAGGATTTGCTTCGGCTGTGTATAAGGCGGTATTTAAAATACGATGATCGGCTTTTTTATCATCAAAAATTTTCTCAGCATTTATTTTGCTCGAAGAGTTCATCTCGATTTTAAAATTACCACGCGTGCTGCCGTTTATAGGAGTCCAATCTTGCAAAGTGTTTTTACCACTTAAGGTATCAATGTATCTTGTAAAATACCTTGCCGAAAAATTTTTGGTATCATTCCCTTTTTTAAAATTATCTAATTCTTCTAAAACGGTAATTGGAATTACCACATCATGTTCTGCAAAATTTTTTATTGCTGTGTGGTCGTAAATAATTACAGAGGTATCTAACACAAATATTTTTTTGTTGATACTTGTTTTGGCTTTTTTAATAGGCATAAAAATGTAAATAGCGTTAGATAAAAATACCTATGAATGTTTAGCTTTTCACACATTGAATAAATTGATTTAAACAGTGATTTGTTAATTGCGAATTATCTGAAAATAATTTAAGACAACACACCGGTTAAGAAATTAAGATACTTACAACTTAAAAAAATTACTCCATTAATTTTTTAAGATGTTCTACAGTACTTTCATTCTCCCAAGCAATGTAGCCTACTGTTTCATCTTTTACCTGTAATTTTGTATTTAAAATATAGGTTGTAGGAATTGAAAATACACCAGCGCTATTAAACGGAGCATTCATTTTTAAAAAAGTAAAAGGGTATTCTTTCCGTTTCCGCCATTTAACAATGGTTTCTAAATCCTCATCACTTATGCAAATAATCTCAATACCACTTAAACTCTTTTCTTTTATTTTTTTCAGGGTATTTAGTTCGTCAATGCAATTTGGGCACCAACTAGCACCAAAACTTACAATCAATTTTTTTCCTTTAAATGTGTTAAAATCAATTTTATTGGTGTCTAAATCATATAGCTCTAACTTAGTAAAATCAATAGTTGGCGGTACATTATATTTTTTGTACAAATAAAATCCTACAAATCCTAAAACTGCCACTACGGCTATTACTATGTATTTTTTTGTCATGTAAAGAAATTAAAAACCGAAGGTTAATTAAAAAATATTTTAATTGTTGCGTGTATAAAAATACGAATAGTTTTGTGGCTACATGCTTTTATTAATAAAAATAGGAAAGTACATTTTTAAATTAATACTTTGGTTTGTAATAATCTCTGTTGTTTCTGTAATTGTGTTTAGATGGGTGCCAGTACCCATAACCCCGCTTATGCTTATTAGATGTGCCGAACAAAAAAGCAATGGCAAAGATATGAAACTAAAACACGATTGGGTAAGCTTAGAAGGAATATCTCCCAAACTTCAATTGGCGGTAGTTTGTAGCGAAGACCAAAATTATTTAAAGCATTTTGGATTTGATTGGGGCGCAATTGAAAAAGCTTTGAAAGCAAACGAAGAAGGAAAAAAATTGCGAGGTGGAAGTACCATAAGCCAACAAACAGCAAAAAATGTTTTTTTATGGCAAGGCCGAAGCTATGTTCGTAAAGCGTTTGAGGCTTACTTTACTTTATTGATTGAAGTGTTTTGGAGCAAGGAACGTATTATGGAAGTTTATTTGAATAGCATTGAAATGGGAAATGGTGTTTACGGTGCTGAGGCGGCAGCACAACATTGGTTTAAAAAATCAGCAAAAAATCTAAATAAGGATGAAAGCGCTGCAATTTCGGCAATTCTTCCAAATCCTTTGGTGTATGTTGCAAATCCTCCAAGTAATTATGTAAGCAAACGCAAAAATTGGATTAAACAACAGATGACCTATTGGGGAAATGTTTTAGATTACAATAAATACAATGATGAGGATAAAGAACCAGAGGAAAAAGAAAAAACCTCATTGAAAGATAAACGTAAAAATAATAAATGAATAGAGCCTATTTAATAGTTATTTTAATTTTAATTGTTTTAAGTTGTGGTAACTCTGATTCGGAGCGCATTCAACTTAAAAAATTTCCTAAGCCAAATCCAGCCTTAGTTACAAGCGAGTTAAACACCTATCAAAAAACTATTGCCAACCAATTAGACACCATGTTTGCCGCAATGAACAAACGTGGTGGATTTAATGGCAGTATTATAGTTAGTAAAGCTGGCGCAGTGCTTTATCAAAAAAGTTTTGGGGTTGCCAATCTCACTCAAAATAATAGTCTCACAGATTCCAGTATGTTTCAATTAGCAAGTGTAAGTAAGGTAATTACAGCCACAGCCATACTTATGCTATATGAGCGCGAACAAATTGATATTGATAAAGAATTACAATTTTATTTTTCTGATTTCCCATATTCGGGAATTACGATAAAGCAATTATTAAATCACCGCTCAGGCTTGCCAAATTACATTTATGTACTAAACAACGAAATTGCTCAACCAAATTTAAGAATGAGTAATCAAGAAATGTATAATGCGTTTGTTTTGAAAAATGCCAAAGCTTATTTAAAACCCGACACACGTTTTAATTACTGCAACACAAATTACGCTTTGCTTGCATTATTAATAGAAAAAATTACTGGCAAATCATTTAACCAATTTTTAAAAGAAGAATTGTTTATCCCTTTAGGAATGAGGCATACAGCTACCATTGCCGATATTGATGTAACTTCAAATAAAATAGCTCAACCTTACGATTTAAAATGGCGGGCTATTTCGTTTGATGCAAGTGATTATGTTTTGGGTGATAAAAGTATTTACAGCACGCCCTATGATTTATTTTTGTTTAGCGAAGCCTTATATCAAAACAAAATTATTTCGCCTAAAACCCAAGCAATGGCTTACACTCCTTATAGCAAAGAAAAAAAATTAGGCAATTATGGTTTAGGTTGGCGCATGCATGATTTTGAGGATAGTTTAAAAAAAGAAGTTTTTCATAATGGCTGGTGGCATGGTTATCGCTCTGCTTTTCATAGAAGATTAAGAGATACCTTAACAATTGTAGTGTTAAGTAATCAGTTAAATAAAGCGGCCTATCAAACATACAAAGTATACCAAATATTAGATAAAACCTCTGGCAAAAGTGAAGCTGAGGAAGAGGATAAGGAGTAGTTTTTATCTGGTAAAGCGCTTTAAGGAGGTAAGTGTAAAAAAAGATTGTGTATTTCTTAGATTAGTTTACTATCAAATCAATTATTGGTTATTAGCTTTTACAACTTCCCACAAAACTATGCCCACGCTCACAGCTATGTTTAACGAGTGTTTAGTCCCCAATTGCGGAATTTCTATAACACAATCGCTGATATCAATTACCTCTTGGCTTACACCATACACCTCGTTTCCAAATATTAATGCCAATTTATCCTCGCCGCGTTTAAATTCATTTAACCAAACTTTTTTTCCTGCCTGTTCTACCGCAACAATTTTGTAACCCGTATTTTTTAATTTTTTCATAGCCTCCAGCGTTTCTTTTTCATACTCCCAAGTAACACTTTCTGTAGAGCCAAGTGCAGTTTTCTCAATTTCTTTGTTTGGTGGTGTACCACTTACACCGCACAAAACTATTTTTTCTATCAAAAAAGCATCTGCCGTTCTAAATACTGAGCCTATGTTGTTTAAACTTCTAATGTTATCTAAAACCACAACCACAGGGGTTTTCTCTGAACTTTTAAAAGTTTCAAGATTTTTTCGTCCCAAATTTTCATTTTTAGTTTTTTCGTTCATTTTAGCACAAATTATAATTATTTAGTATCTTTAAACTTTAATTAAACTGTGAAAGTAAGTAAAGAATTTAAAATAGGCATTGTTGTAATTTGCGCAGTTGCAGCTTTTGTTTGGGGGATAAATTTTTTAAAGGGGTCTAACCTTTTTTCAAACAAATTTGAACTCTATGCCGTTTACCCAAAAATAGAAAATTTAATTCCTGCTAATCCAGTTTTAGTTAATGGCTACAAAATTGGGCAAGTAAGCACCATTAGTTTAATACCACACGGACACGACCAATACGTACTGATTAAATTTAGTATTACCGAAGATATTAAAATTCCTACTAACACCGTAGCTCGCGCCATTAGTGCAGATTTACTAGGCTCTAAAGCCATTGAATTTGTTTTAGGCGATAGCAAAGATTATTTTAAAAATGGCGATACCCTTATTAAAGCTGAAACAGAGCGCGGATTGAAAGAATCTTTTAACGCACAATTAGCACCAATACAGGCAAAAGCTGAAAAATTAATTGGGAGTGTGGATAGCGTGATGAGTGTAGTAAACGCCATTTTAAATGCAAAAACGCGTAAAAATATTGATGAAAGTTTTGAAGGTGTGCGAAGAGCCATTTTAACTCTTGAACAAACAGCCTACAAAATGGATGATTTAATTGGATCGGAAAAGGTAAAAATATCAAGCGTGCTGTCTAACCTAAACTCAATAACGTCTAACCTCAGTAAAAATGGACAAAAAATAGATAATATAATTTCTAATGTAAGTAATATGACTGATAGTTTGGCAAAAGCGCAAATTAAAGATGCTATTGCAAACGCCGATAAATCTATGAAAGAATTAAGTGTTATGTTAGCTAAAATAAACGAAGGGCAAGGCACTCTTGGTAAACTAGCTAAAAATGATTCTTTATACAACAACCTTAATAAATCTACAGCTGATTTAGATAAGCTCCTAAACGATTTACGTATCAACCCTGAGCGTTACATTCACTTCTCTGTATTTGGCCGTAAGTACGCAAAACCTAAAGATTAAAATTTACTATGTTCAGTTCTATCATATTTATTTTATTGTTGCTCGCTTCAACTATTTTTTTTATTAAAAATGTAAAAAAAATTAAACGAAATATTTTATTAGGTAAAGATGTTCAATTCGAAGGCAGTAGAAAAGAACGCTTAAAAACCATGCTGCTAGTGGCTTTTGGTCAGCAAAAAATGTTTGCAAAACCATTGCCAGCAATACTTCACTTTTTTTTATACGCAGCTTTTGTAATTACACAAGTAGAATTGATAGAAATAATTGTTGATGGTATATCAGGCCATCACCGCTTTTTTAGAGAACCATTAGGTGGCTTTTACACCTTCGTCATTAGCTTTATTGAAATCTTATCTGTTTTAGCGTTTATAGGCACTGTGGCGTTTTTGGCGCGAAGAAATTTATTAAAACTTCCACGTCTGAATATGAAAGAGTTATTGGGTTGGCCAATGATGGATGCCAACTTAATTTTAATAATGGAAATAATTCTTATATGTTTTATTTTTATGATGAATGGTGCGGATGAGGTACTTTACAATCGAGGAATGTCGCACGCTTCAGAATACGGTAGTGGTAGTTTTAATTTTAGTATTAGTAAGTTTATAGGTCCGTTAATTTATGGCGGAATGAGTGATGGTGGCTTATTTGTAATCGAACGTATTGGTTGGTGGGGTCACATTATCATGGTTTTTAGTTTCTTATGTTATTTGCCATTTTCAAAGCATTTGCATATTGTTTTAGCTTTTCCTAATACCTATTTTTCTAACCTCAGCAGCAAAGGAAAATTTTCAACATTAGATAGCGTAACAGACGTTGTTGCACCAAACTTTGATACAGCGTATCAGCCAAAAACCGACCCAAATAATCCACAACGTTTTGGCGTAAAAGATGTACAAGATTTAACGTGGAAAAATTTATTAGACGCATACAGCTGTACCGAGTGTGGTCGTTGCACAAGTGCTTGCCCACAAAACGCTACAGGTAAACTATTATCGCCCCGAAAAATAATGATGGATACAAGAGATAGATTAGAAGAAGTTGGAAAAAACATTGATTTAAATGGCGGTACTTTTGTAGATGATGGAAAAAGTTTGTTGCGTGATTATATAAGTACTGAGGAAATTTGGGCTTGCAATACCTGTAATGCGTGCGTTCAAGCTTGCCCAGTAAACATTAATCCATTAGAGATTATTGTTGAAATGCGCCGTTACTTGGTTATGGAAGAGAGCCAAAACCCAAGCGAACTTACAAACATGTTTAGCAATTTAGAAAACAATGGCGCCCCTTGGCAATTTAGTCCTTCAGATAGGGCTAATTGGGTAAACGAAGCGTAAAATTTTTAGAATATAATTAGCGATAAAAGTAAAAGCAAAAATTAATTCAATACACTTATGAGTTCTAATTTAAAAGTACCTATTTTATCAGAAATGCTTGCTGCTGGAGAAACTCCCGATATTTTATTTTGGGTTGGCTGTAGTGGTAGTTTTGATGACAGAGCAAAAAAAATAACAAAAGCCATTGTAAAAATTTTAAATCATGTAAACATAAAATTTGCAATACTTGGTGCCGAAGAAGGTTGTACAGGCGACCCAGCCAAGCGCTCGGGCAATGAATTTTTATACCAAATGCAAGCCATGCAAAACATTACTGTAATGAATGGCTACGGAGTTAAAAAAATTGTTACAGGCTGTCCGCATTGTTTTAATACCATTAAAAACGAATATCCTGCGCTTGGTGGTAATTACGAAGTGGTTCATCACACACAATTAGTGCAAGAATTAATTAATCAAGGAAAACTAACGGTGAGCGGCGGAGCGTTCAAAGGCAAGAAAATTGTTTTTCACGACCCATGTTATTTAGGACGTGCAAACGATGTGTATGAAGCTCCTAGAGATGTAATTTCAAAACTAGATGTAGAGTTAGCTGAGATGAAACGTAGCAAGGCCAATGGTTTTTGTTGTGGTGCTGGCGGAGCGCAAATGTTTAAAGAAGCTGAAAAAGGAAACAAAGAAGTGAATGTTGAGCGTGCTGAAGAAGCTTTGGAATTAAAGCCGGATGTAATTGCGGTGGGTTGCCCGTTTTGCAACACCATGATGACAGACGGAGTAAAACATTTTAATAAAGAAGAAAAAACCAAGGTGCTAGATGTAGCCGAATTAATTGCAAATGCGAACGATCTATAAAATAGCAGTTGGTGTTACGCTAATTTTTTATGCGTGCGGTCCTAATAAAACGGATGAAAAAAAGAATGACCCAGTTAGCAAAGACAGCACCTTAATAAAAATTAATTCGCCAGCATTAACAGCCATTAGCGATAAAATACTTGCTAATCCTAACAATGCGGCTTTGTACAATGAACGCTCAAAAATTTATTTATCCCTAAAAATGTTTAAAGAAGCATTGAATGATTGCAACCGTTCTTTAATGTTGGATAGCAGTAAAGCAGACGCTTATTTAACGCGTGCAGATTTATTTTTCAGTCAAAATAAAACACGCGATTCAAAAACAGTATTGGAGGCCATAGAAAAAAAATTTCCTGAAAACACCGAAGCGCTTTTAAAATTAGCAGAATTGTATTTTTTTGTACAGAATTATCAAAAGGCAATAGACTATTGCAATAGTGCGTTAAAAATTGATGTGTCTATTGCAAAAGCGTATTACCTAAAAGGCAATGTTTATAGAGAAAGTGGCGATACCACAAAGGCCATTTCGAGTTTAGTTACCGCCATTGAGCAAGATAATAAATTTGCAGATGCTTATTTAGAAGTTGGTTTGCTTTATGCAAGCAGAAAAAATCCTTTGGCTTTGGACTATTACAATAATGTATTAAAATATTCTAATCAAAACACCGATGTGCTTTATGCAATAGCAAAATTTTATCAAGATGTAAATGAATTTGATAAGGCTATTTCTGCCTATAACACAGCCATAAGCAAAACAACATCAAACGATAAAGTAAAAGCTCAGTGTTATTATAATGTTGGTGCAATTATGTTGAACGGAAAAAATGATAAAATAAAAGCGCTCGATTATTTTACAAAGGCCATAACTACGCAACCCAATTACGTAGAAGCTTATTTTGCACGTGGTTACGTATATTCATTACTAAACGACAAAAGCAATGCGAAATCAGACTATAATATGTGTTTGAAGTTAGTTCCAAATTATCCTGACGCTATTGATGGTTTAAACAAGTTGTAGTTTAAAATTAATAATGCAACAGATGATAAAAACGAGCAGTATTTTTCTTGCTAAATCTGTTGTTATTTTGGTTTTAAGTTTAGCTGTTCACAGTTGTATTCCAACAAATTTTGAAAAAGAAACTCAAACAAAAATAAATCAAGATTCGATAAAACGATTGGATTCTATTTTAGAATCTATAAACCAGTATTCTATTAAAATAAAAGATAAGTACGCTCGGCATTTTTTAGATACTACTTTTAATGACATTAAAGTTTCGTTGCAGCAATATTCTGATGCGTTTTATGTAGATGTAAATTATGCTGCGCTGCCCACAAATACTGACACATTGGCTAAAAATTATTACTTTGCAGTTATAAGTTTAAAAAATTTAAACTCAAAAAAACTAAACAAATTCAAATCTATGCTTCGCTATTATAATTATTGTGATGATAATGAATATTTAAAATACAACGCTGTAGATTTTGTGGCTCCAATTGTACACTCAAATAAGCATAGCGAATATAGTTGGCCAATGTGGCATTTACAAACAGATAATCAATCTGAAACTGAGTTGGTTGTTAATTTTAAACTCTACACTATAGATAGCACAACCTATAAGAAAACAAATAATTTGTATGCTTCGCAAGCAAAGTATAATAAACCAATTTGGAATTTTAATAAACGAATAAAATTAAAAAACTATACCTATTACATTAAAGAATTTAGTATAGATTCTGTAACCCTATCGGATAAAGCCTACGATTTTGGATTGTTTGTAAAACCTGATTTGTATTTTAATTTGTTCACGCCCAATAATAGCTTAACAAGCACAACCGATGAACAATATACCGATGATGTAGCAGAGATTAACAGCATGTATTTGTTTTTAACCGAGCCAAAAGGCCCAATAATTTTAAAATTTTACGATGAAGATGTTTTATATCACGATTTTTTAGGTGGGCTACGTTTCAATTATAATCAAGCAGATAGCAATTATGCGTTTAAGTTTGATTCAATTAATGATAATACAGATATAAGAAAATTAAGTTTTTCGTTGAAAAATATTAAAGAAAAAGAATAAGAGATTGGGCTTTATTAAAGTTATGATTGATAGTATTTGGCCATTCCTGAAAATATTTTACAACAAAGGACTTATAGACCGGTCTAAAGTATACTTCATCCTGGTATTAATTCAAATTTATCGTTTAATTTATAAACGAACTGTTATTATAATTAAATTTGTAGCGTATGAAACCAAGAACAGCCCATCAGTCGCTTACAATTAATACAGAAGTTGTATTACCAAACGATACCAACCATGTTGGAAATTTATTTGGTGGAAAATTATTACAGTGGGTAGATATAACGGCTGCCATAGCCGCACAGCGTCATTGCGGGCGCGTGGTTGTAACAGCAGCGATTAACCATGTGAGCTTTGATAATCCTATAAAACAAAATAGCGTAGTTACTCTAGAAGCGAAAGTAAGTCGCGCGTTCACAAGCAGCATGGAAGTGTATGTTGATGTATGGGTTGAAAATCCGGTTACTGGCGAAAAAACAAAATGCAACGAGGCGATTTTAACCTTTGTTGCTATTGATCAAAATGGAGCGCCCTTGCCTGTGCCACAACTTATCGCAGAAACAGATGAAGAGAAAAAACGTTTTGAAAGCGCACTCCGCCGCAGGCAATTATCCCTAATACTTGGCGGACGAATGAAACCAGAAGAAGCTACCGAATTAAAAGCTTTATTTGTGGTTGATTAGTTTTTTGCTTCATACCAAATATATATAATATCTAGTCCAATCTCATCGAAAATTTCCAATTCTACTTCGTTGGAAACACTCGACGTAGCTTCTAGCTATGCCTGCGTTTTCCGCCTTGTATAATTGAAAATTTTCATCAGATTTTTGGACTATATATTATATACATTTGGTATTAATATATTTTGTAGTAACGCCAAATGTAATTTTAGTTTTTTTGTTTTGTACAAGGATTTGTTTTTAAAGCAAATTTTAACCCTTTATACTAACTCTAAAATCACATTTTTTGCTCCGTTTGCTTTTGCTCCTATAACAATTATTATCTTTTTAACTCTTTTTACAGCTAATCTTTTTTTCCGATGCCGTTACACAGTTTCACATTAACATGCGATTTCGAGCTTGGTGAAGGTGGCGATTTTTTATACCAAATGTATTTAATATATATAAGGTATTATTACTGAATTATATAAGAAGCACTAAAGTTTAAATTCAGTATAAACTTTAATCCGAAGCACTATGTCGCCGCTTTTATCAAACCCGTGTTTACGCTTGTGCTCGAAACGTCTTTACTATTTGTTAAATACATTAAGTTTGGTTTTTCATGTTTCAATACGTGGCCATTTCCAAGCATAACGAATAATTATACAAAGAAGAACAACTTCTATAACTGCGGCAAAATACATATGCAACCAAGCTTCTCCTGCCAAATTGAACAGCATATAAGGAATTAGAATAATTGACACTACGATATTTGTTAAACGATTTGTTTTAGCAGGTAAAGTGACGGAGAGAAAAATCATAAGAACTGGAATTGTAACAAAAAACATCGCTATCATTAAAAAAACAGTTGAAATATCAAACACAAATACCTTCCCTGCCAGAATATCCTTCAAGCTACCGGGCATGTATAGGTGGAAATAATCTACATAAATATATAAGAACATAAAACTTGTCCATAGTGAAGCTAGCTTTAGCTTCACATTAACTTTGATGTCTTCAAATTTCATCTGTGAATTGTTTAAAAATTAAATCCAAAATGAAGTCCTGGTTCACTGAACATAAATTTAGGCCATTTATCATCCTGCTGTTTAAATCCCTCTGGCATTTTTGTATGGTAAGGACGATGTGTAATTGCAAAGGAGGGTTGAATGAAAAATTTATCCTTAAAAAGCTTAATATGATAGCCAACTCGATATTGATTGAAAATCTGAAAACCGTTGTCAATTTTTTTGCCTTTGTCGTTGATAAAATCTTGCAAAAAAGGAAACACATGAACCTGCGCATATAAGCCTTTCCATAAAAACCGTTGGTAAGCCACCCCAACACCATAATCGCGAATATACCCAGGAAACTCTTCCTCCGGCTTTCCATACGATTTGTTAAAAAATGGGTTTATGCCAATTGGCCAAGCAGTTTTCCAAGTTGCAAGTTCTAAGGAGACTACATCTTTTCTTGTAATACGATAGCCTAGGTTAAGTTGCGCGTAGTTGGGGCTGTTTGTGGTAGCCAAATTTCCCAATAAAAACATAGAACTACCAATGAAATACCTTTTGTAAGTGCTATCTGTTATAGCATATTGAGCTTTGATTTGGAGCTTACTCACCATCATTACAATAATGCTGAATCTTAAAATTTTCTTTTGCATATCTTTTCTTTTTATGTTGATTGATGCTGCAAAAATAGATTGGGGCATCCCCAAAAGGCGTTCACTTAAGTTAAGAAATGATTTACGCCTTACTTTTTTCCAAAATTCTGGCTCTTAGTCTGCTTAAGGATTGTGGTTTTATGCCTAGGTAGCTTGCTAATTGGTGCTGAGGTACGCGTTGTATAAGGTCTGGTCTTTTTTGTAATAAGTTCAAGTAGCGTTGTTCAGGCGAGGAAGTTTTGAATTCATCAAATTCAACACGCTCCTTTGCAAGTAACTCCTCTGAAAACTTCATACACATGATTTCAAACTTTGGAAATCTGCTATTAACTTCCTCAGACATATCTGCATCTGAAATTAAAAGCACACAGTCTTCATTACAAATAATATAATGATCCGATGGGGTTCTATTAATAACACAAGCCGGGGTTAAAGCCTCCATTTCAGTGAAGAAAGCGGTGGTTTTTTCTTCTCCGTCTTTGATATAGTATGAACGAATACAGCCTTTTAAAACAAAAAAACTGTTTCGAGTTTTTTGCCCTTCCGCAAGTAAAATAGTACCTTTTTTTACGGAGTGAAAAAGCTCCAATGAAAGTAAAACATTTTTCTCTTCTTCTGTAAGAGAAATGTATTTTGATATAAAATTGAATAGAATGTCTTCCATTTTTATTACTTGCTATTACCGTTTCTTACACTTGCAAATAAAGTTCTTAAGCAGGCGTTGGTGACATTCTGAAAATTCAGAGGTCTACCCACAACAAACTTAACACGAAGATACAAGTTTTTTTAGCTCGGCAATAGTACCGTGCACTTTTGAGCGAGGTGGCACCTAAGGAACTGCCTGACCGAAGGTAAAGTAATAATGTGAGCCAAAGCCATTCTCTGTCTGTCCGGTTGTACTTGAAAAGATTACGATTTTTTGGATTATAGTCAACTATATGAATATATATAAGGATTATAAAATTCTTTTTTAAACCGTATTAAGAAAGCTAGTTCATAAATGAAATCAACTTCTTCTATCTAAATACAATTTAATCGAGCGCCATTGTGATGTCGAGTAGTTTTTGATTCGAGATGATTATTGTTCAAAATCTTATTGAGACATTTACGCACTATCAATTTTGCAAAAGGCAACTTCAACAAACTCATTTATGCCTAAGCCATCTGTTGCCTTGGCATGAACCATTCTTTAATCTTTTTCTCAATTGGGAAATTATAATTTTTATTTTCTACACGCCACTTGGCTACTTTTCTAAAAATAAATTTACCTGGTGTTGGTTTGTTATAAGCTAAGTTTTGATAAAATTTAAAATTTTCTATATAGCGCAACATTTCATCATCCAGCCACTCACTTTTCCCACTATCTACATAATCAAAGCGGCTCCATTCTTCTAAGGTTGAATTAAATTTATATCCATTTTGCAATAATTCATCTGCAATTTTATTGCCTGGGTAAGGTTTGTAATAAAAAATTCCTACATGAAAGGTAGAACTCATTTCTCTTAAATTTTTTATAACATCTAATGTTTTAAAAACACTTTCTTTTGTTTCGCCTGGAAAGCCAACTATAAAGCTGAAATTAATGGCAATATCAAATTTTAAGCAGAGCTTTGCAACTTCGTACACTTGATTTAATTTAATGTCCTTTTGCATCCAATCTAACATTTCTTGCGTGCCCGCCTCCATACCAATCATTACACGCTCTAACCCCGATTCTTTGCAAAGTTTCCAAATGTCTTCGCTCAAACGCACGCCTTGGTCGGCACGCATGGTCCCAAACCAACTAATTGGCAATTTACGTTTAATGAATTCCTCGGCTACTTCTTTTACGCGTGTTGCATAAGTAAAGTAGGTTTCATCTTGAAAATGTATGTGATTAAATTTATATTTTTTCCATAGGGTCTCTATCTCGTCGCCCATGCGCTTTGAGTTATACCCGTACCAACCACGCTTGTACATAAATGGGTCGGCACAAAACGAGCATCTAAACCGGCATCCTTGAGAAGAAATATAATCTAACTGATTTCTGCCACTCAGTTTAATGTAAGCTGGCACATCTATCAAATTATAATTAAATGCCGGAAACGAGTTAATGTCAACCATTGTTCGTTCTGGATTATGAATTATTTGCTTGTTTAATTTATAGCTTATTCCTTTTATAGAATTTAATTCTGCTTTAGAAACAAAGACTTCTAACAATTCAGCAAATGTAATTTCACCTTGTCCGTTTACAACTACATCAATATTTTCGTTTTCTAAAGTATGTTGTGGAAATAATGATGGGTGCCAACCACCCCAAACTACAGGCAAAGCCGGCGCTAGTTGTTTTACTTGTTGCGAAACTGTAAGCGCATCTTGTATTGGGCTGCCAGTAAGCACCGTAGTTGCAAAACATACAGGGTTTTGTGTTAATAGTTCTTTAATTTTATTAATTGGATTTTTCTCTAGCCGCCCATCAATAATAACTACGTTGTATTTTGCCTCATCCAAATACGAACCTATAGCAATAAGGGCTAAAGGCATGGTGTAAAAAACAGCATAAGGATTGTAAAGTATAACAGTATGTTTCAATGTCAATTTTTAATTTATGCTAAAATAAGCTAACAAACCCATACCAATCTCTAATGATTTTTCATCGATGTCAAATGTTGGTGTGTGCACTCCTGAGGTAATTCCGGCTGCTTTATTTGCAGTACCTAATCTAAAAAAACAACTAGGTACTTGTTGTGTAATAAAAGCAAAGTCTTCTGCCGTCATTCTTAGTGGTAATTCCTGTACATAGTTTTCTCCTAAATAGTTTTTTGCTTTGTTTTCACAAGAGCTTGTTAATTGTTCGTTATTCACCAAAAAGGGATAGCCGTGTTCTATCTTAAAATCTGCACTGGCATTGTATTTAGAGCATATTTCATTAATAAGTTCATGTAATTCTTTATGAACTTGTTTCCGCCAAATTTCATCCATAGTTCTAAAAGTACCTTGTAGCCTTACTTGTGGTGGAATAACGTTTGTTGCTCCCAAGCCCTCAATTTTACCAAAGGCAACAACAGTAGGAACGGTTGTATTAGAAGCCAACATGTATTTTTTGTTTACTTCTAAAATAATTTCAGAAGCAACAACCAAAGGGTTTATGTGTTCTGCGGGCATTGCAGCGTGGCCGCCTTTACCATTAATCGTTAAGTGTAGCTCATCGGTACTTGCCATATACATCCCTGGTTTAAAACCCACATTTCCACTTTCCATACTTGGAAATACGTGCAAAGCAATTGCTTTATCAACTTTTGGATTTTGCAACACCCCAGCTTCTATCATCAGCTTAGCTCCACCCGGCAAAACCTCTTCCCCTGGCTGAAACATAATTTTTACAGTGCCCTCTATTTCGCTTTTTATTTGGTTTAAGATAAATGCTGCCCCTAATGCACAGGCCGTATGGGCATCGTGGCCACAAGCGTGCATTACATTTTTATTTATAGAGCAATACGCAACGTTGTTTTCTTCTTGAATAGGAAGTGCATCCATGTCGGCACGAATAAGTGTGCATTGTTTTTCAGCGTTATTTCCTTTTATGGTAGCAATAATTCCTGTTGTAACATAACCTGATGTAAATGTAATATTGTGTTTTGTAAGTTGTTCTTGAATATATTTACTTGTATTAAATTCCTGAAACGATAATTCAGGATTTTGGTGTAGGTGTCTTCTAACGGCAACAATTTCAGGAAAAAAATCCGTAGCAAGTTTTTTTATTTTTTCTTGCAAAACCATACTATTTATCAAACAGCATTTTTATTCCAATTAAAATAATCATTCCTCCAAAAATTTGTTTTACCATTTTAGTATCAATAGCCATTGCTGTTTTTCCACCTAAAAAACTACCTACAATAAATGTGATTGCCATAACACCTGCGGTTTTATAATCTATGCTATTTCCTTTGTAATATTGGTAAACACCTAAAATACCAACTGGAAACAGAAACATAAACAACGTGGTGCCTTGTGCTAACTTTTGATTCATGGATAAAAAATAAACCAATACCGGAACCAAAATAATACCACCACCAATACCAATTAATCCACTTAAAAACCCTGCAAATAATCCTACTAAAAGTAAAATCCCTATTTCGTTCATGCCCATATTAAAAATCTGTTGCTAAAGAAAAATTAATGATTGCTTTATTTTGTACCTCTAATTTATCTACGCCCCAACCAAAATCCAAACGCACAAAATAACCAAATAAGCGCGAGCGCATACCCCAGCCAAAGCCAGCAACTAAAGGGTCTTTAGGGTTTGTAACGGTAATTATTACATTATTACCTTCTTGCAAGTAACTATTAGAATTCTCGGTATTTTCTTTACTTAATGGATTTATACCGTACCATGCCATCCCTAAATCGCCAAAAGCAACGAGTTGAAAATTGTTTAAGAAATCGGAACGGAATGAGCGATTGAAAAAATACTTAACCAATGGGAATCTTAATTCAGAATTATAAACTAAAAAATTATTTCCGTTTCTAATATTTTGTTGGAAACCGCGCATATTTGTGGCTATGGTTTGAAAGCCATATTCTGTAGGCCTTACAACATTAATAGCTTGGTTAAAGCTTGGGTTTAACCAATTATCTACACCGCCCAAATAAAAAATAAGTTTATCTGTTCCTAAGGAGTTACCGCCAGCAAAGCGGTTGCACCACGTAATTTGGCGATGTACTTTTTGATAATGCCTGGCATCAAAACCAAAGGTAATCATGTTTCGATTATTTTCGGTTTCTAAAAATTGCCAATACTCTCCCCAGACTTTAGCCCTAAAACCATTAAAAATGTTTAGCGTAACAAAGCGTGTATTATCAAAAATATATTCACCCCTTAAAGCTGCCAAATTACTAAATGTGTTTTTTTGAGGCAAGGTAAAGTCGCTATTACTTAATGCAACTTTTCTATCGTTTCTGTAAAGCACAGATAGTCTTACGGCGCTAACAGGATTAAAAGGGTATTTTATAGAATATGAACCAGTATGTGTATTTATTTTATTGAAGTATCCTGATGTAGCAAACTGATCGTCGGCAACACGCGCAAACGTTTGTCGGTCAAAAATAAACTGGTGGTCAAACTGTTTTTTTCTGTTTTCATACATCAACATAAACTCGTTGTCTAGTGTTGGATTTATTCTAAAACCGCCCACAATTCTTTGATCTTCAAACAGGTCACTTATCGCGACTTTGGTTAAAAAATTTACACCTGGGTTTAAATACAGCGGTGCACCAGGGTTGGTAAACAATTGATAGTTGTTTGCCATAAACGAGTTATCTAGTTGCGTAACTACATAATCAGAATAAAAAGAAGTATAATAATTTTTTTGAATTGGGAATTTGAATTCAGAAGTTTTTTTAATATTTTTTATACGTGTAGTGTCTTTTGAAGCCTTGTTATTATTGATAGTTGGCGTGTTTACCGTTGTTGGTTTTTCGCCTTCAAGTTTGTAATTATCAAAATCAATGCCTTTATTTTCAGAATCTTTTTCTAAGGATTGTGTTTCATTGTTTGTAGAAGGAACTAAATTAAAATTAGATGGGTCGCTTACTATTGGTCGTGCGTTCCCTCTAAACCAAGTAGGTTTAGTGTTAACATTTTTTTGTTCTATTAATTTGTTTAGTGGTGTTACTAATAGCATATCCTTGCCGTTGGCATAAACTACATCGGCAACGTGCGTAGAATTAAAATTAATGTTTTGTTCTAAAATATTTCTATCGTAATTGCTTACACACTTTGATTTGAAAAAATAACGGTAATGCTCTGTTGTATCTACAAAGGAGATGGTGCTATCAAATTCAGCTACATATTGGTTATAAATCCCATTTTCGTCTGAAAGATAAGTTACATAATTTCTGTTGTAGGTTTGCGCTTGTGTTTCGTTTACATTAGGGGTATTGGTTACGCGCACCAAGGCCTTGCTGGTGAGCGGGTAGTTACACATAAACAAATCCATATTACGTTTTATTTTTACAAAATAATTTGCATCGTCTTTTGTTTTTATGGTGTCGTTTTCTCTATTACTCTCAAATACAATTTGTTTATTGCCTCTAACGAATACCGGATTGTTATCATCCCAAATATCGTTTGTTATTTGATCAACAGCACTCGTGTTTAATCCGAAAACAAAAATATCTGCCTGTCCTTTACTCTTTTTTACAGCGCTTAGGGCCAACTTTTTACCATCGCCACTAAAAGAAAAACTGTTTACTTTTTCAAAGCCAGGTAAATTACGTTTAACTACTTCTTTGCTTTCAAAATCTTTTGTGTGAATAACAAGTTGATCTTTTTTCTCGTAAATCATTGCTAAAATATTTCCTTTAGGATGCCATGCCAACAATGGATAGTTATTGTCGTCTAATTGTTCTAGCTTCGGATTTAGTTTTAATAGGCGTTGAGTTTTACCAGTTTCTAAATCTTTTACATATACCTTCAGTTGATTTAAATAATTTTGCGAATACGCAACTTGTTTGCCATCGGGGCTAACCTTTAATTGAAAATAATGCCGCTGTTTTTTATATTTTTTTAAAACACTGTTGTTATTTATTGGCGAAACTCTTAACGAATCTTTATTTGCAAACAAGCGGCGATTGTAAGCATCTGTGAAATCATATACCAAATTATCTTGCGTAACACCTAGCACAAATAAAAATGCATTATCGGGGCTGCGACTAACTTTAGTCATGTAAAGTAGATTTGGAATCACACTTTCGCCATAAGTATCAACAATATAATACCATATAGCATGACCAGCATTGGTTGCTTGTTTTCCTGTTAGCTTATTAAGCTGTAAAAAAAGATCGTTTTTTACAGCATCGTACAAGTAATTATCACTATAACTATTCCAGCCTTCCGATAAATATTTTTCGAGTCCTGTTGTATACCACTCAGGTAAATTTAAAAGTGTTGAACTACGCACCATATCTCGAAGCGAGCCCCCAAAAAGTGCTTGGTTAATGGCTAATTTAGCAAGCGCTGCTCTAATTTGTTGATCGAGTTCTGCATGTGAACCATTAAAGAAAACAAAAATTTTATCTCCAACAATTTTTGTCATACCGCCAATATTACTCATATCGCCTGATTGTAGGCCAATGTTGCTTTGTTTAAAATCGTTTTGATTGTTGTATACTATGATGTTTACTTTATCCTCTAGCACATAATCCAATCGTTTCTCTATAATTGGTAATTCTTTATTTACAACTAAAGCCACATACTTTGCAATTTCAATACCGCCTTGATAGTTATAAACGCGGTACCTTTCGTAGTCAAAATAAGTCCAAACAAAATTTTGGTATTGAATTCGGTTTTTGCCAAATTCCATTTGATGCCCATAATTAAATTGAGCCTTTGCGAGGGTTGAAAAAATTATACAAACAATTACTACTAAGCTTTTACACTTTGCCATACCATATAAAATTACAAAATATTTATTGAGTGAACAAACAAATTTTAAGGCTTTAGGTTTTATTATTTTTTGTAATATTGATAAAATCATGCGGAAAAAACTACATTCTTTTGTTATTTTAATAGTGCTTTGTGCCAGCAATTTTTTGGCTCAATTAACCAATGTAAAATTGATTTTGCCTAAAGAAATAAATTATAATCTATACAACGGTATTGTTTTTTTTAATAATAGTCAAAATTTTGCAATCTGTTCTGATGTGTTAACTGTATATAACACTGAAACTACTGAGGCAATTGACGAAACCAGTCTTGAAAGCGGCGCCAAAAACTTAAGCGTTAATTCAAATGGCAACCTGATTTTAGTTAGTATTGACAATAAAATTGAAATATACGAGTTTACAAACCAAAAACTAAGTTTACAAAGTACAATTACATCAACCACTTTACTAAACGGATTAGAAAACGCAGGTTATTACAGCTCATTGCCTATAACAAGTTGCTTTTTTACAAGTAACTCAGGTATTTTTGCAAGTATTGGCGCATTTACTGTGCATTACGATATTGTGTCAAAAAAGTTAGTTTCTAGCAAGGTGTTTAACCTTTCTGATTATATTTTAAGCGCTTCTTACTACAAAAAAACAAACACAATAATTTTGGCAAAAAGTAATGGAACAGTTCAAGAAATTGTGAGGCAAGAGGCAAACAACCTTACTAACAGCAATGTATTAATGCAAGTGCCAAGCACAATTGTTCGCGCTAAGGTAAAAGACTCCCTCTTGTTTTGTTTCGCATCTACAGGCTATTTAACAATTAATCTTATAACCAACAAGGTGGTACACGAAATAAATTCACCAAAATACAATTACAGTTACATTGATAAAAAAACACTAAAAGACATTAATAAACGCACTAATGTTATAGCGCCAGATACTATCAATTTTAAATCAAATGAGTACGTTTATGATATAGATTTTTTAAGTGGTACTAACAATGCAATTTTTTGCACAACCAATGGGGTGAAGTTGATAGATTTAAAATCTAAAAAACTAGTGGCACAGTATTTAAATTATAGATTTACAAATGTTTGTGTAAACAATAATTCCTCGCGGTTATTGGCAAATTCTTTTCACCCTTTTAAATCACTCAAAATTTTAAATCCTATAAATAAGTTTCAAGTAATTGCCGAGAAGCAGTCTTTTGCTGCTAGCGTAAGCGGGGTAGATGTTAGCCCAAACAAACGTTGGATGTTTATCACTTCTGGCAGCTCTGCAACTATTTGGAACTTAACCAACTTTACTAAACACGCAACGCTAAAAGATATTTCGAATAACGATACATCCTTTATATATGGAAGTTATTTTATAAACGATAGTGAGGTTGTAGTAAACTCTGGTAAATCGTTTCAAAATTTAGGCTTACACATTTATAACCTTAGCAAAAAAAAATATACCAGTACACTCAAAAAAAACGTTTATGCTTTTGTGGCTGGGTTTTTAAATAATGAGTTTTATTATAGCGATTACAACAAGCTTTGTATTTTAAATTTGCGCACTAAAAAAGAAGAAAGCTATCCTGGAATGTTTGGCATGGCGGCGCTAAATCCTGCAAACTTAATAGTTTATAATGATAGTACTGTTTTTGTACCAAAAGCCAGTGGTTTTGAATTTTTGAATAGAAAAACAAAAAAACCAATCTATGAAAATCCAAATTGGGCAAATAATTCAAAAGTTATTTTAAGTAAAGATAAAAAATTTGTTTTTACTTCTGCCAATATTAAAAAGAAGATTAACATTAGTGAAACCGAAGTAGAGATGGATGTTTATGCTATTGTGAAAATAAATATCAAGTCGAAAAACATTGAACAAAATTACGCCATAAGCTATAATTGCTATGATTTTAAGTTGCTAGAGAATGAGAGTAAAATAGGTATTTGGTATTCTAAGCAAAATTACGACAGCGCTTCAAGTAAAAACAATATATACTCTGAGTATGAAATTGAAACTGGGAAAGAACTTGTAAATCATAAACTAGTTGGCAGTGATGAGATTTATTCATTCAAACAAACCAGTAATCTTGGCAATTACATAGCCTTATCGGATGTGAATGGAAATAACAATAAGGTATATGACACACAAGGCAATGTAGTTGTGGATTTAAGCCCACTAAAAATATTTTTTCCTAAATTTTATTACATAAACAACGATGAAAAATTAATAGTGAGTGGCTCACAAAGCTCCTTACTAACTTTTGTGGATTTAAAAAACAAAAAAATAATTGGGCAATTTGCAAACGGAATTGGTGATAATTTTTTTATGCTTACTCAAGACTTAAATTACATGGGCTCAAAAGAATTTATTAAAAACATGCGCTTTAAATACGACTCTGAAATTTTAAATTTCGATCAGTTTGATGCATACTTAAACCAACCTCATAAAGTACTTAAAGAGTTTGGCTGTTCAGATACTTTACTTTTAAAGGCTTACGAAAACGCCTATAACAAGCGATTAAAAGTTTTGGGCTTAAGTTCCAACGCAAAAATTAATTTTTCTAGTAAACCAAAATTTCAAAAAATACAACTAACAGAAATAGCTGAAAATAAGGTTAGCATTAGCCTTGTGGCAAACAAAGGAATATCTGATTTAAAAGAGCTAGAGGTATACAACAACGGTGTTACTGTAGTTTCAGAAATTATTCCGAGCAATAAAAACAAACTCTATGAAAAAACGATTGAATTAGAAACTGTTTCAGGCATAAACCGATTTGAGTTTTTGGTAAAGGATGAAACAGGCGGATCGAGCGCAAAGGTGAGCAGATTTTATAATAACACCAAAGTTGTAAAGCCTAATTTATACTTGGTTGTAATGGCTAGCGAACAGTTTGAAAATAAAAAGTTTGATTTAAGTTATGCCGTGAAGGATGCTTCAGATATTGCAAAAACAATGGTGAACTCAAAAGCATTTTCAAAAATACAAGTAAAAAAAATTATAAATAAAAGTTTTTCAAATGATTCTATAACCAATCTAAATAAATTTTTTGAAAGCGCCAGTATTAATGATGTGGTAATGGTTTTTTTTGCAGGACATGGCTACTTGGACGAAGATTTTAATTACTATTTCCCTACCTATTATACTGATTTTAGTGACCCAAAAACCAAAGCTATTCCTTTTACGAGTTTTGAAAAAATATTAGGTGGAATAAAACCAACTCGGAAATTAATGTTTATTGACGCTTGTTTTAGTGGCGAGGTAGATTTAGACGCAAAAGAAGTAGATCAAAAAAACAACTCGGATAAGAAAGAAAGGAGTACAACTTTTTTAGGAAAAACGTATACACAAAGCACTGCGCTAGAAATGTCCAAAATTGTTTTTTCAGATATTCGAAAAAATTCTGGAACCACAATTATATCTTCGGCCGGAGGAACAGAGGCTGCTTTTGAAGGAGAAGATTGGAACAACGGTTTATTTACCTACTGCCTATTATCCGGATTAAAAAATTTAAACGCCGATTCAAATGCAGATAAAATAATTACACTTAACGAATTACAAAAATATGTATCCGAACAAGTAAACAAATTATCTAACGGTGCACAAACGCCAACCTATAGAGTTGAAAACTCGGTGGCAGATTATGAGTTGTGGAAAGAAGATTAATTTACGATTTTCAATAATATTAATTCAGCATTTGTATTTTTTGCCATAGAAATACTATCTTGCCACGTTACTTTTGCTCAAAATAAATCATATCCAATGAAAAAAATTGTAGCCTTTCTAATCTTCACTGTTCAAATTACCTTCTCTCAAACCACTCAAACTGTAAAGGGTAAGGTTTCGGATAAAGTAACAGGCATGGGTTTGCCTGGAGCAATTGTACAATTAAAACACCCTACACTAAAAATAAATGTTGCGGCCGATAACAATGGAAATTTTAAATTATTAAACATACCAGTTGGCAGACAAGCTTTTTTATTTACTTATACCGGTTATGTTACAACGCCTGTAAGTGATATAATAGTTACAAGCGGTAAAGAAATTGTATTAAACATTGAGCTTGAAGAAAGTACCATTGATATAGCTGAGGTTGAAGTAAAGGCAAGCAAGGACACCGATGTGGTTGCTACTATGCTTAATTCAAACATGAAAAGTTTTAGTATTGAAGAAACAGAGCGTTATCCTGGTGGCAGACAAGACCCTGCGCGCATGGCTAGTAATTTTGCGGGTGTGCAAGGCACTAACGATAGCAGAAATGATATTGTGGTGCGTGGTAATAGCCCTTCGGGATTATTATGGCGATTAGAGGAAGTGGATATTCCTAACCCCAATCACTTTGCTGTAGCGGGTTCGGCCGGAGGACCGCAAAGTATCATTAATAATAAATATTTAGCAAATAGCGAATTTTACACAGGTGCTTTTCCAGCCAATTATGGTAATGCATTAGGTGGTGTGTTTGATTTAAAAATGCGCAACGGTAATAACGAAAAACACGAACGTACTTTTCAATTTGGTTTTTTAGGTACTGAGCTTGCTTTAGAGGGGCCGTTGAGTAAAAAAAGTGGCGCAAGTTATCTAGTAACGTATAGGTATTCTACTTTAAAATTATTTTCGGCCGTGAATTTTAACATAGGAACCAGCGCCGTGCCTGGCTATCAAGATATTGGTTTACGATTAAATTTTCCTACCAAAAAGGCAGGTGTATTTAGTGTAAATAGCATTGGTGGCTTAAGTAACATTGCTATTGTTTTAAGCAAAACCAAAGAGCGTCCTAAAGAGTTGTATGGTGATTTAAACCGAGATCAATATTTTAACTCGAATATGGGCGTGTTTATCGTTAATAATACTTATGGCATAAATAGCAGAACAGTTATGAAAACCACACTAGCGCTATCTTCGCAAGTTATTGATGTAACGCACTTTTTAGTTTTGCGTAATAAAGATTTTGTACCAAAAGATACGCTTCCAAAAATTTTAGACTACAAATTTATTGAAACAAAAAGCACATTAAGTTGGTACATTAAAAGCAAAATAAATCCTAAAAATAGTTTTAAAGCAGGTGCATTTTTAAATAGAATTGATGCGGACTTTGATGATTATATAAAAATAAATTCTCTTTACGATACAGTTACAGCGAGCATTGAGTCCAAACCGTTTAAAAACAGAATTCTTACAAAAACTAATTTTTACTTGTTGCAACCCTACTTTTCTTACGTACATAAATTTAACGAACAATTAAGTTTTAATGGTGGCTTATTTAGTCAGTTTTTATCGCTCAATAATAAATATGCCGTTGAACCGAGAGCAAGTTTCCGCTATCAATTAAAGCGCAATCAATTATTAAGCCTATCTTACGGTTTACACAGCCAAATGCAACAAACATATTTGTATTTTGCCATACCTGATAGCATCGTAAAAAATAATTTTTTATTTCCAAATACAGAAAAACAATTGGCGAACAAAGATTTAGGTTTTACAAAAAGTCAACACCTAGTTTTTGGATATGATTTTTTTGCCACAAACTATTTAAAAATAAAAACAGAGCTGTACTATCAATATTTGTGGAATGTGCCTGTATATGCTGTAAAATCAAGCGTTAGTGCCTTAAACAGGGGTGCAACATTCAATCGGTTTTTCCCTATTTACAATATGCAAAATACGGGCACGGGTTATAATTATGGAGTTGAGCTAACATTAGAGAAATTATATCACAACCATTATTTTTACATGATGAGTGCCAGCTTGTTTGAAAGTAAATATACAGGTAGCAATGGTATTACGGCCAATACAGACTTCAATGGGAACTATATTATAAACGCCTTAGGTGGCTTAGAATACAATGTTGGAAAGGCAAAAAGAAATTCGCTAAGTTTTGGTTTAAAAGCAACGTATGGTGGTGGCAGGCGTTATTCCCCTGTAAATATTGCTGCTAGCAATGCTGTTATGGATATTGTTGCGCAAGATGATAAAGTAAACACTTTACAATTTCCTGCATATAACAGATTAGATTTTAGATTATCCTTTAAAATAAATGGCAAAAAAGTTGGGACAGAGTTGGCCTTAGATTTGGTTAATATTTTAAACACCAAAAATATCTTAGCCTTAAGTTATTCACCAGACCCTGCAAACATAAGCGCTGACCCATTCACCAGAAATTATCAATTAGGTTTTTTACCATTATTTTATGTGAAGGTTGATTTTTAATTTTATTCTATTACGCACATATTGGCGGAGCTTAAAAAAGAGCGTTTATATTTGTAGCTATAAAATGTTTCGTTTACCTTATCTATATTTATTACCAACCCTTGTACTTTTTATGAGTGCCTGCAAAGAAGAAGTATTAAAAACAAGTTCTTTTTCAGCACCATTATTCGAGCCGTGTATGCTTGTAAATTATGAGCAAGATAATACCATCGAAGGAAATTATTTTACTGTAGAAAGTTTTTCTGCCAACGATTCGTCAATACGCATAAATCTCCCTACTCATTTTTTTATTAATGAAACTAATTTAAAAAATTGGACGATTGGTTGGGGAAGCAATGTGCCACTGTATGATGCGGGCGTTGAAAACATAAGAGAGATAAAAGCAATTGATACAAAAAGATCTATAATTTATTTAGGAGTGCTAAAGCGCGGCTCAGGCTTTCCTGTTTCAAAACAACGTGTGGTTTTTTGGAACAAAAATCCTGGCGGTTATACTAACAGTCTCGGCACACCAGTAATCACTTCAACATTGTGGCCAGAGTTTGGCGGAAAAAGTATGTCTTTCTCTTCAATTGCATTTGATAGCATTATAAATAAATGGGTGATGCTTGTAACCGAGTGCGATACTTCTAAAATGCAGGTTTATGCAGCAATTTCAAGCAACTTAATTCATTGGCAAGAAGCAAACCATGGTAATCCTATTCTTACACCTAATGATTTCAAAAATTGTACGTGGGCTGGCTTTGATAAAACCAACACAGTTGCTCAAGCGGCGTCTCCCTCCGACCTTGTAAGGTTTAAAAACAAGTGGTATCTGTTTCTAGATGGCTACGACACAGATGGAAAGAGACATGTTGGCATTGCTGTTTCTGCTACTAGTATTTTAGGACCTTACAGTGTTTATAAAAATCCTATATTATCGCCGGGGGAGAGCGGGAGCTGGAATGAAACTTCTGTTTTTTATGCGAAAGTGAAACACTACAAAAATGAATTTATTTTGTTTTACGATGGTGTAAATTCTAAAGAGTATGAATCCGTTGGTATGGCGCGTTCTACCGATTTAATTCATTGGGAACAAAATAAAAACAATCCTGTACTAGACCAACACACGGGTTGGCGAAGTTCTGAAAAATGTATTGAACCCAACTACATTGAGATTAATAAGGATACTATTTTATTAATGGTTGCGGGTACAAAAAAGTTCAAAATGGGTGCTTGGCATCATTACATTACAAAGCGCATGTACCTTGATAAATCGGGTAATGTGGGCGATGCTCAATTAGGCGTTTATTTTTCAACGGATAGCGGAAATACATTTACCCCTCATAAAAATAATCCAGTTCTTGTGAACGACTATTCTAACAACTATGAAAACGATCACCTTGGTGGTAATTTTAAACTCATTAAAACCGATACAGCAAATTTTATTTTTTATCAAGCCAAATCGAGTTACCAAGGTTTAAAGTATAACATTATGCTTAGAATTTGCGCTAATAAAAAACGATAACACTTCCTCAAAACAAAAAACCCTCACTTATTCGCGAGGGTTTTTTGAATGCTTCTTTTGAATGTAAATTTACTCTTTCACTATTTTTTTACTTACTGAGCCTTGCTCGCCAAATACTTTAATGTAATAGATTCCAGAGGCAAGCGTTGTTAAATTTACTTCTTTTACACCTGCAGTTAATTTGTTTTCTGAAATAATTCTACCAGTAACATCAAATAATTGGTACTTGTTTAATTGAACATTACTTAGAACATTAAACACACCATTATTTGGATTTGGATATACTAAAACTTGACTTGCATCTAAACTAGCAGATAACAATCCTGTTGAAGTAGAATAGTTTACACATGTTGTATTGGTTCCTGTGCATCCGCTGTTATCGGTAATTGTAACTGTGTAACACCCAACCGCTACATCATAAACTGTTTGTGTGGTGAAGTTCCCCGGAGTCCAAACATAAGTAAATGGACCAGTACCGTTACTCGTAGCTGTAATAACACCATTTGTACAAGTAGCACACGAAGCTAAAGTACTTGAAGCTGCAATGTTTAAACCAGTTGTACCATTTGCAATAGAAAATACCGCGCTTGTGTTACAACCGTTAGCATCTTTAACTAGGTAAGTATAAGAACCGGCACACAAATTTGCGGCATTGGCAGCATTGCCTCCTGTAGGTAGCACTGTGTAATTATATCCTGCTGTACCACCAGTAACAATTGCTGAAGCTGAACCATTACACGATGTGTTGCACGACGTATTGTTGGCGTTTACATTAGCCGAAAGTACTGCTGGTTGAGTAATTGTTGCACTTGTGTTAAATGAACAACCATTTACGCTTGTAACAATAACTGAATAGGTGCCAGCAACCAAATTGCTTGGGCCGCTTGGTAAATAATTAATTGTAAATGGCCCATTACCACTAGGTGATACGTTTAATGCACCGTTTGCTAAGCCATTGCAAGTTACATTTGTTTGCGTTGTAGTTGCACTTGGGTTTGAATTAACTACAATAGAAATGGTTTTACTTCCACCGCACGCACCTGAAGTGCCGTTAACTGTGTAAGTAGTGTTTGATGTTGGAGAAACCGAAATCCCAGATACGTTAGCGCCAGTATTCCAAGTATACGTAGTGGCACCACTGGCTGTTAGGTTTACTGAGTTGCCATTACAGATTGCTGTGTTTGATGCGGCAATATTTATACTCAGTGCTGATCCAATGGCAACAGAAACAGTTTTTGTATTAGTACAACCATTGCTAGTTCCAATAACCGTATAAGTTGTATTTACAGTTGGTGTAACCGCAATGTTTGCAGATGTAGCGCCAGTATTCCATACGTAAGTAGCTGCACCGCTCGCAGTTAAAGTTGCTGTTCCGCCAGTACAAATTGTAACATTATTTACAGCAACTGTAGGGGTAGCATTTACATTTACAATTGTTGTTCTAGTCCCAACACAGCCATTAGCACTAGTGCCATTTACAGTGTATATTGTTGTTGCAATTGGGCTCACATTTATAGCTGATGTATTTGCTCCTGTGTTCCAAGTATAAGTTGTAGCTCCAGCGGCGGTTATGTTGGCGTTGTTACCACTACAAATGGTAGCACTATTAGCAGTAATTGTAGGGTTTGCATTTACAACAACTATCGCCGTTCTTGTATTAACACAAATTCCATTAAAGCCAGAAACTGTGTAAATTGTTGTGCTTGTTGGATTTGGATTAATTGCATTGGTGGTGGCACCAGTGTTCCATGTATACGTTGTTGCTCCGCTTGCAGATAAATTTGCTGTGTTGCCATTACATATAGTTGCATTGTTTACAGAAACTGTAGGTGTAGTGTTTACAATTACCGAAGTTGTTTTTGTGTTACTGCACGATACATTTGTACCAGTAACAGTATAGTTAGTTGTACTTACTGGGCTAACAACAATTGAGGAAGCAGTGGCCCCAGTATTCCATAAATAGGTTGTTGCACCAGTGGCGGTAAGTGTTACAGACCCCCCTGAACATATAGATGCCGAATTAACATTAACTGTAGGACTAGCATTAACGGTAACAGTAGAGGTTTTTGTGTTTGAACATGTTCCATTGGTACCTATTACTGTATAAACTGTTGTGCTTGTTGGGTTAGGATTTATTACAGAACTTGTAGCACCAGTATTCCAACTATAGTTAGTTGCGCCAACGGCAGTTAACGTTGCGTTAGAACCGTTACAAATTGTTTGTGAATTTACAGTAACTGTTGGAGTAATACTTACAACTACAGTTGTTGTTTTATTACCACTGCAACTGCCATTATTACCACTAACAGTATATTGAGTTGTGCTGGTTGGATTTACTACAATACTTGATAAGTTAGAGCCTGTATTCCACGTGTAGGTTGTAGCTCCGCTTGCCGTTAGTGTTGCTGAGCTTCCAGCACATATAGAAGCAGTATTTACATTTATACTTAACGAACCAGACACAACAATTGTTGTTGTTCTTGTGTTTGAGCACGTTCCGGTACTACCTGTTAAAGTATATATTGTAGTTGAAGCCGGGCTAAATACAACTTGGGTTCCTGTTATCGCACCTGGATTCCAAGAATAGGTAGTTGCTCCTCCACTCGCGGTAAGTGTAGCAGGACTTCCTGCACAAATAGTTGCTGAGCTGGCATTCATGGTAAATGAGTTAATAATGCTAAAGTTCTGCATATTATTATTGTTTGTAAGGTTATTATCAACACCTCCGTTTGGCGAGGTTGCGGTAACACTAAATGCTTTATTTCCGCTAGGTATATTCGTAATTGCTGGTAAGGTAATTGTTTGTGTTGCACCAGGCGCAAGGTTACCTGTCCAGTTAAATGTTTGCAAAGGCATGCCGTTTACACTATAATTATAAACAGCGCTGCTTATTAAATTTGAACCTAGGTTTGAAACTCGTATTTGCGGCGTAATGCTGTTTGCGCAATTTATTACTTGAGAATAAGTTGGAGAAATTACGTTCAATATGGCCAGATCATCTGTAGTTGTTGGTAAATTACAAACCGTAGATGTTAATAGTGTTACACGCATAGGCGAATGAGTCATAACCAATTGTGCCCTGTTTTTTTGATCCATTGTAAACATGTACATACAATTATCTCTTGTATAATCCATATAATTCATAAACATTTCACCTGTTGTATTTCCTCCGCATGTGCCAAGTTTATATGGATGCGTATGGCAAGGTCCGTTTGCATTTTGCGCAGGAGGTGTATCGTTACAAAAATCCGTTGCACACGTTCCATCGCCCCAAATATGGCGCAAACCAATCCAGTGGCCAACTTCGTGCGTTGCTGTTCTACCTTTATTGTATATTGTTAAGGAAGCAGTTCCTATACTTCCAAAATAAGCACCAGGTATTACAACACCATCTGTAGTTGGCGTTCCAAAGTTTGAAGTTAAGCCTCCAAGCCCAGATGCTCCTGGCATAGGGAAGGTGGCATAGCCTAATGTGCCTCCGCTTAAAGGAACAACCCATAGATTAAAATAACGGTTAGGATCCCAAATACTGTTAGGTTTTACAGTTCCATCTACGTATGCCATGGTGTATGGAAATGCATTCCACCCTTTAGAAACTCTGTTAATACGGTCAATTCCGGGAGTTGCAAGTACGCCACCTGTTGGGTTTACAACCGCCATACAAAAGTTAACCTGAAACTTCCCTAACAATGGTTTAAAAACTGCAGGAATTAGAGTAGTATCAGGGTTAGTACCGTTAAAATCAGCGTTCAAAATATTTATTTGATCTAAGATTTGGGCAGTACTTATATTATTACCTGTATTCGCTGTATTCGAATTAATAGGCTCATTATTATGAATTACGTGCACTATAACAGGAATATTAAATATTGCTTGAGTGCTATTATTACTGCTACCGCCTTTTCCAGGCCCGCTTGATGGGTATAAACTTTGCACCCAGTTTTCGTATTGAAGGGAAGGCGCACTAGTTGCACAATTTCTGAGTTGGGCTTGGCTTAGGTTAGCTGAAAATAAGGAAGCAGCTACTAATGAAAGAGTTAGATTTTTAATCATATAAGTTAACTTAAATTTATGTGCAATATAAACCTAAACAAATTTAACCTTAAAATATTCAGCTATTTATTTTACCGTTTGTCGAAATTAACAAAAGGTTATTCTTATGTTAAATGTTTTTTTAAGGCTTTGTAAATTTCAAAAGCCTCATTTTCGGTAAGTTGCATACCAAACAAAACTACTTTGCCTTGATGCTCAAAACTTAAGCGCTCACCGCCTTTTACCCAAAAACTTTGATTAATATTATCAGCCCAGCTGGTATTACTTAGTTCAATTTCTTTAAAATCATTTATTAAACTCACTTCGTATTCGGTTACTTTTCCTCGGCCATTAATTTCTTTTTGCAAATTTAAAAATCCTTCTTTCAACCAAATTTTTTCTTTTCCATTGCGCCTCCACATAAAAACTTTAGCTATTTTATATTCAAAATAAGCCCAAAACGATAAATAAACAATTATAAAAAGCTTAGCATTTTGATCGGTGGTTTTAAAATAATTAATAAAAACAATAAGCCCACATACTGTCCAGGCAAAGAGCCACAAAAACAAACCTATTAATTTTTGTTTACTGGTGTTGCTTAAAATTACAACACTTACTAAATTATCTTTTGATAAAATACTAACTCTATCGCTAATTACCTTCATGTTTAAAAAGAAATGCAAATTTAATTATCTTTATCATTTATGAAGCAAACTAAAACACGAACTTTAAATTTATTTGATACAATTATGTTGGTATCTGGCAGCATGATTGGTTCTGGTATTTTTATTGTGAGTGCAGAGATGACGCGTGTTTTGGGATCTGCTTATTGGGTTTTGGCTTGTTGGTTATTTAGCGGAGTTATTACGTTGCTTGCAGCTTTAAGTTATGGCGAACTCGCAGGCATGCTTCCAGAAGAAGGCGGCCAATTTTTTTATTTAAAAAAAGCCTATGGTAAATTAACAGCTTTTGTTTATGGATGGACTGTTTTTACAGTTATTCAAACAGGCGTAATTGCTGCGGTAGCTGTGGCCTTTGCTAAATTTATGGCGGTGTTTTTTCCAATATTTTCACCTGATAATACTTTTCTTACGATTTATTCTTTTTCAATAAACAATGCGCAATTACTGGCTGTGGCAAGTGTTTTAGTGCTTACCTATATTAATAGTTTAGGAATAAATAATGCAAAAATTATTCAATGCTTGTTTACTAGCACCAAGCTAATTGCCTTGTTTGGATTAATTTTGGTTGGATTAATTGTTGGCTACAAATTAAATTATTTTGGCACTAACTTAAATTTGCCTTTTAACCCAAACCCAAATTTTTTATCTGACTTTGAATATAAATTTAATTTAAGCGATTTGCTTAGCGCTTTAGGCGTGGCTTTAATAGGCGCTTTGTTTAGCAGCGATGCTTGGAACAATGTTACATTTATAGCCGCCGAAATTAAAGAACCTCAACGTAATATTCCTTTAGGATTATTTTTTGGTGTATTAATTGTAACTGTTGTTTATATACTTGCTAATTTAGCTTACTACATGTTGTTACCCGCAATTGGTGTTGAAAATTCTGCTACCATTATTGAAAGAGGTGTTGCTCATGCATCATTTGATAGGGTAGGTTCTGCTGCGCTTGGAAGCGTGTTTGGTGTTGCGGGCGAATACTTAATGGCTGGCTTAATTGTAATTTCAACCTTTGGTTGTAATAACGGATTAATACTTTCTGGCGCACGTTTATTTGAAAGCATGGCTAACGAAAATTTATTTTTTAAAGCCGCAAAAAAATTAAACATAAATCAAGTCCCAGCTAATGCGCTTTGGATACAGGCCTTATGGGCATGTGTGTTATGTTTAAGCGGCAGTTACGGCGATTTATTAAATTATAGCACCTTTGCAAGTTTAATTTTTTACATTGTTACAATTAGCACGTTGTTTTATTTCAGGAAAAAATTTCCAGATTTAGCACGCCCTTACAAAGCTTTTGGTTATCCTTTATTACCTGCATTTTACATTTTAATTACTGCAGCAATTTGTATAAATCTTATCGTATTTAAACCTCAAAACACCCTATGGGGATTAGTAATAATGGCGCTTGGTGTGCCTATATATTATTTGTTTAATAGTAAAAATAAACATGTTTAAGTTTTTAAATAGCTATTTCGGATTTAATAAACAGCAACGAAACGGATTACTTGTGCTTTGCATTGTAATGTTTTTATTGTTGATTTTACGATTAAACATTAACTATTTTATAACTCCAGCAAACATAACGGTTCACAACCTTCCTTTGATAGAACAAGGAATTGACAGTGCCTATGTCTCGAACAAAAATTATAAAAATTACCACTACGCTTCTAATAAAAAACCTGCACAATTATTCGCTTTTAATCCAAACACGGTTACAGAAAAACAATTGGTACAACTTGGCTTTAGAGAAAAAACGGCTGCTACATTTATTAAATTTAGAAACAGAGGATTTATTTTTAAACAAAAAGAAGACCTAAAAAAAATTTATGGTGTGAGTGATTATTTGTACAATCAATTAGAAGATTATATCGTTATTGAAAAATCATCAACAAAAAATGAAGAAAAAACTTCTGGCGGAAAAAAATCAAATTTTATACTTGAATTAAATTCGGCGGATAGTTTGCAGTTATTGGAATTAAAAGGGATTGGCCCAAGTTTTGCAAAACGCATATTAAAATACAAAAGTATGCTTGGAGGCTACGTAACAATTAATCAGCTAACAGAGGTTTATGGCTTTACGCCCGAGATGTTTGAAAATATTAAGAACAATGTAAAAGTTGATCCATCAAAAGTAGAAAAACTAAACATCAACGAAGCCGATTTTAAAACAATCAATAAAAATCCTTACTTTACTTATGAATTAACAAAGCTGATTTTTAATTATAAACGTAAACAAAATCTCACCGAAGAGAGTTTAAAAACCTTAATTAACGATGAAGCACTTTTCCAGAAGTTAAAACCGTATTTAGAATATTAGTTTTTGTAAACCAATACATTAAACACATAAGGTGTTATGCGTTTAATTTGTTCGGTGCGTTTAACACCTTTTAAATTCGACTTTTTGGCGCTAATTACTAAATCTTCTTTTTGTAATTCTTTAGCGCAGTTAGCAACTGCTTCAATTAATTCATGAGTTTTTAAGGCAAAACCAGTGGCTTCGGCTTGTTTGTTTTTTCCACGCACAATTCCAATTAAATTACCTTGTTCGTCTAACACCGGTCCACCGCTATTACCCGGGTTTACCGGAATAGAAACTTGATACATTTTTGAGTCGTTATTAAATCCACTTAACGAGCTAATAGATCCTTCGCCGTAAACAATGTCCTTACGCGGATACCCCAAGGTGTAAATTTTTTCGCCAATATCAAGGGTTCTATCGCTTATGCAAAACGGCACTTGCCAATCTTTAGCAACTAAAATTTCGTTTACATGCAATACAGCAATATCTAATTTTGGGTTTTGATAAACCACTGTGGTTAACGTTCTTTTTGTATTTGCGTTTTCAATTAAAATACTATCTGCATCTTTAATAGTGTGGTAGCTAGTAACAATGTAGCCGTTGTTATTTAGGGCAAAAGCGCTTCCTTCATAATTTGCAGGTACGTAATTTAATTTTGTGTTGGTTTTTACTATTTCTTCAACAATGGCATCGTTGGTGTATTCTAAGGCCAACACTTTTTTACCTAATGTGGTAAGCTCCTCTTGTTGTTGCTTTTGTTGATTGAAAAGCGCTATTGAGCAAAACATTACTATTGCAGCGGTACTTGCCGCCACAGCCATTGTTTTACCATAACGTTTAAAAAATCCTATTGGAGCGTTAATGGAAATAACTTGTGCATGGCCGCCAAATTCTTTTTCGTGAATGGCTTTTAAAGTAGCTCTTAGGTTTGTTTGGTTAGTGTATTCTTGCAACGTATTTATTAACTTTTTATGATGCTCAAAAGCATCACAAAAAAGATGATCGTTTTTTAATCGTGTTTCAAACGCTACCTTTTCGGTTTCGTTAAGTTCGTTGTTTAAATAGCAATCAAACACATCTGTATTCCTCATATCTCTATCTTTTTAATCTTCAATATTTTCTTCTTTTTCAAAAAAGTATTTCTTTAATCGTTGTAAACATTTGTACTTTTGGTTTTTTGCATTATCTGCATTTGTGTAACCAAATTTTTCTGCTATCTCATCCATGCTTTTTTTATTGATGTAAAAATCATTAATCAACGTTTTGCATGGCTCACCAAGTTGTGTAAGACTCTGTTGCATTTTATCCAAATCCGTTTCTTTTTGATGATAAATGCTCATATCGCTTTCTACATCTTCAATTTCATTTTCTTCATCTTCTCTAAAAAAATACGAATTACCGTTTTTCTTTAATTGCTTTAACCATAATCGTTTGGCTATTGAATAAATGTAAGTCTGCAATTGGCAATTGAGTTGAAAATCGGGTTTTTTACAATTTTCAAACACAACAATTATCGTTTCTTGATAAATGTCTTGTGCCTGTTCAGAGTTACCACTATTGTTTACAATAAGTTTAAGAACGAAGTTATAATACTTTTTATACAGGGCCGTTAAAACCTCATTGTTGTTGTTTCTCAAACCATCAATAAATTGGTTATCGGTAAACTGCAAATTTGGTTTCGACATAAAGGCCGTGTGTTAGATTTATACTTTAAAGCGCTAAAGGTAACCCTATAATTTTTTATTTTTTTGTTTATAACACTGGTAACCGAATTTTATTCAAAATTATCACATTGATTTACAGGCATTTATAAAAAAATTAAAAAATAATTACTTTTTTTGGGTTACTTATTTAACAATAGGGTATAAATGTACAATTAACAACAATTTAAAATTTAAAAAATGAAAAAAGTATTCTCAATCATTGCTGTAGCTTTAGTTGCTACTATGGTTTCTTGTGGTCCTTCAGCTGAAGAAAAAGCTAAAATCGAGGCTGATGCAAAACGTATCGCTGATTCTATTGCTAACGCTTTAACTGAGTCGATGAACGCAGCTGTATCAACTGCTACTGATGCTGCTGTTGCAACTGCAACTGACGCTGCTGCTACTGCAACTGACGCTGCTGCTACTGCAACTGCTGAAGTAAAGCACTAAGAATTTGTGTTTAGTTAGCTGATTAGCCTCAAACCTTGTGTTTGGGGCTTTTCTGTTTCAGGCTTTCTTTAAACTAAATTTAGCTTTAAAGGAAAGTTTTATAGTAGAAAAAAATAATCGTAAATTAGTTCCATGAAAATCTTAAAATACAGTTTAGTTTTATCTACATTTTTATTAGTAATTGCTTGCGGGCCAGCAGCAGAAGACCGTGTTAAAAGCGATGCCCGTAACAAAATTATTCAAGATTCGATGACTGCAACTATTAAAGCACGCATGGCCGAACCCTTGCAAATAATTAACGAGCCTGCTGCGCCTCAACCCGTTGCACAACCAACTGCGGTTGCTACGCCTACGGTGAAGTAAATGTGCGTTTTCTAAATTTATTCTCTTTTCTTCAAAAGAAAATTTTGATTATTTGTCTTTGTTTCAGAATTTATCCTCTGTAGAACCCCTGATTTTACTACAATTTTTAATATTACTACAAAGTATAGCAACACATTGCTTTTTTTTACCGTTACCTTTGTGAAGAAGTTACAGAGATAGTTAATAAATAATCAAATAAGTAATTAATAACTCTTTTAGCTTTATTAAAACAAGTAATAAATAAAAATAAATATATATGGCAAGAAAAACAGCAGAAGATGTATTAGATGAAATCGAAAACACTTCAGGAAAAAAATCGGTTAACTCAGAAAAATTAAAAGCATTGCAACTTACTTTAGATAAGTTAGAAAAAACTTACGGCAAAGGCACCATTATGAAACTTGGCGATAGCAAAGTGGAGCAAATGGAAGCCATTAGCACAGGCTCTCTAGGTTTAGATATTGCTTTAGGAATTGGCGGTTTACCAAAAGGGCGTATTGTAGAAATTTACGGACCAGAGAGTTCTGGTAAAACTACCTTAGCTATACATGCGATTGCCAACGTACAAAAAACAGGGGGTATTGCTGCCATTATAGATGCTGAGCATGCCTTTGATAGATTTTATGCAGAGAAATTAGGTGTCGATACGGAGAGTTTGTTAATATCACAACCAGACAATGGTGAGCAGGCTTTAGAAATTGCAGACAATTTAATACGCAGTGGTGCTGTAGATTTAGTGGTAATTGACTCTGTGGCTGCCTTAACCCCAAAAGCCGAAATTGAAGGTGAAATGGGAGACAGCCGCATGGGCCTTCAAGCACGCTTAATGAGCCAAGCTTTGCGTAAACTTACTGGTACCATTAGTAAAACAGGTTGCTGCTGTATTTTTATTAACCAATTACGCGAAAAAATTGGTATTATGTTTGGTAATCCCGAAACAACAACGGGTGGTAACGCCTTAAAATTTTATGCTTCTGTTAGGTTAGACATTAGAAGGGTAAGCCAATTAAAAGAAGGCGATGTGGTGAGTGGTAACCGTGCGCGTGTTAAAGTAATTAAAAACAAAGTAGCTCCTCCTTTCCGCCAAGCAGAGTTTGATATAATTTTTGGTGAAGGAATTAGTAAGGTTGGTGAAATAATTGATATTGGTGTAGAAAAAGGAATTATTAAAAAAGCGGGTTCTTGGTTTAGTTACGATGAAACGAAATTAGGACAAGGTCGTGACGCAGTGAAATCATTGTTTTTAGAAAACGTAGATTTAGCCGAAGAAATAGAAGCAAAAATTAAGCAAGTGTTAGCTGAAGAAGCAGCACCAGCAGAATAAATCCAAACAAATAACTTATTTGAGTTTTTTACTAAGTGCTTTTTAGTCAATTTGGGCTAAAAGGTAACTTGGTTTTAGAATTGTTTTGCTTTGTTTTTAGTTTTTGAGATGGTTAAAATTTAAAGAAAACAAAAAATAATGCTCAATTTGGTTGATTGAGATTTGGTTGACCCCGCATTGCTATAAGCTTTGCGGGGTTTGGTTTTTTGATAATTATGTTTTTACGTAACGTCTTAAAATCTTGATAGAATTTAGCTAAGCTCACAGCAAAGCCCTTTAGCACTCGTCGAAGATTTTTTTATAATTATTTCATTCAGCCTCAAAGTTTGGCACTTTCATCACATTTAATTTAAGTGAGGTTTTTAATTTATATATTTGAATAAAGATCACATGAAAAAATTAAAACTAATTTTAGCTGGATTATTGGCTATAAGCTCTTTAAAAAGTCAGACCTGTTATAACACGGGCAACGGTTCTAATGGTGCTTACTCCGCCACAACAAACACTACGCTAGCGGGTGGGACTTACAATTTTACCACCTTTAATATTGATCCGGGTGTGCTAGTTACTATAACCGGAACCGTGCCTTTAAAAGTATTAACAACTGGCGCTGTAACAATTAACGGAACGCTTTCAGCTAATGGAGGGAATGGCACAAATGGTGTTACTTTTGCTTCAGGGGGTATAGGTGGTATAGGTGTGGCAGGAGGAGGAAATGGGGGTAATGGTTCTTATAGTTCGAGCTTAGGACCAATAATTGCTGGGGTTGGAAGTGGTTTAGGGTCAGTAAATAATCAAGGTAACGGTTGGTCTGGCGGAGGAGGTGCGGGTTATGAAATTGCCGGAGCTTCAAGCGGTAATTCCTCTGGCGGTTTTGGCGGACCAATTTATGGTAATTCGCTCGTTACTAATTTGGACGGTGGTTCTGGCGGTGGTGGAGGCTCTGGCGGGTATAATTGTGGTGCTGGTGGCGGCGGTGCTGGTGGCGGTGTAATTGTGATTAATTCCGCAGCCTCTATAATTATTGGTTCCGGCGGCGCTGTGCAATCAAGAGGAGGGAATGGGGGATCTGACGGTAATGGTAACTGCGGCGGTGGCGGTGGTGGTTCTGGAGGAACTATATGGTTAGGTGCGAATTCTATTACTAATAACGGAAGCATTAGTGCCTTAGGCGGACTTGGCGGGGCATCAGCAGTGCCAGGAACACCTTATTTTGGAACAGGAGCAGTTGGTAGTGCCGGGCGTATTCGTTTAGATTATAACGGAACTTTATTAGGCACAGGGACTATCTCACCTGCGGTAGGAGGAACAGTTGCACCTGTAATACTAAACGCAGCAATTATAACAACAGCAACTTGTTCTGGTTTTTCTACGGGTATTGCAACGGCCAGCATTATTAGTGGCACAGGCCCATTCACTTATAGTTGGTCTCCCATATCATCAACTTTAGCTCTTGTAAGTGGTTTGAGTGCAGGCAGTTATTCAGTTCAAATTAGTGCTTCGGGTGGGTGTACAGTTTTAAACACCTTTACGATAAACGCAAGTCCTTCACCTACAATTACCGTAAACAGTGGCTCTATATGTGCTGGAAGTTCATTTACAATTTTACCAAGCGGTGCCAATACCTATACCATACAAGGAGGATCTAATGTCGTAAGTCCATTATCAAATAATAGTTACACTGTAAGGGGTACAAACGCCGCTGGCTGTATTAGTTTAAACACTGCAACGAGCAACGTAACCGTAAATGCCACACCAACTATTACTGCAAATAGCGGTGCAATATGCTCTGGAAGTTCATTTACAATTTTACCAAGCGGAGCAAATACCTATACTATTAGCGGCGGCTCTGCGATTGTTAGTCCAACAACTAATGCCAATTATAACGTTGTTGGCACAAGCGCTCAAGGCTGTGTAAGTTCAAACACGGCGGTAAGTTCGGTTACGGTAAATGCCTTACCTACAGTAAGTGTTAACTCTGGAGCAATTTGTAGTGGTAGTTCATTTACCATTAGTCCAAGTGGCGCAAACTCTTATACGATAAGTGGTGGTTCTTCGGTTGTTACACCAACTATAAACACAAGTTATAATATTACTGGTACCAGTGCCCAAGGTTGTGTAAGTTCAAACACGGCAATAAGTTCGATTACCGTAAATGCTTTGCCAACAGTAAGTGTAAATAGCGGGGCGGTTTGTAGCGGTAATAGTTTTACAATTGTTCCTAGCGGCGCAAGTACTTATACAATTAGTGGTGGCAGCTCAGTTGTATCACCAACAACCAATTCAACTTATAACGTTGTTGGAACAAGCGCTCAAGGCTGTGTAAGTTCAAACACCGCGATTAGCTCCGTAACTGTAAATGCTTCACCAACTTTAAATGTTAACTCTGGCGCAATTTGCAGTGGAAATTCATTTACAATTAGTCCGAGTGGCGCAATTACTTATACCATTAGTGGGGGGTCTTCGGTTGTTACACCGAGCAGTACAAGTAATTATTCTGTAGCTGGCACAGGCGCAAATGGTTGTGTTGGAAACGCAATTAGCTCTGTTACAGTAAATGCTTTACCTACTATCACTGCAATTTCAAATACGAGTATATTGTGCGTAGGAACAACAGCAAGCATTACTGCAGGTGGCGCTAACTCATATACTTGGAATACAAACGCAAACACAGCAGCAATTGCGGTTTCTCCTACAATAACTACAACTTATACAGTGAATGGAACTAACGCAAATGGCTGTAGCAATGTTGCTACTATTACGCAATCTGTTTCGCCGTGCACCGGTATCAATAATTTTTCTTCAATTGCAAGTACTAATGTTTTGGTATTCCCTAATCCAAGTAATGGTTTGTTCACTATTAAAAACACAAGTGGTTCTTTAATTAATGTAA
Source organism: Bacteroidota bacterium (assembly GCA_013298715.1). GTDB lineage: Bacteria > Bacteroidota > Bacteroidia > B-17B0 > Aurantibacillaceae > Aurantibacillus. The sequence goes on along the minus strand of JAAFIQ010000001.1, from coordinate 481,464 downwards.
CCGTGATTAATGCTTTAGGACAATTAATTTTATACAAAAAAGTAAGTAATGAAACTGAAATTATTAACTTAACTGAACAGGCTAACGGTATTTATATTTTAAAGGTTAAAGGTAGTAACGAAACAGGAGCAACTTTCCGTTTAGTAAAAAATTAAACCTTAGGTTTTATTAAATTAAAAAGCGGACTTTAAAAGAGTTCGCTTTTTTAATTTCTTTCAGTAATGACAGTTATGATTTTTTACGTTTATCATATCTAAAATTTATAAAAATTAACTGAATCTACCTGCCCGCAGCAAGCAGGGCTAACGGTGAGTTGGTTAATTTTTATCAAGCCAAAAAACAAAAAAACTCTAATTTTTTTAGCATAGATTTTCTCAAAAGAGTTCAAAAATATTTGAATATAAGAAGGGATTTAAGTCTCAAATCTCTTGTTAATTAGTATGTTTGCGTTTTTTAAGTGAACTGTTAGTAACTCAGCCAACATTTTGAGTGAACCTAACAGACAACAAGGCGCTCCTATTTCGCCCAAAGTTGGCAATAAATGCAATTTTAAGCCTAATATATCTCAAAAAAATGTATATTTAATCGTTAAAAAAAACTATACTTATGTGTGGAATAGTAGGATATATTGGTAACAGAGAAGCTTACCCAATTTTGATTAAAGGATTACAACGTTTAGAATACAGAGGTTACGATAGTGCTGGAGTGGCGATGATTGATAAGAACGGTAGCCTTAATGTATTTAAAAAGAAAGGTAAAGTGGCTGAACTTGTTGCGTTTGCAAAAGAAAACAATACATCTGGAAATATTGGTGTTGGTCACACCCGTTGGGCTACACATGGCGAACCAAACGATGTAAACTCACACCCGCACTACTCCCAAAGCAAAAATTTAGTTATGATTCATAATGGAATCATTGAAAATTATGCTGCAATAAAAGAGAATTTAATTAAACGTGGGCATAATTTTTTATCTCAAACAGATACCGAAGTTCTAGTTCATTTAATTGAAGAAATTCAACTCCACGAAAAATGTAAATTGAGCGTTGCTGTGCAAACAGCATTAAACCAGATTATTGGTGCTTATGCCATTGTGGTGCTAGATAAAAACGACCCTAATGTTTTAGTAGCCGCCAAAAAAGGCAGCCCAATGGTAATTGGTATTGGCGAAGATGATTTTTTTATTGCCTCGGATGCTTCTCCAATTATTGAGTACACAAAAAATGTAGTGTATTTAGAAGATGAACAAGTTGCCTCATTGCGCCGAGGCGAACAACTTAAAATACGTAATTTAAAAGATAAAGAAATTACACCATTTATTCAAGAACTAACCTTGGAGCTTGAAAGTATTGAAAAAGGCGGTTACGACCACTTTATGCTAAAAGAAATTTATGAGCAACCACGCTCTGTTTTGGATAGCATGCGCGGAAGGCTTAATGCTTCAACTGGCGAAATTAAATTAGGTGGCGTTGAAGACCATCGTAAAAAATTTGAAAAAGCAAAACGAATTATTTTTGTAGCCTGTGGCACTAGTTGGCACGCTTGTTTGGTTGGCGAATATTTATTTGAAGAAATGGGACGTATACCTGTTGAAGTTGAATATGCAAGTGAGTTTAGGTACCGTAATCCTGTCATTTACGAAGATGATATTGTAATTGCCATATCGCAAAGTGGAGAAACAGCAGATACATTAGCGGCCATAGAATTAGCAAAATCGAAAGGTGCGCTGGTTTTGGGAATTTGTAACGTGGTTGGCAGTACCATAGCCCGCGCCACACATGGAGGGAGCTACACGCACGCTGGCCCTGAAATTGGAGTTGCTTCTACCAAAGCGTTTACAGCACAAATTACTGTGCTTACGTTGATGGCTTTAGAATTGGCAAAAGTGCGTGGCACCTTAGCAGAAAGCAGATTTAGACAATTGCTTTACGAAGTAGAAGCAATACCAACAAAAATTGAAGAAGTATTAAAATTAAATGACAAAATAAAAGAAATTGCTTATCAGTATAAAGATAGTACCAATGCCTTGTATTTAGGGCGTGGCGTGAGTTTCCCAGTTGCTTTAGAAGGAGCCTTAAAATTAAAAGAGATTAGCTACATACACGCAGAAGGTTACCCAGCAGCTGAAATGAAACACGGACCAATTGCATTAATTGACGATGAAATGCCAGTATTTGTAATAGCTACGAAAGGCGCTAATTACGAAAAAGTAGTAAGCAATATACAAGAAGTAAAGGCGCGTAAAGGAAAAATAATAGCAGTTGTAACTGCGGGAGATAAAGACGTGAAAAAGGTTGCGGATTATGCAATAGAAATTCCTGAAACAGATGAGTTATTAGTGCCACTTGTAGCAGTTGTGCCATGGCAGTTATTGTCATACCATATTGCGGTAATGCGAGGCTGCAATGTTGACCAGCCAAGAAATTTAGCAAAAAGTGTAACGGTGGAGTAGGGTTTTTTATTCATAGAATACTTTAAAAGTTTTACTATTCCGCTTTTTCAAATCAATATATAATCAGAAATATTAATCATTTCATTACTGAACTGAAATTCATTTCAAGTATTTTGAAATAATTTTATTAAGCTGTGTTTGAATTTTTATTTTGTCCGTATCAGAAATTTGATAGTGAATAGCGGCATTTACAATATAGAAAGTATTTACTTCAACATATTTTTCTAATTGACTTGGGTTAAGTACACTAAGATTGATGGTTTCATTTCCGTCTTTAAATTGGTAAATTATTGCTTTTAAATCATTGGTGTTTTTTTGCTCCTGAATCTCCCCTTTTTCCGAGGATGTAATTTTTGAAGAATTTAGGATATCTATCACATTTTTAAAATCGGATATTATCTCTGGAGTGAAATCTAAGTTTTTGAACAAGATAGATTTTGATTGATCGGCCTTTGGGTTTGGTCCAGGAAGAAAATAAACTCTTATACTTACTAAGTCCTTCTCTGTAAACTCAAATTTTTCTTTTCTATTTGGAAACATTCGATCTGGTAGGTCTTTGGACTTCGGCAGAGGCGTTAGGTTCAACGCATCAAACTTCATTTCTGGATTATAACGAAGCATAAAGTAGGCTTTAGGCTGAGAAGTTGTTGCTTTGGCAATAAATGGAATTCCTATTCTAATAATTCTATTCAAACTATCATGATTAAAAAAGGTTCTATATTCTTTCCAATAATCAAAGGAAGGTAATTCATAATCATTTACTGCGGCAACAGCATTATTGTAAACATAATCAAACTGACCAACCGATACCTTACTTATTGCGTCTGACGAAAAATAGTTCTTAAATTTTTCTTTATCGTTTTTTTTAAAGTAGCACAGAATTCGTATGCTAGTTTGTCAATAGGTGCTTTTTGAACAATTGGCTCATCGCATGAAAAAAGTACAACTATAAAAACTAAGTATAAACGAAGTCGCATTTTGTGTCGGTTTTATAATTTTCAATTAATTTCAAAAAATTCTTACCTACTAAACAACCAGCCGCTTGGATCCATGGTGCGTTGTCCTTTCCAAATTTGAAAATTCATGCTGGCCTTGGCATCATCTTCATTAAACATGATGGTGCCAATAGCTTGTTTTACCGCAATTTTTTGTCCGGTTTTTACTAGTACATCGCTGAGGTTGGTGTAAACGCTTAAGTACTCGCCATGCCTTACAATTACTAATTTACTACCATTTGGTGCTATTGTAATGCCTGTAACCTCCCCTGCAAATATTGCCCTTGCTTGTGTTCCTTTGGTTACACACATCTCCACACCGTTATTAACCACCATAAAGCCTTTAATTAACGGGTGCTCGTGTTCGCCGTAAGGCTCACAAATTAACCCCTTAGCTACTGGCCAAGGTAGTTTACCTCTGTTATTTTCAAAATCATCACTCAGGGCTTCTGCCTCAGCGGTAAGTTCTGGCATAAATAAATTTTCCTTTTTTTCTGGCTTTACATCTACAATTGCTTCTGCTTTATTTTCTTTAGGCTCAGTAGTTTTTATGTTTCCTTTTTTATCTTTCTTGGCTTTTTTCTCTGCATCAAGTTTTGCTTTTTTTGCTGCAGCATCTGCCATGGCTTGCTTAGCTGCCTCTTCGGCTTTGCGTTTTATTTCTTCTGCAATTAATTTTTTAATAGCAACTTGTAAGGCAATGGCATCTTGTTTCTTTTTTTCTAACTCCTGTTTTAATTCTTTTTCTTTTTGTTGTAAGCTTGTTAACACTTGTTCGTGCTCAACTTTTTCAGAATTTAATAATTCCTTTTCGTCTTGTTCATTCCCTAATAAAACATTTTTTTCATGTTTTTGAGAGCGTAGCTCGTTTAAATTTTTTAAAAGTTCGCTTTGGGTATTTACTATTTCAATGGCTTGTTTTTTTCTAAACTCATTATACTGCTGCATATACTTTAGGCGAACGTAGGCTTGGTTAAAATTATCTGCCGAAAAAATAAATAGAAGTTTGTTATACGTATCTTGATTACGTTGTGCATGTAAAATCATTTTGCTGTAATCTGATTTTAATTTTATTAAACTCGCTTTAAGATTATCGTTTCGAAACTCGTTCTGTTTTATTTGTTTGTTAAGTTCAGCAATTTCGGAATTTATTGTATTTATTAGCTCCTGGCGTAATTCAATTTTCATGTTAATGTTTACCAAGGCTCCTAAGCTTGACTTTTTGTTAGCTTTAGTTTCATTAATCATGGTGTTAATTTCTTTTATCTCATCGTTTAATTTAGATTTTTTATTCTCTAAATCTTTTTTTGAAGTTTTACTTCCGGTTTGAGCTGAAAGAGGAGATGAAGAGAAAAGTGCGAAAATAAATATTACCAAAAAAAGAAAATTATTTCTTTTTAATTTCAATAGCGTCGTAGCTTTTTGGAATATTGAGTTGTATTTTTTGTGGAACATTTTTCTCTATGCGAACATACTCAATTTTTACCTTTGCTTTTTTCTCGGCTAGTATGTCAATATTAACATGGTATGGTGCATAAACACTATCTTTTTGCGTGAAATTACTGTAATTAGCCAAAAAAATGCGATTAGTTAGAGGGTCAATAAATTCGTTTTTAAGTATTTTAAAATTTTCAGGATTAAGTGTTAGTGTTTGTAGCTCTTTTTTAATTGGGTTATCGCCAGCTTGTATGCGGCGCAGACGGCGTTTGCGCTCGGTACTTAACATATAAACGCAATCCGTACGATTGGTTACACCTTTTAATGAAGTTTCATCGTCAAGAAACTCTGCGCTATTACCAAACATTACTGCTTGCAGCACTTCAAAGTCAATATCGGTATTTAAGACCTCGTTTAAAAATTTAAAATCACCTTTAAAATATTGTTTTTTAACATCAATTCTTACTTTAACTGAATCTTTGGTGATTAATATTTTTGCAACATCAATAGATAGTTTCTCAATAGTAATAAAGATAGCGCTATCATATCTCGCACGCACTTTTACATCAAACGAATTTTCTTCGTTATCAATGTTGCTTTCTACATTTGCTTTAGCGTAAACCCATTTATAGGTAAATTCATTTTCTTTTACATATTTGCTGAGCGCTTTTCCGTTTTTAAAATCTAAACGGCATTTACCTTGTAAGGTATCGGTGGGTGTTACAACAGTGGTAGGCGTTTGCTGCGTATTCTTTTTTGATTTACAAGCCCACACACCAAACAACAAACTTATTGCAAGAAGATATTTTATTTTATTAATCAATTTTTTTTGTTTTTATTTTGGTATCCAATTGCGGGTTAGTGCTGCCTGCTTTTTTTGCAAGTTCCCATTGCTTCATAGCATCATCAATCTTATTAAGCTTATACAACACATCACCATAATGCTCTAAAATATTTGGGTTTGGATTGCCAATTTTTACGGCATTGCCTAACCAAGTTTCTGCCTCAAAAAATTTATTTTGTTGAAATAAAATCCAACCGTAAGTATCCATATAATTGCGATTGTTAGGCGCTAGCTCATTACATTTTTTTGACAATTTCTCCGCTTTGTCTAAACCTGTTTTTCTGAGCGATAAATAGTAAGCGTAATTATTCAATACCATTGTGTTATCTGCATCAATTTTTAACGCATCATCAAAGGCTTTATCCGATTTTTCAAATTCTTTTAAAGAATTATACGCATCGCCCAAATTAGCATAAAAATTAAGCATTTGCGCCTTGTTATCTACAACAAACTCCAATCCGTCTTTTAATGATTGAGCCGCTTTTTTATAATTTTTTAATTTTAAATTGGCTACACCATTAAAAAAATAAGGATTTGGTTGACTAGCAAAAATATCCATGGCCTTTGTGCTAACAACTTCTAGCGAATCATAATTCCGCAAATCGTGGTAAATAAAGAGTAATTGTTCCCAAACATGGTAGTTGTTTTTTTCGGTAAAGGCCGCGTTATAATAATATTTTGATGCTTCTACTTTGTTATCGTCAAGCATTAAAAAATCAGCATAAATTCCATTAGCATCTGTATTTTTGGGATGTGCTTTTAAAAATAAGCTACTTAATTCTCTTCCTTGTTCTTTGTAATTACTTTTTGGATTTTGTTCAGCTCTGCTATAATAAGTAGATGCAATGCTGGCCTTTGTGTTTACATCTAATTCCGGATTTAAAAAAGCTTGTTTTAAAAAAGTAAATGCTTCGTTAGGTTGGTTGATTGAGTAGTAATAATCGCTCAAGGCTAAATTTACTGTTGGGTTGTTTGGGTCTAATTTTAAAATTTTGTCGTACATTTCTTTCATTTTCACTTTATCTCCTTTTTCCTCATAAAATTCTGCTAAATAAGCGCAATACCGTGGTTCAGATTCATTACTTGCACTTAGTTTTAGAAGTTCTGCCTCGGCTTCTTTTAATTTTTGCTGACGTTTAAATAGTTTTACTTTGTTTAAAGATATTTGTTCATTTACTCCATACACAACTTCCAAATCGTTATAAATTGCGAGTGCTTTATCATTCATGCCCGCAATGGAGTATTGAATAGCCAAATCCTCTTTGAACTCGGAGTTGTTTGGAAACGATTTTACCAAATTTTCTCTTGCTTTAATGGCTTGTTGGTACTGCTTGTTTGCGTTATAACAATCAATTAAAATAATTTGGTAATATTCATTTTTACTGTCAGCAGCGGCACACAGCTTGGCATTTTCTAATGCTAGTAAATTATTGTTTTTTTCTAAATACAGTTTAGCTAACTCATAGCGTGTTGGTGCATTTGAAGGATCCATTTTTGCACAATCCAAAAACAACACCAACGCTTCATCGTAATTGCGTTTCATTCGGGCATTACAGCCATCAATAAACTTATTTCCAAAAGCCGGTTCTATTTTAGATGACTTAACTTCAGATTTGATTTCGCCCGCAGTTCCTTTTGCTTTGGCTACTTTGCATGCGTTTAATAGCAAGTAACTTGCTGCGAGAATTAAAAAAATATGATGTTTAAATTTAAACAACAAGTTGGGTGTAATCACTAATGCTTATATCTATTGATTTTCCGTTTACTTCGGCTCCAATACCAACCATGCTATTGCTAATGTTAGCATTATTTATAATTGCCGCATTTTGAATAATTGAGTTAACTAAAATGCTATTACTTACTTTACTTCCTTCGCCAATACTAACATGTGGGCCAATAATGCAATTGGTAAGTTCGACATTATTTCCAATAAAGCAAGGTTCAATAATTAGTGAATTGTTGTTTTTTATAGATGCTCCTTTTAACTCAGGTTTTCCCTTTTTAAACTCTAACACACGTTGGTTGGTGTAAACAGTGGCATTTTTATTTCCACAATCTAACCATTCTGTTACTTGACCTGGCTCGAATTTTATACCCTTTGCTTTCATGTTTTCTAAAGCATTAGTAAGCTGAAATTCGCCTTTTTCAGTAATGTTATTATCTAATAAATATTGTAGTTCTTCTTTAAGATTATCGCCATCTTTAAAATAATAAATTCCTATAATTGCTAAATCGCTTACAAACAGTTGCGGTTTCTCAACAAAATCTGTTATCACGTTATTTGAATCTAGCTTTACAACCCCAAATTGCCTTGGGTCGTTAATTTTTTGAACCCAAATAACACCTTCTTTATTGGTATCCATTACAAAATCTGCTTTAAACAAGGTATCGGCAAAGGCTACAACGGTTTTCCCTTTTATTGAATCTTTAGCGCACATAATAGCATGCGCAGTGCCTAAAGCCACATCCTGATAATAAATTTTGCCAACAGCGCCTTGGCTTTCGGCTACTTTAATTAAATTTTTTTCTACCTCTTCGCCAAAATCTGAGCCAATAACAAAAGCAATTTCGGTAACTTTTTCGCCACAAACTTTTGTAATATCTTCAACCAAATGTTGTACAATTGGTTTACCAGCTACTGGTATAAGTGGTTTGGCAGTTGTAAGCGTGTGCGGACGCATGCGCTTTCCTTTGCCAGCCATTGGAATAATAATTTGCATAAACTTGTAAAATCACACAAAAATAACATAATTTGCGAATAAAAACCCGTTAATAAATTGAAAGAAAAGTACTTTATAGCCATTATTTTACCGCAACCCTATTTGGACGAAATTGAAAAAATAAAATTTTATTTGTTTGAAAAATTTGGGCTAAAGGGACCTTTAAGAAGTCCAGCTCACATTACTTTACATAGACCTTTTGAATGGAAAGTTGATAAAGAAATGGAGTTGTTTAAGGCTATAGAATCGTTTGAAAAACCAAAAGGTTTTCATCTTGAAGTTAGCGGATTTAATAGTTTTGAACCACGCGTTATTTATGCCGATATTAAACCAAATAAAGAACTAAGTAATTATCAAAAAGAATTGGTATGGCATTTACAAAAACATTTAAAAATTACAAATGAACAAGATAACACATACGGATTTAAACCTCACATAACATTGGCATTTAGAGATTTGAAAAAAAATAAATTTAACGAAGTTTGGGAAGCAATAAACAAAAATGAAATAAATTTTTCCTTTATATTTAATGAAGTGAGTGTGCTAAAATTTGTTGGAAACAGTTGGGTAGAACTAAAAAAATATATAACACATGATTAATAAAATATTTACTTTTAGGTTAGTTTATGAAATGGTTTAAAATTATAACAGCTTCTGTACTTTCTATTGCAATGGGTTTGGTTTTTTTGTACTCTGGTTACACAAAATTATTACCTGTGATTGAAACATTTGAGTTTTCGTTTGTTGATATTGGTATTGGCAATTGGTACACAGCTCCTGTATTTGCCAGGCTAATGATAATATTAGAATTTTTTGTTGGAGCGCTTTTAATCTTAAATTTTAAACTCAAAAAATTTACTCTGCCTTTAACCGTTTCTATTTTACTTTTCTTTATAATTTATTTACTCATTGTAATTTCAACTAGCGGTAACAAAGGCAATTGTGGTTGTTTTGGAGAGCATGTGATTATGACACCCGAGCAAGCAATTTATAAAAACATAGTAATGATAGCAGTTAGCGCAATCATTTATTTTTTGTGGGAAGGGTGGGATTTGAAACGTTTTAATAAATTACTTTATTCGTTTATTTTTTTAGGATGCACAACGGTAACTTTAATTTACCAACCTATTGATTACACTTATACTTCGAACAACCAAGATGAAAAAGTAAATTATCCATTAGAGTTAAATTTGCTCTACAGCCCAGAAGACACAAGTAAAGTAGATATTCCAAAAATAGATTTAAGAAAAGGAAAACACGTATTGGCATTTTTGAGTTTAAGTTGTCCTCACTGTAGAATTGCTGCAAAAAAATTCAGGCTCATTAAAAAAAATAATCCTGAATTATCAATTTACTTTGTACTAAATGGAGATAAAGGAAAAAAATTAGAAGAATTTTTGGAAGACACAAAAGCAGATAACATACCAAATAGTTTTTGCTTAGGAAAAAGTTTTGTGCAGCTTGCCTCGGCGCACTTGCCACGCATTTATTATATTGATAATGGTATTGTAGTAAAAAAAGTAGATTACTTTGAGCTGAACCAATACCATGTTGAAAACTGGGTGAAGACAGGGAAGTTAGAGGACTAAACGCGTTAAAGCCCAATTAAACTTGAATGGAAATTTCTCTGAATAATAGTTCACGGTTAGTTTTATTGAATGAATCTCATGTCTTAGAAGTTTTTAGTTTGGTAGATTGCAATCGATTCTATTTAAGGGAATGGTTGCCTTGGGTTGACGGCACAAAATCTATTGAAGACACGCGTAATTTCATTTCTTACTGCAAAAATCGTTACGAAACAAAGTTGGGTTTAGACTTTTCAATTCTTATAGAAAATAAAATTGTGGGATTAATCTCGCTTCATAAAATAGACTGGACTAACAAAACCACTTCAATTGGTTACTGGTTAGCTACGAATTATCAAAAGCAAGGAATAATGACGTTGGCTTGTAAAAAGTTAATAGATTACTGTTTTGCAGAATTGAATCTGAATAGAATTGAAATTAAATGCGCCCCTACAAATTATAGGAGTCAGGCAATACCCAAACGTTTAAACTTTAAACATGAAGGCACACTAAAAGAAGCCGAGTTTATAAATCGTACTTTTAGCGATTTGGAATTATTTGCATTAGTAAAAAGTGAATGGAAGTATTCAGAAATTTAAAACCTTAAACTGACCTTGCTCTATAGTTAAGTAATCAATAAAGTTTAGTCTTCTAGAATTTTTTGCCAATTATCAAGAAGTTCATGTATAGTTTTAGAAAAATTACCTTTCATTAAGGGATGGAATAGCCAATTTTGATAGCTACGTTTATATTGGAAATCAAAATAAATTGTGATTTTTGTTGAATAAGAATTTAGTTCTTGCAACTCCCAAGTGCCTTTTAAAAATTTGAAGGGATGAGGATATCTCGGGTCAGAAGTGTTTACAATAAATGAATAGGCCTTCCCCTCAACCCACATGGTACAAGTTTCTGTCCAAATGTCTTTTTTATGAGAGCAACTTCTAACCAATCCAACTCCATTGCCTGAAACAATTTTCACTTTATCTATATTTGGAGCAACTTTATCATAGTTTGCAACATCAGATATTGTTTCCCACACGGAGTGTTTATCTGCCGATATAATTCGCTCAAATAGAAGTTGCTTTTTTGTATCGTTCTTTAGACTATCTAACTCTGATAGGGCATTAGCTTGGATAATACCTATAAACAAAACTATTAAGGCAATTAACGTAATGAGTAAATTGCCAGCTGTTGAAATTTGGAATGGGTTAATTATAAGAATTATAATACTACCAGCAACCCAAAGGTAATCTTGAATAACAATCCATAAAACACCAATGGGACGTTGCTTTATAGTTTCGTAAATAATTGTGCTTGCAAAAAATAGCAATGCAAACCCAATTACGACAAATACAATTGAGTTATTAGTTTCAAATAGACTTGCAATCTGATTATTCAGTAAGATTAATGTTATTCCAGAAGTACCAGAAAATAATCCGTTTAGAAGTAGTGATTTTTGAAGTTTATTCATTTTTTTATATTAATGAAACAAAAATAGAGGCAATAAACTTGATAATATTGATATTTTGCGCCAAATTTATAGTATGAAAATAAAAGCCACATATGTTGCCAACTTAATTGAATACGCTTCCTATAAAGGTATTTCAGAGGTTATGTTGCGAAATCATTTAATTGAAAAAAAATTAGATTTGTGCAACCAAGATATGACTGTTACATTCTTTGAGTATCAAAATGTTTTTAAAGCTTTGATGTCTGCGACTAAGGATAAGGATTTTGGAATTCATTATGGCAGTTTTTTGAATTTAAAAGCTTTAGGTTTTATTGTTCAAATTTCTTTGAATACAACGAGTATTCAGCAAGCCGTTTTTATCTTGAAAAATTATTTGGCTAACACATTTCCTGTGGTTCGTATAGAAGATAGGTTAAAAGAAACTGGATATATATTGAGTTTAACGTGCGAAATTGAGGAAGCAAAACTAAAAAAACAATTCTTGGATTTTGTTTTCTGCTTCATATATCGTGAATTGAAACTTATTCTACCAATAGATTCTAGTTTAACTATTGAGTTGCCGGATTCAAGTATTGGTGAGATGAAAAAATTAATAAATGATAAAATTACAAAAGGTAAAGGGTATAACTTCATGTTGCCAAAAACTGTTTTGAACACAGAAATAAACGTAAGTAAGGTGAAACAAATAGAGATTTTATTGCCGAAATTTTTACAACTCATAAATACAAAGAAACATAGTTTATCACCATTTTCGGTTCAAATTAGAAATATGATTTTAAATTTATGTAAACCTGAAATTCCTAATTTTGAGCAAGTAGCTACTCATTTTCCATTTAGTATCAGAACTATACAGCGTAAACTTTCTAATGAAAATTCATCCTTTCGCATGATAGCTGATGGTATTAAAAATGAATTATCTATCTACTTATCGAAGGGGTATAAAATGAAAACTCAAGAAATTGCCTATTTATTAGGCTACTCAGAGGCAAGTTCATATCTTCATGCAGTTAAAAAGTGGCAAAAATCCTAAGTAATAATAAGTTTTTTACTAATAGATTAAAATCTCAAACTAACCCCACCTAAAAAATTAATTGGTGCGGCTGGTGCATAAAAATTTTGTGTAATAAGTTGTGCATCGGTGTAGTAGCTGAAGGTGTAACCATTAGTTTCGTATTTTGTATTTAAAACGTTATACAGCGAAAACATAAAATTAATTTCTGGGATAAATTTCGTTTTTATTGCATAATTTAATCTTGCATCCACAACATTATAAGGGTTTATACTGCGTTTGTTATTTGAAGTGTTATCTAAGTATTGTCGGCCAACGTATTTATTGCTAAATGTTATTTCTAAATTTTTAATTGGTTTAAAAATAAGTTGTAAGCCTGCAACCACGCTTGGAGAAAAAGAAATATCCGTTTGGGTGTAATTAATTTTATATTGTGTATAAACTGTATAGGCAGCATCGCTACTATCAATAAACTCAGTAAATCCATTAATTTTATTTGAGGAAAGACTTAGGTTAGAATTCACTACAAACCATTTTACAATTTGCTTTTGAAATTCAAGTTCTATGCCTCTTCTATAACTTTTATCTACGTTCACACGATTATAAGCCCCAACATTATTTACTTGTCCGTTTAACACCAATTGGTTTTTGTAATTCATATTAAACAAATTACAATTAAATACAGTGCTGTTGTTTATGTATTTAATTCCTGTTTCGGTATCATAAAGTGTTTCGTATTTTGGGCGACTTTTTGCATTCGATTGAATAAAATCATCTCTATTTGGTTCTTTATTAGCCACGGCAAAACTGGCATAAACTGATATATTTTTATTGAGTGAATAGTTCGTTCCTAATTTGGGATTAAAGAAAAAGTAACTTGCTATTTGAGGGGCACGACGTAATAAATCATCATAACCTAAGAATTTATAATCCACTTGCCTGCCTTGCAAATCCAAGTATATTGCAAGTTTGCTTGTAGGCGTATAATTTGTTTTTATGAAAAAATTAAGATCTGTTTTATTTGCGGTATTAAAATAGTATTCATGATCAATTTCGCCATTAGACGCGTTTTGTAACCATCTTAATTTTCCGTAATGTTTTCCAAAATAGGTATTTCCGCCGCCACCAATTATAAACTTTAATTTGTTGTTTGCAGTTAAATTAAAATTAAACAAGCCTCCTGCAAAATCATTATTTAACCAAAGTCTTCTTATTAAATCTGTGCTAGTTAGAGTATCGCCTTTCGCTGTAACAACATCGTTCAAATTGTAATTACTATAAAGTTGGTTTTGTTTGTACTGCTCATAATACCCCGCGCCTTTTGTGTAATGCGCTGTAACATTAAACGTGCATCTGCTATTTAGTGTGCTAATAAAATGTAATTGAAAGTTGTTTTGTTTGTAATTATCTGTTTCGTTACTGTAATGCTTTAATTTTCCATCGGTATCGTAATAAGCGCCTGCTGAATTATACGTTCTATTCCCTTTTTTTAAAGTGTCTTCTGGCACATAATACCAAGCTTGATACGTTTTTTCTTGCCCTAAAAAATTAATAAATTTCAAAACAGATTTTTTTCCATAATAAGCTGCCGATAAATAATACGATTGCAAATTACTGCTTGCTCTATCCACATAGCCATCACTTGTAATTCTTGATGCGCGAGCATCTAAAGTGAATTTATTATTTAACAAGCCAGTTCCAGCCGCCAAGGTTGTTCTTAAAGTATTAAACGAACCAGCAGTACTAATTACATTGGCGTAAGCTTTTTCGTTTAGTTGGTTTGTTTGAAAGTTGATAGTGGCGCCAAAAGCACCTGCACCATTGCTACTTGCGCCAACACCTCGTTGCACTTGTATGTTATTTGCGCTCGATAATAAATCGGGCATATTTACCCAAAATGTTCCTTGGCTCTCGGCATCGTTTACCGGAACTCCATTTATAGTAACATTAATCCGAGTGCCATCAGTCCCTCTAATTCTAATTCCAGTATAACCAATGCCATTTCCAGCATCGCTATTTGCAACCACATTAGGTAATTGATTTAAAATCATTGGTGCATCTAACCCTAAATTTTGTTTGCTAATTTCTTCTTTACTTAAATTATTAAACACCATCCCGTTTTGGTTGGTTACGCGTGTGGCTTTTACAACAACTTCATCTAAGTTTTCATTACTAAACTCTAAAATAGCCTTGTAATTTGTGCTTGTTGACAGGAACAACGTATCTAATTTTGTTTTATAGCCAATACATTTTATTTCTACCACATATGTTCCGCTAGATAAATTATTAATCTCAAATTTGCCATCTAAATTACTTTGTGTAATTTTTGTAGTTTTGCGTAGAGCAATTGTAGCAAAGGGTACAGCCTCATTGTTTAGGTTAATTAATGTTCCTTTAATGCTATTTGTTTGTTGTGCTATACAAATGCTGTTACTTAATAAAAGTAATGCGAGTACCTTTTTTCTGATGTAATTTTTCATTACAAATTCATTTTAAATTAAACATAACAACACAAGGGGCGTGTATTATTTTAACTAATTTCCCTACGCAGGCATTATCCTGATCAGGTGCATAACACAAAAGTTTTTTGGCTTTTATGTTATTGGGTATAATCTCAGCTTTATTATTTTAAGATTTTTGAAGTAGATTTAAAAATATTAAATCTCAGTTCTTAAAATCTTAATTATAAAGCACCCCTTAAGATGGTTCAAAGTTAAACTTATTTATTTAATCCTAAAACTTTATTTTAAATTTGTAACTACTTATGAAAGAAAAAAAACGCATTGCAATTTTAGGAAGCACAGGAAGCATTGGTACACAAGCCTTAGAGGTTATTAAAGAAAATCCATCAAATTTTGAAGTAGAAGTATTGGTTGCAAATAGCAATGCAGATTTGCTCATTCAGCAAGCACTTGCATTTAATCCTAATGCTGTTGTAATTGGTGATGAAAGTAAGTACCAACAAGTAAAGGAAGTTTTACAACCAAAAGATATAAAAGTTTTTTCAGGCGCCAAAGCCATTGAACAAATTGTTGAGATGGAAACCATTGATACAGTTGTAGCGAGCATTGTTGGCTACGCTGGTTTGGCAAGCACCATAAATGCTATAAAACATAAAAAACAAATTGCCTTAGCAAATAAAGAAACATTGGTTGTAGCGGGCGAATTAGTTACTAACTTGGCAGTAGAAAACAATGTGTCTTTATACCCCGTGGATAGTGAACATTCTGCCATATTCCAATGTTTAGTGGGCGAATGGATGAACCCAATTGAAAAAATTTATTTAACAGCGAGTGGTGGCCCCTTTAGAGGAAAAAATAGAAAAGACTTAGAACAAGTTACCAAAGCACAAGCGCTAAAACATCCAAACTGGAGCATGGGTGCAAAAATTACAATAGATAGTGCTAGCCTCATGAATAAAGGGCTTGAGGTAATTGAAGCGAAATGGTTATTTAATTTAAAGCCAGAACAGATTGATGTAATTGTTCACCCACAAAGTATTGTGCATAGCCTTGTTCAATTTACAGATGGAAGTTTAAAAGCGCAATTGGGTTTACCTGATATGAAACTGCCAATTCAATATGCGCTTGCTTTTCCGCAACGCTTAACAAATACGTTTGAGCGTTTTAACTTTTTAAATTACCCTAACCTAACCTTTGAAAAACCTGATTTAGAAACATTCAGAAATTTGCAATTAGCCTACGATGCCATGCACAAAGGTGGCAATATGCCTTGCGTATTAAATGCGGCTAATGAAATTGCAGTCCAAGCTTTTTTAGAAGATAAAATAGGCTTTTTACAAATGAGCGATTTAGTTGAAGCAGCTATGAATAAAATTTCGTTTATAACAAAACCAAGTTATGATGATTATGTTGCGTGTGATAAGGAAACAAGGGAAGTTGTGAAGGGGCTATTAAAATAAATAGGGTTCACTCAAAAACGCAAATATGCCAACTGATAAGAGATGTAAGGGTTAAATACATTTTTATGTGCAAAGTTTTTTGAACTATTTTCAGAAAATCCTTACAGATAAAAATAGAGTTTTATTTGCGTTTTTGGCTTGATAAAAATTAACTGACTCGTCGTTAGCCCTGCTTGCCGCAGGCAGGTCAGTTCGAAGTATTTATATACATCTTCACTTCGCTGCCCTTGCCCGCCTTAGGCAGGTCGATTCAGTTAATTTTTATACATTTTGAGTGAACCCTAAATAAGGTGTATTCATCAATTATAGTAATTTTCTTTAAGTTGTAATTCAACTTGGCATTACACATCTTCTCCTTTAAAACGAACCGATTAAAAATATAAGTAAAAACTACTTTTTTTCTTTTTATATTTATTAAACCTCTGTATTACTAAACAAAAGCGAACTGTCGCCAAAACTTAAAAATCGATAATTGTGTTGTAATGCGTGTTCGTATATTGTCTTCCACTCCATTCCGACAACGCTAGCAATTAAAAGTAACAAGGTGCTTTGTGGTTGATGAAAATTTGTAATTATGGCCTTAGCAATTTTAAGCTTATAAGGCGGAGCTATTAATATTTGTGTTTTGCAAACTAACTTGGTTAGGCTGTTTTTTTGCATCCAATTGGTTAAAGCAATTAAACTTTCTTCTTTAGAGATTAGATGTTTTAAATCGTAAGCATCCCATTGTTTTATTTGTATTTCATTTAGAATAGCATTTTTATTTTGCGCTGCCTTAATGCCCATCCAGTAAAGGGTTTCAATAGTCCTTAACGATGTTGTGCCAACTGCAACAATAAACTCTTCAGTAATTAAATTTTCTATAAACGTTTTCTCCACCTCAATCCACTCTTCGTGCATGTTATGGTTAACAAGCGTATTACTTTTTACTGGCATAAAGGTACCTGCTCCAACGTGCAATGTAACAAACGTTTGCTTGCATTTTTTTTGTTTTAGTAAATTAAGTACGTCATCTGTAAAATGTAAACCTGCCGTAGGCGCTGCAACCGAGCCTTTGTGTTTTGCGTAAATTGTTTGATAATCTTTCAAATCTTTTGCTGTAGTATCGCGTTTTAAATAAGGTGGTATAGGTAAAACGCCAATTAAATCAAGTACTTCGGCAAAGCTTACATTTTTTTTGTTCCAACTAAATTGTATTTGTAAAGTAGAATTATTATTCGAAAGTTGTGATGCCTTTAGCTCAAAATCATTTTTTACTAAAATTAATTCATCATCTTTCCACTTTTTTAAATTGCCCACAAGGCACGTCCATACTACATTATCCTGACTAAGCATAGCCGCAGTAACCTCACTATAAATAGCAGCAGGTTCTAAACAAAAAACTTCAATTGAAGCACCGTTTTTATTTTTAAAAAGCAACCTAGCCTGAATTACTTTTGTATCATTAAAAACTAAACATGAATTAGTAGATAAGTAAGAACTTAAATTTATAAACGTATCATCACTAATTTTTTGGTTTTTATAAATTAGTAATTTACTACTATGTCTTACATCTAAAGGAAATTTCGCAATCTTATCTTCAGGTAAATTGTAAGTAAAATCGTTTATGTTTATTTGTTGTGGGTTCAACCTTACAGATTCATAAATTTTAATACGCGCTCTAAATCCTCAGGAGTATCTATACAATGGCTTTCGTATTTTGTAGCTACACATTTAATTTTGTAACCATTTTCTAACCAACGTAATTGCTCCAACGATTCTGCTTTTTCGAGTGGTGATACAGATAATTGAGAAATTTTTTGCAATACATCTGCTCTGTACATATACATACCTACATGCCTAAAGTAGCTGTAAGTCGAGTGCCAATATTTTTCTTCAACTCCTTTTATAAATGGTAAAGGCAAGCGGCTAAAATAAAGCGCTTCGTTATCCTTGTTTAAGACTATTTTCACTTCTCCGTTGTCGAATAATAGTTCCTGAGAATTACATAATACCATTTGTGTTGCTATTTCTGTGTGTCCATTAGCCACTTGGCACAATTCATTTATTTGTTCAGGATTTAAAAACGGTTCATCGCCTTGAATGTTTAATACGTAATCAAAGGGCTTGTTTAGTTTTTGAATTGCTTCAGCGCACCTATCCGTACCGCTTGGATGATTCTCTTTCGTAAATAAAACTTTTACTCCAATATCCTCAGCATGTTTAAAAATTCGCTCATCATCCGTAGCTACATACAAATCTGATAATAAATCAGCCTGTTGAGCCTGCTCTACAACTCTTTGAAGCATTGTTTTTCCGTTAATGTCAACCAAAGGTTTACCAGGAAAACGGGTTGAGGCATAACGAGATGGTATTATTCCAACGATAGACATAAATTTTTATGAGAAACAAAAATAAATAAAACTATTGGTTAAATTTATTGTTTTATTAGCAAGTGTTTAAAGTACTTTACATATTTATTTCACTGTTGTTTATTATTGGCTCATCCTTCAAAGATGATAAGAACATTGCGCCAAATATACCAGCGTTGATGCTTCAAATGAATGACAGTATCCACAAAATCAAAACGCTTCGCATGCATATATTTGCTTTAGAGCGTATTGAAAAAAATTTCTTAACAGCAAATTCTGAAATAAAGCTGCAAACCAAGCCTCGTAAATTGTACTTTATTAATCGTGCCAGAAAGCTTGAAATTCTGCACACCTCTCAAACATCAAATAAGGCATTGGTGAAAGCAAATGTTTTTCCATACGTAAGTGTTACGTTAGATACGTATGGCAATTTGATGAGAAAAAATCAACATTACACCTTAAACGAATTAGGTTTTGAATTTATCGGCAAATCAGTAGCGTACACTTTACGAAAAGATGCAGATGGATATAAAAACTTCACCTACAAAGGCAAGCATCTAAAAAATGGTTATAATTGTTTTTTATTAGAATATGAAAACAAAAATTATGCTTATGTAGATTATACCGTGTCAGAAAAAGAGACCGCCACCTCGATAGCATATAAGATTTGTGTAAACGATTATTTGCTTAAATACAAAAATGATTTACTGAATGATTTTGGTTACTTAAAAAAAGGTAGAATCATTAAAGTGCCAAATCTATACTGCAAAAAAGCCATTATTTATTTGGATGAAAAAAGTTTATTACCAGTTTCTTTAAGTTTATTTGATGATGTAGGGATTTTTGAAGCCTATGATTTTACTAAGATTCAACTAAACTCACACATTAGCGAAGAAGAGTTTACCAGAGGTTATAAAGATTACAGCTTCTAAGTCCACGTAAAAAAGTTTATATTTACAAACCTTTTGGTTAAAAAAATTACATATTCTGAACCGCAGTTAATTGAATTAATTACAAATAGAGATCAAACTGCCTTTTCTTATTTGTACGACAATTATTACAGGGCTTTATTTATTGTCATATTTACAATTACCAAAGATAAAGAGTTGGCTGAGGATGTGCTTCAAAACGTATTTGTAAAAATTTGGGATAACTTTGATAAATACGAAAAAAGCAAAGGCAAATTATACACCTGGATGTTAAATATAGCAAGGAATGCAGCCATTGATAGCTTAAGGAATAAGCACGAAAAGATAAAAAACAACATCCAAGAGCCCGATGATTTCGTATATTATAAAAACCAATTATTTGTTGAAGACACAAACCATAATACTATAGGTTTAAAAGATGTATTAAAAAGCCTAACAGATGAGCAACAACAGATTATTGATTTAGCCTATTTTCAGGGATACACTCAGTCTGAGATAGCTGAAAAATTAGATGCACCATTGGGAACAATTAAAACAAAAATAAGGCAAACCTTGTTAGAGTTAAGAAAAATAACAAAAGATTAAATTGAGCAACGATAAACTACATATTGATTCTGGCTTGTTAGAACTATTTGTTTTAGGGTTAACGGATGAAAACGAAACCGCTTTGATCACAAATGCTATTAGCATTAACCCTGAAATTGCAAACGAAATAAAATCTATCACAAATTCTCTATTAGCCATAGATATTCCTGTTATTCCAGACCCTAATCCAACGGTTAAACCCCTTATTTTAGCTACAATAGATTTTACTGAGCGTTTAAAAAACGGTGAAACCCCAAGCAATCCCCCAATTTTAAATTCAAACTCAAAAATTGCTGACTATTCTGAATGGCTTAACAGACCTGATTTTGAACCTCCACAAGCGTTTGATGATGCCTTTGCCAAAATTATTAGTTCTACACCTCAGTGCTTATCGCTGGTGGTTTGGCTAAAAACCTACGCTCCCCAAGAAGTTCACGATAATGAATATGAACGGTTTTTAATTGTTGAAGGTAGTTGTGAGATTTCTTTTGATAATGAAGTACACGTTTTAAATTCTGGAGACTACTTACAAATTCCGTTACACACTGAACATGTTTTAAAGGTAACGTCGGAGGTGCCGTGTAAGGTAGTATTGCAACGTGTGGCAGCTTAGTTTTCTAAGAAATTCTTTAGTCTCATACTTCAAAAACCAATTCCAATAACCAATATATCATCTACTTGCTCTAAACTGCCTTGCCAATTTTTAAGCGAATCAACTAACACTTCTTTTTGTTTTGTTATAGGATTATTATTGATTTCTAAAAGTAAATCTCTGAGTCTTTTGGAGGAAAATTTCTTTTCTGATTGCCCGCCAAATTGATCTACGTATCCGTCGGTAAACATATACAGATAATCACCAGCCTTATAATTAATAATCGTTTCTTCAAATACTTTAGTGCCTGTTAGCATCCCTCCTAAAGAGAATTTACTCCCTTTAAATTCTTGAATTTTTTTATCCCTTACAAGAATAACGGGACGTTTTGCCGAAGCAATAATCAATTCACGGGTTAACTTATTTACTTTTATTAGTGTTAAATCCATTCCGTCTTGCACGGTTAGCACACTGTTTTCTTGTTGTTTTAATGTGAAGTTAATTTGTCTATCAAGCTCAAATAAAATAGTTGATGGTTTATTTACTTTATTATCAATTACTGTTTGATTTAATAAACTACTTCCAATAACCGTCATAAAAGCGCCCGGAACCCCATGACCAGTGCAATCGGCGCACACAAAAATGAACTCATCTTTATTAATTTCATAGTACCAAAAAAAATCGCCACTTACAATGTCTTTTGGTTTATAAAAAATAAACGAGGAAGATAGGTTTTTATATATAGATTCTTCTTGGGGCAATACGGCATGCTGTATTCGCTTGGCATAGTTTATACTATCAGTAATATCTTTTGATTTTGACGCAATCTCTTTATTCTTTTCTTCTATTTTGCTTTGTTGAAGCTGCATGTAGAGGTATGCTCTATTAAATAAAATAATAAAACCCAAATTAATAAAGGCTATCATAACAGCATACTCAATACTTGAGCCCATCCAATAGAAGAAAACACCAGTTACAATAGATAAAAATGACATAAAAAATTGGCCAACTTTATAATTATTGAACATAAAAAATGAGCCAACCGTCATATTAATCAAGGTTAACCAAGTTGGAGATTGCGTGCCTGAATAATACATGTAAGGGAAAAAGAGTAAACCATTAATGAACAAAATGAGATAACCGGGCTGGAAATTTTTTTTCTCAGAAAAATAAAGAATACTTGAGGCAACAATTGGGATAATAAGGGCTAATACCAATGTAATGAGCCAGTTGTTAGAAGAATAAATGGCTAAAATATTAAATGGCAAATCAACAAGTGGAAAAACTTTAAAAATAAAGTTCCATTGTTCTTTAATGTTATTACTTTTTTGTTTCATTAAAAGTAGAGTGAGCTATGAAAGCAGTAGTAAAGATACAATTTTACTTCACATTAAACTCATTCATACAACGTTGCAAGCCAATAAAGGCAAATGCCTTAACAGCGTTGGCAGAAATTTCAATTCGTTGATTGAGTGTTAGCAATTCTTGTTCATTCCATTTACCAAGCACATAATTCACTTGGCTTCCTTTATTAAATTCGTTACTAATACCAAAACGTAAACGGGGATAATTTGTTGTACCTAAAACGTCTTGAATATTTTTCAGTCCGTTATGCCCACCATCGCTGCCTTTTGGACCTAATCGAATTTTACCAAAAGGTAAAGCCAATTCGTCTACCAACACCAAAGTATTTTCAATTGAAATTTTTTCAGCCTGTAACCAATAGTTTAGAGCCTTGCCGCTGAGGTTCATGTAGGTTGTAGGCTTAATTAAAATAAGTGTTTTGCCTTTGTGTTTTATTTCTGCAACATCTGCAAGTCTATCACTTTTAAATATTGTGTTTGCTTCTTTAGCTAAAAAATCAACTATCTTAAACCCAATGTTATGGCGGGTTTCAGCGTACTCTTCGCCAATATTTCCTAACCCAACTATTAAAAATTTATTCAAGAAAAAATCTTTTAAAATTTTTTTGTTTTGTACAAATCGTGTTTAATGTTATAGCGAATACAATCCCAATATTCTTTGGTATAGCTCACAAATATTTCTTCTCCTGCTGCAATATCTCTTTTAGCGAGAATAAAGCAGCTCTCTTTTATAATTTCGTATTCTGAATTATTTTTTAACCCTTTTACTCTTGTTAAGCCTGCCGCATCATTGGCATAACGCGCTTTATGCTCAGGTGTGTTGTAAGCATCGATACAGCGTTTTTTATTTATAAAAAACAAATAACCATCTTTGTCTTCAGCCACGCGTTTTACGTATTCACTCCAATCAATAATTTCTCCAAGGTATTCAATAATGCGTTCTCCTTTCTTAATGGGAGTGGTTGTATACAAACCTTTTCCAGCGTTTGGTAATTGCGATTTTTTAACTATTAAAGCCATAGTTTGCAAAAGTATCTTTTTAATGTAACTACCGAAAAATATCTTTAAAAACTTATAAAACCTCCACTTAATTTTTTAAACAATTCCGATTGCTTGGCCTCTTCAACCGTTAGAAGATTTATTTTATTAGCATTAACCAAAATTATTTTACTGCAGTATTTTAGCACCAAATCTAATTCATGTGTGCTTACTAAAATGCACTTATTTTTAGTGATTGCTAGTTCTTTAAGTAACAAAAACAACTCATGCTTTGATGAATAATCTAAAAACGCACTTGGCTCATCGAGCAACATTACTGGCGTTTGCTGAGCTAGGCATTTTGCGATAACCGTTTTTTGAAATAAGCCATCGCTTAATTCATTTAATAATTTGTGTTGATGTTCAGTTAATTTACAAATAGAAATTGCATGACTAATTATTGATTTACTCTCATTTGAAAGTTGGTTAAATAAATTACTTTTTTGAATTTGCCCCATAGCAACAAAATCATAACAAGTTAAATTAAATCCGCTAATTTTTTGAGTGAGCGCAATACTTACCAACTCTGATAATTGTGGGTAAGAAAGATTATTAATATTTGTTTGATTAATTACTATCTCTCCTTTTAAAATAGGATTTAAACCTGCAATTGATTTTAGTAAGGTTGATTTTCCGCTTCCATTGTTACCAATAACTGTAACAAAATCGCCAAAATTGAGTTCAATATTACAATTAGTTAATACAGAAGTAGTTTTAGAGCTTTTGGTATAACCAAAATCTGCATCAATTAATTTTATGGCTGGAGAATTAGTTACCATTGTTTATTTTTTAAAAGTAAAGTTAAAACAATAGGGGCACCAAATAGGGTAGTAATTAAATTAATTGGTAAAACAGAACTTGGGTTTATTGAATAACAAACTATGTCAGCCAACAATAATACTGATGCACCTAACATAACACAAATAAGTAATTGGTTTGTTTGGTTAGATGAACTTTGTAGCCAACGACTTAGTATTGGAATGGCAATGCCTATAAAAGCAATTGGGCCGCAGTAAGCCGTGATTAACCCCGTTAACACAGAAGTAAAAACAAGAAACATAAATCTTTTGTGATTGTAATTAAAGCCCAAATTGTTGGTGTACTTTTCGCCTAATAAAAAAGCATTTAAAGGTTTTGAGAAAAGTAATAACAAGGTAAGCGATAAAATTATAATTCCAAATAATACAAAACTTTCGTTAGCGCTTGCGTTTGTTAGTGCACCCATGGAGTAGGTAATAAAATTTTTTAAACTATTTGGGTTAGCAAAATATTCTAATATGCTTTGTAACGCACTGCATATTTGAGAGATCATTAAACCAACAAGTAGTAAAACAATATTGTTATTCGTTTTTTTATTCAATGCTAAAATTATAAATGTTACTAAAAAACTACCGCTAATACTTGAAAGGAGAATTAAACTTTTCCCAAAAAAGTAATTACCTAAAAAACCAAAACTTGTATTGGCTAATACCACAATAGCAACGCCTAAAGATGCTCCAGAGCTTATACCCAAAGCATAAGGGCCAGCTAATGGATTTCTAAAAATTATTTGTAAAATTAAGCCAGCTGCTGCTAAGGCTGAACCAGCGCAAATTGCAGTAATAGCTTTTGGTAAACGAATTTCATAAAAAATAAAATTAGCTGCCGAAAAATCAGAAAATGAAATTGTACTATCTCCTGCAAAACATAAATTAGTGCACAAAGAAATGACGAATAAAAGCGTGAGAATTAAAAAAAGTATTTTGCTTGATTTTACCACTTTGCAAATATACTATTACTGTAACTGCTTGTAATAATAAAATGGTGCATTAATAGAATCTTTTAATTCAGGATGAAAAATTTGAATTAAATCGCTTAGCAATTTATTTGGAAAAAGTATACCACTTTCCCAATAAGTAGAATAGCCTTTTGTATTTGTAACCAACGTATTATTAAAACATTTATTTTGTTGAAAAGCCTTAAAAATTTTATAACGATTATCACTCTTCAACAATTCTTCTTTAGATTTTATTGCAGATAAATTTAACCAATATTCAGCATTTTTTGCTGTTTTCAAAACGTTTTCAAAACTAAGTGGTAAGCTGCCAGTATTAGTGTCTGTTTGCCACAAATAGTTTGCGTTTGCATCTTTAATTAATTGTGCCATAAAACTTTTACCACCTGGTTCATACCAAACATCTCCATATTTTAATTCTGTAAATACGGTTGGGTTACTTTTTGCATCTTGTGCAATTTTTTTAAGTTGAAAATAATTAGCTTCTATTCTCAAAAAAAGTTCATTTGCTTCCGTTTCTTTATTTAAAAATGCCGCAAAAAATTTTATCCATTCTGCCCTCGCCAATGGTTCTTTTTCTAAATGATCTAAACAGATTGCTGTTACAATTCCCGCAGCATTTAATTTTTCATATTCAGTCGCAACTTCACCTGGCATTCCAAAGTTAAAAAGTATATCTGGTTTTAGGGTTATGGTTTGTTCTACATTAATTTTTGGACCTACACTTAACTGCGTAATTTCTCCTTTATTAAATTTCGTAATAATTTTTTCTGAATTGTAATAATCAATATTCTCAACTGCAATAATTTTTTCATGCGCATTTAGGTTTTCAATCATGCATGAATAAAGGCTGCTAAGGCTTGCAATTTTTTGAATTGGCTTTTTAATTACAACCTCGTTTTTATTAGCTGTGTAGTTTATTGTACTATCTCTTAAAATAATGTAAGTTGCTGTGGTATCCTTTAGTTCTTTATTTCCAAACAAAAAAACAAAAGTCCCAATATCGCTTTTACATATTGAAAACCGCTGTGCATACTTTAAGGGTTGTGATTCTAAATTGGTAATTGCGATAGTATTAGTTTCTTGCTTTTCTGAACAAGAAGCAAATAATAAAACAAAAGCGAATAAAAAAAAATAGTTAAATTTCATTGAAAGCGATTGAAAAAATTGTTCCTTTTGGCGAGTTATCTTTTACGGAAATGGATGCGTTATTTTGTTTCACCAAAAAATCTACAATAAACAATCCAAGCCCTGTACCTTTGGTTTTGCGAGTTTCTTCGCTACCAATTCTATAAAATTTTTCAAATATTTTTTGTTTATTTTCTTCTGAAATTCCTACACCTTTATCCTTAATTTCTAAATTAACTTTATTGTTTAATTTACTTACATTCAATTCAATTTTTGGAACATCATTGCTGTACTTAATAGCGTTATCAATTAAGTTTGTTATAATTGAAACTAAACTTAATTCATCTGCCACAACTTTTGTATCTTCTATTACATGTACTAATAGATTATTATTTTCTATTAATTTTGAATAATAACGCTTACAAACATTATGGCATGTTTCAGATAAATTTATTTGAGTTAAATTTATTGAATGAACGCCGCTATCCAGTGCGTGCGCCAATAAAACATTATCAATTAATGAATTTAAACGTTCGTTTTCTAGCAAAGCACTATCCAAAAGCTGCATTTGTTGCACCCTCTCTAAGTTATGTTTTTGCAAGGTTTGTAGTTGTAGTTTTGTTGCGGCAATTGGAGTTTTTAACTCATGGCTAATACTTAAGAAGAAATTCTTTTGTTGTTCTATTAATTTTTTTTCTTTAAAAAATGCTTCACGAATTTTGTGTAATCCGAGCAATAGTAAAAGTAAAAACACCGTTCCTTCACCAACAATCATGTAGGTTTGATCTCGTTTTTTTTTATGGAGCAGATCAACCTCGGCCTTTAAAATTTCGGAGCTACTGGTACTAAGTTCAACTAACTTTTGTTTATAATCTATTAGCTGAGAGTTTTGTTTTACTAATAAAATTTCCCACCAAATAAATTGTAGAATTATGTAACCAAATACAATGCTAAGTATGAGTATTAATTTTGAATTTTTAATACGTCGAAATTAACATAGATAAGCTAAAAAAATAACAACAAAACAAAAATTTTATATCTTTTTTATTTTATATTTAAATTATGAAAAAAACTAGGCCTGTTTTTTTAATACTATTTTTTTTTAATTACATAATAAAAGGGCAAACTAATCTTAACGGTGTTGTAAATATTTATGCCGAAGTAACTAATATTGCTGGGCCTAACGTAAACGTTCCAAGCAACGCAGGCTTCTCTGTTGGTGATAAAGTAATGATTATACAGATGAAAGGCACTAGCATTAATACAAGTAATACTTCAGCTTATGGCACGATTTCATCATTAAACAATGCGGGCAATTTCGAATTTAATCAAGTTCAAAATGTACCTGGCGGGAGCATAATAACACTGACATCTAATCCATCTACCGCCTTTACAACCAGTGGCTCCAACCGTGTTCAAATTGTCCGTGTTCGATCGGTTGTTGGAAATGCTAATGTAAATGGAAACATAACTGCTACTGCTTGGAACGGAACAATTGGAGGAATTGTTGCTATTGAAATTACAGGAAGCCTTACAATTAATTCAGGGTTTAGAATTAGTGCAGATGGCGCTGGTTTTAGGGGAGGAGCGGTTAGTGCTGTTAGTGATGGCGTTGCTTGGTGCAATTGGAGTGAGTTTAGAAGTCCAGGAACAATTGCAGCCTGTTATCAAGGTATTTATGCACAAAAAGGAGAAGGTGTTGCAGAAGATGCTGGATTTGATTATGCGCGTGGGCCTTTAGCCACTGGCGGTGGAGGTTCAGGTGAACATAATGGTGGTGGTGGTGGTGGTGGAAATGTTGCTCCTGGTGGAGATGGTGGGAGACAATTTAGCAACTGCCCTTTACGCAGAAATAATACAGGAATCAATTGTAACACCCCAGCGGCGGGTGCTCTTCAAAATAACACATGTTCACCAGCTGCGATTTCGGCAACAGATAATGTTATGGTTGGAGGTTTGGGAGGAAAAAGCTTAATAAGTGGCTCTTCTAATAATAAAATTTTTATGGGCGGCGGCGGAGGTGGTGGGCAGCAAAATGGTGCAGGCGGCACAAGTGGTGGAAACGGGGGCGGGATTGTAGTAGTAGTTACAAATACCTTGATTAATAATAGTGGATTAAATAATGCGATTTCGGCAGTAGGTATTGCAGCTGGAAACACAACAGGCAATGAAGGTGCGGGTGGAGGAGGTGCAGGAGGAACAATACTATTAGAAGTATTGAACATTGCAAATAGTATTACACTTTCTGTTGCTGGAGGAAATGGTGGTAATGCAGTAACCAACAATGTTAATTGCCGGGGGCCTGGTGGTGGAGGTGGTGGTGGACTAATATGGATAAGTGGTTTAACAACTACCCCAGTTGGATTAACTACAAATGTTTTAAGTGGTAATGCTGGATCTGTTGTATGTAGTAGTGCTGGGGCTTGCGGTGGGGTTCCTCCAGCAACAAATACCTTAGTTTGTTTTGGAAATTTATTATTTTGTGCCTCCACTCCTACATCTAATGGCACTGTGCTTGCAAATTTAATCACTCCCCTGCCAATTGATTTATATAAATTCGAATCACATTGTAAGTCAAAGAGCACATTAATTCATTTTTCAACACTTAGCGAAAGAGATATTACAAAGTTTGTAATACAAAAATCTAGCAATGCTGTTAACTGGGAAAATATTGGCGAAATAGGATCTTCAGCACCATCATCTAACTTAAAAGAATATTTTTTTGAAGATAAAACAAGAAACAGTGAGCAGACTATGTATTATAGATTAAAATTGGTTTACTCTGCCTATGCTCAATATAGTACAATTATAGCCAGTGTTTGTGCTGCAAATTCAAACTACGATTTTAACGTCAATTACGAAAATGGCATAACCCTTAAACTAAAAAGCAATCCTAAAAGTATAAGAATTTATAACGTGCTAGGTCAGTTAATTAAAGATGTAGAACTTGATGGTAGTACAGAATATTCCATTTATTCAAACACTTTTGCGAACGGAATTTATTTAATAAGTGCAGAGTTTGAAAATACTACTGTTTCTAAAAAGGTGTTGTTAGTAAGATAGCTACTTATTATACAGTTTTAATTATTGTTAATTGTATTCTCTAAGTTTTTAACCGTGCTTAATTTGTAAGATTCTTCTAATTCAATATTATATCAAAAGCTGTTATATTTTTTCCAAAGGATTGACAAAATATACCAGCTTTTGGAGAATAACATATTCTCCTTTAATTACGCTTAACGAATTAATTCACTAAAATCTTTTTGGTGGTTGACTTTCCTTCAGCCGTTACAGTTACAAAGTAAACACCTTTGGCCAATTCGCTTGCATCAAACACTACTTCAGTATTTAAACCATTGGTAAGCTCAGCTATTTTTTTACCAAAAACATCTGTTATGTAAATAGTAGCATTGTTGGTTCTTAAACCATTAATGTAAAATTTGTCTTTTGATGGGTTTGGAGAAACATAGAAATTAACTTTAAGCGCTTGTTCTTTTAATGATACTGGGCTACTTGCTGTAAAGTTATACTCTATAAATGATCCAAAATCCGAATTAAACGTTTTTAAAAAATTATTGTTATAACCATCTCTAACTCTAAGATACCCTGAGCCCTGCCCAGCATTTGCCCACCAAGTTAACCCATCTTTACCATAATCGTTAAATACTAGTTTATAACATCCTGTTAATGTGTAATAATCTTTAAATACAGTATTATTTGCAGTAAATGTGCTTGAACCTACTAGTGTTCCTTGGTCGTCATACAATTTATAGTCATTGGTAGTGTAGTTGTTATTTGTTTGCACTTCTATATAAAAGTAATCCGAAATAATATCGGGTTTTGTAAATCTTGAAGTGTATTTGTTATTGTAAGGATAGCTATCCGCCGCTCCGTTTGTTGTTTTTATTTCAGCGTAAAATACGTTGCCGGTATTTAGTAATCCGTTTTGCCACAAGGTTGCAATTGGTAAACTAATAGTAACCGTATCTAAAAACGCTAAAGAACCAGTCCATGTAAACGTTTGCTTAGTAGTAGCATTATTAATCCAATATTCTAAGGCAATACTTGTTAAGGTAACTGAGCCAGTATTTTGTACTAATATTTTTGGACTACTACAAATAGGATTAGTTCTTGAGTACAATACTTTCTCGCTAGGATGAAGTACATCAAGTATAGACGCATCTGTACTAAAATTTGGCCCGCCGTAAGTTATTAATTGATGAGCAGCTAAGTAATCATATTGCCCGCTAGGGTTAGGTGGGTTTGAGCAACCATAATCAATATTTACTGTTGTGCCTGGTGTTACAAAAGGGGTAATATTGTGCTCTTTTAATAAACTTGCTTCGCCAGGACACCAGCCCTGTCTGTCATATATCCAAGTTCCTCCTTGCGGGTATACTGGGTTTTTTGAACAATCTTGCGTTATATTCCAAGTAAACTCAGCAGGCCCGCCGTTTACATTAATGTTATGAAGCACAGTACCACCATTTTGATGGAATTCTCCTTGCGCACCATGACCTGTAAGCGTAGAACGCACCTTAAATGCTTGTCCGTTGGCTAAAAGAGGCACATTAAGTGCAGGAAAAATAGCTCCTGAATTTATACTCAAAATTGGAGCACCACCTAGCCTAGGAGCCCCCTGCCACAGCTGGTTAAATTGAAGTACATTTCTAGGAGGTGTACCAATAATAAAATAAAAATCAATATCCATTTGTTCTTGAAACTCGCCACCTTGCGACATTAGCATGCGTTTAGGACCTTTTAAAAGTGGGGTAAAATCGGTTACGTCGTAAAACCACGACTTACCGTTTACTCCTAAGCTTAAACCTTTACCATACGGCGTTACAAACGACATGATTTCGTTGTAAAAAGGGTAACGTTCTAAATAGGGTAAGCTACCAATAATTAGTGTACCTGTTGGTATTACAGCAATTGTACCAGTTAAGGCGTTATTATTATCGCCATTATAAATATTTTTTGCGAGAGCTTGGTAAGAATAACTTGTTGAGGTTAAAACTACAGCATCATGCGCCATTGGAACCACGGTTGAATTATTAGTAATTGAATAGTTAGAAATTGAGTTAGCAGCGCGAACAACTGAATCTCTCACAATTAGCGTGTTTGTGGTTGTTACATAAGTTCCTTTAAAAAAATTAATGTTCGGGCGGTTAGTAGACTCGGCAAAATTACGTGTGAGTTGGTCGCCACGATCGTATTTCCAAGCAGTGCCAGTTCCTAGAGAAGTAACTGGAAATTTAGAATCAGAAACTGTACTTCCAGAGCCTTCGTTAAATTTGTAATAAGCTACTAAATTTGTATAATTTGGATGCGTGTTTGGAATTTCTCTATTCATGTAATTTTGAATTTCTGTAGCAGCTAATTCTTTATTCCAAATACTTAATTCATTTACCGATCCCTTATAGTTATCTTCCAATAATCCATTTTTTCCTAAAATTAGATTTAATATGCTTAACGGTTTTGTTTTACTTGTTCCAGAGTGCCATAACGTTCCGTTCAAATAAATTTTCATTGAGCCAGTAACTGTATTTTTTGTAAATGCCCAGTGGTTCCATTGCCCCTCGGTTTCTGAGGCAACTGATAATTTGTTTATTCTATCAAAGCTACCAGCCGAATGGCCAGCGTCGTAGTATACAGTATTATCGCTCCAAGGCAAATGGATACTTAAATGACGTTGATTTACATTGTTTGACCAACCGTAAATAAAGAATGTACTTGTTGGCAATAATGCAGCAGAACCAAATGCCCAAAAAGTTACTGTTAATTCGGTATTGATGGTATTTAGGTTAGTTGGGTTAATGGTTACGTGCCCATTATTAGCTAAATCGATTGCATAATTATTGTTAGCAAATAGTACAGTATTACTTGCCGTTGTAATGCCGTTTAATACAATTGGTGTTGATGGTTGGGTGTTTGTAAACGATAAATCAACAAGTACATTACTCGTTCCATCCCAACTAAATGGTGTATTAAAAAATATACGGTTATTACCATTAACAAAAGTATAGTTGTTATTAAACACCTGTGTAAAGCCACTAAGTGTAGGAGTAGCAAGACTTAATTGGTTAACTGTTGCAGAAACTAAACGCATTTTTACTTTAAAAAAATTAACGGTACCGCCGGTATTAGCCACGTTTAAAAAGAAACCATTAATTGGACCTGCAGTTAATCCAGCATTTGCTAGTTCGGTAGCGGTTATTAATAATTGGCTTCTCCCTGAGCGCTCATTTGCCTTCAATAGAGTTAAGTTAGTTGTAGTACCAGCGCTTATTGGAAAAAGAGTTTCGGAGGTTACTGAGGTGATGTTATTGTTGGTGTTCATGTAATCATAATAATCAGCCAAAGGGTAACTAACATAAGGGAAAACGCTACCTGTGAAGTTAGAGATAATAGGGTTTGCCTGGGTTTTTGGATTTAATTCTATTTTAGAAGAATCCACAATAAATGTATTACAAGAGTAATCCCACTCACCGCATCCTTGGTTGGGAGCAGCCTGTGTTGAGACTAAGTTATTTTTACAACGCATGTTGTATTTCATAATTATCTTTTCGTAGGTTTGATTGCCTGTAGGAAAATTAATTAAGGTATCACGCGTTGTACTTCCATACTTAAAGGTTTTGATTTTAATGGTGTCGCCAACGTTTACTTGACTTTTTACTTGAAAGCAAACGATTATTAAAAGTAAAAGAATACATTTTTTCATAGTACTTGATTTTAAAGATTGAATTACAAATATAGCTAAATCGGTTTAATTAACACCTTTTTTATTAGTGAATTTTATTGATTGATATTTTTTTGTCGAGTTATTTTGAGTTTAGTGCAGATTTAGATAAACGTTGGATGAATTTTAATATGTTAAGGCGTTTTAACTTGCGTACTATTATCAACTATAATTTCTAAATTTTCTCCTGCGCTTAATTCAAATTCCTCTACAGTTTGCAGTATTACTCTGTTTCCATTTGCAATTATATAAAACTTTAAAGGATGTTTTTTAGGAAAATCACGTTTTTTTTCTTTAACAGTAAGCTTGGCTGTTGATTCATTCGTAATTATAGAAGACCCTATTTTATAGTCTCCAAAACTTATATTCTCTAATTTACAATTACTAACTTTATTGGTTACGGTTATGGAGGCCGTTTTTTGACAAGAAACTAAAATACCGCAAAACAATAAAAGCAAAACTATTTTTTTCATAAAAAGAATTTTTAATTAATTAATACTTCTAAACTTCCCATAGAGCAACTGGTAGTATTGCTCGTTACTTCAATAATTCTACTGATATTGGTGCTAACTTTTTTAATTGTACCGTTAGCCAGCTTAATTTCAAAAGAGTTTAGTCTACAGCTGTAAAAACCGTTTCTTAAAATAACAAAATTGTTTAATAACGAGCTGTAATCGCCGGCGGTTATAGTTGCATTTTCAGGACGAATGAAAGGAACAACTGCATTATAAACCAACTCCTCGTCGGTTACCAAATAACTATTTATTGTTTGCTTTAAAATTATCGAGGTATCTAATCCAAACGAACTATTGTAGCCAAAATCATCATCATTTATTGTGAGAGTAACTTTATTTATTTTTTGATTTACAATGTATTTTTTAGTGTTTGCTACCATGATGTAAGGTTTTATAGATAGTACAATGTTTGAAAAATTTTGTTTATTGTTCTCAGAGTAAATTGTTGATTCTTCGTAACTATAAGGACTATAATCCTTTTTGGTGCAACCAAAAAATAAGGCTGTGCTAAATAATAAAATAATTTTTTTCATAATAAAGTTTTTAAAGTAACGAAAAGACCAAAAGAAAGGTTGGGTAAAACTTAAGCCAAATCGGCAAAATAAGCTTCTGTTTTTCTGAAATAAAATAAACCAATAACAAAAAAAATTACACTCATTATACAGCTTATTAAAAGCGGCACAAGCTCAATCGCTGTATTTTCAAAAGAAGCACGCATTAAATTTAACGGAGCACTCATAGGATTAATGGTAACAAGTAATTGAACAAATTTATTGTTACTAATATTACTCGGATAAATAACAGGGGTTAAAAACAATAAAAATTGAACTAAAAAAGGAATAACATATCTAAAATCCCTGAACTTAACATTAAGCGCCGCTAAAAAAGTGCCAACACCAAATGTAGTAATACTTGTAAGCAACACTGCTAAAGGAATGTAAATTAATGCGCACAGATTAAACGAAACGCCATACACTAAGCTAAAAACAATAAAAACAATAAAAGCCATCAAAAAATCGAATAAACCTACAAGTACAGATGAGATTGGAATTATTAAACGAGGAAAGTAAATTTTTTTAATAATGTTAGCATTGTTTACCATACTATTTCCTGCATTCGAAATGCCTGAAGAAAAAATACCCCAAATAACCAATCCGCTTAAGGCAAAAATTACATAAGGTGTTTGCAAGTTGGTGTAATTTTTAATAGCCTTCCCTAAAAAAAAAGAGAATACAAATGCCATTGCAAGCGGTTGCAAAATTGCCCACAAAAAACCCAACACCGTTTGTTTGTATTTTACTTTTATGTCTCTTAACGTAAAAAAATAAAATAACTCGCGGTATTCCCATAATTCTTTAAGGCCAATATTTAGTTTGCCTTGAGGCTTAATTTCATACTCCACAAGGTAAATTTACATAATTAATTTGTTTAAACCGCAATTAGACAGTAGAAGGCGAGTTATCGACGAGCTACCTGTCTTATTGCGGGTTATCCCGATTTAGCAACTGTTAAGATTTCTTACAAAGGATTTTTCTGGAAATCCTTACAGTTGCTTAATCGTAGAGAGTTCTTTTTTTGAACTGTCTGTTTAGGGTTAAAAAATAGAGTTGAGTATAGTTAGTCTAAAAACAAATTTTTCATCCGTCTTATTTACCAAACAAATACTCAAAAGGCAGTTCATAACATTAACAGTAATCAATGTAACATTTAAACATTCGTATACGTATTAACCCTGTAATTTTAGTATTTTTAGCATTATGGAATTAAAAATTAGCAACCTTAGCAAAACTTATCCAAACGGATTAAAAGCTTTAAGCAACGTAAATCTTTCTATTAAAAACGGCATGTTTGGTTTATTAGGCCCAAACGGTGCTGGAAAATCAAGCCTTATGCGAACTATTGCTACGCTTCAAGATGCAAGCGAAGGCAGTATTATGTTAGATGATTTAGATGTTTTAAATAACAAAGACGAGATGCGAAAAGTGCTAGGCTATTTGCCTCAAGATTTTGGCTTTTATCCAAAAGTAAGTGCACAAGATATGCTTAATCATTTTGCTATTTTAAAAGGCATTAGTAATAAAACAGAACGCAAAGAAATTTGCGATGCCTTGTTGCACCAAACCAATTTATACGAAGCTAAGAACCGCTACATTGGCGATTACAGTGGCGGCATGCGCCAGCGCTTTGGCATTGCACAAGCCTTATTAGGAAACCCTAAAGTAATAATAGTAGATGAACCAACTGCTGGCCTGGACCCGCAAGAAAGAAACAGGTTTCATAATTTATTAAGCGAGGTTGGTGAAAACATAATTGTAATTTTAAGTACACATATTGTTGAAGATGTGAAAAATTTATGCAATTACATGGCAGTAATGAATTTAGGAACGGTGATGTTTGATGGAAAAACAGAAGAAGCACTTGCTTTATTGAAAGGCAAAATATATTCTGCTGCCATTGCAAAAGAAGCTTTAGATGAATATAGAAGCAAACACACTATTATTAGCACACGCGTTAGCGAAGGGAAAATTTTGATTCATGCTGTTGGCGATACTAGTCCGGGCAAAGAATTTAAAGCCATAGAGGCAGATTTAGAAGATGTGTATTTTTCATTTATTACTAAAAAAAACTAAGCCATGTTTAAAGAAATATTTTTATTTGAATTAAAACAATGGCTAAAACGCCCAGCTATTTACATTTATTTTTTGGTGTTTTTTGCTTTGTCATTTTTAATTGGAGCAAGTGCATCAGGCTTAATATCAGGCGGAGTTAACGACACAAACACCTACATTAATTCTGCCTTTGTAATGTCGCAATTATTTGCTGCGTTTGTAAGTAATTTTTTACTAGGGCTAATTACTTTACTAATTTGTGTTGCAATAATTGCGGGTTGCATTCAAAAAGATTTTCAGTACAATACATTTTCCTTTTATTTCACAAAACCAATTTCAAAATTTAATTATGTAGTTGGTAGATATTCTGCGAGTTTACTTTTAATCTTTTTGGTTTCTACTGGATTAATATTCGGAATTCTATTTGCTTATGGCTTATCTAGTAATGAAAATGGGCAATTTGGTGCATTCAGATTCATGAACTATTTCCAACCCTTTATGCTCTTTATTGTTCCAAACGTTTTTTTTGTTGGAACTTTATTTTTTAGCCTAGTAACTTATACCCGTAATATGACAAGCGGTTACATTGGTTGTTTGTTGCTTATTATTTTGGCTAATCTCGCAAGTAGTATGACCGCCAACCTAGATAATAAAACCCTAGCGGCGTTGTTAGACCCATTTGGTGGTGAATCATTAAATATCGTTGCCGAATACTGGACACCCGCTGAAATTAATACGCGATTAATTCCATTTTCAGGAGCTGTAATGATAAATAGATTACTCTACATGTCTATCACAATTGCAATTTTTCTCTTAACTTATTATAAGTTTAGCTTTAGTCAGTTTTTAAATCCAACAACCATTTTTTCTAGAAAGAAAAAAACAACAACATCACAGCCGTCTAAAATTATAACTTCTATAAGTCAATTGCCAAAAGTAGTTCAACAATTCGATTTAAGTTTTACTTTTAAACAATATCAGTTTTTAACCAAGTTTGAGTTAAGTAAACTTACAAAATCTGTATTCTTTTATATTGTTATTGTACTTTCAATTTTGCTTACGGCGGTTTCATCGAATTTTTCAGGCATGCTTTATGGCACACAAACGTTTCCTGTTACTTACCAACTAATTGAGTTAAGTGGCGGTGCTTTTAATTTTTTTCAGATGATTATGGTTGTTTTTTATTGTGCCATTGTTATTTGGAGAGAGCGCGATGCCAAGGTAGACGAGCTTATTGGTGCTAGCCCTATTAGCAATTCAACACTATTTCTTTCAAAATTTACAGCTTTGGTTTTAATGTGTTTAATTGTTAACCTTTTTGCAATCATTACAAGCGTATCTATTCAAGCTTACAATAATTATTTCAATTTTGAAATTGGGCTCTATCTAAAAAAAATAATTTTGTTTAAGGTATTTGGCACCACCGTTATAGTGTTACTCGGCTTAAGCCTTCAAACATTCATTAAAAACAGATACGTTGGCTTTTTTGTAATGGCTTTAATACTTTTAGCTATACCAATGATTTTTAATGCAATTGACTATTCAAACTCGTTAATTTCATTTAACTCAAGCGGCGATACTTTAAAGTATTCCGACATGAATGCAGATGGTCATACTTTAAATAATTTCTTTATACACAAAGGCTATTGGATTGCATTTACAACATTACTTGCAACCCTTGCTATTGCCATGTACCAGCGTGGAAAAGAAAACACTTTTATGCCACGTTTAAAAAAAGCTGTTAAAAATTATTCTACTCCATTAAAAGTAACTGCCGCAATTGCATTGCTTGGCTTTTTTAGTTGTGGTTCATTAATCTACTACAACGAACGTGTATTAAATATATTTAAGTCTGAAAAAGACCAAGAAAAAGAAGCTGTTGATTACGAAAAAAAATATAAAAAATACGAAAAAGAACCTCAGCCACGTATAGTTGAAAGTATTGTAAACGTTGATATTTTTCCTGATGAACAATCAGCAAATGTAAAAGGGCATTATTATTTAAAAAACAAAAACAAAGTTGCACTAAATAAAATTGTAATTTTCTTTAATCCTGAATTAATAAAAAACTCCTTTTCATTAGAGGCAAAACATAAACTCGATGAAGCAGAAAAAGAAGGTTTTTATTGTTACAATCTCACTCAACCAATGCAGCCCGGGGACTCTGTAAAATTTAATTTTGATATTGCTTACAGACCAAAAAAATACATTATGAACACCAACCAAACGCAGGTAGTATATAATGGTACTTTTTTCAATAACAGACTATTTCCAAGCATTGGCTATAATGCTGATGGAGAACTTGCTGAAAATGCAAAACGTAAACGTTATCAACTACCGCCCAAATCACGTATTGCCAGTATTGATGATACCGCCGCTTACGCTAACACATACATATCAAATGATGCAGATTGGATACGTTTTGAAAGCATTGTTTCTACAAAAGAAGGGCAAACAGCAATTGCACCAGGTTATTTACAAAAAGAATGGCAATTAAACGGGAGGCATTATTACCATTATAAAATGGATTCGCCTATTTTAAATTTTTACGCTTTTTTATCTGCAAGTTATCAAGTAAAAAAAGAAGTGTGGCAGAACCCTTACAATGTAAATAAACCAGTTGCAATAGAAATTTATCATCAACCGGGCCACGATTATAATATAGATAGAATGATAAAAGGCATTAAAAAATCATTGGATTATTTTTGGAAAAATTTTAGCCCTTACCAACATAAGCAAGTTCGCATTTTGGAATTTCCACGCTACGCTACGTTTGCACAATCTTTTCCGAATACGATTCCGTTTAGCGAAGCCATAGGTTTTATAGCAAAAGTAAACGATACCGACCCTACAGAAGTAGACTATCCATTTTATGTAACAGCACATGAAGTGGCACATCAATGGTGGGCACATCAAGTAATTGGCGCAAATGTGCAGGGCTGTACTGTTATGAGCGAAACCATGGCACAATACAGCGCCTTAATGGTAATGCAAAAAGAATATGGGCAAGAATCCATGACAAAATTTATGCGCTATGAAATGGATAAATATTTACAAAACCGCACACAAGAAGCTAAAAAAGAAGTCCCACTTTTAAAATGTGAAAATCAACAATACATCCATTATAGAAAAGGAAGTGTTGTTATGTACGCGCTACAAGACTATTTAGGGGAAGATACCCTAAATGCAGCATTAGCAAAATACATTAAAAAAGTTGCTTACCAAAACGCGCCATATACTACTGCAAAAGAATTTTATAATTTTATAAAAGCGGCTACTCCTGATAGTTTAAAAGAAACCGTGAAGGATTTATTTGAGAGAATTGTGATTTATGATAACACCGTTAAAGAATGGAAAGCTACCAAACAGCCCAATGGCAAGTATTTGGTAAACGCAACGGTTGAAGTCATTAAAACACAAAGCGATAGTTTGGGTAAAGGAAAAGAAGTTGCTCCTAATAATTGGTTTGATATAACTGCATTTGCAAAGAATGATAAAAACAAATCGCAACAAGGAAAAATACTTTACAATAAAAAAATAAAAATAACTTCTAAACTACAAAAAATAGAATTTACAGTTGATAGCGAGCCTTACTTTTTAGGAATTGATAGTTTTAATAAAATGATTGATAAAGAACCCCGTAATAATATTAAAGATATTTACGGCAAAGGCAGTGATGGTGGCGACGGCGGCATGAGTGTTACTATTAGCAGTGGCGATTAATATCATTTGTTTAGATTAATGTAAAAGTTGCTAAATTTACCTTAGCAACTTTTTTAGTTATAAAACAAAAAAACATATTAGTTCTAACGCTTTGGGATTTTGAAAGTCCTTTGATTCAAACTTATACATTACCCTATTTAAAAATTATTAAAACTATTCTTGGGACTGAATCAAAAATTATTTTGGTTACTACAGGAAATGATTGTGTTAGACAAAAAAAGCAAGTAGATACCATTGAAGTTGTTTCTATAAAAAATGGAATAGTAAATTATTTTCAAAATTTTTTATTTCTTAAATCAATTTTAAAAATTGAAGAAATAACTTTTTTGCACAATTGGTGCACCCCTGCAGGTATTTATACATTGCCATTATATAAAAAAAATTTACATCAACTAGTGTTAGATAGCTTTGAACCGCATGCAGAAGCTATGGTAGAAAATGGTGAATGGAAAAGATTTGGGATAAAGTTTAAATTATTATTTTACATTGAAAAACAGCTTGCTAAAAAAGCACATCACGTAATTTTTGCGGCGCAAGGAATGCAAGACTATGTTAAAGAAAAATTTCGAATTAATTTAACTAAGTATTTTATAAAACCCGCTTGTGTAGATTTGATTAAATTTTCTCCAACAATTGAAAGAAATAATAATTTAATGAATGCGTTTGGCTTAAATGAAAAAATTGTTGCCGTTTATGCTGGAAAATTTGGAGGAATTTATTTAGATAAAGAAGTATTTGATTTTTTTGAAGCCTGCTTCAGCCATTGGGGCAATTCCTTTAAAGCACTAATTTTAACACAACAAAATAAAAGTGACGTTGAAGAATTAATGCTTGGTAAAAAAATGTTGCACGAAAATATTGTTATTAAATCTGTTTCATTTTCTGAAATAGAAAACTACTTAGCTTTAGCCGATTTTGCAATTTGTCCTGTAAAGCCCGTTCCAACAAAACATTATTGTTCTCCAATAAAAAACGGAGAATATTGGGCAATGGGCTTACCTGTTGTTATTACAAAAAATATTTCAACTGATAGTGAATTAATTGAAAAAAACAATTGTGGCTATGTGCTAAAGGAATTAACCCATTCTGAATACAAAAATGCCATTGAGAAAATTAATGTACTTCTAAACGAAAAAAATCATAAATCAAAAATCAGAGAATTAGCCGAAACTCAGAGAAATTTTAACTTAGCGCAGGCTGTTTATTCTCAAATTTATATTTAGCGGTATAGTGGTTGTAGCAATAAAAAAGTACACCAACAAAAAAAGGAATACAAGGTATTTTTAATCGTACCAAGGCCCCGTAGTTAGCAGTAGTTAAACCTACTGAGAAAGCGAAAAACAGTGCAAATACAAACATGAAGGTTAAAATGGCTTCCGAAAAAATCAACCTAAAAACACCAAAAAATTTACTTTTAACCAGTACGATAATAATAATTATTAATATTATAAAATTTTCTATACCTGATAAAAGCATTACTACATTTCTTGAATCCCACAAGTAAGGGCGTAACAAAGCCTGCTCTAAGGCAGGTAAAATTTTAGAACTTATTCCGGCTAAGGTGGGCTCAAATTCACCAATATTATGAAAATTAGAGCCATATTGTTCGCCTCGTATTAAATCTTGTTGGGTTTTAGCTGCCTTAAGTAAAATTCTATCTAAACTGTATTCACCCAAAACACTTCCTAAACTTTGAAAAATCCCCATAATTATAAGTGCTGTTGCCGTTAAAAGTAAAGGGATTGCAACAGAACGAAGCAGGGTGCTTCGGATTTTATTGAGACGAGAAAAATTTAGCCAAATTAAACTTCCTGGCAACAAAGCAAATAATACGTATGGTTTTATAGATAACATAATGTATGCAGAACAAAATAAGTAAAGTAAAAATTTTATTTTCCTTCGCTTTTTAATAAAAAAATTATAAAAACCATAAGTAAAAAATCCAACAGCACTAATAGTATATGTGTCTTTAAGCATACCTGATCCCCAAAAGAAAACTGATGGAATAAAAAAAGCGGCATAGGCCATTTCCTTTTTTAATTGTGGCATTTCCTCCACAAAAACTTCGTATAATTTCCAAAGTCCTAATAAACTCACCGTTGCAAGCAAAACAGAAGCGCAAAAAAAACTTTTAGCGCCAAGCAAAACAAACGGAATCGAAATTACCGTGGTAAATAATGCATAATAATCATCGCTACTAAATTCAATAACACCATAGCCTTTATAATAATAATTGCAAAGCGAAATATTATTTGATTTGTAATTTACCATTTCCCAAAACATTTCAAAATCAAGATTTAAAAACGCATTTAAATAAGTTCGCGCTGCAATAAAGTAATTGGTAACATCACCTCCACTGTAATAAAATGTATATACGGCGCACAAAGCAAGGCAACCAATCAATTTAAATGCTAAAGCCGGAATAAAATATTTGTAATGTG
The DNA here is from genome assembly GCA_013298715.1 of Bacteroidota bacterium. GTDB lineage: Bacteria > Bacteroidota > Bacteroidia > B-17B0 > Aurantibacillaceae > Aurantibacillus. Next base: position 439,262 of record JAAFIQ010000001.1, on the reverse strand, counting down.
AATTCACTTTTATTTTACCCTTAACATACTGTTTGGCAAAAATAAAAATAGCCAATAGATATAATGGAATAAGGATTGCATCGTAAATACTGTACCAGCTATACAAATCGTCGTTCAAATAAAATTAGTTTTAAGGATAAAGCTAATAATTTTTAACTCAGTATTAAAGGCGATCAAGTTTTTTCTATTATTTCTTAATTCCTTAACAAGTAAATCTTTTCAATAAAATTGTTTTGCTTTTTAGAAAAATGTATTTTAGTAAGCGAAAAATGGATGTTCAACACACTGGTTCGAGTATAAATTATAAGTCATGTAATAGATGCTTAGTAACTTCTGAAATGGCACCAATTGATTTAGATGCGAATGGAAACTGTAATTATTGCAACAATTATCTCGAATTAATAGCTAAACCACTTAACGATAATGAAATTACCGCGCTTATAGAAAATACTAAATCAAAAAAATTTAAATACCATTGTGTTATAGGTATTAGTGGCGGCGCTGATAGTTGCTATTTAGCAATAAAGTGTGTTGAGTGGGGATTAAACCCTCTACTCGTGCATGTTGATAATGGTTGGAATAGAAATGAGGCATTTGAAAATATAGAAATTATATGTAAAAAATTTAACCTCGATTTAGAAACACATGTATTAGCTTGGGAAGATTTTAAAGAAGTGCAACGTGCGCATTTACTGGCATCTGTGCCTGAAATAGAAACTCCAACGGACATAGCCATACTACATTGTTTATACAAATCTGCTATCAAACACAATATAAAAACTATTTATTTAGGTTGTAATAACATTACAGAAGGATTTTTTATAAACGAATGGCACTATAATCCACGCGATGCTATATATACAAAATCAATTATAAAACAATTTGCACGCCAACCAATAAAACAAACTTATTTATTACCAGCCTACAAAGAGTTGTATTATAAATATTTTCTTGGTGTAAAAACTTTTTATCCATTCAATTATTTTAATTATAAGAAGTCAGAAGTTATAGATAAACTCAACGAAATAGGCTGGAAAACTTATGGATCAAAGCACCATGAGTCGCAGTTTACTAAATTCGTTCAATCTTATATCCTACCCGTAAAATTTGGGATTGATTATAGAGTTTTGTTTTTATCAACTTCCATATTAACCAATCAACTAACCAAAGATGAAGCACTAAAAGAGTTACAAGCATTGCCTTATAACGAAATAGAAATTCAAAAAAGTAAAGAGTATTTTTATAAAAAATTAGATTTAACCGAAACGGAATTTTTACAAATTATGGCTCAACCAAAAAAATCATACCTTAATTATTCTAACTCCAAAAAAAGTTTGTCGTTTATTTATAAAATTTATTCTAAAATTTCTCATAAAAATTTAAAGCAAATACGGTAGAGTTTATACAGGATCTACATTTATCGAAATTTTATAATTCCAATTTTTATGATTGCTTTGTAATGTATTAATGGCATCGTACAAAACACCTCTTATTTCTTTGGGTGAGGCTGTTTTACTAGTTTTTAATACCAGTCGTTTATAAAAACTATTTTTTATTTTTGACACCAAAGGGTACTCTGGGCCTAAAATTTGTCCCTTAAAAAATTCGTTAAGCATTTTAAATAATTCATTGCTTAAATAATCTACTTCGTTTTTATCTTTACTAATCACATTAATTTCAAACAAACGTGTGTAAGGAGGGTAACTATATAGTTTACGCTCATCGGTAATTTCTTTATAAAATTGTGTTAAAGTTCCGTTTAAAACATGGTTAATAACCAAATGTGTTGGCTTTGTGGTTTGAATATATACGCTTCCTACTTCCTTGTCTCTACCTGCCCTGCCACGCACTTGTGTGAGCAGTTGAAATGAACGTTCAAACGATCTAAAGTCAGGAAAGTTTAATAATGAATCGGCATTTAAAACACCAACAACGCCAACGTTTTTAAAGTCTAATCCTTTTGTAACCATTTGCGTACCAATTAATATTTGGGTTTCTCCTAATTCAAAATCATCAATTAATTGTTTGTAAGCATACTTGCTACGTGTACTATCTAAATCCATACGTGCAATTTTTGCGTTAGGAAATAGAATCTCAATATCTTCTTCTATTTTTTCGGTACCCATGCCTTTAAGCACAAGCTGATTATTGCCACAAGCAGCACAAACCTTAGGTGGGATTATATTATAACCACAATAATGACAAGAAAGCTTTTGAGAATTTTTATGATAAATTAAACTCACATCGCATTGCACGCATTGCGGCACATGCCCACAAGTTTTACATTCAGTATATGGCGCAAAACCTCTTCTGTTTTGAAAAAGTATAACTTGTTTTTTTTGTTTTAAAGCATTCTCAATAGCATTAAATAAGGGAGGAGTAAGACTGGCCTTCATTTGCTGTGTTTGTTCAAAATAGGTAACATCACACACTTCTATTTTTGTGCCGCCTTTTATTTCAAATTGTGAGTTTAAGGTTACATATTCGTACTTACCATCTTGCGCATTGGTATAACTTTCTATACTCGGAGTTGCGCTTCCTAATAAAATATTTGCTTTTAAGTTTGAACAAAGATACAAAGCGCTATCTCTTGCATTATACCTTGGGCTTGGTTCTTGTTGTTTAAAGGAGGGGTCGTGTTCTTCATCAACAATCACTAAACCTAAATTTTGAAATGGTAAAAATAATGCAGAACGTGTTCCTAAAATAATTTTATATTTTTTTTCGCCTTCGTTGTTTAAAACATTGTTCCAAATCTCTACACGTTCGTTTTCGCTAAAGCGTGAATGGTAAACGCCAACAAGCCCGCCAAAAGCTGCCCTTAGCCTTGTAATTAATTGCGTTGTTAGGGCAATTTCTGGCACTAAAAGTAAAGTAGTTTTGTTTTGTTGTAATTTATCTTTTATTAACTCAATATAAATTTCTGTTTTGCCGCTACCTGTAACACCATGTAATAAAACAGGTTTATTTACATTGAATGCTTCCTGACATTTTTTTAATGCCTGTTGTTGGCTATCGCTAAGGGTTTTAGAAAACAAATTTTGTTTTGCAAAAAGTAGTCTCCCTACTTCTACTTGTTGTTCAAGTAAAATTTCTTTTTTTATTAAAGCTGAGATAGCAGCATTATCAACCGTTTTGGAGAGGTGGTTCTTACTAATCCACTCGTTGGTTAAACCACTATTTGTGCGTGATAAATGAAGGTAAAGCAATAAGGCCTCTGCTTGTTTAAATGCTTTTTTTTCTAAGGTGTTTAATAAGGCATGAAGTTCACTCTCTTCTTTAAATTTTTCGTTTAGTGCAACGTATGCCTGTAACTTGGGTTTGTACTTATCTTTTACTTCTTCGTAAATTAAAATTGCATTTTTTTTAATTAAACTATTTATAGTTGGTTGAATGGTTTTAATGTTTAACAGTTTTATAACATCATCAAAACTTAAGCTAGGCGTAAGATTCAAAGCGTCTAGTAGTTTATGTTCTTTCTCGTTAAAGTAAGCATGATCAACTTCTTCTAAATTAAATTCAGCATTTAGTTGAATATGCGAAGTGCTACTTAACTTTAAGCCACTTGGCAGGGCAGCATTCATAACCTCGCCAGGAGCAGAGCAGTAATAAAAACCAATCCACTCCCAAAAATTTAAGAGCTCTTTTGTTACAATTGCCTTATTATCTAAAATGGCTTCTATGTATTTTGCTGTATAATTTTTTGGAGCTTGTTCGTGAATTGAATAAATAATGCCAGTATAGATACGCGATTTACCAAACTGAACCAAGGCACGCTTTCCAACCTCTAGGTCTACTATTAGTTCTTGTGGCACCCTATAGGTATATTTAAGTGGTACAGCCAAAGGCACAATAATATCTACAAAAAAAGTAGGCTTCATAAATTAACTTAAAAGAAATGCCAAGCTAACGCCTATAAGTAATACTGCTATTTTTTTAAACGTGTACCTGTGGTTCTCGCTTGTTTCAAACATAATAGCAGTGCTTATGTGTAAAAATATTCCTATTACAATAGCAAAAGCAATATTACTAAAATTAATAATTGTACCTAAACCTATATTATGCAGCGCATAGCTTATTAAAAGTCCCAATGGCGCCATTGCAGAGAGCATAATGAGTAAGAATATATTTTTCTGTTTTGAGGTTTTATGTTCTCTTAGCAGCGTAACAAATGTTATTGCAATAGGAATGTTATGCATAGCTAATCCTAAAATTATTTGAAAATTTATTGGAGAAACTTTGTTTGATGCAAGTGGATTATAAATAGGCAGACCTTCGAGCAATGAATGAAGTAATAGGCCAATTATAATTCCATGCGGTAAATGGTTTTTGCAAGAAGTGTTATGCGCGTGTGCGTGTCCGTGCTCTATTCCAGTGCTGAATGACTCAATTATTAATTGAAGACAAAAACCAATAACAATAAATAATCCAATTTGTTTACCATTTTGTGTTGTTTGAAAAACCTCAGGCAACAAGTGCATAATTGATATTGAAAATAAATAAGAAGCACTTAACGCCAACACTAATTTTAAATTACCTTGATTAATTTTTATTAGTAATGCAATACTCCCGCTTATAATAATAGGCAATGCCAAACAAACTATTGCTAATAAAATTGTCATTTTATTTTTTAAATAATAAAATTAGACGCTCGCTAGTAGATTCATTGTATGCATCTAAACTATAATTCCCAAAACTATTAACCAGCTTAAACCCAACGCTGGTAGCGAATTCTAAAAAGTCGCTTTTTTTAAGCAAGTCTACTTTTTCTTCAAAATAGTACTTCTTATCTCCATCTTCAAAATTAATCTTTTTAAGTACTCTATTATGCTCAATACGTTTATTTATTTTAAAGGTAATATTTTCTCTTTGCTCCACAAGTATTGTATTTCCATTACATGAAATCAAATTCTGATTTAAAAAATCTATTAAAAAAACACCATTTGGTTTAAGTGCTTTGTAAACACTATCAAATACTTTAAAATTATCATTTCTATTTTCAAAGTATCCGATGCTTGTAAATAAATTAAATACGGCGTCAAAATAATTAAACCTAAAAGGCAAACGCATATCGTGTACAAAAAAATCTAAAGTATCAGATTCATTTTTCTTTGCTTCGCTAATACTATTTCTTGATAAATCAGTGCCAGTAACTTGTAAATTGTATTTGTTTAAGGTAACCGCATGCCTTCCTTTACCACAAGCTAAATCCCATACTTTTAAATTTTGAGCCAATTGTAATTTGTTAACCAAATTCTCAATAAAAAATTCGGCTTCGCTTAAATTTCTTTTGTTGTAAAGTAAATGATAGTATGGCGAATCAAACCAATCTTTAAACCACTCTGCCTGCTCCATTTATTAATTATTAATCATCTGTAGGTTCTGGAGCAACTGTAGGCTTGGCTTTTTTAGGTTTAATTTTTTTAATCCATAGCACATTAATTAACTCATTGTGCGCACTAACATATGTTTTGCTTATACCGTTAATAATAGTAACATTTTCGTTGGTTTTATTTTTCCAAGTGCGTTTTACTTCTTCATAAGAACCATCACTTAACAAAATATAAAACTTCAAAATTTTTCCTTTTAAAACTTCCGCTTTGCCGTTGTTGCAAATTGCTTTATTACCTTGTCTGTTTGTAATAATTACATCATCGTAAACACCATCTTTTACCTCCTCGGCACCTCTATCTTCAAACTTCGCAGCCCACTTGTTATAGCAATTTAGCTCTGGTGCTTTTTCTTCTTGGGCATTTATGGTTAGCGTACAAAACGCCAAGGCTAACAAAATAATCTTTTTCATTAAATAAGTTTTTATCCTTTCAAACATACAGAAAAAAATACGTATTTAAAAATACTTTATATAAGATAAAAACGCTAATTTGGCGTTGAAATGCTTGTAAAAACATTTGGATATGCTGTGCATGGGATAAGTGCCACAAAAATTACTATAGAAGTAAATATAGGTAACGGCGTTAATTTTTACATGGTTGGGTTGCCTGACAGCGCTGTAAAAGAAAGTCAACAACGTATTGACACTGCATTAAAACAAATCAACTTAAAAATTCCGGGTAAACAAATAACGGTAAATTTAGCCCCAGCAGATATTAGAAAAGAAGGGTCTGCCTATGATTTACCTATTGCCACAGGTATTTTAGCTGCAAACGAACAAATTCCTAATGATTTAATAACCGAATATGCCATTATGGGCGAACTTGCTTTGGATGGCGAGGTAAGGCCAATAAAAGGCGTTTTGCCAATTGCATTGCAAGCAAAAAAAGATGGTTTTAAAGGAATTATTTTACCAAGTGATAATTGCTCAGAAGCCTCTGTGGTAGATGGTTTAGAAGTTTTAGCAGTCAATAATTTAAAAGAACTTATATCGTTTTTGCGTGGTGATGCTCAGTTAACGCAAGTAAAAGCCAATTTATCTACCTTGTTTAATGAGCCAGTATTTAATTCTGAATTCGATTTTTCGGATGTAAAAGGGCAAGAAAATATAAAACGTTCGCTAGAAATTGCGGCAGCTGGCGGACATAACGTAATTTTAATTGGCCCGCCAGGTGCCGGAAAAACCATGCTGAGCAAACGTTTGCCGGGTATATTACCCCCACTTACAATTGAAGAAGCTCTTGAAACGACTAAAATACACAGTGTTGCTGGGCGAACTGGAAAAGGCGGAAAAGGATTAATTACACAACGCCCTTTTAGAAGTCCGCACCATACTATAAGCGATGTAGCGCTTGTTGGTGGTGGAAATAATCCACAACCAGGCGAAATTAGCTTAGCACATAACGGTGTTCTATTTTTAGATGAATTGCCAGAATTTAAACGCACCGTGTTAGAAGTAATGCGCCAACCGCTTGAAGACCGAGTTGTAAATATAAGTCGTGCAAAATTTACGGTTGATTATCCGGCAAGTTTTATGTTGGTTGCTAGTATGAATCCTTGCCCTTGTGGTTTTTATAATCACCCAGAAAAAGAATGTGTTTGTGGGCCAGGCATCGTTCAAAAATACTTAACTAAAATTAGCGGCCCATTGCTGGATAGAATTGATTTACATGTTGAGGTTACCCCTGTTCCTTTTAGCGAGCTAAGCAAACAACAAACAAGTGAAACGAGCGCTAAAATTAGAGAAAGAGTAATAGCTGCACGATTAAAACAAAGCCAACGTTTTGAAAAAAATGAAAGTGTGTATTGCAACGCACAAATGCGCACTGCCGATTTAAAAACTTACTGTAGCTTAAATGAAGCGGGGAACACTTTGCTTAAAAATGCAATGGAACGTTTAGGATTGAGCGCTAGGGCTTATGACAGAATTTTAAAAGTAGGAAGAACCATTGCAGATTTAGAGAATTCGGAAACTATTGAAACAACCCACATTGCAGAAGCTATACAATACCGTAGTTTAGATAGGGAAGGATGGGCAGGATAAACTTGAATCAGAGAATTACATATTTATTATTTTTTCTTTTTGGAGTAGTATGCTTAAATGCTCAAATTAATCAAGAGGAGTTTTATAAAAAATTTAATTCTTCAAATAAAAAAGAAAAAGTAAAATTAGTAGCCGATGTTAAGTTCGAGAGTATTAAAGAAATTTATCCGTTAATTAAAGATACCTTAGATGCGATAAAAAAATCGGTTTATCAAAACACACAAAGCAAGGAAGCGAAATTTTTGTTCGATAAAATAGATTCTGAAATTGAAATAAGTAACGGAAATTATGCAAAAGCAATTTATATATTAGAAAACTGTTTAGTTAATCATTCAGATAATATTAAAGATTCGTTAATAACTTTATTAAGTTTAAAAGAGTGCTTAGTAAAAATAAAAGATTTAAGAAGAGCGTTTAATATAAATAGAATTTTAGAATCTAATATTAAACGTAAGCCCGCCGAGTTGGTATTAAATAAAGGTACCTCTAGAAGTACTATGTACAGTATGTTAGGATTATTATCAGAGGCCATTGCTGAAAGGAGAACTGAGTTTAAACTCGACTCAAATAGTAGCAATCCCGTATCCAAAATTTATTTTTATAATGACCTAGGCGTTTTTTTTAACAGTTTAAAAAAATCGGATAGTGCAGAATTTTATTTTTTAAAGGCCAAACAGGTATTAGAAAAAATGCCTTTCTCGGAGAAAAGCACAAGTAATCTGGTTTTTTATTCAGGGTTAATTGATGGGAATTTAGGTTACAGTTTGTTCAATAAAGGCGAGTTTAAAAAAGCTATTCCTCTATTAAAAAACGATGTTTATTTTAGTTTAATATCGTTACAATTTGAGAGCGCTTTAAACAGTTACAACATTATTGCAGAATGTTATAGTAAATTAAACAATCACACGCTTGCAAGAAAATACTTAGATAGCTCAGAAATTATTTTAAAGAGAAGAGATTTACCAAGAACGAGTGTTTTAAAATACTTACTCGCAAAAGCAAACTACTACTCCAATACAAGTAATGAAAAGCAAGCTAATCTTATTTATAAACAATACATTGAGTTAAAAGACAGTGTTATTTCTCTTGAAAAGGAACGGCAGATAGTAAACGAGGAGGTTGCATTTAATGTTGAACAAAAAGAAAAACAGTTAGAAGAAAAAAGTGAAGAATTAAAAGCGATAGCTTTACAAGACGCTAAACAAAAAACATACAGAGCCTATTTAGTAGCTGGTATTTTTATGCTTATTGCCATTATAATATTCTTAGTTTTAAATAACAATTTTGTAAAAAAGCGCGAGTTAGAGTTATCGGCAGTGAATCAGAAAATTTATCAGCAAAATTTACAAATTGAAAATTCGCTTAAAGAAAAAGAATTATTAATTAAAGAAATTCATCACCGCGTAAAAAATAATTTACAAATTATTACCAGTATGCTTAGTTTACAAATTGGTAAATCGCTTGACGAAAAAACGGAATCAATTTTAACAGAAGCCAAGCAACGTATTGAATCCATAGCGCTTACGCATCAAATGCTCTATCAAAAAGGGAATTTATCAACGGTGGTGCTAAGTAGCTACGTAGAAAAATTAGTATATCAAATTGAAGCAACTATCCCTACTTCTAATATAAAATTAGTTGTTGAAATTGAAGAATTAGAAAAACGATTATCAATTGATAACGCAGTGCCACTAGGGTTAATAATAAACGAAATACTTACCAATTGCTACAAACACGCTTTCCCCAATAATCATGGTACCATAAAAGTGGCACTTTATAAAGAGAACAACGGCACCTTTCTAAGAATTAGCGATAACGGTGTTGGTCTTAAAGAAAAGCACTTCGACTCTGAATCAAAATCTATGGGATTGGAATTAATTGAAATTTTATCAGAACAACTTAATGCTAACATGAAAGTAGATACAACAAACGGCACAAGTTATTTGCTTGAACTAACAAAACTATAAGTGAAAGAAGTAAACCAAATACTCCTTGATTTAAAACGGAAAATTTTTAAGCCTGTTTATTTTTTTTGTGGCGAGGAGGCTTATTATATAGATTTGTTAAGTGATTATATTGAGTATAATGCCTTAGATGAAGCAGACAGAGAATTTAACCAGAATGTTGTTTATGGTAAAGATGTTGATTTAACAGGTGTTTTAGGGCTTGCCAAACAATTTCCTATGATGAGCGATTACCAAGTGGTAATAGTTAAAGAAGCACAAAACATAAAAGAATTTAATAAAAGTGCCGATGGGGGAGATACGAGCAAAGGAAACAGTAATTCAAGCACACAACAATTAATTACGTATTTGCAAAACCCACAACCAACTACAATATTAGTTTTTGCTTTTAAATACAAAAGCATTGATAAGAGGAGTGCCATTGCGAAAGCCTTGCAAAAAAGCTCTGTTTTTATTGAAAGTAATAAGTTGTACGATAATCAGTTACCCGAATGGATAACCAATTTGGTAAAAGAAAAGAATTATAAAATTAACCCAAAAGCAACTTTTTTATTAGCAGAGTTTTTAGGAAATGATTTAAGTAAAATAAGTAATGAAATTGACAAACTTTTAATCAATTTACCTGAAGGGAATGAAATTACGGCGGAGCTAATACAGGATAACATTGGAATTAGTAAAGATTATAATGTTTTTGAATTACAGGATGCACTTGCAAAAAAAGATGTTTTAAAAGCTAACCAAATTGTAAATTACTTTGCCGCAAACGAAAAAGAACATCCAAGCGTTTTAATTTTAAGCTCCTTGTATGGTTATTTCTCGAAAATATTAAAGTACCATTTTATAACAGATAAAAGTAAATTTGCCGCAGCAAGCGCTTTGGGTGTTAATCCGTTTTTTGTGGATGGTTATGCTAAAGCAGCCGCAAACTATTCAACTCTAAAATTAAAACATATTTTTTCTTACCTAAAACAAGCCGATTTAAAAAGTAAAGGGATAGACAATGCGAGTATACCAAATGGAGAATTACTAAAGGAATTGGTGTTTAAAATTTTGCATTGATAAGCTGGTATATGTTTTTAATTAACAATCTTATACAAACCACGATTCGTAAACAAAAAAAGATTGTTTCAATAGTTAGCTATCCTGCTAAAGGAGGAAACCAATAACAAAAATTTCAAAAATTTATTGTATATTTGATTTTAAAGATATTTCACGTTTTTTTCTATTACAAAGCAAGATTAACTCAAAAAATTAAAAATCGAATAGGTATTTACCAATAAATAATTAATACAATGAAAGTATTATTGGACATTCCAGACAATAAAGCTGCTTCACTAATTGAAGTATTAAGAAGTATTTCTTATGTAAAGGCCAAACCGCTTACAGATGCAAAAGCTCTGCTAATGGAGGAGATCAAAGAGGCAGTTGAAGAAATGAAATTGATTAAAGCTGGTAAAAAGAAGGCACGTAATGCCGAAGATTTTTTAAATGAGCTATAAGGTAAAGACCATTGAGATTTTTGAAAAGCAAGCCAAAAGGCTCATCAAAAAATATATTTCGCTAAAAACAGAACTTTTACAACTGGTATATGAACTAAAAGAAAATCCTGAACAAGGCACTGCAATTGGGAAAAATTGTTTTAAAATTCGTATCTCCATTGCTTCTAAAGGAAAGGGTAAAAGCGGTGGAGCAAGAATTATTACAAATATTGTTGTTACCAATGAGACTGTTTATCTACTCTCGATTTATGATAAATCCGAAAAAGAAAATCTTACCGATAAGGAGCTGAGTGAACTACTCAAGGCAATCCAAAACTAATAGACAAAATTTAGTTTTAGTGTAAGGAGGTCACTAAGATTAAAACGCATAGCCAATTACAGCTCCTTCATCAACACCTCATACAATTTTATCATGCCTTCAATATCTTTTTTGTGAACTTTTTCATTTGGTGTGTGTACATTATCTTCGGCCGCACCAATAAAGCACCAATCCCAAGGGTAAGCGGCCATTTGTAATTCTTTAGCATCGCTACCACCACTGCCTTCCACCTCTAATTGAAATGCGCATTTATTCTTTTTAGCTATGGCAATAATTTTATCAATATACACTTTACGTGGTACCAAACTATCGCGCAAACTAATTACAGGGCCTTTAGCAAAACTTACGCCATCGCTAATCCAAGATATATCACAAATTAAGGCTTGAGAGATTTTATATTTTTCTGCTAAAAATTTTTGAATGAAGGATACGCTTCCTCCACCATGCTCTTCACAAGTGCTAAATACAATAACACCGTTTTTTAACGTTTTAGCTAATTCTAGTGCTGTAAAAACACCAAGTCTATTATCCATGTAGCAACATTGCACATACTCTTCATCCTCTCGCCAATTAGCTACAAAACTTAAATCTGTACCTCTATCAAAATCACGTTTAGCTTTGTAGGTTAATTGTTTAAATCCGCTTTTTTTATCAGTAATAGTTTTTAACTCAGCTAATTGATTTCCTTTGCTATCTGTGCCGTGTAGTAAAAATCCATCGCTCGTTACTGGCCCTCCAATTTTCACCAATTGATTACCATACCTTACTGTAAAACCAATGTTATCAATATGTGCAAACACTGCCGTGGTAGGCTTTCCAAAAACCAAAACAATATTTTCTTGCCAGCCTTTACCTGCAAAAACTTTGGGTTTAGTTTTCCAAGAGGCACTATTTGTTTTAATATAGTTTAATAAAAAATTTGTCATAGCGCCTTCGTTACCGCTTGTGGCAGGTATATGGCACATAGTTTTTAAAAGGGTGTAATTCAGTTTCATTTTTTCGTGGGTGTAAATTTATACTTCTTTTAGCTTAAACGTATAGTGTTTGCTAAGTTTGTTTAAAAGTAATTCATGCTTAGTTTTGTCTATACTATATTGTATCTTATAAACGTTGTCTAAACTATATTCTTGGTTCTTGATAGTTGCATTTAGTTGTTTTAATAATAACATGGCGGCACTTAACTCATCTACATTAAATTGTAATTCAAAATCGAGTTGTATCTGAAGTTCAACAATAGTAGTTAGTGCAAGCGTTTCAGCAGCTGTTGTTTTATAGGCATTTATTAAGCCAGGCACACCTAACTGTGTTCCTCCAAAATAACGCGTTACAACAATTAATGTATTGGTTAAGTTATTGCTTTGAATAACAGAAAAAATTGGCTTACCCGCAGTATTATTTGGTTCACCGTCATCATTTGTTCTGTAAGCATCGTAATTTTTTCCAATGCGCCACGCATAGCAATAGTGGTTTGCGCCAGGGTGCTCTGTTTTTATTTTTGATAAAATTAGTTTTACTTCCGTTTCATTTTCAACGTTGTGAATGGAACCAATAAATTTACTACCTCTATCTTTAAAAATAGCCTGTGCCTGTTGGCCAATTGTGAAGTAAGAGTTATAAAACATCAAAATGCAATTAAAATAATTGAAGCTAAGGCCAATATTATCCCAACAACATTAACTACTGAAAGCTTATCTTTAAAACACAGCCAACCCACTACAGCTGCAAGTGCTACGTTACATAAATTTAACACCGGAAATAATTCAGCACCTTGTAGAAGTTTTGTATCAAGTGCTTTAAAAATAAAGTAAATGCTAAAGTAGTTTGGTATGCCTAATAAAACACCTGCAATAATTGTTTTAAGAGTTAATACTTCTTTTAAATAATCTTTGTTTTTAAAAATTACAGTGTATGTTATTACAAGTAGTCCTGCAAAAAAGGCCACCATAAAGGTTAATATACTAAACACCGCATTTTGAGCAGGGTTAGTTATGCAGTTAACGTTTACTAAATTTAAAATTACATCAATAGCGCCGCTTCCAAAAAAAACTGCAATTGGCAAGTAAATTAATTTTTTATTTAACTCAGTGCTTGATTTTACGCGCGTGCTCAGATAGACCGCAACAAGCGCCAATAAAATACCAAAAACCTTTTGGGTATTTAATGTTTGATTAAGAAAAATAATAGCGAATACAACTGGAATAACCACACTCATTTTATTAGCAATACTTGCTGTAGCGATATTAATTTTTTGAGCCGTTTGAGATATTAAATAAAAAATAGAAATAAACAATAAGCCTAAAGGAACAGCATAAGCTAGTAAATTTGGCTCAAAACTATCTTTAAAACTAGCATCTCCCAAAGAAAATATAAAGCCTGTAATGGCTGCGGCAAAATAATTTATTACAATTGCACCAAACGTATTAATTTTAAATGTTTCAAAAAGTTTAAAAAAAACAAGTAATAAAACACTTAAAGTGATTGTAAGTATAATGTAAACCATAAGCGTAAAAATATGTTTTTTTTAAACAAAGGTATTTGCAAGAAATGATTATTTTTGAGTAATGAAATTTATTTTAATCCTCATATTACTTTTAAGTTCTTTTATATGTCTTTCACAACCCCTTTACACTAAAAATTTTACTGCTGAATTAATTGCAACCGCAATCGATTCATTAAATAAAATAGAATCTGACAGCAGTAACAGTATTGCAGAAAAAAATTGTGTAATAATTTGCACAAATTTTTTTCCAAACATGCGCTACAAAAAAATTAAATTAATAACACAAAAACAAAAAAACATAATTAAAACTAAGTCAATTTTTTTAAATCTATTCAAAAAACCCATAAATAGAGTTTATAAAATATATATTGGCAAAAATTTCGGAAACACATTAGATTCAGTTAGCGTAAATTATTTAAACGTTAATTCCAAGATAGGATTAATTGGTCGTGAAATAACCCGAATAGATGAGTATAGTACAAGTGGTTTTTTTAGTTTAATGGCACACGGGTTAAAAAAATTATCAAGAGGTCAATTAAAAAAATTTGAATACGACGTTGAAATGCGCATGATTGAAGTGGGCTTAGGATATCAATTAAAAAGTTTAGCGGCAGAAACAGAGCAAAAAACAAGCATTGAAAAATGGACAGACCCTGAAGCCTACGCTTCCTTTATCAAACAGAACAAAGGCAAACACTTGAGTGTAGAAACTATAACCAACTTTATTAATGATTTTCCGGTTTATGGGAGAAAAGAATTTAGATAGTTTCCACAACCAAGTTGATTACACGCTCTTAAAAAATCTTAACAACTTCTTATTCATTTCATTAAATAATTTGCGCATATTTAAATTTTAAATTTAAAAATATGTACAATTTTCTTAAACATACTTTGCTAATATCAGCAACGTTAGTAGTTACAAAAATTAATGCACAACAAAATTTTATTAAAGGTTATATTGTGCCTCTTGCTGGAGATACAATAAAAGGCGAGGTGAAAACAAATCCAAAAAAAGAGTTTGATTACCATAACAAAGTAATTTTTAAAGATGCACAAGGCGTTCAAAAAACATATAAGCCAAATAAAGTAAAAGCGTATGGTTTTGATATTAATAATTACGCAGCAATGGATATTGGTGGCGAAGAAAAGTATTATAAGATAATAGTTACTGGCGAAATAAGTATGTATAAAATGATTTTTGAAGAAGTAAAAATGAATGAAACGTCTTACGTGCCAGAATATTTTTTAATGAAAAAAGGCGATAAAAAAATGACTGACGTTAATCCAAAAAAATTCAAAAAACAATTACAAGAAATGATGAGCGGTGCCGCAGGCTATGCAAACGAATACAAAGGAGAAAAAGAAATTGATGAAAAAAGTGCGGCCGAAGTAATTAGTGCTTATAACAAACGACCAAATTAAAAAAATAGCTTGTTGCTCACAAAAATTACTTAACCAAAAACGCAACCATTTATCTTGCTAAAAATGCTAGATAAAAATAAACTAATATTCAACAACATGATTACAAAAGATACACCAAAAAAGTTATTTCTGCTCGATGCCTTTGCATTAATTTACCGCAGTTATTTTGCCTTTAGTAACAATCCACGGATTAACTCTAAAGGATTTAACACCAGCGCAATTTTTGGTTTTTGTAATACCTTGTTAGAAATTTTAAACAAAGAAAAACCAAGCCATATTGCAGTTGTGTTTGATACAGAAGAGCCTACCCAAAGACATATTGAGTTTGAGGCTTACAAAGCCAACCGCGAAGAAATGCCAGAAGATTTAAGAAAATCTATCCCACTAATTATAGATTTAATTAAAGGATTTAATATTGAAGTAATAGGATTGCCAGGCTATGAGGCGGATGATGTAATTGGAACGTTAGCTCGAAAAGCAGAATTAGCAGGCTTCACAACTTACATGATGACTCCTGACAAAGATTATGGGCAACTAGTAGATGAAAATACATTTATATATAAACCTGCACGTTTAGGCAATGGTGTTGAAATTCAAGGTGTAGAGGAGATTTGCAAAAAGTGGGAAATATCGAATGTTGCGCAGTTAATTGATATATTAGGTTTAATGGGAGATAAGGTTGATAACATCCCTGGAATTCCAGGTGTTGGCGAAGTTACCGCAATTAAATTTATTAAAGAATTTGGAACCATAGAAAATCTTTTAGAAAATACCGATAAACTAAAAGGTAAAATGAAAGAGAAGGTTGAAGCTAACAAAGAAATGGCTATACAAAGCAAACGCCTGGCCACAATTATTTTAGATTGTCCAATTGAATTAAATGAAGAAGCACTTACTTTAAAACCTGTAAATAAAGATGCCTTGCGCGAATTATTTGCAGAGCTCGAATTTAGAGCCATTGCGCAAAAAGTGTTGAATGAGGATATTGGCGGAAAAGAAAAAATTACTACTGCAACAGAAAACTATAAAGCAAAATCAAGCAATGGTCAAGGTGATTTGTTTAGCACTGCCGATTTTTTTAACCAGCAAAACAGTGAAGGTGTTGAGGTAGAAGCAGCACCGATTTATAAAACAATTGCCGATGTTTCACACAACTACATCCTTGTAGATTCACCTGAAAAAATAAATGAATTAATTAATATTTTAAGTTCAAACACTGAATTTTGTTTCGATAGCGAAACTACAAGTTTAGATGTTTTGAATGCTGAAGTGGTTGGATTATCTTTCTCTGTTAAACCTTTAGAGGCTTATTATGTGCCAGTTTCGCCAGATAAAGACCAAGCTATCCACTTATTAAAACAATTCGAACCAATTTTTTCAGATACTTCAAAAACGTTAATTGGACAAAATATAAAATACGATTATCACATTTTAAGTAATTACGGAATTAGAATTTCAAATAAATTATTTGACACCATGGTAGCGCACTTTTTGTTTATGCCCGATATGCGTCATAATATGGATGTGCTTTCTCAAACCTATTTAAATTATCAACCAGTAAGCATAGAAACATTGATTGGTAAAAAAGGGAAAGACCAAATAAGCATGCGCGATGTAGCAATAGAAAAAATTACAGAATACGCTGCCGAAGATGCCGATGTTACCTTGCAATTAAAACATCATTTTCTTCCTGAAATTCAAAAGGCTGAAGTTGAAACCTTATTTAATAACGTAGAAGTGCCACTAATAAAAGTGTTGGCAGATATGGAACGCGAAGGAATAAATTTAGACGTAAAAACCTTAACTGATTTTTCGGCACAATTAGCAACTGATATAGTTACTGTAGAAACTGAAATTCAAAACCTAGCTGGCACAAAATTTAATGTGTCATCACCAAAACAAGTTGGCGAAATTTTATTCGACTACTTAAAAATTGTTGACAAACCTAAAAAAACAAAAACAGGTCAGTATGCTACAGGTGAAGATGTGTTGAGTAAATTAGAAAACGTACATCCTATAGTTTCAAAAATTTTAGATTATAGAGAATTAGTTAAATTGAAATCTACTTACGTTGATACCTTGCCAGAGCTTGTAAATACTAATACCAAACGCATACATACAAGTTTTAATCAAGTGGTTGCTGTAACAGGGCGTTTAAGTAGCGATAATCCTAATCTTCAAAATATTCCTATAAGAACCGAGCGCGGAAAACAAATTCGTAAAGCATTTGTGCCTCGTAACGAAGAGTACACTTTGTTAAGCGCCGATTATTCGCAAATAGAATTACGTATTGTTGCCAGCATTAGTGGCGATAAAAATATGTGCGAAGCATTTAATTCAAACAAAGATATTCACACAGCCACCGCCGCAAAGGTTTATGGCATAAGCGAAGCAGAGGTTACAAAAGAAATGCGTTATAAAGCAAAAAGTGTAAATTTTGGTATTATATATGGCCAAGGTGCATTTGGATTGGCAGACAACCTAAATATTCCAAGAGCCGAAGCAAAACAATTAATTGACAATTATTTTAAAGAATACACCGCAATTAAAAGTTACATGGATGAGCAAATAAATTTTGCACGCGAAAACGGCTATGTAAAAACGTTATTAGGCCGTAAACGTTGGTTACGTGACATTAACAGTAACAATGCCACAGTGCGCAGCTTTGCTGAGCGAAACGCTATTAATGCGCCAATACAAGGCAGCGCAGCAGATATGATTAAAGTAGCTATGATAAATATTTCTGAAGAAATCAAAAAGCATAACTTTAAATCAAAAATGATTTTGCAGGTACACGATGAATTAATTTTTGATGTTTACAAACCAGAGTTGGAAACCTTAAAACCAATTATCGAAAAATGCATGCAAACTGCTTTACCATTAAATGTGCCGGTTGAAGTTGGAATGGGCACCGGCAATAATTGGTTAGAGGCGCATTAATTCGAAGCTGCCTCCAACGAAAAAGTAAACACGCTTCCTTCACCAATTTTACTCTCAACGATGATAGATTTTTTGTGAGCCTCTAAAATATGTTTTACAATGGCTAAGCCTAAGCCAGTCCCCCCTTGCTCGCGGCTACGCCCCTTATCAACTCTATAAAACCGCTCAAATAAACGCGGTAAATGATTTGAGGCAATCCCCACACCATTATCCTTTACTTTAATTACTATGTCATCCTTTAAATAATCTATTGTTATTAATGTTTTGCCATTTTCTTTACCATACTTTAAACTATTGGTAATTAAATTTACTAATACTTGCCTAATTCTAAACTTATCACCAATCACATAAATAGGCTTTTCGTAACGTTTTGCAAGTTCTAATTTTATTCCTTTTTTTGAGGCAATGAGTTCCAGCGCAGAGTATACATCCCGACACAATCCCACAATATCAAAGTCATCAATTTCTAAATGCAGTTCACCTGTTTCAAGCTGGGTAATCGTTTCTAAGTCATCAATAATATGAATCAATCTATCAATACTTTTTTCTGCCTTCTTTAAAAAGTCAATATTAATGGCACTATCCTCCAAACCTCCATTCAGCAATGTATCTATGTATCCTTGAATATTAAAAACAGGTGTTTTAAGCTCATGCGAAACATTTCCTAAATATTCTTTTCTATAACTATCAAGATTTTCAAACTGCTCTAACTCGTACTGGCGCGATTCTATTAGGTGATCAACTTTCTCCTCTAAATTTTTTATGCTATCATGCTCTTCAAGCTGATTAACTCTCTTGGGAATTTCGTTGCTTAAAAACTTATTACTTATTTTATTTGCAAGGTTATCAATCACTTTTGAAATTTTATAAAAATAAAAAACATAACACATTAAGAACGATAAAATAAATGTGGCAAAGGCTATAAGTAAGGCTAATGCAGCAAAATTAGTAAGTCCAAAAACACTATGAATTATTAATAATACAACAGGTATTAACAAAGCATTTATTACGCTCAACAAAAAAATAGTAGGTATAATTTTGTCATTATTTTTTTCCATGTTAAGCTAAGTTTAATGTTAAATTTCTTTCTTAAATTTTGCCTAAAAATAACGAAATAAATTTTTTAAAATTAACCTATTCCCTTATATTTGTATACTAAGGTATTTTAATATGGCTCAACAAGATACAGCAACAATTTCAGGTAAATTAAGTTTTGATGACTTTAAAAAAATTGTATTAGCTGATTTTAAATTAATAAACGAAAGCAGGCAAGCAAGTTTACTTGGCAGAAAAGAAGTGCTTACTGGCAAAGCTAAGTTTGGCATTTTTGGCGATGGAAAAGAATTGGCGCAAGTAGCCCTTAGCAAGGTATTTAATAACGGTGATTTCAGAAGTGGTTACTACCGCGACCAAACTTTTATGTTTGCCATTGGCGCACTTAACTTACAACAATGGTTTGCTGGTCTTTATGCCCATACTGATTTAAGCTATGAGCCAATGAGTGCTGGAAGACAAATGGGTGGGCACTTTGGCACCCACAGTTTAAATTCAGATGGGACATTTAAAGCTTTAGTTAATCAAAAAAACTCAAGTTCAGATATTTCTCCTACAGCCTCGCAAATGCCACGTTTATTGGGTTTGGCTTATGCTTCACATTTTTATAAAATTAATAAAGATTTGCATGTTGCACCATATAACCAATTTAGTAACAAAGGAAATGAAATTGCTTTTGGCACCATTGGCGATGCAAGTACCAGCGAAGGTTTGTTCTGGGAAAGTATCAACGCCGCTGGTGTTTTACAAGTACCAATGCTAATAAGCGTTTGGGATGACGGACACGGTATCTCAGTTCCTAAAAAATTTCAAACCACAAAAGAAAGTATTAGCGAAGTTTTAAAGGGTTTTCAAAGAACCGAAAACACTAAAGGTTACGAAATATTTAAAACCAAAGGCTGGGATTATGCACACCTTTGCGAAACATACGAAAAAGCAGCAAAAGTTTGTAGAGAAGAACATGTGCCAGTTTTAGTACATGTAGAAGAAGTTACCCAACCGCAAGGCCATAGTACAAGTGGAAGCCATGAGAGATATAAAAGCAAAGAGCGTTTACAATGGGAATCAGATTTTGATTGCGTTAAAAAGATGCGCGAGTGGATTATTGAAAACGCTATCGCTAATCAAACAGAGTTAGATGCAATTGAAGAGGCAGCTAAAGAATCTGTAAAAACTGCAAAAACAACCGCTTGGACAGATTACCTCAATCCAATAAAAAATGAGGTAGCGCAAGTATGTGATTTAATCTCTGCGCTAAATCATTCAAGCAACGAGGCTATTATTCAAAATCTAAAAAGTATTAAAGAGCCAATAAGAAAAGACATTCATACAGCCGCAAAATTGGCTTTAAGAAATACAATAGGCCTAGATAGTAGCACCAGAGAGGCTTTGGTTAACTGGTTAAAGAACGAACGCGAAGAAAATAATAGCCGCTATGGTTCTCATTTGTATTCTCAATCAAATAACCGTGTTGCTAATATTGATGGAAACGCGGTACTTTATGTAGATGCAAAACAAGTGGATGGAAGAGAAATTTTACGCGATAACTTTGATGCTATTTTAAGTAAATATCCTGAGGTTATGATTTTTGGTGAAGATTCAGGAAAAATTGGTGGCGTTAATCAAGGTTTAGAAGGCTTGCAAGCCAAGTATGGAGAACACCGTGTGTTTGATACAGGCATTAGAGAAGCAACCATTATGGGCCAAGCCATTGGTCTTGCTATGCGTGGCTTACGCCCAATTGCCGAAATTCAATATTTAGATTATTTGTTATACGCTTTGCAATTAATGAGCGATGATTTAGCAACTGTGCAGTGGCGTACTAAAGGAACACAAAAAGCACCAGTAATAATTCGTACACGTGGCCACCGACTTGAAGGCGTTTGGCATAGCGGTTCACCCATGGGAATGATTGTGCATTCCTGCCGAGGAATTAATATTTGTGTGCCACGTAACATGACAGTAGCATCGGGCTTTTACAACACGTTATTACAAGCAGATGAACCAGCGCTTATTATAGAACCATTAAACGCATACCGTTTAAAAGAAAATCAACCAAGCAATTTTGGCGAATACAAAATTAAATTAGGTGTTATTGAAACATTAACGCAAGGCACTGATGTTACATTGGTTACATATGGCAGTTCTGTAAGAATTGCGCAAGAAGCCATAAAATTACTAAACGAAAAAAACATTAGTGTTGAGCTAATTGATTTACAAACCTTGATACCGTTTGATGTTAGCAATAGCATTGTTGAATCAGTTAAAAAAACAAACAGATTGGTTGTGCTTGACGAAGACGTGCCGGGGGGAGCAAGTGCTTATATACTTCAAAAAATTGTAGAAGAACAAAAAGCTTATAATTATCTAGATTCTGCGCCGTTAACTATAGCCAGCAAAGAACACCGACCAGCTTATGGTAGCGATGGTGATTATTTTAGTAAACCAAATGCTGACGATGTGTTTGATGCAGTTTACAATTTAATGAACGAAGTGAATCCAAATTCTTATCCAAAAAATTATTAATTAGTTTAAAATGAAGAAATCAGTATTAGCAATTATTTTCCTTACCATAAATTTAATTTTAGCCGCACAAGAAACTAAAAACCCGCAAGGCGATAATACAATAAAAGAAGTAGTAACACTTGAAGTTGAACGCGCTAAGTACGCTCCTAAACCAGCACCTGCACCAAAAGTAGAACCTGTAGCAACAGAGCAAAAAGGGAAAAAGAAAAAGAAAGCCGAACAAATTGTTGTAGAACCACCTGTAGAAGAAGCAACACCTGATACTTTACCTAGCACAATGCCCGCTCCATTAGCGGAGATTGTAAAACGCGCACAAGCTTGGTACAATTTAAAAAATACAAAGTTCGAAAAATCGAATGGCACCAATACGGGGAGTAATGTAAATTGTACATTGGCATTTGTGTTTAAACAAAAAGTTTTAAATCCTGAAAATGATGTAGATGGAAAAATTACGATGGATTTAACAATAGAGGCAAAAGAAGGCAAATACCGTTACATTATTAAAAACATAAAACACAAAGCCAATAAACCTGGCATGAGCGGTGGTGATATTTATGCAAAAGTACCTGAGTGTGGCTCTATGAAAGTAAATGATATTACATGGAAACATATTAAATCTGAAAGTGCTGCCTTTGCGAAACTTGCGGCAGATGATATTAAGCTAAGAATGAAAGAAGAACTAGATGCTAATAAAGATGAATGGTAGTTCTATGCAAAAAAGTTTTATAAAAATACTTACTCTTTTCTGTTTACTTTATTCACTAACGAGCAAGGCTCAGGCTAATAAAGAAATAAAAATTACAGAAGTTATTACTTTAAGTGATTCAGTTCCTTCATCAGAATTATTAAAACGAGCTGTAAACTGGGTAAAGATTGAAAACCCCAAGTATGGCAAAAGCAGTGGCGTTACAACCGGAAGCAAAGCGGAGTGTGTGGCAACTTTTTCTGTAAAACCAAAAGAATTAAATCCGGAGTGTGATTATACCGGAAAGATTACCATGAAAGTGATTATTGAATGTAAGGATAGCAAATACCGTTACACCGTCAATCAAATGAAGCACACAAGCACAAGTGGCAACACAAGCGGCGGCGAACTTGAGAATGTGGTACCAAGTTGTGGCAGCATGGCTATGAACGAGATTATTTGGAAAAAACTAAAAGGCGAAGCCCTAAAATATGCAGGCAGCATAGCATCCAACATAAAAGAAACTATGAAAGTTGCTAGCGACGATTTGGGCAAAGAGGATTGGTAGATTCCATTTAGCGATTAGTTAGTAGTAACTTTATGACAAATTCGATAAGTGCAAATACACTTTTTCATTTTACTCCAACAAAGGAAAATTTACTTTCTATTTTGAATAGAAGATTTTATGTGCGTTATAGTCTTGAAATTTTCGACACTATACTTGACAAAGGAACATCCGAGTTGGTTGTTCCAATGACTTGCTTTTGCGATATACCTTTATCTCAGATAAAGAATCATACTGCAGCTTATGGAAGTTATGCGATCGGATTAAGTAAATTCTGGGGGATAAGAAATCAAGTAAGTCCAGTTCATTACGTTTATCCAAATTCGACGACCTCTGAAATACTTAAATCTTTGAGCGACCAACTACAACTTTTTTTTGATATAGAAGATAACAAAAATGAGTCAAACGAAAATAATTATTTGAGTCAATTGCCGAACGAAGTTCAACGCTTTGTTGAATCTCATAAGACACAGGAAAATTTAAAAGTCGCTGAAAAAGTACTGGAACTTCAAGGTCAGCTTGCTCATTTTATCAGGTATTTAAAACCTTATGAAGGTAAGATTTACAGGAACGAAAAGTATTCTGACGAAATTCAAAATTTTTATGAAGAGAGGGAATGGAGATATGTTCCACCAAAAGAACTTCTTAAAACAATCGAGGTAAAAGATTCATATAAATCAGATTTTTTTAAAGATCCAGTTAAAAGGCGATATATAAATATTAAACTTGCTACGCGCTTAAAGTTAGACTTTACCCCTGATGACATAAGGTTTATAATTGTAAGACATGATTATGAAATCCCTAAAATTCTTGATGAAATTCATGAAATTTATAGAAGCAAAGCAACGTATGACGAACTAAGACTTCTTGGAACGCGTCTTATTTCTCTTGATCAAATTCTGCAAAATATTTAAAGCTATTACTAAAAAAAGTAATTGCAAGGGTTAGGATTAGGAAGGGTTTTATCTTAAAATATTGCCTTCCCTTCAGTTAGAAGATTTTTATTTTGCTTTTACTAAAAACATATATCTTCGTAAGTAAGTATAGCATGAGTAGAAAGATGAATTTTCAAAATGCCGCCTAATCCTGCGTTCAAACCGCGAATTTTTTAATAGATTAGCTAATTTAAATATCGCAAAACTTTTAGCACCAATAGCTTAAAGGTTAATTTTTAAGTTTATAGAAATCAATTAAAATATAATTGTTTCCCTATTAGGAAATTCGTATATTTGTATTATTCTTGTATGAAATCAAATTTTGATGTAGAATTTTTACCTAAAGCCGCTGAGTTTTTGGATAAACTTGACGAAAAAGCTAGAAATAAAATCTATTACAATATTAGAAAAGCACAAGTTGTAAACGACCCTGAATTATTTAAAAAGTTAAATGACAACATTTGGGAATTTAGAACCCTATTTAACCAAAAGACATATAGACTTTTTTCATTTTGGATTAAATTAAATGGAAACAAAACTTTTGTAATTGCAACGCATGGGATTTTAAAGAAAACTCAAAAAACACCTCCAAAAGAAATTACAAAAGCAGAAGAAATACGAAAACAATACCTTGAAGAAAAAAACAATGAAAAATAAAACATCAAATAAATTCAAAACCATTTCTCTTGACGCTATGCTGGATAAGCATATTGGAAAAAAGGGTTCAAAAAATCGTGACGAATTTGAAAATGAACTACGGATAGATTTGTTAGGTCAAGCCATTAAAAAAGTTAGAATAGAAAAAAATTTAACTCAAGAACAATTGGGTGAATTGGTCGGCGTTCAAAAAGCACAAATTTCAAAAATTGAAAATAGTGTGAAGAATGCTCGGTTTGAAACTATTATTAAAGTGTTTGAAGCATTAGGAGCAAAAGTAAAATTTAATGTGGAAATTAATCATCAAAAACTCGCATATTAGTTTGCTAAAAAATTGCCATTTAAACTGATTTATAGTTGATTGGTGCATCCATGGCTTCATAAATCTCTATAGTAGCGTAAGTCCCAAAACCGTTAGTATTAATCCACCCTCATCTCTGCCACATCGCCTTCTATTACTAGTTTTCCAGCGGTGGCGTTTTTTATTTGT
Organism: Bacteroidota bacterium; assembly: GCA_013298715.1. GTDB lineage: Bacteria > Bacteroidota > Bacteroidia > B-17B0 > Aurantibacillaceae > Aurantibacillus. The sequence goes on along the minus strand of JAAFIQ010000001.1, from coordinate 414,272 downwards.
TCTATGCTTATTCCGGGGGCACGTTCTAGTAATTTAAAACCACCTGTTGGTAATATTTCGTAAACGCCTAGTTCTGTTACCACTTTTTTTACGCAGTTTACACCTGTTAAAGGCAAATCGCATTTAGGTAATAATTTACTTTGTCCGGCTTTATTTACTTGTTGCATGGCTACAATAATATTTTTTGCGCTTGCCACCAAATCCATTGCGCCACCCATACCCTTTACCATTTTGCCGGGGATTTTCCAGTTCGCAATATCGCCGTTCTCACTTACTTCCATTGCTCCCAAAATTGTTAAGTCTACACGTTGCGAACGAATCATGCCAAAACTGGTGGCACTATCAAAAATACTTGCGCCTTTTAATAAGGTTATGGTTTGTTTGCCGGCGTTAATTAAATCTGCATCTTCTTCTCCTTCAAATGGAAAGGGTCCCATGCCTAAAATTCCATTTTCGGATTGCAGTTCTACATTAATTCCTGATGGTATAAAATTTGCAACCAAGGTAGGAATTCCAATTCCTAGGTTCACAAACATACCATCTCTAACTTCTTGCGCAATGCGTTTTGCTATTCCGTTTTTGTCTAACATTGTTTTAATTTTTAAGTGATTTTAATTTATTTTGAATAAAAGTATAATTTTTTATGATTGCTAAGATTATTGCAAACGGTAATAACCAAATTACTTTTGCCTGAAATCTATCACTTGGTGCGTTTAATCCAGCAGTAAAAAAAGCATTCACTATTATTCCAATTGTGCAAACTATGACTAATTGTAATGATTTACTTTCCAATTCGCGTTTAAACTTAATACTTAGAATTAGGAGAAACGCACAAATTAAAAGGATTAAGGCTTGGCAATTATTAATTAAATCGAATGTGCTACCTAAGGTGATTTCTACATTTTGACGTGATTTTAAGTAATTATTTACCTCATTCTTCATATGCCACTTTGTTTGCTCATAAGGCGGACTAACAGTATAATTGAGTTGAACCAAACCGTTGCCAACCTTAAAATTTGTAAGTTGTATACATCCATAAATTGCAGATTGAGCAATATTCGATAACAGATGTTTTGAAGTAGTAAAATTTGCTTTTATAATTTTAGTGTATTCATTTCTGCTGTTATGCCAACCACCAGTTTTTTCCAAGGTATTTTTTGCCCATAAAAAATCATCTAAAGTTTGCGGTAAAGAATCTTTTTCGTTGCAAAGTTTACAATCAGAAAATTCTTTTTCAGCGCATTTATCATCTAAAAAAACTTTAAGTATACCTGTATCTGACAAATGCGCCATAAAAAACACATGAGTTCCTTTTCCTAAAATAAAAGTTTTTTCAATAAAAAAATTTAGGGTGGGTATAAGTAAAAAGCTTGAGATTGAAATTGTAAAGGCTAGAGCAAATTTTTTAAAATACAATTCTCGTTTTTCCTTTAAGATTTTGAGTACAAAAAACAAAACGAGTAAAAAAACAAGTGATATTAAAAGGTGCGAGAAATGACAAGCGATAGCGAACAAAATGAGAGCTGCAAGAATAGTTTTACTAAGTAAGCTGAGAGTACCATTAAAAATAAAATTATATAGCGCTAAAAATAATATTGGTGTTAGAAAATCGGGCATCAATTGGTTAGAATACCAGGCTATACCAGTAAAAACTGTAAGAAATAAAACAATAGAGTAATAAATAGTGTTCAACTTTCCATCAATAATTTCAATTGATTTTAAAGTGATGTAAATAATAAATGCTGTTAAATAATTTTGAACTAAAATAACAAACCAAAACGATGTTTTAAAACTAAATAATTTTAAAAATAAGCCATAAAAAATTGGTCTGTCTTTTGGTATAAAAGATTCGAATTCGCTATAGATATATGTTCCGGTATCGCTGTAAACAAGCGGGTATCCATTATAGAAGCCTACTAAAGAAAGGATAAGCACCCCAATTAGAATGACTAAAGATGAGTTGAAATACTTATTTTTATTAATTATAACAGTCATCAAACTATATTTGATATGTATTTAACTCTCAATTTCCTTCCATTAATTTCAAAACAAAGTACAATCCAATTTTTATTTGTGAGACTATGGATTAAACCCCTAAACCAAGTTATTTTTTTCTTACAGTTCTTTGCTCAATTCGTTTCTCGTATTTTTCACCTTTAAAAATTCTATTTACAAATATCCCAGGAGTATGAATATGATCTGGATTTAATTCTCCAACCTCTACTAATTCTTCTACCTCGGCAATTGTTATTTTACCTGCCATTGCCATTGGCTGATTAAAATTACGAGCAGTACTCCTATAAATTAAATTTCCTGCTTTATCTCCTTTCCAAGCTTTTACAATTGCAAAATCACTTTCAAATGCTTTTTCCATTAAGTAATCTTTTGTTTCGCCTCTAAAAGTAATACTTCGCACTTCTTTCCCAATTGCAACTTCTGTACCTACACCAGCTGGAGTTGGAAAAAATGGTATACCATAGCCAGCCATCATACAGCGTGTGGCTAAAGTACCTTGTGGCACTAATTCAACTTCTAATTCACCACTCAACATTTGGCGCTCAAATTCATCATTCTCGCCAACATAAGATGAAATCATTTTTTTTATTTGTTTGGTTTGCAATAACAAACCTAAACCAAAATCATCAACGCCTGCATTGTTACTTATACATGTTAAATTTTTTACCCCCATTTTTACCAATTGGGCAATGCTGTTTTCTGGAATACCACAAAGTCCGAAACCACCAACCATTAGGGTCATTCCGTCTTTGATGTCTTTTAGCGCCTCTTCGGCATTTTTTACCACTCTGTTAATCATAAATTATTTTAGTTATTTACAATACTTTTATTTTTAGTTAGTTATTCGCTTAATCTTCAATTATTATTCATCAAACTCATTCCCGTTTGGAATTCCATCGTTTTCTTGTGCTTCATATTTGCTACAATCCATTTCTAAATTTGGGTCTAAATTTTTTGGGCGAGGAAAAGGATTTTTGCTCACCTTCAGCTTAGTATCATCATAAACTTTTCTAAAAAATTTACCCCATATTGGTAGAGCCATACTAGCTCCTTGTCCGTCGGCAGTGCTATTAAAATGTACACTCCTATCTTCACCGCCTGTCCATACACCTCCAACTAAATCGGGTGTTAAGCCTATAAACCAACCATCTGCGTTGTATTGTGTAGTGCCTGTTTTACCCGCAATATCATTTGTTAATTTATATTTTGGGCCACGCAACCTGCTGCCTGTACCGCTTATTACCACGCCTTTCATTAATTGAATTACTGTGTAAGCTTTTTCTTCACTCAACACCTCATCGCTTTTAGGTATAAAATCTTCTAACACTTTTCCGTTTTTATCTTCAATACGTGTAATAAATGTTGGCTGAATATAAGTTCCTTTGTTAGCAAAAGTACTATTAGCGGCAACCATTTCAAACACATTGATGTCAGGCGTTCCTAAACAAATACTTGGCACTTCGGGTATATCGCTAGTTACTCCTAATCGTTTTACTAAATCAATTACGGCTTTTGGTCCATATTTTTTCATGAGCGCCGCCGTAACAAAGTTTATTGAGTTGGCTAAGGCTTTACGCAAAGTTACCATTTGTCCTGTACCTTTCATGCCGTCGCTGTTATCAGGGCACCATTGTTTTCCGTCTGGTGTTTCAATACAAGTGCGCACGTTCGGCACCTGTTCGCACGGCGACATACCTTCTTGAATGGCAAGTGCATATACAAAGGCTTTAAAGGTTGAACCTACTTGCCTACGGCTAACTTTTACATGGTCGTATTTAAAATGTTTGTGATTAATGCCGCCCACCCAAGCCTTAACATAGCCCGTTTGTGGTTCCATTGCCATAAAACCTGTTTGCAAAAAAGATTTGTAATACCTAATGCTATCGTACGGAGTCATTATCGTATCAATCTCTCCTCTTATGCTGTAAACCCGCATTGGCACTTTTTCGTAAAAGGTTGCTACAATTTTTTCGTGACTTAGGCCTTGTTTTTTTGCTGACCTATATCTATCACTTCTTTTTATAGACGATTCCATTATTCGTTTAATCTCGTCTTTACTTACATTCCAAGCAAAAGGTGCATTTTTTTTAGTTAAGCACTCTTTACTGAATTGCTTTTGCAAATCGCGCATGTGCTCATTAACAGCGGCTTCGGCGTGTATTTGCATTCTTGAATCAATGGTAGTGTAAATTTTTAAACCATCTTTGTAAATGTTATAAGGCTTTCCAGTTTCAGGATTCACATGCCTTTCGCACCAATCTTTCATAAAATTATCGCGCAAATATTCTCTAAAATAAGGGGCTAAACCATCGTTATGATCTTCGGGCTTAAAGGATAAACCGAGTGGTAATTTTTTTAAACTGTCAAATTTTTCTTTTGTAAGATAGCCATATTTAACCATTTGGCTGAGTACAACATTTCGTCTATGCAAAGTTGTATCTTTTCTGCGAGTACTAACTGGATTAAACAATGCGGGATTTTTTGCCATACCAATTAGCATAGCGGCTTGTTCTATTTTTAAACTATCTTGGTTACGGTTAAAATATATTTGTGCTGCCGATTTTACACCTACCGCTAAGTTTAAAAAATCAAACTTATTTAGGTACAACGCCATAATTTCATCTTTGGTGTATAACTTTTCTAAACGAGTGGCAATAATCCATTCTTTCATTTTTCTAATTATGAGAGCCGGTTTACTTAAATTTTCGCGCGGAAACATCATTTTAGCTAACTGTTGCGTAATGGTGCTTCCACCGCCTTTGCCTCCAACAAATACGCCAGTAATCCCTCGTCCAAGTGCTTTTATATCTACGCCGCTGTGTTCATAAAAACGGGCATCTTCAGTTGCTATTAAAGCGTTTACTAAATCTTTATCTAATTGATGAAAGCGAACGTTTACCCGATTTTCACTATAGTATTTCCCTAAAATTTTCATGTCACCGCTATAAACGATAGTTGCCAAATTGTTTTTTGGGTTAAGCAATTCATCAACCTTTGGTAGTTCGCCAAATAGACCAATACTAATTAAAAATAAAACTAAAAAAATACATAACACCGGCCCAAGTGTAAGAATATAAAGCCATTTAAGGTATTTGTTAGATTTAAACACAGTTTACGATTAAACCATAAAAATAACAAAAAAGCGGTAATGACTAACTTATAATAAATGTTATTTTTGATTTTTAAGCAGAGCAGCACTCTCACTAATTAAATTTCCAACTCAACAGTAGGATCCCAAAAAAGTTTATGAAAATTAATTATTGTATCGTTTTTTACTTCAATATATTCCTTGGCTAATAATTCTTGCATTTTGGTTGGTGTTTCAAAATGGTTTTTGCCAGTTAGCATGCCATTTCTATTAACAACTCTATGAGCTGGTAATTTAGGGGTTTTACCATGTGCGGCGTTCATTGCATAGCCAACCACTCGGCTACTTTTTGGCGTGCCTAAATACTTTGCAATTGCACCATAACTTGTAACTCTTCCTTTCGGAATTAATCTAACTACCTGATAAACTTGGTCAAAAAAATCTTTATCTACTGCCATTATCTTTTTTTGCAATTTTATTCGCTAAATATTTATTTGAAGGTAATAAGGAATCTTGTATGCGTTTTGCATAGCGTATGCTTGCCAAAATTTCTTTCTGCTTTTCTTCAATAATTTCATTCTTTTCTGTAAGTAATAAATTTTTTCGTTTGTTATCTTTATATAAACGATAAAAAACAACTAGTCCTGCAATAAGCAATAGCGTAAATAAGGAGCCAAACAACATAATTATTTTGTTTCGCTTTAATTTTAAATCATCGTTCGCGTTTTTTAGTTTGCTTATTTGCAATTCGTTTTCAATTTTTAAGTTATTGTATTTCCCTTCTTGCTCCACAGATTTCCGCAATATATCCTGACCTGAAATACTATCTTTATACCCATCGCGTATTAAACTTGCCTTGTAGGCCATCTGATAGTTATTCGTTTTTACGTAACAAAGCTGTAAATTTTTATACAATTTAATTTTTTCGTTGTAATCATTTTCTGGAACAATCTTTATGTTTTTCTCAAAATAGTTTAATGCAGTTTTGTAATCGTTTTTAAAAACAAAATATTCCCCCATAAAATGGTGATAACTTATACTATCTTCAGTAAGGTGGTTCTGCGCTAATCTGAATCTGCTTTCAATCGAATCGTGCTGAGCCTTTGTATTAGCCTCATCTTTTAAAGCCATATATGATTCCATTTTATTGCCAAAAATTGACAACAAATAATTCCTACTCGTCTTGGTCTTTTTATTACGTAAAATTTCTTCCGCCTTCCCTAAATAATAAATTGCTTTGTGGTGTTCTCCTAACACTGTTAAATCTACAGCCAAATTATTGGCAGAAACAAACTGTTGGTTGATATCATTTAGCTTAAGGGCTATTTCATATGTTTTTTTAAAATATGAAACGGCCTTTTTATTATTTCCTTGGTCTGAAAAAATAATACCTAAATAATTGTACACTTTACTTTGCAACCAATAGTCGTTTGTTTCTTCTGCCAAAGGTAAGGCATTATACAAAAAATTTACGGCTTCATCATACTTAGAATAATCGTAGTAAAGTTGACCTCTTTGGAATAAATAAAAACCTTGTGTTTTTTTTGATTTGGAGATTGGAGAATTGTTCTCTAGGTAATCTAATAAGCTAATTTTTTCTGCGAAATCTAAATTGGCATAATCAATATAATAAATTGCTTTCTGAATTTTAATGGAGTCATTAATATTCATTCTTAAAATGCGTTTTATACTATCTAGCTGCGCATTTGTTTGTGTAATAATAAGTAAACAAAGTATTAAAAGTTTTTTTTTCATTTCTATATAAAATTAACTCTTTTATTTTTTTAATGCAACTATTACTATCTTTGCAGCTTATGGAAAAAAAAGTAAGAGTAAGATTTGCGCCAAGCCCAACTGGAGGCTTACACATGGGTGGTGTGCGTACGGCATTATTTAATTATTTGTTTGCCAAAAAACATAATGGCGATTTTATTTTGCGTATTGAAGATACTGATCAAACCCGTTTTGTAGAAGGGGCTGAGGATTATATTATAAATGCACTTAAATGGTGTGGTATAGAACCTAATGAAGGCGTGGGTTTTGGAGATGGCCCCCATAAGCCTTACCGCCAAAGTGAACGTAAGGAGTTAGGAATTTATAAAAAATACACCGATAGATTAATTGAAAGTGGCCATGCTTACTATGCTTTTGACACAAGTGAGGAGCTTGATGAAATGCGCAAACGTTTAGAAGCAGCAAAGGTTACAGCACCACAATACAATGCCATTACAAGGCAAAACATGCGTAACTCACTTACCCTGCCTGAGGATGAGGTAAAAAAATTATTGGAAAGTAATGCACCATATGTTGTGCGTCTTAAAGTTCCACGTAATGAAGACATCCGTTTTAATGACATTATAAGGGGTTGGGTTACTGTAAATTCAAGCCAAGTTGATGATAAGGTATTGTTAAAAAGTGATGGTATGCCAACTTACCACTTGGCGCATATTGTAGATGATATTGAAATGCAAATTAGTCACGCGGTTCGTGGCGAAGAGTGGTTGCCAAGCGCGCCAGCACATATTTTAATTTATCGTTATTTGGGGTTAGAAAATGAAATGCCAAAACTGGCTCATTTGCCATTAATTTTGAATCCGGATGGTAATGGAAAAATTAGTAAGCGCGAAGCCCGTTTCCCTGTATTTCCATTAAGTTGGAAAGATCCACGTGAGGCAGAACCTTTTGTTGGTTATAAAGAAAGTGGTTATTATAGTGCAGCTTTTATAAATATTTTAGCTTTGTTAGGTTGGAACCCGGGCGATAATAAGGAAATAATGAGCCTTGAAGAAATGTGCAGTTTGTTTGAGTTTGAACGCGTAAGCAAGAGCGGCGCTAAGTTTGACCCTGAAAAAGCAAAATGGTTTAACCAACAATACCTGCGCCATAAAACAGACGAGGAGCTTGCTAACGAATTTAAACCAACACTTATTGCTAAAGGAATAACAAAGGATGATAATTTTATTTTAAACTTTTGTAAGTTGGTAAAAGAAAAAGTTCAGTTTACACACGAATTTTGGGAACAAGGAAAGTATGTGTTTGAAGCCCCAATTACCTACGACGAAAAAGTTATTGCAAAAAAGTGGAACGACAGTAGCAAAGATTTATTTGCAAAATTGGCAGATGTATTTAAAGGAATTAATGATTGGAATTCAACTACACTGCATGATGAATTTGCAAAAGCACAAACAAGCATTGGCAAACTAGATATGCAATTACTGCGTGTGCTTGTAACTGGTGTTGGTGGCGGCCCTCAACTTTTTGATATGCTAGCGTTAATTGGTAAAGAAAATACTATTTCGAGATTAGAGTCGGCGTTAGCAAAATTGTAAGATTTTAAAAATTTTGAAGTCCTCTTTTTTCTAAACCTCTTTACGCATTCTGCCAACAGGAATTTCTAATTGCTCACGGTACTTGGCAACGGTGCGGCGAGCTATGTTATAGCCTTTGTCTGTTAAAAGCTTGCAAAGTTCTTCGTCGGTGAGTGGATGGCGCTTATCTTCGTTATCAATTAAATCACTCAGTATTTTTTTAATTTCTCTACTGCTTACTTCTTCACCACTATCGGTACTCATGCTTTCGCTAAAAAATGTTTTTAATAAAAACGTACCATAAGGTGTTTGCACGTATTTACTGTTTGCCACACGCGAAACCGTTGATAAATCTAAGTTTACACGCGATGCAATATCTTTTAAAATCATTGGCTTTAGTTTGCTTTCATCGCCTGTAATAAAGTATTCTTCCTGTAATTCTAAAATGCAATTCATGCATAAAGTCATGGTTGAGTAGCGTTGCTGAAGTGCTTCAATAAACCACTCTGCTGTTTCAATTTTACTTTTTATAAATCCTGTGGCTTCTTTAGCATCTTTATTTTTGCTCTTGCTATATTCTTTCAGCATTTCAATATAATCCTTGCTTACTTTTAAATCTGGTAAATTTCTACCATTAATACTTAATTCAGGCTTACCATCATTTACCGCCACAATAAAATCAGGAATAATTTCGCTGCTGTTATTTTCTTTACTATCGTTACTGCCTGGGCGTGGGTTAAGGTGTTTAATGGTTTCAATAATTTCTTTTAGTTGCTCGTTATCAATATTTAAGCGTTTTAAAATTTTATCGTAATGTTTTTTACTAAACTCTTCCATGTGGTGCTTCACTACTTCAATAGCTTGCAACACATCGCTTGTTTTTTCTGTTTTACGATGAAGTTGTATTAGTAAACATTCTTGTAAACTACGTGAACCAACACCAGCAGGGTCGAAGGTTTGAATAATTCCTAAAACTTTTTCAATCTCAGCTAAAGTGGTTGTAAGGTTATGATTGAATGCTAAATCATCCACAATCAAATCTAATTCGCGGCGTATGTAACCATCTTCATCCAAACAACCAATAAGATAAGTACCAATTACGTACTCTGTTTCAGTAATATCACGCAAGCCCAATTGTTGTTCTAATAATTCTTGAAAGCCTGGCCCTTCAACAACCACATATTCGCGGCTATCATCGTCTGCGCCTTTGTTACTTATTTCGTATTTGTAAGAATCCAACTCTTCATCATCCATGTAATCTTCCATCTCTACATCGTTGGTAGTTATGGCATCTTCCTTTTCATTCAGTTCGCCGTTTTCATCAAACTCCTCTTCGCTTTCAACTTTATCGTTCTCGTAAATTTCTTCTTCTGTGTTTGCTTCGGCATCTTCTTCTAATGCCGGGTTGGCTTCCAACTCTTCTTTAATGCGTTCTTCTAAGGCAAGCGTAGGCAATTGCAACAATTTCATTAATAAAATTTGTTGTGGTAATAGCTTTTGCGAAAGCTTTAAATTTTGAGTTTGCTTAAGTGCCATTAGTTTACAACTAATAAATAATTGTGTCGTTTGCCTTTAGATACTAAAATGTATTTATTATTGATTAAAAAACTTTCGTTTACAATAACATCACTACTTTCGAGTTTTGCTTTATTAAGGCTTATGCCACCACCAGTAATAAGCTTACGCGCTTCGGTGCGACTTGGTAACATGTTTGTAACATCTACTAATAATTCTGCAACATTAATACCAGTTACAATTTTATCACGTGTAATGGTAAATTGTGGCACACCGTTCATTGCATCTAAAAAGGTTTCTGTACTTAATTTTTCTAAATCAGAAAGTGTGCCTTTAAATAATATTTGACTTGTTTCAACCGCTGCTTTGTATTCTGCCTCTCCATGAACTAAAACTGTAACGTGTTTTGCTAATTCATTTTGCAATAGTTTACGGCCTTTGTCTTTATTGTGTTCGGCAGTTAATGCTTCAATTTCTTCTTTATTTAAAAACGTAAAGAGCTTAATAAAATTTTCTACATCGGCATCAGCTGTATTAATCCAAAATTGAAAAAATTTATATGGACTTGTTTTGGTTTTATCTAACCAAACATTACCATCCTCACTTTTCCCAAATTTTGTACCATCTGCTTTTTTAATTAATTGTGTGGTTAAAGCAAAGGCATTACCTACATTTTTTTTACCAATTAATTCGGTACCGCTTGTAATATTGCCCCATTGGTCGCTGCCACCCATTTGTAGTTTGCAATTCTGGTTTTGAAACAAGTATAAAAAATCATAGGCTTGTAACAATTGGTAACTAAATTCTGTAAAACTCATACCATTATCCAAACGATTTTTTACAGAATCTTTTGCCATCATGTAACTTACGTTCAAGTATTTTCCTATATCGCGAATAAAATGAATGAACGAATAGTTCTTCATCCAATTGTAATTATTTACAAGAACAGCGGCATTTGCTTGTGAAGAATTAAAATCAAGGTAATGTTGTAATTGATTTTTTAAGCCTGTAACATTTTTATTTAAGGTTTCTTCATCCAATAAATTTCTTTCAGCGCTTTTGCCACTTGGGTCGCCCACCATACCGGTAGCGCCACCAATTAAAGCAATTGGTTTATGCCCAGCTTTTTGAAAACGCATCAATGTAATAATTTGAACAAGGCTGCCAATGTGCAATGAATCGGCAGTGGGGTCAAAACCAATATAACCAGTAACAGATTCTTTATTTAAAAGTTCTTCGGTTCCAGGCATGCTATCGTGCAAAGCGCCACGCCATCTTAATTCTTCAACAAAATTGCTTAACATATAGACAAAGTTACATATTTTTAGTAGAATTTTTAGAAAAGGAAAATGCTATTCTTCTTCCTTCTTTTCGCCCCCGCCCATTTGCGCTCTTTCTTTTTTCATCTTATCTAAAAATACGTCTTTTTTTCTGTCGCTAGTTTCACCAAATTTAAAAGATGGTCCTTTTTCAACTTCCATTTTTTTATTTTTGCTTTTCATTTCTTTTAAATCTTTCATAAAGGCTTGGTTGCTGCTTGCCACAAGCATAACTTGGTTGGTGTAATTAAAATAGTACCACGTATTAGGGTCAGCCTCTAGGTATATATCCAAAATATCTTTGCCACCACGTTTTTTCTGAATTTGCATTACACTATTTTCAGACAAGTATCTAAAAATTTCTGTTTTACCAATGTTGCCCAAACCTATTGCTCCTTGTGATATATATGACTTTGTGTTTTTACTATAAACTAATTTTACATCGTTTAAAACAATAGGTTTTTCTAACTCATCAGGAAATTTTTTGTAATTACCATATAAATTTAATTCTGATAAAGCCCTATCGCCACGCTCTTTGCCCAATAATTCAATTAATCCATGATTTAATAAATCGCCCTCAAAAGGTGTTGGGCTTAAACTTCCTAAATAAATTTCGAAATCTTTCCCCATTTTTTTTGTTAAACCATTATCAAAGAAGAAATCGAAAATCATCATTAAGTTAAAATTTATACTGTCGTTGGTATTGCTGTGCAAGGCGTTTCCAATACAATTTAATTTAATTTGACCCAAATCTTTGCTAATGTCGTATCTGCCCTCAGTACTTACAATACAATTGCTAGTATTTAAACTAACATAATTTCCTGGCAAACTCATCTCAGTTAATTTATCTCTATTAGAAATTTCGTACATCTGATTTTCTTTGTCGTAAAACAAAACGCCTTCTGCTTCAATTACAGGCTTGGCACTTCTTCCGCCTTGTAATGATAGGAATGAAGAATAAATCATATTTGTATCTAAATTATAGAATAAGCCTGTACCAACAGCTGCGCCATTCATGTCTATTGCAGAACCAGGTATTGGAATGTAAATTTCTTTTGGATTAATTTCTCCTGTAAATTTTAGGTAAGATTTACCAATTTTATTACAGTTATGCACAATTTTTGTTCCTCCATCAAAGGTTAAAAATTGCTGTGTTGCTTGTAAATAAACCTTTCCAGCAAAACTAAAGTAATCGTTGAATTTGAATCCTTCTTTTTCAGGAATTTCACCCTCACTAATTGTTTGGCCAGATGTATCAGGTTTGATGGTTTTAAAATTTATAAGATAAGGTTTATCGTTCTCATCTAAGTATTGGTATTCGCCACTTGCAAGGTAACTTCTGCGACCGTAAATATTTGTTGTAGCGTTTCTAATATTATGAAACTTCGTTACTGTGTTTGCTAAAATATTTGAGCGACGCAAGGTGTCCATAACCGCATTTTTAAAAATGGTAACATCTCCGTTATCAGGAAATACACGGGCATCGGCTACATCTATAAACGGAACGTTTTTACAATTAATGATGTATTTACGTAAATTGTATTTTGCGCCGGGAGCGAAAAAGCGTAAGGAATCTTGTTTTGGATGCACGCTAATAAATTGTGGGCCTTCTAAATCGAGTCCAGATTCTGACTTATCAACATCTAATTTTTTTTGTGTATCGCCCAACTCAATATCTTCTTTATCCATAAACCATTTAAACCTATCCATGTAGGCTATATATTGATTTTTATCGAACTTAACGTAACTTCCCTTACCGTTAGAAATAAATTCTCCTTCACGTTTATCAAAATCTATTTTTGCATTTACATTTACGGTACTAAAGGTGAAACCCTCTTCATCAAAGGCTTTTAAGTGGAAATTTGAAGTGTCGCTGAAAAATCTACGTTTTACAAATAAAATTTTTCCTGAGTTTAAATCCGCTTTTTCAAAATCAACTCTACCATTACCAGTAAGTTCTTTATTGGTTAAATCAAAACGCCCTCTAAACTGAACTTTTTCTTTATAAGCAATAAACGGTTTTTTTTGATCGAATGCCTGAAGCAACTCTTTGTATGGCATGAAATGTAAACGAACGGTATCTCCGTGTGCTGGCGGGAATTCTGGGGCATCTCCTTCCTTAACATCAAAGGTGTTTGCAATTCCATTCATACTGTCTGGAAAGAATATAAAATCGGATGAAACAGAATGGCTACTACTAAAATCCAAATCGCCACCGCCACGTAAGCCTTTATTGCTTAACCTTATTTCATTATTAAACTTTGCCTTTCCACCATACGCATCAAAGCCTCCAGGAGGGGTGTTACGAATAAAGCCAAGTGAATAATCTTTTTGTAAACTAAGCGTTTCTTTAAAGGTTGGAAAAATTCCGGCAGAAGCAAAATTACCCTCAAACTTTAATCCTTCATTTCTAAAATTATCTAAACTATCAATACTAAATGGGTCTAACTTAAAATAAAATTTATCGCGGTTGTACACACCTTTAAACGTTTGGCGTTTATCATAATAAGCATAACTATCTTTAAAACTTTTAAAGCTAGGAAATGTAGGGGCTTTGCCATAGCCACTTTTGTTTTTTGGAGCATCAATGCGCAATTCTCCATTTACATTTTCAATTAGTGTTTGTACTTTTTTGAATGGAATGTTTCCGTTGATGTCTGGCTCAAATGCCTCAACATAAATTTTAATTGAGTCGATGGTTTTCATGTTTATTTTAAACTCATCGTAATCAAAAATATAATCTTTACCTACAAACTCAAACTTACCCGAAGCTACAGTACCGCTAAAATCCATACGTCTGTTTTTCTTTAAAACAATTTCTTGATTTTTTGGAAACATGAATACCTTTTGTGTATCGCTTAACAATACAGATTTTACGCCCCGCACCGTAATATCATAATTCATTAAATTCATGGTTGCATTATCTTTACCAGGCAACACAGAGTGGAGTGTAATGATGTCGTAATCGTGTTTGTGTCGGCCATTTTCAACATAATCAAACAGTCGCTGGCGAACAGTAATAACATCGGTTTCTGGATTAAAATACACTAAACCAAAAGTTGCCATTTTAAAAACGAGTGGGCGCAAGTCTACCGCCAAATACTTCATATATTTTGCTAAATCAACCACGGTAAAACTTTGGGGTTTGTTATTTGTGTTATAAAATTCTGCAACTTTATAAATTGGGTTTACGTTCTCAATCCCTTTCAGCACATCGGCTTTGGCCTTACTATAAAAATCACTCGATTCAAAAAATGCTTCACCTTGAAAATTATTTGGTAAGAAATTAAATTGCATTAAAGGCTCATCTATCTTCCAAACTATTTGTTCAAAGTGCATATCGAACTGATGAAAGGAATTTGAAAAAGGTGTTTTTTGTAAACCGTCATCGCCACGTAAAATTGTGAGTAGTCGTTTATCAACTTGATAGGTAACACTTAAACCTGGATGATATATTGTATCCTTATCCAAAAAGAATTTTATGGCACCAGGAGCAGCAACCATTTTTTCTTTACTAATTCCAAACGCACGTGCGCTTACTTCTAAAAAACGTTTGTTGTTTCGTTTAAAAATTATTTTTGCGGGATTAGCGGTTGAACCAGAGCCAACAAATTTATTACCACGCATTCCGAAGCCACCTTCATAATCTACATCAGGATAAATATTGGGTGTTAAAATACGTTTGCTATAGGAATCAAATTGAGGGTAGGTTGTTTCCCCATTCTGTGTAATAATTCTATCCATTACACGGCCAGTTTGAGGTTTATCAAAATATTGTTTGCCAGTAAATGTTGCGCTATCCGAGGAATACGAGCCAGTTTTACAATCAATCGTATAGCGTTTAAGTGATGCGAAAACTTCTTTATCGAGCCCTGCGCGTTCCCAACTAACAATACCACCCTTACCAACAAATTTACCACTGGTTGGATAGAAAGTTCCAGATG
Organism: Bacteroidota bacterium; assembly: GCA_013298715.1. Taxonomy (GTDB): domain Bacteria; phylum Bacteroidota; class Bacteroidia; order B-17B0; family Aurantibacillaceae; genus Aurantibacillus. The sequence continues at coordinate 399,082 of JAAFIQ010000001.1, read as the reverse complement.
TTTTTTCTATAGCGATACTATCTCCACGTGGGTTAACGCCAGCTAAGGTGATGTTATTAAAAATTACTTTTGGTATTGTATCGTACTCAAATTTATAGGTTTGCTCAACAGAATAATAAATGTAAGATGGTGTTTTGTAAAACACATTATTCTTAAACATGTTCTCGCTCATTTCAAAATATTCTTGAACGCCTCGGTTAGATTTACCAGCAAGAAATTTATCGACACATTTTTGCCAATTCTCAAAGTTTTCTGTGCTTTGTTTTAAGGTAACGCAATTGATGAGTGTATTAAGATAGCCATAAAAATATGGGTAAGGTTTCATACGCTTTGCTAACATAGCGTTTGCAGTTTTAATAGAAACTTCTTTAAAGTATCCTGCAATTATGTTTTCTTTCCATAACTTTTCAAATTGCTTAATGTAATTTTTTGCTTCTTCTTTATTTACTGAGTTCTCAAAAAAATAAAAATCTAAATCGCGAACAAATTTCCCGGTATCATTTGCAAATTGTGTAAATTTTTGAGCTTTTATTTGGGCAGTAAAAGACGAAAGAAAAAAGGTGAGGTATATAATTTTTTTAAACATACATTCAATACTAATACTAACAAATATACGTTTTGAAGCCAATAAATTAAAACATTTTGCAAAAATTTATCAGACTTAAATTGCTTCTTTTTTGATGTAATCTAAAAATAAATTTAAACCCGCAAGTTTATTTTGGTTAAGATTATAACTTATTTTATTTGTTAGGTAATCTTCAGTAATCTCTTTACTGGTAGGGAGAAGGCTTAGCGATGCCTCAATGGCGTTAGTAGTGTTTTGTAATCCAAAACTTAACGCTTTATTAAATGTTGAAATGAACTGTTCATCTAACTTTTTTGAACTTACCCAGGCGGCAAATACAAAAGGTAGTGAAGTAAATTTTTTCCATTCAAGAGCTAAATCGTATTCGTAAGCAATGGTGTTGTTAAGATTGAATGTTCTATCCCCAATAACAACCGCAGCATTTGTGGCAGAGATATTTTTTTCAAAATCAGGTTGCGCTTGTATGTATACTGGATTAATTTTCCAAAAATTTTTGGCTAATATTTTTGTGAGCGTTATGGAAGATTTAGATTGGTAATCGAGCGTAATGGTTCTAATTTCATTTAATGGCACTTGGCTATACAGTTTTACGCTATCAACGGCGCCATCTGCACCAATACAAAAATCGGTTTCTATAAAATAATTTTTTAAAGTAGGTAAAATAGCAACCGGTACCAAGGCTAAATCCACTTGATTAAATTGTAATTTTTGAGCACAGATACTTGGAATGTCTTCCTGCAAATCAATTTGTAACTCACTAGCAAAATATTTTAAACCGTAGCGAAAAGGTAAGGTGTTGGTGTAATTTACAATAGAAACTTTTAACATATTATTGCTGGGCTAAAAAGTTTACTATTCCTCGGTAAATTAACTCTACACCAATACACATAACAAAAAAACCCATTATACGTGAAAGTGCTACCATGCCTGAGTTTCCAATAACCTTATTTACAAAACGCGAGCCTTGTAAAATAATTAAAATTAACACCGATACTGATAGAATTGCCAATACGGTTATAATAATTTGTTGCGTGGTAAGCGTTACAATATTTAATGATATTAGGTAAGACATACTTCCTGGGCCAGCCAAAAGAGGCATTGCCAAAGGTGTAAATGAAATATCTTCTTTTTCAATTGCCTCAATTTTAATTTTTCTATCGATTCCTTTGTGGTTATCGTTTTTGTTACTTAAAAATGCAATTCCGCTTAATAGCATAATTAAACCACCTGCAACTTTCATACTGTTTATACTTATATTAAAAAAATCGAGGATAAAATTTCCTGACAAAAATGAAACAAGTAAAATGATAAACACATATATGCTACATTTAATTGCAATTCTTTTTATTTCTGGCACAGTTCTATTACTTGTAAAAGAAATAAACATTGGCACCGCTCCAATTGGATTAAGCACCGATACAAGTGCAGATAATAACGCTAAAAACCCCATAAATTCTTGCGCAAAGATAAAAACACTTTTAAAAATACAGTTAAACAAATAGTTATAAAACTTTAAATTTTAAACAATATTATTTTTTAGATTTGAGCTTGTAATAAATTCATAATGAGTGATAGTAAATACCAACTGCGTGGCGTATCGGCTGGAAAAGAGGATGTACACGCTGCAATTTCTAAAATAGATAAAGGGTTATACCCAAAAGCATTTTGCAAAATAGTGCCTGATTTGTTGAGTAATAGCGATAGCCATTGCCTTGTAATGCATGCAGATGGTGCTGGCACAAAATCGTCGTTAGCGTATATGTATTGGAAACAAACCGGCGATTTAAGCGTTTGGAAAGGGATTGCCCAAGATGCAGTTATAATGAATGTTGATGATTTAATTTGTGTTGGAGCAACAGATAATATTTTACTTTCGAGTACAATTGGAAGAAATAAAAATTTAATCCCCGCAGAAGTGCTGTCAGCATTAATAAACGGCACAGAAGAAGTTTTACAAAATTTAAGAGATACTGGAATAGGTATTTTTTCTACCGGCGGAGAAACTGCTGATGTTGGCGATTTGGTTAGAACCATAATTGTAGACAGCACCGTAGTATGCCGCATGGAACGAGAAAAAGTGATATCAAATCATAATATAAAAGAAGGGAATGTGATTGTAGGTTTGTGTAGTTACGGAAAAGCAAGTTACGAAGCTGAATATAACGGCGGCATGGGAAGCAACGGCCTTACAAGCGCACGCCACGATGTGTTTAATAAAAATTTAGCGAAATTATTTCCTGAAAGTTTTGATAGTAATTTACCTGATGCCGTTGTTTACACAGGCTCTTTGAACCTAACAGATAAATTAGACGTAAGCTATACGAATGAAAAAGGTGAAATTTTAAATGAAAAAATTGATGCAGGAAAATTGATTTTATCGCCTACCAGAACGTATGCGCCAATTATAAAAGAAATTATTACAACGTTGGGTACAAAAAATATTAATGGCATTGTACACTGCAGCGGAGGCGCCCAAACCAAGGTGCTACATTTTTTACCTGACAATTTAATTGTAATAAAAGATAATTTATTTGAAGTGCCGCCATTGTTTAAAACCATACACCAACAAAGCCATACAGATTATAAAGAAATGTATAAAGTATTTAATATGGGCCATCGAATGGAATTATACGTAGACCCAGAATTTGCAAATAACATTATTTCTATTTCTAAAAAATATAATGTAAATGCGCAAATAATTGGAAGAGTAGAAAAAGGACTTGGTAAACAACTTACCATTAAAAGTGAGTTTGGGGAGTTTAATTATTCGTAAATTTTTTTAATTAAGTTCCTAATATAACGCACAACAATTAATAAAACTTCCGTTTGCATATATTAAGTAAGGTTTATTATCGTTAAACAAATTATAAAATAGTGGCTTTGCGCTTGCCTCGAACGATAGAATTTTATTAGAAGTGAGATTTGAAACTTTAATCAGTTTACTTACCTCAAAATAAGTTGCGAGGTATGATACATTTTCATTTCCAAAAAAAACAGATTTGCTTGGTTCTTCGAGTTTGTAGTCCTTCTCAAAGATTAAATTACCATTAAAGTCGTAACCTAACAATTGGTTTTGATTACTAACTAACACATCCATTGTTCTATTTTCATCCAACAAATCAAATTGGATGTTTGCATTTGGTATTGGGTTGGTTAATTTTACTAATTCTTTTTTATCCGAGAAAGATATTTTATGTAGTGCGTCGTTCTTGGTATCAACATAAACTAAAAACGTACTATTAATACTGTTAGAAGCATCTACAAAAAACTCTGAGCAATTTTCAATAGTTTTATTTTTTAAACCAATTCGCCCTTCGCCCTTTCTGCTAATGGTGTATATTTTACCAAGTTCGTCAACTGCCACAATATAATCGCTTAAGCCCACTTTTACATAGTGCATAGGTAGCTTAACGTTGTTATCACAAACAAATGGCAAAAAGCCCTCTTGCTTTAAGCCGTAAATGGTATAATTGTAAATTTTTTTATTCTTACAAGCAATAAATATTCTGTAATTTTTCTCGTTATCGTAATCAAATAAACTTAGTTGGTTTGTGGCAGCATCAGGTAGTTTCACAGGATATCCACTCACGTACTTACCATTTCTATCCACCAAATGCAAATAATTTTCGGTATTAAATAACATTTGAAATTTGCCATTTTTAAAAATATCAACTTTATAAATTTTCGAGCAAATTTGCTCGTTTAATTTTGTTTTCCAAAGTGTATTTCCTTTGTTATCTATTAAGTAAAGTTGATTAAAATTATCCTGAACCACAATTTCGTTTTGTTTTGTGTTGTGGTTATAAAACGAATTTATTTCTCCAGATAGTGTAGTATCTAATCTGCATTGCCACAAACTATTTATTGGCGCTGCCTCATTTTCGCTTTCGTACTTTAAATTTGCACGTGATTTAAAATTGTTTTTATAGTTAACTAATGTGTAAGAAAAATGCTTAAAATTTTGATAAGCACTTTTCTCCAAGCGAATAAAATTATTTATTGTTCCGCCACTACCATTCGGACTATGGTAATGAATGTAATTGTATGCTTCACTCAATTGCTGCGCCTTATAAGCTATAAACGAAACATTTTTCGACAATGTCTTTCCTTCTTGTATCATATTTGCGTAGCTTAGCGCATCTACTAAATTTACAGAAAAGCAAATGGAATTACTTCCGTATGTAAAGTACCCAAATTCTGTTTCAGAGATGGGGTAAAATAATTGGCTTTTCTTTTTTAAAACATAAATTTTATATGTGTTGTATAAGAAGGACGAATCGCAAATAAAGCCCAAGTGTTTTTGTAAAAGACCAGCATTATCAACACTAACAAGTAGTTGTGATTGGAATTGATTTCTGACCTTAAATTCGGTTAAAGATGAGTTAAAGTTTGCATAAAACTCTTGTCGCATATCAAAAAGCGCAGAATCGTTAATTGTCTCCCAATAATTAGCTTTGCCTAAGTGATTATTGTTAAAAGTAAATTTTGTAAACTCTATTGCTGAACTGGGCAATGCTTCATCATCATTAAAAGCTATTGGTTTAATGCCTTTGCATAATTCTAAAATACAAGTGCTATCGGTATTCAAATAACCATTGGCGGCAATTGACGAGGGTTCTAAATTAATTGTAAGCGTTTCATACTTAAGGTTTTTAATTGCAGAAAGTTTTATTTCGCACGTATTAATTAAATGATGATTAATAAAAAAAGTTACGTCTGAATTGGTTTTAGTGCTTGCATAAAATTCTTTAAAATTTGAATTGGTAATTAGTTTGTTGTTTTTATCAATACATTTTTGTAATAAATCTTGGTTGTTTGAAAAAATTAAAACACCTTTAAAAAAAACACAATATGCTATTTGGTTTGAGCTAGTTTTGAATGAATAATGCGTTTCACTTGAACTAGCATTTAAAGTAGTTACTAATGTGTTTTCTATATCTTTAGCATTAATTAAACTAAAATTGCTGGTGATTATCCAATCTTTATAGTTATTATAGTATGCAAAGTGTATGGTGTTTTCTGGTAAATTAAGTTTAGTGATACTTGCAGAATTCAAAAGCGAATCTATCCAAACTAACTCACGCGACAACTTATTATAAAATCCGTTTGATTTAAGTTTATCAAAAATTATGTTTTGAGAATTGATTTGTTCTAGTAAATTTTTTAAATTTTTGCTTTGAGCATATACCAAACAGCTATCTGGCATTAGCGCAACAGCATCCGTTGTTGGGGTTTTTATCTTTTTTAAGTACAGGTATGCAAAAGTACCAGACGCAATGGCAAAAGCAACTAACAGAAAAAAAATGATTTTTGGAAGTAATTTTCTCACTAGTTAAAAATAAATTAAAATGCACCTATTTGTCATTTCGATTTAACAAGTTTTAAAACCTAACTTGTTATCAACCTTGACTAACCCCTTCTTCTCTCTAACAAAATCATCATCATAAGTGCAAGTAGCAAACGTGCGTTATCTTTTTTGTTTACTTCACTTACTTGTTCAATGCTAAATGTTCTTCCAAAAAACGAGGCTTGTTTTTTTAAACGCAAAATTGTTTGTCCAGATGCGTTGGTTACTATGTAGCTAGGGTTAAACACATAACCAGTTAGCATGCCTATAATTGGTATTTCGCTAAAAATACCATCCAGTACTTTTATAAAGGCATTTTCTTCTCTTATGGTGTAATCACTTACGCCGAGCGGATTTACAACTTCGTAATGGGCTTTCCAAATGCTGGCCCAACCCTTGCGGGCTACTTTACCAACCTCTGTGCCCATATTACTTGTAAATGTGTAGGCTGCCGAAAAATCAATCCATTTGTTTGCTTTAATTTGAAACAATTGTTGTTGCATGTTTTCGTTGCTAAACACATTTATCTCGTCTACTAGCTTAAACATTTTTTGTTTTACATAAGCCACAGTTGCTCCGCTTGCATCGCTTGCTGTAAAGTCGTTTGCTAGTGTGGCAATATTAAATTTTAATAGTAAAGGGTAATTTAAATTTTCCATTTGTTAGGTTATAATTGTTTTTAATTTTTCTGTTATGTTTAAAACCGCAGGGCAAACAAGCGTGTTTCTAAAAGTGAGGTCTAAAATTTGATGCACGTTTTTTCTATCAGTGTGTGGGTATTCTTTGCAGGCTGTTGGGCGATATTTATATATTTTGCATCGGTTATCTTGTTGTAAAAAAGGGCAGGGGGCAGATTTAAATACAAAATCACCCTCTTCGTCCATTTCTAAATACGTTTTAATAAAATCTCCAGGGTTTACTTTAAGGCCTTTTGCGGCACGCTCTATATCTGTTTGATAAAAAATGGGCGATGTTGTTTTGCAACAATTAGCACAGGCTAAACAATCTGTTTTTTCAAACTCGTGGTTGTGTAACTTATGGAAATGTGTATCTAAATCTTTTACTTTGCCTTTTTTTAAAGCAGTATAAAACTCTTTGTTGCTCTTTTTTTGTTTTTGAGCTTGAATATTAAACTCTTCAAGATTCATTTTTAAATGAAAAAGTTGCCATTAATAACGGCAACTTCTTTTTTATTTTGCTTTTTTAGCGGCTTTCTTTGGAGCTGCCTCCTTAGTGGCTGCTTTTTTAGCAGGTTTCTTTTTTTTACGTGGACGGCTAACACCGCTAGTTCCAATATGAATTTTTCCACGTTTTGATTTTTTATCTCCTTTTCCCATAATTAATTTTGTTTAGGGTATAAATTTAAAAAAATTATCTTTATACGCTAGCATTTTGAAAAACACTTTTAATAAACAAGAACGCCTTTGCAGTAAAATTTATATTGATTTATTGTTTAACAAAGGAAAATCTGTTTCGGGTGGCGGATTAAAACTAATTTTTTTTGAAGCGCCACCAACGTTTTCAAACACACAAGCTATGTTTGTTGTTCCTAAAAAATTGTTTAAGCGCGCCAATAAGCGCAACATATTAAAACGAAGGCTAAAAGAAGCATACCGCCTAACAAAAAACGATTTTTATAAAAGGTTAAACGATAAGAAATTATTGTTGGCTTTTATATACACTCATAAAAACGAAAAGAGCTTTGTTGAAATTAACGAAGCTCTTTTGAGATTATTAGCAAGCGAAAAATTATATTAACGCTTATTCGATTCTTTTAAATAAGTATTAATTGCGCCACTCATGCTTGGGTTAAAAGGGTTTGGAGCAAAAATATCTAATCTGTAACCCAGTTCTTTTACCTTTTGTGCCGCAGTGTGACCAAAAGCCGCAATGCGTGTATTGCCTTGTTTAAAGTTAGGGAAATTTTGTTTTAATGATTTTATTCCAGCAGGCGTAAAGAAAACTAATAAATCATACTCATTTAAGTTTTTCATATCGCTTAGGTTTGCACTTACAGTTTTATAAAAGACACTTTTAGTATAAGTTATTTTTAATTCATCTAAAAAGTCAACAATTTGTTCTTTGTGTACGTCGCTAACTGGTAGTAAAAATTTCTCTTCTTTATTTTTTCTAATTACATCTACTAAATCTAACATTGTACCGTGACCAAAAAATATTTTGCGTTTACGGTATTGTATGTATTTTTGAAGGTAATACGCTGTTTGTTCATTTATACAAAAAAACTTCATGCTATCTGGCACCGTAACACGCATTTCATTACAAATTCTAAAGTAATGATCAACCGAAAGTTTACTTGTTAGGATAACGGCTCCATAATGTAATATCTCAATGCGCTGCAATCTAAATTCTTGAGAGCTTAATCCTTCAACTTTAATAAACTGACGAAAATTTATATTCAAACCATATCTACTTCCTAAATCTAAATAAGGGTTCTTATCAGGTTCAGCAGGTTTAGGTTGAGATATTAAAACGTTTTTAATTTTATTTTTAGGGAAATTACTCACCTCAATAACAGGGGGTGGAGGCAAGGTAATTATAGGTTTTTTAGCCGATTTTCTTTGCTTTTTTATTGAATCTAAATTATTTATTTGTTCTTTATAATCTGTTCCTGCAATAATTTTTTTAGGTGCCTTTTTAGCTGATACTTTTACAAGATTTATTTTAGTATCAACTTTTTTGATAGGGCTACCAGTTACTTTTTTAGGTGTTTTAGTAACAGTCTTTACTTTTTTAATTGGTTTACTTGCTACCTTTTTTGTTGATTTAGGTTTAGCTAAACTTTTTTTTGCTTTTACTATTTTAGCTTCAATTTTTTTTGGAGTGATTTTTTTTGTTTTCGCTTTTTGGCTAGTCACTTTTTTTTTCGACTCTGTTTTTTTGTTTGCTTTACTAGCAATTTTTTTTGTAGCTTTTTTAGCCATTTACTTTTTTAATTAAAAGGTTTCAACACTAAACTTTACTATTACTAAAAATGGTAAAAGTTCTAGGGCGCAAAGGTACAAAAAAGTTTGCAAAATTCCTATCCTATATTCTGTTATACAAATTATGCTACCTTTTATCCATTTTACTAGAATTGACAGGAGATATAAGCTTAAACATACCGTTAAAAGATGGAATGAATTAAAACCCGCAAACTCAATTAGCACAAACATTGGGAAGTAAATTACACCGAATGCTTGATTAATAAGCAAGGTATAAGTTTGGTAATTACTTATAACCTCAAGGCTATTTGTAATTCGTGCAATAAAGAAATTTGCCATAAATTTTAAAAGTAAACACAATAAAAAAACGCCAAGCAAAAACAAATATTGCCACAAACTGCTAAAGCTAACAAACACCAAATTATAATATGTATTAATTTTATAAACAAAATAGGTTAGTGTAAGCAAATAAATTCCTACTAAAACTAAATTATGTGATTTTATGTTTGTACCATCTTCACGCAAGTATTGCTGCCATGCTTGATTATTAGTGGTGGATTTGAAAATTTTTAAAACATTGTTAAGAGCTGAATTCTTTACAACAATAATTAATATTAATAAGATAAAAAATAATACAGATGGCCAAACTAAACTTTTGTTTGCCATTGAATAGGATGTGAATTGAGTAACTTTTAATTGGTGATTATAAAAAACGTGCTCTGTTAAACTCATGCTATAACGCAAAAGTACGAGAAATACTGAAACCAAATTTCACTTGCGCTTTAGACCAAGAATCCGTAGTTCCAGTTAAATAATTGTTTTCAACCAAGCCGCTTGCGTTGGTAAAAAACAAACTAAAAACGTGTCCGCCGGTTTCCATTTCAAAACCTAATGATAATGGATTAAATACGTTAGGATTATTAGTGAAGAATGGCGCTGTGTTATAAAAATAATCGCCAATTACTGAACAACGTTTTGTAACACGCAAGCGTCCGCCAATGCCTATAGAAAACATACCATTTATATCTTTTTCACTATTATTTGTGTTTATAGCATCTTTAATAAAATTACGGTGTATGTATGTTGGCAACACTTCTACAGATAAAAAGCGCGCTACTTTACTTGCAATAATTAATTGCGAAACATAGCTTACTCGGTGCGATTCTTTTGTGTTAAAATCTTTTATAACACCTGAATATATTTCTTTAGTTGTTTTATGTGTATAACCCATGCTGCCATAAAAACAAACCGATACGGGGATTTTAAAATCGGTAGTTTGGGTTAAAATTCTATATTTTACAGTTCCGTCTACCAATTTATTCATACGGCTTCTGCCTATACCAACGCTTAAATTATCGAGTATCCCGTATTCTAAACTGTTTCTAATATCAGCAGCATTATCAAAACCAAAACCTGTTTGCGCCGCGTCATTTAAGGGGTTTGGCGTGGTATTATCGTATAAATTCCCAAAACGGTGACTAATACGGTAATCTAAATGATGTTTTTTTACGGTTTCTATGGTTTGCGCATTGCCAATTTTTAACGTTTTAAAAGTGGCATAAACTTTTTCTGATTTTTTTGCTTTAGGCTCTTCAACCAAGCTTAGTAAATCATCTTGTGCTAATAAATTAGTTGAAACGCCAAGTGCAATAGCGCTAAAAACGATAAGTTTTTTAATCATAAATTTTTATTTCTTTACGTAAGGCTCTAAAATACTTTTAACATCAACATCTACAACTTCTGCAATGTTTTTTACGTATAATGAAGGAACTTTAATGCCATAATCTGCCACTTTCACTTTAAAACCTCCGTTTAAAGTTAATTCGTTACCAACTTTTTTAACGGTGCCTGTATAAGTTTCATCTTTGGTAACACCATGCATTTCCATTTTACCAGTAATTGTTATTTTAGATTCGCCATCTTTGGTCCAATCTATTTTTTCATTAATTTTTCCTTTAAAAACAGCGTTTGGAAATTTCTCAGTTTCCATGTAATTTTCATTAAAGTGCTCCTCCATTAGTGCATTTTTAAATTTAAAATTACTTATGCTCACTTTTACCTGTAAATCATTAGTGCTACTATTTAAAACAATTAAAGCGCCTTTATTTGTGGCATCAATGTCTTCTAACGGCGATTTAGAGAAGAAGGTTATTTGTGTGCCACCACTTTTCGCCATAAATATTTGAGCATTAATTTGGGTAAAAGCTATAATTAGCGAAAAGGAAAATAAAGTTTTTTTCATAGGTAGTGATTTAAATAAATGTTAGTCAAAATTAGCAAATATTTTGAAGCGAGCAAACATCAAAAAATTTATCTATCAATCTGGGCCACGCGTAATTGCTAAGTTGTGATAGTTTAACAACTAAACCTGTTTTAGAATTCAGTTTCTCTACCTTAACAATAAAAAATTGTGCGTACAAATGTTGGTGTGATAGAATGTGTTTTTTTAAAACTACATGTTTAATAATAGAAGTATTCCTTTTAAAATTTTGCTTTACAACTTTATTATTTAATAATTCATCAAAGGTCGGCAAGTGCTTATCTTCAATCAAAAAGAATTCATACAAGCCTTGCCAAATGTCGTTTTTATCTCTTTTATAAATCACTGTGTTTTTTTCTTCATCAACAAAAATTATATATGTAAAAAAGCGTTGTGTAATTTTTGCTTTCTTTTCTTTTGTAGGAAATAAATCTATTTTATTGTTTGTAAATGCAAAACATTTATTTTGTAATACACAATTTTGGCAACCAGGGTGCACAACTTTACATTGCTGCGATCCAAATTCCATAATGGCTTGGTTGTGTTGTGCTGCCAGTTTTGGGTTTAGTAAGGTTGTTGCTAACTCTTGAAATACTTTTTTTCCCAATGTGCTGTCAATCGGTGTTTCAATTCCAAACACACGACTTAAAACCCTATAAACATTGCCATCTACAACAGCATGTGGTAAATTGTAAGCAAAACTTGCAATGGCTGCGGCAGTGTAATCGCCCACTCCTTTTAGTTTTTTTATTTCCTCGAATGATTGTGGGAATACGCCGCCAAGCTCGTTAACCACATATTTTGCCGATGCGTGTAAATTTCTGGCCCTTGAGTAGTAGCCTAAGCCCTGCCAATCTTTTAAAACAGCATCTTCTTTAGCTTTTGCCAAATCAAAAATAGTAGGGTAGTGTGTAATAAATTTATAATAATAGCTCAAGCCTTGAGCCACTTGGGTTTGCTGCAAAATAATTTCAGAAAGCCAAATAAAGTAAGGATTTGTTTGATTCCTCCAAGGCAAATCACGCTTGTTTTTCTTATACCAAGCTATTATTTCCTTGCTAAACCAGCTATTTTGTTCTGTTTCTTTCAATATTTAGCGCAATTTAGGCATTAGCCAGTAAAAAAACTTAAAATAGTTTTCAAATATGATATAAAGCATTATATTTGCACCCCAATTTTAAAATTCAATTAATTGATTTTTAATAAATTAATAAAATGACAAAGGCAGATATTGTAAACGAGATTTCAGAAAAAACAGGAATAGAAAAAATGGCCGTTCAAGCCACCGTTGAAGCTTTTATGAAAACTATAAGAAACAACATGGTTGAAGGTAAAAATGTGTATTTAAGAGGATTTGGTACTTTTTTAGTAAAAAAACGTGCCGAAAAAATTGGACGTAATATTTCTAAAAATACAACTGTAGTAATACCAGCACATTACATACCAGCGTTTAAAGCAAGCAAAACATTTGCGGATAGAGTAAAACGCAATGTTAAAACCGCCGAACCTGTTAAAAACATTGATTAAAGATAATGAGCGCCAAAGTATCACGCATAGTTTTGGTGTTGGGCGCTGTATTATTAACCGTTCTTTTATATTTTTTACCTAAAGTTAGCAAAGAAAACAAATTTGCAAACGCAGCTAATACTGCCGCTAAAAAAGCGGTAAACTTAAATGCTAATTTGAATTTATACGAAAGTATGGCTTCAAAAAATTTAAGCCCCGAGTTAATGAGTTTGTATACAAAATATCAAAGCGCCAATGCTTTTGATAGTTTGGTTACTTTTTGGGATAAACTAAAGCGCCCAGAATTAGCCGCTCATTTTTTTGAGAAGAAAGCTGTTGCTGAAAATACTGCCGAAACTTGGTTTAAAGCTGGAAATCGTTATTATTACTCCAACGAATTTGTAAAAGATAACACACAGTCACCACTGCTTTATGGAAGTGCCATGCGTTGTTATACAAACGGATTAAAGCTTGAACCAAACAATATAGATGGCAGAATTATGCTGGCAAGTTGTTACGTTGAAGCGAGCGACAATCCAATGGATGGTGTAAGCAGGCTTAAAGAAATTGAAAAAACAGATAGCAACAATGTAAAACTACAACTTACTTTTGCTTTTTTGTCAATTAAAAGTGGCCAATTAGATAAAGCAATAGCACGTTTTAATAAAGTAGTAGCAATAGATAGTAATTACATTGAGGCTTACTTGCATTTGGCCGATGCTTACGAACAATTAGGTAATAAAGAAAAAACAGTTGAGGTTTTAACAAAATATGCCAATAAAACTACTGATGTTACAGCTCAAATAGAAATAAAAAAGTACATAGAACAACTAAAAAAATAAATTATAAACCAATAAATTAAATTTTATGCCAAGCGGAAAGAAAAGAAAGAGACATAAAATGGCGACTCATAAACGCAAAAAACGTTTAAGGAAGAATCGTCATAAGAAAAAATAATTAAGTAATTCTTAATTAGTTATTTCTAAAAAACCATGTAATAACGGAAAGGTAAAAACCTGTTCCGTTGTTGCTATTGTAGGCAATTAATCTTAAAAAAATTATTGCTTAAATTTACTAACCATGCATGGTCTAATATACCGTGCTTTTAAAATACTATAGCGTGACTAAAGAGTTAATAATTAATTCCACGCCTAACGAAGTTGTAATAGCCCTACTTAACGAAAAACGTTTAGTAGAGTTGCATCGCGAAAAAAATAATTCGCAATTTGCGGTAGGTGATATTTATTTAGGAAAAGCAAAAAAGGTAATGACAGGCCTTAATGCAGCATTTGTAGATGTAGGCTACGAAAAAGATGCATTTTTACATTACTTAGATTTGGGCCCTCAAGCCAACTCATTAATTAAATATGTAAACACTGTACAAGGCGGCAAACAAAATTCAAGCAACTTAATGTACTTTAAAAACGAAGCGGACATTAGTAAGGATGGAAAAATTAACGACATTATTAAATCCGGACAAAATGTTTTAGTGCAAGTTGCCAAAGAACCAATTAGCGCTAAAGGACCTCGTATTACCACTGAAATAAGCCTTGCCGGCAGGTACCTAGTTTTAATTCCCTTCGCTGATAAAATTTCTGTATCATCAAAAATCAGAAATTTTGAAGAAAAAAATCGCTTAAAAGAATTAATGCAATCTATTAAACCAAAAAACTTTGGTGTAATAGTGCGTACAGTAGCAGAAAATCAATCAGTAGCAGAACTTGAAGCAGATTTAAAGGATCTTACTACCCGTTGGGAAGAGTGCTATAAATCTTTAAAAGAATCGCAACCACCGATGCGTGTGTTGGGCGAGGTAGATAGAACCAACGTTATTTTGCGTGATTTTTTAAACGATAGTTTTAATGCAATTCACATTAACGATACCAAACTTTACGAAGATTTAAAGACTTACGTAAAAACTATAGCCCCTGATAAAGTAGACATTGTAAAATCGTACAATGGCAAAATCCCTATTTTTGATGCGCATGGCGTAGAAAAACAAATAAAAAGTTTGTTTGGTAAAACCGTGCACATGAAAAGTGGTGCTTATCTTGTAATTGAGCATACAGAGGCGTTACACGTGTTTGATGTGAATAGTGGTAACCGAGCAAAAAGCGATAGTAGCCAAGAAGAAAATGCACTTGAAGTAAATTTAGAAGCGGCTGTAGAAGTAGCACGCCAATTAAAGTTGCGTGATATGGGCGGTATTATTGTAATAGATTTTATCGACATGCACAATGCCGATAACCGCAAATTGCTTTTCGATAAATTAAAAGAAGAAATGCGCAGCGATAGAGCTAAGCATAATATTTTACCTCCAAGTAAATTTGGTTTAATACAAATTACTCGCCAGCGTTTACGTCCCGAGGTAAATGTAGAAGTGCTTGAAACCTGCCCTAGTTGCGGCGGAACAGGCAAGGTGCAGCCAAGTTTATTGTTTGCAGATCAAATACAAAACACCTTACGTTTTATAATTAAAGAGCAAAACCAAAAAGGAATTACATTACAAGTTCATCCATACATTGAAGCATTTATTACTAAAGGCAAATGGTTTAAAAGCATGCAGTGGAAATGGTATTTTGAATTTAAACAATGGGTAAAAATTCAACCGATGACCAGCTATGGTTTTATGGAATACAAATTTTTTACAAAAGATATGGAAGAGATTTTGGTTTAAGTCCAAACTCCATTATTAGAAAGTTTAAATAGGGCTTATTCAATAACCAAAAAGTCAACAATAGCAAGACTTAGAGTTGAAATATTTAAAATTCTGTAAGGTAAAATAGCAGAAAAGCCAGTAAATTCATAAAAAAGGCTGGTATTAATTTATTGAAAGTGATTACTTTTTTTACGTTTTGTACGATGACGGATTTTGCGCGCTGGTCTGTCGCCGCTCGGGGCTAGGAAGGCGAGAATTAATTTTTCTTTGAAAATTCATCGAGGTCGCTTGCCGTTTTTTTATTTTGCTTTCGAGAATTTTCTTAGCAAAATAAAATTCACGTCGATTGAATTTTCAAGAAAAATTAAGTGCGGGTGGGCGTTTGCGGCGACTTGATTTTTTTGTAACTTTTTTTATTCAAGAAAAAAAGTTAAAAGAAAAAAGATTTTTGAGTTTATGAGCAAACCCTAAATAGGGTTCACTCAAAATGTATAAAAATTAACTGAATCGACCTGCCTACGGCGGGCACGGGCAGCGAAGTGAAGATGTATAGAAATACCTCGAGCTGAGCTAACGACGAGTCAGTTAATTTTTATCAAGCCAAAAACACAAATAAAACTCTATTTTTATCTGTAAGGATTTTCTCAAAAGAGGTTAAATAACTTTGCCCCTAAAAATGGATTTAACCCTTACATCTCTTATCAATTGTCATATTTACGTTTTTGAGTGAACCCTAAATAGTCGAGCAGTTACTGCTTGAAAAAGATATCTTGGTAAAAACTTATTTAGACACAATATTTTAATCAAAGTGTAAAACTTATATCACTACCTTTACAGCTGTGATAAAAATCGGCAACATACAACTTCCTGAATTTCCTTTGTTGTTAGCACCTATGGAGGATGTGAGTGATCCCCCGTTTAGATATGTGTGTAAACAGTACGGCGCAGATTTAATGTATACTGAATTTATTAGCAGCGAAGGCCTTATTCGTGATGCCATAAAAAGCCGACAAAAGCTCGATATTTTTGATTACGAACGACCAATTGGCATTCAGATTTTTGGAGGTGATGAAGATGCTATGGAAATGAGCGCAAAAATTGTTGATGCCACAAATCCAGATTTGGTTGATATTAATTTTGGATGCCCAGTAAAAAAAGTTGTTTGTAAAGGCGCTGGCGCTGGCGTTTTAAAAGATGTTGATTTAATGATTCGGCTTACTAAAGCTGTAGTTAAAGGAACTACTAAACCAGTTACTGTAAAAACACGTTTAGGTTGGGATGATACGAGCATAAACATTATGGAAGTTGCCGAACGCCTCCAAGATGTTGGCGTGCAAGCATTAACAATACACGGACGAACACGTGCTCAAATGTATAAAGGCAGTGCAAATTGGAAATACATAGCGGAGGTAAAAAATAATCAACGAATAAAAATTCCGATTTTTGGAAATGGTGATATTGATAGTCCTGAAAAGGCACTAGAATATAAAAATACGTATGGCGTAGATGGCATTATGATTGGCCGCGCAGCAATTGGCTACCCCTGGGTGTTTAATGAGATAAAACATTTTTTTAAAACGGGAGATCATTTACCTAAACCAACCATGCAAAACAGAGTTGAGGTTTGCCAAACACATTTAAAAAAATCTGTTGAGTGGAAAGGCGAGAAACTAGGCTTACTTGAAATGCGCAACCACTACGCTAACTACTTTAAAGGAATAGCCAACTTTAAAGAAACCAGAACTAAGTTAGTAACATTACAAAACTACAATGAGCTACACGATGTGTTAGAAGAGGTTGCCCATAATTTTGCGGCTGTTTAGTCGTATTTATATAATGGTGACCAATGTTATCGATAAACAGACGCCTTATTCGAATAATCTCTATTTAGCAACTGTTAGGATTTCTTACACAGGATTATTCTGGAAATCCTTACAGTTCCTTAATCGCAGACAGTTCAAGAAAAGAACTGTCTGCTTAGGCTTTATACCCCTCATTTAATTTTCTTCAGAAAACTTTTGATAAATATCCTTAAAGTCTGCGCTTTCTCCGGTTTTATATTTCTTATCTGTAACAATTGGATTGCCCATTGGTTCTCCATCCCAATCCTTTCGAATTGCTTTCATGATATCTTTTCCCCCTGGGTTTTCATAAGAAACGCTAATTCTGGCAATATAGGGTGATACTGTTGCAGGCTCGTCTGCCAAATAACTGTAACGCTTAGGCGTGAAAGGTTTATAATTAACGCCATAAACATTAAATGTTTTATCATATGTAAATTCAGTATTTAGGGTAATTGAGTCGATTTTAGCAAAGTGCCCAAACGTGTAGTATAACGATACCGTATTACCATTAACATTGACTTCCTCATCATTACTTCCTGATTTAGAAAGCATTAATATACTTAAAAGCTCACTGGCCAAATCCTTAGGACTACTTTTCTTTTTATTGTAAGTATAAAAGCCTGTAAACTTTATTCTTTTAAACTTCCATAACTGCCCAACTACGTCATTATTTAATCTAGAATACGTTACCTTAAAAGAAATTGATTTATACTCTTCGTCTCCCTTTTTAGGCGACACTGCACAAAAATATATGTCACATTCATCTTTAGGATAGTTAGGCGCTGATTTATAATAAAGCTCTTGGCTTCTTGGACTTGCATAGGCATTAAAGTAGGTTTTATCAATATTCGCACTACCATTTAATTCAGACATGTATTGTGTTTTCGGCAATAGTTTAAAAGTTGTGTGCGGAAGTCCTGTTTCCTTCAAAATATCTTCTGCAAAATCGGCGAGTTTTACTTTAGCATACGCATCGTCTATAGAAGGAAATGCTGGAACTTGGCTATAAGCTGTTTGAATAGCAAAACAACTAACTAAAGTTATCATTATAAATGGCTTTGCTAAATTTTTTAAACACTCGGATGGATTTTGTGTGCTATTGGTTGTCGTCATTTTATTTATGGTTTAGATTTTGTTGTTTGTGTATTAAAAGCTCTAAAATTTTTTTTCTTTAAACTCTTGGCTTTCAGGTGTTGGTTTATGATTATGATAAACGCCTAATTCAAAAAGTGCGTGTTTTAAACACAAATTAGTGAAATTATAATTTGATAGTAACTCTTTCAACCCCTTATAATTAGCTGTTCTTGAAATAGTCATTAACGCTTCGATTTCAATTATACTGGCATGTGTTTTCATTTATGCAACAAAATTATTTTTAATTATTTTTGCTTACAATAACCATTAATGGTGATAAATTTTATAGCCTCATTAAGCTCTTGCAAAACTTGGTAGATTACATAAAACAGGCAAAAATTTTTCTTGAAGCTGAGCGGGTTCCTGACTTTGAAAAACAAATACTAGCTTTAAATGACGACAATCCAGTAATCGGCTACTTGGACTCGGTTGTATTTGTGGTTGATTTAAGAAAAGATCAAATCACTTTTGTAAGCTCAAATGCCTTAGAAGTTGAAGGTTATGAGGCCGATGAGCTTACCAGAATGAGTGCGACAGATTACATGAACTTAATGCATCCAAAAGACGCTACAGTAGTTGTTAATTCTGTTTTTGTTGATGGCATGACTTTTACGTTGGCTAAAACTAATTTTTCATATGATAAGATCAAAACGGCTTTTAATTACAGATTAAAACAAAAAAATGGAGATTACAAAATGTTAATGCAACAATTTTCCTTTTTAATGATTGATGAAAACCGAAATCCATTAATGTTGATTGGTACTGTAACTGATATTACCGATATTCACCAGAAGAAAGAATTATTTTGCCGCATAACTCACCAAAATAGTAAAGGTAAGTGGGAAAAAATATATGAACGTTTTTATCCATTAACAGAATTACCAGATAATTTTAACCTTACATCTAAAGAAATGGAAATTATTTCATTTGTACACAAAGGCTGTTCAAGGAAAGAAATTGCTGTCAGATCAAATAGAAGTATAGAGACCTTAAATACACAACGCAAAAGCATTCTAAATAAAACAGGGTGTAAAAGTATGACTGAAGTTGTTGTATTAGCAAAGGAGAATGGTTGGATTTAATGTACGTCTTTTTCCTCCGATAAAACATCATTCGTGTCTTTTAAATAAAAGAGTATATGTTCCTTCAAATCCAAATCTTGACTTGATCTAATAAAATTGATGAGAATCTCTCTATCCTCCAATTTGCATTTATCATAACCAACAAACTTTGGTGTATTCATTTGAATTGTATACCTTAAATAACGCAATTCTACATCACCTACATTTTCTGTTATTAGCTTTTCCAGCAACGTTCTACCTTCATTAAAAACTTTAATTATTACAAAAGGATTTAAAAAATATTTGCTGGATACCATTTTTGCCGCAGCAAAATAACCTAAACTAAACAAGTCATTTTTAGTTTCACATAAATTTATTATTTCATCACACTGGCCCTTTTCTTTGTGCGCAAAGTTATATAGTTTACGTATTTCTGATTTCATAGTATTAACTAATTTAAAGTGCGGTTAATGATTTCAAATAACAAACATAATTAGTTTAAATTTTATCTGCTACTTCGTGTAAGATTAAATTTTCGCCAAAAACAACCTTAAAATCACTATTCACTTAAAATTTAGTAACACTATGGTATAGTTATATGTAAAAAATTCATCACAAGTTCAATAATCTTTGCTTTGTTCACTCTAATTAATAATTATTTCTACTGGTAAATTGATAATTGTTTCAAAATTTTATCTTTGTAATCCTTATAATTATGGAATATAATTTTACCGAAATAGAAAAAAAATGGCAAAATTTCTGGGCTAACAATAAAACCTTTGCTGCAAAAGATGGTGGCGACAAACCAAAATATTATGTGCTGGATATGTTCCCATATCCCAGTGGAGCAGGTCTGCACGTTGGGCATCCATTAGGATACATTGCTAGCGATATTATGGCGCGTTACAAACGCCACAAAGGGTTTAATGTGTTACATCCTATGGGTTACGATAGTTTTGGCTTGCCCGCAGAGCAATATGCCATACAAACTGGTCAGCATCCTAAAATAACAACCGAGCAAAACATTACGCGCTATCGCCAGCAAATGGATAAAATTGGTTTTAGTTTTGATTGGGATAGAGAAGTACGTACCTCAGACCCTGAGTACTACAAATGGACACAATGGATTTTTATTCAGATTTTTAATAGTTGGTATAATAAAACAGCCGATAAAGCAGAACATATTTCAACGCTTATTAAAGCATTTGAATCGAATGGCAATGCTAACGTTGATGCTGTTTGCGATGAAGATGTAAAACCTTTTTCTGCAAACGATTGGAAAGCTTATTCAGAAAAAGAACAATCGGATATTTTAATGAAATACCGCTTGGCTTATTTGGGTGAGGCTTATGTTAACTGGTGTCCGGCCTTAGGAACTGTATTAGCCAACGACGAAGTAAAAGATGGCGTTAGCGAACGCGGCGGCCACCCTGTTGAGCGCAAGTTAATGAAACAATGGAGCATGCGCATCACCGCCTATGCCCAGCGTTTATTAGATGGTTTAGATACCTTAGATTGGACGGAAAGTTTAAAAGAAAGTCAACGCTATTGGATTGGAAGAAGCGAAGGAACATCTTTAAAATTTAAAATTGATGTCACTTCGAGTAGCCTGAAGAATGAAGGCGTATCGAGAAGCGAGGTAGAAGTCTTCACCACTCGCCCCGACACAATATTCGGCGTATCTTTTGTAACCCTTGCACCAGAGCATGATTTGGTGAGTGTTTTAACCACACCTGAGCATAAACAAAACGTTGAAGAATACGTAACCATTTCAAAAAACAGAAGTGAACGCGAACGCCAAGCCGATGTAAATAAAATTACAGGTGTTTTTACAGGTTCTTATGTTGAGCATCCTTTTACTGGTAAACAAATTCCTATTTGGGTAGGCGATTACGTGCTGGCCGGTTATGGCACAGGTGCGGTAATGGCAGTGCCAGCGCACGACGAGCGTGATTACAAATTTGCAAAACACTTTGGCTTAGATTTACCCCAAGTTATTGAACCAACAAAAGAACACGATTTTAATAAAGAGGCTTGGGGCGAAAAAGAAGGCACGCTCATTAACTCTGATTTTTTAAATGGCTTAGATGTAAAAACAGCCATTAAAAAAGCAATTAGCGAAATAGAACAACAAAATATAGGCAAAGGAAAAACCAATTACCGTTTGCGTGACGCGGTGTTTGGTCGCCAACGTTACTGGGGCGAGCCAATACCCATTTATTATAAAAACGGAGTGCCTTATGCTTTAGATGAAAGTGAATTGCCATTGGTATTGCCCGAAGTAGATAAATATTTACCTACTGAAGATGGCGAACCACCATTGGCACGCGCCGCTTCTTCGTGGAAAAAAGAGGGGATTTTTGACTACGAACACTCTACCATGCCTGGCTGGGCAGGTAGCTCCTGGTATTTTTTACGTTACATGGATTCTCACAATAAAAAAGAATTTTTAAATAAAAAATTAGCAGATTATTGGCAACAAGTTGATTTGTACATTGGTGGCAGTGAGCACGCTACCGGGCACTTGCTATACGTTAGGTTTTGGACTAAATTTTTAAAAGACCTTGGTTATATCAATATTGATGAACCCGCTAAAAAGTTGATTAACCAAGGGATGATACAGGGCAATTCTAGTTTTGTATACCAAATAATAACAAAAACTTCTTCAATTGATATTTATCATAATGTTTATTTATCTGCTGACGTTGTAAATGATTACCTTGCAAATAAATTGCCTTTCGGGGATTTGAAAGCAAAGATTTTAAAAGCCCGAGATGAGAAATCTGAGGCATTTCCTAATTCTCCAAATCCTTCATTTTTCATTTTAGAAGAGATAACTGAAGAAACCATATGGTTTTCAAAAAGAAGAATTTCGATTGAATTTGTTGATAACGAAATTTTGGATTATAATTCTTGGAGTAAATCCCTTAGCTCTTTAGATAATCAAGCTGAGTTATACAGATTTATAAAGAATGATAAAAGTCAAGTTAGGTTGGTTTCAGAAACAGAAAAAATGTCCAAGTCGAAATGGAACGTTGTTTCTCCCGACGACATTTGCGAAAAATTTGGTGCTGATACTTTACGCTTATACGAAATGTTTTTAGGTCCTTTAGAGCAAAGCAAACCTTGGAACACAAATGGAATAACTGGCGTGAGTGGTTTCTTAAAAAAATTATGGCGTTTGTTCTACCAGGCTTCGACTTCGCTCAGCCTGACAGAGGATGAGCCAACAAAAGCCGAATTAAAAACCTTACACAAAACCATTAAAAAAATTACGGAGGATATTGAACGCTTTTCATTTAACACCTCGGTTAGTAATTTTATGATTTGTGTAAATGAACTTACCGATTTAAAATGCAACAAACGTGCTATTTTAGAACCGCTATTAATATTGATTTCGCCTTACGCACCGCACATTACCGAAGAGTTGTGGGAACAATTAGGTCATACCGAAAGTATTGCTTTTGCTGAGTTTCCAATGTATAACGAAACCTATTTGGTAGACGATGCCTTCAATTACCCTATTTCATTTAATGGTAAAACCCGCTTGCAGATTGAGTTTCCAGCAACACACACCATACAACAAATTGAACAAGAGGTGATGGCTCGTGAAGATGTACAAAAATACCTAGAAGGAAAAACACCTAAAAAAGTAATTATTGTTCCTAAAAAAATTGTGAATATCGTGGTGTAATCTTTTCAAAAAAGTTTTCAAAGAAGGTTTATTTTTGCTGAAGCACTTTTACAAAACAAAAGTTAATTCATAAAATTAAACATTCATGAAACAAGACATACTATCTGCAAATGGCTATTTAAGAAAAGGCAATGCACGTAAATTACCAATTTATAAATGTTGGGCAACCGCCAATTATCAAGAGTTTGGTATAGCAAATGTAATAGTTAGTCGTAAACATAAAAATGGGAATATCAGTGCTGGTTTTTACCTAGTTGATTTGTATTGCTTGGGCATTAAGGATAGTATTTTTTTCTTTAATTTATTTGAGAGCGATTTTATGAGTAAGGTTATAGATAGTGATGATGGTTTAGAAGAAGTGAGTTATGAGTTTGCTCACAATTTAGTTTATGGTGCAGATGCTTATTGCGAAGAAATAGGATTAACCTCACACAAATCATTTAAAGATACACAGCTTGTTTTAGATGAGGATACGGACGCAATTGAATTGATGTATTTTGAATTCGGTTTAAACGGAAAGCCGCATCTTGTAATAAATCACAACGAAAACAGAAATAAAGAACTGAATATTTTAGAGAAAAACTTTGGCGAAGATGGATTTACATTTATAGATAATTATTATGGTTTAGATGATTCAGAAGAGAGCGAAATTTATGAAAAATTGAAAGAGTTAAATGATGACGACGCCCCTTATTACTACCAATTGGAAGATGTAGATTTAATTGAGGAATTAAGCGCAACCACGAATGAAGAGTACGAAACCGCAAATGAAAAAATTTCAGAGATATTACTTAAATACAGTAAAGAATCAGAAGTTGCCGTACACATGAATATGGACTCGCTGTACGATACAGTATTTAAAGAACACCACCAAAAAATGGATGCAATAACAATTTTACTCCCTGTTACCTCTAATAAAAAAGAATCCATTTACGATTATATGTCAGATTATGAGGACTTAGATGAAGATATTGAAGTTCTTATGGACGAAAACGATCAAGACATTGAAAAAGTTATTGAGTTACTAAATAACAGATATCCGAACGATCAAAACATTTATGAGCTTCTAGAGGAATGTTACTTCGATGATCTTGAAAAATTAAATATAATTTTTCTGAAGCATTATAATAATTTCCCCGATTCACTTTTTGCTAAAGCCAAATTGCTTTCGCATTTTTATTTATCGCTAGAAGAACCTTTAACAGCTAATGAACTATTAGAAGATTTGCCATTTAGAATAGAACCTTCACTAAATTTTTATGAAACAAACCCTATGGGAAAAGATTATCATGTTGGTGAAATTGGCGCCTTCTTATTATTGAATGGCTTTGCTTTTGCAGCGAATAATCAGGTGCAAGAAGCAGATAAGTGCTTGCACCAAATGGCAAAATTAAAAATAAAAGGGCATGAATTCTTTATTGCACTCAGGTCTGCGTTAACAGCACTCAAACAAAAAGATATAATGAGTTTTTTAGAAATAAATTCTGAAGGAGAGATACATTAAACTGAAAAGGGAGATAATAATATATGATTGCTCACCATACTTAACTCTATAGTTAATACACATGAAGTATTTTTTTTTATGGGCATCACTTCTAGTTTTCACTTTTAGTTTTCAATCAGATGACAAATACATCTATTGGAATAAAAGTAGAAAACTTACTTGGAATGACTTTAAAGGTAAACCACAAAAGCGATTTGCAGCAGCAAGTACCGTTTATAATTTAGATAAAAATATATTTGAAATTAATTCAAAAACGTATGAAGTAAAAATTGACGCTATTTTTTATTGTTACGATTCTTGGAAAAAAGTTGAATGGGCAAATGATGAAGTTTTAGCTCACGAACAAAAACACTTTGATATAGTAGAATTATATGCTCGAAAATTTAGAAAGCGTATAAAAGAAAATTCTTATAAAAATTACAACGAACTCAAACTAAAAAGCGATTCTATTTTTAAAGTAATTGAAAAGGAAATGGATGTTTATCAAGACCTTTACGACGAAGAAACAGACGGGAGTATGAACGGCAAAAAACAACGCGAATGGCAGGTAAAAATTATTTCAGAAATAGAAGCGTTAAATGTTTACGAAAAAAACACAATTAGTGTGCAATTAAAAAGCAATAAATAGCAGAAACAAAAATAAATTAAATTTATTTTCTATTTGTTATATTTGTTTTATGATTACACAACCCTTATTTATTTACAACACACTTACTCGAAAAAAAGAAGAATTTAAGCCAATTAATGCACCATTTGTAGGGTTTTATGTATGCGGCCCTACCCTTTATAGCGATGTTCATATTGGCAACTGCAGAACGTTTACCTCATTTGATATTATGTTTAGATACTTACTTCATTTGGGTTACAAAGTTAGGTATGTTAGAAATATTACTGATGTTGGGCATTTAGAAGATGAGGTTGCTGGTGAAGGCGAAGACAGAATTGGGAAACAAGCACGCATAAAACAATTAGAACCAATGGAAATTGTACAACGGTATTCGTTTGGTTTTAGAGAAGTAATGGCTCTGCTAAACACACTACCGCCAAGCATTGAGCCAACTGCCTCAGGACATATAATTGAGCAAATTGAAATGACGCAGAGAATTATTGACAATGGTTTGGCTTATGTTGAGGATGGAAACGTATATTTTGATGTAGAGAAATTTGCAAAAACAAATAACTATGGTGTAATTTCAGGAAGAAGTTTAGAAGACCAGTTAGATAACACACGTGAGTTAGATGGCCAACAAGAGAAGAAAGGCCGACTGGATTTTGCACTTTGGAAAAAAGCTAAGCCTGAACACATCATGCGTTGGAATTCGCCGTGGGGCGAAGGTTTTCCTGGCTGGCACATCGAGTGTAGCGCAATGAGTACAAAATATTTAGGCGAACAATTTGATATACACGGTGGTGGCATGGATTTAATACCAACCCATCATACAAATGAAATTGCGCAAAGTGTTGGCTGTTGCGGCAAAACGCCTGTTAATTACTGGGTACACACAAACATGCTAACGTTAAACGGACAAAAAATGTCGCGCTCATTGGGCAATGTGTTTTTACCAGTAGAGTTATTTACTGGTAAAAAATTAGCAGATAACTCTCCAAGCGCAACGCCATCACAGGCTGTATTAGAAGGAAAACATCCATTGTTTGAAAAAGCGTTTAGCCCAATGGCGGTAAGATTTTTTATGATGCAAACCCATTACCGAAGCACGCTTGATTTTAGTAACGAGGCCTTACAAGCAAGCGAAAAAGGCTACGAACGCTTAATGGAGGCTTATAAAACTTTACTTGGTTTAACCGCAGGCGCTAACTTTGGCGAAGCTATTGACATTAAAGCATTACAGCAAAAATGTTACGATGCCATGAACGATGATTTTAATACTTCGGTGCTGATTGCTAATTTATTTGAAGCGGTGAGAATTATAAATTCGTGCAACGATAAAAAAACTAATTTGAGTCAATCTGATATTGATTTGTTAAAGCTAATTTTTGACAATTTTGTGTTTGATATAATGGGCTTGAAACGAGAAGAAGAAAACAATAAGGCAAATGCAGTTTTAGATAAAGTAATGGATTTAGTTTTAGAAATGCGAACCAAAGCAAAAGCTGATAAAAACTTTACTCAAAGCGATTTAATACGTGATAAATTAGTTGAGGCTGGTGTTACTATTAAAGATGGCAAAGAAGGAACAAGCTGGAAGTTATAGATTAACAAATTAGGCTTCGTTTAAACATGAATGGTTAATGTCAATTACACACGATAACAAATTACATTTATTGTATGCTTAGTTTTACATTAGGCGAGAAAATCTACTTAAAGTTCACTCAAAATGTATAAAAATTAACTGAATTGACCTGCCTACGTGCCTTCGGCGGGCACAGGCAGCGAAGTGAAGATGTATAGAAATACTTCAAGCTGACCTGTCTGCGGCAAGCAGGGCTAAAGACGAGTCAGTTAATTTTTATGAAGCTAAAAACGCAAAGAAAAATCTATTTTTATCTGTAAGGATTTTCTCAAAAAAGTTCAAAAAACTTTGCACATAAAAATGGATTTAACCTTTACATCTCTTATCAATTGGCTATTTGCGTTTTTGAGTGAACCCTACTTATTCTGCGTAAAACTTGCACTTACATATTCTCTGTTCATGCGCGCAATGTTTTCTAGGCTAATTCCTTTAGGGCATTCGGCTTCACAGGCACCAGTGTTGGTACAGTTTCCAAAACCTTCTTCGTCCATTTGTTTTACCATGTTTAATACACGGTCTTGTTTTTCAATTTGGCCTTGTGGCAACAAAGCTAATTGACTCACCTTTGCACTAACAAATAGCATAGCGCTGCTATTTTTACAAGCAGCCACGCAAGCACCGCAACCAATACAAGCTGCGGCAGCAAATGCGGTATCGGCATCGTCTTTAGGAATTAAAATACTATTAGCATCTTTTACGTTACCTGTGTTTACACTAATAAAACCACCAGCAGCCATTATGCGATCAAAACTACTTCTGTTAACCGCTAAATCTTTAATTACCGGAAATGCCGCACTGCGCCAAGGTTCCACCACAATGGTATCGCCATCTTTAAAACTGCGCATATGCAATTGGCAAGTGGTAACGCCTTGTTTTGGTCCGTGCGGACGTCCATTAATATACATACTGCACATACCGCAAATGCCTTCGCGGCAATCGTGGTCAAATGCAATTGGTTCTTTACCCTCGTTTATTAATTTTTCATTAACAACGTCAAACATTTCTAAAAAGCTCATATCAGGGCTAATCCCTTTGGCTTCAATAGTTTCAAATTTACCTTTGGTATCTTTGTTTTTTTGTCTCCACACTTTAAGTGTTAGGTTCATGTTTCCGTGTTCCATAATTTTTCGTATATCTAAATTATTTCTGAGTATTTTATTTTGTTTTTTATTTCAATAGTTCCCTTTGGAAAAATATATTTTGCCAACTCTCTATATTCGCTTCGCTGGTTAATTGCAGGAACACCTACTGAAGATACAATTCTTGCATTACAAGTATAAGTATTAAAAAAAGGAAATATTTCAGATACTGTACTTTTAATTTGTTTTAAGGCATAAATAACTTCGGTTCCTTTTAATTCAATAAAATACAAGCTTTTTTTCTCATCTACCTTCATTAAGTAATCACATCTTTTGCCCGCTATGTTTGATTTTGGATAAACACATCCATCAATTGAAACAACATCAACCAAAACTTTTGAACGATTCTCCAACTCAAAAGTTTTTCCTTTTTCCGAAACAGTATGCTTGCTTCGTCTATCAGACCATTTAAGGCAATTATTTAATTTTTCTATCATGTACTAAATTCAATATTTAATAATTCATCAAATTCTTTATTTATTACTCTTGATATTTCATCAATTCTTTCAGCTTTTATCTGATTAATTTCATAATCCATTAAATCCTCTGCCTCGCCTTTTTCGTTTAGTATGTAAGCAGAAACGTCTTTTGGATTTAACCAATATCTTTTTTCAATAATTTTCGTTGCCTTAGCTCCTTTTCCTCGAATTGAGCCTATTTTATGCGCATAAATTAAGTTGTTTAATGTTGTTAATACATAAGGGCTGTGGGTGGTTAATAATAAATCAAATCCTTTGATCAAAGATGTTTCAACTAAGTGTTTTACGAGTTTATTTTGTGATGGCGGAAATAACGAAATTTCGGGTTCTTCAATAATGTTTAACATAACATCATCTTTCTTTTGATTTGTTAAAATCAAATAAATTGGGATTATGTTTTGCAAACCCGAAGCGGCTTCATCTAAGAGAATAGTTTTATTATTAAGCTCAAGATAATCTTTAGAATTAATATGCTTAAAAGTTATTCCGAATTCTGAAATATTTAATTGGTTATAATTTTTTCTGGCATTATCGTATATTTCACCGTACTCAAGCAAGTAGTTTGAAATTTGAATTGAATTGAAAAAAGTAAAAGGCGAATTACCTATAGAAGTAATTATATTCCTTTCAGAAGGAATATAGCAAGATACGTTAGGAAAATTAGCGAGTCCTTTTCTAAAACCAAGTAAAAAGTCATTTTTATCAGTTGATCCAATGCTATTTATTAATTTAGTGTAATTGTTAAGAAATTTTAGAAACTCCGAGTTGGCTGAATTATTTACATGAACATCGAATTTTTTGTTGTCATAAGTGATTTTTACTCCATTTTGTTGTAATTCTATATAGGTTTTTTTCTCAAGAAAATTATTTAGCTTATATTTCTCAAACAAATTAAACTTAGTAGATTTATACAATAACAAAAATTCCGCTGAAATTAAACAAGCCAAAACCTTGGCCACGGTACTTTTCCCTGTACCCTGATCTCCTATCAACACATTTATTTTCCTAATAGGAATATCAATGTGTTTAATAGGGCCAAAATTCTTAATTATTAATCTGTTTTCTTTCAAACCTTATTTATAAGATCTCTGTGCAATTTTAATATTCTCGTATTTCAATTCTTCTTTATGTAATTCAAACTGACTTACACCTTTGTATTCCCAAGCGGCTACGTAAGCAAAATTTTCATCATCACGTAAAGCTTCGCCCTCTTCAGTTTGGTATTCTTCGCGGAAGTGACCACCACAACTTTCATTACGGTTAAGCGCATCCACACACATTAATTCACCTAACTCAATAAAGTCTGCAACACGGCCTGCTTTTTCAAGTTCAGGGTTAAATTCGTTAGCATCACCTGGCACACGCACATCGCTCCAAAATTCATTACGTAATTTTTGAATCTCTGCAATGGCCCACGTTAATCCATCTTTACTGCGCGCCATACCACATTTATCCCACATAATTTTACCTAAACGTTTGTGGAAATAATCAACTGATTTAGTGCCTTTAATATTTAAAAATTTATTTAACGTTTCTTGAACATTTTTTTCAGCTTCAACAAATGCAGGATGATCTGTAGGAATTGCTTTTGTGCGAATCTCTTCGCTTAAATAGGCGCCAATTGTATAAGGAATTACAAAATACCCATCGGCCAAACCTTGCATTAAGGCACTAGCACCTAGGCGGTTTGCGCCATGGTCGCTAAAGTTAGCTTCGCCCAAAGCATACATGCCAGGTACTGTTGTCATTAAATTATAATCAACCCACAGGCCACCCATTGTATAATGCACAGCTGGGTATATACGCATTGGTTGTTCGTAAGGATTTTCACCAGTAATTTGCGCATACATATCAAACAAGTTACCGTATTTTTCTTTCACAACGTCTTTACCCAAACGCATAACTTCATCTTTACTCGGGTTTTGAATATTTTTCTTAGTTGCTTCTATTTTACCATAACGTTCTGTATTAAAGGCAAAATCTAAATAAACGGCTAATTTACTGGTACCTACGCCATAACCCGCATCGCAACGCTCTTTGGCAGCACGGCTAGCAACATCACGCGGCACTAGGTTTCCAAAGGCAGGATATCTTCTTTCTAAAAAATAATCACGCTCTTCTTCAGGAATATCGGTAGGTTTACGTTTGTCGTCTTTTGATTTAGGAACCCAAATGCGTCCGTCGTTACGCAACGATTCACTCATCAACGTTAATTTTGATTGATGGTCGCCACTAACAGGAATACACGTTGGATGGATTTGAGTAAAACATGGATTTCCAAAAAATGCACCTTTTTTATGTGCTTTCCAGGCCGCGGTAACATTGCTTCCCATGGCATTGGTACTTAAATAAAATACATTACCGTAACCACCCGTGCATAATAAAACTGCGTGTCCAAAATGTCTTTCTAATTTACCACTAATTAAATCACGGGCAATAATACCACGTGCTTTGCCATCAATGGTTACAACATCCATCATTTCGTGGCGTGCTAATAAAGTAACCGCACCCATACCAACTTGACGTTGTAAAGCAGAATAAGCGCCTAATAATAATTGTTGTCCTGTTTGACCAGCTGCGTAAAAGGTACGTTGTACTTGTGTTCCACCAAAACTACGATTGCTTAATGTGCCACCATATTCACGTGCAAATGGTACACCTTGGCCAACACATTGGTCAATAATATTGCCACTCACCTCAGCTAAACGATGCACGTTGGCTTCACGTGCGCGGTAATCGCCACCTTTTATGGTGTCGTAAAACAAGCGATAAACACTATCACCATCGTTTTGGTAATTTTTTGCAGCATTAACGCCACCTTGGGCTGCAATACTGTGAGCGCGGCGTGGCGAATCTTGAAAACAAAATACTTTTACTTTATAACCCATCTCGGCTAAAGTAGCAGCAGCAGAAGCACCAGCTAATCCTGAACCAACCACCAATACCTCTAAACTACGTTTATTGGCAGGGTTTACAAGCGGAACAGTAGAACGGTATTTTGTCCATTTGTTTTCTAATACACCATCGGGGATTTTTGAATTTAATTTTGAAGAACTAGCCATAGCGAAATATTAAATTAATTATTTTTTAAAGATGAAACGTACATTGCAATAGGCATTGCGGCAAATAAAGCGCAAACTATTACACTAAACCAGATACCAGTTTTTTTAATTAGTGGTGTGTACTTTTTGTGATTTAACCCTAGTGTTTGGAAAGCAGATTGAAAGCCGTGTAAGATATGATACAACAGGGATGCAACACCAATAACATAAATAATTACAATATATAAATGAGAGAAACAGGCTTGCATTTCTTTGTAAGTATCGTGCTCATCGGCTTTACCAGTAAAAACAGCAACCTTAGTACCAACCCAAAAATGTGATAAATGCACAACTAAAAAAATTAAAAGTAATGAGCCTAAAATACCCATGCTACGGCTATACCAACTGCTGTTTGCGGCACCATTAACTTGTGCATAAGCCACAGGGCGTGCTTTACGGTTTTCCAAAGTTAATACGAGTGCTTGAAAAATGTGTAATAATAAACCTACAAACAATCCAATTTCTACAAAGCGTATTACTGGGTTGGTTGCCATAAAATGTGCTGCAGCGTTAAATGTTTCGCCGTTATCATTCACAAATATTAATGAATTAATACCTACGTGAACAATTAAAAACGTAATCAAAAACAAGCCTGTAGCTCCCATTAAAAATTTCTTTCCGATTGATGATTTTAAAAATCCTTTTTTACTCATAATTTAGTGTGCATTAAATACGCTGTGCAAATTTAATTGTTTAACATATATAGTCAACCAAGGTTTGAATATAAACTTTAAAAACATTTAAAATTAAAGTTTCTTACCCTCGATTTCTGCACATAGTGGCATTAGCAGTCATTATTTAGAATGCTTATAAATATGTTTTTAGTTTTATACAGATGAAATGATAAAATAAGTAGACTAAACATTGTTCATATAATCTTTATTTAACGCATTTGGTGCTAATATTTGTATTAATTTTGTTGTCTTGTTATAAAAAACCCAACATGGGAAATCACAATCATGGTGCGCTAAATAAAATTACCATTGGCGGCCTTCTAGTAACACTAGGAATAATTTACGGAGATATTGGTACCTCTCCCTTATACGTATTAAAAGCAATAGTTGGCGATGAGCCTATTAACGGCGAATTAGTGAAGGGTGCGGTAAGCGCCATTTTTTGGACACTTACCCTACAAACAACTTTAAAATATGTTGTGTTAACGCTAAGGGCTGATAACAAAGGGGAGGGTGGAATTTTTTCGTTGTTCACTTTAGTAAAACGCAGTAAATTCAAATGGTTAATTGTACCTGCCATTATTGGTGGTAGCGCACTTTTGGCAGATGGCATTATAACACCTCCTATTTCTGTTGCTTCTGCTGTAGAGGGTTTGCGTAGCATTTATCCAAATATTAATACGGTGCCAATTGTAATTACTATTATTACTTTTCTATTTTTGATTCAGCGCTTTGGTACAAACTTTATAGGTAAAGCATTTGGCCCAATAATGCTTTTATGGTTTGGTATGTTAGGCGTTTTAGGGATTTCTAAAATGGTTTGTAATTGGCATATTGTTGAAGCTTTAAACCCTTATTACACTTATAAATTATTACACGATCACCCATCCGGAATTTTAATTTTAAGTGCCGTGTTTTTATGCACAACTGGTGCAGAGGCTTTATATAGCGATTTAGGGCATTGCGGAAAACAAAACGTGCGTGTAACTTGGATGTTTGTAAAAACAATGTTGGTACTTAATTATTTTGGGCAAGGCGCTTGGTTAATTTGCAACGAAGGAATTAAACTAAATGGTAAAAATCCTTTTTATGAAATAATGCCTGATTGGTTTTTGATTCCAGGAATTATAATTGCTACAAGTGCCGCAGTTATTGCCTCTCAGGCGTTAATATCGGGTTCGTTTACTTTAATTAACGAAGCCATGCGTTTAAATTTATGGCCAAAAGTACGCGTTAAGTATCCAAGCGAAGCTAAAGGACAACTTTACATTCCCTCACTAAACATTATGTTGTTAGTGGGTTGTATCGGCATAGTATTATATTTTAGAGAATCTACCAACATGGAGGCCGCTTATGGCTTAGCAATTGTGCTTTGTATGATAATGACAACGATACTACTTAATTTTTACATGCATTTAAAGCGCTACAATTATACGTTTATTGTTTGTATAATTACGTTGTACGGAGTAATAGAGCTTGCTTTCTTTTATGCGAACATGGATAAATTTGCACACGGTGGCTGGATTACGCTTTTAATTGCAGGCACATTAATGTTGGTAATGACCATTTGGCATTTAGCAAAAAAAATTCGTCAGAAATATACCGATGTTGTTAATCTTGCCGATTACAAACAATTTTTAATTGATTTAAGTAGAGATGAGTCTATACCAAAGTATGCTACACACTTGGTTTATTTAACGTCGGTAAATGATAGTAAATTGATTGAACAAAAAATTATTCACTCTATTTTACAACGCCGCCCTAAGAAGGCAGACATTTATTGGTTTGTACACGTAGATGTTATGGATGAACCTTACCGCATGGATTACAGAGTAGATCATATTGCAGAGGATGATATTATTCGTGTTGATTTTAAACTCGGTTTTAGAGTTGCACCAAAAGTAAATTTAATGTTTAGAAAAGTAGTGGAAGATTTAGTAGCGAATAAAGAAGTAGATATTAGGAGTAGATACGATTCTTTGCAACGAAATAATATAAGCGGTGATTTTAAATTTGTAGTGGTAGAAAAGTATTTAAGTTACGATAACGATATGCCGTTTTTCCAAAAAATGGTTTTAGAAATTTATTTTACTTTAAAACACTTTAGTTTAAGTGAGGCTAAGGCTTTTGGTTTAGATAGCAGTTCAGTAAAAACAGAGCGTTTCCCTATGATTTTTAAAGTGCCTAAAACTATTGAAAATCTTAAACGGATAAATTAGTTTTTTTGTTTTTATTGATAAGCAAATAATTATTTTGCTTATAATAGAGATTGCATAAGAATATTTTTTTTGGTTTATCTTTCCACTTTGTTAGTATAACTCATTTCGGCGGTATTTCCTTGTTTATTTCTTATTGAGCGACTTGAGCCATTTTAATCCTTCAACTATTTTTTTGTCTGTTTCAAGTTTATCAAAGTTATCACCACCGTTAATAATTCTATCAGGCATTAGAAACTGTTTGTAAATAGTGTTATTTCTATCTACACTATGCTCTATAGCTAAATTTAACGCTAATTGTTCTCCAAATGTGAAATAGTTATTACAGGTAGTATAGCCATCCGCTGTATTTTCTCCAATGAAGATCGTATTTTTTCTACCTTTAAGGGTAATTCCTAAAATACTACCTGAGCTCATAGTAATTGGCCCAATTAAAACTACCAGTGGTATTTTTGATAAGTTCAGTTTTGTTTTGTGCTTAATTGTGGTGCTTTGAATGGTGTTCATGAATAGATTACCATCTTTTATAAAAAATTTAGTGCTTATTTTAGAAGAGTTATTAATACCTCCACCAATATATTTTGAATCATAAAGTGGTGCAATGCCAGCTGCCATAGAACTAAACTGACCACCGCCATTTATACGTAAGTCTAAAATAATTCCTTTGGTTTTAGCCGTAACATAGTTGCACAAAGTGTCTGAAAGTTTTTGCCCGAATTTGGTAACGTCATCGCCAAAAGCACTAATTCCCGGCACTTGCAAATAGATGTAATTGTTTTCTAAAACTTGTGCTGTAAAAATTCCTGTTCTTTCTTGCGAAAGTTTAATTAGTGGAAGTAATTTATTTCTTGTTGAGTCATCAAAAACTGGGTAGTTAGCATACCCACGGTTGTTATAGTAAATGGCACTGTGATAATCGTTTAACTGTTCAAACACATAAACCAACGCATTAATGCTATCAACATCTTTTTTAGCTAGTTTTATTTTTTCTTTGAATCCTACCTCTATTTTATTCCAATCAGCAATTTTTGTGTATATGCTTTCACGTTTTATAAAATTAAAGATACTATCCATTTTAATTGGTATTTGGGCAACCAACTTGGAAGTTGAAATAGAAAGTGCTAGTATGAGTAGTATTTGTTTCTTCATAAAACTGAGTTACGTAATTGTTATTCCAAAATTACATCTATAATTTCCAAGATTTAA
Source organism: Bacteroidota bacterium (assembly GCA_013298715.1). GTDB lineage: Bacteria > Bacteroidota > Bacteroidia > B-17B0 > Aurantibacillaceae > Aurantibacillus. The sequence continues at coordinate 363,478 of JAAFIQ010000001.1, read as the reverse complement.
AATTTTCTTTAATAAAATCAACCAGCTTAAAATCGCCTACTTTAACACCTTTCCCTTCAATTAAAAGATGGTGCCAACTGCCTGTGCCCAAATAGTCAATTAAGTATTGAATATATTTTTCAAAACTAAGAGGAAACGGTTTGATGTTGCTTCTTGCTGAACAAAAATGCAATGAGAAGTCATCGGGGTTTATGCCAACAAAATCGTGTGTTCCATAAGGCACATCTAAAGGGCGTAACTTTTGATAATGCTCAGCTTCATCATCTTCTTCATCAAACCATAAAATATCTAAATAATCGTTTTTTCTTAACCAATCTTTATTGTTGTGGCCGAAATTACTTATAGGCCCACCTAATACATTTTCAATACTATACATATTAATTGCACCTCCATGGTTATTTTTATGCCACTCTAATTGTATGCCATTCATTTGTGAATAGAATGCAAGTAAGGAATCCGGCAGCTTTTTCCCAAGCACATATTGTGCTTTGGTAAGATAACCAATGGGTGCTCCTAATTGAATTTCATTTTTTGTGATTTTAACTTTTTTATCTTTTGTGAATAATGAGATTGAGTCTTCAAAAATTTTACGGTAATTAACTACTGTATTTGGAACAGTAAGTCTTTTGAGCTCAGGATTAAAAGAAGTTGTGTCAACAGATTTAAAAATAGTTTTCAAATTGCTTTCACAATCATCCTTTAAATCTAACGGCGAAATAACATAATCATTACAAAAGTGTCGTTGCCATAAATAGATAGCCCCATATTCCAACACCTTATCCGCATATTCCATAACATTTAGGTTCATTTTAAAAAGCCTACCATCGTGTAAGTAGAGGTATAATTGTGTTTCATCTCGGCTATTTTCAAAGTCACAAAGTACATAGTTACTAAAATGAATATGATCAAAAATAAATAACCGTTCTAATTTTTTTGCTTTTGCATTGCTAGTATTTATGTTGTAAAAGCCTTTACTTTCTCCAGTTCTTGGCGCATGCTCCCTAGAAAACAAATGAAAATAGCTCATAAGAAATGAGTAACCAGTAATACGGTTTTTATCCAATTTTATTGACCAATCAAACAAGAAGCCATTGCAGGTTTTATAAAATTCAATTATGTCTTTAGGTAACGCCATACCAATTTTCTTTTCTAGCCTTTTAACATTAAAGGTTTCTAATGGTTCAAAGAAATGGAAATTCGCATTTAGTAGAAAAGTTTGTTCTTTAAATATTTTTTTTCGAGCATTGAATTTTTCTTTTAATTCCATTTTATTAGTTTTTAAGCTACCTTAGGTAAGGTAAATTGGTAAAAATTATATTTTATAGAAACACATTTCGTAATTATGATAGTAATCAGATTTATCAATATATAAATTTATTTTTCATTTACCCTTTTGCATTTTAATCTTTCATTTGTAATCAGCACCATTAATTACCAATCCTTCAGAATATTTACTGTGATAATCGTTCAATTGTTCAAAAATGTAAACCAAAGCATTAATACTACCTAATCTTTTTAACTAATTTGAATAGGTTTTAAATCCGTGTATCTCATTTCTTCACCGACACTATAGTACCAATGGTTTTTAGAGGTTTTACCTTTTCCCCAAGTAAATACACTCACAATTTCAAAAGAATTGAGTTTGGGTTTTACAATAAAGGTATTAAAATATTTTCTTGGTCCATCTATAGAACTCATGTAAGCACAATACAAAAAGTTTGAGTCGGTACTAATCTTATTTAATCTAAAAAAGTAACGCTCTTTTGTCACAGGAACTAAATCTGCAAATTCGTAAAAAGAGGCATATTTGGGTTCATCCATTTTCATCATTCCTAAACCTTGTTTTAAGCTAATGCGCAAAAACTCATCCATTGTGTCAAGTGCTTTGTTGTACAAAAGAATATCAGGTTTTCTAGATAATAAATTTGTATTGTGTTCTGCTTTTATAAATGTGTTTAAAAATTTAACTACTTCTTCCATGTTTTAATTTTTCTTTTTCAATTCCTTATTAACTTCTTGTACTACTTTTAATGGAGTATATAAATTATCTTTTACCCAACTATCTCCTTTTCTTTTATGAGAATCAGCAAGGTGTTGAAGGTGAGTTTGGAGCAGTTCTCTGTTCTCTATCGTCCAATAAGGGGCCAAATTTCTATACCTTTTTTCAATCATAAACAAAAAAGATCCTAGTCCTCTGTGATCTAATTGATCTAAAGAACACAATTCAATAATTTTTTCTTGAAATACACTTAGTTTCTCCAGAATATCAGTAGCAGCTGCGCCAAAAGGCCAAAGCACATGCATACCTATCATATCCTTATCATGGCCAACTTTAAGGTTAGCTTGAAAGTAATTAATAAACTTATCTGCCAATTCTGCTAACCTATGCGCTTTCCAAAATTCTTCATCTATTCTTAACGCTTTTAAGTTATTGTTAGCCACCATAACCATTGTTGGGTTATTACCAACAGCATCATCTAAATACTTTGATAAACGATTTCGAATATTGGATTTAGAAATTAGTACTTTTGCCCTTTCAGCTATAGAAGAAGAGCCGCTATTCAAATAGTTTTCAATTATGTGTTCAACACTTTCTAATTCATGATTAGGGAGCTTTTCTAACTGATCAAATAATTCTTCTTCCCGCTTTTTTTGTTTCGGAAAAAATTCATTTTTCAAACACTCTCTAAATTCATTAGCATAAGCCACGCTTTCTTCCTTTTTAAAATTTTCAGGATACTTAACGAGGTAACTTTCCATAGGGCTTAATTCTACCAGCTCTTCTTTTAAATGATTAAATGTTAGCGCAATTTTACCAAGGTTGCGGTTAATAGTGCTAACCATCTGTTGTAGTTCATCTAATGTAAATTCTTTTTCCATAGTTTTTAGTGTTGAATATTGTTTTATTAGGTTTGTGTACTCTTAGATTTAATTATATAGGACGGCAAAATATTTTTTTAAATCTTCTTTCTGATTCTTTTAGTTTTTTTAACGATAAGTCATGACCAAAAGAGCGAATTACTTTCGAACTATCTATTGCTGATTGATACCCCTTATATTTAACTTTAAGTTTAGTTGATAATTCTACTAACTCCTTATTATGTAGTTTTATTTGCTGTTTTACTTCTTCTTTATCACTATCAAAAGCGGCTGATAATTGAAGGCCATTCCAAAGAAAAAGGCAAATATAACTTTCATCATCTGTGTGTTTTCTGTAAATAATTTCCTTGGTTAGTTTAACCACAAACTTAAATGCTTTTGTAAATGGAATGGATTTAAAAATAGCGGAAAGGTTATACAAGGCGCCAACATACATATCTTTACCAGTACCAAATATTTCATGTTTACTATATACAGAATTATCAAAGGCTACAAGTTGTTTGTACGAAAACCTGCAAATAGAACTTGGCCTTCGGTACACCTGTTCATATACGTCTTCAGGCACTGGCGAGATCATACTTTTCATGACCCACACCTCTAATTCGGTATCAAAACGGACTCTCATTTTTTGTGGTTTTACCTCTAATACCATTCCTCTTAAATAACCCGGGTAGAATAAAACACGATCGCCAATTTTTGGTGTTGTCATTCTAGGTTAAATTCTTTTGGTAATTTAAAATCTATCCAGCTTGGCATAACTATTCCAGTAAAGGCTGTATTATAATCTGTTTGAAACTGCTTTATTTCCTTGTTAAAGTTACTTTTGTTTTTTGCATATAAGTACTCCCAATTTCTAGTGCCAAGTAATGCTACCTTCAAACGAATAAATTCAGATAAGCTGATACCTTCCAATCTTAGTAATTTATTTTCATCTAAGTCAAGAATGACTTTTTCTTCCTGCAAGTGGTAGTAAAATCCATTAAAATTAACCAAATGTTCTGCCCATTCATCTTTTATCTTTTTACCATCCAGTTTATATTCATTGTCGATGTAATGTTTTGTTAATTTGTCAATGCTATTAAGTTTAAAAATTCCATTAATAGAGAAAATAGTTAATTCTTTATAAGCGTTATAATAACTTCTTAGTTCTACTGGTAGCCAATCCGGAAGCTTCGGTTCTTTTCCACTCTTTATGAATGTTCGGTTATACGTAATTTTACGCTTTACCCATTTGGCATTAAATTCTTTTATTCTTTCTTCAATGCATTGCTTAAAATCGAATGTGTTAACTGTGTTTTTCATATTTAGATAATAAGTATTTAATTTTAAAATTCAATAACAGAATAGCCACTTTTGAAAAAACCGAATTTTGAGTTAGGAAACTGAAAACGTGAATTGAAGTAAATGCCAAGCTTATTCTCAGCAAGTAAATCGCATGACACCGGGAAGTACCCAATAGTTTTAAAAGAATTTTTTTTCTCTTTTTCAAATTCTATTGTTTCAAAAATAACACTTTCTCCCTTTTTTACTTGGTATTGAATTAGGTCAATTTCGTAATCCTTACCATCTAGCTGTATTTTTTTTGAACTTGTTTTTTCAAATAAGCGAAGATTAAATTGTTCGTGAATTAATTTCAACTCTCCACTTTCTGGCATGTAACTAGAGAAGTTGCCATCTTTATCAAATATTATGAACGTTTTTTTATCATCCGCTTTTAAAAAGAAATAATAGTCTGTACGCTTGTGCCTTTCAGAATCATAAATATTATTCACATTGTAACTAATATTTTCAAAGCGTTTAACTTCTGCTAGCGTATTCAAATCTAATAAAGTAAGAAAACCAACTGGCTCATAAATATATATGAACTTATAATCACAATAGAGTTTTGTGTCCTCGTTTAGTTTAACAATTTTATCCCTCAAGGTATTCCCCACATAATCAAAATGGTGAATATGTGCGGTTTTATTAGCGTGCCATAAATTATAAATGCAGATAAATGTTCCATTATCGAGGGTCAACAAGGCATCCACATTTCCTTTTTTAAATTTAGGAGATTCAAAGTCAATTTTCTTTTGATTAATAGCATCAAATAAAATAGGATTTGTTTTGGCATATACGAATACTTTTTTATCAACCGAGAAAGTTGTAATTATGCTTTCTTGAGATTTAGATCCAGCATTACGCTTAGATGTTTCCTTGGCATTGGCATCACAAAATGTTATTCCGTCTAAGTCATCTAGTTTAACGTAACCATTAGAAATTGTATTTGGTATAAATTTTAATCGTCTTAAAAATTCATCGTTCATACTTCGATGGCCATGTTCGTATAAATCTACTTTACACGTAGGGTCAAGTTGTTGGTTTAATTGATACATACTTTAATGTTTAAAACTAATTGAATTCTAAATTACACTAAAATGAAATACAAAACTTCATTTTTGAGTTTGTTACCGTTAACTCAAGGTTGCCAAATTTAGTTAGTGAGATTTTTGAATGTTTCTTTAATAAAAAGCCATCGTCTTTTTGAAACTCCTATCTTATCGCCATTGTTTAAAATAATAAAGTTGTTTATTGCGTGATTTGAAATAGAGGTTACATAGCCATAGTTTACAATAAACGACTTGTGTATTCGTATAAGTTTGTTGTTATGATTGCAAATTGTTTCCTCAATTTCTTTTAGTGTTTTACTAACAATAATTGATTTAGTTTGAGTATAAAGTACTGAATAGTTAGACTCTGCTTTGATGTACATGATTTCAGACACGTTTATTTTTTCACCTTTGTGTTTGTTAATTACTAAATAATTTTGTTGTGTGTCAGGAGCAGACAAAGTTTGACCTCTGTTCTCTGTATAAAATTTTTTAAGCTGAATTGCCTCTTTACTCTTGATTATTGCAGTTTCTAATTCAAGTTTATTTATTGGTTTAATTAAATAATCTACAGCCCTTTCTTTTAAAGCTTTTAAAGCGTATTCTTCGTGTGCAGTTATAAACACAATGGCGAAATTAATTTGATTTAGTTTTGCTAATAATTCAAAGCCACCACCACCTGGCATTTTAACATCTAAAAAAACAATATCGGGGTTTTTAGTTTCAATTTCTTTTTCAGCATCATCTATATTTCTGCATATTGCAACAACCTCAAGATCTAAAAAATATTTTTCGATTAACAATCTTAAAACATTGCAACTACTTCGTTCATCATCTACTATAATTAATTTTATCATCCTAATTTTAGATTTAATGGAAATTGAAGCTCTACAATGGTTCCTCCAACTATTGACTTATGTATACTAAATACCCCTTTGCGGTTATGGTTGATCAAATTAATTCTTTCTTCAATTAGACGCAATCCTTTTGATTGTGCTGAACCATAATAGTTTTCAGAACCTTGACCATTATCTTTTATCATAAGTTGTAAAATTTTTTTATTATTTAGAATAGTTAATTCTATTATACAATTTTCTTGTTCGTCTGAAAATCCATGCCAAATAGCATTTTCTAGCAAAGGTTGTAATGTGCTCGGTAATATGATAATTTCATTTAGTTGTAAGTTGCTTAAGTTTTTAACAGTAAAGTGAATTCGTTTTCTAAATCTTTCGCTTTCTAATTCAATATAATCGTTTAAAAATTTTAACTCAGACTTTAAATCAATACTTGTTTTTTGATTGTTGTTTAAAAAGTTACGTATTACTCTAGAAAATTTAGACAAAAACAAATGGGCTTTATCTGGTTCATTGAGCAGTATGTATTCTTGCACAGAATTAATTGCATTAAAGGTAAAATGAGGGTCCATTTGCGCTCTGCTTACTTTCTGTTGAATTTCGTAACTTTTGCGTTTTAGGTTTAGAGTTTTAATTTGATAAAAGGACAACGCTAGTAAGGCTATTAAAAGCACCACAACAATTACAAAAATGTGCATTTGTGTTTTTATTCGTTGTTCATTTTTAAGAATTGTGTTTTGATTTTTCAAGCGTTCAATTTCCGAATCTTTTAGCTTAACGTTAAAGTCCTGCTCTATTCTACCTATTTTGGCAGTTAATTCTTTATTGTTAATTATTTCATTAAGTTCGTAGAAGTTTAGTTTGTATTTATTTGCACTATCAACTTTACCTAAGGTTTCATAAATAATGTTTTTGTAATTGTAGCAGTTTAAGCGATGCATTGATTCTGGAAACTCTCTTGTATGAATGGTTGCGCTATCCAAATAGGCTAAGCAAGAATATAAATCATTTTTATTCTTTTTTATTCCTGAATCATAAGCATTAAAAAGTAATGAGCACAAATTAATATAGGTCGTAGCAATTCCCTCATGGTTGTTTTTATTTTTGTAAATTTTTAATGCATTTAAGAAATCAACTTTTGCTTCTTTAAACAATTGAGCATCCATTTTGATACACCCCCTATTAATAAACACATCCGCTAAAAGTGAATCAAAGCCATGTTGGTTAAACTTTATTTCTGCCTTAGTTAAGTTGTTTATAGATTCGTCATAATTATTACCACCATTGTAAATACTGCCAAGCAAGCTATAACAACTACCTAAGCGCAATGCGCTTTCTCTTGTATTGGTATCTAGTTGATTTAAGTTTTCTACAGCAATTCTGGCGTATCGTTCGCCTTCAGCTAATTTATTTAAGTTTGTAAATTGTGCGCTAATGTTATAAAATATGGTATTTTTTTCTACTGAGTTTGGCTCTGAATTGGCGTACTGAAGGGCCAATAAATAATGTTCAAGCGTTTTTTGGTGGTTTAGTAGAAGACTATATTCTGTAGCTATTTTGCAATGCAGCGTCTTTAGTTCGGATACATTTACTTTATTAATTTGTGTGAGTTGATTTTCTAAGTGCCTAATCGTATTCAAATTTTTAAGATTATCTTGAGCAACTAGCGTGCAGATAAGCAGACTAAAGAATATAAAATATATAATTACAGGCTTTTTAATAGAAGTAAAATTATAAATTCCTTTTTAATTACTGTAATTGAATAAAAGTTTTGTAAGAAATTCTGAGAATTAATTTTCTTAGACTATCGCTGAAAATTCCGCATTGTTTTTATTAAGTAACTTGCTTTAGCGAATTCCGAATCTAATCCAGATTTATATAATAAATAAAAATTTCATGCTTAAATTTTCCCTTTGAAGAACATTCACAAACTAGTATATTTAAGCATTCAAAAAAAGTATATGAGTTCAAGTACAGAAAAAATTTTAATAATTGGTGCAGGCGGACAAATTGGTGTTGAGTTAACTGAAAATTTATCGCACATATATGGTTCAAATAATATAATACCAAGCGATTTAAAAGATGCTGGAATTTTTAAAAATAATTCTTTTGAAGTTTTAGATGCACTTGATAAAACTAACTTATTCAATGTTGTAAAAAAACACAACATTACTCAAGTGTATCATTTGGCAGCATTACTCAGTGCTACAGGCGAGCAAAATCCAATGTTTGCATGGAAATTAAACATGGAAAGTTTATTTCATGTGTTGGATTTAGCTAAAGAAAAACACATTAAACAAATTTATTGGCCAAGCAGTATCGCTGTATTTGGACCAACTACACCGCAAAAAAACACGCCGCAATACACAGTTATGGAGCCAAGCACCATTTATGGCATTAGTAAACAGGCTGGCGAACGTTGGTGCGAGTGGTACTTTAATAAATTTGGTGTCGATGTAAGAAGCATCCGCTATCCAGGTTTAATTGGTTGGAAAAGTGCTCCTGGGGGAGGAACAACAGATTATGCAGTTCATATTTTCCATCAGGCATTAAAAACAAAATCGTACGAATGTTTTTTGAGTGAAGATACCGCTTTACCAATGATGCACATGGAAGACGCTATTAGAGCCACTATTGAACTAATGCAAGCACCAGCTGATAAAATTAAAATTCGTGGCGCGTACAATTTGGGTGGCATAAGTTTTAGTCCAAAACAAATAGCCGAAGAAATTAAAAAACATATTCCAGATTTTACAATAACCTATAAACCTGATTTTAGACAAGCTATTGCAGATAGTTGGCCTAAAAGTATAAATGATACCGAAGCCTGCCAACACTGGGGCTGGAAAGCAAACTATGATTTACTAAAATTGGTTGAGAACATGTTAGAGAATTTAAAAGGGAAAGTGTAATACTTGCTGATAACCGCTCTCAAAAAAAATTCTAAAATTTCACCATCAGCCTTAAGTTTAACTGGCGGTTAGTTAAATAATTTGGGATAGCATACCTATTACCTGTTACATCAGTAACCCATGTGTACGATACGGTATTTTGTATTTGTAGTAAATTAAAAATTTCCAAATAAATCCACATTTCTTTTAAATTATTAAACACGTTTTTTCTTTTAAATTCTCTTCCTTCTTTTAAAATACTATAGGCAAATCCTGCATCTACTCTTCGGTAAGGAGGCATTCGCAAAACTTGTTGATAGCGCAAATGTGTTGGTGGACCAAATGGTAAGCCGCTTCCAAATTGTAAATTCATATTAAATTTAAACGAAGGGTATTTTGGTAAATAATCTTGAAAGAACAATCCAAAGGTAACTAATTGGTCTGTTGGGCGAGGAATAAACCCTGGATCAACACGTTGGCTATCAGTTTTTACTTGATCGAATGTGTACCCTTTTACAATTTTTTCTCCATCTTTATTAAAATAGTTGTAATGAATGTTGTCTTTACTATACTCGTAGGTTCTTAAAAAACCAATACTAGCCCAGCTTTCAGTTCCTTTAATAAATTGTCCGTTTATTCTAAAATCAGCACCAGTTGCATAGCCTTTTGCGTTATTGTTAGCAAAATAGCGTATCCGCACATTATCCACTTCATAAGGTACAAGATTTTTTAAATCTTTAAAATAACCGGCCATTATAAGTTTAAAAGGTCTTCCCCACATTTTAAAATTGTAATCACTTGTAAATACAATCTGTAAACTTTGTTGGGCTTTTAAATTTTTGTTTAGTGTGCCATCAATTCCTCGTAGTTCGCGGTAAAACGGTGGTTGATAGTATAAGCCAGTACTTAACTTGAATAACCAATCACGTTTCCAATTTGGTTTGTAAGAGAGCGTAACGCGCGGCGAAAAAACAAATTGATTATTTACCGTCCAGTAGTTACCTCTAATTCCAGCTGTTACTGATAGGTTTGACGAGTCTTTTAAATCTTTAGAAAAATTATATTGCAAGTAGCCTTGCAGGCGTGAGCTAGGAAGATTTATTTTTGTTTTATAAACATCAATTAAATCAATACTATTTGGGTTATAAGGAACAATAAACCCAGCAGAATCAACTGTTTTCCACTCGCTCAATTTATCATCAATGTTTTCTAACTGGTAGCGTGCGCCCCACAGCACTTCATTTTTCTTTTTTGTTTCGTGCAAACCTTTGTGCTCAAAATTAATTACGCGCGCTGTAAGGTAACTTCTTCCGTTATTTAAAAAAGTTCCAATTCCTCTGTTAAAGGCTACTTGTCCAAAGTTAGGCTTTCCTAAATCTGCCTCTAATTGGTCAATAAAATACTGCCCTTGAACAGTGAAAATTTCTTCTTCTTTAGCATAATAGCCAGAGGAGATAAACTTTAACTTGGTTGTACTATTTGGCCTGTAGGTTGCTGAAACTCCAGTCATTGCGGTGTTGTATTGCATCAGTTCTCTTCCGTCAAAATACACCGTGAATCGTAAGGCTTGGTTAACCGTACCAAAATTAGTTTGACGGTTACTTGGTACTACTAAGTACCTGTTGTTAGAAACATTTGTTAACCATTCTACCTGAAATTTTGGGTTTACATTAAAGGTAAAAAAACTTTGTATATCGCCTGAGCTTGGTCTGTACTCGCCTTTGGTATCAAGTGTGTTTAATAAATAAATATTTGTTCGGTAACGCGCCCCAACATTCCAAGCTACTAATCTATTTTTACTAATTCCTTCTAGTTGTAAATTTCCTCCAAGTAAACTTGCACTTGCGGTGCCTCCAAATTTTAAAGGTTTGCGGTAAGTAATATCAAGAACGCTACTTAATTTATCTCCATACTTTGCTTCAAAGCCGCCACTGCTAAAACTTATTCCTTTTACCATATCTGGGTTTGCAAAGCTCAATCCTTCTTGTTGCCCGCTCCTAACTAAAAACGGACGATACACTTCGATGTCATTTACATAAACTAAATTCTCATCAAAATTTCCTCCTCGTACGCTGTAGCCGCTGCTTAACTCGTTGTTGCTACTAACACCCATTTGTGTTTTTATAATGTCCTCAATATTTCCGGTTGGTGTAGGAAGGTTTTTAAAATCAATGGGGTCTATTTTTGTAATTTCTACTTTTCGTCCCGAGCCATCGATTACTTCAACAACTGTTAAGGTGTTCTTAAATTGCAGTGTTGGGCTAAGGTTTATAGATTGGTTTGGCTTTATATTAATCACCTTGGTGTAGGTTTCGTAATTAATGCTTAAAAAAACAAGTGTAATTGTTGGCTGGTAAGAAAACGTGAGCGTATAATTTCCATTAGCATTGGTTTGTGTAGTTGCTTTAGAAATTTCTTTTATCCCAATTGTTACATCATCCAGTTTATCACCCTCGGTAGAGGTAACTGTGCCGTAAATAGTGCTGGTTTGTGAGAAGGCTGAAAATGTTAAAAGTAAACAAAGAAGCTGATATATAAGTATTTTTTTCAATTTATAAACAGATAACGAATATAAGCAGATATTATTACTTTATTGGTGAAAAAATAGTGATATGCCCTATTTAATCTTGATGCTTAATTGTATTTTTGCGTATAGAACAATTACAATTAAAAATTTAAAAAATATCTCATTTTACGTAGTTGTAACTGCAATTTTTTCGATACTAATTTATTTCATTGTAATTAAAGGGCAACACAAAGAATTGCCAAGCGTTAGCCAGAACGCTCAAAAAAACACACAGGACTCTTGGCAAGATTTTTCTACAATCTTTCATCACAACATTACAGACCCTTTAGCGATATTGATGTTGCAAATAATAACTATTATTGTGTGTGCTCGCTTTTTTGGATTTTTATTCAAGAAGATGGGACAGCCTACGGTTATTGGCGAAATTGCGGCGGGTATAGTCCTAGGCCCTTCGTTTGTTGGGTACTATTTTCCTGAGTTTTCAGCATTTATTTTTCCAGCGGCATCGTTAAACAATTTAAAATTTTTAAGTCAAATTGGGTTAATACTTTTTATGTTTGTTGTGGGTATGGAGTTGGACTTTAAGGTATTGAAGACTAAAGCCCACGAGGCGCTTGTAATAAGCCACGCAAGCATTATTATTCCTTTTGCTTTAGGGGTGTCGTTTGCCTATTTTATTTACGAAAATTATGCACCGCCAACTATTAATTTTTTATCGTTTTCTTTATTTATTGGGATTAGTATGAGTATTACGGCATTCCCCGTATTGGCAAGGATTATACAAGAGCGAGGCATATCAAAAACTAAATTAGGCACTATGATTATGACCTGTGCCGCAATAGATGATATCACGGCTTGGTGTGGTTTAGCAGCCGTAATTGCCATTGTAAAAGCAGGTAGTTTTGTAAGTTCGCTTTATACAATTGCTTTGGCATTAATTTATTTGCTGTTTATGCTTAAAATTGTACAACCCTTTTTAAAACAATTAGGAGAAAAATATGCAAGTAAAGAAGGTCTTACAAAGCCGGTAGTAGCGGTATTTTTTATTACCTTATTAGTATCGGCATTTTTAAGTGAGATTATTGGAATTCATGCGCTTTTTGGTGCTTTTTTAGCAGGAGTTATTATGCCTGTGAACGTAAGCTTTAGAAATATTTTTATTGAAAAGATTGAAGATGTTGCAACTGTTTTATTCTTACCACTATTCTTTGTGTTTACAGGACTTAGAACCCAAATAGGATTATTAAACGATATTGCACTTTGGGAAGTATGTTTTGTAATAATTTTAATTGCAGTGGTTGGTAAATTTTGGGGAAGTGCTATAGCCGCAAGGTTTGTAGGGCAAACTTGGCACGAGAGTTTAACTATAGGTGCTTTAATGAACACGCGCGGTTTAATGGAATTGGTGGTGTTAAATATTGGTTATGATTTGGGAGTACTTACACCGCAAGTATTTGCGATGATGGTGATAATGGCATTGTTTACAACGTTTATGACTGGGCCATCCTTAGATTTTGTAAATTATTTATTTAAAGAAAAACCAAAACCAATTATTCCAAATATTGTGGATACGTTAGAGAAATATAGTATTTTAATTTCATATGGTAATCCAATAAAAGGAAAATCGATGTTACGTTTAGCAAATGCTTTTGTTAAAAATAATGCGAGCAGTTCTATGATAACAGCCATGCACGTTTCGCCAAGTAATGAGTTAAACAAGTATAATTTGGCCGAATACGAAAAGGAAAGTATTTTACCGCTAAAAAAAGAAGCCAGTAAATTGCAAATTGATATTACCACTATTTTTAAACCAGCACTGGATATTGATAAGGAAATTATTGATGCAAGTAAGAGCAACAATTTTGATTTTTTAATTATAGGTTCTGGAAACTCATTGTTTCAAGGTTCTTTATTAGGAAACATTTTAGGATTAACGAGTAAAATCTTAAATCCTAAAAACTTTATTGAAACCATAAAAGATAGAAAAATTAAATTCGATAATCAATTATTTGATGAACATACGAATACAATAATAAAAAATTGCGAAATCCCTGTTGGTATATTTATTGATAGGAAGTTTGAAAAAGCCAATAAAGTAGTTATTCCTATTTACTCTTTGAGTGATAGTTTTTTAATGGTGTATGCACAAAAACTAATTTCAAACAATTCTTCAAAAATAACTATTTATGATGCAGAAGGTTTGTTAACTCAATACCCAGAACTAAAACAAAGTTTTACGTTAAATAATTCGGGCATAGAAATTGTACAAACTTATAAAGATGAAGAAGATTTCTTTGGTTCGTTTGATTTAAACATCATGAACATTGAAAGTTGGAAAACAATATTAAAAGAAGAGCTTACTTGGCTTCCATATAGCCCATCAATGCTTATAATGAAAGCTTAGTTATTAAAACACATTTATGGAATACTCAAAAGTATATTTAGTTAAAGGAAAAGAAATTGCTATACAACGTTTTCACCCTTGGATTTTTAGTGGTGCCATTGCCAGAAAAGAGAGTAATTTGAATGATGGTGATATTGTTGAAGTGTATGATAATAATGGAAAGAATTATTTAGCAACAGGTTATTATGCTAATGGGAGTATTGCGATAAGAATTTTATCTTTTGAAAAAGCTATAATTGATGTAAATTTTTGGATTAGCAAAATTAGTAATGCTTATAACTACAGAAAAAAACTACAAATTTTAAATCGTATAACAAATGTATGTCGTTTGTTTTTTGGTGAAGGTGATGGTGCTAGTGGATTGATACTGGATTATTACGATGGCAATGTTGTTTTACAGGCTCATTCTTACGGCATTTATTTGCAGCGCGAAAATATTACAAAAGCATTAATAGAAGTTTTAGGAAACGATTTAAAATGCCTGTACGATAAAAGTGCAGAAACGTTACCAAAAAATTTTAGTCAAAATGCAACAAATGAATTTTTGTACGGGAAACTAGAACACGAATTGATTGTAATTGAAAATGGGCACAAATTTAAAATCGATTTTATTAATGGGCAAAAAACCGGATTTTTTATTGACCAACGCGATAACAGGCAGTTACTTGCACATTATTCAAAAAATAAAACAGTGTTAAATACATTTAGCTACACTGGCGGGTTTAGCATATACGCTGCCGCTGCTGAAGCAACTCGTGTAGATTCTGTAGACGTAAGTTCACCTGCAATTAATTTATGCAATCAAAATATTGAGCTCAACTCCTTAAAAAATCACGAAGGTTTTGCTGTAGATACATTTGAATTTTTAAAAGATAAAAAAGACACATACGATATAATTGTGCTTGACCCGCCAGCATTTGCAAAAAGCCGAGATGCCAAACACAATGCAGTAATTGGATACAAACGATTAAATAGCATGGCGCTTAAACTTATAAAGAAAAATGGCATTTTATTTACGTTTAGTTGCAGTGGTGTTGTAGATAAATATTTGTTTTACAATACCATTACTGCGGCAGCAATAGAAGCCAAACGCAATGTAAAATTATTGCATTACTTGCACCAACCACCCGATCATCCTGTAACGCCTTATTTTTCAGAAGGTGAATATCTAAAAGGTATGGTTCTTTGGGTAGAGTAGTAAACAAAACCTTGTTAATCAATTGCTCAAAAAAAAATAGGCAAATAATTTAATAATGTATCTTTGTTTGGTGCGAATTAAAACTACCATATTTCTAATTTTACTTTCTGTTTTTACTGCTCATTTTTTTTCTCAAAACGGATTTAATTTGTGCAGATTAGAAAGTGCAAAAGTGGCTAACAAAGCCGACTACGAAAAAATTTG
Organism: Bacteroidota bacterium; assembly: GCA_013298715.1. Lineage (GTDB taxonomy): Bacteria > Bacteroidota > Bacteroidia > B-17B0 > Aurantibacillaceae > Aurantibacillus. The sequence goes on along the minus strand of JAAFIQ010000001.1, from coordinate 348,151 downwards.
CCAAAACCTAAGCAGAAACAATTTTTTAGAAGCTGAGAAACATATTCAACAAACTTTAGCTACAGATACCTCAAATAAAGTGCTGAAATTTTTACTGGGCGTTTGCAATAGCTACAATTTCGAAAAAATAAAAAACTCTATTTCAAATATTGTGGCAAGCAAAACCCCAAGTTTAGATTTATACAATTATCATTTAGGTTACGCTTACCAAGTAAACGATAGTATAAATACTGCCCAAACTTATTATAAAAAGGAATTAAAAATTCAAGAGATTAAACCAGCAAAAGATAAACAACTTATAGAGTTGGTGAAGTTGCGAATCGAGCAATGCGAAAATTTAGCCACAATAAAAAATGCCTCATCAAAATCTATACTTGTTAATGCTTTGGTTACAATTGATAATGTTCCTTCCAACAGCGAAGTAGAAGTAAGGGGTTTGGCTAAATTCACTAACTTTAAATTACGCCTTAACACCAAAGGATTAAATGGGAATTTCATTTGCCACTTGCCAATTGGCGATAAGTATGAATTTACTTTTAAAACAGATAAGTTGCCACCACAAATAATTGAATTGAATACCGAAAAAATTGATACGGTAACGCAAACCAATTTATTTATAAATTTTATTTCGCCAGAGTTCGATAAAAAAATCGCAACCCTAATTGAAAATACAAATAAAGTTGTAAACAACAAAAATTTTAAACTCGATCAGTTTGCTGCAAAATATGGCGCTGTAAACAAGCCTGATCTGTATTATAAAGTGCAAGTGGGTGCTTTTAAATTTTTTGAAAATTTTTCTTATTCAGACGCTTTAGAATTTCCTAAAATTATTCGACAAACGGATAACGACTACATTACTCGATTTACAATGGGTAATTACACAACCTACAACGAAGCAGTTCAATTGCTCAATCGGGTTCACGAACACAAAGTGAAAGATGCTTTTGTAATTGCAATCTACAAAGGACAAAAAAAGTATTTACATCAATTGGTTGCGGAAAAGATTATTACGAATTAATGCTTCGTCCAAATTCCCCAAGCCTTCTCTGCTTGCAATTGTAGCATGCTATAGCCATTAATTATAGTAGCACCCTGTGCTTTACATTTTTTTAAAAAATTTGTTTCATTCGGATTGTAAATTAAATCATAACACAAATGTTCGGGTCCAATAAACTCATAAGGGAGGGATACAATTTCTGCTTCGTTTGGGTGCATACCAATAGGGGTAGTATTAACAATGAGTTTAAATCTATTAAGTATAATTTCATTTAACTCACTATAAAAAAAATAGTTGTTTGCTTTTTTGTTATCCCTCGATACAAAATAAACTTCTACACCAACTTTTTTTAATGCATACGCAACTGCTTTTGAAGCCCCACCCGTCCCAATAATCAAAGCACGATTATGAATTGGCTCTAAAAACGGTTTTATACTTTGATGAAAACCATAAGCATCTGTATTATAGCCAATTGTTTTATTACCGATTAATTTAATACAATTAACTGCACCTATTTCATTTGCTTCAACACTTATTTCTGATAAAAATGGGATAACAGCTTCTTTGTAAGGGTTTGTAACATTTAATCCAACTAAATTTTCTTTTAGCAATACATTCTTAATATCTTCAATTGTATTTAATTCATAGTTTGAATACGTGTGATTCACAAGTGCTAATTTCTCAAACTTTTCTTCAAAATATTTTTTTGAAAAAGAATGCGAAAGACTTTTTCCTATTAATCCAAAGTTAAATTTCATTTTTTATTTCTTCGATATTAAAATTCCAATCAATAATTCCATTTAAACAGTTAATACAAATAAATTTTTTTGGATAAGAATTTATTGTGAGATACAGTTTAGAATTATTAATAAAACCTTCACTAGAAATTATTCCACTTTCTGATTTCAAAAGTTTTTGTACCGTTTCGTTATGGATACTCCATTGAGAAACCCCTTCTTTATTAATAAATTCTAAATTAATATTAGCTTTTTCAGACAAATTATCTTTATAACTTAAAATAATTCCATCCTGATATCTTGCATAAAACTGTGCATTAAAATAGGTTTTAGAAGGAATAGCTTTTACTGACTTTATAGTATAAAAATTATATTTTTTGACTAATAGATTTTTGATTTCACTTGTATCTTTTATTGGCAAAATAAATTCGTTATCAACCGAATTGCATTTTTTTTCGGCAACAATTAAAAATGGATTTTCATTTTGTGAAAAAAATATTTTAGATTGAATTTGATAATTCGGTTTTTCTTTTTTGCTGTATTCTACCCCAGATAGAAGCTGTTTGAATTGTAAATTAAAGTAGTAAGTGCCTCCAAAATTGCTAGTAATTTTTACTATTGGCTTCCCATGCTCCTTTGTAACTTTAGCAATTCCATCTTTCAAATCTTTGTAGTTCTTTGAAAAATAATTTGAGAACATTTCTTGATTTAAATTTGTTAAATTAAATGCTATTAGCCCACTATCTTGGTAGTTACAGTATATTAAATTGTTACCTAAGTAAAACTTAGCTGGCTTGTTAAACGTAAGCATTTGCCAAGTATCAACAATAACTATTTTTTGAGCAATTATTTTTTTAGTTTTAGGATTTATAATAACAAGCACATTTCTGGCACTATCTAAAGATTTGGTTTGTTGCTTATAAACTAGTACTATTGATTCATAATTTGAAGCACTATATATAAAGCCGTCCTCAAATTGTGGTTTTTGATAGCTAGAATTTGAATCTACGATTTTTATCTGATTATCGAATTTACTATTAGGTTTCATTAAAATAAACACACCTACAACGCAAAGTATTGCCATAACACCGCCCAAAAGTATGACATATTTTAAAGCCTTGGTACTTGTATTGGTAGATATATCTTGAACTTGAGAAGAGTTAAGTGTGTTTATAGGGTCAGAATTATTCCTTGGATTTATAGTAAAATCTGTTTGACAATAATTACATTTATATTCATTAGGACCAGTTTTAAACACATTGGCCGCACCGCAATTTGAGCATTCAATTTTTTCTACTCTTTGCATTATTTACCAAATTTTCCTTTTAGTGCAGCCAATGCACTTGCCATATCATTATTAGAATTATTGTCAGAAGATTTTATTTTTACATTTCCTCCAAGAGTGTTTGTTGGAGCAGAAGTTGTTTCATTTTTCATGCTTAAAGCAATGCGCTTGCGCTTTACATCAACCTCGGTAACATTTACCCAAACACGTTGACCAACCTTTACAACCTTATTTGGGTCGTCTAAAAACGTATTACTCAATTGCGAAATATGAACTAATCCATCTTGATGAACACCAACATCCACAAAGGCGCCAAAATTTGTAACATTAGTTACAATTCCTGGTAAGCGCATGCCTTCTCTCAAATCAGAAATCTCATGTACATTTTCATCAAAACTAAAAATTTCAAAACTTTTGCGTGGGTCGCGGCCGGGTTTTTCCAACTCGTTCATAATATCTTTTAAAGTTGGTAATCCTATAGTATCTGTTACATATTTTGTGAGTACAATTTTTTTACGAAGTTCTTTATCAGAAATTAACTCTTCAATACTTGCATTCAAATCCTTAGCCATTTGTTCTACAATAAAATAACTTTCAGGATGCACGGCACTTTTATCCAAAGGATGCACACCATTTCTAATTCGTAAAAAGCCAGCGCATTGTTCAAACACCTTATCGCCCATACGCGGCACATCCATCAACTGTTTACGCGAATTAAATGCGCCATTTTTATTTCTGTACTCTACAATATTTAACGCTAAAGAAGGGCCAATTCCCGAAACGTAACTCAACAATTCCTTTGAGGCAGTATTTAACTCTACACCGACTGCGTTTACACAACTCGATACAACTTCATCTAATTTATTTTTTAAATGTGTTTGATCAACATCGTGTTGGTATTGCCCAACACCTATAGATTTTGGATCTATCTTAACCAATTCTGCTAAAGGATCTGCTAAACGCCTACCAATGCTAACAGCGCCACGTACGGTTACATCTTTATCAGGAAATTCTTCGCGTGCAACATCGCTTGCACTGTAAACCGAAGCACCTGCCTCACTCACAACAATTACTGGAATAGATTTTGGCAACACATCAATACCTCTTACAAATTTCTCCGTTTCTCGGCTTGCAGTGCCGTTGCCAATTGCAATTGCTTCTAAATTATGTTTTTGTAAAAACGCTAACACAATCATTTCAGCTTCTACTTTTTTACGTTGTGGTTCGTGCGGATAGATTACGGTTTCTTCTAATAATTTACCTTCTTTATTTAATGCAACCACTTTGCAACCAGTTCTAAAGCCTGGGTCTAAGGCTAATATTGATTTTTGACCTAATGGAGATGATAGTAACAGTTCGCGCAAGTTTTGAGCAAAAACTATTATTGCGCGTTCATCCGCTTGTTGTTTTGATGCCAAGCGCATTTCAGCTTCAATACTCGGTTGCAATAGGCGCTTATACCCATCTTGTATTGCTTCTTTAATTTGCGAAGTAGTTTCACTTAATCGTGAAGTAATAACTTTACGTTCAAATAAATTTAATGCTTCCTCATCATCAATTACAATATCTAAAATTAAAATGTCTTCCTTCTCACCGCGGCGCATAGCAAGCATGCGGTGGCTTGGGCAAGTACTTAATTTTTCTTCCCACTCAAAATAATCTTCAAATTTTTGCCCAACTTCTTCTTTACTTTTTATTACCTTACTTTTAATAACAGCGGTTCGTTTAAACTGCTCACGTATTGCTTCACGCACAATTGCATCTTCACTAATTAGTTCGGCTATAATATCACGTGCGCCTTGCAGGGCTTCTAATACAGTTTTCACTTCTTTCTCTTCGCTCAAATATTTTTCAGCTTCTTCAAAAACCAAATTACTTTTTTGTTCAAAAATAAAATTTGCTAAAGGCTCTAAACCCTTCTCTCTGGCTATGGTTGCTTTTGTTCTGCGTTTTGGTTTATATGGTAAATACAAATCTTCAAGTTTAGAAAGCGTTTCTGCCTCGTAAATTTGATTGGCAAGCTCAGACGTTAATTTGCCTTGCCCTTCAATAGATTTTAATATTGACTCCCTGCGTTGCTCTAATTGTCGTAAGCGTTCAATTTCATTTTTAATGGTTATAACAGCAACTTCATCTAAATTTCCTGTGGCTTCTTTTCTGTAACGAGAAATAAACGGAACAGTAGCGCCTTCATCTAATAAATTAACTGTGGCAACAACGCTTTGAAGAGGGGCAGAAATAATCTCTGCAATTTTTTTATATAATTTTATTTCGTTCATAAAATATAAAGTAAACATTAAAATTAGTTTTATATACTCGCTAAAAAAATTTTGTTATTCACACAATTAAAGAGTAATTAACGGTTTTACAAAACTCAAAGCTAGTATTGTGTTTCAGAAAAAAATTACTTATTTCTTAAATTCGTGAAAAGTTTGATTCTTGTTGCGTTAACTATTTAGCGTATTCAAATTTTATGTTATTGAGTTAAAAAGCTTCAAATTAACGCTAAAAATTAATAATCATTAAAAATAATTAACTTAGAAACGATAAAAAATTAACTATAAAATTTAAATCTAGTACTGCTTACTTTGTGATAAACGAATTTACCGAACATATACAAAATCAATTAAAAACTTTACCCGATACGCCAGGCGTTTATCAATACTTTGATGCTGAAGGATTATTACTTTATGTAGGCAAGGCTAAAAATTTAAAAAAACGTGTTACAAGTTATTTTTCTAAAGAACACGATAACGGCCGATTAAGATTATTAGTTAGTAAAATTCATACAATTAAAACTACTAAAGTAAACACAGAATTAGATGCATTATTACTTGAAAACAATTTAATTAAAAGCTTAAAACCTAAATACAATATCAATCTACGTGATGATAAAACATATCCATGGATTATTATTAAGAAAGAGCCTTTCCCGAGATTGTTTCATACGCGCCAAAGAAGAAAAGATGGAAGTGAATATTTTGGTCCGTATGCGAATGTAAAGGTAATGTTTACATTATTAGATTTGATGCGCGATACATATCCATTACGAAATTGTAATTTAGATTTGAGTGCTGAAAAAATTAAAAAAGGAAATTACAGAGAATGCTTGGAATACCATATTGGACGGTGTAAAGCGCCTTGTGTAAACAAACAAAGTGAAGCAGATTATAACAACAACATTAATAAAATACGTGCCATAGTAAAAGGTGATTTGGGAAATGTGTTGCGTGATTTAAAACAAGAAATGTTGCATGAAGCTGAAAATTTACAATTTGAGAAAGCAGAAGGCATAAAACAACAGATTGATACACTTAGTAATTATCAAGCAAAATCAACCATTGTACACCCAAGTATTAGCAATACAGATGTTGTTTCAATAATAACCGATGAAAAAACAGCCTATATACATTATTTTAAAATTTATAGCGGCACAATTATAAATTCACAAACATTAGAATTAAAAAAGAAGTTAGATGAGACCGATGAAGAACTATTACTCTTTGCTTTATTAGAATTCAGAGCAAGATTTAATAGTGCTTCTAAAGAAGTAATTGTTCCATTTAATATTGAGTTGCAGCTTACAGATTGCAGTTATTACGTTCCTAAAATTGGCGATAAAAAACATTTACTTGATTTATGTTACAAAAATGCTTTAGCTTATAAACTCGAAAGTGAAACACAACTTGCGCTCACCAATCCTGAAAAACATACAGATAGAATTATGGCGCAGATGATGAAGGATTTACGTATGAAGGAACAGCCTCGACGTATTGAAGGATTTGATAATAGCAACATACAAGGTAGCTACGCAGTGAGTGCAATGCCCGTTTTTATTGATGGTAAGCCTGCAAAAAAAGAATACAGGCATTATAATGTGAAAACGGTAGAAGGACCAAATGATTTTGCAACTATGGAAGAAGTTATTTTTAGACGTTACAGTAGGGTGATTGAAGAAAACTTGCCAATGCCTCAATTAATTGTAATAGATGGTGGTAAAGGCCAGTTGGGCGCAGCAATGGAGAGTTTAAAAAAATTAGACTTAGTTGGTAAAGTTACTGTTATAGGAATTGCAAAGCGATTAGAAGAAATATTTTTTCCGGATGACCCAGTGCCTTTGTATTTGGATAAACGAAGTGAGACTTTAAAAATTATTCAACATATACGAGATGAAGCACACCGATTTGGCATTACACATCACCGTAACAAACGAAGCAGAGAAACCTTTAAAACTGAGTTAAGTGAGATAAAAGGCATAAGCGATAAAACAGCAGAAAAATTGTTATTAGAATTTAAAAGTGTAAAAAATATTAAAGAAGCAAAATTTGAAGAATTGGAAAAAGTAATTGGGAGAAGTAAAACGGAATTAATTAGGACTTATTTTAATGATTTGATTAATGAATAAACTTCTTCGTTCTAAATATTCTCCATGGCTATTAGTAATGGCGGTTGCGCTTTGTACGTATTTCCCGGTTCTTTTTCAGAAAGGGATGTTTTTTGACGGATTGCAATATGCTATTGTTTCAAAAAATATGGCACATGGTTTTGGCAGCTTTTGGTTTCCTCAGTTAAATGATTGCTGGAATAAAATGGGCGAAAAAGCTTTTATGGAACACCCACCTTTGGTTTATTTTTTGCAATCAGTTTACTTTAAACTATTTGGCGAATACTTCTATACTGAAAAGTTGTATTGCCTTACAACGCTGTTAGTAACTTGCTTATTGACTATAAAAATTTGGAGAGAGTTATTTAGACAAGATGCCGAAATTAAAAAGTTTTGTTGGTTACCTATTTTGTTTTTGTTAATTACAGATACAGGTCCTTGGTCGTTTTCAAATAATATGCAAGAAAATACGATGACGATTTTTATTCTACTCTCTGTTTACTGGAATTTAATTTTTATAAGAAATAGAAATTTTATATTCCTTCTTGGTTCTTCAGTATCAATCTTTTTAGCATTTTTATGTAAAGGGCTTCCTGGTTTATTTCCACTTGTATTCTTTATAATTTACAGTTTAACTATTATAAGAAAAGAGTTTTTAAAATTCGCATTCTATTCTTTTATTCAACTAGTTATTATTGCATTATTATTTTTTGTTTTAATTTATTTTAGCGATGACGCAAAAACAAGCCTTTGGTTTTATATTAAGCAACGGGTGTTAGAGAGAATTACGAATGAGCCAACCGTATCAAACAGATTTTTTATTTTGTATCGTTTTTTGCAAGACTATATATTTGTTTTTGTACTTCTACTTTTTATTTTTTTAATACTCAAATTTGTTTTAAAATCTTCATTTAAACTCCATATAAATCATAACTACTTTTTGCTTTTTACCTTTCTAACTCTTTCGGGGCTTTTACCATTATGTTTAACCAAGGTACAGAGAGCTGCGTATTTTTTACCTGCTATGCCATTTTTTTGTATTGCTTTAGCTATAGCAATAAAAGATAGTTATGATAAAATTTTAATTTTTTTGAATAAGAAAGTAATTATAACTTCTTTTATAATGACTATAATTGTTGCGTTAATTTTCAATTTTTGTAATTTTGGAAACATATTGCGCGATGAGGAACAAATAAATAACTCGCAGACACTCTACTCAATCACTGGCCCTAACATTACAATTAACTCAACACATGCAGCAATAGATGATTGGGCTTTTTACTTTTATTTATTACGGTATTACGATATAACTTTGTGTAGAAATAAAACAGATGCTCCTTACTTCATTATCTCAAAAAATGAAAGAGATATTTCGGTTGAAAATTATTTTTTAATTAAATCAATTGGAGAATATAATTTATACAAAAAATTAAACAGCAATTAAGAAGCGAAATTAAAGTAATGGGAAGAATTCGATTATTACTAAAAACAAAATTTTAGATTAATCATTCAACTTTAATACCGCCATAAATGCACTCTGCGGAATTTCTACGTTCCCAACTGCTTTCATGCGTTTTTTACCTTCTTTTTGTTTTTCTAATAATTTACGCTTACGGCTAATATCGCCGCCATAACATTTTGCAGTTACGTCTTTACGCATTGCGCTAATAGTTTCTCTGCTAATAATTTTAGCACCAATAGCGGCTTGTATAGGAATTTCGAATTGTTGTTTTGGAATCAACTCTTTTAACTTTTCACAAATCTTTTTACCAAATTGATACGAGTTGCTCCTGTGTATCAAACAAGATAATGCATCTACAGGTTCGCCTTTTAATAAAATATCTAATTTAACTAAGTCAGAGTCTCTCATGCCTATTGGATGATAATCAAACGAAGCATAGCCTTTACTAATGGATTTTAATCTATCAAAAAAATCGAATACAACTTCGCCCAATGGCATTTCAAAAACCAATTCTACTCTATCGGCCGTTAAATAATTTTGTGTTACAATTGTGCCTCGTTTTTCTATACACAAACTCATTACTGGCCCAATAAAATCTGATTTAGTAATAATATTTGCTTTAATGTATGGTTCTTCAATTCTATCAATACGGCCTGGGTCTGGTAAATCACTTGGGTTATTTACTGTGGTTACATCTCCGTTAGTTTGATAGGCAATATAAGACACGTTAGGAACGGTTGTAATTACCGTCATATTAAACTCACGCTCCAAACGTTCTTGTACAATTTCCATGTGCAGCATTCCTAAAAAACCGCATCTAAAACCAAATCCCAATGCTAACGATGATTCAGGTTCCCACGTTAAACTGGCATCGTTTAATTGCAATTTTTCCATGCTAAAACGCAACTCTTCAAAATCTTCTGTGTCAACTGGATAAATTCCTGCAAATACCATTGGTTTAACTTCTTCAAAGCCATGTATACCTTCAGAACAAGGTCTGTCAAAGTGTGTAATTGTATCGCCTACTTTCACCTCTTTAGCTTCTTTAATACCCGAAATAATGTAACCCACATCACCAGTACTCATTACACCGCGAGGTTCTTGTTTTAGCTTTAAAACACCAATTTCATCGGCGTTGTAGGTAGCGCCTGTGTTCACAAATTTTACTTTCTCTCCTTTTTTAATAGTGCCATTTACAATTTTGTAATACGCAATAATTCCTCTAAAACTATTAAAAACACTATCAAAAATTAATGCTTGCAAAGGTGCTTCTGGGTCGCCAACAGGTGCTTTAATACGTTCAATAATGGCCGCTAAAATATTTTCAATTCCCATTCCCGATTTCCCACTTGCAGGAATAACTTCGCTTCTATCGCAACCAATTAAATCTATAATTTGATCGGTAACTACTTCCGGCTCTGCACTCGGCAAATCCATTTTATTTAAAATTGGAATAATGGTTAAATCATGTTCAAGCGCTAAATATAAATTTGAAATGGTTTGTGCTTGTATCCCTTGTGCTGCATCTACAATCAACAAAGCACCTTCGCATGCTGCAATAGAACGACTTACCTCGTAACTAAAATCAACGTGTCCGGGTGTATCAATTAAATTTAAAACATATTTTTCGCCATTATACATATAATCCATTTGTATTGCATGGCTTTTAATAGTAATACCACGCTCCTTTTCCAAATCCATATCATCCAACACTTGTGCTTCCATTTCTCTGCTGGTAATGGTTTTGGTAAACTCTAAAAGACGATCGGCCAAGGTACTTTTACCATGGTCTATATGGGCAATAATACAAAAGTTGCGTATGTTTTTCATTGTTAAGTGCTTTTAAAAAAGGATAACAAATATAGTAAAAATAAGGCTTTCTGATTAAAGACTTAAGAAATTATGAATTATATTTGATGTAATTTAAATGCGATGAATCACGAATCACATATTAACTGGCTTGAAATTAAAAATTTTAAGTCTATAAAAGCTACCAATTTTGATTGTAAACGAATTAATGTGTTTATAGGGAAACCTAATGTAGGCAAATCGAACATTTTAGAGGCTGTTGGGCTTTTGGGGGGCATGAATAGTTGGAAAGAGGATAAGCTTTTCTCTGATTTTGCGAGGTATGAAACAGTCAGGAATCTATTTTATGATAATGTAAGAACGGAGATGCTAGAGGTCAATTCCAATTTAGGTTTTCTTCAAGCGCACTATCATGCCAGCTCAATTGATGCTTATGAATTTGTTTTTAGTACAAACAAGAATTTAATTGGAGGATACAAAATATATATTGATAACTTAGGAAGTTATACAATAGAAGAATTAAAACAAATTTTTCAGAATGAAGTTGCTTTGAAAGTAAATAACAATATAAAATTTGGTGTTTTAAGTAATCAATTTTTATTAAACAACAATGGCAAATTAATCGGCTCAAATTTTCGCGAAAATATTTTTCAAGGCAACATTAAAAAGTACCATTTTAAAAAGGACATAAATAAAAAAGATACGTTTAGTGCATTTCTGAAACCACCGTCTGGAAATAACCTATTTACGATAGTTGAAAATGAAAAATTATTAAGCGACGAAATTGCAGATATATTTTATGCTTACGGTTTAAATTTATTAATTGATAGTGAAACGTCAGAGCTAAGTGTTCAAAAAATTATTGGTCGCACTTCAATTAGGATGCCCTATTCTTTAATGGCAGATACTTTACAGCGGTATGTTTTTAACTTGTTGGCAATTAAAACAAATAAAAATTCTATTATTGTTTTGGAGGAACCAGAGGCACATTCTTTTCCAACATATATTTCAAAAGTAGGCAGTGAAATAGTAAATGATAAAAACAATAACCAATATTTTATAGCCACACATAGCCCTTATTTATTACAAGAGTTCATTGAAAATACCGACCCTAATGATTTAGCTTTATTTGTTTGTGATTATAAAAATTATGAAACAGTAATAAAATCACTAACCAGGGAGGAAATTGATAATATTACCGAAACGGATATTGATTTGTTTTATAACATCAAAGCATTTCAAAATGATAACGATTAAAAACATTTTTCCTGAGTGTGATGCGGACACACTTTTGGTAAAATTAATTTTGAAAGAGGGAATACCAGGGCATAGAAAGGGAGTTTCTAAAGTTTCTATGGCACTAGAAAAGGAAAAAGATAGTTTAGGAGTTTTTATAGGCTTAATTGACTTTGATAAAAGAAAATATCAAACCCAAAATAAGTATTTGCTAAATTTTTCGCAAGTAGTTTTTGATAAAAAAGATGAGAATGAAGGTTTGGTAATAACGAAAATCCCTAACAAGCAACATTTTTTAATTTTTGTTTATAAAGAGTTTGAACCTTGGATATGGAAACAGGCAGCATTAGCAAATGTTAATTCAGTTGAATTTGGTATAAAAGATTTAAAAGTACTTTATAAACTATCTAAAAGCTATGGAGAAAACCAAGATATTAATTTCAAAAAATTTGTAAACGCAGTTGTAATGGCAGATCCACCGGGGATTGAATTATTAAGAGCGTATTTAACTCAGGATTTTCTTTATCAATCCCGTTGTTGAGTAACCTTCTAAAAAAGGAATAGTTATCACTTTGCCTCCGTTTGCTGTTACTACGTCATATCCAACAATATTCTCAGGTTTATAATCGTTGCCTTTTACTAAAATGTTTGGTTTTAAAAATTCAATCAATTCAAGCGGTGTATCTTCATTAAAAAGCACAAGAGCATCAACACTGGCAAGTGCAGCTAGAACAGTGGCTCTAGCTTGTTCATGATTAATGGGTCTGTTTGGCGCTTTACCTAATCGTTTTACACTTTCATCTGTGTTTAAACCCAAAACCAAGTAATCCCCTAAATCGCGTGCTTGAGCCAAGTAATCTACATGTCCTGGGTGTATTATATCAAAGCAGCCGTTTGTAAAAACAATTTTTTTATTTTGTGCTTTTAACTTAGCAATGGTGCTAGCCACAGCCTCCTTGCTTTGTAATTTATTTTTAAGTTGCTGATGAAACTGCATTTTTTTTATTTCTTATTGGCAATACAATAAAACTTATAATAGCAAACACCAAAATTAAAACAAATTGCGAACCCCAAGCCAACCAAGGCAAAGCAATGGCTGCGCTTTTGTTTACACCATAGGAAGTAATTAAAATTTCGGCTACAATAATTTGGTAAGCACCTGCACCACCAGGAGAAATAATTACACCAACAGTCCCAAAAACAAGCACAGTAAGGCAAACAAGCTGACCTAAATCTTTTAATTCATCGAAGGCTAAAAAGCAGGTGTACAATGAATAAAAATAACATAACCAAATAGAAAGGCTTAACAAAATAAATTGCACTGGTTTCTCCATTTTTCGTATTGAACCTATGCCTTCTAACAAGCCTTTTACAATATTGCCCAGTTTACCTTTTAACATTCCTAAAACTTTTTTTCTTAAAAATAAAAAGAGAGCTGCAGCTAAAACAACCACCACTAAAAAAATAATTATTCCACTTGGGCTTTGTTGCATGGCTTGCCACTTAGGTCTTAATGCGCTAAACACATACTTATCTGCTATTTGATAAAGCTCAGCATACTGTGTTATTAAGGAAATTATAAAAATTAAAATAAATACCATAAAGTCTACAATACGCTCAGTAATTACAGTGCCAAGTGCTACTTGAAAGGGTACTTTATCGTATTTGGCTGCAAAGGTGCAACGTAAAAATTCGCCCAAACGCATGGCATAATTTGCTAAGTATGAAATCAAAACGTGGCAAGTGGCGTTTACAACATCTACTTTATGACCAACAGGTTTTAACAAATAATTCCAACGGTAGGCCCTTAAAAAATGTGAAAATAAGGAAACCAAACACGATACGACTACCCAAAAGTAATTAGCATTAGCAAAGGCATTAAAAATTTCTTGCTTTTGGGGAGCAGCCTGTTTTAATGCAAAGCCAATCAATAAAACGCATAAGCCAAGCAACACAACAAATTGAATAACAGATTTTGTGTTAATTTTTGCCACTTATTATTTTAATTTATTTGTTTTAGTATCCGGAAAAACTACCCAAGGTCTGAACGATTTTGCTTGTTCAAAATCCATAGCCGTATAAGAAATAACAATTACCACATCGCCCAAACTAACACGTTTAGCCGCAGGGCCGTTTAAGCAAATGGTACCACTACCTCTTTGACCTTTAATAACATAAGTGATAAAGCGTTGCCCATTATTTTTATTTAAAATATGAACCTGTTCGTTCTCAATTAAATTTGCAGCATCCATTAAATCCTCGTCAATGGTTATGCTCCCGATATAATCTAACTCAGCCTGTGTTACGGTAACACAATGCAGTTTAGATTTCATTACTTGAATTTGCATCGTGGCAAATTTAAGCATTTTTAAGTAGTTTACCAGTCAATATAAATATTCAAAAATTATATCTTTGTACAATTTAGCGTTAATTTTAACGTTTGATTTACTATCTGAAAAAACTAATTACAATAATCTTTGTATTGTTGCTTTGCCTTCAAATTAAGGCACAACAAAACGATGGCTATGGCATTAACTTACCAAAGTTTTATAAAACAAAATTACATTTTGGCTTTACAATTGCGGGGAATAGTACCGATTTTAGAATAAACACCGTTCCTAATTCTAAATTCCCCGATACCTTAATAAAAAGCAAAGGAATTGAAACCCGTTACAGAATCGCAACTATATACTCTAGGCCTGCACCAGGCTTTGCAATAGGGATAGTGAGCGATGCTAGAATTTTTGATTATATGCGCGTACGATTTACGCCAAGCATTAGTTTTGCCTCCAGAAGTATTGAGTACACGTTGCTTTCTAGAGGTTTGGATACCGTTAAAATTTTTCAAAAAAAAATTGAATCTGCCTTTTTATTTTTCCCTATTGAAACTAAAATACAATCTAAACGCTTAGGCAATTTTAGTGCCTATGTTATTGGCGGAGGAGGTTATCAGCTCGATTTAGCCTCTAGGAAAAAATCTGCTGGCGTGCAAGGTGGTGGCAACCAATTAGATGATAATGTAAAACTAAAGCGTGATGATTTTTATTACAGTGCCGGCGGTGGCGTAGATTTTTATTTACAATATTTTAAGCTTGGGTTTGAAATAAAATTACAAATTGGTACACGCAATTTATTAAGACCCGAAGCCAGTATTTTTAGTAATAGCATTGATAAAATTAGAGGCAGAATGGCTGTGTTTACTGTTACTTTTGAGGGGAATTAGATTATATTATCTCTATGATCTCTGGAGTTTCTTTTTTTGAAAGTTAGGAGTGTATTGGATGCCTAAATACCAATATTTTGCATAAAAGGTATTTTGAGGCGATATCAGCCTGTATAAATTAAAATTTCGCATTAAAAAGGGATAAAATTTATGATTTTTGATGTTAAAGTTATGGCCATATCTTATTTTTACTGAAAAGAAGTTAGTATCACTTGCCGAATTTATCCTCCTATTCTCGTAAACTTCGTCCGATGGTAGGTATGGAATATTACCATAAGCCTTACCATTTACAATATCGTATTTTTTTAAAATAACATTATAGGTTAGTAAAAATTCTGTAATAAAATTTTCTGTGTCAATCAGTAATCCGTAGTTTATACCAAAAATTTGCACTCTTCTATCAATGGTGTAATTTTGGTGAAATCTTTTGTAATAGCCTGCGCCAGGAGACGTTTGTAATTGTATAGAATTGTTGTATTCAAAATAAGATTTAGTCAAGTCAAAATTTACTAATACAATTTGTTTTATTGTTTCAGATTTGCCGATAACACAATTAAGTCCAAACGAATTACCGAAATAGTAGAATTGATTATTTAGTTCTTTTGAGTTTGTTTCTGACATTGGAGTACTTGAATTCCTCTCAGATTGGTATAAATTAGAAAGTCCTTTATTAGCAATAGCAGCGTAGTAAAAGCCTGGATTGAACATTCTTGGTTTAACTTCATCTTGTGCTTTATAAATACTTGTTAAAATTAAAAAGGTTAATATGTAAATTAGTTTTATCAAACGTGTTTATATAAGTGAAAAATAATTTGAGAATCTAATTTGAGCAAAAAAACTGGTTCAATAGTTTTATATTTTCTTACTACATAACTAATTGTTTCAGCATCTAACAACGAGGTTTTGCAACTTGTCTCAATTCTATTTGTGAGGTTGTATTGGTCTATATCAATCTTTCGCCTACTAATTATAAGTAACCACTGTTTAAGTTCTGGAGTTATCATTAGGGGAAGAATTTAAAACTAAAATAGTATTTTTATTATACAGAAACAACACTTTTTTATCTCAGAAATCTGGTTCTCGATAAAATATTAATTTAAAAATTACGTTAATTAAGACGTGAAAAGTATAATACCTATTACATTCCTTTTTCTTTTTTTTACAGGCTTTACATTAAAGGCAAGCGATAGCATTTTTAAACAACAACGATTTTTTATTACTACTTATCCAAGCAATTTGTTTGTTGGTGATTTATCTCTTGGCAGCGAGTATGCTTTTAAAAGAGTGGGTGCGCAACTTATTTATATAAAAAAATTATTTGATACTAAGTTTTATCCTTTGTTTGATAAGGGTTTTAGGGTTACAGGTTATTTAAAATACAAAATTGTGCATAAGTCCAAATTTTCTTTAAATGCAGATGTGGGCTATTCATACAGGAGAGAATATTTTGAAAACAAAGATGTTCCGCTGATTTTAATTTCTTCTTTTAGAAATAGTGCAAATGATGAAAAATCCATTTACAATCAAAGTCAATCGAATTTGTATTATGGATTTAGCTTTGGTACTAGCGCACAAATTAAAATAATTAAAAACTTTAGTTTGGGTTGGAACTTAAATATTGATATTTTGAAAGTAGAAAGAAAATTACAAATAAATTATTTTGTCTCTGGTGAAGAGCTCCGAAATACTAACTATTGGTCTGAAACCATCAGTAAAGATTTCCCTTCAACGCGCATTCGTAGTTATAAAAATTGGATAAACCCAAATTTATTAATTAAGTTGATATATGAACTTTAGAGTTTTAACACTATTTTCTTTAGAAAAGCAAAAAACAATTAAGTTAACTCATACGTCAACTCTCCAAATTTATCTAACTCTATCATCAAGGTATCATTAATTTCTATTTTATTTTTTTTAGAAAATAATTTTACCGATTGATTGGAGGCATCATCTTCAATAAAAAATTCTAAATTGCTTTTGCCTACGTTAGCGTCAAATAGGCTTCCTAATTTATCTACCAAAATGTTGTTTAACTTATCTGCCTTCACTTTTAATTTTAAGTTCGAAAAAGCTGATTTTTTAACCTCTTCCAACAACTCTATTTTATTAAGTTTTAATTCTAAACTGCCAGGCTGATTGTATCTATCTTGTACTTTTGCTTTTACAAAAACAAACAAGCCTGCACTCATAAATTTATTATACTCCACAAAATCTTTACCAAACAACATTACTTCTAAACTACCTTGATAATCTTCTATAATTAATTTACCAAATGCTTTTCCCATTTTGCTAGTGCGATTTTCAAATCCAGTAATAATTCCGCCAAAAGCAATGTCTTTGTTTTTAAATGGTTCTAAGCCTGCTTTTAACTGAGCGCAATTAGCATTACTCCTATGTTCAATTACTAACTTGTAAGGATCTAAAGGATGGCCGCTAATAAAAAATCCTACCACTTCTTTTTCTTTACCGAGTTGCTCTAGCGATGTCCAAGGTTCAATTTTTGTAGGCAGTTGGGGTTCGCTTATTTCCACCTCATCATCGCCGCCAAACAAACTGGCTTGGCTAGTATCATTTCCCAAACTTGTTTGATTGCTGTATTTAATCATTCTATCTGTTAAGGTATTGCCATCTAAATCTGCAACAAAAAACATTGCTCTATGCACACCCTCAAAACTATCAAAGCCGCCAGCCAGCGCCAATCCTTCAATTGATTTTTTATTTACGCTTTTGCTATCTAAGCGTTTGGCTAAATCAAATACTGAAACAAATTTTCCGTTTGTTTTTCTTTCTTCAATAATATTATTTATGGTGTTCTCGCCAACGCCTTTAATACTGGCCATTCCAAAGCGTATGTTACCATCTCTACTTACACTAAATTTTCCTTGTCCTTCATTTACATCTGGGCCTAATACTTTTATCCCCATGCGCTTACATTCTTCCATAAAAAATGTAATTTTTTCAATATTCCCACTATGGTTTAAAACAGAGGCCATAAACTCGCTAGGGTAGTGGGCTTTTAAATATGCTGTTTGCTGAGCTAAGTAAGCATAGCATGTACTATGTGATTTATTAAAGGCGTAACTTGCAAATGCTTCCCAATCTTTCCATACTTTTTCAGCAACGGTAGTGTCGTGACCGTTAGCTTTGCAACCCTCTAAGTACTTGCCTTTCATTTTATCTAACACATCTTTTTGCTTTTTACCCATTGCCTTACGCAGGGTATCGGCATCACCTTTTGTAAAATTGGCAAGCTTTTGCGAAAGGCGCATTACTTGTTCTTGATAAACAGTAATTCCATACGTCTCTTTTAAAAATTCATCCATCCCCTCTAAATCATAAACAATAGGCTCTTTGCCGTGTTTACGATTGATATAGTTTGGAATGTAAGCCAATGGCCCCGGACGATACAGGGCATTCATGGCAATTAAATCGGTAAAATTATCAGGCTTTAAATCTTTTAAATGTTTTTGCATACCCGGACTTTCAAACTGAAATATGCCGTTTGTTTCGCCGCGCTGAAATAGCTCTAAAGATTTGGTATCATTCAAATCAATGGCATCAATATCAATGTCAATGTCATGATTTTCTTTTATCATGGCTAAGGCATCTTTAATAATAGTAAGGGTTCGCAAGCCCAAGAAGTCCATCTTTAAAAGCCCAGCACTTTCTGCTACCGAGTTATCAAATTGTGTAAGTAACATGTTCCCTTCTTTAGGCTTTGTTACTGGCACAAATTTGGTTAATTCATCAGGAGTAATAATCACACCACACGCATGCACGCCTGTGTTGCGCACACAGCCTTCTAGTTCGTATGCCTGCCTTAGCACGTCGGCTTCTTGCGTTTTTTCTTCGGATAGCTTTCTGAAGTTATACGATTGTTCAACAATCTCACGCCTATCTTTAATTTTTTCTAAATATTTTTCACTTATACCTTTTGGGTTTAGTAAAGATTTTAAATCGGCCTCTAAGCTATCAGGAAACGATTTCGCTAGTTTATCCGCATCTGGCAAAGGTAAATTTAAAACACGTGCACTATCACGGATGGCAGATTTACCGCCCATTGTGCCGTAAGTTATAATTTGTGCTACTTGTTTGTGTCCGTATTTATCAATTACATAATCAATTACTTTATCGCGTCCTTCATCATCAAAATCAATATCTATATCGGGCATACTAATACGATCAGGATTTAAAAAACGCTCAAAGAGTAAATCGTATTTTATTGGATCTACATTTGTAATTCCTAAACAATATGCTACAGCACTACCGGCCGCTGAACCACGACCAGGACCAACACTTACTTTTAGTTCGCGCGCTTTGGTTGTAAAATCACTTACAATTAAAAAGTAGCCCGGGAAGCCCATGCGCTCCATGGTTGCTAATTCAAAATCTAAGCGTTCTTTAATTTCGGGTGTTAAGTTTGGATAACGTTTTTTTGCTCCTTCAAACGTTAAATGTTTTAAATACGCATTCTCTCCTCTGTTTCCTTTGCCTTCATCGTTAGGGTCCTTGTCGCGTTCGTCTTCAAACTCTTTAGGAATTTTAAATTTCGGCAGCAACACATCTCTGCCTAATTTGTAGTTATCAATTTTATTTACAATTTCACTTGTGCACTCAATCGCTTCTGGTAAATCAGCAAAAGCTTCTACCATTTCGTTTGGCGATTTAAAATAAAATTGATTGTTAGGCATACCAAATCTAAATCCACGGCCTTTGCCAATTGGTGTTTCTTTTTGTTCGCCATCTTTTACGCATAACAAAACATCATGTGCATCGCTCGATTTTTGATCGATGTAATAATTGTTGTTTGCTGCAAAGTATTTTACGTTATGTTTTTTCGCAAATTGTAAAAGTACTTTGTTTACATAATCTTCATCAGGTAAATTATGACGATTTAATTCTACATAAAAATCTTCTCCAAAAATTTCTCTATACCACAGAAAGGCTTCTTCCGCTTGGGTTTCGCCAACATTTAAAATAAGTGAAGGTACCTCGCCTAGTAAATTACCTGTTGTTACAATTAAGTCGTTTTTGTATTCTAATAAAATTGTTTTATCAATACGCGGAACGTAGTAAAAGCCATCAGTAAAACCTTTAGAGCTTAATTTACAAAGATTCTCATAACCATTTTTATTTTTTGCTAAAAACGGTATGCTGTAACCGTTATTTTGTTTGCCGCGTTCTAAATGATTTTCAGTAATAAATAATTCGCAACCAATAATGCATTTAAGTTCGTTTTTCTTTTCAAGGGCTTGGGGTTCTTGAGTCTCAACATTTGCTGTAGCTTCAGCAACTTTTTCGTTATGTTTTTTTATTTCTTTGTTTTGTTTATCAATACTTTGCCAAAATAAAAAGGCGCCATACATATTACCATGGTCTGTTATAGCTAGGGCAGGCATGTTGTAAGAGATGGCTTTTTTTACTAAATCATCAATGTCGCTTACTGATTGAAGCACCGAGAATTGTGTGTGGTTATGAAGGTGTGAGAATCTACTTGCAAGTTCAGAGGTGTTTACATTAACGTTTGTGGTGTTTTTTTCCGTTTCTGTTTTGTTTTGTTTTTGCTTGATAGCATTTTCGTGCGCCAAGAGTTCGCTTAAATCTACATCCTCGTAATTAATTAACGCTAGGTCGCTCACCGTTAGTTCTTTTACCTTGGTAATACCACGTTTAATAATTTCGAAAAATGCTTTTGATGTTGCTTGTACGTCGAAAGCCGCATTGTGCGCCTCAGAGAAGCCTTTATTAAATAATTTTGTGTAAAGTTCGGTTAATGTTGGCCATTTGAATTTACCCCCCTTGCCCCCAGGAATGGCAACAAATTCAGTTGTTTGATCGTTTTTTGTATCTATACTTTGTTTGTCTTCAAAATAATTTGGCAACCCACAACGTAAAAACTCTGCGCCTATAATATTTATATCAAATTCTATATTATGTCCGCAAAGGTATTGCGTAGTTGCTACTACCTCTGCAAATTGTTGAAGTACAGTTTTTAAATCTTGCCCTTCAGCAGTTGCGCGCTCAGTACTAATGCCGTGTATTTGGGCGGCGTTAAAGGGAATGGTGTAACCCTCGGGCTTTATAATTATAGAATTATGATTAAGTAATTTTCCGGTTTTATCATGTAATTGCCAAGCAATTTGCACCATGCGCGGCCAATTATCAAAATCAGTTAAAGGCGCGTTATAATTGCGTGGTAAGCCAGTGGTTTCGGTATCAAAAATTAAGAACATTTTTTTAGTTAAGAATTAAGAAGTTAGACTTTAGAAGTACTTAAATTTAAGTAAAAATGAGAGGTTATTTTAAGTTTGTTGAAAAGTTGGAGGAACTCAATGGAGTTAGTTTTTTTCATACTCGTAAAAGTAGTTTGTACACGAACCATTATGACTTTGAGACCAAACTAAGTTATAATTATAATCAAAATAGGTGCGCAACTCGTAGCTGCTTCCATAAATTCGGGTCAATAATCTGTTTTTTTCATCATAGTAAAATTTAGAAGAAAAACCATTATGTCCATGACCGTTTGGATTTCTTATTTCCTGGAATAATAGTCCATTTTTAAATACATAACTGTTTGAATATTCTATCACATTGTATTCATCTTTTTTATAAAAATCATAAATAATATTATTTAATGAATCGGTTTTAATTTTAAATTGCGCATCAACGTCTATTAACATTCCTTGTTTATAAACAAGCTTGTAGAACACAGGCGAATAATCAAATCCTTTTTCTCTTGTAGTTAGAGTGTCCACAACTTTATAAATTAATGTATCGCCTTTAGTTTCCGATAACCTAGTTATTTCTCCATAGCTGATTTTTCTTTTATTACTTTTTAGTTTATAGACTAGGTTCAATCTATATGTTAGAATAGTATCTTTGTATCCAAAAGAGTCAACTTCAAAAAAACTATTGTAAGACCTTCTTAGGCAGGTAAATCTTCCTAATTTATCATACTTCCTTAAATGAATAGTTTTATTTTTATTTGATTTATTAATAGAATCAACAATACGAGACTCATACCCGTTTCTGACAAAAATGTAACGTGTCTCATTATCATTCAATTTCTCATTAGTTGACAATTTGATTAGTTTAACTTTTGCTTTATAATAATTACTATCTATCCAATTTTTTTTAGAAAAATACCAGCCATCATCAATAGGTACGAAACTACAATTTTCCTTTATTTGAGTAATTTTTTCAAAATCAACTTGGGCACTTGAATTAATAGCAAGAAACAAGTTAATTAAAAGTAGAAAACAAATAAATTTTATTTTATACATACTAAAACGAATGTAACAATTAATTTAATTTTAGATAAATATTTATTTTATCGCTTAATAAATTTTAATTTTGACCGAAAATCTTAAATTTATTAATGATTTCTATATCAATATTAAAAAAATTTACACTGTAAATATTACGAAGTTAAATTTAGAAACACGATAATGTGATTTAGAGTTAATGAAAAAAAGGGCGCTTTTGGGGCTGTTGAAAAGTTTAACGGAGGAAAACAATCTGAGGCTAATTATTATTGATTTTTTTTAATCTATAAGGCATTCTTTTATAAATAAAAGTTGACCCTCCTTCGCAATTTATTTTTTTATATTTTGAGTTTTTTTTCTGTCAAAATACTTGAAGATTTTATATCTTGTATTGTAGCGACTTAAAACTAACTGTCCATAATCATTATAAATAAATTCTTGATCATAAGAGCTTCCATATCTGGTATTGTGTGTACTTTCTATTAGAAGCTTGTTTTTATTAAAAAAGAAGTGTTCATTAACGTTAAAAGTCTTATTAGACGGGTTTTTATTCCATATTCGCTTCTTCCAAGAGTATCCCTTTTAAAGATAAGGCTATCGGCTCCGTTACTTATAGGCAAGTCATTTTGCAAATAAATATAATTTAGATTCGGGTCGATGTTGGAATACCATGTTTTCTTATAATAAAGGATCTCGTAATTATTAACAATTTCTTTTTTAACTAATTTCTTAGACACTACAGTATCTGAAGATGTTTTTTTTCCGTTATTGAAAGTGGCCTCGTGCTTAATAAATAAAAATAATCTTGAATCTTTATCATAGACCGTAGAATCGAATTCAAACCTTACTTCGTTCTTATCAAAGCCCCAAGATTTTTTTGCAAAATTTTCGCTTCTTCGGAATAAACGCATGAGTTAACTAATTTCAATTTGTTATTAAATTTCCAATACATTTTAGTTTTTAAGCCATTATTAATCTCCCAAAACATAGTATCATTTTTGTTATTTCTATCTTCAAAAACTTGGTATAACTCTGAAATATCAATAAGAGTAGAATCTCTACTATTTTCGTAAAATCTTGCATCAAACTCTAATTCTGATTCTGCATTTTTTATTATCTGCCAATAAATTTTTGAGTCTATCTGCGCAGATAGATGATTAGTAAAAATTAAGAAAAGAAAAAGTTTACTGAAAAATTTCATTATTCAAATATGTTAATTTATTAATCATCAAAATTATCTTCTACTGTATTATTGGATTTACCTTCATAATAAAAAGATAGAATTGTATATGTAACACGCCTGTTCCTATTTCTAAGCTCTTCTTTATTGATTTTATTTTTAACTTTTTTAATCTCTTTCGCACTAAAATATGGTAGTTTGTTGCCGACTGCTTCTACTCTAATACGCTTCTCTTCAATGCCCATCTTAACTAATTCTTGTTTTATGTAGTTGGCTCTGTTAAAAGATAGTAAGGCGGGATTTTTTTCATCCCAAGCATGACCTATAATTTCTATTTCGTTTACCCGTTCTTTTTTAAGAATATATTTTAACCAGCATAAGACAGAATCTTTACTTTTACTAATTAGATTGTTGGCTAATTCATTAGAGTTTTTCTTGAACGTTAAATAAAATGAAGTTCCGCCACAAACTAATGCCTTAGTTAATAAGAAATTTGCCTTATATGTCGGTTTTGGATTTTTACTTTCAATTATTCTTATGTCTCTAGATGCTAAATATGAAGTTTTGTAAATTCGATAACTTGGGCATTCAGCGGGAGTTGTAATATATTTTTTGAGATTAATAAAATCTTGATAAACAGATAAAACAAGTTTATTGTTTTTAACTAATGCGCTTGATAATTGAAATTTATAATTGCCTAGGGTATCGCAATCTGTCTCGATGAAAGAACTATCATTAAAATTTAGTTTGACTTTTATTGCAAAAACTGGTAAGGTTGTGTCTTGATCATCTGATACTTTGCCAGAGATAGTTACAAGCTTATTTTGAGAGGTAATACGATTTATAAAACTTATAAGCAATATAAATAATACCTTCTTCATAAAATAAAGATAAGAAATATTTAACCAACCAGCAATTTGATGGAACGCCTTATGTCATTTTCAAATTGCTGGTATATATCTTTTAATAAAAAATCAGTTTAAATTTTATATCTTAGACTCACAATAAAATTTCTGCCTGGGGCATTAATACCACTTGCAAAAACTCTGTAACGTGTATCGGTTATGTTTTCGCAGGCAAGGTTAATTCTAAAATTTTTGGTAAAATTATAGCCGAGTCGTGCGTTAATTGTAAACCAAGCTGGTGTTAAACCATTAACTATATCGGCGCTAAATTGCTTGTTATCCTCACCACTCGGACTATAATCTGCCGATGCTTTTTTACCGTTGAAGCGTACAAAAAATTCGCCATCTAAATTTTTATCTTTCAATATTAAACTCGCTTGTCCAAACACTGGCGGAATATGATCTAAAGGAACAATTGTATCTTTTGTAACATCGGCATATCTGCCATAGGTGTAATTTACAATTCCTTTAAACGAAAGGTGTTCGTTAAAATCAAATTGAACGCCGCCACTAAAACCGTATATATATGCTCTATCCTTGTTTTGCATGGCCTGTGTTTTCCTTTTAGTACCGTTAAATAAAGCGCTATCGGCACCATTAAATTTAAAGTCAGCTAAAACCAAAGCGTTTTCAAGCACTGTGTAAAATGTTATAAAATCTAGTTTCACATTTTTATTAAAAATTTTGCTTATTCCTAATTCAAAGTTGGTAGCGTATTCGGGTTTAATATCTGGGTTTGGAACTATAAGTACGGCAGCACTTTCAAACACTTTACTCATATCATCAATGTTTGGCGTTCTAAAGCCTGTATTTGCAAGTAAACTCACTTTGTAATTTTCTTCTTCAAACCAAGTAAAACCAAGGTTTCCGGTAATGGCATTGCTGTTTTGTTTGGCAACTGTATAAGGAAATTTATAAAATGTAGTGTCTTGAAATTTTGATTCTAAAGCGTTTGCTGTAAAACGTAATCCATCAGTAATTACAAAATGATCGCTTACATTAAATGCGTGCGAAACATAAGCGCCAAAAGTTGTCATGCTATTGCCGTTATCGCCATAGCGTGTTTTAGCTTTTCCTTTTTGGCCAATTATAATGTTTGTAGTGTCAGCAGTTGAAACACAAGCATTACTTGTAAACTCTAT
Organism: Bacteroidota bacterium; assembly: GCA_013298715.1. Classification (GTDB taxonomy): domain Bacteria; phylum Bacteroidota; class Bacteroidia; order B-17B0; family Aurantibacillaceae; genus Aurantibacillus. The sequence continues at coordinate 322,526 of JAAFIQ010000001.1, read as the reverse complement.
GCCATAATTTAATTTATGTTTTGTGTTTATTCGTTTTGCTGCATCAATATTGGCTGAAAGCACGGTTACATCTTCTCGTTGAGAGGTTCGTGCTGTACGTTGAAAGTTGCGAGAAATTCTATCTTGATCTATTTTTTGATAAGCTAGAATTAATTTAACGTCATCTGTAAGAATATTTATCTTGTTGTAACTTAATGTATAAGCACCAAATAATCTATTTTGAGGACCATAATACCACTCTGCAAAACGCAAACGATTTGTTTTAACACCGTTAATAATTAACGTGTTTGTAGAAGTTTCTGTTAATCTGTCGTACCTATTTATGTTGCTAGAAGTACTTAACTGCAAATTAATATTGTGATTGATAAATTCTGTTTGTTTAAAATTGAAACGCTGCATTATATCTAGTTGATTATAGCCACTTCCTATTTGTAAATTATTGTTGTTGTTTATTGTCATGGTGTCCCGTCTAATTACTTCGCCATTTGCTCTGGTTGCGTCGTATCGGGTTGCATAGTAATTTCTATCCCATGAATTTGGCGATCCGGAAAGTTTTAAAGTGCCACTTCTTAAATCACCAAAGTCTGAAAAAGTAATATTAGTAAGTGATGCAAACTTTTTTGTACCTAAACTAAAATCTACATGCCCCGTCTTTTCATTTGAGGCAGACCCATAACGTATCATTGAATTTACTTTTACTAATATCTTATCTGTTGTGCTGTGGATTGCATTTTTGGTATAAAAGTGCATAACGCCGCCAAGAGCATCGCTACCATAAATTGTGGATGATGGACCAAAAATTACTTCTGTTCTATCCAACATATTTGCATCAAGCGTTATAACGTCCTGCAGGTGTCCGCCTCTGTAAATTAAATTGTTCATACGCACGCCATCTACTACAATTAAAACCTTATTGGCTTCAAAGCCACGTAATACTGGGCTTCCGCCGCCTAATTGACTTTTTTGAACAAACACAGCACCTGTGTTTTGTAAAACTTCTGCGCTGGTAGGTTGGTTGCCAAATTCAATATCTTTTTGTTTGATGATATTAATTGAGTAAGGAACCTCATCCTGCTTTTCCTGACTTTTATTGGCAGAGAACACTACCTCATCTAACACAATTAATTTCGAAGAAATAAAAACAATTTTAGGATTATTTTCTGATGGAGTAACCTGAAACGTGTAAGTGTTATATGATGGGTGTTTTATTGTTAAAATATCGTTTGGTGTTAAGCCTGAAACATCAGCAATACCTAGGTTGTTGGTAAAAACTTGCTTGTTGTTATTATCTACAATGAGGGCGTTGCTCACCTCATCGTTATTACTTTTATCCAATACTTTTATTAAAGTTTGCGCGTTACTATATAAACATGCTATAGTTAGCGTAGCACTAATTAATTTTTTCATTTGATTTTTTGTTAATGTAAATTGAGTTTATGTTACATTTTATTGTAGTTATTGTATCAATTAATGTAAATAATCGAAGATTAAAAGCATTGTTTTAATTTTGAAAAAACTTAATACAATTTACAGTTTAATTAATAATAAATAATTGGCTTGAAATTGCCAATATACTTGCTTAAATAATAAACATTAACAACGGGGAGGCTTTACCGTTTGCTGGTTTAGCGTTAGGTAATTCTTTAGTAAATAATTTGTGATAAAATCCTTTAAAAGCAAACTATAGTACTTTATAAGTGCTGCGACAATAGGTATCGCTATGAGCAACAAAAAAAGCACATTAAAAATCTTTTGTAGTTCTTTGCCCGAAAAATTAATCAACTTTAATGAAAGCAACTTCATGTTAGTTTCTTTGCTATCGAATTTAATGGTTACCAAATTAAAATTTCTTACTTCAGATTTTTTTATTGAAACAACTTCAAAGTAATAATTATTAATTGCAATTTCTTTGTTTTTATCTTTCCATTTAAGCGATTCCGAATTCTTGAATAAATTTTCTGATTGAACAGACCAAACAAATTCTTTTTCAGAATTAGAAAGTGTTTCTGTTTGGTAATTGGATTTGTTTAAAACAACATAGCCATCAATTACCAAATAAGCCGAAAATCCTATTAGAATAAATAATAGGATTACTACGGCAACTATTTTTTTTACGTTTTTAATGGTAAATTTATTTAGCCATTGCGTCTAACTGCTCTTGGCTTACACCTGTACTAGAGTAGCCGCCATCGTGTAACAAGTTTTGCATGGTTACCATGCGTGTTAAATCACTAAATAGCGTGATGCAATAGTTTGCGCAATCTTCTGCGCTTGCGTTTCCTAATGGTGATTGGTGATCAGCAAATTCAAAAAATTCATTAAAGCCTTTAATACCACCACCAGCAGTTGTTCTTGTAGGAGATTGCGACACTGTGTTAATACGCACCTTTTTTTGTTTACCATAATGGTAACCAAATGTGCGGGCAATACTTTCTAACATGGCTTTAATATCTGCCATATCTGTATAAAATGGGTAGGCGCGTTGAGCAGCAATGTAACTTAATGCAACTACGCTACCCCATTCATTTAGTGCATCCATTTTATGCGCAACGGCAAGTATTTTATGAAACGACAAAGCGCTAACATCAATGCCTTTATTAAAGTAATCGTAATTTAATTCGGTGTAAGGAACATTTTTACGAATGTTTACACTCATACCAATTGAGTGTAAAACAAAATCTATTTTACCGCCAAGGTGTTCCATACTTTCGGTATATAGTTTTTCGATATCGGCAACAACTGTTGCATCAGCAGGAATAATTTTTGAATTCGTTTTTTCGGCTAATTTGTTTATTTCGCCCATGCGCATTGCAATTGGTGCGTTGGTTAATACAAATGTTGCACCTTGTTCGTGCGCTTTTAAAGCTACTTTCCAAGCAATTGAGTTTTCATCGAGTGCGCCGGTTATAATTCCGCGCTTTCCTTTTAATAAATTATTCGACATAAATATTTTGTGTTTAAAACGTAAATATAGTAATCTTTATTCTTAATTTTTAAATTAATAAACAGGGTTAAGTTTTTAGGAGAATTGCTAAAAACTATTTGCGAGAACTTGATAGTGCACCAAAATCGTATTTTAATTTTACAATTCTAATCGATTTATTTATAGGATCGCGTGCTACATAGCTGTTCAATAATTTATTATTTGAATCTGTTACATAACTAATTTCTTTAATCATTACATTATTTTTATATTGTTTTTCGGTAAGCAGTTCTTTGTTTTCATCAAATTCGTATGTATTAGCGATGGTAAAGGTTGTGTTGGCATTACCACTATATTCTGCTTTACTCAATCTGTTATTTAAATATTCAAATTTTTGTTCTTGCACTATCCAGCTTGCGGCGGTATAACTTTCAAATTGTTTAATTTTATTTCCGTTTGCATCGTAATTTATTAAATTCTCCTTGTAAGGCCTGTTTTCGTTATTAAGCAGCGTGCATTTAGTTTGTCCATTACTGTATTTGTTATACTGAAAGCTGTCTTCGCTTAACAATACTTGATTGCCTAAAATAAAGATGCTTTTATCTTTACTTATGTTGGTTTCTTTAAACTTTAGTTCTTTGGTTAATTGATTTTCGGAATTATATCTATAGTATTTACTTTCATAATAATTTAAGCCATCGTGGTAGCGCTTTAAAATTAATTGTTGTTTGTTGTTGTATAAATACCAAGTGCTAATGGTGTCGTAAACATAATCACTTATAATTTTAGTTTCTGCATCTCTAATTTTTCTTCTGCCTTTATGTTTTGCGGGTATAGTTACTATGCGCTCGTTCGTTCTTACAATAGTAGTGTAATAGTAGCGTGATAACATGCCGTTTGTATCAAACTCATAATTCTCGGTTAAATTTTTATCTACCACACCTTCAAAATCCTTTTTATCGGCAATTTCAAAAACGATGCGTTTAATGTTTCTTTTCTTAATTATTTCAGGATTAAAGCTGTGTTGCTTTTCAAATGCGGTTTCAGAAGTGGGCAGCAAAACTTGCGCGTTAACAGATAACGAAAAATAAATTAATGCCAATAACGGTATTATAAGCTTTTGCATTTTACTAAAGTTCGTAATACCTAGCTTTTATAATTCAACATTAAAAAAATACTATTAACATTGTTACGAACAGTTTTTTGGGAATTTTGTTACCTTTGTTTTATAAAATTTATGAAGAAAGTAATTTGGATTATTGCAATTGGTTTGGGTATTATACTTGCAATTTGTATGTATAAAATTAGCAAAGGAGATGCGCCAATAAATGTATATACGCAAAAGGTGAGCAAACGAACTATTATAGAAATTGTATCGGCAACAGGAAAAATACAACCTGAAACAGAATTAAAAATCACTAGCGACGTAAGCGGAGAGATTACTGAAATGCTTGTGAAAGAAGGCATGCAAGTTAAAAAGGGCGACTTGTTGTGTCGCATTAAACCTGATTTATATAATAATGCTTTAGAGCGTGTAAATGCATCGGTAAATACAACCAAAGCAAATTTAAATACTGCTAAAGCACAGTTAGAACAGGCAGAAGCAAATTTGTTAAGTGCCGAGGCCAACTTTAATAGAAGCAAAAAATTAATTGAGCAAAATGCTATTTCGCAACAAGAGTTTGAAACAAGTAAAGCACAATATGAAAGCGCAAAAGCAAATGTAGCAGCGCTTGAAGCGGGAGTAAACGCTGGCGTTTATACAATTGAAAGTACGCAAGCATCATTAAAAGAGGCGCAAACTAATTTAGAAAAAACCTATATCTATTCTCCAGTTGATGCCACGGTTTCAAAATTAGTATCTAAAAAAGGAGAACGTGTGGTTGGAGTAAATGGCATGAGTGGCACTGAAATATTACGTTTAGCTAATATGAATGAAATGGAAGTAAGTGTTGAGGTAAATGAAAACGATATAATTAAAGTACACAATGGCGATACAGCTTTGGTAGAAGTGGATGCTTATATGGATAAAAAATTCAAGGGCATTGTTACAGAAATCGCAAATTCGAGCAACAACAATGGCATTTCTGTTGATCAAGTAACCAACTTTGTGGTGAAGGTACGATTGCTAAGGGACTCTTATCTTTATTTGATTAATGAAAAAAATCAAGTTCCCTTTAGGCCTGGTATGAGCGCAAGTGTTGATATTCAAACGCGTAGGGTTATAAATGTAATTGCTGTGCCTATACAGGCTGTAACCACAAGAAACAAAGATTCACTAAAGAATAAAGAAAATGAAATGGATAAACCAACCATTGATATTAAAAATGATAATGAAGATAAAGACAAACAAGTAATAGAAGAAGAAATTAAAGAATTTGTATTTGTGGTTGAAAACGATAAAGTAAAACAACTAGAAGTAAAAACGGGAATACAAGACAATGATTATATTGAAATTTTAAAAGGAATTGATTTGAATAAAGAAGTTGTTTGTGGTCCATACAAAGCTGTAGCAAAGGAACTGAAGGAAGGAAGTAAAATTAAAATTGTGAGCAAAGACGAATTGTACAAAGAAGACTAAGTGGAGTATAGTTTACATATTGAAACCTCAAGTACAGTTTGTTCTGTTGCTTTGGGATTAAATAATGAAACAAAAGATTTCGTAGAGATTAATAATGGCTTTTCGCATGCAGAGAATTTGCACGTATTTATTGATAAGCTATTGCAAAAAAACAAAATTGCGCCAAACACTTTAAGTTTTATAGGATTAAGTAGTGGCCCAGGTTCATACACTGGATTGAGAATAGGAGCCAGTGCAGCAAAAGGACTGGCATTTGCACTAAACATTCCAATTATTGAAATTAATACCTTACAACTATTAACACAAACAATTCCAAAAAAGGCAAATACTTATTATTGCCCACTAGTAGATGCCCGAAGAATGGAGGTTTACACCGCAGTATTTGACTTTGAAACTAGTTCTGTTTTGGAAACTACAGCATTAATTATTGATGAAGAAAGTGCAAAACGATTTGAATCTTATACTCCAATAACTTTTTTTGGAGATGGAATGCCTAAATGTAAAGAAATCTTAAGTAAGATCCTAAATGTTGATTTTGTTGAAAACATTGCTGTATCAGCAAGCTATATGCCGGCATTAGCTTACCAAAAATATAAGAATAAAGAGTATTTAGATACGGCAAATTTTGAACCACGTTACTTAAAAGAATTTTACACCCCTGCAAAATGAAACATGTTTTTGCATTAATTATTTTGTTTGTTTGCCTTAACACGAATGCACAAACATTTTTTGGATTAAATAATTACATAGAATACAAAGTTGGTAATTTGCCTTTAATTATTTCTGTTCCACATGGCGGAACTGTTAACCCTTCATCAATTCCAACACGAACATGTAACAACGCGGTTACCGTCACGGATGGGAATACAATTGAGCTTGCAAGGCAAATAGATACAGCTCTTCAACAACTTACAGGCTGTAAAGCTCATTTTGTTTTTTGTCATTTACGAAGAACTAAAATTGATTGTAACAGAAATTTAGCAGATGGCACTTGTGGTAATTTGCAAATGCAACAAAGTTGGAATGAGTTTCAAAAATTTATTGATACAGCTCAACTTATTGCCAATACAACTTATAACAACAAATCTTTTTATATTGATTTACATGGACATGGCAACCCTATTCCTCGCTTAGAATTAGGTTATTTGCTTACAGAAACTGAACTTGGTTATAGCAATACAACATTGAATCAACTGAGTTATGTAAATACTAGTTCGATAAAAAATTTAGTTAATTCAAACATTAATAGTTACACACACGCACAGTTATTACGCGATTCGTTTGCCTTAGGGAGCTACTTTGGTTATGGCGGTTATCCGGCTGTGCCAAGTTTGCAAATTCAAAACCCAGGCACGAGCAGTGGATATTATAACGGAGGTTACAATACTTTTGCAAATACATGTGCCTCACCATCGGTAATAAGTAGTGGTGTTCAAATAGAATGCAATAATCCTAATGTGAGGGATACATATATAAACAGAAAAAAATTTGCCGATAGTACTGCAAGAATTTTAATTAAATTTTTTAAAAAACATTATGGTATTAATTTAATGAACGCTTGTTTGGTAAATAGTATAAAACAAACAGAAATGCAAGAAATATCTATATACCCAACACTTTTAAAAGGAGATAAATTTTTATTAGTTAAAAATAAAAATTTAGAAAATAAACCGTTTATAATTACCAATACACAAGGCGCACAACTTATAATAAATAGAGTAAAAGATAACAAAATTCTTTTACCAAATTTAGCCCCCGGTGCGTATTACTTGTTAATAGAGGGTTACAAGGTTGCTAAGTTTATTTGTTTGCCGGAGTAGAAAAGTTTAGTTTTATTTATACCTTGCGAAAACTACATAAAAAACACAAGTTTTCGCAGTTTATAAGATTTAGTTAAAAAGTGAGTTCACCTCTAATTGATTCTCTATTAAATCGATAGACTCTTTGTTTTGTAACAATTTGCTGGCGCTTATAATGGTTACAAATAGTTGTTTTTTAGTTTTTGTACAATATTTAAATGCTGCTATTCGGTTTTTAATTTTTTCAGCCTCCGTTTTTGTAAGATAAAAATCATCTTTGTAAAATTTGCATTCAATAATGTTTACGCATTGGTCAGCTCTATCTATTACCATGTCTATTTGTGCGCCCTGGGCATATTGGCTAGGTTTTGCATAAAAGCTCGCTAAGCGTGTTATCATTCCGCTTATTTGTAAAGCCGTTGTTATTTTATTTATATGCCTAAAACATAAACTCTCAAATGCATATCCGCTCCAGGCATGGTATTTTGGTGTGTTAGAAACAGAGTGCCAATAATCTTTTGCAAACGATTTAGTTCCCTTAATAAATTGGTGGTAAAATAGTGAGTATTCATCAATTAGTCGAAATAAGTTTTGTTTAGATTTTTTACTAAAATCGTCAACCTCCATAATAAATCCGCACTCCATTAATTCTTCTATTTTATCATAAAATGCCCCATTTGGCGTAAGCTTTGTTGCTTTGGCTATTTCCAGTTTTGTTAATCCTTTCTTACTTTTAAATAAAACTTCTATAATTTTTTTGTGGTGATTGCTGTTTGTAAAAAGCGCTTCATATAAACTACCGTACTCATGCACCAATAGCCCATTATTTGAAAAACAAATGCGCTGAATAGTTTGTACTGCTGAATATCCTTTCTCAACTTCTTTCAAATAATGCGGTATGCCCCCCATTACCATATATAATTGAACAATTTGTTTTTCATTAAACCGTATCCCTCTGCTCTGTAAGTATAATTTTGTTTCGTTTAAGGTAAATGGGTGTACACGAATTAAACGTGTAATACGATTGTATAAACTGCCCTTTTCTTTTACTATGTTGGATAGCATCCACGAAGAAGCAGAACCACACACAACAAGTACAATATTATTTTTACGCGCCCAAGCATTCCAAAAATAACCTAAAGCCGATAAAAAATTAGATTTTGGTTTACTTAGCCAGGGCAGCTCATCAAAGAAAACGACCTGTTTTTTTTTGCTTGTTGTCAATTTTAAACAGTGTATCAAGTTCAACATAACATTTAACCAGTTGTTGCAAGGCTTTGGTAATTTAATTTTTGGGAAATTTTCAGCAAAGGTTTCTTCAAAAATGGCTAAGTGTTTTTGATTCGTGAAATCTTTTTGCCCGCTTACCTGAAAAACCAAGTGTTTTTTATAAAACGTTTCAATTAAATGTGTTTTACCAACTCTTCTTCTGCCAACTACAGCAACAAACTCACTTTCTTTAGTTTGCAGTGTTTTTTGTAATATTTGTTGTTCTATTTCTCTTCCAATCATTTTTTATATGTTGCGAAAACTTCTCAAATTTAAGTATTTTTCGCAAGGTATAAAACTTTATTACTCAAAAAAATAAACCCTGCGAAAACTTATTGAAAAGTGCAAGTTTTCGCAGGGTATAAAATTAAACTAATTGTTTTCGATTAAATATGCAACGCTCTTTTGCCTGTTGCGTCTAAGCATGCTTCTTTCATGCTTTCAGTAAATGTTGGGTGAGCGTGGCTCATACGGCTAATGTCTTCGGCACTTGCACGGTATTCCATTGCAACTACTGCTTCTGCTATCATATCTGCAGTGCGTGGACCAATCATGTGAACACCTAATATTTCATCGGTTGTTTCATCTGCTAACACTTTTACAAAGCCATCTGTATCCATACTGGCACGTGCGCGGCCACTGGCTTTAAATGGAAACGTTCCTACTTTGTATTTTTTACCTTGTTCTTTTAGTTGTTCTTCTGTATAGCCAACAGCAGCAACCTCAGGCCAAGTATAAACTACACCTGGAATTAAATTGTAATTAATATGAGGTTTTTGTCCTGCTAATTGTTCTGCAACATAAACCCCCTCTTCTTCTGCCTTGTGGGCTAGCATAGCTCCTTTTACCACATCGCCAATAGCGTAAATGCCATCAACGTTAGTTTTTAAATGACCATCAGTTTCTATTCTACCACGGTTATCAACTTTTACTCCTGCGTTTTCTAAGCCTAAACCATCTGTGTATGGTTTGCGGCCTACTGCCACAAGGCAATAATCGCCTTTAATTTCAACTGGCTCATCTTTTGCATTAAGCGCAGTTACTGTTACTTCCTTAGCAGTAGCTTTTACACCAGTAACTTTATGTTTAAACAAAAACTCAAAACCTAAATTCTTTTTTAATATACGTTGTAATTCTTTGCTTAAAGCACCATCCATACCGGGAATAATTCTGTCCATGTATTCTACAACTGTAATTTTAGAACCTAAGCGTCCATAAACACTACCTAACTCTAAACCAATAACGCCACCACCAATAAGCACCATGTGCTTTGGAACCTCAGTAAGTTCTAATGCTTCTGTTGAGGTAATTACTCGTTTTTTATCAATTTCAATTCCAGGTAAAGTTGAGGGCTTAGAGCCAGTGGCAATAATAGTTTTTGCGCTTTCAATTTTTTCAACGCTGCCATCGTCTTTTTTAATTTGAATGGTATTTTTATTTTCAAAACTACCATGCCCTTGGTAAACGGTAATTTTATTTTTCTTCATTAAAAAATTAATCCCATCACACGTCATTTTTACCACACCACGTTTGCGCTCAATCATTTGTTTTAGATTTACTTTGGGTGCTTTAATATCAATACCATGTTCTTCAAAATGATGAACGGCATTATAAAAATGTTCGCTACTATCTAATAATGCTTTTGAAGGAATGCAACCTACATTTAAGCAAGTACCACCCAAGGTAGGGTATTTTTCTATTAAGGCAGTTTTCATTCCTAATTGTGCGCAACGAATAGCAGCCACATATCCTCCAGGACCAGAACCAATAACGGTAACATCAAATTTTTCCATAACCAATAATTTTAACGGTATCAAATTTAAGGTTTTTAGTTTAAATGTAAGGCTTAATAATTCACAACCTTAAACTATATTTGTGTCTTGAAATCATATAATTTTTATAACGGAGAGGTTTTGTTAATTGACAAACCCTATACCTGGACAAGCTTTCAGGCAGTGAATAAAATAAAACATAGTATTAAACATCACCCATCTTTAGTACTAGATACAATTAAAACAAAACCAAAAGTAGGACACGCTGGCACGCTAGATCCTTTGGCTACAGGACTTTTAGTAGTCTGTACTGGAAAAAAAACGAAAACTATTAACGAGTTAATGGGACTAGATAAAGAGTACACGGGTACAATAAAGCTAGGCGCAACAACCCCTTGTTACGATTTAGAAAAACCTATTGATAAAATATTTCCTACAGAACATATTACAGATGATTTGATTTTGCAAACTACTAAGAAATTTATGGGCGAGCAAGAACAAGTGCCGCCAATTTTTAGTGCTGTTATGGTAAATGGTAAGCGCGCTTATGATCTTGCAAGAGCTGGTAAAGAAGTAGAATTAAAAGCACGACCAATAACTATAAAACTATTTGAAATTACCGAAATAAAAGAGTTTGAAGTTTCTTTTAAGATTCAATGTACCAAAGGCACTTATATAAGAAGCATTGCACGCGATTTTGGCTTGGCACTTAACAGTGGTGCACATTTAATAAGTTTAAGAAGAACCAAAATAGGCGATTTTAATATTGAAAACGCGTCTTCAATTCCAGATTTTGTAGAAACTCTAAGAGGTTTATAAGCGAATTAAAAATTAAACCCATTAATTATCAGCATGTTATGCTAAATTAACGTAATTTTAACGCTTGTGGAAATCTATTGGTGTGTTTTTGAGCGTATATTTATTATTCACTAACAAAACAATTAAAAACATGGAAAAAAAATCAACCTTAACTGCATCTATTATTGCAGGTGCATTAATGAGCGCTAGCGCTATTAACGCTTCAAGTTTATTAAACTACAATGCTTTAGGCACTGCTGGCGAAGTTCGTACATCTTTAGTAAAATCTATTGAAGCTGCTTGCGGCGAGAAAAAAGCTGAAACTACAGATGCAACTAAATCAAAAGATGCAAAATGTGGCGAGAAAAAAGCTAAAGATGCAAAATGTGGCGAGAAAAAAGCTAAAGATGCAAAATGCGGAGAGAAAAAAGCTAAAGATGGTAAGTGTGGAGAAGGTAAATGTGGAGAAAAAAAATCTACAGAAAAAAAACCTCACTAATTTAATCACAAAAAAAATTACCCTTCAAATACGTTTTGAAGGGTTTTTTTATTCTCATATAAATTTATGTTACAACACCAAATAGGTATAGGCTTTAGAAAAGATTTTGCAGAAGAGTTTTTGCAAAGTACTGAACTCACTCCCGCTTTCATAGAAATGGCGCCAGAAAACTGGATTGGCATGGGTGGCTATTGGAAAAAATTATTAGATAAAGCTGCAGAAAAATATACTATTACTTGCCATGGCTTATCGCTAAGCATTGGTAGTCCTGATGAGTTGGATGTTGAATTTGTAAAACAAGTAAAACATTTTTTAAAACGTTACAACGTAAAAATTTATAGCGAACATCTTAGCTATAGTAAATGTGATAATGCGCACCTTTACGATTTATTGCCTATTCCTTTTAGAGAAGATGCAGTAAAGCACATTGTACAACGCATTAAACAAGTACAAGACATTTTAGAAATGCCACTTGTAATTGAAAACGTAAGCTATTACACATCTGTAGCTGCAGAAATGAAAGAAGAAGAATTTATTTCTGCTATTGTAAATGAGAGCAAGTGTAAACTTTTGTTGGATGTAAATAATGTTTACGTAAACTCTTTTAACCATAATTATAACGCAAAGGAGTTCATTAAAAAGTTACCTCTTTCGCAAGTGGCTTACATACACATGGCTGGGCACGAGCAAGTAAGCGATAGCTTGATAATTGATACACACGGCCAAGCTATTATTGACCCAGTGTTTGAATTATTTGATTACGCCACAAAATTAATTGAGCCAGTGCCTGTTTTATTGGAAAGAGATTTTAATATGCCTGAATTAGCAGAATTACAAAACGAGTTAAGCCGCATGGATGAACTTGTTGCCAATAACTGGAAAAAAAGTTTTGTTTATGCTTAAAGAAGAAACCTATACACAGCAAGCCAATTTGGCCAACTATTGCAGAAATGGAATTGAACCAGATTTAATTTTAAGTAACAAAAATAATTTATACCAATACCGAAGGTTGGTTTTTAATATTGCTTGCGATACTTTAGAAACAGCCTACCCAATAACTTATAGTTTTTTGCCCAACGAACAATGGCAAGAATTAACACATACTTTTTTTACAGAACATAAATGCCAAACTACACAAGTTTGGAAAATGCCTTTAGAGTTTTACCATTATTGTAAAGAAAAAAATATTTCAGAAAAATTAAACTTACCTTTTTTAAATGACCTTTTGTATTTTGAATGGTTAGAGTTGGAAGTGCACACTATGGAAGACTTGGCTTATCCACCAACAAAAGAAATAGGCAGTTGGTTAGAGGAGGCAATCGCAATAAACCCTGAACATAAATTAGTTTCGTTTAACTATCCTGTACACACAACTTCTCCAACAGATAATTTGATTGAAAAGTTAGGTAATTATTTTTTATTAATCTATCGCGAAAAAGATACAGGCAATGTGCAGTTTATTGATTTATCAATGCTTTACGTTTTTGTTATTGAAGGCATTGCCAATGAGAAAAATCTCTCTGAAATTCTCGGTGAGGCGAATACACTATTTAAAATTCATGATTTAGATCTTCTAAGATCGCATGTGTTAACTTTCATTGAAGATTTAAAACAGCGGCAATTTATAATCGGATTTTTAAATACATAAACCATAAACAACATCCCCATGAAAAAATTAATATTGAAATTTAATAATTTAAGTAACAACTTTCAGTCTGTTAGTTTATTAGCTTTACGATTAGTGCTTGCTTATGGTTTTTACGAAACTGCGAAAATAAAGTGGCAAGATATGAACTCGGTTGCTGATTGGTTTGAAAGTATTGGTATCGTGGCGCCGAAGCTGAATGCATACTTGGCTGCTACTACTGAAATGTTAGGTGTGTTTTTATTAATTCTAGGCTTAGGCACACGTTACATTTCTGTTGCATTAATTGTTACTATGATTGTTGCAATAAAAACTGCACACTGGGCAAATGGTTTTGCTGCGGGCGATAATGGCTTTGAAATTCCTTTATACTATTTACTTATGTTATTTGCCTTACTTACTTTTGGTAGTGGCAAATTAGGATTAGATTATTGGATTGGGAAACGTTTTATGAAACAGTGATTTTTTCTTTATAATTAGCCATGCAACAACAAGGTTCGGGACCCAACATACCCACGCAGTAATTTTATAAGCCAGAAAAAAGTCATCAACTACTAGCACCAATACTGGAAGCCAAATCCTTAGTGTTACGGCAGCAAATGTGGCAGCATAACTTAGAAGCATAAAGTTTTGATGTTTCACAATTTCTCTCTGTCTTATTGCCACATATCCTTTATATGTAAAGTACAGCCAAAAAAGTGCAAGAAAAGAAAAACCAAGTATGGATATTAAACCACCAGTTGCATTTTGTGCAATAACCAAAGCAGAAATGCCACTAATTAAACAAAGTAAAACATAAGTTTTGCCAATGTTTCTGTGCAACTTTAATCGCTTTTCCCTAAGCCGTTTAATAAATTGAATCCATCCAATTAATAGAGCAATTCCTCCAGAAAATATATGTGCATAAAAAAAAATTTTCCAAATAGTTGAATTTAAAACTAACTCTGATTTTGTACTTAATAACCCAAAGCTACTAGTCACGAAAAAATAGATAGCAGGATAAATACCAACAAATACTGCAAAAATGGCTAATATAACTTGAAATACTTTTTTCATTATTGCATAACAGTTAGTAACATTGGTGTACTCATATTCCCAAAAACCTTCCAATTATTTTGACTCCCATATTTATAAAAATGCTTGCTCCCAAAAACTGGTAACGAGATTGGTAGTGTGAGTTTATTTCCTTTTTTGCCCCCATAAATCCATTCCAAACAAAGGGCAACAGGTTTATCTACTCTAATTTTGTATTTACTTAAATCTACTTGTATCCACCCAGCCTTTGCATTTACAAGCTCTAACAAAATTTCTTCTGAGTGTAAAAAATTACTTGGTATGTTGGATTCAATATCAAATACATTAACTCTAAATTTTACAGTGTCAAAATTATTTTCGTTTAAGTAAAATGAAAATTTTTGTAACTCTGTAGCTTTATCAAATTTAAAATATTTACCAACTTGCGATCCTACATTTTTATTTATACCATTGCTAAGAGCAAAATTAACCGACCGAGATGCGCTCGTTTTTGAAAATCCGATTTCTGAACTATTTGTTAATGGAGCATACACAACTATGTTAGGTAAAACTATGTTTTGTTCTTTTAAAAAAACAGTATCTAACTTGTTACTTGTACTTTGGTGATAAATGATAAACTCTGTCTGAAAACCCATACCTGAGAAAACAAGTGTATCCATTTCCTTAAATTTTCCATCTAGACTAAACACACCTTTTTCATTACTAAGTGTGCCAAAACTTGTTCCTTTTATGCCAACCGCAACGTAAGGAATTTCTTCTTTTGTTGAGGAATTTAGTACAATTCCACTTACATTTTGTGATTTAAAAATTGGCAGCAACCAAAGTTGTAAAAAAAGAAGTATACATATAATTTTCATGGGGATTAAATATAACAAATTTAACTTTAAATTTTTTAAGTTGAATTATATTTGTAAATTTATTTACAATATTATGTATAACATACCACAACGCCCACGCCGTAACCGAAAAAACCAAATAATCAGAAATATTACACAAGAAAATTGGGTTACAACAAACGATTTAATTTTACCACTTTTTTTAATTGAAGGTAAAAACAAAAAATCAGAAGTAGCCTCAATGCCAGGCATATACAGGCTTAGCACAGACTTGATTATAAAAGAAATAGAAAGTTGTTTAAAATTAGGCTTAAGCACATTTTGTTTATTTCCGAGTATAAATGATAAGTTAAAGGATAAAAGAGCAACGGAAGGCTTAAATAGCAAAGGGCTTTATCCCACAACTATTCAATTAATAAAAAAGAATTTTCCTGAGGCGGTAATAATGACCGATGTTGCCATGGACCCTTACAGTAGTGATGGACACGACGGCTTGGTAAAAAACGGAAAAATTTTAAATGATGAAACATTAGATATACTTTGCAAAATGGCATTAGTGCAAGCACAAGCAGGAGCAGATATTATTGGCCCAAGCGATATGATGGATGGTAGGGTAGGCGCAATACGCGCAGCATTAGACGAAAATGGGTTTACAGATGTTTCAATTATGAGTTATACCGCCAAGTATGCAAGCGCCTTTTATGGTCCATTTAGAGATGCTTTGGACAGTGCCCCAAAATTTGGCGATAAAAAAACATACCAAATGAATCCTGCAAATAGTAAAGAAGCATTAATAGAGGCCGATTTGGACTTACAAGAAGGAGCAGATTTTTTAATGGTAAAACCCGCTTTAAGTTACTTGGATGTTATAAAATTGTTAAGCGATAACTTTACTTTACCAATAGCGGCATACAATGTAAGCGGGGAGTACGCTATGGTAAAAGCTGCAGCAGCAAAGGGTTGGATAGATGGTGAAAAAGTTCGCGATGAAATATTACTCAGTATAAAACGTGCAGGGGCTGATGTAATATTAACCTATTTTGCAAAGGAATTTGCTTTGAGTAAAAAATGAAATCGCTTAATAAAAAAGTAAATATTTATTAGCGCTTAGTTAATCTGAAAAATTTAATCTAAAGATAATTGAATTTGCTCTAAAAGTATTTGTACGGCTCTAAAAATAAGCTAAATTTGTGTATGATGGAATCATTAATTAACAACCTTTACACTAACAATGTTATATTTAGCTATTATGGGTTTATGGATTCAAGTGTGCTAAACACCATCTTGTCTATTACAAAAACAAAACTAAAAGCAAATGGCGAATCAATAACAACTACCATGCGCGTTTATAACGCCATTAATGAATGTGTTGAAAACATTATCAAGCATAATTTTTTCCCTAGTGAAGATATCTTACCTTATAAATCATTTTTATTAATTTCAAAAAAGGAAAATGGTTATAAAATAGATACAATTAATGTTATTAATGAAGAACAAAAGAAGGCAATTAAAAACCAAATGGATTTTATGACCACCAAAAGTAAGGAGGAATTAAAAACATTGAAGGCCGAAATTATAGCAAACAAAACTTATTCTAAAGTTGCAACTGCAGGTTTAGGCTTGGTTGATATGTACATTAAAACAGATGTTTGCGAATATAAAATCAATTCACATAACAATAATTATTTATTCAATATAAACTTTAATATAAATAGCAAAAATTATGCAAGCGCTTGAGATTAGTGGGAATGAAATAAACCCAAGTATTTACTTAAATCATTTAGAAAATAAATTTGTTATAAGTGGAGAAAGTAGGCCTGAGAATCCTTTAAAGTATTACGAACCCGTATTTACATGGTTTAAAGAATATTTTAATTATTTGTATGTTTTAAATGATTTAGATAGTAGCAAAGCCACGCTTAGTAAAGCATTAAAAGTTGATTTTGACTATTTTAACTCAACATCAGCAAAAGTAATGTTTGATTTATTTTTATTCTTAAATAAAGAAGGAAAAGATAAATTTAAAATCAATTTTGAAATTGATTGGTTTTATTACATGGAAGATGAAGACATGTTCGATGCTGGCAAAGAAATGGAAAAATTGTGCGGCTTAAAATTTAATTACCATCCAAAATTATAATTGTTTCAAAAAAAACATCTTTTAATTTTATGTTTGTTTTTTTATTTACTTAAAACAAATTCTCAAACCTTTAAAAAAATTTCGGTCGAGGATGGTTTACCCTCTTCAATTATTTATGATATTAAAGCCGATAAGTTTAATCGCATTTGGATAGCAACATTTGGTGGAGGTATATCTTGCTACAACGGTGTTAGTTTTAAAAACATTAATCAAGATGATGGGTTGCACAATGATTTAATACGATGTTTATTTTTAACCGATACCAGTATTTACGTTGGCTCTCAAGGCGGCTTGGATGTTATATCTAAAGATACAATTAAAAACCTTAACCAACTTTTAAATGATAGCCTAGGTTCTAATGTTTTGGTTATTACGCAATACAAAAACAAACTCTATCTTTCAACCCAGGATGGGCTAATGGAAATAGTGAATGGAAAAAGAAATTTAATTAAAACAAAAGTTATTGCTTATTCAATTACATTCGACGCTCAAAATAATTGCTGGCTGCCTTCACGTAAATCAATACTGGTTAGGCTTGCAAACAAACAAATAATAGAAATAAAAGATGAATTTAATAATTCAATTGGAGGCGCTTCAGATATAAAAATTTATAAAGACTTAGTTTTAGCAGCCACAAAAAACGGGCTATTAGTTTTTAAAAATTTTAAACTTATAAAGAGAATTACCAGTGATAATGGATTTAAAACCTCAAGCATTAAATGTATTTTAGTAAACGGCAATGAAGTTTGGATTGGTACAAAAATAGGACTTTATAGAACAACAGACCTTATTAAGTTTGATTATTTTGGGCCTGATAATGGTATTGATAAATGTGAGATTAAATGTTTAGCCCTTGATAACAATAAACTACTTTGGGTTGGTAGCAGTACCAATGGATTATTTAAAATGATTAATTGCAACATTGTAAAGTATCCACTCAATACCGCACCAATTGCCTTTGCAAAAAATAATAATAATCAACTCTTTGCATTATCTGCAAGTGACATTAAATTCTTTAATGTTGATTCAAATAAATTTGTTCCTTATTTAAACTTAAAGCCGTTCAACGGGAGTTGGCAAAAAATACTCTTTGATAAAAAAAATAACCTCTACCTCACTAACGGCGAAACAGGTTTTTTAAAAATTAGTCCTGATGGAAAAACAAAAAATTTTGAGTATAAAATTAATAAGCTCGACAATCAATCTATGAGCATGGTTTTGCAAGATTCGTTTATTTGGCTTGGTTATAAAAGGTCGTTCATAAAATATAATTATTACATCAATAAGGTAGATTCCTTTAATAATAAATTATTTAAAGTGGCTTATTTTCAAGATGGATTAGTTTTAAATAATACGCCTTATTTTGCCACTGGCGATGGATTAATAAAAATTAAAGAACGAACAGTTGAATACTTTAGTCATAAAAATGTTGTTGGCTTTCCTACAGGGATAGTAAATAGTGTTCTTAAAGATAAATATAATCATATTTGGATAGCCGCAGATAGGGGTTTATTTTGCTTAGAAGATGATAAAGTAAAATCTAATACCAGAAAAGATGGATTTTTTACAAATGAAATAGCAAGTATTGCAATTATAGACACCTCTTTGTTTGTAGCCACCAATAAGGGACTCATCCAAATTCCAATTAAACCAAAAAATAATCAAAACTGTATTTACCAAGTTATAAATTCAAAAAATGGTTTAATAGAAAATGATTTAACTAATAAATTTATTTTCTCCGAGGGTCAATATGTTTGGATTCCAACTGAGACAGGCGCTTATAGGTATAAGCCTAGTAATCAATTAAAAATTGATATACCAATTTTCCTCTCTAACGTTTCGCACGATTCAGTTTCATTGGTGTTTAAAAAGTCAAAAAATTACATTAATGAAATGGTTGATGTTGCTAAAGATTTAAAATTAGAACATTTTGAAAATGATATTCAAATAGAGTTTTGTGGCATTAATCATCATTTATTTGACAATGTTTATTATACCTACCGCTTACTAGGATATAACAGCAATTGGAGTTTACCTAATACATACAACAAAGCAATTTATACAAACTTAGAACCTAACGAATATGTATTTCAACTTTCGCTATCAAACGGAAAGAAAAATATTGGTAAAATTTTAAGTTACAATATTATTATTAGCCCTCCATTTTATAAAACCTGGTGGTTTAAAGTAATTGTTGTAACAGCAATACTTCTACTAATTTATATTTTTGTTCAGTTACGATTGCGATCAATAAAAATTAAAAATGCCCTGCTTGAGAAAAAAGTAGATGAGCGCACAAAAGCCTTAAATCAAAAAACCGAAGAGTTAAGTTACTCAAACCTACAACTTTCGGCCAAAAATAAATTAATTACAGAAAGTTTAGAGTACGCTCAGAATATTCAAAACAGCATTTTACCATCAGAGACGTTTATTAACGAAGAATTAATTAATCGTGTTAAAGTTTCGCTTTTTTATTTACCCAAAGACATTGTAAGCGGTGATTTTTATTATATAAATAAGAAAGATAATTTATCTTATTTTGCTATTGTAGATTGCACTGGCCATGGCGTTCCCGGTGCACTACTTTCATTTTCTGTTTTCTCTTTACTGCATGGAATTATTGATTCAATCACATCCAAAAAAAGTTTACAGCAAATTGTAGCTACCCTCAATCATGAGTTTAAAAAAGTGTATGGCGTTAGTAATAATGCTAAAGAAAGTTATGCGATTTCTTTAATTAGTTATAATAATGAAACTAAAAATGTTTCGTTTTTTGGAACCAGCCAATCTGTTTTTTTATTTTCAAACAATGAAATAACTGAAATTAAATCGAACAACACATTTTATGAAATTTCATCAGAAGAACTAAAAGAGGTTGATCTTCCCGTTAATAAAGGAGATAGAATCTACCTTGTATCAGATGGTTACTACGATCAGAAACACTTTACTACTAAAAAGCGTATGTACAAACTCGGTTTAAAAAGAGAGTTAGAAAAAACTAAAACCCTGTCGCTTGAACAACAAGTAGTGTACCTGAAGAATTTTTACCTAGAGTTTAAAGGTAGTGCCCAGCAAGTTGACGATACAACCTTTTTTGCAATAGAAATAATTTAATGATGCACCTTCCTCAAATAATATTCTTAACTGGTTTTATGGGTTGCGGAAAATCTAGTATAGGGAAAAAACTTGCCAACGAATTAAATTATAATTTTTTTGATTTAGATAAAGAAATCGAAAAAGCAAATCACACAACAATTTCTGAATTATTTAATAAAGTTGGCGAATTATTTTTTAGAGAAATTGAAACCAAAGAATTAAGTAAAATTGCTGAAACCTTAAACAAAACTGTTGTAGCACTTGGTGGTGGAACTGTTTGCTTTAACGACAATTTAAACGTAATAAAACAAAAGGGTTGCTTAATTTATTTACAGTTAGATCCAAAATCACTTTACAGCCGCTTGGTAAATGCCAAAACAAAACGACCACTTTTACAAAATTTAAATAACGATGAATTACTTTTATTTATTGAAACTAAATTGAAAGAGCGAGAAACCTATTATTTATCTTCGCATATTATTTTAAACGGATTAAGTTTAACGCCCAATAGAATAATTAATGAAATAGAAATTTTTTACAAATAAAATGTTTAGAAATCTATTGATACTAATTTTTTTATGGTCTCAAATTATGGCACAAGATATTTTGCTGTACAATAAACGAATGGGTTTAAACATTGGTGCTAACTTTGCCATTGGTAGTCATTTTCAGCGTATTGGTTTTAATGCTAATTTTTATTTTATTGATAATAATTTTCAAGCAAATACCGAAGCGCGGTTTTACATTAATATAAAAAATTTAGGACCAAAAAAAATCTATACCGAATTTGTTTTAGCACAAGGCATAGTTTTAGGCTACGGAAAAAAACAAAATTTTTTTAATCCTTTTTTTAATTCTGTGTCTAATCAAACAAAATATAAAAACTGTGTTGCATACAGTTATAATTTGTATTCAAATAAAATTAAAACAAGTCAAGTAACAGGCATTGTAAATTTACAATTTGGCAAAATTAGTTTTATAACAGAGAATGATATTCTTGCAAAACAAGTGTTAGATAGATTTAGAACTGGCTCATTTTTATTGCAATACCAGCACGATAGTATTGTGCAAGTAGCAATAAACTGTACAATGTGGACCGGTAAAATGGGACAATTCACCAAAATTGATAATAAAGAATTTTACAATAAATGTTACATGGATACCACAGGCGGATTGTACTGCAATTACTCGCATGGTTTGTTGAGTTTACAAACAAAAATTAATATGGGATTCGGACAAAACATACAAGGCAATGTTGGTGTAGATGCTGAACAGGTAAGAAATGCTGTTCAAAATAAATTTATTCACGATTTAAAATTTATTCCCAAAAAATGGAACAAAGCACAAAACTGCCATATACCCATGCTTGATACAACAGGTAATGCTTTTTTATACTTACCTAATCAAAAAATTAAGAAACCAAGTTTTTATTGGAATGTATTTAGCAATGCGAACTTGTTTTATTAAATAGGGTTCACTCAAAAACGCAAATATGCCAATTGACAAGAGCTCGGAGGGTTAAATCTCTTTTTAAGTGCAAACCTTTTTGGACTTTCTAAGGAAAATCCTTACAGATAAAATTTAGTTTTCTTTGCGTTTTTAGCTTGATAAAAATTAACTGACTCGTCGTTAGCTCAGTTCAAAGTATTTATATACATCTTCACTTCGCTGCCTCGATTCAGTTAATTTTTATACATTTTGAGTGAACCCTAAATACTCCCTTTGGTAGATTTCCTTGTTTTTTTATGTTTAATAATACCTGGGCAACTATCGCAACGGTTTTTGGGCTTAAAAATAAAGCATGATTGAAGCCCAGTAGCTGAAAGGCTTGTAACTAAAAGTACTAATATAATTCTTCTAATCATTTACCTCACAAATATACCAATAATATTAGTATTTTTAAGGCAAATAAATGAAACCATTTTTTCACATAGGGCGTTACGCAATGCTACTTATTAGGGTGTTTAGTAAGCCCGAAAAAGTTGGTGTTTACTGGCGCCAAATAGTTCACGAAATTAATAGTATTGGAATTTCATCCTTACCAATAATCGCTATTATCTCAGTATTTATGGGTGGTATTATTACTATTCAGGCTGCCTTTGGTTTTAGCAGTCCGTGGGTGCCGTTGTATGCTGTTGGTTTTACAACACGCGAAAGTATTTTATTAGAGTTTAGCCCTACAATCGTTTGTTTAATTTTAGCAGGTAAAGTTGGAAGTAATATTGCCTCTGAAATTGGCGCAATGCGTATTACTGAGCAAATTGATGCTTTGGAAATTATGGGAATAAATTCAGCGGGTTATTTAATTTTTCCAAAAATCGCAGCTGCTGTTTTAATATTTCCGTTTTTAATTGCGCTAAGTATGTTTTTAGGGATTTTTGGTGGCTATATCATGGGCGTTTCAGCGGGTGCTTGCACAGGTTACGAATATATTTTTGGCATACAAGCATTTTTCGATCCTAATAAATTGTATTACTCATTTACTAAGGTTATTGTGTTTGCATTTCTGATAACCTCAGTTTCTAGTTATTTTGGTTATTACACACAAGGTGGCGCCTTAGAAGTTGGTAAAAGTAGCACCAGTGCAGTTGTTTACAGCAGCATTTTAATTTTATTATTTGGTTTAATCTTAACAAACATTTTCTTAAATCATTGATTGAAATTAAAAACATAAATAAAACCTTTGGCGATAGGCATGTAGTAAAAAATGTGTCGTGTGTTTTTGAACCCGGAAAAACCAACTTGATTATTGGCGAAAGTGGTTGCGGAAAAACAACTATTTTAAAATTAATGGTAGGCTTGCATCAAGTTGATGGTGGGGATATTTTGTACGACGGTGTAAATTTCCCGAAACTTAATAGAAAAGAACAACAAGAGGTTCGGAAAAAAATTGGAATGTTATTTCAAGGAGGTGCTTTATTTGATTCGCAAACAGTAGAAGAGAATGTCCGCTTTCCTTTAGATATGTTTACCGATTTGAGTAAAGCAGAAAAAATGGATCGTGTGAATTTTTGTTTAGAGCGCGTACAACTTACCGGTAGAAATAAATTGTACCCGGCGGAATTAAGTGGCGGTATGAAAAAGCGAGCTGCGCTTGCACGAGCAATTGCAAATAATCCAAGCTATTTATTTTGCGATGAACCAAACTCGGGGCTAGATCCTAAAACAAGTATTGTAATTGATGAATTAATAAGTGATATTACAAAGGAATACAATATTACAACCATAATCATTACGCATGATATGAATTCGGTGGTAGAAATTGGCGAAAATATTATGTTTGTTTTTAAAGGCGAAAATTGGTGGGTTGGGGATAAATCAAAAATATTAAATACCGATAACAAAGAACTTTTTAACTTCGTTTTTGCAAGCGAATTTATGAAGCAGTTCTTTAAGAAATAAGAATCAGCTTATTCAATTTTATTCTCTATTTGCCAGAATTACCTTAAAAACCCCTAACTATCTAACTTAAAACGTATACCACCATAAAACTCTCTTCCTCTTGTTGGCCCCCAGGCAAATGATGAATCAAAGTAGTTCCCAAATGGATTTTGCCAACTTACCAAAGGTTGATTTTGCCTAAAGTTAAATATGTTTTCGCAACCAGCATAAAATTCAAACTTTTTTAAAATATATGTAAACTGCGCATTCAACAATTGATAAGGTTTTGAGAAATCGGGCTGTTTAAAATCACTCGGATTACCAGTTGTATTTGGTAAGCGCTGTTTACCAAAAACATGAAGATTAACATCAATATGAAATTTATTGTTGATTGGTTTGTAGCCAAATGTTACAAGCATTTTATGCATCGAATTAAATGGTAAAACATCTTTAGTACCGTTTATAATTTGATAAACATCTAAAAAATTATAGCCCGTTTTAAATTCAAACCTACGCCATAATTTCACATATACATCTGCCTGAAATCCATTACTTACACTTGTTCCTCCAAAATTAGATACAAAGGCCTTTGTGGCATCTAAATCATAATTCGGGAAAATTTGATTTTGAAATTGCGTGTGATATGCATCTACACTAAAATGCCCGGTTAGGTTTTGGCGCTCAAATTTTTGTGTAAAATTTAAGCCATAGTTCCAAGCTTCCTCTGGCTTTAGTTTTTCTGTAATTACTATATCTCTTGAACTGGCAAGCATACCAACGTTTTCGCTAAATAAATTTACAGTGCGCCATCCTTTACCTATGCTTGCTCTTACAATAGAATTTTTTGCAACATCCCATTTTATCATAGTCCGTGGCGTAAATTTATAGCTAAACTCATTGTGATGATCAAGCCTAACGCCAAGTATCCAATTTAATTTATTATTAAAAAAACTCATGGCATTTTCAGCAAACAAGCCAGGTATATCTTCCAAACGATTGTATTTACCAGCATAGGTTCTTTTTAACGTTGTATCAGAAAAAGAAATTATTTCGTTTAATTGAAAATGACGAAAACTAATTCCTGTTTTAAGCGAATGTTTTTCTAAATAATTTAATTCGTATTGTCCGTTTAAATAGAAATTATTTTGTAAACCAGTGTATTTTGTTGTTCCAAAATAAGATTGCTGCTGTTGCGTATACGCTGAAGAATATACGGCAATGTTATGCACATCGTTAAAGCGATAGCCAACGCGCATGTACCCTTCTGGTTGCCCTAAATTTACGGTTTGGCCGTAGGCGTTTTGTGTGCCCTTATCTTTATCTGGGTTAAAAAATTCTTGTCCGCCTATGCGCTGTTCATTTATATAACGCAAACCCATTTTAAAACTTAATCCCCAATCATTTTCTTTACCGTACTTTAATTTGGTGTAGGCAACGTAGCGTTTAAGTAAAGGTAAATCTAAAAAATCGTCTCCATCCCTATCTGTTTTATTTGCGGGTTGCACGGTATGGAAGGCAATTAAATTACTCCACTTCTTTTTCTTAAAGGCAAAATTTACATTAACATGTTTTTCTAAAAAACTATTTGCATAAACATTTAAAAATAATTTATCTGTTTTATCTGGTTCTTTTGTGACAACATTTACTTGTCCGCTAATACTCTCATAACCTTGCATTACACTGTTAGCGCCTTTTGCAACATAAATATTATCTACCAATGTGCCAGGAAAACCGCTAATGCCATAAGTATAAGCCAAGCCCTGGATAATAGGAAAACCATCAATTAAAATTTGGTTGTAAACGCCCGATAAACCAAGTATACGCAGTTCTTTTGAATTTGTAATTACATTAGTGGTGTGTGGTTGAATACTGGCTTGTGTTTCAAAGCATCCTGCCAAATCACAACAAGCAGATTTTTTTAATTCGCCTTCCCCAATTATTTCTAGTTTATTTACACTTTTGTTAGAAAGAATAATTCCATCTTTTTCACCAACCACAACAACTTCATTGAGTGTTTTGTTTTCTTTTAATTTAAAAACTACATAGGTTTGTGTTTTAACGGTTATAGTGTCGGTACCATAACCTATGTAATTTGCTAACAGTTTATTATGTGCTTTACTTTTTTGTAACGAGTCAGACGGCGGTATACTAATTTCAAATTCACCATTTTCATTAGATACGGATGCCATACTTGTATTTAGCCAATATACATTGGCGCCAACAATTGCCTCTTTTTTTGAGTCGATAACTTTTCCTTTTAGGTTTTGCGAAAAAAAAGTTACAGGAAAAAGTAAAGCAACAATGATTACTATTTTTTTCATTGTACTAGTTTAATAATTAAAATTACTTTACTTTTTTACCTTGTAGGGTCTATCGCTTGCGTTTTCGCAACCTTCTGTATCTTCAATTGCTTTATAAATCTCGGTTTCTTTAGCAATTAATGGATTATAAATTACTTTAAAGGTTGATGCAGCACCAAGTTTTATTGGCTCGCATTTTTTTACACCTTTTATTTCTTCTACATTTCCGGCAATGGTTTTTAAATCGCCTTTACATGTAAGGCCTTTTACTTTCACCGTAATTGTTTTTAGTGAATCAATTACTGGTTGTGCTTGTGCCAAGCAGGTTGTTTTAACACATAAAATAGTTAAAACAACTAATAAAAATTTAATATTTTTCACTTGTAATAGTTTTAGTTTAATAATTAAGAAGCACGTATTAAATACGCAAATAATTACTAAACTAACCTAGGCGGTTGCCAAATTGGAAGCGACACTTCAGGCAATTCTGAAAGGGTGTGTTGTGTATAAATAGTATTTACTGTAGCAATATTTTTAATAGTACTGCTAAAGTCTTGTGTTACAAAATGGGGTGTGCAACATTTACTTACACAAAACGGACTACAAGCATCTTCTGATTTAGTAGAATCTTTATTTGTATCGTGTTGAGCGGTTTCGGTTTTACAGCAATTATCTTCACAACCTTTATTTTCTATACAAGGCATAAAAGCAAGTGTAATAAAATAGAAACAAAAAAGTATGTGTAGTAATTTTTTCACCTATCCAAATATACTTAAATTATGAATTACTTAAAGGAACAAATAAAATAATAACCGCTAATCAGCCCCTTCAATAATTTTTATTTCCTCTGGCGTTAATTCGTATAACTGATACACCAACTCATCTATTTGTTTTTCTATAGCGCTAGTTTCTTTACCTTGTTGTTTTTGTAAAAGGATTTTATCAACGAGGGTGATGATTTTTTGTTGTTCTTTTTTGCTAATATTTGGTAAAGGGAATTTTTTAATATCTTCTACGAGAATTTTAGGAAATGCTCCTTTCGTTGCCTTAGGAGAAGAGTTAAAATGAAAGAACGTTGCTAGTTTCGAGTTTAAAATACCTAATAAAGTTTTGATTTCGTAACTCCCTGTTTTATTAGAAAGAACATTTATAATTGCAGGGTCATTATATAATTCTTCTTTAGTATAACCAACAAATATTTTTGGGTTTGTTATTTCTCTTATCAAAATCCGTTCTTTTGAAAAAAATTTAGGCTCTCTAGGATTAGCTATGCCTCCTGAATAGTTAATGAATTCATTTCCATTCCAACTCACAGAATACGGAGTTACATCTTCTCCCCAGAGCCATTTTTTCCAACCAGTTTGTTTTTTATTACTATGATAAACTCTATTTTTTATAGTTGTTTCATCTTGTCCTTGATACTTGTCATAAGCAATCAAGCCTTGACTTATTTCTGGAAAGTAATCTGAAATATTTTTTTTATTTAATCGAATTTTACTTATAAGATTAATTTTAAAAGAATCAAGTTTGAAAACTAGAGCCCAATTTTGATTATTGGCTAAAAGTATATCTTTAGTTGTAGCAACTAAATCTCTACTAATTAATTCTTCAAATGATTCAGCCTTTGCAGTTGGGCGGTAAAAAATCTTGTTGTTATTTTTTGAATTTAAAAATAAAGTTACAATGCAACGAACAGTTGCGGAACCTTCAAAAACATTAAAATCTGTACAATCTAATATTTCTTGTATTTGCCATTCATTAAATAAATTTTCTCTGTAAGCTTTAGCAAATACATTAAAAAGTATTGAATTCGGAATAATAAAAGATTTTATGCCGTTAGGTTTTAATAATTTTTTGGATAGATTTATAAAAAAATAATAAATTTCAAAGTCAGGTACTTTGTTTAAGGATAGCACCAATTCATCTCTTAATTGATCTTTAATAGAAACTCCGTAAGGCGGATTCCCAATCACCACATCAAAGCCTAAAAAATCGCCTGCATCGTTTAATACTTCGGGGAATTCGAAACGCCACTCAAAGGCATTGCGGTAAATGGCATTGTTTTTTATGTCTTCTAATTTTTGTGTGGCTAGTGCAATATCTGCCTCTAATCTTTTTATGCGTTCTTTTGATTTTTTTATATTTCCTTTGTTGCCATACGTTTCTTCAGGTTCGTTTACCTCATTATCTTTAAAAATATTTGGCGCAACTAATAAATTGTATTCGTATTGTAATTTTACTAATTCTTTATACTCTTTTAAATTTTTTGTTATCTCGGTTTTAAAATTGGTTTTAATGTCGTTTATCAATTTTAATAAACCACGTTTTACATCTCTACTTTTTTCGTTTTTATAATCGTTTACAAAACCGCGGTAAGCATTAATATCGTATTTAATACTTTTTAAGGCCTTACTTAAATCAGCATTTAAAGCAAAACGACTGAGCAAACTATTGCCGCATTTTATATTAATGTCAATATTAGGAAGGGTTTCTAAACTACCATCGGCTGTGTGCCAAGCTTTAGCATCGGTGCTTTTGTAATACATGTTTTTAAGTAACTCTATCCACAAACGCAAACGGCAAATTAAAACCGATTTGGGATTAATGTCTACACCAAACAAACCATTTTCTATAATGGCTTGTTTTTGCAGGAACAAAGCTTTTTGCATGCGTTGGCTCTCTTTATTTAAAGGATTATAAATAAAGGGTGAACCATTCTCATCAGTAATAAATAATTCATCGTCAATTATGTCGATAGAATAACCTCTTAATGTTTTACCTGTTTCATCACATAAAATTCCTAAATCTGCTTTGATGGAAATAATTTCATTGAGAGCTGAAACCAAAAAGTGTCCTGAACCAACGGCTGGATCGCAAATCTTAATAGAGTTAATTAAATCATTAGCATCATGAATAGAAATCTTCCTGATTATGTGTTCATATATTTCTTCAATCGAATCTGCTTTTAAATCTTGTAAGTCTTTCTTGATAAAATATTCCTTAAACTTCTGAACAACCGCCATACGTATACTTTGGCGGCACATGTACATGGTTATAAAGGCAGGCGTAAAAATAGAGCCATCTTTGTAGCCATTAATTTTTTCAAATACCTTACCTAAAACAGAAGCGTTAATAATGGTTTTGCTATCTTCTTTAATATCGTCGTTTCCTTCGCCGGCAAAGTCATAAGCATCTAAAAAATTAAACAAATAATGCAAGCTAGGTAAACTTGCAGTTTGCTTTTTTGTATCTTTTAAAACACTGCCACTATGTAATTCTAATAAAGCATTATTATCTAAGGCATTTATTTTTATGGTTTGGTCTTCAAGCGCGCTAATTTCAAACAACGAACTATTAAGGTAAGGCACACGGCTGTATTTTGTTTGAATAACGGCAGTGCGCTCGTTAATATTTACGGCCAATACTTTATGAAACAATTTAAACAACTCATCGTAATCATTAATAATGTTGGTGTTTAAAAACAAATAATCCTTATTGGCTTTGTGGTAATTATACAATTGCCCTTCTAATAACTTTAAAAATAAAATACGGTTTACCCAAGTAATACAAAGTTCTAAAGCAATATTAAAGGTTTGCTCTTCTTTATCAGTGCCAAAACTTTTTAAATCGCTTACTTTATAAAAACTATCTTCGGTTTGTAAAGCATCAATTGTAAGTTCTATTAACGATGCCGCTTGTCTGTTTTTTTCTTTTCGTTTAATTACAAGTTTGCCACCTTCTTTGGTTTCTTCTAAACCCATTAGGTGTAACAATTCTTTATAAAATTTTTCGTTTAAGGAGTTGCTATCGTTGGTAAAACTTTGTTTTAATAAATACGTTGGCGAAAATAATTTTTGAAGTGAGATGAGCTCTTTATCATTTTCTAAATTAGTATCGCGTAAAAACGTTTCGTAATCTTTTAAATTAAAGTAAACAAGGTTTAATTCTGTATCTAGCTTTGTTATAAGCTTTGCAAGCTCATCGTAAAACCAAGGATTATCTTTTTTATCGTTTAACTTAGTTTCGAATAATTTTTTAATTGCCGTGTTACGATAAATGTGTTTATCAAATTCGTTGGCATCAAACACAAACCATTGTAGCACATCCGTAATTACCAACTGTTTTAATTCGTTATTGCCTTGATGGCGCTCTTGCATATAGTACAACACCAACTCATGAAATGATTTTTTATTAGCATTGCCAATACTAAGCATTTCATTTGTGTTACTTGGGCGTTTGGCTTCAAAAATAACGCCAACAGGGCTTTGCGTAGTTTTATCTAAATGTAAAACAAGGTCTTTTTTATCCTTTGTGTTAAGCGCGTTGGTATCTTTATAAAACGTATCACGCAAAAAATCACGCACATTGTTTTTTAAATGCTCTTCACTTTCATCACTCGGTTGATTTTCTACAACCGTTAATTTATCAAGAAGCGCAATTAAATTGGCTTTAAAAACATCAATCTCGCTGCGTAAAGGCTTTTGTTTAATAAGCGCTTTTATCGCCCTTTTTGGAGTATTTGAATTGAGTTTGATCAAACTTTAAGCTATGCTTTTAAAAACCCTAACAACTTTTCCACGCTTGCTTTTGCATCGCCATAAAGCATTTCAGAATTTGGTTTGTAAAATAATGGATTATCTTCGCCTGAATAACCAGCACTCATAGAGCGTTTCATAATAATTACTTTTTCTGCTTTCCATGCTTCAATAACCGGCATACCGTAAATAGAACTTGCTGGGTCATCTTGCGCACTTGGGTTCACAACATCATTTGCACCAATTACCATCACCACATCTGTATCTGGCATATCGTCATTAATCTCATCCATTTCTAAAACAATATCGTAAGGCACATTTGCTTCGGCTAACAGCACGTTCATGTGGCCCGGTAAACGCCCCGCTACTGGGTGAATGGCAAAGCGTACATTTTTATTTGCTTTACGTAAAGTTTGTACCATATCAAAAATTGGGTATTGCGCTTTTGCAACTGCCATGCCATAACCCGGCACAATAACAACCGATTTTGCTTCTTTTAAAAGTGTTGCCACTTCTTCGTGGTTTAATGCTGTAACTTCTCCTTCAATGGCTTTTTTCTCGCCACCTTGGCTTGAACCACCGCCGCCGCTTGCGAATATTACTGAGAAGAACGAACGGTTCATAGCATGGCACATGTGCATTGAAAGAATAGCACCTGAACTACCAACCAAAGCACCAGTTACAATTAATAAATCATTACCCAACATAAAACCAGCTGCAGAGGCAGCCCAACCAGAATAAGAGTTTAACATAGAAACAACCACTGGCATATCTCCTCCGCCAATTGCCATAACTAAAACAACACCAATAAAAGATGCAATGGCTGTCATAATTAACAAGTACAACATTCCGCCTGTGCCATGCGCATTACAAAATAAAACACCCAAGGCTACGCACACAAGTAATAAAATTAAGTTCATCATTTGAAGGCCTTTAAAACTCCAAGGTTTAGAAGGTACCTTGCCATCTAATTTTCCCCATGCAATAATAGAACCAGTAAAAGTAATAGCACCAATAAAAATTCCTACAAACACTTCAACCAAGTGTATTGTGTGTTCTGCGCCAGTTAAAGCTTGTGTAGCAGGATCTAAATAAGAACCAAAACCAACCAACACAGCAGCCAAACCAACAAAGCTATGTAGGATAGCTACCAATTGCGGCATAGCAGTCATCTCTACTTTTCGGGCTAATAAAATACCAATTATAGATGCAATTGCTATTGCGCCAATAATGTAAATGTGCCCTTCAACACCTTGTCCTAACACCGTTGCTATAATGGCAACTATCATCCCAACAATACCGTAGAGTACACCACGCTTTGCGCTTTCTTGTGATGATAATCCACTTAAACTTAAAATGAACAGGATACTTGCAAATAAGTATGCTGCTGTTTGTATTTCTTTAACTATGAACATAACTTTTAAATTAAATTTTATTTTTTTGAATCTTTGTCGGTCGCTTCGATGGCCTCAGCTCCCGTGCGATTATTTTTTAAACATTTTCAACATACGGTGAGTAACTACAAAACCACCAACAATATTGATACTTGCGATTAATATGGCTATTGATGCAATGATTGTCATAATATTTGTTGCATCGTTTTTAGTTTGCAATAAACCACCCACCACAATAATACCGCTAATAGCATTGGTAACCGCCATTAAAGGTGTATGTAACGAATGTGATACGTTAGTAATAACTTGCCAACCCACAAATACAGCTAAAACAAACACCGTAAAATGTTGAATAAACGCTGAAGGTGCAAAGGCACCAACCAATAACAACAAGGCACCAACCACTGCTAATGCAATAATGGTAGATGTTGCAGCCTTTTTAGCTTTTGCTTCTTCAATTGCTTTTGTTTCTTCGGCTGTTGGCGCGGCAACTTTTTTACCACCACCACCAGCTGTAGGACTTACCTGCAAAGGCGCAGGTGGCCAATTAATTTTTCCGTTATAAGTTACCATTGCTCTTGAAACAACAGCATCTTCCATATCTATTTTAAATTTTTCGGCTTTGCCCATATCATCTAATAAATGACAAAGGTTATTGCCATACAGTTGCGATGCTTGATTTGGCAATTGATTTAGCTTACCAACGATGGTAACACCATTATCAGTTGTAAAGATTTCTCCGTTTTTTGTAAAGGCACAATTACCGCCTGTACTAGCTGCCAAATCAACAATTACAGAACCTGGCTTCATGGCTTGTACGTGATAATCTAACCATAATTTTGGAGCAGGACGACCAGGAATTTGAGCTGTAGTAATTACAATATCAACTTCTTTTGCTTGCTCTAAAAACAATTTCATTTCGGCCTCAATAAATTCTTTACTCATTTCTTTTGAGTAACCAGAGGCAGTTGCACCGTCTTCTTCAATTTCGACAGTTAAAAATTGTGCGCCCATTGATTCAATTTGCTCTGCAACTTCTTTACGTGTATCAAAGGCACGTACAATTGCGCCTAATGAGTTTGCAGCACCAATGGATGCTAAACCTGCCACACCAGCACCAATTACTAATACTTTGGCTGGTTCTACTTTTCCGGCAGCTGTAATTTGTCCGTTTAAAAAACGCCCAAAGTGATAAGAGCCTTCAATAACAGCACGGTAACCAGCAATGTTAGCCATTGAAGACAAAACATCCATTTTTTGTGCACGGGATATACGTGGTATGGCGTCCATTGCAACAGCATTTACTTTTTTATCGGCAAGCTTTTGTAATAAGTCTTGGTTTTGTGCAGGCCATAAGTAACTTAACATTACTAAGCCTTCGCGCATTAACGCAACTTCTTCAGTAGTTGGTTCTTTTACTTTTAAAACAATATGCGATTGAGTGTATATTTCAGAAGCGGTGTTCACTAATTTCGCACCAGCTTCTTCAAATTCTTTATCTGCGTAATTGGCTTTTAAACCAGCTCCTTTTTGTATATAAACGTCAAAACCTTGTTTTTGAAGGCGTTTAATTGTTTTGGGTGTTGCCGCAACTCTTAATTCGTTGGCTGAAATTTCCGTTGGAACTCCTACTTTCATTTCTAATTAATTTTTAATGAGAAACAAATAAAGGAAAAAAACTTAGTAAATGCAATTAGATTTATTAATAAGATAGTGTATGATTACTTAAGTCTACTAATATAATCATAGGTATTTTTTAAATTAACTTTTTTTCTTTGATGAAAAAAGATTCAAAAAAATTAAGTCGCAACAAACGACCACTCTCAATTAATTTTTCTTAGGGAAATTATCCTGTGGATAATTGAGTTAGCTTGTGTACAAGCAATCGGTAATCAATCTAAACTCATAAAAGGCCTTTATATAATTCTAAATGTGAACGCAAGGCTTTTTAATGGATTTGCTTGTTCTTCTATAATTTTACCTTTCAGAATATTTTTATTACTTCAAATCTTAGCCTTGCAATAGTTGAATTTTTCAATTACCTAACACTCCTTAATTACTTAAATTATCTCCTCGTAATAATCGGTAACGTTTGCGTGCTTCAACTACAAAAATACTACCACTGTAATTGGTGAGTAAATCTTTATAGGTTTGTTGTGCTTTTTCTTTGTTGCCTTGTTTTTCATACAACTCCGCCAATTTAAATTGTGCGTCATCGCCATACAAATCGGTTGGGAAAAATTCTAAAATATCTTTGTACATTTTTTCGGCTTGTGCTAAATTATTTGTTTCAGAATAAAATTTGGCTTTTTTAAAATTTATATCATCACCTAAGGTGTGTGTGCTAAACAATAAGTTTATAGAGTCTAATCTTGAAATTGCTTGTTGATATTTATGTTGCAAGCCAAGCAATTCTGCACTAGCAAATAATTTTAGAGGCAAATCGTTTGTGTCAATCCCAATAGCATCTGTAATAATTAAACTTAAATCTAAGGCATCATTTGCTATTAATTTTGATGTTGCCCCTTTTAAAACATTGGCTTGTGTTTTTGCCCAAGTAAAATCTCCAGCATAAAAACTTAATTTTGCGTTTCTATATTTCGCATCTTGCCCTATGGGTTCGTATTTAAAATCTTTTTCTACTTGCGAGTATAAAAGTGACGCTTCCCAGATATCGCCTTTTAATAAATTAATATCTGCCAATTGAATTTTTAAATCTGCTTTTTCTGTTGCGTTTATTCCTGAATTTGAAATTAAATTTTCTAATTGCAGAATAGCCTCACCTGGCTTATCTAAATAATATGCTTGGAGTAAAGCCATGTATTTAATAAGACTAACCGATAAGTTGGTACCTTTGTATTTTTCGATAACTTTTTTGTACTTACTTTCTAAATTAATTAAACTCTCTTTGGTAGGTTGTGATTTTTGAATAGCCATGTATTCGGCGGTTAATCCATCCACTGTTGCTAAATCATAATATGGATTATTGTTTCCTTTTTCGATTAAATATTCATAGCAACGTTGGGCGGTTTGCCAATGCTTGTTGCTTACACAAATTTTTGCTAAATCGTAAATTCGTTCACCATTTTCTTTTAAGCGTTTATCGAGGGCTTTGCTTTGCACAAAAGCGCCATCAAAATCTTTTTGTTGTTTTTGTATAAAAATTAAAAAGTCGCTTAAAATAATTTTATCAGGATTTTTTTGAATACGCTTTTGTAATTCTTGTTTAAGGAGTGGATTATCAAATCCTCCTTGCGCTTCATCATACCCTAAATTGTTTTGTAAATTTATTTGAACGTTTTGTAACTCTGTATCTCTAAACTCAAGAGCATTCAAATACTCGTTTACCATAGCTTTTAAATCGTTTTTTTGTTTGTATAAATCTGCAATTTCATAAAAGTAGGGGTAATCGGGGCTATTTTTACGTGCCTTTAAATATACTTCAATTGCCATATCGTACTTTTGAAATTCGATAAAGGCGTTGGCCAAATTGTTTACAAATGGTTGTATGGGGTTTAATTCTTTTAGGGCTTTTTCGTAAGCCTCTTTTTCTTTTTTTTGTTCATTTTGCAAGGCGTATACATTTCCAAGATGAACATAATTGTGTTGGTATACGGCACTGGATTTAATTACTTTTTTGCAAATTTTTTCGGCTTTGCTATAGTTTTTTGCGCCTAATAAACTGTTGTAATATTTATTAAACCACTGGTAAGGTTGTTTATCAAATAAATCTTCAAAATATTCGTTGGCCTTATCAAACTCTTTTTGATCATAAAATTGTAAAGCCAGTTTAGCCTTATCTGTTTTAATTGGTTGAGCAAAACCTATAACGGAAAGTAGTATGAAGAGTATGGTTGTTCGTAAAAACACAATTTAAAGTTAGCTATAATTTGTTAGAAAGATAAATTTAGCTAAGGCTAAGAATTCTAAATTAAGTTAAAGTCAGTTTTAATGGCGTAAAAAGTTGAATTTAAAATTCAATAGATTTTCTAAATCTTTTCCTACGAAAATAATTTCGTCCTCGTCATCCAATACGTCATCTGTGCAGCCCCAATTTATTTGTATTTTATTTGGAGCAGAAATTTTTGAAAAATCATGTAAAATTTCAACTAGAAAACGTTGTGAGGTTGTTTGAAAATACTCTATTTTACAAGTAACTGAAGTTTGGTTTTTTGGCGATTGGCAATATTCTTTTACTAGTTTAATTATTGGGGCGTAAAAGTTTTCAGCGTTTTGGGGGTATGATTTTCCTATAATTTCGAAAACGCCAGTTTCGGTATCAAAATTTACATAAGGTAAATTATCCGTAGCTTGATGAAAGTAATTTTCCATTTTCTAGATTGATAGATAAATTTAAAACAAATTTATAATATTTAACGGAATGTTGAATAAATTTAAATTCGGGTGGTTGGGATGCGATTAAAAAAATAACCACTAAGCCCATGCTTGTAGATTGATTGGGAGATTTATTAAGTGCTAACAAGCGTTTTGTATATATTTGTTTTAGTTGGTTTTTATTTTTTGTTTCTAATAAAAGTAGGTAGTCATTCAGTCTTTCTTTTTTTAAAACATGTATGTAGTTTGAAGTTTCTATCCTTATTGTTTTTTTGTTATAATATGTTTTAATAGAATTTATGAAGGTTTTTTCTCTTTGATTTGCGTGGCTAAGGATATTCTGATAACACTCAACTAAGGCTTGTAAAACCGCTTTTGCTTTCGATTTGGGGACATTTTTTTCCTCTAAAAACTTTGTATGCCAAGCAATACATTCACTATACTGTTCTTTTATTAGTGGCGAACAGCTTTCATATATTGGTTTTTCTAGATTCGTTTTTGCCATTTTATATTCTAATTCCAAGTACTAATACGTCATCTGTTTGGTTATTATTGCCTTTCCAAGAAGAAAAAAAACTATTCAATAACATTTCTTGCTCAGTAATAGGAAACTCAACAATTTCTGATAAAAATTCCTTGAATCTTTTTGTAGAAATTCTTTTTTTATTTCCGTCATTAAACTGATCGGTAATTCCATCTGAGAACATGTATAACATGCTTTCTTTTTCAATTTCTATACTTTTGGTTGTAAATTCTTTTGTGCTATCAAAAATTCCTTGCAAACCACCTATTGGGTAAATGTCTCCTTTAATTTCGTTTAACTGCATTTGATTATTAGTATTGCGGTTAAAATAAACTAACGGTCTGCGGGCACCAGCAAAATATAATTTTCGTTCCTCAAAGTCAAAGCAAATGAGTCCCATCTCCATACCATCGTTTACATTTCTATTGTTTTTATTTATAGAACTAACTACTTCGTTATCTAATTCAAACAGAATTTGCGAAGGCTCAGTAATCCCTCTATCAAAAACAATTTTATTTAAAATACTTCCGCCAATTAAACTCATAAATGCGCCAGGAACACCATGGCCAGTGCAATCACATACAGCTACTATAAATTTATTATTTTTTAAACCATACCAATAAAAATCGCCGCTTACAATGTCTCGGGGTTTATAAAAAATAAGTAGTTTATTTAAAAAAGCTTCGGTAATTGCTTTTGTTGGTAATACCGCCTCTTGAATGCGCTGGGCATAGGTAACGCTATCCGTAAAATCTTGATTAATCTCCTCAATAACTTTTTTAGCCTTATTTAATTCATCGTACTTTGTTTTTAACTCTAAGGTTTGAAGGTTTACTAATTGTGTAAGTTTATTTTTTTGTAATTCTAATTGTTGTGTTCGGAATCTAATGATAATTAATACAATTATTACTAGTACTACAAAGGCTAAAGTGTAAAACCAAATTGATTTCCAAAAAGGTTTTTGTATTTTGATTTTTATGGATAAAGGAAATTCATTAAATACAAAATCATTGTTACATGCTTTGAGTAAGAAGTTATAGTTACCATCGGCAATAGATGGAAAAGAAACACTTCGTTGATCGAATTTTAGCTCATTCCAATCGTAATCATAGCCTTCAAGTTTATAGAAATATTTTATTTTATCAGGGTAGGCTAAATTAATTCCTGCAAATTCAACTTTTAATTTGTAATTATTATAGCTGAGGTTTTTTAGGTTTTCTGGGGGCGTTAAATTATCGTTTAAATAAATGGCATTTATGGATAGTACTGGCGCAATGGTATTCTTTTTTATGTTTTTTAAATTAAATTGTAAGAGGGCTTGGCTATTTAAGAAGTATAAATTCTCTGCTTGGGTAATTGTGGGTTGTGGCTGATTATTACTGTTTTGAAAAGACTTAGGTAGTGTTATGGAATTAAATAAGCTATCCTCGTTTTTTAATAGTGAAAATTTATTTTTATGAATTACCCAAATATTATTTTTGCTATCGTTTGAAATGCCATAACAGAAGCTCGATCCGAGCCCTTTACCTAAATTATAATTTTTTATAGCGCCATCCTTGATTCTAAATACGCCATCTCCTTCAGTACAAAACCATATTGCACCTTGTTTATCTTGGCAAATACCATTTAACTTAAATGATTTTAATTCGTTGATGTTTTTTAGTACTGTAAATTCGCCATTTTTGTAGTTAAATAGTGTGGCGCCATGTGTTGCAAACCAAATTTTTTTGCTCTTATCTACAAATAAAAATTTAATATTGTTATGGGTTAGTCCTTCGTTTGTGGTTGTTAGGGTTAATTTATTTTTATCGAAAGAATAGGTTAATAACCCAAAGTTGGTACCAATATATACATTATTACTATCGCAGGATGCGATAGATGTAATTTCAGAATTTTTTTCTTGTGAAATAGATTTGCTGATGTTTATAAATTCGCTTTGCCCATTAAATTTTACAAATAATCCATTATTTTGTGTACCAACCCAAAAGTTATTGCGTTTATCTTTGTGTAAACAAGTTATGAATAATTTATTTAGAGTCTTAGTTTTAAATGATTCTATCGTTTTATTTAGCGAAAGCGAGCTTGCGAAATAAAGGCCAGAATTGGTGCCTAACAAAAAGTTATTTTTAAAGACTTCTTCTACGCAAGTTATTTGTTTATCAAAACCAATGTCGCTATAATTTTGATAAGTAAAGCTTTGTTCGTTGAGCTGATATAATCCTGAGCCGTAGCTGCCAAGCCAAATATTATTTTCTAAGTCTTCAAAAATAAAGGTAATGTTTTTTTCGTGCAGACCCTGTAACTGCCCATATTCTTGAATAATTTTTAATTCCTCATCTACCAAAGAATAATTTAATTTTTTCACTTCTGCATTTTCGGAAGCTATCCAAATAAAATTTTGTTTATCCAGTATAATTGATTTAATTACACCAGCCTGTTGCTTACTTAAAATTGTTTTGCACAATTTTTTTGATTTTTCGAATAACTCGAGTCCATCATCTTGTGTGCATAACATGATGTTATTGTTAAAATTTATAAGTTTGGTATAAAATTTATTTTGAGAATTAGGTATCTCAAACAATTTGGTGGCTTGGGTTGTACCTAGTTTATAAACTTCTACGTTTTCAGAGGTAGCGCAATACAGGGTATCTCCAAACAAAAGTATATCGTTAATTTGATTTGAGGTGATTCCTTTAATTTTTAGTGTTGTAAGTGCATTGGTTATTTTATAAATGCCATCGTTAGAGGTATTTATAAAAATAGAACCTTTTGATTCAATAATTTTATTTACTCTTGAGTTATTGTAATCAGGCAAATTAATTTTAATTGTTTTTCCCTTGTTTAGTAAAGATACTCCTTCTTGTAGGTGACCAAGCCAAATGTTTCCATTATTTGCGCAGTAATGCGTGTTTACAAAATTTTCATTTAAGCCATTTTTTTTATTTAGTAACTTAAAATTTAGGCCATCATAATAAACCAAGCCATCGCTGGTAGAAAGGTATAAGTAACCATTTTTGGCTTGAGAGATGGAGTAGATGTATAAACTTTTTAAGCCTTGATCTTCATTATACTGCCTAAAGTTAAATGTTTGAGAAAGCACACCATTCTTAATAAAGAAGAGTATAAAAAAAACATAGAGGCATTTATTTTTTATCGAATTGATATTCAATGTCTATTTTATATTTATAATGTGGTAAGCCGCCAATTGGTATTGAAAACATAGGAAGTGCAACGCCATATTGGTTGGTAATGTAAAAAGTTGCATCGTTGGTTTTTGCTTTTTGTTTTACAATCTGAATGTCAAGTGAGGTATTTAACTCTTCTTTTACTAAGTTAGATTTTGAGGACATCCATTCATTATCACCTGAAATTTTTTGGACATGCAATTTTTTAAGTAAAGTGGTTAATAGTACTTCGCCATCGCTATCTAAATCAAAATTAAATTGTGTTATTGAAACCACGTTATTATCAACAAATGGATAAAAGTGTGCTGTTTCGTTATACGTATTTATTAATCTAAAAGAAATTGCGTATGCAAAGGCGTTGCCACCTTCTACTGGTTTATTTACTAATTCGTTGGTGCTAAAAAATAAGCGGTACATATTGCCATCATCACCTTCTTTGCCTGTAATAATTATTTTAAAAACGTAAGAGTTTAATTCTTTATCAAACTCACCTTCTTCAGGATTAAAAGGACCAAAGGTAAGCCAATTATTATCTAACTCTTTTTCGTTGCCAATTGTTTTTGTTTTTAATAAAATTCCACTATTAAATTTTCCAGTTGCTTTGGTTCCTCTTGCATCTTTATTTGAATAACAATTTTTTCCGCCATAAATACTAAAATTTGTTTTAGTGTTGTAAGCTGCATTTGCTTGATCGTTACTTCCACCGCAATCGGCATCAAATACGCGGATAAAAAACGGTGATTTGTTATTTTTTTGAACGGCAAAAAAATAAATTTGCACATGGTCATCATCTCCCCAACTCGGGTTGGCCTCTTTACCAAAGGTTGCCAAAAAATCAACATTTTCTTCTTTTGAAGGAACTTGTTGAGCCAAGAGTGAGCCAGAAATAAAAAGTAATATATAAATTAATTTTTTCAATTTTTCTTAGATAAATTTACAATTAAAAATTCTACACGGCGGTTGAGTTGGTGTTTTTGAGTTGAGCATGCAACATTATCTCCACACTCGTTTACATGTTTACTTTCTCCAAAATTAAGCACCTGTATAACTCTTGAAACAGCTAAGCCTTTGTTTTTTAAGTACTCAATTGTTGCTGCTGAGCGGCGTTTTGATAAGGCAATATTATATTCTTTAGAACCTCTGGCGTCGCAATGTGCAGTAATAATTACAGTTACGTCTTTGTTCGCTTCTAATACGCTATAGTTTTCGTTTAACTGCTTGGCTGCATCTGCTCTTATATTGTGTTTATCAAAATCAAAATAAATTGGCAGTAAATTAAATTTACTATTATTTTTTAAAGTAGATAGTAATTTTATAAGAGCTGTATCTTTTTCTGAAATATTAATTAGCTCATCGTTAGCTAATTTGTTTTGGTTTAATAACAAGGCTGCCAAATCTTCATCGCTGGTGCTCGACGACATAGGCTTGTTAACCACAACACAGGTTTGTTCGTTACAAAACGCATCGCCGTTTTTTGTAATAACCTCTAGTTTTACTTTTTGAGTCCCAGGCTTGGTAAAGTTATAACTCACTAACTTATTTTCTGTATTTAATACCGAGTCGTTTATTTGCCAATGGTAATTTGTAATTTTTGTCCCATTTATAAAACTTGGTGAAGCATCGAACACGGCGCTATCTCCCAGTACAATAGTTTTTTTGTTTAAAAAGCCAACATGGTTTACTGAATCAATGGTAATTACTCTTACCGCATCTTCAACTTCAATTCTGCCGGTTACGTTATCCACAGCATCAATACTTACGGTATGTTGGCCTGGTGTATCAAACACATGCTTAATTACTAAACCACTATCTGTTACATCCTTATCAAACACCCATTTTATTTTTATTGCTTTTCCTGCCGTATCTAGCGATTTAGAGGCATCGAATTTTACCGAATATGTTTTGTTTTGAAATGGTTTGCAATCGTAAAACTTACTGCGGTTTAATTTCATGTGATAAATATCCATATCGCCATAACCGCCAATTCGCGACGAAGAAAAGTAGCCATCGGTTTCATTAGAATTAATTTTTAAGTGAATATCATCTCCAGGCGAATTGATTGGAATACCCATATTTTGTGCTTTAAGAAATTGCCCATTTTTTATTTTACTCGAAAATAAATCATAGCCTCCGTAGCCAATATGTCCTTTTGATGCGAAATAAAACGTGTTGCCATCCTTTGCTATTTCAGGACTTTGGTCGTCGTAATCCGTGTTAATTGAATCTCCTAAGTTTTCGGGATAAGACCAGGTTCCATTTTCTTTTAAAGTAGATTTATAAATATCTAAATCCCCTTTACCATGATTAAATTTGTCGCTTGAAAAATATATTGTTTTTTTATCTGATGATAAACAAGCGTGGTTATTGTATTCTCCAAAATTAATAGTGCTATCCATTTTTTGAGGTTTAGAATAGGTACCGTCGTTCTGCAAAAAGCATTGGTATAAATTATTATCTAAGTAAGTTAGTAGAATAGTTGAATCGTGCGAAAAACCTATAACAGATTCGTGTGTAAGCGCATTGCTAATATTTTTTAGTTGGCTATTGTAAGCTGGCACGCTTGTAGCTTCGTTTGCGTTTCCGTTCGAAATAATTTTCGATACAAACATGTCTTCAAAATATTTATCATCAAACCTATCAATCTTTTTGCTTAAAGAACTTAACCTACGCGTGGTAAATAACAGGTAAGCGCTATCGGGTGTTACTACTGGCACATACTCTGGGTAATGTGTGTTTACTTGATTTCCTAAATTCTCAATTATTAAACGGCGTTTGTTTGATTTGCCTTGCTCGCTGGTGGCGTATTTGCAACTTTCTAGTTCTCGTGAAATGCCTGAGCTAAAAAGTGCCGCTTCTTCTTCAGAATTACATTTTGCTAGCGCTCTGTTGTAGTAATAGGTTGCTGAGTCGTATTTTTCTTTAAAGTGATAAAATTGACCTAACTCAAAGCAAAGTTCAATGGCTGTATCTTTTTTACTTATTGCCAATGCTTGAAATAAATGCTTACCAGCTTTTTGAACGTTATTTAACTTGGCACTTTGCAATAAACCATATTCAAAGTTGGCGTAATAATTTCGAGGATCTTTTGCTAAAGCAATTTCATACTTATTGGCAGCGCTATAGAAATCACCTTTATCTGCATAGTTACGCGCTTTATTAAGGCATCTATTAACGCTTTGCGAAAACATGCAGTAATTAATCAACATCAAAATAATTATGTAATTTATTATTTTGATTAGGAATTGGATTTAAAAAGTGAAGTAAAGGAGCTAAAGAATGTGCTTGGTTTTTTTGGCGATGTGCTATTAATTTCATTCAATAACGTTTCAAAAATTACCTCTGATTTTTTATAAAATTTTTTTATTCCGTATCTCTCAAAAGTAGTTTCAATTGCAGTATTATTGCTTCCTGAAATTAAAATAATATCTGAGGTTGGGGACAAAACTTTGAAGTTACTAATAATTCTTAAACCGTTATCAGCATCTGGTAAAACACTATCTAAGTAATAATCAATAATTATTAAGTCGGGCAAACGGTAAGCCTCTAAAAGTGCTTGTTCACCATTATTAAAGGTAAATAACTTGTATGATTTGTTAGCTAACTGTTTTGATAAATAGTTTTTAGCCATTAACAAAAAACTTGAATCGTCATCAATAATAAATATTTTTATTTCTTTTGACATTATGTTTCTAATAAAGTAAGTTTTTCTAATTCGTTTTTTAGCTCGTTTTGTGCTGCCTTGCACTCAATAATTATACTGTTTGTAAGCGACAGAATTTGTTCTAGCGTTAGAGAATTTGTTTCTGCAAGTTTAATTTTATCTAACAGGTCTTTG
This sequence comes from Bacteroidota bacterium, assembly GCA_013298715.1. GTDB lineage: Bacteria > Bacteroidota > Bacteroidia > B-17B0 > Aurantibacillaceae > Aurantibacillus. Next base: position 278,645 of record JAAFIQ010000001.1, on the reverse strand, counting down.
CTAAAACCAATAAAGCCAAGACTCGTTTTTAGTTTATGAAATATAGCTAGTATACTTTGTTTGTTTTTTGATTCGGCTGCGTTTTTAAGTAAAAGTAAATCTTGAGGGTTTTGTTCTAAAAACAATTCAAGCATTTCTTTTATAAACGTAGTGTTTCCGTTTGAAAAATCAATAAGATAAGATAGATTACAATGCTTTAGGCCTGTTTGTTTGGTATTGATAGAATTGCTTAACAGGTCTTGAGAATCTAAAGTAAGATTTTTTGCTAAAACGGTGAGTAATGAATTAACAGTAAATGGTTTGCTTAAATAATCGTTCATGCCAGCTTTTAGGCAAACTGCTCTTTCGCCAGGGAGCACATTTGCTGTCATAGCAATTATTGGTGAATTAATTTGTAAGTTATTTCTAATTTGTTTTGTAGCCGAAATACCATCTAATTCTGGCATTTGGATATCCATTAAAATTATATCGTATGTAATATTTTGAAGTAAATTGAGCGCAATATTGCCATTGTTTGCAACTGTTACCTCAGCTCCTTCGCGTTTTAAAATTGCACTTGTAAGTTTTTGATTAATTTCATTGTCTTCTGCCAATAATATTTTTTTTCCTTTAAGAAATGAAACCGTGGTATCAATAATAGATGTGTTGTTATTAGCACTTGCCTGCATACTATAAGGTAAATAACAAACAAACTCAGTACCTTTATTTTTTTCACTAGTAACTTCAATGTTTCCTTTATGAATTTCAATTAGTTTTTTTACGATAGATAAACCTAAGCCACTTCCACCAAAATGGCGCGTGGTAGAAACATCTTCTTGAACAAATTTTTCAAAAACTGAGGATAATTTATCTTTTTCAATTCCAATTCCTGTATCTTTTACACTTATTTGCAATATAATTACCTCCTTGTTTCTTTGAAAAAGTTTTGCTTCTAAAGTTATACCTCCCTTACTTGTGAACTTTAAGGCATTACTTATTAAATTACTAACAATTTGTATAAGCCTAGTAGGGTCGCCGTAAACTTCTATCGGTAAGTTTTTATCTACCAAAAGCTCAAAATTTAAGTGCTTTACCTGAGCTTGTTTTTTATAAATTTTTTCTATTTCAAAAAATACCGTGTTAATATTAAAAGGAATTGTTTCTAGCGTAATTAATCCTGCTTCTATTTTCGTAGAATCTAAAATATCGTTTACTACTGAAACCAAATTTTTACCTGAGATGGCGATTGAGCTCAAATAATCGGCTTGTTCGTTAGATAATTGGGTTTGTTGAAGCAATTCTGTAAATCCTAAAATCCCATTTATAGGTGTTCTTATTTCATGACTCACATTTGCTAAAAATAGGCGCTGCATTTCTAAAGATTGCTCAGCAATTTTTCTTGCCTTATCTAGTTCCGATTCTAGGTTTTTAATATCTGTAACATCATAAAAGTTATAAATAAAAAACTTTTTATTGTTTAATTGTATTTGTTGAACAGAAACTAAACACCAAAATAACTCGCTATTTTTTTTGAAACACAATATCGGTTTGTTTGTAACTTCTCCTTCTCTTAAAAACAACTCTAACAATTGCTGTGAGGTTGAGGCGCTAAATAGTTTTGATTCTTCAACCGTTTTTTCGGTAATTTCTTCTTTAGACTTAAATTTAAAGAGTTTTAAAAAATAACTATTTGCGCTAACAATACGTTGTGTTTCAGCATTTACAGTTAACAAGCCAATAGGTATTTGATTTAGTAAATTGGTGTAATTTTTATTATTGTTAGAGAGTCTTGCAAGATTCAAATTCTCATCTTCAATAATTGATTGGTTTTCTGTTAGAGAAATTTTTGCTAATTCAATTAAATGTTGAATCAAGTATTTTTCAAGAGACAGCTCCGTGGAATTAAAAAATCCTAATGTTAAAGAATTGGTTGCATCTATTTCAAACTTATATAACCAGAGCTTGTTTTTTTCTTTTGAGTAATCTAAATAAATAGCATCAAGATTAATTAGTGAATCTTTTGAGGACAAATTATTACAAATTAATTTCAGCGAATCAACAGTGCAATCAATAACCGGGTTTGAGAAAATGAGTTGCTCTTTAAAATCAACGAAACATGATTTGGCCTTAGCCAAGGCTCTAGCTATGGCAACCAAACTTGTTAGCGCAGTGTAACTATGATTTGTATTTTGCCAGGTGCTTATCAATTTCGTTAAATATAGTTGATTTATGAAGAAATTTAACGTTGTCGTAACCTAAATCATTAATAATTTTACTGCCGTATTCAAGGCTTGAAACAACAATAATTTCTATCGGAAAATCAACATTTTGCTTAATAGCTTTAATTAAATCCAATCCATTAAGTTCATCAATCATTAAATCACAAATAAGTAAATCAAAGTCTTTATTTGTAACTTTTACGTAGGCTTCGTTTACACTGCACGATGAAACTAAATTAAAATTGTACTGCTTTAATTTTTCGTACATTGCTCGTAAAAATAATTTATCGTCATCAACTATTAAAACATTTTTATCCATGGTTTTTTTTGAGACACGAAAGTATGTATTTAGTGCTATTCTCAAAGCTAAAATTAAAAATATTAGTCTAAATACCTCAAAAATTCACTAATAAGCCTAAATTTGCACTCTAGTTTTGGGAATATTTTCAAATAACACTACTAACCCTAACGAACTCTCTTTTTTAGGACATTTAGAGGCATTGCGCTGGCATTTGGTGCGTAGTGCGGCTGTTATCATGATTTTAGCAATTGCTGCTTTTTGCTTAAATAATTTTTTGTTCGATACCGTTATTTTTGGCCCATTAAAACAAGATTTTATAAGCTATCGTGGTATGTGCGCTTTAGGTTATAAGATAGGCGCAGGTGATGTAATGTGCATAACTGTTAAACCTGCTAAGCTTCAAACACTCGGCGCATCAGAACAGTTTTTTAACCACATGTGGATTTCACTCGTATCAGGGCTTATTTGCGGCTTTCCATTTTTGTTATGGGAACTCTGGAAGTTTATTAAACCAGCCCTTAAAGATAAAGAAATGGCGCCATTTAAAGTATTTATTGTAGTTGCTTCTTTTTTGTTTTTGGTAGGAATTTGTTTTGGATATTTTATTTTATTCCCAATGAGTTATAATTTTTTAATAAGCTATACTGTTTCAGATAGCGGTATTGTGCAAACAAACAATACGTTTGATGATTATATTTCTTTAATAAGTACAATGACGCTTGTATCAGGAATAATTTTTGAGATGCCGGTCTTGGTTTATTTTTTGAGCAAACTTGGCATTTTATCTCCAGCCTTTATGCGTAAATACCGCAAGCATGCTGTTGTTGTGATATTAATAGCAGGTGCGGTAATTACACCAAGCCCTGACGTTACTTCACAAATGCTAGTATCGGTACCAATGTATTTGCTTTATGAATTGAGCGTGTTTGTAAGTGCATGGGTTGTTAAAAAACAAAGTATAATAAGTTAATCTATGAGTAGTTCCGTAAATGAATTTAATGAATACCGTTCTAAAATGAACGATGTAATTTTAAGTAAAGATAATTTAGTATTAAAACGCTTGTTTAATTTAGACAGTAATACTTATGCTGAGGGCGCGTTGTCTGTAAAAACAAAAGAAATGTTGGGCTTAGTTGCAAGTATGGTACTTCGCTGCGATGATTGTATAAAGTACCATCTAATAAAATGCTGCGAGGCCAAATGCACTACAGAAGAGATTTACGAAATTTTCGCTGTAGCTAATATTGTGGGGGGAACTATTGTAATACCTCATACCCGCCGAGCGGCAGAGTTTTGGGAAGAACTAACAAAAGAAATTTAATCTTTTAAACTGCTTTAGTTAGTTTAGTTTTTAGCTCATGTTTGATTTAAATCTTTAAATTTACTCTTCCTCTTTTTATGCCCATCTTAAACTCTATAGCGAGCTGGTTAATGAAAAAGCGCATGCACCAAATAGAGTTGTTTATTAAATACCCTATTGATGTGCAACAAGAATGGTTAACTGATTTGTTGAAAGATGCTTCTATAACGGAGTACGGAAAAAAGTATAATTTTTCAGAAATAAAAAACTACGAGCAATTTAAAAAATTGGTGCCTATTAGCGATTACGAAACGCTAAAGCCTTTTATTGAACGTATGCGCAGAGGTGAGCAATCTGTTTTGTGGCATAGCGAAATTAAGTGGTTTGCAAAAAGCAGCGGCACTACTGATAAAAGTAAATTTTTGCCAGTGAGTGATGAGAGCCTTAACGGTTGCCATTACAACGCTGGGCGTGATATGATTACGTTGCACTGTTACAATAATCCAAACACGCAGTTATTTACCGGAAAAAATTTAGCGCTTGGAGGGAGCTTTAAAGAAGATGTTTTTGGAAAACACACCAGTTATCATGGCGATGTAAGTGCTATCATCATAAAAAATTTACCCATGTGGGCTGATTTTTTTAGAGCACCCGATGTAAATATTGCATTAATGGATGAGTGGGAAATGAAACTTGAAAAAATGGCAGATTCATTAATTAACGAAAATGTAGTAAGCCTCGCTGGTGTGCCAAGTTGGATGATGGTTTTGCTCAAGAAAATTTTAGAAAAGAAAAATGCAACAACCGTTAAAGAAGTATGGCCTAACCTAGAAGTTTATTTTCATGGTGGAGTAAGTTTTACGCCATACAAGGATCAATTTGACACCTTGTTTAATTTGCCAAAATTAAATTATTTGCAATTATATAGCGCCAGCGAAGGTTTTTTTGGAATACAAGATGAATTAAAAAGCGATGAGCTTTTACTGATGCTAGATTATGGAATTTTTTACGAATTTATAGAACTTGAACATCTGCAACAGCAAAACTTTAATTATGTAATTAGTTTAGAAGATGTAAAACTAAATTGCGATTATGCAGTAATTATCTCTACCAACGCGGGTTTGTGGCGTTACCAATTGGGAGATGTGATCAAGTTTACAAGCACAAACCCTTATAGATTTAAAATTAGTGGTCGTACTAAACAGTACATAAATGTTTTTGGAGAAGAACTTATGGTGCACAATACAGATAATGCTTTGGCTTATGCATGCGAAAAAACAAGGGCCACAGTAAAAGATTACACCGTTGCTCCAATATTTATGAGTGAAACCAATGGCGCTCACGAATGGCTAATTGAGTTTGAAAGTGAACCAACCAATTTTGAATTTTTTATTGCTAGCCTTGACGAGCAATTAAAAAAACTAAACAGTGATTATGAAGCAAAACGTTACAACAATTTTGTACTTCATTTACCTAAAGTTATCAAAGCGCCAAAAGACGCTTTTTATAATTGGCTAAAACAAAATAATAAATTAGGCGGACAATTTAAAATACCCAGATTGAGCAACGATAGAAAGTTGCTGGAGGAACTTATCAACTGGTAAATTTAGTTTCCACACATTGTTGAATTTATTAAATCAACAAATTCTTTTTGCAAGCTTACCGTTTTATCTTCGTTATACCATTTTTGCGCCACAATTGATTTTTCTTCAAGACTTGCTTTTTTTGCTATTAATTCTGAAACAATTTTTTGTGCCTCTGCGGGTCGTGGTCCCCAAATAAAAACTTCTTGATTTGTTTTTTTATTAAAACAAATTAATTTGGGTATCGAGCGACTGCCGTTGGTTAAGTAGTTATCCATTAAATCTAAATTTTCATCGCGCAACACCAACTTTAAATCTATTTTTTTGCAGTATTCGCTCATTAAGAAAAGTGGTGTAATGTTTTGAGCTGCATCACCGCACCAGCCTTCGGTAATCACAATCCAAACAAATTCTTGTTTAATTCTATCTAAAGCCTGTTTGGTTTCTAAATACAATTCGCCTGTTTTTTCTAAACGTTGCATACGCGCTTGGTTAAGTTTTGCGTAATGCAAGTAATCTTCTGTTTGCGTTGTGCCTGTTGTTTTTCCTTCTTTCATTAAGGAATCTATAAGCGTTCTATAACCTTTGTAATCAAACGCCTTATCTAAATTTACGTCGTTCAGTGTCATGTATAATTATTATTGTTGTGGAAATTTACTTAAGTCCATAAAAAATATTTCCCATGTGTGCCCATCAAAATCTTCAATGTTACGTTGTTGCATAAAACCATGGTCTTTCATTGGCGAAGGTTCTGTGGCACCTGCTTTTAAAGCAGATTCACATACTACATTCATTTTATCAACGCTTTCAACAGATAAAGCAAACAAACCAGCCAAGCCGTTTTTTGTATCGGCAATTGGTTTTGTAGCAAATGTTTTAAAACGTTCTGTACTCATTAGCATAACAAAAATTGATTCGCTCCAAACCATACATTTGGCACTATTGTCTGAAAATTGCGGATTATTTGTGAATCCCATAGATTTGTAAATTGCCATTGATGCTTCTACATTTGTAACCGGAAGGTTAATAAAAACTTGTGAGCTCATTTTTAATTTAAGATTTTTTTCAAAGTTAAAAGTATTTTTAGTTGTTTGTGTATATTCAAACTATAATCCATTTAAGTTATTAAACTCTGGCGGGCTGCGTTTAGGAATTTTCATTTCACTAAACATGCTGCTTTTTAAATTCAAGGTTAAAAAATAACTTTTTCTTAAGCCAAACGGAACCCAATCTATTCTTGCTTCCCAACATTTTAAATCACGGTATATGTTTACACTTGTATAACTAATTTTTTGAGTTACAAAATCAAAACCGGTTGTTACCCCAACCTTCCAATACTTTGTAGGTTGAACGTTTAATCGACTGCTTAATTGGTGTGTAGGTTGAATAATTTTTCTAACATCTGATGTCAAACCTAAATTATAATTTAAACTGATGTCCCACGGTAATTTTTCTTGTGATTCTTCTGCTTTATTTTTACTGGTAGCGCCTTCTGCTTTGTTATTCATATCTGGCGCTTGTTTAATTTTTTTAAGTGCTGCTAGTCTGTCGCTCCCAAAGCTTGTATTTACGGCAAATGTTGCATTGCTAAAATTTACCAATCTTCCGTTCACATCCTTAGCATATTTTGAAACGCGAATTTTTGTTGTAGGATCGTATCCATAAGGGTCAAATGTAGCAGCAGCCAACACATTAAAATATTTGAATAAAGTTGTTCTAGCACTTAAACCCAATAAACTCATTTTTAAACTATCGGCTGCAAAATTGTAGCTACCACTTGCCGAAATATTTTCAATCAAACTTACTTTTTTATAAGTTATTCCTGTATCACTTTTTACTTTTAATTTTGCTTCAATATTATTATTGAGGTTTAAACTTAATGCGTTTTGTTTTCCAATGTCTGGCCCACCAAATATGGTGTTGTCAAAAATGTTGTATTTACTCGTATTTCCAGCTACATCGCGCTGAACTGTTTTCCAAAAGCCATATTGCTCTTCGCCAAAATCTGGACGGTAAGTGTAGGCCAAGGTAGGAATTAACAAGTGCCTTATTTGTTTTACCTTACCGCTTTTGTACATGTAATCAAAAAACACTTTTGTATTTAGGCTAGTACTAAAATTTGCATCATAGCCCGCAACAAATCCATTTACAGTATCTTTCACAATTTTACCACCTAATGTTGAAGTAGGATCTGCAACAAATTGTTGACGCTGACTTTTGGTGTACATAACCGAGGTTAAGTTTATTGCTGGTGTTAAAGTAAGGTATTTTAATAAATTAAAATTAGTTGAAATTGGTAGGCTATGTCTAATTCCATAAGTAAATCTATCAGCAATATCGCTTGTTCTAAAAATGGTTGAGTCGAAACCAGTTAATCTATTTTGAGCCTCAAACAAATAACTCATGCCTATTTTATCAAACACATTTTGCTTTACCGCATTTTCTCTTTTAAAAGGAAAGAAACGATTTACATTAAAAGTAAGCTGAGGAAAACTAATAGAAACAGGAGTAAGCGTTCCACTGGTGGTTTGATTGTGTGTGGCATTTAAGCTAAGACTACTCCACTTAAATGTTTTGGTGAGGTTAATGTTTGATTGAAACGAATTTTGTAAAAACTGATTTGAATTAAAAGAATTGAAGCGATTTATGTTTTGATTATTTGCAAAGTTTACATTAGCGCCAAACCGTATAGTTGGATTGTTTCTATTGTCTTGTGTGTGATTCCATCTAATTGCATAGCCTCTATTTTTAGAAAATTCTTTCGGAATGTCTTTATCGCCCACAATTAAATTATTAAAATCAAATTGAAAACTGCCGCTAGCCTTGTAAAGCACGTTGTAATTATTTATGGTTCTAATTGCAAAACTCCCATTGGTATAAACATCTGTAAAGGCGGTAAAATCTGTTTTATCGTTAATACCCCAATAAAAACCTAGGTTGCGCAAACTGAAGCCTTGATTTTCGCTATACCCTGGTGTTGGAATTAGTATGCCATTTTTTTGTCGTTTGCTGTTCGGAAAATACCCAAAGGGTAAACCTAACGGTGTGGGTACGCCGCCAATTTCTAAAAACATAGGGCCTGTTATAATTTTATCATCAGGTATAATTTTTGCTCTTGTTGCTTTAAAGCGTGTACGGGCATCTGCTTCTTGGCAAGGAATACAAGCCATATCTTTCATGTAAATAATATTTGTACTATCTTTTTTTATTTGCTGCCCAACAACTAATAAATCGCCTTGTTTTGTGAGTGCGTTGTAAATTTTACCTCGTTTTGTTTTGGCGTTAAACATAATTTTTTCAGCCTCTATTTGCTCGCCACCATCATTAAATTTAGGAGTTCCAACCAATTTGCCTGTACTATCTTTTTTACCATATGCCGAAATAATATTTGTTTTAGAGTCGATTTCAATATACTCAGACTCAATTTTGTATGCACCATAATTTACCTTGGCTTTACCATAAAACAATAATTTATTACTCGATGCTAGGTAAACAATACTATCCTCTGCATAATAGTCAATTGGCTCAGTTAGCGTTTCTTCATTGTCCGCAGCCTCTAATGTATCTACATTTTGAACGAGTGTGTCTTTTACTACTTGAGCATTTACTGCATTTGTAACCATTAAAGATATTAACATTATAAAGAAGAAAACTACTCTACTATGTGGCCTTTTTGTCAAACGATTTGCAATAATTTTAAGATTTACAAAGCTACAATACTTTATGTTATAACATAACCAATTGAGCATGCAAGTAGTTAAAAAAATTAAATACATAGTTGTGTTGGTAATAACCATTGTTATTACCAGTAGTAGCTCCTTACATTACAAAAAAGGCAAAGCTGGCGGCATTAAAGTAATTGTTATAGATCCTGGCCACGGTGGCAAAGACCCAGGCTGTAACGGAAGTTTTCATAAAGAAAAAGATGTTTCTTTGGCGGTTGCACTAAAGCTTGGAAAACTTATTGAAGAAAACTACAAAGATGTAAAAGTAATATTTACCCGAACTACCGATGTGTTTGTTGAGTTAGAGGACCGTGCACAAATAGCAAATAAAGCCAAGGCCGATTTGTTTATTAGCATACATTGCAATGCGGCGGGTAAGCCAGTAATCATTAAAGATCCTAAAACTGGCAAAAAGAAAAAGAAGACATATAAAAATAAAAAAGGAAAAATTGTTGTTGTTGAAAAGCCTAACCCAGAACCCTTTGGTACAGAGACTTACGTGATGGGCACAAAAAATGAAGAAGGAAAAATGAAAGTAGCGCAACGCGAGAACTCAGCTATTTTTTTAGAAGATAACTACGAAAAAAAATACGAAGGTTTTGACCCTGATAGCCCTGAAAGTTATATCATAATGAGCAATTATACCAGCGCTTATGTGTTACAAAGCGCATCGTTAGCTGTAAAAATTCAAGAAGAATATACAAAAAAAGCAGGACGAATTGACAAGGGAGTACACCGCCAAAGTATTTGGGTGCTTTGGAGAACGGCTATGCCAAGCATTTTAACAGAAATTGGGTATTTAACTAATCCTTTAGAAGAAAAATTTTTAGGAAGTGTGGAAGGACAAGATTATTTGGCAAAGGCCATTTTTAGGGGATTAAGAAAATACAAGGATGAAGTGGAGGGAACAAAAAAGGAGTACACTGATGAAATTGAAAATCAAAAGCCGTTGGAGAATGAAAATGTAAAAGCAGGTAATATACCTGGGCAAAGGAAAGCGGTAGATGAAGATGATATGGATGATGAAGAAGCTGAAAAGGCAAAAGCAAAAAAAGATTCATTAAAAACTACCGATAAAACAACGGATGTTAAAGCCGTAAAGATGGACAGTGTAAAAACAAAATTAGTAAGTACAAGTACTTTAACGAGCGAAGAAAAAACCACAGAGGTTAAGACGGAAGCAGAAACAAAAGTAAAGGAGGACGAAAAATTTGATGCAAAAAGCATAGCAGAAAAATTTAAAGAGAAGAATAACAACACCGTGAACACAAGTACAACAACAAATGTCTTAGTCTCAAATAAAGAAAAAGAAATTAAACACAAACAAGACTCGATAAGTAAATTAGAAATTAAAAAAAGTAATGAACTCAATAATGAAGACAAAATATTTTTTAAAGTACAATTTGCAAGTAGCGATGTACAGTTAAATTTAAAACAAGAAAAGTTTGCAAGTATTATTGAAGGCGACTATTACAAAGATAAAAATATACTAAAATACACATCGGGTAATTTTTTAAAATTAAGTGATGCTACCAATCACCAAAACCAACTGCGCGAAAAAGGATTTAAAGATTGTTTTGTAATAGCCTTGCGAAATGGCAAACGTATAGATTTGAATGAAGCACGAAGTTTGGTGAAGTGATTTTTTCAGTCATTGAAAGTGTAAGGTAAACAGTTTCAAATTATTTCCTGAAATTTATTTCTCGGAAGTAAAAACTAGTGTCCAATTGCGCGTTGTAGCCAGTGGTTTATTATTTATAACAGCGGGGTTCCATTTTGGCATAGTACTAAAAAGCCTAACCGCTTCTTTATCGCAAAGCACGCACCCATTTAGCCCTTTTACAACTTTAATATTTGTGAGCTCACCATTTTCTTTAACTGTAAAAGTCAGAAAAACTTTTCCTAATACTTGGTTTTTAATTTCAGAATCTGGTAGTTGAATATTCCTTTGAATAAAATCGTCAATAAAAATACCATCTATGTTGGAAGAATCTTTAAAAAAGCGGGTCTATCGCTTAAAGCAAGTGTTTGGCTTTGTTTTTCCTTTTTTATTTTAATGGCTGATTGCTGAGAGAAAAACTCTAGAGAAATTATTAGTAAGAGACTTATGAGAATCTTTGGCATGATTTATCAAAGCTTATGATTTCTTATACAAGGATATTGTGTAAGGGTGAGGGTTTGCTCGTTGAAGAATTAAATGTTTAGCATCTAATAAAATGATTTCCTTAATAAATATCCTTTTTGATTTTTGTTTACGACGCATATATATCTTACAATTTTGTTGATTAATAGTATAATTTCGTTTTGTGGAGTCTTTTCCAGTTTTATAGAAACAGGTCGCGACTGAATTAAATGTTAAAGTGTTTGTCGATTTTTTAGCATTATCTATTAAGTAAATGAGACTATCTTTTTCCGGGACATTCCAACTGAAATAACTTTTAACAAAAAACCAATTACCATAAAGATTAGAACTATCACAAGAATTTTGTCCAGAAGAAATTACTGAACAACAAATAAGAGTTGCTGCTAACAAATTTCTTCTCATTATTATCGTTATAAACTAGCGTCAATCAAAGATTGTTTGTAATCCGAAACCTACTTCGGCGTTACACTCTTTGTTTTAATAAAATCAGAAAACTCTTGAATGCGGGCTTTACTAACCTGTACGTGTGTGCCTTCACTTAAAATTACTTCACCACCTTCGTTATTGCTGTATTCTTTTACATAGTTTACATTTATTAAGGCAGAGCGGTGTATTCTAAAAAAGTCAGAGTCTGGTAATATGGCTTCAAACTCTTTTAAGGTTTTACTAGCTACTATTTTCTTTTGTCCGTTTAAAAATAAATTGGTGTAATTATCGCTTGCTTCAAGCCACACAATGTCTTTAAAATCAACTAATGTAAAACCTTTGCTGTGGTTAATTAAAACCAAATTTTTATCTGTATCGCTTTTACCTGTGCCGTGTGTTGCGTTTGCGCCAACTTTTTTGTCGTAATGCTCTACCACTTTTTTTACAGCACTTTGTAGTTCGCTTAGCATTAAAGGTTTTAATAAATAATCGGTAGCACCTGCTTTTACTGCTGTAATGCCATGTTCGCTATAAGCAGTTAAAAATATTACACAAAAATCTCGGTTATAAATTCCTTCCAACATTTGAAAACCATTCATACCCGGCATATTTATATCTAAAAAAACAACATGTGGTTTAAGCTCTTGAATTTTTTGTTTTCCTTCTGGTCCGCTTGCCGCTTCGCCTATTACTTCAATTTCAGAACAGTAGTTAAGCAGCATGTTTTTGGTATTGCTGCGGCTATCCTCTTCATCATCTATTATTACTGCTTTATATTTTTGCATACATAAATTTTTTTTAAACTTAATATTAAAAATTTATTATTTAAACTAAAATTATCAAAACTAGCCTTTAGCTGAGGGAACACTAACTTTCTATAATTAATGAATGTATTTTATGAGTTTCAAAAAACGATTTTAATAAGCTGTGGGCGTCTTTTAATAATTTCGCTTCTTCGTCTTGCCTTTTCTTAATGGTTAAAGGATTGGCTTTAATATCAAGTTTTTCTTCGGTGTATATTTTAGAATGCTCTTTTAACCCTTGGTCTTTAATATCGCCCAATTGTCTAATAACAGAACTTAATGCGTAAAAGGCTTTTTTATTAATTTGTATTGGAGTTTTTATTCCTTTATTAGTTGGCAATACGTTGAATTTCGAAATGGTTTCTTCTTTAGAAATGAATTCACTTTCCCATTTATATTTAGCTCTACTTGTTTTGTAAGCAAATAAACCATCAAAGCTTTGTGTGTAAATGCTTACCCAGCGCAATTTACGGCGCAGTTCATGCACTTGCAATTCCATATCATTAAAGCCAGCTGTAAATTCGCTGAAAAATTCAGCGCATTTCACCAATTCTTTATCGCATAATTCTTTAATAAATTTCTTTTCCTTGGCGGTGTTAAAATTTATTTCACTTTTTAGCAAAGCATCAATCCAGTCTAAATAATAGTCTTTGTCTACTAATTTTTCATTCAGTTTATTTAGTGCTTTGTTGTGCTTTTTTGCAAGGTAATTTATTTCTTGTACATTAAAATAACTAGACGTTTTGTTTTCTTTTATATAGTAGGCGTAGTAGTCAAGTTCACCTAAAGCATCTTCAAGTTTTTTTGAAACTTTAAGCCACTTCGCATACAGTGTTTCATTTTGTTTATATAAAATACGGGCTATAGATTCTAACATAAATAATGGCGTACGCGCATTATTTTCTAACAAGTACAATGCTGAGCTTGGCTGTGTTTTACTTTTTATCAATAAGGTTTGTAATTGCTTTGCATGTTTAATTAAAGGATTGTGCATTGTTTAAGTTTTATGTAAATATAAATATACCATTTATTATTGAAATAACTGATTTGATAATATGTTTATTATTGCATTTTTAGTATTTTTAAATTTTACATTGCTTGAAATTCTTTTTAAAATATAGCCTCGTATTTTTTTTTGTAAATTGCTTTTCTCAAAATGATTTGCATTTCAAACATGTTTCTATTGCCAGTTACGGAATTAATTACCCAAGTCAGCAATGTTTTGATAGCAAGGGATTGATGTGGGGTGTGTATGAAGAAGGGCTTTTTAATTACAGTGGTTATGGCGTAAATAAAATTCAATTTAATCCTGAGGATACTTCGGTATTACTCTCTAAGAATATAGGTAACTTATTTATTGATGCACAAGATAATTTATGGCTTACATATATAAACAAGCACTACCTTACATTTATAGATACCAAGAAAAATAACGCAATACATTACAAATTAAATTTTAATGCTGGCGATAAAGAAAATGAAATAGTTGTATCAAAACTATTTATTGATTCTAAAAATAGATTTTGGATGTTAACATGGGGCGCGGGTATTTGCTCATTTGATAAAAATACTGGCAAAATAATTTCTTATTTACCACATGGTAAAAACCCGAATGTAAAAAAACCAGAATATGCCAATTGTTCAAAAGGAATATTTGAATTAAAAAATGGGAACTTTTTTTTGGCAAGTTTTGGTAATGAATTTGTTGATTTGCCTCATAATATCTTTAACCCAAACACCAAGGAATTTACCCCCTTTGCAATTAAAGATTATACTAATGGCGTTAACTCTAAAGAGTTTGAAAGAATTGAATACGCAGCCCGAATAACAAATTTTGTGTACGTTGATAACGATGAAAATATTTGGCTTGGAACCTATTGTGGCTTGCTTTTTTTTGATACCAAAAATAAATCAGCCCAACGTATTAGTCAACTAGCAAATACCGAAAAGTTTAATTTAGAAAATGTAAGGAACTTTGTTATTGATGACGACAATAATGTTTGGATGGGAACACCAAATTTAGGTGTAATTGTTGTTAATATAAAGTCTAAAAAAATAAACTATTACACACACAATATAAAAATACCAACAACAATTGCTGATAATAGAATTGGATTTATAAATAAAGATAAGCAAGGAAATATATGGATGAGCACCAAGATTGGAACATTTAGTGTTTATAACCGTTTGCAACAACAATTTTTTATTGCAAGTTGGACTGATATGAACTTAGACTTTTACGACCGCGCCGTTCAAAGGGTTCCGGTAAATCAATTATATGTAAAACCTAACGGAGAATTATTAATTGCAAACGAAAATGGTATTTTGGTTTACGATGCAAATGAAAGAACAATTACAAAAACATTTAAACCAAACTTGTATTCAAATAAATTTTCTAAAGTGGATATAAATGCAAGCAGATGCAGAGTACAAGATATAAAACCAATAGATGATAAAAACTACTTCATAACAAGCCCAAACTACCCTGCCTTATTTAATTCTGAAACAGGTAAATTTAAAGAAATAAAATATGATAATATTCGTGAGCAAACCGCAATGCGTTTTATGTTTAGGCACAGCAACACAAGTAAATTTTCTATTGCACTTCATTATGCCGATGGATGGATGTTTATGTATGATTCCTTAAAAAATTCAATGTCTATTTACGCCGGACTCAATAAATTCCCAGGTGGTTATCAAGAAAATTATTCGTTTATAACACCAAACGGCGATTGGGTTTTTAGTGGAGGACCAAAACAATTTACCATATACAATCCAACAAAAAGAAAGCAATTGGATTTTAATGCAAAAAGTAAAACAGCCTTTTTTCCGGATAGCACAATTAAAATGGTAAGCTTAAATGGAGAGGGAAACCTATATATCTCTACCCAAAATGGTTTATACGAATTTAGTTTAAAAGATTATTCTACAAAAAAATTAAATAAGGAAGTTGGGCTTGAGGAAAACGAAAGTATTAACACAATAAATGAGCAAAACGATAGTATAAAATGGATTGCGGGCGACAAACAGTTAATGCGCTGGAATAAAAATTCAAAACAGTTGTTTCGCTTCAACTCCGATTTAGGATTACCTGAAGGAAGTTTCATTAACTCAGTTCCACAAAAAGACACTTGCGGCAGGCTATATTTTGCAACGTTTAATGGCGAATTAATAATAGATCCATCAAAAATAATTGTGCCAGATTTTGCGTATAATTTGCATCTAAATAAATTTTTAATAAAAGAAAAAAGCTTTGATTTATCGCAACTAAAAAATGAGAATCAATTAAACGAAGCCTTAAAATGGAATGAAAATTTTTTATCCTTCGAACTATATACCGAACAAATTTTTACACCAACTCCTTACACGTTTAAGTATAGATTGTTTGGCTTAGACAGCACTTGGAGGGAAAATGGAATAGAAAATAAAATACGCTACACAAATTTAAGTTCAGGTGAGTACACGTTACAAGTAAAAGCACTAAATAGTTATTATAAAGAAAGCAACATTTTTGTTTTTAGTTTCTCTATTAGTCCTCCGTTTTGGAAAACTTGGTGGTTTTATCTATTGATTGCAATTTCATTTGCACTCATAATTAAACTTTTAATCAATCGAAGAGAAAAATCATTACTTAAAAAGCAAAAAGAGTTAGAAAATAAAATTGCCGAACGTACTCAAGAAGTCGTTAACAAAGCTAACGAAATCGAAAGTCAAAAGAATATTATTGAACATAAAAATAAAGAGTTAACCGATTCAATAAATTATGCATTGCGCATACAACAATCTATTTTGCCAACAAAAGAACAAATTAAACTAGCTTTACCACAACACTTTATTTTTTATCAGCCTAAAGATATTGTAAGCGGCGATTTTTATTGGTTCTCAAAAGTAAATGAGTTTGCTTTATGGGCTGCTGTAGATTGCACAGGTCATGGCGTACCAGGTGGATTTATGAGTATGTTAGGCTCTGATTTACTCAATCAAATTGTAAACGAAGAAAAAGAATTACAACCAAATTTAGTTTTAAATAAACTTCGCTTAAAAATTATTTCGGCATTAAAGCAAACCGGAGCAGCCGGAGAAAATAAAGATGGTATGGATA
Organism: Bacteroidota bacterium; assembly: GCA_013298715.1. Classification (GTDB taxonomy): domain Bacteria; phylum Bacteroidota; class Bacteroidia; order B-17B0; family Aurantibacillaceae; genus Aurantibacillus. Next base: position 262,064 of record JAAFIQ010000001.1, on the reverse strand, counting down.
TAAGTTTGTGCAAACTAAATATGAATACTAATGAATTAGAATTTGCAGGCGCAAACAACTCCTTATTAGTTGTAAGAAACAATAAAATCATAAAATTGCAATCTGATAAACAACCCATAGGAATTTATTTAAGCGAGAATAAAGATTTCACAAACCACTACCTTTTACTAGAAACTAATGATGTAATTTATATGACAACAGATGGTTACGTTGATCAGTTTGGAGGAGAAAAAGGAAAAAAATTCAAATCGAGTAATTTTGAAAAATTAATATGTGAAATTGCCCAATTGCCAATTGACGAACAAGAGCAAAAAATTTCGTCAACATTTATAAATTGGAAAGAAGGTTTTGAACAACTAGACGATGTGTGTGTAATTGGTGTTAAGATTTAGGAAGGAGAATCACTTATCAAATTTAAACTCTAAAACTGATTTATTTTTTACCCTATCCGTAACTTCAATTTTAAATTGTTGTTTTCCCTTTGGGAGGTTATCTGGTAATATACAATTTAACGAGTTACTTTTTGCATCAAATTCAGCAAGCACCCAACCACCGTTAACATAGCAGTTGTAAGTGCTAATGCCACTTAAATTATCAGTGATGTTAAAAGAAATCGTTTTTAAATTTTTTGTAGCTTTAATTTTGGCAATTGGCAAAACAGATTTAATTACAGGGTCAAGGGTATCTTGATCTATAATAAACCATCCAAAATTTCGCACTGAATAAAAAACCGAATCGTTTACATTTATTGGAATAAATGTGTTACCACCATTTTTTAATACCAATTTAGTTTTGTTTTTGCGCAATTTTGTAGGTAATTCAAAACCTACAATTGATGTAGATTTTAAATTAGCCTCAGTTGGTAATATTATAATTTTACCACTCTGCTCTATTGTGTTTTCAAAAATTAAATTGGTGCTGTAATACAAGGTTTTTGCAGGAATATAAATCTGTAATTTATTTTTAGTAATAAAAAAATCTTTTCTGCAATCAACAAAAACATCGCTTTTTATGAGTGTTTCGGAGTAATAATTTAGTTTTTTTGTTTTTAATTTAAATGTTAATTCTGTTTCATTACCTTGCTCATCGTTTACACTTAGTGTAACGGTATGAAAATTTGTATCTGTTAATATTATTCTCCCTTTTCTTATGTATGAATCGTAGAATTTATTTGGGAATAACGTGGGTACAAAACATTTTTGGTATTTTAATTTTTCAAAAACTTCACTAAATTCATTTACAAAACGTTGTTCGCTAAAACTTATTTCGCTAAGTGTGTGCTTATAAATAACACGTTCATCCAAGGTTACTTTTGCACTAAAAATATTGTTCGGACTTCCGTTTTTTGTTTGTAAATCAAAGCCATTAAACGCTAAGCCTAAAATACCTTGACTTAGTATTATAGTGTCTTTTAAAACTGAAAGTCGATTTGTTTTACTTGTTTTTACTGCATAAGTAGATATTACTCTTGGCATAGAAGTATCTGCCAAACTATAAAACGCAATACTTTTTAATGTAGGAACACTAGTGTCATTTATTCTATATACCTCTAAAGGATTTTGTGGCGCTTCAGTTTTTTCATCTCTAATTTCGTAATGCAAATGCGGACCCGTTGAATTTCCGGTATTTCCAGAGTAAGCAATTATTTCTTTTTTTTGAATTGGAAATTCGGTTGGTTTAAGCGCAAAATCAATTTCATAACTCTTTTGAGAATAATGTTCTTGCACAATTCTATCAGTAATTTTTTTAGAGAAACTTGTTAAATGCGCATATAACGTAACTTTTCCGTTTGGATGAGTAACATAAATACTTTTGCCATAACCAGTAGCGCTAATTTTAATACGCGAAATATAGCCCTCTTTAGTTGCATAAACAGGTAAGTTGATTTTATTTTTTGTACTAAAATCTAATCCAGCATGAAAGTGGTTTGGCCTCAGCTCTCCATAATTTCCGGTTATAACACAGGGAGTATCTAGTGGCCAAATATATTCTTGTGCGATAAGAATTTTACTACAAGAAATAAAAAGTATTAAAAGAAGTTTATTTTTCATTCACTATTTTTTGGTAAGCGTGGCTATTAAATAAGCTATAAAAGAACATAAAAAACAACACTCCTGCTGAGGTTTGTAACATGCTTTCAACTAAAAAATTTATGGCAATAATTATTACAAATAAAATAATAATAATATGTTTTAGTTTTATGGTATTGATAATGCAAAATGCCATCATGGCTACTAATAGAATTAAGCCTGCTATACCCATACCTACGCAGGTTTGTAAATATTGATTATGTGCGTTTAAACTCTTCTCTAACGCCCCAGTTAATCCGTTGGCTTTATACGCATCGCTTAGCGCTTGGTTTGCTTTACCTACGCCAACTCCAAATAAAAAATTATTTAAAAAAATTTCCTTCGCCTCGCCCCAAATTAATACCCTTACAGATGTGCTTTCAATAGAATTTTTATCAATATGAGCGGCATCAAAATTAGTTAACGATTCAAATCGCTCAACAGTTGTAGGAAAAAGTTTAGCGCCAAAAATAATAATTAAGGCCAAGCCCAATAAAAAAAATAAAGCTTTTTTTATTGTGAATTTAAAGCGGTACAAAACTAAAATTGGCGCAACTATAAGTAAACAAATGATACCGATTTTTGATGCGCACATGAAAATAGTTGTTATAAAAACTAAACTAAAAATTAAACTCACTTTTACAAGTGATTTACTTTTTGAAAACCATTTAAGATAGAAAACAACAATAAAAATTAACGCAAGTAAAAGATACATGCTAAAGTAGGCAGTATGCATAAAATACGAAAAACTAGAGTAACTTAAATACTCAGGCTCTCCTTTTGCTGCATAAATGAGCGCACGTACTATTAAAAAAACAGAAGCAAATAAACAACCCGATACGAAAGAGCTTACGAAGCGTTTCAAAATTTCTGTTGGGTAATTGAAACAAAACACTAGGAAAGGTAATAAAACAAAACTTAACTTCACTTCAATTGCTTTTTCGCGTTCAGGCCCACCAAAATAAAAAGCGCTAAGTAAAGTACCAATAAAAAATAACTGAGATAGCACAAAAGCTTTGTTTTTTATACCAATGATCAAATATTTTCTTTCAAGGTTAAAAAACGAAAAAAATAACCAACCTAAAATAAAATACGAAGAAAAAGGCAACTCCGTTCCAAAATTTCTAAAAGGCAATGCAAAACAAAACATACTTGCTAGTAAGTAGAAAGAACCCTGTTTCCAATTTCTGTTTTGCATACTGTAAAGTTAATTGTAGAATCTTAAAATATGTAATTGTGCACTGTAAATTTTACTAAACTTATTAATAATGGTGTAGAGAAAATTAAATTTACAATTGAAAATTTATTGTGATTATTATTCAGTTTTCTTTAAAGTCCAGATAGAGCCATTTTTTGTGGTGAATGTTTCTAACTTCCCTTTCGTTGTGAGTTCGTTCAACATTTCTTCACTTTGTTTAGGTTCGGTGCCAGTTAGTTCAGAATATTCTTTTGCGGTTAAAGAATTATATTTGGAGAAAACAAAATTCCAACTTTTATCATAAGTAACCTTTTTAGCATTGGGCTGAAATTTAAGTAATGCATTTTCAAAACTTGTATAAGGCATAGCGCCATAAACTATTTCGTACTTACCTAAACTATCTGTAAAAAATAACGTTGGGAAACCCCTTACACCTAATTTGCCGCCATTATTCAAATCTTCAATAAATGTTTCTTTTGCCTTTCCTTCATAATCTTGTTTAAATTGCTTCATGTTTAAGCCTACTTTTTTAGCAGCTTTTTCTAAATTTTCCCATTTAGTAATATTCACCTTTTTTAAAAAAACCATTTCTCTTATTTCACGAAGAAATAAAACTGATTTTTCTTTATCTTGCAACTCAGCTGCTTTAAAGGCAATTGAAGGTGGGTACGACGACATTAAAGGATCTTCTAACCAAACATCTCCGTCAATTGGCATATCGTAGTAGTGGCTAACCTCATCCCAATGATGGGCTACATCCGAAGGTTTGCTGATGCCCCCACTGTTGTACGTCCAATCTTTTAATAAGCCGCCCATTCGGTATTCAATATCAATTAAATTTCCATATTCTAATTTTAGTTTCCTCAGTTGCGGTTCAATACCCCAGCATGATGAGCAAATAGGATCGGTGTAATAGATTATTTTAACTGCTTTATGAATGTCCTTCTTGCTTTCGGATGTTGTTGTATTGCTTTTGCTTGTGGCAATTTCGCAAACACCGTTTTCGGGCTTACATAATAAAGGATTTTTGTTTTCTTCCATATTTTTTTTGTTTTGAGAGTTACATTGCATATTCACAACGAGTATAGATGCTATCACCAATAAATTTGCAATTTTCATTTTTTATTAAACTAATTTAATGTTTGTGCAAAAGTGCAAACAATAATCTAAGATTACTACTTCTCCTATAAATGTACCAAAAACCATAAATTACAGATTAAACTTTTTGAAACAATTTTTTTAATGAGTCGATGTCTTTAAAAGTAGCGCCTTGAATCTTAAAAAAATATTGTATTTGCCATTGCTGAGTCTTTTCCGCCTGTTTATTTGAAGCAACAGCCCAAGGTGGATAAACTCTAATTCCTCGTTTACCTTCTCTACCCGCATGAGTTATTACTCCTTTTTCTACCAAAATTGCTTTTGGAAAAACAAATTGACCAAAATTATCTCCATCAGTTGATGTTATTATGATAAAGTCAAGATCGTCCAAAACATCAAAAGGCCTTGTTGCACCACTGGTGTCTCTTTTCCAAATTGTAACAAATTGCCCAGTCTTTGTTGGAGTAATTTTAGAATGCCTGTATTGAATTTTAAACCCGTTTATCATAAACTTACAAGCACCGTACTCTTCACTTTCTGTATTAAAATTTAATTTCATAAACTTTAACCTACATTTAGCGTAAAGTGATTCTTGAGTTATACTGAGTTCATCGGTAATTAAAATCATTTCTTAAAAGGCTTTTTTCCTTGTTTAAATATAAAAAAATAATCCATTATTCGAGTAGATTCAAATTGATTCAAGAATCAATTTATCGCGTTTTATAAGAAGTGTATTCAATTTCAAAATTCATTTTTTTTAGCTATATTTACTTAAGAAATTGTAACGTACCTATTTTATGGGTCTGTGTTTATCAAGATTAAACGCTTTTATAACTAACACAACTATAAATTTTGATAATCAGATTATATAATACGAAGGATGAATAAATTTAAAATGAAGTTGTTGTTTTGTTCACTTGGATTTGTTTTTTTGCAAATGCTCAGGGACCAAATTACCTCTGGTCGAAAAGTGCAGGCGGAAATGGCATGGATAATGGCAATAGTATAACGTTAGATGGAAATGGTAATAGCTTTGTAACTGGTTATTTTACAAGTACTACTATTGCCTTTGGAACAACTAAATTAACAAACCCTGATCCTCTTGGCACCTCTGAATTTTTTTTGGTGAAATATAACTCCGCAGGAAATGTGCTTTGGGCCAAAAGTGCTGGTGGTATCTCTAACGAATCTGGTAATTGCTTAACTACAGATGCTTTTGGAAATATTTTTGTAACGGGTTCTTTTGCTAGTGCAAACATTACCTTCGGTACTTTTACATTAACCAATAGCGCACCAGGCCGAACGGATATTTTTATAGTAAAATATGACACTAACGGAAATGTGATTTGGGCCAAAAGTGCTGGCGGTACAGAATGGGAGGAGGGTACAAGCATTACTGCCGATGCTAATGGAGCTGTTTTTTAGCCGGTGATTTTTCTAGCTCCCTTTTAACTTTTGGTACTCATACACTAAGCACAAGCTCCGCTACTACCTATGATGGCTTTTTGGTGAAGTATTATACAAACGGAAATGTTCTTTGGGCCAAAAGTGAAGGAGGAATGAACAATGACCATATTGCAAGCATCGCTACGGACAATATCGGAAATGTTGTTGCCACAGGTTATTTTCATAGTTCATCTATTACAATAGGAAACACAACTTTACTCAATACTGGTAGCGGAGATTTTTTTATTGCAAAATATGATAGTGGCAGGAACGCGCTTTGGGCAAAAAGTGCAAGTGGGAATGCGTTTGAGAGAGGTACCGCTGTAAGCATCGATACTAACGGAAATATTATTGTAACTGGTTCTTTTTACGGTTCTGCTATTACTATTGACACTGCAACTTTAACCAACCTAGCGACCGCTAACTTTTTTAGTAAAATATAGCGCCGCCGGAAATTTGATATTGGCAAAAAGCGAAGGTGGTAGTTCTAATATAGACGTTAGTTCTGTTACCACAGATACTAATGGAAACATATTTGTAACAGGTGAATTTACAAGCGCAACCATTACTTTTGGATCAACTACCTTTACTAATACTGGTGTTTCTGATTTCTTTCTACTTAAGTATAACGGTCAAGGAAATTTACTTTGGGCTAAGTGTGTGGGTGGAAGTACCGACGATAAAGGTAATAGCATTGCCATTTATAACAACGGGGCTATTTTTGTAACAGGTTTTTTTACTAGTCCAACTATCTCATTTGGGCCAACTGTTTTATCTAAAATTGCAGGCCTTGATGTTTTTACGCTGAAAATTTCTGACATGCAAACAAACGTAGTACAAGAAATTAAAAACGCTATTAAATTAGAAGTTTTTCCTAATCCAAGTTCTTCAAATATAACCTTGCAAACTAATCTTAAAACAAATACTTTGAGTGTTAAAATTGTTAATTCCTTAAATCAAACAGTTGCTTGTTTGCAAGCTGATAGCCTACAACTATTTACATTCAATCGAGGGAATCTCCTAACTGGAGTGTACTTTGCTCAATTGTTTCAAGATAATGAACTCCTTACCACAAAAAAAATTGTATTCTGTAATTGATAATGAATTAGGGTTCACTCAAAATGTATAAAAATTAACTGAATCGACCTGCCTGCGGCAAGCAGGGCTAACGACGAGTCAGTTAATTTTTATCAAGCTAAAAACGCAAAGGAAACTAAGTTTTATCTGTAAGGATTTTCCTTAAAACGTCCAAAAAGGTTTGCACTTAAAAAGAGATTTAACCCTCCAATCTCTTGTCAATTGGTATATTTGCGTTTTTGAGTTAAACCGAATTAGTTAATCAATGCGCAGTGTAATTTTTTAAAAATAAACGGAGAGATTAATTTCTTACCTTGTAACAACAAATTTTTTTGTTATGACGTTTTTCTTTTCATCAACTAATTGCAGATAGTAAATACCTGATTTTAGTTCATTAACATCAAGTTCATTTGTATAATTCCCTTTCTGTACAATTTCTCCAATAGTATTACTAATTTGATAGCTTTGAAAATTGGATGAAGATGAAATGAAAATTAAGTTTGAATTTGTTGGATTTGGAAAAAGAGAAAACTCCTTAATGTCTGAGTTTAGATTAACTAAATCTGTGGGGGTAGTTAACATAAAATTATCTATTTCTAAAAAGGCCCCATTAGAACATGGTGTTTTGCCCATTATAGCCTTATTGGCTACAAAGTTTAATTGTATTGTATCTGGTGAGTTAACGTTTGAATAGTTTATTGGAATAGTTACCTGTGTCCAGTTTGAGTAATTTTGAAAGATTGGGAAGATAAAACTACCAACTGTTGTTGTTCTATTTTTTCTGAATGAACCAAATATATACGCTGTATCACCAGAATTTAAATTTGTTTTTACATAACCAGTAATTGAGGTAGGTTTAAGAGTGTAAGGAACACCAGGTATGTTTGTAAAAGCTGTTCCGTTTATAGTCATGTACCCACTTGGATTTGGCATACCAGAGCCATTACTCGTAATTCTTACATATTTTAGTCCATTTTGTGGTGTAGCGGTTTGTTGTGCCACGCCAGAGGAAACGGGGAATCCGGCTGGAAAACCGCCTGACCAATTTTCGAAATCGAGGTTGTTTACACCTGATTGAGCAGAAGAAACAACTGCGCAGAATACAATGATGATAGTAGAGATAATAGTTTTCATAAATAAATTATTTACACGAAGTTCAGTAAATTATCGAGCCAATTGAAACCATAAAATAAAAAAAATACTCCAAAAGCAAGAAAATTACTTTTTTAATTTTTCAATTACCTCGGTTCTTCTTCGCCTGCTTACCGGTATTTTTTTATTATTTTTCAGAGAAACGATGATTGGATTTCCTTTTTCGTAAAACGAGCAATAATCAACGTTAATAATTACGCTTTTATTTATCCTTACAAAAGAACTATTATTGCTGAGGATTTCTTCCCATTCAGCAAGGGTTTTAGCTATATAATAGTTTTCTGTTTGTGAGTACACATTCGTATAATTAACATCTGCTTCAATGTAATTAATTTCAGAAATTGGGGTAAGTATTACATTTCCTTTGTGATGAATTGCTACTTTTTTTTCTTTTTCAATGATTAAGTTCTTAATTAATTCATTATTTGATCCAAGTTTTTCTATGGAACGCTTTTTGAATTTATCGATAGCATTTTTTAAATCAATTCTTTCAATAGGTTTTAAGAGGTAATCTAATGCGCTGGCTTTAATTGCTTTAAGTGCATACTCATTGTAGCTAGTAACAAAAATAATCTCAAACTTGTAATCAGTAAATTTTTCGAGCAATTTAAATCCTCCACCTTTAGGCATTTTTATATCTAAAAAAATTAAATCTATTTCGTTAGCAATAATTTTTTGATAAGCATCATCAATATCACTCAAATCTTCAAGTATATTAATTTCTTTATGTTCAGCCTCAATAAGCGTTCTTAGTACAATTCTATTTGATGCTTCGTCATCAATTATAAGCGCATTGTAAGTTTTATTATTACTCATCATTTTTCGTTAAATAAATTATTACTTTGGTTCCTAAAGGATTTTCAATACTACCTAAATCAATTATTTGGAATTTAGAATTAAATAATTTTAAACGTTCTTCATTAATTTTCATTGATAAAGAAGGGTGTTGGTTTATACCCCCACCATCCAGCTCAAATGCTTTTTTCCTTCCAACACCGTTATCTGTTATCTCAATAACTAAATGATTTTCTGTCTCGATAAATTTTAGATTTATTACACCAACTCTATCTTTGAGATTAGTAATTCCATGCCAAATGCAATTTTCTATATGCGGTTGAATAATCATCACGGGTAGAGTAATAGTATTAATATCAATGTCTTTATTGTAAGAAATGGTGTATGTAAAGCTATTACCCGTTCTTTGTTGCTCAATATCCATGTATAATTTTAGCATTTCTATTTCGTTAGCAAGTGTTATATAACTTTGCCTCGAAGATTCTAGCACGAGTCTTATGAGTTTGCTGAATCTTGCAAGGTAGTCGTATGCTTCATTTGGTTTTTTTGTTAGAATGAATTGTTGAATAGAATTTAAGGCATTAAAAATAAAATGCGGATTCATCTGCGCCTGAAGTGATGTAATCTTGTAGTCATTAATAATTTTTTGTATTCTCAGCTCCTCTTCATCTTTTACACGTGCATTTTTAAGCCTGCGAGAAAACAAGAATACCAGTAACAAGATTACACCCAACGCTTCACTAATTATGAACCAGGTTCTATACCAAATTGGTTTTAAAATAGTAAAAATCAAACTGCACTTGGCAGATGGATCATAAAAGTTTGCAATTTGCAACGTGTACTTGCCAGGTTTTAAATTAGAAAGTGTTATTAAATCTGAGTTTACAATTGTACAATCAAGGCCATTTATTTTGTAATAGAATTTTGGTTTGCTAAAAGCATAGTAGTAGGGCTGCTGTAATTTAATTTTTATACTATTAAAGTTATGTAGCAATTCTAGATTAGTTAAGGAGTCAACTTTAGAATTTCCGATGGTTAAGTTAAACGTTATGGGTTTAGAAGTTTGTGACGAAAAGTCATCCTTCATGTTTAAATAGTTAAGACCTTTACTATTGGCAATAAACAAAACGTTATGCTGTTTAATTAGAGTGGTAATATCGTTTGAAAGCAAGCCATCAAACTTTGTGAAAAGCCTACTTTTGCAAGTATAACTATTCTTTTTATCGAAATTTAATTCTTCTAAATTTAGTAAGCCTTTGTTTGTTCCTATCCAATACGTATCGTTACTCTCTACTATTGATCGAATTTTAAAGATTTCCATTTCGGTATTTATCTTTAATAGTCGCGTTTCATTTTTATCTTTTATGAGTATTGTTGAGCCATTTATTACAATCCATAATCGTTCCTTGTTATCGTAAAATAAGTAGTCAACTCTGCTATTAAGCAGTAAATTATTTTTAAAGTAAGGAATAAGCGCTCTATTCTTGTATTCATACAAGCCATTATCACATCCAACTATAATTTTATCATTTTCGCATTTTGCCAAGGAATATGCATTCACACCAATAATATTGACTGAAAAAACATCAAATTGCTTACCTAAATTAACTAATCCGGCTTGGTAAATTCCAATTATAGAGTCTGATTTATCAAACACATAATCCCGTAACTGTAAATTCATTTTATTAAGTTCAATTTTATCACCGTGCTTTATCACGTATGATTTTATCCTTCCATTTATTAACGTAATATTATTTTTACAAATAATTTTTCTTGTATTAATTTCATCAATGAACCATTTATTCTTTATGGAATTATTTTTTATATCAAATGAGTAAATTGTATTATCATTTGATGAAACATAAATATAGTTACCATCACTATTCATGGCGTTTATTCCTGAACTAATAGATTCGTTGGTGGGGATAGAACATATTTTTTTTGATTTGCAGTAATAAATTCCAGACTCAAGTGTGCTTGCCCAGATTCCGTTTTGGTCGTCCTGACAAATTGAACTTACGCTGTTTAAACCAAGTAAATTTGTGGATGTTGAATTGAAATTAGATTTTTTAAAAATATGAATACCACCTTTTTTTAAGCCAATCCAACAATCATTATCGTTGTCTACAAAAAGACTAATTATTTCTTTGTCAAAATCAATTTCTTTCTGCGCGCCATTTTTATTCAATATTAAAAGCCGGTCTCCAAGAGTTAACGCGATGGTAGCAGGATTTACTTTATGGACTCTATAATGAGTGTAGTTTAATAACTCTTTACTGTTAGTGGCAAAAAATGTATGCAAATTATTTTTAAATTTTACTTTTATACTTATAGGTCTATTCGTGTTTTGGCTTAAAAAGTTTTTTAAACTTTGAATATAAGGTACTTGGTTTTCAAAATTGATTACCATATCATGATTCATATCAACACTGCTTTTTAAAACCTTATTGTTTTTGTACACCTTGTAACAATCGGTGCCACCACTTAAAAAAATTGTGTCACCAATTATAACAGTTTGGTCGAAGAAAAAATTTTGAAAAGGAATTACGGACTTAACCTGATTTACAATGTTGATTTTGTTAGACTCAATGTCAATTGAAAATAAATTGTTATTATAACAAGTGCCTAATAACGACTTGTTATTCTCGTTTTTTATAAGAGTAAAAACCGAATTATCTGGCAAGCCACTACTTTTAGAAAAAACGTTAATGCTTCCTGTTACAAATTTTCCGACACCTGAATTAGATGAAAACCAAACATAGCCATTTTGATCTTTTACAACACTATAAATATTGTTACTAGGAAGCCCATCGTCGGTTGAATAATTTATAAAAGAATAGGTTTGGGATTTTATGAAAGTTGAAAAACTAAAATATATCCAAAAAAGATAGGTTGGTTTAAGAGTAATCTCACATATCTTTTTCAAACAAATTATGTTCATAATCAGCACAATTTACAATTAAATTTTTGTTTGTATTTTTTTTCTGCAACCGTTAAATAAATTTTGTGGCACACCCATGCTTTTACTCACTTAAACAAAGTTTTTACTCAACAATTTAATGGCTTTTTGGTTATGTAGTTGTTAGGTTATTTAACGGTGTTTGATGAATTAATGCATAAGCTAACTTTGTAAAAGAAACCATTATTTGATAACTGAGTTGATTATGAAAAATAAATTATTACTAGTACTTTCTTTGACCTTCTCGTCTGTTATAATCGGGCAGATTACTTTTGGTAAAACTTATGGTGCTAGTATTCCAAACTTTAGTGGAATAATTACACAAAACATTTTTTACGATAATATCACAAACCGACTAATCGTTAGTGCCAGTGGCTACAATGGTTCTTCTATGGCGCCTGGCATTATGTGTTTAGATACCTGTGGACAAGTAATTTATTCAAATCATATTATTTCACCAAACACATCATTTATCAATAGTTTCGCATATCAAAATGGGGTTGCTACTTTGTATGGATCTGAATCAGGAATTGCCGCCGGTTTTATGGGTGCAATTTTAAATTTTTCTGCACCAACAGGAAGTTTAAGTTCTAGCAACGGGTTTTATACCAATGCAACCGCAATTGATGCGCACATTGCTTATGGGAAAAGATTACCTAATGGTGAACAATTGGTTACAGGTTACGCTTCACGCACAGGAAATTTTAAAGATATTTTATTCTCAAAACTTGATGCTAATGGAAATGTTATTTGGAGTAAACTCACTGGTTTAGTAGATGTAACATGGGAAAACGGTTGGCAATGTGATAATAACTCAAATGCAACTGAATATTATTTTGTAGGACAAAACATTTCGTTTTCGAACACCAATTCTGATGATATCCATTTAATTAAAACAGATGTAAATGGTAATATAATTTGGGAAAACAACATTGCAACACCTTTTGATGACAAGGGTTATTGCTTAAAAGTACTTGCTAATAACGATATTATTGTGGCGGGAACATCTTCTAGCGCTAATGGAAATGCTGACTTAACAATACTTAGGTTAAACAGCAACGGTGGCATAATTTGGGCGAACAAATACGTTGGTAATGGTAATAACAACACGCCTAGAAATATTCAAATTTTGCCAAATGGCAATCTGTTGTTTTCAGGCTATTCTAATAGCTTTAGTGCAGGTAATAATTTAAAAGGTATGCTGTTTGAGCTAGATAATGCCGGCAACATGGTTTGGCAAAAACTTTATGGAGACCCATTGAATGAAGATTCGTTTTATAACAGCGTTGTAGTTGGTAATAGTATATTTACTGCTGGTAATACCGCACCTTTGAGCGCTTCAAACGATTATTCAATTACAATAAATAAATTATCCTTAAATGGCAGTTACAATGGAGGTACGTGTGTTGTTATTAATTCAACATTTGTTAAAACGAGTATGAATTATGTAGTTTTTTCTGCTTCAAATATCGAAAATAATTCTGTTCAATTAGCTCTACCAGCTGTGGCACAAAGTACTCAAATTGATCAAACCATTCTGTGTGGCTGTCCAATTGCATCGTTTACACCACAGTCTTTTATATGCGTAAACCAACCAATTTCATTAATTAATCAGTCATCTAATTCTCCTACCTCTTATACTTGGAGCAGCACCGCTAATAATATTCCTAATCCTTTTTTGCAAAATCAAACACAAATAATTTTTACTACTCCTGGCACATACACACTACAGCTAACCGCTGCTAACTGTGTAGGCTCTGATGTAATACAAAAAGTTATTGTAGTTAATCCAAATCCAACCATTACTCCAACTAGCAATAGTCCTTTGTGTGCCGGTGCAACTCTATCGTTAAGTGCAATTGGTACAGGCACCTTTTCATGGAGTGGCCCTTCAGCATTTAATAGCAACTTGCAAAACCCTACAATAAATAATTCACAGGTAAGCAACTCTGGTAATTATACCTTGTCCTTAATAAATCCTTCCGGCTGCTCATCAATTGGAACGGTAAGTGTAATTGTTAATCCTACACCAACCATTTCTGTTTCAAGTAATGGTCCAATTTGCTCTGGCTCTAATTTATCACTAAGCTCTGCCGTAAATTCTAATTTAACCTGGATAGGTCCTTCCGGTTTTACGAGTAATCTCCAAAGTCCTACTATTAGTAATGCACAAACATCCAATTCTGGTATTTATTCTGCAAGTACAACTAATTCATTAGGTTGTATTTCTACAGGCACTGTTAACGTTATAGTTTCTGCAATTCCAAATCCTAGCATAGCCTATACAGGAAGCAGTCCTTTGTGTGCTGGGGCAAGCGCAAGTTTAAGTGCTTTTGGAGCCACAAATTATACATGGCTTCCAAGTATAAATAGTTCGTCGAGTATTGTAATTACTCCGAGCACATCAACTAATTATACTTTGCAGTCATCCAATCCAGGAAATTGCACAAACACCATTATCTATCCTGTGAGTGTTATCCCGAGACCCGTTATAAGCATTACTGGAAATTCTATAATCTGTAATGGACAAAGTACGCAATTGAATGCAGTTGGAGCAATCAGTTATTCATGGAGTCCTAATTTATCTAACTCAATTTCAGTATCGTTAACTCCGAGCGTTAGTACAACTTATAGCGTTAGTGGCACTGGGCTTAACGGGTGTACAAATACTGCAATATTTAGTGTGTTAGTAAACCAAAATCCAACTATATCTATTTCAGGTAATCAAACTATTTGTGTAGGTCAAACCACTACCCTCACGGCAAACGGGGCTAATAGTTACACTTGGAATGCTGTTAATTTATCCAATCAACTAATTTTATCTCCAACTGTTTCAACCACAATAAATGTTGTTGGAACAAGTGCATTAACAGGTTGTAGTGGTATGGTAAACACAACTGTTTTCGTACAAGGATTTCCAACATTAACCGTAGTTGGAAATAATGCTATTTGTAGTGGACAAACCACCACCTTAACTGCATTAGGCGCTTCAAGTTGTACTTGGAATGCAGGAGCAGTAACAAGTTCTATTTCTATCGCCCCTTCTTCAACAACTTCCTATACTGTTGTTGGAGGCAACGGCATTGCTGGTTGCACAAATACAGCCGTATATCAAGTTACAGTTAGTCCTTCACCAATTATTACAATTAATGGAAAAAACAATATTTGCTTTGGCAATTCTAGTATATTAACAGCTAATGGTGCAAATGTTTTTATTTGGAACACCGGTTTAACTTCAACAAGTATTGAGGTAACTCCATTAACAACAACCTTTTATTCTGTAATGGGCACAAACCCAACAACAGGATGTAGTAATAGCAGTACATTTACAGTAAATGTAAATCAACTTCCACTCATAACTGTTACTGGGCCTGATGTAATTTGTGAAAAACAAAACGCAACATTAATAGCTGGTGGTGCAAATACATATACTTGGAACGAATCTGTATCTTCAAATTCAATTAGCATTTCACCATTAAGCTCAACAACGTATACCGTTGTTGGACAAAATACTCAAACAGGTTGTAGCGCAACTAAACTTTATGATTTATCAGTAGCAAAAGTACCAACATTAAGTATAACGGGTAAAACTACTATTTGCCAAGGAGAAAATCTTAAGCTATACGTTACAGGGGCAAGCAATTATATATGGGAGAATACTAGTGGTAATGAAATAGTTGTTTTAACCCCAACCACCAACGGTGCAATGAGTGTAGAAGGATTTAACGATGCAGGATGTAAAGGTTTTACGTCAATAAATTATACTGTTAATCCAGTAACCAAAGCAAGTTTCGTTAGCGATTCTACGTTAATAGATTGTACTTATCTATATAAATTCGCAGGCGTATCCAATACATTGATTAATAATTATGAATGGTATTTGAACGGTAATTTTAAATCGAATGCAAATGAATTATACGTGCCACTTGAACATAATGAAGAGGAAAGGATAGATCTTAAAGTAAAGAATATATATGGCTGTACAAGTAGTTTTACTAGAAAAATAAAAACGGATAATTTGTTTGAAAACTTGGTATACATTCCTAATACCTTTACACCAAATAGTGACGGACTGAATGATAATTGGAAAGTTATAAGCGAATGCCTAGAGAATCATACATGCTACATTTACAACAGATGGGGGCAATTAATTTACACTTTAAAAAACAAAACTGACAGTTGGGATGGGATGTATAAAGGGGAATTGGTAAAGGATGATATATATACATTCAAACTTGTAGGTAATTTTTATAATAAAAAAACATTTGAAAAAGTAGGGAAAATATTAGTTCAAAAATAAAAAGTGAAACTTAAAGAAGAACAATTATCAAAAATAATAGTAACATGTTAGGAAATAGAATTAAACAACTTAGGATGTCGTATAATTTAAGTGTGAATAAATTTGCGAAACAATGCGGATTGTCTTCGGTGGCAGTTTATTACTTAGAATCTGAAGAAAGAAAATTAATACGAACAGAAACCATTGAAAAATTAGTAAAAACTTATTTTGTTTCGCAAGATTGGCTTCTATTAGGCGAAGGTGAAATGCTACCTCAAGGTAAGAACAATAATCTAAATAAAATTGTTGCTAATCCAAGTAACGATAAACTCATAGAGGAATTGCAATTACGAAATAAGTTTTTATCGTTAGAAATTGAAAGGCTGTGGAATTTAATTGAAATTCGATTAAAACCCAATTTATTGGCAGAGACAGCCTAAAAAATGATTAATCTCGAAGAGGAAGTAGGTTTGATAATGTCTTAAAAACACATGGATTCTAACTTGTGAAACACACAAAAAGAAATATCTTTAATAAAATGAGTAACTTCATTTACTATTTCGCTCATAGAATGGATAAGGCAAGTGGTAATGATTTATGATTTTATTTGTAAAATTTAAGTTGCGTCTTTTTCAAGCACTACCAAATCATAGATTGTTAACAACTATCACCTCCTTGATACTTATAAGCAATGAAATTCTTTATGCTCAAATTAAGAAAGAATTAAGACCTTATCTAATTAAGAACAAGCTGGAGATTGAAACTTCTTGTCCTGATTGGTCTAATTTTTTTTATGATGATTTTTATCAAAACAATATTTTTTTAGTGGGAGAAAGACACGGTGTAGCATATACCTATGATGCTGTATATAAAATATTTTGTCAGATAAAAGAAAAAACAAATTTTAAATACTTTTTGTTAGAAGCACCTTTCTATTGGGAAAAAAATCTTAATGCCTACTTCACTACGGGTAATGAAAATTACCTCAAAAATACTTTCTACCAAGCAAAAGGAACTTTTTATGCTAATAAAGAATTTTACAACTTCTTTAAAAAGATTTATGAACTAAATGCAAGTTTAGAATCAAAAGACAAAATCAAGTTTATTTGTATTGATGTTGAACACCAATATAAATATAGCCATGCAATGTTACTTAATACTTTTAACAACCATTTAAAAGGTAAGCAAGATACATGCCACTTTTTAAAATTTTTTTATAAAAACAATCCTGAAAAGACAAATGAATACCGCGTAACTTATTCAAATTATGCAAAACATTTAAAAGATAATAGAGAAGAACTCATAAAAGAATTTGACACAACTTTTTCTGAAATTGAGTATTTGATTAATAACATAAACAATAAATTTATAGCTAACTCAGATAAAAAAGATTTAGCTAGAGATAGCCTAATGTTTGAAAATTTTAAATTAAAAGCCAAACACATTAATTTAAATAAAGAAAAAATGTTTGGATTTTTTGGTATTGATCATTGCTATTTGGAAAAAACTGAAAATGCAAAATATTTTGGAACATATTTGAAAGAAAATCAAATTAAAGCAACTTCTATAATTGCTCTGTATTCTAATTGCGAAACCAGTATACCTAGCCATTATTTACCAAAGATTATTCGGGTGTTTTACTCAAACAAACCATATTTTACAACTAAATTAAGAAGCAACGATAGATTCTTCGAGCGCCAAAAACACATCGGAATACTGAAAGAAAATAGCAATAGCTCTGCTACTCTATTTAAGCTAAATTCTATTCAAACTCCTTTTGGTAATCACTCTCTTTTTATTGACGACTTAAAAACAAATAAAGCAACCACAAACTTTTTTCACTACATAATTCTTATTAAAAATTCCCCTGCCGCGAAAACATACTTCTAATTTGAACTTTCTGTTTTTGGGTTTAAAATTAAAAAAGGCCACTGCGTTTTAGCAGTAGCCTTTAACTTTATTAGGTAAAAAATTATTTGCTTATTACTAATTTTTTTACCGTTTTGCTATTATCGCTTGTAACTTCAACAAAATAACTTCCATCAACTAGAGCAGATAAATCAACTTGAGGGCTTGATGCGTTTTTTAGAGAAGTGTGAACCATTTCGCCAACTAAATTATATACAACCACTTTAAACTCTTTTGACGTTGAATTTTCTAAATTTAAGTTTACTTGACCATTACTTGGGTTTGGATAAATTGTTAGTCCGAGGTTTGAATTTTTAGCATTCTTAATGGAAGTAGGTGTAAGTTGAGGTTTAACCTGTAGATTAATCATAGCATTGTTTTCTGATGATTTATAAATATTGGCATTAATGCAATAGGTTGCAGTTGTTGTTCCACAAGAAACACTTATCGTAACACATGTTGAATAAGTTCCCGCTGCAGAGTATGTATGACTGGGATAAAGACCAACTGTGCTGCTTCCATCACCCCAACTCCACGTTGCATTTGTAACATTTGATGGATACACTGGGAAAGCATACCATGTTAGATTTACTAGGCTATCTTTTAATAAAGAATAGTTTACGGTTGGAGTACAAGCTGTGGAAGTTGAGGTTGGCGTTAATGTGTAACACACTGTGCTAGTACAACTGTTTGGACTGGTAGTGTTGGAAATAATAGTTAGACAAGCTGTTTGCGTATTACTTGAAGTAAAGGAATGCGTCATATTAGGTCCGCCCAAAATGTTCATTCCACCAAAATTCCAAAAATGAGCTGTACTAATCGTTGTTCCTGATGAACTACTACTAAAATTTACTACACCATTTGCACCTACAGTATAAGTAAAATTTGCACTACATTGCGCATTTATATTTACCGATGTAAACAGCAATGCACAAGCCACAACGCTTTTAAATGTTAGTGTGGCTTTTTTGATTTTAAAAATAATTTTTTTCATTTTGTTTTGTTTTTTTATATTAGTTTAAATTTTAGGTTTTAAACTTTTACCTTTCTTGTTTCACCTATACACTTCATTTTAAGATTAGGTTGGGTAACTTATATTATTTATTTATCAAAAAGAGTTCGTTTTTCACAGCATGCGCCTAAAACGATTGTAAATATTGAATCTCGAAGGGGTAGGCCGTTAAATAAATTAAATGACACAATCTGGTTTATGTTTGTTATAAAGGTTGAATTGTTATGTATGTAAAATTCATATTTTGGTTATTAAATAGATTATAAGTTTAACTAAATGAGAAACTATATAAATAAGTTAATTTGAAAAAGACCTTCTTTTTACATGAAGCATTTGCCAAAAGTCAGATAAGTTAATTTTTATACATTTTGAGTGAACCCTAGTTATACATTTTGATTGAATCCTAATTAGTTTGTAAAAAATAAAATCTACATCATGAACTTAAATTCGTTTTTTGTTAATTTAGCACTTCATTAAATCTGCTATGAATTTTTCAAACTACAATTTCACAGTTACCGAACGTTTTATGCGTTACGCTAAAATAGATACACAAAGTGATCCAACATCAGCTACTTGCCCGAGTACAGAAAAGCAAAAAAACTTAGGTAGACTTTTGGTAGAAGAATTAAAAGCAATAGGGATAAGCGATGCGGAAATAGATGAGTATGGCTACGTGTATGCCACCTTAAAAAGTAACACCACAAAAAACATTCCTACCATTTGTTTTTGTTCGCACATGGATACTTCGCCCGATTGCAGCGGAACCAATGTAAATCCTATTATTCATAAAAACTATAAAGGACAAGATATTATTTTGCCAAACGATAACTCGCAAATAATAAAGTTTAACGAGCACCCTGCATTAGCCAAGCAAATAGGAAATGATATTGTAACAGCTGATGGCCACACACTTTTAGGTGCAGATAACAAGGCGGGTGTGGCAGAGATAATGGATGCAATAAATTATTTAGTAACGCATCCAGACGTTAAACATGGCGACATAAGGGTGTTATTTACGCCTGATGAAGAAATTGGCAGAGGTACGGATAAAGTGGATATGAAAAAGTTAAACGCTCAATTTGGTTATACCATGGACGGCGAAACCTTAGGACATATTGAGAACGAAACGTTTAGTGCTGATGGTGTAAGTATTGTTATTAAAGGTTTTCCAACACATCCAGGTTTTGCAAAAAACAAAATGCAACACGCTATTAAGATTGCATCGCAAATAATTTCAAAAATTCCTATTACTAAAACACCCGAAACAACTGAATGTAAAGAACCTTTCATGCATCCAACAGCTATTAATGGCGGGCTTGAGCAAGTAGAATTAAAATTTATTATTCGTGCGTTTGATACACCAACCTTGTTGGCCTTAGAGGAAGAGTTACGACAAATTACAATTGAAGTTTTAAAAAATTATGATAAATGTAGTTACGAGTTTAAAGTAACGGAACAATACAGAAACATGCGCGAAGTTTTGGATACTTGCCAACACGTTGTAGATTATGCAGTAGAAGCAGTTAAGCGCACGGGCGTAACGCCTGTATTATCTAGTATTCGTGGAGGAACAGATGGTTCGCGTTTATCTTTTATGGGATTACCTTGCCCAAATATTTATGCTGGCGAACACGCTTTTCATAGCAAACAAGAATGGGTAAGTGTGCAAGACATGCAAAAGGCCGTGGAAACAATTGTACATTTAGTTGGTATTTGGGCGGAGAGGGGTTAGGGTTATTTAAAAAAAATACGTTTGTGAATCAATACAATTGAAATATTTTAGTGCCAATTCCCTATTATCCTTAATGAATGCTTTTATTAAAAATATAGAAAATATTATGCATTCACAATCTCCAACTCCCCCACTAATTCAGATTTTTTAATTTGTAAACTTTTGCTGTAGTTTAAAATGTTTTGAAGCGTGCTTTTTTTTGCGCTTGCAAATTCAGGCAACTCGCATTTCGGCGTAGTTGTTTTTACTTTTAAAGTGTTTTCGTTAAAATGTAAAGTAGATGTTTCTATCATAGGCTTTTTGAAGGTTTATACATTAATAACGAATGTATATTTTGTTTATTGTGCGAGACTTGTTTAATTTTACAACTTTCTGATTTTCAAAATATTAGACTATAAAATTAAACTGTTTAATACAAGAAAAATTAAATTGTATTTATTATTTCTGCGGCTCTTAAAAGTGTTTCTTCTTTCTTTGCAAAACATAAACGTAAAAGTTTATTATCCGTTTTATTAGTATAAAAAACAGACAAAGGAATGGTAGCTAATTTTTTTTCTTTGGTTAAATGTATTGTAAACTCCTCATCATTTATATTGGTGATAGAAGAATAATTTACCAATTGAAAATACGTTCCCGTACAAGGTTCTAATTTAAAACGCGAATGTTTTATTTGCTCCCTAAAAAAATTTCTTTTCTCTTGGTAAAATTGATTCAACTCTTTGTAAGTAGATGTATCAGCTAAATAATCAGCTAAAGCCAATTGAAATGGGTGATTAACAGCAAACACTAAAAATTGATGTATCTTTTTAAACTCAATCATTAATTCTTTTGGTGCTGCCACATATCCAATTTTCCAGCCAGTAGTATGTACAGTTTTTCCGAAAGAAGAAACGATAAACGTTTGTTTTCTTAATCCAGAAAAGCGCGCAACGCTTTGGTGAGGCTTGTTATCAAAGGCCATGTGTTCGTATACCTCGTCGCTTATAACCATAATGTTCGTTCCAACAACCAATTTTTCTAAGGCTATTAAATCTTCTTGCGAAAGCGTTGTGCCGCTGGGATTGTGCGGTGTATTAATGATAATAGCTTTTGTTTTAGCAGAAATTTTGTTTTTCACTTCTGCCCAATTAACTGTAAAATTAGGGTAAGTTAACTGTATAGGAATTACTATTCCGCCATGTACCTCAATAGCTGGCTGATAACAATCATAAGCCGGTTCAAAAATTATTACTTCATCTCCTGGATTTATAATAGCAGCAATGCATGTATAAATGCCTTGTGTAGCACCAGCCGTAATTGTAATTTCAGTTTCTGGATGATAGTTTGCACCATGACTATTAAAAATTATTTCTGCTACTCGTTCACGTAAAGCTAACGCTCCTGGCATGGGCGCATATTGGTTAAAACCAGAATTCATGTGCTTTTGAGCTAACTCTAATAATTTTTTGTCGCATTCAAAATCAGGAAAGCCTTGTGAAATGTTGATTGCATTGTGCTCTTTTGCCAATGCACTCATGGTTGTAAATATGGTTGTGCCTACGTTTGGTAATTTACTCTTTATCATTGTTGCAAAAATATTTCGATTTTAATATATTGAATTGGCTAGTAAAAAATTAATCTATTTGTAGATTGCGTATTTAGTAATCATAATAACTATTCGATTGCACACGCTTTCTTCCTTTGTTTCTAAGCGATTCTATCAATTCATCTAAAATTTCTTTTTCGTTATCTCCTTTGCTTACTGATTTGTAATCTGTAGTAACAGCTTTGTAAGGATATATCTGTTTCTCATCAATTGGAAAAACGCCTCCGTTATAGATTGAGAATTTAGAGTCTTTATCGCGTAGTTTGTAAAAATAAATAGTGCCTGGCGTGTTTTTAATGTTTACTTTTCTTTTATCCATAAACACTAAACTGTCTCCGTTGGCTTCGCTTTTACTTTTCATAAACGCAATTGCTTTTGAAAAACTTGATTGATTAAGTTTAGCTATATGGAAAAAAGTTTCTTTGCTATATTTTATTAAGCGTTTGTAAAAATAAGGCATTATAGAATTGTTGTTACACAAGGCTTTGATAACAGTATCGTTAACTTTATAGTTTTTATTTAGTAAATACGAAAGAATAGTTGCTTTGGTAATACTGGGTTTAAGCTTATAAATCTTTTCGAGAAAGTTAGTAAACTGAGGGTCTTTGTTGTATGCCTCAGCTATAATAGTTAAGGCATACAAATAGTCATTTCCAAATTGCGATTCCGAATTATTATTCGAATACACAAAAACAGAGCGTTCTAACGGCTTTTCCTTTGTATCTTCTTTGTTATCGCTGTCCTCAGTTAAATCTTGTGTGTTGCCATATTGGCGTTTAATTTCATCTTTATATTCTTTAAACAAAATTGGTTTGTAGAACGCAAACGAATCGGCATTAAAAACATTGTTATAAAAACCATAAGCCAATAATTTATGCACTGTGTACTTATATTCAAAATACCTTGTTAAATCAAGTAGTTTTGGGAAGAGTTGTTTTGCCAATTGCAAGGTATCAAAATAAGGATATAAAATATCCATAGACTCCTCGTTACTACTTAGTGCTGGTGTATCATTAAATAAGATATCAGCAAGTACATTTGTGGCTTCTTTTGTTTTGTGTCTTGATAGTGCTTGTAGCAAAGCAATTTGTATTTCAGTAGAATCAGCGTATTTATCATAAAGTTTTTTAACTGCTTCAGGGATGTATTTTTTCTTGCACCATGACAACTCCTTTAAAAGTATTTTTTTGTATTTAGGAGGTAAGGCATCAAATTCTTTTTTCTGTATGTTAATTAATAAAAGACTATCGTCTTGTGATAAAAACTCCACTTCGTTGTTGGATAAGGCTTCACGCGCCATTAAGTATGTAGGTTTATCTTTGCTATACAAGTCAGTAAAAAATAAATTTGCTTTAGAAGCGAATAAACTTGTTCCGAAAACAGTATCGGTAGGTGCTAATGTTTTAAGTAGCTTTTTTGTAAACTCACTACCAGAAATTGTATCGGAATTAGTTTTGATAACATACAAAGCCTCATTTTTTATAATGATTCTTACATTAATTTGTTGATTGGTGTTGGTATCGGTGTATGTTGCAAAACCTTCTTGTAGTCCGTTGCGGAGGTACTGTTTTTTAGATTTTATTATTAAACTTTTGTTAGAAGTATATCTGTCAAATCTTCTTGTCCAGAATGTATCAGGGTTTGCAAACGATAAATATTTTGAGAAGCGGATAAAACTAATTTCAGCACACTCGTTCGTTTCTTTATTGTAATAGTAATGCGTGCGTGCATAAGAATTTCTTGCGGCTTCGTTCTCAGCCTTGGCAGCACTTAGTTTTTTAAATTTATAGGCAGCTAATTTTTCTTTTTCTAAATTATTAAATTTATAGGTAGATACATTAAAAAATAACGAACTATCGGTATATTTTTCGAAACGCTGTGTTTCTGAATAGGGCAAGTTTACTTGTAACGAATTAAAAAATTGAGTTGCGTTTTTATCTTTAGCATTGGTAAGTTGTAAATAATAAAAAGGTTGGTTCAAAGTTATTTTACCATAAAACTCATTGTTGTTATGCGTTGCAACAAAATCTATTTTAGAACTATTTTTTTGTAGCGAAAGTTTACTACTTTTTAGTTTAAAATCTTGTTCTTTACAAAATGTTTGTACAAAACTATTCAGCTCAAAGGTATCTTCTTCTAAGTATTTAAAATCACTGTAAGCAGCTTTCGCCAACACATATTGTTTATTGTTTTCATCTATACCATTTAATATGTTTGCGGTTACAAGGCTGTAGTTGTATGTTTTGGTTCCTTCAGTATGAAACTTAGTAGGCATAAGCGCTTTAGCATTTCCTAAATTGAGCGTAGCGGTTACAAATCCTTTTTTTATTGGCTCGCGTAGTTTAAATGAACTAAAAAATTTATCTATTTCTTTTCCTTTTACGTATTCGCCATTGCCATTCACCCTCACAACCACAAGCTGTTGTGGCATAATTATAATTCTATACTTTTGATAATCGCCACGTTTTGTAACATTTTCAAGTTCGATCCCGCTAAATCCATTTTGTATAATTGGTGTTTTTTTCAGAATTTTTCCTGGAATATTTTCAAATAACAAACTATCAATTCTTTTTTGATAATCGTTAGGTTTAATTCCCAATAAGGCATTGTATGTTTGCACAACCATTACCATATAAAAGCAACCATTCACCATATCAGGGTACAAGTAATAGCGATGGCTCTTAAACTTTGCTACATCGTACATTTTACCAGGCACATCAACAGAAAAGGTACTATCTTCATCTGTAAATGGTTTAAACGTTATTGGCACCGACATTTTTTCAATTTCTTCTTTTCGTTTACTTACCAAATCGCTGGCAATACTAATGGGTCGTATTGTGTATCCTTTTTTTCTTAATAGATTAATTACACCCATTTCGCCCGGCAAATGTGCTGCGCCAACGCCAGTAAATAAAGGGTGTAGTTTCATAATGCTATCCATTCCCTTTACCATAATTTCATTGCGCACATCGAGCATGTACTTATGGTAATTTTTTGAAGCAGTAAATAATCGCGATAATGAATCAATCATGTCTAAATCGCCACGCCTGTAAGCATCTTCAATAAGCTCGTTGTAGCTTGTGCCTTTCAAAATTTTTGTACGTTTTGCATAACTTAATTTTTCTTCATCACTTTCATCGAGACTTTCATACGCCAAATCAACTAGTTTTTGTGAGTACTTATAGTCTTCTAAACTTGTAACTTTTTTCCCTAGTTTTTTTCCAGCTTGTAGAATAAATAAATCTAAATATGTATTTTCTTCAAAATTATCGTTTCCTTCTTGTTTACGATACAGCAAGCTATTTACAACGTTTGGGTAATAACGTAAAACACTTTTTAAATCTTTTTTTTGTGGAATGTTTAAATAGAAGCCTGCTCTGTATAAATTGCTAGAAGCAGGTTGAGATTTTGAAATTGTAATGTCATTTTTTTCAGTTTCATACATTTCCTTCATCCAAAACTCGGGGTTGGTTTCTAGTGCAACTTCATCAACATTTTGTAGCGCCATAAAAAATGTATCGTTGAGGTGAAAAGCTACTTTATTACTTACGTGCATTGTTCCGTATAGGTAGCTTGGTTTAGAGAGTCCTTTGCCTGTTATTTCCCAAAAAAGAGAATTATATTTTGCTTTGGATTGTGCGAAGCTTTGGAATAAACTCCCAATAATGCTTACAATAATTAAAAAATACCTCATAAACTATTTAACTAAAGTAGTTAAATAATATTGCAAAAAAAAGCATTAAATAACTTCTGCTTTTTTAAAGTAATCAATTATTGCATCAATAATTAATTTGTTTTGTTGTTTGGCTTCTAGGTAAGGTAGGTTTTCTTTTAGTTCCCAGTGAGGCCAGCCGTCATCGTCTTTGCCTTTGTATTCATAAAAACCGTAAGGTTCTAGAAGTGTACATATTGCAATATGCATTACTTCTAGCTTTTCGTCTTTTTTATATTTTTTAAAGGGCTTGCCTAATTCTTGCAAACCAATGGTAAATAAAATGGCATCAAAATCCATTGGTGTTCCAAAACGCTCTTCTAGTTTGGCTTGTAGTTGTTCCCAATCAGATTTCACTTTGTTTTTGTTTGTTAGTATGATCAATAAACTCTAGTATATCTTCTTTGCCAAGTCCCTTTTCTGAACTCGTAACAAACGTGTTGGGTAGTTCTTCCCAATGTTTTAGCAATTCTTTTTCTATTGTATTAATGTTTTTTGTCAATTCACTTTTACTATTTTTATCGGCCTTAGTGTAAATTATACAAAAAGGGATATTCTTTTCGCCACACCATTGCATAAATTCTAAATCTATTTGTTGAAGTGGTAAGCGGCTATCAATCAATACAAACAAGCAGGTTAAATTTTCACGCTTGGTGCAATAGTCTATAATTAATGCAGAAAAAGTATCCCTTAGAGCTTTGCTTTTTTTGGCGTAACCATAACCTGGCAAATCTACCAAATGCCAATTTTCATTAATCACAAAAAAATTAATAAGTTGCGTTTTTCCTGGCGTGGCCGATGTTTTGGCCAATTTGTTGTTGTTGCATAACATATTAATAAGCGATGATTTGCCTACGTTACTTCTTCCAATAAACGCATACTCAGGCATATCAGTTCGTTTACAATCTTTAAACTGACCCGCGCTTTTTAAAAATATTGCTTTAGAAATTTTCAATTTATAATATGCCTTTTTCTTTTAGGTAAGAATTTAAGTGGCGTTCTTTTTTAGATTCGTAAATATCTGCAATGCTAACTAAAATTCCAGTTTCTTCAACCCCACCAAAAGTAGGATTAATAGCAGTTCCAAAGCTTTTCATTGTTGGACTTAAATTCATGTAAGCATTTACTAAAGGAGGAATGTTTTCTCCTAAAGCACGCACACTTTTATTGAGCAAGGCATGACCCTCTTTGTAGTTTAGTGCCTTTAACTGATTTACAAACTCAGATACATCCGTTTTATTGGTTAAACCGTGTATTGGTGTTACTAGTTTTTCCGCATCAGGAAAATAATGGTGCAGGAAGGATAAAATATAGTCGCGCGCTGTAACGTTAAAATCGGTATACATTGTTACTTTACCGTAAAAATGTTTTTGACTTGGATTGTCTACAACTATTGCGCCAAGCCCATCCCACAAGTTATCTAAACTAAATAAACCTTTTCTAAATTGCTCGCTAGGTTGGTAGGCAGGTTGAATAAAAGAACGTCCTAATTCGATAGTGTAATTTATATAATTTTTATAAAACGTTTCGCTAAAGTTAAAAAGTTTAGTGGTTGCTAAATTTATTTTTCCATTAATAAACTCAGCATCTTTACATAAAATAAAGCGGTAAGCACCTACAATTTCTTTATCTTCAGGGTTCCAAACAAGCAATTGCTGGTAAGGATGTGTGCTTGTATCAAAATCGTCAATGTCAATATCTTTTCCTGTTCCGCCGCCCGCATGCCTAAAGGTAACCTCTCGTAAGCGTCCAATTTCGCGCATTACATTAGGAGAGTTGTGATGTGTGATTATATAAATTTCATTGTTGCCGTTATTTGTTTTGCGCACATAGCGTTCTTTTGTAAGTTCGCTCAACAAGGCATCTTTACTAACTGCTGGTATTATTTCTTGTAGTTGCATAATCGGTAAATATACAGTTCTAAACGCAAAAAATAAATACTAAATTGTATTAAAATTTGTTATAGATTTACTAACTCAGTTTGTGCAAAATAACATAAGAAATATTTTAATTTTTGGATGTTTTGTAATTCAATTTCTTTTAAAGGCCCAGTCTAATAGTTATCCAATTATTCTTACAAAGACAGACGAATCTTGTTCTAAAGGCGCAGCAATAGTCCAAATAGATTCTATCAAAACTAATGATACACTTACTTTAAAGTGGAGTAATGGAGAAAAGAATGTTTTAAGCATTGCTAATTTAGATGCTGGAGATTACTCGGTACAAATTAAAATAAAAAATAAAAAGGATACTACCATTAATTTTAAAGTTGATAAAGTTGAATGCCCAGTAATAATTAGCAATCATTTTACACCAAATGGAGATAATTATAACGACAGGTGGGAAATTTTTAATGTATATAAATTTCCTAAGTTTGAAGTTTTTGTTTTTAATAAATGGGGGCAAGAGATACATAACCAAAAAAATAATTATGTACCTTGGGATGGCACTTGGCAAGGTATTGCTGTTGCTGACGGGACCTACTATTATGTTTTTTATTTTGAAGCAAATAATAAAAAAAATTATTTAAAAGGATCAGTAACTATTTTGCGTTAATGAAAAAATTTGCAAGTATATTTTTTTTAATTGTTACATTAAATTCGTTTGCACAACAATTTCCGCAATACACGCAGTTTGTATTTAATAAAATTGGATACAATCCTGCAGCTAGCGGTACTTCGCCAAATGCGTTGTATGAAGTAATTTTTGGAGGACGTACTCAATGGATTGGCTTCGAAAATAATCCTAAAAGTGCCTTTGTGTCATTTAATTATAATTTTGTGCCAACTCGTAGTTTTAAAAAATGGCACAACGTGGGTGCCTACATTGCACAAGATAACAACGGGGCATTTATACACAATGATATTTGGTTAAGTTACTCGTTTCATTTAATGGTTTCACGAAAGATGTTGTTATCGGCGGGTATATTCGCTGGAACAAAACAATTCCGATTAAATAATAGTTTTTTAGATCCGAACGACCCTGCAATAAAAAACAGCAGCAGAAGCCTTTTTGCGATACCAGATGTGGTACCAGGCATAAGGCTATCGAGCAAGAAATTTTTTATGGATTTTTGTGTGCAACATGCAACCGTCTTTTCTCAACGTGGTATTGGCGGGGCAATTGGCTCGCCATCAAAAGTGGTATTAAATTATAATTCTAGTATTGGAAAAAAATTTAAGGTAAACGATTTTGATAATTTGCAAATTGCTTTAAATATTAGAGGTTCTTTTAGAATGTTACCAACGTTTGAAATAAACGTGATGAATTATTACAATAGAAAATTTGCAGTAGGGGCAAGTGTAAGAAGTAAGAATTTTGCCGCAGCAATTATTCAATTTAGAATGCTTAAAAACTTAAGTATTGGTTTGGCGTATGATTTAAGTATTAACCGCATGTTTAGACCAGCGGCGCATACTGGCGAGATTATGGTAAGTTTTTCGCCGCTTTTTGGTGGTGAGTTGGGGAAAGAAACTACACAACGTATTTTAGATGATTGTTCGTTTTGATATTATAAAATTTCAAATTCATCTGCATCCAACCCTACCGGAAAAATACTTCTAAACTCTTCTAAATAATTTTTATCTAAAAAAACAGTTTCCACGCTTTCTTTGTTTGGTTTGGTTTTGCTAATGATTTCACCTTTTGGATTTATTACAAGGCTGTCGCCACTATGCTTAATGCCGTTTCCATCTTCTCCAATTCTATTTACACCAATTACATAACATTGATTTTCAATAGCGCGCGCAATCAATAATTGTTTCCAGGGATAACTTCTTACTTCGGGCCAATTAGCAACGTAAATCAGCACATCGTAATCCCAAGTTTTTGTTTCTTTATTGAACCTGTTTCTGCTCCATATAGGGAAGCGTAAATCGTAACAAATTAAAGGACAAATTTTAAAGTTGCTTGATGTAACAATTATTTTTTCATTTCCAGCTTTGTAATATTTATCCTCTTTGCCCATTCTAAACAAATGACGTTTATCATAAAAAGATGTTTCCCCATTACTTTTCACAAAATGTATTCGGTTGTAATAGCTTTCTTTTTCTTTAATAGCAACGCTTCCAACAACTGAACAGTTTTTTTTTGCGGCTTGTGTTTTTAGCCAATTATAAGTAGTTGTTAAGTTTTCTTCGGCAACAGTTTCAGGTTGCATCGAAAAACCTGTTGTAAACATTTCGGGTAAAACAATTAAATCTGTTTCAGTAACTTGATTAATTAATTTTTCAAAATGTGTGCGGTTCTGTTCAGGGTTTTCCCAAAACAAGGTAGTTTGAATAATACTTACATTCATTACTTACAATATTTATTAATGGCGTTAATTGCAGGCTCGTAATTATTTTTTGCGGCAACAGAAAAATCTTCACATGGATTTTGTTTAATATTAACTTTTACTACACCGCGCCAATAATAAGCTTCGTGATAGTTGGGATTTATCTCAATACATAAGTTCAAGTCTTGTAAACATTTTTCAAAGTTTTGAGTTTTACCAAAAGCAATCGATCGTTTAAAATAATAATCAGCGTTATCTGGATTTATTGAAATACAAATGTTGTAATTTTTAATCGCTTCTTCTAATTGATTAATGTCGTTATTACAATTTGCAATTACAAAATAGGCCTTGTCGTTTTTACTATCTTTCTGTAACACGCTATTTGCATCGTTCAATGCCTTTGAAAAATCTTGTAATAAATAGTACGCGTTTGCCCTACCTACCAAAGCCTTGTTGTAATCATAAAGTGCTAGGGTTTGGTTAAAGCTTTGCACTGCTAACTCGGGTTTATTCATTTTTAAAAAGAGCAACCCTCTGTTATAAAACCCTTTATAGTTTTGCGGCGCAACTTGTGTAGCTTTATTAAAATAATCTAAACTTTTTGTATCGTAGTTTAAAAACATGCACTCGCTGCCAGCACTATTCAAAGCCACAAAAGAATCTGGGTATTTCTGAATTATATCTTCATAAATGGACAAGGCGCTTTTCCAAACAGATCCTCTAATAAACGATGCTGTGGTTAGAAGAAACAACAAGGCAACATAGTAATAAATTTTATAATTGTTTTTAATAAGAGTTGCTACCAACCAAATTAACGGTACAATGGCTAAGTACATGTACCTATCGGCATTTAAAACTTCGCCAAAAGGAATTAATTGTAACACTAGACCTAAAGAAACAATAAAGAACAGAATAAAAAACAGAGTATTAATTTTCTTTTTGATTAATGAAAATAACAACAACCCAATTATTAATAGTAACACCAAATAACCTATAATTAGTTTAGTATTCGTAATCTCCGGATAAGGATAAATTACACTTTGATTAATAGGAAAATAACTGAGTTTAAAATAATTCAGTAAAGCAAAGCCTGCCATTCCTATCCTTTGATAATAGGGGAACTCGTGTGCATGATTAATGAACAAATCTGCTGCTTGTGTTTTTAAGTTTACAACACCAAAAAATATGGCAACCACAAAAAATGGAATTGAGTATATTGTTTCTTTCCGCTTTAACGTTTTATAATAAAACAAAATGAACAAAATGAGAAGTACTGGAAGTATTACTGCGCTTGGCTTACACAATGCTCCTAAAATAAAAAATAAAAAACAATTAAGTAAGTGTTTTAGCTTTGTTGAAGCAAGGTGATTATGAAATTGTATCAGCGCAAGCAATAAGAACAAGTTACTTAAAAGCGTTTTTAATTCGCTTATCCAGCCTACGTTTTCAATTTGCAACGGGTGTAATAAAAAAACTAAAACCGTTAATATCGAAACCGATTTTTTATTAAAAAGTAAGGCGGTGAGTTTATAAAGTACAATTCCATTAATTAAATGAAGCAAAATATTTACGGCGTGGTGTGCAGCATCACTGGCGCCAAATAATTGGTACACAAAGGCATGAACCAACATGGTAATTGGCAAATAGTTCCCCACATAATGGCTTTTAAAGAAATTATAAACATTAAAATTTATGACATCTTTATTTTTAAAAACCATTTCAGGGTCATCCCAACTTATATGCCCATAACCAATAAATTTAGCATAAACCAAAAGCGTGGCAACTAAAACCAGAAGTAATTGCCAATTATCCTTTAATGTATTTTTGTTTAAGCTAATCAATAAGCAAATGTAACAATTCTATAATTTTAATAACTTTATACCGTGATAAAATTGTCGGTAGTAATTATTACGTTTAACGAAGAGAAAAACATTGAGCGCTGTTTGCTTTCTGTAAAATCTATTGCCGATGAAATTGTTGTATTAGATTCCTTTAGCAAGGATAAAACACAAGAAATATGTTTGAAGCACGGAGTTAAATTTTTTCAACACGCCTTTGATGGTCATATTGAACAAAAAAACCGCGCAATATCTTATTCTACAAATCAGCATGTACTGTCGTTAGATGCCGATGAAGCACTTGATGAAACCTTAATAAAATCCATATTAGCTGTAAAAAACAATTTTGAAAAGCAGGGCTATTACATGAATCGCTTAACAAATTATTGTGGCCATTGGGTGAAACATTGTGGTTGGTATCCTGATACGAAGCTGAGGTTGTGGGATAAAACCAAAGGCAGTTGGGGTGGTATTAACCCACACGATAAATTTGAGTTAGCTGCGGGCGATAAAGAATCTGGGGTTTTAAAAGGAGATATTTTGCACTACAGTTATTACACTATTAATGATCATTATAAACAAGTAGAATATTTTACAAACATTAGTGCCAAAGCTTACTTTGAAAAAGGAAAGAAAGCACCCGTGTATAAACTAATTTTAAATCCAATCGCAAAATTTATACATCATTATTTCTTAGCCTTAGGATTTTTAGATGGTAAAGCAGGCTATTCCATCAGTAAAATTAGTGCTTACGCCACTTACTTGAAATATAAAAAACTTAAAGCACTATACGCATAGCCACAAATAATCATAATCCAACAATTATTTTAAGCCGAACCGATGGTATTGGTGATGTGGTGCTTACACTACCCATGGCCGGTTTAATTAAAGAGTACTACCCAAATGCCAATATTATATTTTTAGGAAGAAGTTACACAAAAGATGTGGTAAATTTAAGTGAACATGTTTCAGAATTTTTAAATTACGACGATATTGAAAAATTACCTTTTATAGACCAAGTAGCTCTTATCCATAATTTGAAGTCAGCTTTTTTTATTCATGTATTCCCAAATAAAAATATTGCAAAGCTTGCCAAGGCAGCAAACGTTAAAACACGAATTGGCACTAAAAGCAGGATTTACCACTGGCTTACCTGTAACAAACTAATTTCTTTAAAAAGAAAAAATTCTAATTTGCATGAAGCCCAACTTAATTTTAAATTACTCGAACCTTTAAGTATCAGTTCTAATATTTCAATAGCAGATATCACAAATTATTACGGATTTACTAATCTTCCAAAACCATCGGAAAAGATAATAGGTCTTATTGATTATTCAAAAACAAACATTGTACTTCACCCTAAAAGTAAAGGTAGCGCACGCGAGTGGGGCTTAGATAATTTTATGTTGCTTGCTAAACAATTAGATAAAAATAAGTATAAAGTTTTTGTGAGTGGTACCAAGCAAGATACGGAACAAGTAAAGGCATTAATTAATATGCCTAATGTTGTTGATATTACAGGGAGGTTAAGCTTACAAGAATTTATAGCGTTCATAAATTCAGCAGATGTGTTAATTGCAGCCAGCACAGGCCCTTTGCATATAGCTGCAGCACTTAACAAAAAAGCAATAGGCTTGTTTGCTCCCATGCGTCCTATTTTTCCTACACGCTGGGCACCTATTGGCAAACACGCTAAGGTGATAGTTGAAAATAAAAATTGTAATTCGTGCGCTAAATCTATTGATTGCGCTTGTATTAAAAATATAAAAGTAAATCAGGTTATTAAAGCAATTACAGAAAGCGAATGAATATAAATTTTAAAGATAAAATAATTTGGATAACGGGGGCTAGTTCGGGCATTGGGGAGGCATTGGCTTTAAGGTTCGCAAAGCATGGAGCACGTTTAATATTATCAGCAAGAAGATTAGATGAGCTTGAACGTGTAGGAAAACTTACACAATTACCAGAGTTGGATTTAATGTTGCTACCATTTGATTTAAGTAATACTGAAAACGCGAGTGCACTCACAGCTCAAATAATAAATAAGTTTGGAAGAATTGATTTTTTAGTTAATAATGGAGGGTTTAGTCAACGAAGCGAAGCTATAAAAACTAGCATTGCCATTGATAGACAATTAATGGAGGTAAATTATTTTTCTTACATTAACTTAACCAAGGCGGTATTGCCTTATATGATAAGACAAAAAGGAGGTCATATAATTGTAATAAGCAGTATTGCTGGTAAATTTGGGTTTTATTTAAGAAGCAGTTATAGCGCTGCAAAGCATGCATTGCATGGTTTTTTTGAAAGTTTGCGTTTAGAAACCGAAAAACAAAACATTAAAATTTTAATTGTTTGTCCAGGGAAAATAAAAACAAACGTAAGTATAAATGCCATTACTAATAGTGGCACCGCGCACAACCAAATGGACGAAAGCCACGTTAATGCTTTGAGCGCTGAGGAGTGTGCAAAACAAATTATTACTGGAGTAGTAAAAGATAAAGAAGAAATTTTTATTGGTGGAAAAGAATTACTCATTGTAAAAATAAAACGATTTTTCCCTAAACTTTTTTCAAGAATTATTAGGAAACAAAGCCCCTATTAATTATATTTACGTAACTAAAACAGATTTAGCATGAGCAATTCAAATTATGGCATAAATGATATGCTAAATAACAACAATGGTAACACCACCACCTCAAGTAACACAAACCCTAATAATACAAATAGCCAATACGGCATTAATAATGGCTCTTCAAATCCTAATGCCAGCCAATACGGTATAAATTCAGGTACTACAAATAATCCAAACGCTAACCAAAATACTAACAATAGTTATAACCAAGCTATGGAAGATGCTGTGCGTGAAAAAGCAAGCAAAGATATGTTGTATGGTGCGCTTTGGTTTTTTGGCGGATTAGTTGCAACCATGGCAGATATTGGCGCTATATTTTGGGGAGCAATGGTTTTTGGCGGGATACAATTTATTGGTGGGTTGATAAAGTACAATAAGTAATTTACTTAAAAGAAACGAAGAAACGATTTCTCCTAAGTAAAAGCGCTTCAAATTGAGCACTATAAAATCCATAATGCTGTTTTTATTTCTTTTTTCAATTAATTTATTCGCACAAAACTCTAAGCGTGAAAAAATTATACCAATGTTTGGGACGGGTTATATGTGGCAAGGAACACATAATATAGATTTTGGCCTTGGACCAACATTACTTTTAGATGCAAGAAAAGATCACAGCAATATTGGCCTACTTATTAGTGGAAATTTAATGTTTTACAATGGAGTTACCTACTTTACTCCGATAACAAAACTTAGAATTATGCCACACAAGCGAAAAAAATTTACGCACCTAGCTTGGTTTGCATCGGTTGGTCATTCAAATACAAACATTCAAAACAAATATGACCACCGAGTTACTCCCGAACTTGGCATTAAATGGGAATGGTGTAATCTTTCCATTGGCTTTAATATCCCTACTTCAACTTATCGCGACAATATCACGCAGTTGCTTAGAGTAGCATTCTCTTTAAATTTATTTTGAATTTTAAGCATGACCATGAGACAAGACGACTATTTTTTAAAACAAATTGATATGTTAGGACGGATTCTTGGTAAGATTCTTAGTAACCTTTTAAAACTTAATAAAGAAGGCGAAATTAATGGATGTTTTGAGATAACCAGTCAAGCGCTAAAAGATGAACTTAACCTAAACATAAATGAAATTTTACAACTAGAGAATAAAATTTTAATTAATTTTCTTCAAACAGAAAAAAAATTCACCAATGAAAATTTAGAGCAGATAGCAGAAATTTTATTTGTTTTGGGTATAGAGGCAGCTATGGAAAATAGAATAACTTTTTTAGAAAAAAGCCTTACATTATACGAGTACGCAAACGAGAATAGCATAAGTTATTCTCTTAAAAGAATTGGAAGGATAAAGGAAATAAGAAGCGAGATAAATAGGGTTCACTTAAAATGTATAAAAATTAACTGAATCAAGGCAGCGAAGTGAAGATGTATATAAATACTTCGAGCTGAGCTAACGACGAGTCAGTTAATTTTTATCAAGCCAAAAACGCAAAGAAAACTCTATTTTTATCTATAAGGATTTTCTCAAAAGAGGTTAAAAAACTTTGCATATAAAAATGGATTTAACCCTTACATCTCCTATCAATTGGCATATTTGCGTTTTTGAGTGAACCCTAAATATTTAACTAGTGCCCTAAAGTAATTTCTTTTACGGCATTCACCCAAACAGCATTACTGTTTAAACTATCCACCAAGGTAATTTTTTGGCCGCCATGTTCTTTAAAAATTTCATCGTATTCAGTGCCAATTTCATGAATGGTCTCTAAACAATCAGATACAAACGCTGGAGAAAAAACCAAAACATTTTTTGCTCCTTTTTTTGCTAAGTCCTCAATTACTTTATCACTAAAGGGTTTCAGCCATTTGTTATCTAATCTACTTTGAAATGCGGTGGTATGCTTTCCTTCAGGGATATTAAGTTCTCTTACTAATTGGCGTGTGGTTTCAAAACTATTTGCGCGATAACAATACTGATTATTTTTTGTTATACTATTGCAACAGTCCCCCATTTGGCAAGTATTAGCGCCGTAGTGTTTTGAGCCTTTACGTATTTGCCTCTCTGGCAAGCCGTGGTAGCTAAACACAACGTGGTCATAATCAGCAATGTTGTGTTTATTTCCTTCAACCAGCAGGGCTTTTAAAAAACTTGGGTGATCGTAAAACTTGCTTATAATGTTTAAACTTGGTATAACTTCCCATCGCTTTAGTTGATTTAAAACTTCCTCTAAACTGCTTCCGGTGCTGGAACTTGCATACTGTGGGTAAACCGGAATTATATGAATTTTTTCAGGACGTTGCTCTCTTATTTTTTCTAAGGCAGATTTTATACTCGGACTTTGGTAACGCATACCTAACTCAACAATTACGTTGCTTCCAACAGCTTCCTGTACTTTATTTTTTAAATCAATACTATTTAGTAAAAGAGGTGAGCCTTCTTTTGTCCAGATGTGAGAGTACAATTTAGCGCTTTTAAAACTTCTAAACGGCACAATAATTAAGTTTACTAAAATAAATCGCAGAATAGGATTTACATCAATCACTCGTTTGTCATTTAAAAATTGAGTTAGGTATTTTCCAACTTTAACGGGCGTTGGCGCATCGGGGGTGCCAAGGTTTACTAAAAGAATTGCTTGCTTTTGCATGTAACTTTAACAACTAATTCGCCGGAGTGTTTAAATTATTTTCAGATGACGGAGGTGTTTGTGTGTTTGTTTGTTCTAGAGCTAATTCAGGTGCTTTTGATTTTGCAAAGCGTTTATGAAAGGCTAATAAAATACCTACGCCAAACGAAATTGAAAAGTCTGCAAAGTTAAATATTGGTCTAAAAAATTGAAACTCTTCTCCTCCCCAAATTGGGAACCAAGATGGGAAATGACCTTCTATTAATGGGAAATAAAACATATCTACCACACAACCATACATGGCTGGCGCATAGCCACCACGTGTAAAGTTTGCAACACCGCTGTAAGGTTCGTACTCATGAATGTCTAAATTAAAGGTGGTGCCTTTATCAAAAATCATTCCGTAAAATGCACTATCTAAAATGTTACCAATAGCGCCAGCAAGTACCAGTGAAACCGAAAAAATAAACCCTGCATGTTCTTTTTTTTGAATAAGATGACGTATGTAATAAAAGCCGCCAATACAAGCCATTATCCGAAAAATGCTGAGAATAAGTTTTCCGTATGAGCCTCCAAACTCTAGCCCAAATGCCATTCCCGGATTTTCAGTAAAATGTAAAATACACCAATCACCCACTCTCCCAACTTCGCCCAAAGGATAATTGGCTTTGATGTAAATTTTAATAAATTGATCAATAAACAATACTCCTAAAATAGTAAACAAGGGTATTTTAATTTTTTGAAACATAAAATTTTAGAAAGGTAAATATAGGGTTTTTTTAAAGATATAAATTAGAGGAATTGAACGCTTTTTCATTTAATTACTATACGCCAAATCTTTTGCGTCTTAACCAAAATTGAATACTTGCAACCATAAAAATTAAGAATAAGGGCATAGCCACGTTTATCATTTGCCATTTGCTACGTTGATTTACAATTTTCTTTCTATCAAGCAAGCGTAATTTAACTTCACGACTTCTTAATTGTAATAAGCCTTCGTC
This sequence comes from Bacteroidota bacterium, assembly GCA_013298715.1. GTDB lineage: Bacteria > Bacteroidota > Bacteroidia > B-17B0 > Aurantibacillaceae > Aurantibacillus. The sequence goes on along the minus strand of JAAFIQ010000001.1, from coordinate 223,704 downwards.
GTCTAACAAATAATTCATGCAATTTAATAAAAAAGTTTTGTTTGCAAATGTTTGTTTATTATACTTATCATATCCTAACGGAAAAATTTGATTGGTGCTTTTGCTAATTTCATTTTTGCCAATATCACCACAGGCTACCACAATCATTTTTGTTGGTTTTCCTTTATCCATGTATTTGAAATTACTATCTGCCAATAGGCGAGATGGTATCCGATATTCCACAAAACTGCTAAATGCTCCTTCTAACAAACAAGCTACTGTTTGATAACTGTTTTTGTATTGTTTTTCGTTTGGCTTGTATTGCACACTACCTAAATAAATGCGTGCTGGTGTTGGCTGTGTGCGCGTGTATTTTGATGATTTAAGTAAAATAGTCTTTTTAATTTCGCGGGCAGATGCAATGGTATCAAGCGTGCTACAATAATTTAAACGAATTAAATCTAAATTTTTTACGATAGGATGATTATTATCTGGTAGCATTAAAGGATTATAAACCCAAGGAAAAAATTTGTAATTAGGTTGTCCAGCTTTAAAGCCAACGTTAATTGGGATGGAAGCACATTGTAAATCCTGGACTAAAACTTGATTTAAGCGCACGCCATATTTATATAACATTTCTTCAATCCCTAGTGGTTTATTTAGGCCAATACTAAAGCCACGCATTTGCAAACTATCTCGGTTCACATCAACGGGGTCTATCATCCACAAAACTTTACCACCGTTCATAATGTATTGGTCAATTACAAACTGGTCTTTTTCTGAAAAAGTACTATCGGGCTGCGCAATTACAATGGCAGCCGCATCTTTAAAAGAACCTAGTTTACCTAAAATTGGCGTACGATTAACTTCATAATATTCGCTAAAAGAACGCATTAAATCGTATTGCTCAAGTGTATCAAGTTCTCCATGACCTTCAATGAATGTAATTTCTTGTTTTTTATTCAAGTTTAATTTTCTCAAAGCGTTACTTAAACTGTATTCCAATTCTTGAACGCTGTTGTTTATGCACTCTTCGGGCGGAACGCCAACTTGCCTTTTAAAAATTTGCCAAACCGTTTCTTTTCCTTTATAACTAACAATGGCACCTGGCCAAATTAATGTTTCTAATTTTTTATCACTTTTATTTTCTATAACTTGCTCAGGAACTAATCCTTTATCATACAATTGCCTTTGAAAGGCTGTGGCCTCATCCTTTGTCATTCCTTCTCCAGGAGTTATAAATTCATATTGAATTTGATTGTTTGAATAAGCTCTAAACTCATCTAACATTTCTTTTACCTCGTTTTTTAGGCGAGTAAAACTGGGGTTAAAATTGCCTTGTAAATAAACTTTTAGGTAAACCTCATCGTCAATTTTACTTAGCATCGTTTTGGTTGTAGTAGCAAGTGTGTAGCGTTTCTCCGTTGTTAAATCAAAACGTTTAAACACAAAAGAACCAATGTAATTTACTATTAAAACAATGGTAAGCAAAATTACCAAACTAATAATATTGCGTTTTTTGTTTGCACTTGTTGTAGTTGACTTACTTACCATTTTCTGCTCTCTAAACTTAGTTTGGTTAATAAATTAAACAAAGTGGCAACGCTTACAAAATAAATTACATCACGTGTATCAAACACTCCACGGCTCATGCTCACATAGTGTTCGTTAATTCCTAAATTTTTTACAAAGGCATCATTTTTACCAAAAAATCCACTTTCGGAGATAAAATCAAAACCTATGTAACATAAAAAACAAAGTAAGGATGCAATAATAAAAGCTACAACCTGATTTTCGGAAATGGCGCTTGCAAAATTACCAATAGCAACAAAACCAGCCCCTAAAAAAAGTAAGCCAAAGTAAGAGCCCCACATGCCACCTGTATCAACTCCAGCATATTCTTTATTGTAGCTTAAAACATTGACGCTGTAATAATAAATTAGGGTTGGTAATAAGGATACTAAAACCAACGTAACGCCTGCAAAATATTTAGCTAGTACAATTTGTAAATCGGTTAAAGGGCGGGTTAGTAACAATTCAATCGTTCCGGTTTTTTTTTCATCTGAAAAGCTACGCATAGTAATGGAAGGAATTAAAAATAAATACACCCATGGGCCAACAGTGAACAAGGGATCAATGTTTGCAAAACCATTATCTAAAATGTTTGAACCGCCACCTTCGCTTGGTAAAATCCACATAAACACCCCAATAAATGTAATAAATACGCCAATAGCAATGTAGCCAATAAGCGAACTTAAAAAACTGCGTATTTCTTTTATATAAAGGGTAAACATAAAGTGCAAAAATAAGGATTTTAAAAGAAAAGTGGGTCTGAATAGTGCGAATGATAAATTAGTTTTGAACGTTTGGTTTTTGATTTTTTGCAGACGTTTACAATAAAATCAAACTATTAGAAATATAAAAAAAGCATCCCTTTTAGGATACTTTAATAACCATTATTAAAATTTTTAATTACAAGAGATTGGGCCGTTAATAGCAACCGTAGGAAAATTAAAGTTTTGCTGCGTGCAAACAATACTATTCATTTGAGCTGAGATGCCATTGGTTGTTGTAGTTACAGCTACAGTGCCACTTCTGCCATACCACACAATGCCACTTGGTTGATTAATAGCATTATTTACCACAACCGAAACAGCCGAGCTTCCAACAGGAGATGATGCTACAGCATAAGTAGTTGTACCAATAGAAGGCGGCACCGCAAAAGAAACAGTTATGTTACAAGAACCATTGTTTGCTTTTAAAACCAAACTATTAGTAGAGGCACAGTTTGGATAAGTCCAAACACCACCAGTATTATCAGATGTATTAACACCACTATTTGCCGTTGCTGGATTAGTGATTGTATTTGTACCTGTTACAGTTTGGTTGTTAACGTTAGGGTTTGCACCAGTGCCTGTTGCTTCTGATTTATAGGTTGGGGTAATCGAATTATCAGCCTTCTTTTTTGTACAAGCAAAAACCAAAAGAGTTGCAAACGCAACAATTCCTAATCCTAAAGTAATTTTTTTGTTCATAACTCATGTATTGATTATCAAAAATAGTAAAAATTATTTAAACATACAAATAATTTGCCCTAAAAATGAGTCAATGTAGGTGTTGAGTAATTAAAACAAACTTATTTTGCTTTAAATTTATTAATGGCGTTAATTGTAAAATCGCTAAAAACCAATGTGCCACTCATTCCAGCACGCTCAATTAAAAGTGTATCCCAATTTTCTGTACCTTCCCACATTACTTTTTTAAGCATTGCCATAGCTTCTGGACTACTGGCTGCTAGTTTTGTAGCTAAGTCCAAAATTGCTCTATCCATATCGCTCATGCTATCAAACAAATCAGTGTATAAACCTTTTTCATTTCCCCATTGGGCACTGCGCCACTCGGTTGCGTTAATAGTTAGCTCGCAAAAAGCAGATTTACCAACTTTACGTTCTACTGCCGGACCAACAACAAAAGGGCCAATACCAACAGCCAATTCGCTTAATTTACATGAGGCTCCTTGTACGGCAAAACAATAGTCGGCACTGGCAGCAATGCCAACACCACCGCCAACAGCTTTACCTTGCACACGTGCAATTACAAATTTCGGAGCTTTGCGCATGGCGTTAATTACGCTTGCAAATCCGCTAAAAAATGCCAAGCCTGTTTCTTTATCTTTTATAGATATTAATTCGTCAAAACTTGCGCCAGCGCAAAAGGCTTTGTCTCCTTCGCTTTTTAAAACAATTACTTTTGCTTCTGGATTGTTTCCTAATGTTTCAATTTCAATCGCTAAATTTTTTAATTGGCTACCTGGCATTGAATTACTTTGCGGATGAAAAAATGTTATTGTTCCAATTCCGTTTTTGATTTCTGATTTTACAAATGCTTCCATGCGTAATAATTTATTTTTGTTTTTAAAGTTTGATTATTTACTTCCTTCGTAAATTGCTGCAACGCCTAAAAATAAAGGGCTATAGCTCGTATGTTTGTAATTGTTTTTATTCATAATTTCAACAAAGGCATTGTTGTTTGGGAAAGCTTTTACACTTTCGGCCAAATAACTATAAGCCCTATTATCTTTTGAAAAAAGTTTACCAATAAGCGGTGTTATTACACCTAAGTAAAAATTGTAGATACCTTTTACAAAAAAATTTGTTGGGTAAGCAAATTCTAAAACCACTAGTTTGCCACCTGGTTTTAAAATGCGGTTTAAGTTTGCCAAACCTTTTTCTAAATTTTGAAAATTACGCACGCCAAATCCTACAACTATGGCATCAAACGAATTATCGGCATAACTAAGCGTTTCAGCGTTTCCGTTTTCAAGCGTAATGAGTTTACTTAAATTTAATTTCTCTAATTTTTCTCTGCCAAATTTCATCATGCCTTCACTTATATCTACACCAGTAATTTTGGTAGGTTGAAGCGGTGCGCATTCAATAGCAAAATCTGCTGTTCCAGTTGCTACATCTAAAATTGTTTTTGGTTGAATAACTTGCAACTTTTTAACGCACTTTTTTCGCCAACTTTTATGAGTGCCGAATGATAATACGCTGTTCAATGCATCGTAGCGATTAGCAATATTATCAAACATCTGCGCTACTTGCTCTTTTTTTTCTTGAGGGGTGTTGTATGGTGTAACGCTGTTGTGTAACATATTTTATAGTAACAAATAATTTAAGAAAGTGTTTACTTTACAAACTCAAGTTCTAATGCTTCGTTCAATAATTTTGATTTATCTATTGGCACCACACCCACCTCTTCGCACACTAAACCGCCAGCTAAATTTGATAATGCAGCTGTCATTATATCATTACACTCTAACGCTCTGCAAAGTGCTGCAACACTTATAACCGTGTCTCCGGCGCCACTTACATCGGCAATGGTTCTAATGTGTGCTAAAACATGTTCTTTTTGTTTGCGTGAATTTGTTATCACTCCTTTTTCAGCAAGTGTAACCAAAATTGTTTCTGCCTTTAATTTCACTCTAAAGCTACTAACTGCCCGCTGTAGCTCGTTAATGTTATCGCCACTAATATCTAACTTTAAACCTTCACGTAATTCTTTTAAATTTGGTTTAAATAAATTTACGCCTTTGTAAACACCAAAATTTTTCTTTTTAGGATCAACACAAGTCGGAATCCCTTTGGCCTTGGCCAATTCAACCACCTTATTAATTAATTTTTGATTTATTAATCCTTTGTTGTAATCTTCAAAAATAATTACATCAATTTTATCGTGATTAATAATGTAGGAAATTAACATGAGTAATTGTTGTGTTTCGCTTGCCGTAATGTCATTTTCAACTTCCTCATCAATACGCACCAATTGGTGATTATTACCTATAACACGGGTTTTAACGGTGGTAATTCTATCACGGCATTTTAATATTCCTTTTTGACTTAACTTTTGTGTTTTTAATAAATCTAAAAAGTTTTGTCCTTCATAATCTACACCAATAACCGAACATAAAATCGGATTGGCTCCAAGCGCCTGAATATTTAACGCCACGTTTGCTGCGCCGCCTAATCTTCTTTCTTTTTTGTTAACAGCAACAATAGGCACAGGTGCCTCGGGCGAAATGCGGTTTACCTTGCCCCACATATAACTATCTACCATTACATCGCCAATAATTAAAACATTTAAATTATTAAACGATTTAAAAATTTCGCGCACATGCTCCTTTTTTATAGAATACTTCTTCATTTTATAACAAAAAAAATACGAATGGTAAATGTAAGAGTTTTTAAAATACAAGTACATTATTTTATGCGCATCAAAACCTTACCTTTACAAAAAAACTGAGTGAATTTGAACGACTATAATTTTAATGAGGACTTGTTAAGTGGCATTGCAAGCATGGGCTATAAGCAATTTACGCCAATTCAAGTACAGGCTATTCCTATAATAAAAAGTAAACGCGATTTAATTGCTTGTGCGCAAACCGGCACCGGCAAAACGGCAGCGTACTTAATTCCTATAATTGATGCAATTTTGAAAACTGAAGTTAGACACTTAAATACCTTGATTATTGCTCCAACTCGTGAATTGGTGCTACAGATAGATCAACAAATTGATGGCATAGGTTATTATGGCGGTATTAGTTCTATTGCTATTTATGGTGGAAACGATGGTATTACCTGGGCTGCTCAGCAACACGCATTAGAAAATGGTGCGGATATAATTTGCGCCACGCCTGGAAGGTTAATTGCTTTATTACAAAGTGGTAACATTAATTTTACGCACTTACAGCATTTGGTTTTGGATGAGGCAGATAGAATGTTAGACATGGGTTTTTTTGATGATTTAAAAACTATAATAAATTATTTACCAAAAGAACGACAAACAATTTTATTTTCTGCCACCATGCCACCAAAAATTAGGTTGTTGGCAAACCAGATAACAAAAGATGTTGAAACCATTAACATAGCTATTAGCAAGCCAGCAGCGGGTATTTTGCAGCAAGCCTATGTTTTATTTGATGGACAAAAAAACGAAATTTTAAAAACTTTATTGGCGAATGAAGAATTTACAAGCATTATTGTTTTTTCATCAACCAAAGAAAAAGTAAAAGAGTTAGATAAATTTTGCAAACAATTCAATATTCCCGCTAAGGCTTTTAGTAGCGATTTGGAGCAGGCAGAACGCGAAGAGATTATGCGTGAGTTTAAAGGAAAACGTTTACGCGTCTTAATTGGGACAGATATTTTATCGAGAGGGATTGATGTAGAAGGAATAAGTTTAGTAATTAATTACGATGCACCGCCCGACCCTGAAGATTACATTCACAGAATTGGAAGAACTGCCAGAGCCGAAAAAACAGGCAGAGCAATAACGTTTATAAATCCGCGCGACCAACATAAATTTTTTAACATAGAAAGTTTAATGGGTATTGAGGTAGAAAAACTTCCTGTCCCGGTTGAATTAGGCGAAGCCCCTCTTTACAACCCAACAGAAAATAAGCCAGAAAAACGCCCATTCAACAAATCGAAGGGTGGAAAAAAGCGATTTTTTAAAAAGAAATAATTTTTTAGCGATTAAAAACTCAATTTAAGCGATAAAATCCTACAATTTAGGTGCCGAATACCCTTATTTACAGTTAGTTATGTTAATAAAGTGGTTTTATTGTGTTAATTTAATAGTTGTTAATGCGATAATAAAGTTATCTTTGCATCACTAAAAAAATGTTATGAGTGCTTCATCTACAATGCTTCGTTTCAATAATGCCAACCGTCAGTTTTATTCTGAATTAAAAAAACGTGTTGATGCCTATTTTAAAGAAAACAATATTTCTAAATACGGGAATTTAAATATGTATTTAAAAACGGTATTTATGTTGTCTCTTTATATTATACCCTACTTTTTAATCACGTTTTCTGCTTTCGAATCAAAATTAATGTGGTGGTTGTTTAGTGGGGTTATGGGAATGGCTATGGCTGGCATTGGGCTTTGTGTGATGCACGATGCAAACCACGGAAGCTACAGCAAAAACAAAAATTTGAATAACTTTTTAGGATTAACGTTGAATTTTTTGGGTGGCCACGCTACTAATTGGAAAATACAGCACAATGTAATTCACCACACGTTTACTAATGTACACGAGGTAGACGAAGATATTGCGCCCCCAGGATTTATGCGCTTTGACCCACATTCGAAGTTGAAAACTATTCACCGTTTTCAATTTATTTATGCTTGGTTTTTTTATGGTATGATGTCGTTGATGTGGAGTACAACCAAGGATTTTAAACAAATAATTCGTTACCATAAAAAAGGACATTTAACCGCTGCAAATACTGATTTAAAGAAGGAAATAACAGTTATTGTTTTATCTAAATTGTTTTATTTCGGATACATGTTATTACCTTATTTTTTAGTTAAAGATTTAACTATTTTACAATGGTTACTTGGTTTTGTAACTGTGCATTATGTTGCTGGATTTATTCTAGCCTGTATTTTTCAGCCTGCGCATGTAGCCTCAGAAACGGAGTACCCTTTACCAGTTGACGGAGTAAATTTAGAAAACGATTGGGCAGTACACCAAATAAAAACTACAATGAATTTTGGCACGCGCGACCGTGTATTTTCTTGGCTAGTTGGCGGCTTAAATTACCAGGTAGAACACCATTTGTTTCCAACAATTTGCCATGTTCATTACCATAAAATTGCCAAAATTGTAAAACAAACAGCCGAAGAGTTTAATTTACCTTACAATAATAAAAGCACCTTTTTAGGTGCGTTATGGAGCCACGAAAAAATGTTGTATAAGTTTGGGAGAGCTTAGGTTTAAGTTTTAAACAGTTTTTGATTCGTTATAAAGACTCGCTTAACTTTAAGCTGTGCCTAGTAATTCACACAAGCTAGCTCAAATATTTATTAGAAATTTGCGGTTCTTTGTATAATTGAAAATTTTCATCAGATTTTTGGATTATTTATTAAATACATTTGGTCTAATTCCCTAAATCAATATTGCAGAGGTTTTGATTTAGTCCCTGAAATGTGGTTTATCTGGAAACCCTAAGAGTTACGTAATCGCTATAACTGATTTTTATTGAACGTTCTACTCAGGTTAAAGCCAAAGTATTTATTCAAACAGATTTACTTTACACAATTCCTGTTTCCTTAACACTTTCGTAAAGTAATTATGCCAATTAATGGCGCTGATTACCTTATCTTTGCGGTAAATTTTAAGGCCTAATTTTGAGATAAAAGTTAGTTTAAGAATTAAATGAAAAAAAAATTACTTATAAGTTGTTTCTTGTTTTTTTTATCCTTGTTACGAATTTATTCGCAACAATTAGTTATTAATGAAGTTTCACAGGGGCCTTCAGGTACAAAAGAATATGTAGAATTAATCGTAGTAGGTAGTCCTACATGTAATGGAATCCCAACCATGGACTTAAGGGGTTATTACATCGACGATAATAATGGCACTTTTGCCACTGGTGCTGGTGTTGGAATAGCATCTGGCTGCATACGTTTTGCTAATGTTGCTTTTTGGTCCGCTATACCATACGGTACAATAATCGTAATTCATAATGACGCTGATTCAAATCCGTTAATGCCAGCAAATGATTTATCAATGGTAGATGGAAATTGTTTACTCGTAATTCCTGTATCAAATGCTACTTTATTTGAAAAACATACCGCGCAGCCTTCAAATATTTTAGCAACATACCCTACAACAGGGTTTGTAGCACCCGCAGCAACTGCATGGAACACCATTGGTATGTCAAATACCCAAGGAGATTCTTTTCAAACGAGGGATGCTTCCTCAACGCTGGTTCACGCTGTTAGCTGGGGAAGTAATAGCTCTTCTACAATAGTTTATGTAAATGCTTCTTCCGCAGTTGGTGGAACTGTATTTTCAATGACAAACGGCACCAATAATAATCCGGCGTTATCCTCAAATTGGTCAACTGGCGCTACCACAACAAACGAAACCCCAGGCGCTCCCAACAATTCAGCAAATGCTGCCTGGATAAACTCTATGAACAATGGTTGTACAATTATTCAACCTTTTGGCGCTACCACATCATCAACTAATCCAGGCTGTACGTGTAATGGCTTAGCCTCTATTACTCCAACTGGGGCTATTGCTCCTTATACTTATACCTGGGCGCCAAGTGGCGGCAATGCTGCAAGTGCTTCTGCTTTATGTGCAGGAGTCCATACTGTTACTACTACTTCATCAAATAATTGTACTTTAACCGCTACTTACACTTTAACTAACTCTGCTGCGTTAACAACCGCTACTGCTGCTACAAACCCAATATGTTTTGGATCTACTGGTTCTGCAACCATCACACCTAGTGGTATAGCTGGACCATATACGTATACTTGGACTCCTTCTGTTAGCACAAGCTCTGCAGCAAGCGGTTTGACAGCAGGAAATTACACAGTAAGTGTTGGGGTTGGAGGTTGTATATCTACAAAAACAATTACAATAGCTGCTCCCCCTTCAGCTATTACTATTAATACCTCAGTTACTCAACCTGATTGCTTTGGCGTAACTGGTTCGGCAACTGTCTCTGCCAGCGGTGGTCCAAGCACAACATACGGCTATGCTTGGAATCCATCTGCTTCAACTGCCTCAACCACATCTGGCTTAGGGGCTGGCACACAAACTATTATTGTTACTTCAGGTGCTTGTTCTAATTCGGCTATTATTACTGTAACTACTGCGCCTACAGCAATTATCATCAATACCTTTGTTACGCAACCTAACTGTACTAATGCAACAGGTTCGGCTACTGTTTCCGTTATTGGTGGCCCAAGTACAGCTTACGGCTATGCTTGGAATCCATCGGCCTCTACGGCATCCACATCCGCAGGCTTAACCGGCGCAACAACTCAAACCATTACCGTAACATCTGGCTTATGTACTAACTCAGCGGTTGTTACCATAACCGCTGCTCCAGTAGCAATAACTTTAGCTACAGCAGTTACTCAACCTAATTGCACAACATCAACCGGATCGGCAAGTGTTGCTGCTAGCGGTGGTACTGGAGCATTTACGTATGCTTGGAATCCATCAGCGTCAACTGCATCTACCGCCTCAGGTATGGGGGCTGGTACACAAACCATTACTGTTACTTCGGGTGCTTGTTCTAATTCCGCGGTAATTACTGTTACCGCTGCTCCAGCCGCTATTGTTATCAATACTTCTGTTACCCAACCGCTTTGTTTTGGTTCTACTGGTTCTGCAACGGTAAGCGCTACGGGTGGTACTGGAGCATTTACGTATGCTTGGAATCCAGCTTCATCAACCGCTTCTACTGCATCTGGCTTAGGGGCTGGTACACAAACTATTACTGTTACTTCGGGGGCTTGTTCTAATTCGGCCATTATTACGGTTACTGCTGCTCCAGCCGCTATTGTTATCAATACTTCTGTTACTCAACCACTTTGCTTTGGTTCTACTGGCTCTGCAACGGTAAGTGCTTCAGGCGGCACAGGTGGATATGGTTATGCTTGGAATCCATCTGCATCAACCGCTTCTACTACATCGGGTTTAGGGGCTGGTTCACAAACCATTACTGTTACTTCTGGAGCTTGTTCTAACTCCGCTATTATTGTTGTTGCAACTCCTCCTTCTTCTATAAGTATTACCCCTACCGTAACAAATGTTCAATGTTTTGGTGGAGCTACTGGTGTTGCCTCTGTAACCGCAAGTGGCGGAACAGGACCATACACATATACTTGGACACCATCTGTAAGTGTTTCATCGCTTGGTACTGGTTTAATTGCTGGAAATTATTCGGTAACGGTAAATGATTTTAATAATTGTCAACAAACAGTTACTTTCAATATTACTCAGCCGAGTTCGTCTGTTAGTGCTGTTATAACAACAAGTAATTCAAGTTGTACAAGTGCTACTGGTTCTGCTAGTGTTACGGCAGCAGGAGGAAGTGCAGGATTTACTTACAATTGGCTACCAAGCGGAGGTACAAATTCAATTGCAACGGCAATGGCGCCAGGAGTTTATTCGGTAGTTATTACAGATGCAAACGCTTGCAATTTTACTGCAACTACTAGTATCTTTACTATTTCTGGACCAACACTCAATTTAACCACGACATCTATTACTTGTTTTGGTTTAAGTAATGGAAGTGCAACGGCATCTATTAATGGTGGAACAGCGCCTATCTCTTTTGCTTGGTTGCCATTAACAAATACGCTTAGTTCTGTAAATGGCTTGGCTTCTGGCAGTTATACCTTGAATATTACTGATGCTAATAGTTGCACAACTTCCTCTATCTTTCAAATTATACAACCAACTGCTCTTGCATTAATTTTAAATAACTCAAATATTACTTGTCAATCTTTAAACTCTGGCAGTATAGTGGCAAACGCTAATGGTGGTGTAGGCTCCTATATCTATAATTGGTTACCTGCTGTAAGTAGCTCAAGTGTTGCAACTAATTTAACCCAAGGTGTATATAGCATTACAGTTACTGATAATAATAATTGTGTTAGCACGGCAAGTGTTCAACTTACAAATCCGGTTGCATTAAATGCTTCTGTTGCTGTAACGCCTGTATCTTGTAACTTGCCTGCTAGCGGAAGCGCTACGGCGGTTGTGCAAGGAGGAAACGGTGTATTAAATTTTAATTGGCAACCGAGTACAAATACTAATTCTGTAGCAACAGGTTTAACCAGCGGATTATACACCTTAACAGTAACAGATCCGTTATCATGCATAAACACTCAAACGTTTTTGATAGCTCCGCCAAGCGCGGTAACTTTGGCTATAAATATAGCAAGTGTGAATTGTAAGGGAGCTTCTACTGGTAGTATTAGTGTTAGCGCTGGCGGAGGAAATGGAGTTTATCAATATTCTTGGCTTCCCTCGGTATCTAATAGTTCAACAGCTTTAAATTTACAAATCGGAACCTACGTTATAAATGTTACCGATGCCTTAGGCTGTAATGTATCTCAAACGGTTGATGTAACTGAGCCTGCCCAAGCCGTTGCAGTTAATGGTGTTTCGAGTTTAAGCCTTTGTAGCGGGCAATCTGCTACTCTTAATGTGGTTGCGGTAGGTGGTACTCCGCAATATTCTTATAATTGGCAGCCTGCTTTGCAAGGATCTAATTTGGTTACACTTTCTCCAACCACAACAACGGTATATAGCTTGGTAGTAAGTGATGTTTTTAATTGTCAATCTGCGCCTAAAACCATAACAGTAAATGTGGCTGGTGCTCTAAGTTTGGTAACCAATACTAATATTATTGCGTGTAGCGGAGGAGTTGTAACTTTAACAGCGAGTGCGATTAGCTCTTTTCCAAGTTCGCTAACTTACACTTGGTTGCCAATTAATGTAAATACAACAAGTGTTTCATTAACCGCTAATTCATCAACTCAATATACACTTATTGCCGCAGATGCTTGTTCTACTAGGAGTGCTGTTACAACTGTATCTGTAGAAAACCGACCTCAATTTCCGAATTTACCAACAAGCAAAGGCTGTGCACCAGTTTGTGTAAATTATAAAGACGAATCACTTATTAATTCAGGGATAATTAAAAACTGGTTTTGGTCTTTCTCAGATGGGCAAGTAACCAGTGAGATAACGCCAACTGTTTGTTTTTCAAACGCAGGCAGTTATAGTGGTACGCTAACACTTCAAACCATTAATAATTGTTTGTATACCTATCCTAAATTTACTACGATAAAGGTTGCTAAAATACCAATAGCTGATTTTACTTCTAATATTGGAAACACAAGCATCGAATATAATTCTACATTCATCTTTACAAATACCTCGCTTTACGCAGACAGTATCACTTGGTTTGCAAATAATACGCCAACGGTGGCAAACAGTATAATAAAAACGTATGATGATGTAGGTACTTATCCTATGGTATTGGTGGCAGTTAACAAGGCAAGCGGTTGCGCCGACACTGTTATAAAGGTATTTACTGTAAAACCAGAGTTTACATTTTACGTCCCAAATTGTTTTAACGTTGGTGAGTTTGGTGTAAGTAAATTATTTCAAGCAAAAGGCACTGGTTGGGATGAAGGAAAGTTTAACATGTCTATTTACGATAGATGGGGAGAACTTATTTTTAAAACAACTAATTGCTACGATGGCTGGGACGGTACTTATAAAGGTGTTAAAGTGAAGGATGATGTTTACATTTGGAAGATTGATGTTCAGGATAACAACCGCAAATTACATAACTACGTTGGCCATGTTACAATTATTAAGTAAAAACTAACTACTCTAAAATAATTTTTTTCGTCGTCCTTATTCCATTCATACTTACAGCTTCAATAAAATAAATTCCTTTTTGCAAACCTTCAGTAGAAATTGAATTAGTGCTAAAAGTATTTTTTAGTTTTCCTGTTATATCATACAAATTAACTAGTTCAATTTCAGAATTTGATTTAATTGTAAAGCTTGTTGTTGCTGGGTTTGGGAACAATGAAATTCCAAGTTCATGATTTTTATTTTCAAAAACAGAAGTAGCAGAATTGAGCGTCGTGATATTATCAATACAAAAAAATGCGGGAGTATTCATTCCAAAATTTCCTACATCGCTAGATGTTAACTTAAAAATTAAACTGTCGGCATTACCTAAGCTTGTTACATCAACGTATTGCCAGGTGTTTACTATGTAATCTTGCGTATTGTTTGTAAATCGAAAATCGGCTAAATAAAATGTAACACTATCATTTACTAATACGCCATTAAGATATTTTTGCACCTTGAGTTTAAACCAGTCGGGGTCGTTACCACTAACTCCACCAAACTTTTTTGCAAATTGATCGCCATCGCGCATGCTAATACCTGCATAGGTTCCATTAGTTATGTAGAATCCTGCAATTTGTTTGCTTTGTGCGATTGTATTAAACTTTAGTACCGAGTTACTTTGACCAACTGCATAATTTGTGGAGTTATTAAAGCCTGAACCTGCGTAAGCACTGTACAAATTGCCCAGTCCGGCTGTAATAGTATTTGTCATGTTGCTATATGCCCAGCCTTTCTCCCAATAAGGAAAATTTCCACCGCTCCATTTCGTATTAAATATACAATTGCCACTCGTAAATGAAGTAGATGTGGCTACAGAAGGTGTATTGGTTGAACCATTATAAAATGTGCCGGTGCTTAAGGCAAGATTTTGAAAATCGGAAGTGGTTTGTGCAAAACCAGTTGAGGCGGTTAAAGTTGCAATAAGTGCAATTTTTTTGAAATGTTTTTTCATGAGTTTTTTATAATTGTTTGATTGTTTTGTTTTTTCTAAGTCCGTAAGCGCAATGGCGGCAGGCGTTTCCGCAACAACTACCTTTTAAATAGTGGTACAATTCTGTAAATACAAAAAACTCACCTTCTTTATAGAAGTGTTTTCCTTCAATAAAACGTGTTGGGTTTAAAGGTTCTCGTTTATTATTTGTAACTAAATTGTTTACTTCAGTTAGACAATTAGCGCACAAGCAATCGTAATGTGTTTCAAGCAAAAAATCTTTAGTGTTTTGCGAGATTTGCACGGTTGCGCATTGACAATTTTTTATATCAATTACATTGCAAATAATGTTGCAATTGCAGCGACCGCAATATTTTTTAACTTCTAATTTTGACATAATACACCACCTTTTTTCGCGAAGGTTCACGTGTTTTGTTTTGGCAGGTCTCCTGACTTGTTTTAAATTTTTACACCTTCTCATTTGTTACAGATAACAAACAATGGCTTGTAGTTTTTATTTAACTACTTGTAAAAATCGCATAAAACTTACAGTTGCGCGACAGCTAAGGATTTGCACCTTATTCCCTTTTAATTTTAGTTTTACCTAAAAACCAGAACGTTGCCAAAGGTAATCTTTTAGTTGATATAAAAAAATAACTTTTAATACAGAATTAAAAAAAGCCACACAAGGTGGCTTTTCTATAAATAAAATAGTGACTAAAATTTGTACCCAAAGCCAACCGCAAAGGTTGTTAATAGTTGTAAGCGAGGCCCATTAATATCGCTTGGGTGTTCGTATTTTCCATCTTTATCAAAATCACGTTTAATAATAATATCATCATCATACACCATTTGTGAAATTACGTTAGCCGTGAAGTATTTACTTATTTTAAATGTAAGTAAGTTATTAAAAACAACATCTATATTTTGTGGGTTATTCATGTAATTAGAGAATAAATCTAAATAAGAATCTAGGTTGATGTTTTTTACTAAGTCTTTTTTGAATTTAAGGACTAAACGCCCTCCAAACTCTAAACGTGTTTTTTTACCAGCAGCTGTTCTAACACCCGCATCATCAAATACAGCTTTCTCAACTCCATAAGCTCCGGCATCTGCTAAGTACTGACGATTAACTACCGTTATTTTCCCTGCTAATGGAGCCACAAAAGCTGAGAAATAAGGCGCTGGTTTATAATCTAAACCTAAAGCTAATTGAATGTAAGCAGGCGACATAAAATCAGAACCTGCAGGCCCTGCAATAGAATCGCCAATGTACTTATACCCTGGCGCTAATTGTGAACGAAAATCGGCTTGAGCTGCGTAGAACCATGATTTGTGAAAAGCATCAATATTTAGTTTAGATAAACCAAACAATTGATCAATATTTTTTCTGAATAATTTTGCTTCACCTGGCTTGATTATTCCGTATTGAGCATCTACTTTATTAGTCCATGTAAGTTTATTTTTTCTGTAAACGGCATCACCATTAAATATTGCGTTGGCAGCTACGTTGTTTTGTCCACCACCTTGCCAGTCGCTTAAAGCAGTTTGACTTAAGTTTACACCAAAGAACCCACTAGTTTTCCAAGAGGTATCTTTTGTTGCCGTTTTCGGCGTTGCATCTTGAGCGTAAACAGTAACTACTAGGACAAGACTTAATAAAGTAAATAATTTTTTCATTTGTTTAAATTTTTGGCAAAAATAGTAAGCAATTCTAAACTTGCTAAATTTTTAGGCGAAATATATCAGTACCAAAAAGTTAAAAAGTTTTAACACTGTTGTAAAGTGTATCTCTTTCTACTGGAATTTTTCCAACACCTTTAATTAAATCAACCAGTTGCTGAGTTGTGAGTTTTGGACTCTGTTCCTCTGAGCCAGCCATGCTATAAATTTTAGTGGTGTCATCAATAGTACCATCTAAATCGTCGGCTCCAAAGTTTAACGAGAGCTGCGCTGTATTTCTACCTATCATTGCCCAGTAGGATTTAATATGATTAAAATTATCAAGAAAAATTCGAGCAATGGCATAATTTCGTAAATCTTCAATTACGCTTACCTCTGGCACATGCGCCATTTGGTTTTCTTTGTTTCTAAATTTTAATGGAATAAATGCATTAAATCCTTTTGTTTCATCTTGTAATAATCGCAAACGATTCATGTGATCTACTCTGTGTTCAAAGGTTTCAATATGACCGTATAGCATTGTTGCGTTTGAAAAATTTCGCATGGTGTGCCAAATTTTGTGCAGCTCCAACCACTCTTCGCTCGTGCATTTTCCTCCTGCAATCTGGTCACGAATTCCTTTGTCAAAAATTTCTGCACCGCCGCCAGGTAAGCTATCTAAGCCTGCTTCTTTTAAAATTTTTAATCCTTCATGGTAACTTACTTTTGCTTTTTTGAAAATGTAATGAAACTCAACAGGAGTAAGTGCTTTAATATGTAGTTCCGGTCGGTGTTTTTTTATAGCAACAAATAGTTCTTTATAAAATTCTAAATCTTGTTTTGGAACAACACCGCCTGTAATGTGCACCTCTGTAACAGCTTGCCCATCGTACTTTTTAATGATATTTAAAATTTCTTCTACGCTTAACTCCCAACCTTGATCGCGGTGTTTAATTAAGCGGGAATAAGAACAAAATGAACAGGTGTAAACACACACATTTGTAGGTTCTACATGAAAATTATGGTTAAAGTAAACATAGTTACCCGTTTTTTTTTGCTTTAAAAAATTCGCTAAAACACCTAAGTATGCCAAATCTGCTTGCTTATAAAGTGTTAGGCACTCCTCAAAACTTATGCGTTGTAAATTAAAAACTTTTTCTGCAATTTGTTTTAGTTCTGTATTTTTTATTGTTCCTAAAATAATTTCAGGTTCTGCATATGTTAGCTTTTCCATAGTTGTAAAAAGAAAAATTATGTTTAATCAAATTCAAAAAAACTAAAATTTACGTTTCCGTATTTTCTATGTTGTGTAAAATGTAAAAGTTCGTGTAGCGCTGTTTTAGCGCCATGTTCAATAATTAACGTGCCACTACTTTTTAATAAATTATTTTTAAAAATTAATGCGTGTATTTCATTAATGTTTTCTAAATCGTAGGGTGGGTCGGCAAAAATTAAACTGTATTGTGTGTTGCATTTTTTTAAGAAATCAAACACATCCGATTTGGTTGTGTAAATTGGCAAATTTAATTCTTTGGCTTGCTGCCTTAAAAAACCTACACACGCAAAGTGTTTATCTACCGCCATAACATTTTGGCAGCCACGCGATGCAAACTCAAGTGAGATGTGGCCTGTACCGCTAAACAAATCTAAAATGCTAAGGGTTTCAATTTCAAACTTATTTTGTAAAATGTTGAATAGAGCTTCTTTTGCAAAATCGGTTGTAGGTCTTACTGGTAAGCCTTTCGAAACTTTTAATACCTTACCTTTATGTATGCCGCCTATAATTCTCACGTGTTTGCAAAGTAGGTATAAAAATAATGATTAGGGGCAATGTTTATGTTTTCTGTTTGTTTGTAGATGGATGCGATTGGAAAATTTACATGCTTAATGTATTTTTTAATACAACTCACTAATTCGTTATCGGTAGAAATTTCGCCTAAAATAGCTAGATTACAAGTGAGTGGATTAAGGTTAAATTCTTGCATCAAAAATAAGAGGTAGTATAAACTATCTTCGGTACTGGTTACTGAATATGCATTGTAAACAGCTAAAGTGTTTTTTTGTTTAATGCAAATTTCTATAAAGCCAACATTTACTTTTAATAGCACGTTGCAGTTCGCTAATGCAGGTGCGTAGAGCAACGTGTTAATAGGTAAACTTCCTGCATGCGAAATTTGAGCATTTTGAAAGTTTTTTTCTAAGAAATTTTTTTCGTTCAAGTTCAAAATCCAACTCACGTAAAAATCATTGATGTTTTGATTAATCTGTGAACTATTCTTTATATCAATAAGTGAAGTTTTTAATGCTACCTTGGCCTGATTGGGGGTATAAAACGCCTTAGGAATTAGTGTAAAATTTTTTGTGAGGCGGTAAATTTTAATTGTTTTAAAACTTGTTTGTGCTAAAGAAAAATTGGCAATTAGGTATTCCCAATCTTTTGTTGCAGATAAATTAGAGCTAATTGTGTTTAGTATTTCTATTTTATGTGCACTTAGTATTTGTTGGGACTCATTTATTATTACAAAAGTAAATTCATTATCGCTTAAGGTCAAACTCAAATGCGTTAACTTATCTGATTTAATGGAGCTAGTGAAAGAAAAATGTGTTTTATAGTTTTCGGCTAACATGTAGCTTTAAATAATTATTAATTGGTAAATTTAAGTTTTTAAATACGAATGCAAACACTTGCAATAAAAAAGTTAGAAGATTTAATCACAATCAACTTGCCATTCAGTCCTAACCCAAATCAATTGCAAGCTATAAGTAAGATAAGTAAGTTTGTTTTTAATCAATACGAAAACAGTATTTTTCTCTTAAAAGGTTATGCTGGTACAGGTAAAACGAGTATTATTTCAGCCATAACCAAAGCATTACCACAAGTGAAACTAAAACACGTTTTATTGGCTCCTACAGGCAGGGCGGCAAAAGTAATGAGTGCTTATTCAAAAAGCGCTGCACTCACCATTCATAAAAAAATTTATCAAAACACCTTAAATAGCGATGGCACCGTTTCATTCGGATTAGCCGACAATTTGCACACCAATACAGTTTTTTTTGTGGATGAAGCCAGTATGATTTCTACAAAAGATAGTGACTCAGGCGGAAATATAAATGTTCTTCAAAATTTGTTTGAATACGTGTACAGTGGGGTAAATTGCAAATTAATTTTTATTGGCGACACGGCTCAGTTACCTCCTGTTGGCGAAACGGAGAGTCCTGCCTTGAATCAAATTTTTTTAAAAGCCAATTTTAATTTGAATATTTTTTTTTATGAATTAACCGATGTTGAGCGGCAGGCAAACGATAGCAGTATTTTATACAATGCCACAAAGCTACGCATCAATCTATTAAAACCAGAATTTGAAATTCCGAAATTTGAATGCGATAAAAATTTTGTTAGGCTAATGGGTGATGAGCTTGAGGACACTTTAAACTCGGCTATTTCAAAATACGGCGACGAAGATGTGGTGATTATTACTCGTAGCAATAACCGAGCCGTGCTTTACAACAAAAATTACCGCAATAGAATAAAATATTACGAAGAAGATTTATGCACAGGCGATAAATTAATGATTGTAAAAAATAATTACTATTGGTTGAAAGAAGAAAACATAAAAAATGCATTTATTGCTAATGGCGATGTATGTGAAATTGTAAAAATTTACAACCGAACCTCGCTTTATGGCTTTGATTTTTGTGATTGCGATATTCGATTTACCGAAAACGATGACTTACCAATTATTAAAGTAAAATTAAACCTGAATAGTTTATACAGCAACACATCTGCCTTAAGCAGTGCGGAAATGAACCAACTCTATCAAGAATTACTTTTAGAATATGGTGCTTTAGGAATTAAAACAAATAAAATGGCCTATATTAAAACCAACCCGTTTTATAATGCCTTGCAGGTAAAGTTTAGCTACGCATTTACCTGCCATAAAAGCCAAGGCGGACAATGGCCCT
Organism: Bacteroidota bacterium; assembly: GCA_013298715.1. GTDB lineage: Bacteria > Bacteroidota > Bacteroidia > B-17B0 > Aurantibacillaceae > Aurantibacillus. The sequence goes on along the minus strand of JAAFIQ010000001.1, from coordinate 203,416 downwards.
GCGTATTTATTGATCAGGGCTATTTACAGGATGAGCAATTAAATAGTGAATTTTTAAGATGGCTGTATACTGCAATAACAAGGGCTTCGAGTAAAATTTACTTAATTAATTTTAACGAACTATTTTTTTAGTTGCTCCGTAAATTAAGAATTACTGCCTTAATTGCCAAATTATTTACTAAACCTTAAAAATTAATAACCATTTAATAAAGAACTATTTAGACCAGTTCTTAACCAACATCACCAAAAAATTGTTATTTTTATTGCTGATTATATGAAAAAGATTCTTTTCGTAAACTTATTATTGTTAACTTTTTTAGGTAATGTGTTTGCTCAAGGCTTTACTAGACCTGGTGATTGGAAACGCTACCGCAAAGAAGTGTTTGTGTCTATGGGTGCGTCAGGCTTTTTAGGCGATTTAGGCGGAAGAAATAAAATTGGAAAGGACTTTAGTCCTGTTGATTTAGATTTCCCAGCAACTAAAACAGCTTTTGGCGCAGGATACCGTTATAAAATAGAAAAGTGGTTTGCGGTAAGTGGTAAGTTTAATTATTTAAGAATTCAAGGGAATGACGCTTTAACAACGGAACAATTCAGGAATAATAGAAATCTAAATTTTAAATCGAATATTTTTGAAGTTTCAGCAAGAGTTGAACTTGGCTTTGGAAGCTCAAAATCTGGGAATAGGTATGGGATTAAGAAAACATTAGGCCGACGTATGAAAGGTGTGAGTCATGGTGTTTTTGGATTTGTTGGCGTTGGTGGTTTCTACTTTAATCCAAAAAGCTTGTCAGGTGTTAAGCTGAAGCCTCTAAATACTGAGGGTCAAGGCTTACCAGGAGGCGCAAAAAAATACAGTAATTACAGCATTTCTATTCCTATGGGAATTTTATATAGATGTACGTTTCAAAAAGTTTGGACTGTTGGCGCTGAACTGTGTTGGAGAAAAACGTTCACGGATTACATTGATGATGTAAGTACAGTATACTACGATAATGCTGCTTTGGCCGCTGCTTATGGCCCTCAGTCTGCTGCCTTTGCCGATCCTAGTAAGGGAAATATTTTTGGTGCTACATCACCTGATGGGTCGGGTAATCCAGCACAACGTGGCGATAAAAACATTGATAGTTATTTAAGTTTAGAAGTTACGGTGGGTTATACTTTTAAACAACAACGTCGCAAAAAAGCGAAATTAAGAAGTAAGTTTTAGAGTTAGATTTCTATTAACTTGTTTGTTAATTTATTGCATTCTTTTCGCAACAAAATCATAAACGTCATAAAAAGTTTTCCTTCAAGTTTTTTTACTAGGCAATCGATTTACTTTTTTGCACCTCTCAAAATTATTTCTCTGAGCGAGTAAAACCTTTCTGGATAACAATAATGAATAACACCATCAAAATTTTTATCTCGTACAACCCAACTAATACCAATTTTCTTTTTGATTTTCACGGTAGGCGGAATTCTTTCGGATGTGGTTAATTTAATAGTATCTTGTTTTCTTTCTTTACTAAACTTAAAATATACAGCGTAGCCACCACGCCAAATATTTGGCCACGCACCCACCTCAATACTAGAAAAATTTTTTGTGATACGACCTAACGTGTCGTATTTTAGTATATCTTCAAGTGTAAAACTGGCATAGCGTGTTTTTCGCAGATGGTGGTGAATAATTGAGGAGAGTACCACAACGTCTTTGTTTTTCTCTGCAATAAGTTTCATTTTAGCAATTTTTGATTCGGTTCTACAACCGATGCAGAAAAGCAAGATGAATAGACTTAATCGTAAAATCACGTGTGTTTGTGCTATCGAACCAATCAGTTTTTTTAATTTTAAATTGGCTCTAAATTGTTAATCAAAAAAGTAAGCAACCTATTTTGCTTAATACGCCAAAATCACTTTCCTAATTATTGCCACACATTCCATTAATTGTTCTTTTGTTATTACTAATGGTGGGGCAAAGCGTATAATGTCGCCGTGGGTTGGTTTTGCCAGTAAGCCGTTTTCGGCAAACTGTAAACAAACATCCCAAGCTGTTTTGCCATTTTTTTCTTTTATTACTATTGCATTAAATAAGCCTCTACCTCTTACGGCAGTAATAACATCTGTTTCTGCCATTAGTTTGCTTAACGCTTCTCTAAATAATACACCAAGCTCAAAGCTATTTTCACTTAATTTTTCTTCTTTCAATACTTTTAAGGCTTCCATAGCTACCGCACACGCCAAAGGATTACCGCCATAGGTGCTGCCGTGCTCGCCTGGCTTGATTGTAAGCATGATTTCATTACTTGCTAAAACAGCAGCCACAGGCATTGTTCCGCCACTTAATGCTTTTCCTAAAACTAAAATATCTGGGTTTACTTCTTCGTAATCACACGCTAATAATTTACCTGTTCTTCCTAAGCCTGTTTGCACCTCGTCAGCTATAAACAACACGTTGTATTTTGTACATAAATCGCGTACGCCTTTTAAGTAACCTGCATCTGGCACAACAACCCCTGCTTCTCCTTGAATTGGCTCTACCATAAAGGCTGCGGTGTTCGGGTCTTTTATTGCATTTTCTAATGCGGTTAAGTCGTTGTAATTTACCAATTCGTAACCTGGCATGTAAGGGCCAAAGCCTTTGTAACTGCTTGGATCGTTGCTTGAGCTAATAGCCGCCAATGTTCTTCCCCAAAAATTACCATTTGCAAAAACAATTTTAGCCTTATTTTCTGCAACACCTTTAATATCGTAAGCCCAGCGGCGCGCTAATTTTAAAGCTGTTTCTCCGCCTTCAACTCCTGTATTCATAGGCAATACTTTATCATAACCAAAATACTCGGTAATAAATTTTTCGTATTCGCCTAATTGGTTGTTGTAAAATGCACGCGATGTTAATGTTAGTTTTTGTGCTTGAGTTGTGAGTGCATTAATAATTCTTGGATGGCAGTGGCCTTGGTTAACTGCGCTATATGCCGCCAAAAAGTCGAAATATTTTTTCCCTTCCACATCCCATACATAAACCCCGTCTCCTCTTTCTAATACCACCGGAATTGGGTGATAATTGTGCGCACCATGGTTATCTTCTAACTCCATTAAATACTCACTTTTTGTCATAGTTGCTATCATATTACTTATTTCTAAACTAATTATTTTACTACTTGCATAAAGCCTTTAAGTTTTCTGGTTTTTTTACCGGTTACGCGCTGTTCATAAACATCGCATACATAAAAAAATGTTCCGTCGCTTACGGTTTGTCCGCTTTGTTTGCTCTTGCAATCCCATTTAAAATAAGGGTCTTTAGTTTCGTAAACAAGGTTGCCCCATCTATCAAAAATTAATAAATTAATCTCTTTTATTTGGCGCACTTTTATGGCTTTATAAAAATCATTAACACCATCACCATTCACAGTAACAATATTTGGTAGTTCAAAAAGTGGACAAATATCAATGCAATAATCTTGGCTTCTGGTACTTACATTTTTGCTAGAATCCATTGCGCTTATGGCGTAGCACCCTGAAATAAATTCTTGATTGTTACTGGCATAATCAATGTTATAAACTGTTTTATCAATTCCCTTTACTGTATCTAACACCTTGTATTCATCATCTACTGTAGGTTTGTAATACAAAATGTATTTTATTACATCATTACCACCAGGGCAGATTTTAGTATTGGTCCAACTTAAATTTACAAATCCTGTTATACAATCGGCATTTGTGCTAAGAGTTGGTGTACATGGAGGCGTTAAGTCTACGGCAGTTGCGCAAGCCTCTTGAGATTTATTGAGTAATGGGCGTGGTATGGTGGCATCAGAATATTGTCCTTCAGATAAAATGTAATAACAATACGTTGAACGGTTTGCAACGTTAATACTATCAATAAAATTTGTAACTGATGACGTAGCAATTGCTGTAAAAGTAGTTTGTCCGGGGTTTTTACGATAAACGGTGTATTTGTAATTTGACCAAGGTGTGCTACTTGCCCAAGCAAGTTTTATTAATCTATCGCCAGGAGTAGCACTTAAAAAAATGGAGGTAGCTAATTGCGAACTTCCTATGGTAACTGTTCCTGAAGAAAACTCTAATTTATACTCTTTGCGCTCATCTGCTGTATTAACCGCTGTATGCGTAGTTTGGGTAGCCAGTTGGTAAAAATTAGGCGTGCTGGTAGCAAAAATTGTGGTTAAAGTGGCACTGCTTTGAGATTTGTAATTCACTTTAATGGTGTAAGGACCTGGAAATGCAAGCGTATCAAAATTACCTGCATTGGTAAATGGTTTAACCCACTTAACAAGTATAGAGCCAGTTGTGGCAGAAGTTGCTTCAATATCTACATTCGTTATTATTGGTATATCCTTTTTTAGTTGCGCGCAAATTGCACTGCTGGCAAAGCTTGAAGAACCATCTGTATATACTGCAACAACAACATAGCTGTAATTTTCTCCAACGGTTAAGCCAGCGCCGTTGTTATTGTCGGTAAAATTAGTGGCAGAAGTTTCTCCAACTTTTATGTAACCACTTGTAGGATCAACACCTGGCTTGCATGGCACATAGGTAAACGTGGCGCAGTTGTTGCTTCTATAAATTACATACTTCACCAACGGATTTAGCGGCGGGTTGCAACTACTTGGTTGCCAAGTGAGGCTTACAGCAGTACCGAGGGGTTGCGCTACCAAACCATTAATTTTTGGTGGCACTACTTTTATACTGTAAGTGCCAAAATTAACTTGATTTATTGGCTGAACTTGATCATTTACCTTAAAGGTGCTAAAATAGGGCATTACGCGTATGTGGTTGCAATCTGTTTGCCAAGAAAAATTGCTAATATAAGACGAAGTTCCGCTAATTGGAGCAATGTTCGCTGTTGGGCTGGCTGCAGAGAATGCACCGCCTTCTCCTTCTAGTCTGATTATATTACCAGGATTTGGATCGCTAATAATTAATTTTTTGTTTATTAAAGTTCCTGCCTCAACACAAGTATCTTGCGGTACAACAATATTAGGTGGTTGATTATTTATACAAACGCCCACTAATACTTGCATATCTCGCAACACATAGCCAATTTGAAAATACCTGCCACTTGTATTTTTACGCCATTCTCTAACTATGAAGGCCAAATTGTATTCACCCTGTAATTGTGGGGTACACCATGTAAGTTTGCCAGTCATGGCATTAATTTCATATATGCCGCCTGGTCCTGGATCAGGAAAAGTATAGCCCGGTAAAGGATCTCCGCTCTCGCCTCGCGAAACTGCAATTTCGTAACTTAAACTATCACCATCTGAGTCATATGCACCAGGGTTATGAAAAAAACAATTGAATGTACAACCTCTGTCAATTGGCGGATAATTAAATTGAGGTGAAGAGTTTGATCCAGTAAAGGAATTTATCTCTAAGTAGGATTCAATATAAAAGGGTCGATTTATAGATAAAGGTATATTTATTACACCTTCATTTCTATTTGGGTCAAACGATCGGATTTTATAAGAACCAATGCCAGGATAGGTATGGATTATTGTATAAATACTTTTCTTTACCCTGAAGTTTGGTAATGTTAGAATCATCTCGCCGCACTTAGTTGGGCATTCATTACATGATACAGAACCATTATGGTTAATTCTTGGAGCCACGCCTCTTGTTCCATCTCCAAAATAAACAGTGTCTGCACATCTATCTGCAATTTGACTGCCATCGTTTGTGTATTTTATAACAGTAATGGAATAGGTGTAAACTTCCTTAGTAACTCCTCCAACCAAAGCAGTAAAAGGTGCAATGCGTTTGTATAAAATTTCGCCCGCACGGTTATGTGTAGCCTTAAGTTTTATAGATGTAAACACCAATAAAACCAATATGTATTTTATAAATTTATTCACTATACTAAATTAATAATTTTATGCATTACTTTTACTATTACTTTTTATTTTATTAGATTTAACAAAAATTTGTTTTAAAAGTTGCAAAACTCACAAATTATAGAGTTATATACTGATGGCGCATGCTCTGGCAATCCTGGTCCTGGCGGCTACGGCGTAGTTTTAAAACACGGGCCTCATCGGAAAGAATTGTTTGCAGGATTTGTTAAAACTACCAACAACCGTATGGAATTATTGGCCGTTATTATTGGATTAGAAGTTATAAAAAACAAAGAATTATTAGTCCATATATATTCTGACAGCAAATACGTGGTAGATGCCATAAATTTGAATTGGTTAGTAGGATGGAAAAAAACTGGATTTAAAAACAAAGCGAATGTAGATTTATGGCAACGCTTTTTAAAAATTTATAACCCTAACACTCATAAATTTTTTTGGGTAAAGGGCCATGCAAGTAATGTAGAAAATAACCGATGCGACGAACTCGCGGTTGCTGCTAGTAAAAGTCTGGTGTTGCAAGCAGACAATGGTTTTATTAACAAAGGAGATAAAATTTTTTAAATTTAAGTTATGCAAGCAATTAAAATTACAAATATTTTGTTTTTAGATATTGAGACTGTACCTGTAACTTATGAATACAAAAACTTAGACCTTACAACTAAGGATTTGTGGGATAAAAAGTGGGCTTACAACAAAGATCTTAAAGGCGAAACCCAATACAGTAAAGCAGGTATTTTTGCTGAGTTTGCAAAGGTTTTAGTTATTGGCGTAGGTTATTATAATGATAATAAATTTAGAGTAAAAACTATTGCTGGTGCAAATGAAGTTGATTTGTTAAAGCAATTTTCGGCGCTCTTAGAAAAATATTTTAATACACCGCAACACCTACTATGCGCGCATAATGGTAAAGAATTTGATTTCCCATTTTTATGCCGAAGGTTTTTAATAAATAATTTACCCTTACCTAAACTATTGCAATTACAAGGATTAAAACCTTGGGATGTGAAACATATTGATACCATGGATTTATGGAAGTTTGGCGATGTGAAAAATTTTAGCTCTTTAAACTTATTGGCGCATGTTCTGGGAATACCATCGCCTAAAGATGATATAGATGGTAGCCAAGTTGCAAAAACATTTTATGAGGATAATAATTTAGAAAAAATTGAAACCTATTGCAAAAAAGATGTAATAACATTAGCGCGCGTTTACAATAGATTTGCAGGATTGGGCGATTTAAAAGATGAGGATGTGGTGTTTGTGTAACAACTTGTGTGCAAACCTGAGTGGTATAACCGATTGTAGTAAAGCATACTTTTAAAAACAAAAAATTTGTAATTACGCAACAACAAGTTGCGCAAATATAAAGACACTAAAAAGGAATTTAAATAAATAATACTATTTTTAATTTATATTTACATACAAAATGCAAACACGCATAGCAATTATTGGAAGTGGAAGTTGGGCAACAGCTTTAGCAAAATTGTTTTTAAATAATTGCAATCAAATTAATTGGTTTATTAGGAGCGAGGCCGATGTTGATTTTTTCAAACAACAACATTCAAATCCTAAATATTTAAGTGGGGTAAATTTTGATGTTTCAAAAATTAATTTTTATACCAATTTGCAAGCATGTGTGTACGCTTCTGAATATCTCATTTTAGCCATTCCATCTGCTTTTTTAAATGATGCCTTTGTAACATTAACCAAAGAATCCGTTTCACATAAAATTATTTTTTCGGCTATTAAAGGTATAGTTCCGCAACATAATTTAATTGTAGGGGATTACTTAAATCAAATTTACAATGTGCCGCTTGAGAATATTGGGGTTATTACAGGCCCCTGCCATGCTGAAGAAGTAGCCTTAGAAAAACTAAGCTATTTAACTATTGCATCGCAAAACACAAAAAATGCTGCACTAATAGGCGAGTTACTTACTTGTCGTTACCTACAAACAACCGTAAGCGATGATATTTACGGCACCGAATACAGCGCTGTTTTAAAAAATGTAATTGCGGTGGCGGGTGGCATTTGTCATGGTTTGGGTTATGGCGATAATTTTTTAGCCGTACTTGTAAGTAACGCCATACAAGAAATAAAACGTTTTGTAGATGTGGTGCACCCAATAGATAGAGATATTAATGCCTCGGCGTATTTGGGAGATTTGTTAGTAACAGCCTATTCACAATTTAGCAGAAACAGAATGTTTGGAAACATGCTGGGCAAAGGCTATGGCGTAAAACAAGCCCAACTAGAAATGAACATGGTTGCGGAAGGTTATTATGCAGTAAAATGCGTTTTTGAAATAAATAAAAAATACAATGTAGATATGCCAATTACAAATGCCGTGTATAACGTAATCTATCTTAATCAATCAGCAAAAATGCAGATGGCTCATTTATCAACGCTTTTATCGTAATGAAAAACACTGCCTTAATAATTTCGTTTTTATTGCATCCAGCATTGTTACTTACCTATGCATGTTTATTTGTTTTTTATATCGACCCTAATACTGTATACTATATAATGACTCCACCCGAGACTAAATGGCGTGTGTGTTTAATTATGTTTTTATTTTCCTTTTTATTTCCTGTAAGTAATATTTATGTGCTATATAAATTAAAACGTTTGCCCTCACTTATCTTATCCAACAGAAATGAAAGAACAATACCTTATTTAATTACCGCCATGTTTTACTTAGGTTTGTTTTATTTGCTTAAAGATGTAAGAATTTGGGATAGTTTAAAATTATTTGTAGTAAGCGCAGGTATATCTATTGTGATAGTTGCTTTAATTAATTTAAAGTATAAAATAAGTGCGCACTTAGTTGGGCTTGGCGGCTTGTTGGCATTTTTTATAATGATATCTATTTTAATAAAATTCGATTTTACGTATGTCTATCTGATTGTAATTTTTCTGGCAGGACTTACTGGATTTGCTCGGTTGTACTTAAAAGAACACACCCCTGCGCAAATTTATTTAGGTTTTGGACTAGGGTTTACAGTACAAGTAATTTTGTTTTTTATTTTTCAAAACCTCACCTTTGCTTAAAACTTTTTATTTTGAATTTAGTTACAGGCGCATCTGGTATTGTAGGGAGTAATGTTGTTTGGCAATTGTTGCTCAGTAATAAACCTGTGGTGGCCTGTAAAAGAAATACTTCCAATTTAAACGAAGTTAAAAATCTTTTTAAAATTTACGATGCCAACTTTGATAACTGGTACTCAAAAATTACTTGGATTGATTTAGATATAACTGATGTTTTTGCTATTGAAGAGGCGCTAAAGCAACATAAAATAACTACTGTATACCACTGCGCGGGCTTTGTAAGTTTTAGCAATAAAAAATATAAACAATTGCAAAATGTAAATGAATTTGGCACAAGAAATATTGTAAACGCATGTTTGCAATTTCCAGAAATAAAATTATGCCATGTAAGTTCAGTGGCTGCTATAAATAATTTAGATTACAAGGCAGAATTAAACGAAACCGTTTTTTGGAAAACATCGGGCAAAGAAAGTTATTACGCCATAAGCAAGTACAATGCTGAACGCGAAGTTTGGCGAGGGATTGAAGAAGGTTTAAACGCTGTGATTGTAAATCCAGGTGTAATTTTATCTGCAGGATTTTTAAATCAAAGTAGTACTAAAATTTTTTCAACCTGTAAGAAAGGAAATAAATTTTTTACAGAAGGCAATGCTGGTTATATCTCTGCAATTGATGTAGCGAAATGCATGATAGCGCTTGTAGAAAAAAAAGTAAGTAACGAACGTTTTATTTTAGTTGAAGGTAATTATTCGTTTAAAGAAATTTTTTCTTCAATACAATATGCATTCGGAAAAAAGCCGCCAACTATTAAGGCAACTAAATTTATTTTACACCTCGGTAGAATTGCAGAATCGCTTCGATCTTTTTTTAGTAACAACGAAGCAATTATTACCAAAGCCATAATTAATTCAGCTCTTAATAAACAGACATATAGTAACCAAAAAATCAAAAACGCTTTAAATTTTAATTTTACCCCTGTAAATCAGGTAATTAGGGAAGTTGTTGCTACTCACACTATTTAGACAAAAAACTACATTGATTTAGGAAAAAGTATTATTTTTGTATTTAATCAACATTTTTTTGCATTTTGTAAGGAAAATACATAATTTAGTCTATTATTTTAACATTTTAATATGCACATTGCTATAGCAGGAAACATTGGATCTGGGAAAACGACATTAACTTCTTTATTAGCTAAGCACTATAAATGGCATGCTCACTACGAGGACGCGGATGATAACCCTTATTTGAACGATTTTTATGAAGATATGCAACGTTGGTCGTTCAATTTGCAGGTATACTTTTTAAACACGCGTTTTAATCAAATTTTAGAAATTAGAAAAGGCAAGCATACAGTTGTTCAAGATAGAACAATTTATGAGGATGCCTACATTTTTGCGCCTAATCTTCACGCAATGGGATTAATGACCACCCGCGATTATGATAATTATTTTAACCTATTTAAATTGATGGATGGTTTGGTAAAAGCACCAGATTTAATTATTTATTTAAGAGCTACCGTACCAACCTTAGTTAAACAAATTCAAAAACGTGGAAGGGATTACGAAAACAGTATTCGTTTAGATTATTTAAAGCGATTGAACGAACGCTACGAAGCTTGGAGCACCTCTTACGATGGTGGGAAAATATTGGTTGTGGATGTAGATGATGTGAACTTTAGTGAAAGTAAGGAGGATTTAGGTAAAGTAATTAGAATGATTGATTCAGAATTGAACGGTTTATTTAAATAGAACTTGAGCGAAATAATAAATAAAGAAGACCAGTTTTTTGATGTTTATTTTGATAAACACTTGAAAGAAGCGCAACAAAGCGGCGAAGTTATTTTGGCCTACGATGGCGTTTTAAATACCGAAACAATATCGAAACTAGAATCAGAAATTGAAAATAAGATTCTTGAAAAAGGTTTTCCTAAGGCAGTTATTAAAAAAGTGTTTTTTATTTGTGTAGAATCATTGCAAAACCTTTTAATACATGGTAATAAGGATGATAACGGCGCACAACATAATTATTTTGTATTATCATCTAATGCTAATTCGGTAAAATTGCAAACGGCCAACTTGGTTGCTACTTCCAATATAGAAAAATTGACCCACGATATTGCTGTAATTAATGGTTTTGAAAATTCTGCCGATTTAAAAAGTTATTATTTAGAGCATTTAGAAAAAAATGAACTAAGTGATAAAGGAGGCGCTGGTCTTGGGTTTATTACTATTGGCATGAAAAGTGGGAATAAAATGGTGCCAGAATTTTTTGAAATAAATGCCATACGCTCGTTATTTTCACTAAAAATTACCATCAACGTAGATTAATTTTTACTCTAATTTCTTACTCAAAATTTATGTTTCCAAAAAAGCACATACTTTTTATTTCCTCTTGGTATACAATTAAAACCAATGTTGCACAAAGAGTATTTATTAAAAATTTTGATAAAGCATTTTCATGGCCCAGTAATGCTTCGTTGCAATATGTTTTTTCTGTTGCCGATTTACAAACAGAATTTGAAATTAATGTATATTCTAAGGAAAAGGCTAATCAGAAATTAATAAATGAACAACAAAATAAGTGTATAGTTTTACTTAGCAAAAATGATTAAAAGCATTTTAAATAGCGTATTTACTAGAGGTAGCGTTGCACTAATTAATTTACTTATTTTGTTAGTTGCCTCAAACTATTTAGGATCAGATGTTATAGGTCAGGTAAGTTTATTAATTTTGAATTTAACCCTCATTCAATTAATTAATGAGGTTTATACAGGACCATCGCTCGTACACTTTATTGCAAAGTATGATTTTAAAACTATTTATCGCAAAGGCTTGTTCTTTTCCATAATTGCAATTAGTGTTAGTAATTTAGTTTTATTTGCTTTTAAGATTGGTATTAGTGGTTTGTTTTTGCATTGCTTTGTTATTTCTATTTTTCAAAACATAAATGGCTTTAATACCAACTTATTATTAGGTAAATCGAAGATACGAGCCTACAACATTACAATATTGTTACAGCCACTAGCACTTGTTTTATCTTTAGTAATTCAATTGTTTGCTTTTAATTTAAAAGGCATTAATGTTTATATTACAAGTTTATATTTTGCTTTTATTATACCGTTTATTTATTCTCAATTAATGGTAACAAAATTATTAGCAAGCGAAATCCGAACTAACTTAACGTTTGATTTAAAGATTATATTAAAAACCGGAATCGTTAACCAGTTAGGGAATTTGGCTTATTTGCTTAGTAATCGTTATTCTTATTATGTAATTTCAATTTACGCTTTGGTTGGTGTTTATGCTAATGCTACTTCACTTATTGAATCTGTATTAATTCTTACAAACGGCGTTGCGCCAATAGTATTAAGCCGTGTGGCTAATACAAACCATAGTTCTAAAAATTTAGAACTTGTAATTGCTTTATCGCAAGTTGTTTTTATTTTAAGCGCTTTACTTGTAGTAATTTTATTTTTTATTCCCAATTCCTTTTTTGAATTTTTACTTGGTGGCGATTTTATTCAAGTCAAACACTACATGCTTTATTTATCACCAGGAATTTTAGCGCTTAGCCTTAGTAATTTATACAGCCATTATTTTTCGGCTAATGGAAAGCAGATGCCGCAATTAATCTCAAATTTGGTTGGTGTAACTTTTACAATTTGCATGAGTGCTTTTTTAATTTCAAGATACAACTTAGTTGGGGCTTGCCTTACAGCGAGCATTGCCTATGGTATAGAGGCTTTAATTCTGGTTACACAGTTTTATATTTACTATAAAATCCCAATATCAAAATTATTTTTAATTAATATTAAAAATTTTAAAATTTTAAAGCGTAGTTAAAAATTAAAGCATTTACTAATTTTCTCAAACCTCTTTTTATTTTTTCTTTTTGATTGAGCGTACTTTGCTTTTGTTTTTCTAAACTTTTTTCTTTTCAAAAATTTCTTTTCCACGTTTCTGTTAGGAGTATCATTTAACATGATTTGATTGCTCTGAACGGCAGTGCTGTTGGAAATAGCTTGGAATTCTTTATCTGCTTTGGCTTGCCAATCTTTGCAATCGCATAAAATACTTTTTTTATTTATAAATGAATTGGACTTGCATGAATAAATCGCTACAATCGTTACTAAAAATAGAAGTTTAGCTGTTTTCATTGTTGAAAAATTGTGCATTAAAAAATTCCTATTTAAAATACCTCAGCTGTGAAAACTTACAGCTGAGGTTGTTGTTGTAATTATTTAGGGTTTACTCAAAAACGCAAATATGCCAACTGATAAGAGATGTAAGGGTTAAAACCATTTTTATGTGCAAAGTTTTTTGAACTATTTTGAGAAAATCCTTACAGAGAAAAATAGAGTTTTATTTGCGTTTTTGGCTTGATAAAAATTAACTGACTCGTCGTTAGCTCAGCTCGAAGTATTTCTATACATCTTCACTTCGCTGCCCGTGCCCGCCGTAGGCAGGTCGATTCAGTTAATTTTTATACATTTTGAGTGAACCCTATTTAATTGTTACTTTTTGACTTGGAGACCACGTTTTATATTCGTTGGTGTAATACAAGTAAGCTACAGATGCTGGTGCTTCGTATGTTCCAACAATTTCAGCTTTTAAATCTAAATTGATTTCTTTTATGTCGCTTACGTCCATTCCTCTGTAATATAGAGCTAACTTATTGTCTTTAATTTCATAATAATCAAACACTTTTTTATCTTGTAATTCTTTTAGTTGCCAAGGCTGTGCGCTTAAACCAGCTGGTATACCAATAAGAACCATAGTACTTGGAATTTCTTTATTTGTTTTGTTTGTTACAGTACATTTCATTCTAGCCGTTTCTCCAACTTTTAATTGCGTTTGTTGAATGTTGGTTTTTAAATCTACTTCACATTCTTTTTGTGAGTTTGGTAAGGTGGTATTCCAATCAATTGCAATAGAATAAGGTAGTGGTGTTTTTACATCAACAAATTTTACTTTTATGTTATGCTTGCCCTCACCAATCAGGTTTTTTTCTAAACCAGATAATGCTATGGCGCCTTTATCACCAGCTTTATAGTTTTTCTCAGCAATTTTTTTGTTATCCAAATAAACTTCTATTGTTCCATCTTCACTCGTTTTTTTGCTTGCTTTTGCAAACTCTGTTAAAGCCTTTAATGCCAGTATAGTACCTTGTGTGCTACTAAATACGCCATATCCACTCCTACTTTTTACTAAATAGTTTACAGCGTTGCTAATCTGCATTAAATTGTCATTAGAGCCTTTAAGCATAGCCAAAATAGATAAAGCAGTAGTTTCAATGGTTAATGAATTGCCTTGAGAATAAGTTATAGAATGGCTACTGCCAGTAAACGATCCATCTTGTTTTTGTAATTTTTTTAGTTTATTAATCAAGTCTGTATAATTTTTTGTATCGTTTAAATTTGTTGCAGCACTTGCCATCATGGCTAATTGGTAAGCATCATTTTTTTCTAAAGCAGTTTTTAAACTTGTTTTATATTCTTTATCAATATCTTTAAAACCTGCCTCAGCCAAAGCATATACGATATAACTGTTTAAAATTTCGTTGCTAATACTCCCAAAATCGTGGTAGGCGCGGGTGTTTCTTAAAAAGCCACCATTACCATCTTTTTGTGCAATTAACCAATCGGCGGTACGTTCAATCATTTTTGTATCTACTTTGCCTCCTGCTTTTTTCATATCGGTAAATTCCATGATACCTAAAGCTGTTAAGCCTTGGTGTGCAGGACTTGCACCAAACCATTCGTAGCCTTTGGTGTTGGCTTCAAATGTGGTTAAACGTTTGTATCCTCTATCTAATAATTGTCCTGCATAAGCTAATGCCTTATCATCTTTACTTTCTGTAGCTTTCAAATAATCTAATACCATAGCATTTGGATAAGCGGTCATCGACGTTTGTTCAAAACATCCGCTAGGTTCACGCAGTATACCTTCAACCCCTGTCATTAAATCACTCACTACATTTGGATGTGCGGTGAATTGAATTTTTAATGAACCATTCACAATATGATTTACATCAAAGGTATAATTCATTTCTTTTTCTTGAGATGCAAAGCTTAAATTTTGAGGATACCCTTTAGAATTGATGGTAATTGGTTGAACAATGCCATCGCTTAAACCGCAGCATTTGAAAGAAATTGAAAGTGTATCTTTTGTTACACAATTTTTTGCTTTGTAGTTTAGCAAAATAGTTTTTGCTACCCCTGGCATAATTGTTTGTATACTTTGAGTAATGGATGTAGCAAAAAGTTGATTCCCGCCACTAATAAGTAAAGCGCCTCCTAACGGTTTAGTTGTATTATTTTTTAATGTAACAGGGATGCTAATTTCATCTTCACCAACAATGGTAGTAGGAACTTTAACAAACATGTTGAACGGTAATTGTGTGTAAAATAATTTTTCGCCTCTGCCAATATCACCAAAATTATTTCCACCTTCAGCAATAGCTCTAAAAGAAGTTATATCATCGCTTAAATAGAATTCTACACTTGCTTTACCGTTATAACCTAAATCAATACTTGGATTCCAGTAAACGGTATTTCTAAAATCACTTCTATACTCTGGTGTTTCATTTTCTTTGTAAACAGGCGCAGCAAACGTTTTGGCCCTGTAATAAGTTTGTGAATTTTTACTTCTGTTATTTGCAACAAATTTACTTTTTGCACCAACATGTTGTATTTCCACTTCTTCTAAATTCGCGGCTTTAAATACGTTTCCTTCTTTGTCATTTTTATCAATTTTTTTCTTATCATTTACTGCAACAATTTTTTCTGAAGCACCAGGTTTTGCCATTTCTTTTTTAGGTGATGGCATTTTTGCTCTTGCGTCAGCTTTCACTAAATCAACCACAGCAAAATCTTTATCTGCAATGGCCTCAAGATCTTCATTCGCTATTTCTGCTCGTTTATTTTCTGCAAAACCACCAGCACTCATTGGCACAGATTTACTAGTAGCATTCATAGAGGAATTATTATACTGTTTATAAGTAGTAGGGTACATATACACTATATACTCTTGATTGTAGTTATAAATTGGTGTATTGTAAGCGTAGTAGCCATCTGCTTTTACTTGAATATTTTTTGCATCAGTTAAATCTAAATTATTCATGTAGAATGAACCATTGATGTCGCTTGTTAATTGCTCCGTATTACTAATTGTAATTTTAGCAGAAGTAATTGGCTTTGCAGTATATGCATCTAAAACTTTACCAGCAAAAATGGTTTGTTCAGCTAAGTAGTTCATTTGTATTCGCTCTGCCGCTATAATTTTTTCCCACGAAAATTTCCTCCACCCACTTGTTAGTAATAAATAATCTAAGGCTTTATTTGCTTTAGCTTCTTTGTTGTCGAAATAAAAATTTGGTTCAATAATTTTGTCTTTTATTTCTTGTTGTAATAATAATTGCGAAACTATATTAGCTTGTTTATCATCTGCCATGCTTAAGAGTTGATCGTTAACAACTGCAAGGCTAATGTTTCCTGGTATTGGCAAACCTTTATCATCTTTTACTTGTATGTTAAGTTTTACTTTTTCGCGCGGTAAATACTTTTCTTTATCTGTTTCAATACTAATTTGAAGTTGTTTGTGTTTGTTTACAAAACTCAAACGCTCTGCTCTTGCAATTCCCTTAGCATCAAATACTGTAATTTGTGCGACACCAATAGGCATAGTGGTGGTAGGTATTGTTAACTCGTTAATTCCATTTTTTGTGCTTAAAGTTGCTGTGTTTACAATTGCTCCTCTAATTTGAGTAATTACAGATAAATTTTCTTCTTCAGTTGTGTTTATTTTCACCTTTAAATTATTTTCTGTTGAGCTTACTAATAAATTATAGCCACGGTTTAAAGCTGATGGCAAATTATATTTTACATCTTCAATTAATGGTGATGTAATTTTTGCATAATAATTTGTATTATTTTTTGGAATAAAAGTAAATGAACCCATCCCGTTATGAAAACTTGAAAAAGAAGTGATGCTATCGCCACTTGCACTATAGATGGTGCCTGTAACATCGGCAGGTTTGCCAAATTCGTTTGTTGCCCTGAATGCTAAATTATTATTGAACTGCGAAAGTAATTCTCCACCTTCAGCAAAAAAATCAAGTTTAATGTTGTTTAATGAAATTGGAATTGAACGTGAAACACTTTCTGTGGTTCCGTTAAATTGAATCATAATATTTAATAAACCATCGGTACTTTTTAGCTTTTTTGGAAGATTAAATTTTATGAACTTAATACCTTCTTCATCTGTAATATCATTTTTTTCTACAATTTTATTTCCATTTATTGAAACAACATATTTTAATTGATGGTTTACCAAAGGGGTGTTTTCATTGGTTTGTAAGCACAACTTAGCTACCACTTCTTCGTTTGCTGAGAAAGATTTTTTATCAAAATCGAGTTTCATTTTTAAATTAGGTAGTAATACATTTTGTACTTGTATTTCTTTTTCAAATTGAACATCGTTTCCATCCGATGAGAAATTTTTCATATACGTGGTATATGCTTTAACTTTATACAATCCACCACCTTCATCTTCGTTTAGTTGGAAGTCGGCCGAAAATTTTCCGTTCTTAGTAATTACAGATAATTTTTTTTCAATCCCTCCTTTTGGATTTATTAATTCTAAATTTACTATTCCGCTTTTAGTTTCATTTGTTAATGTTTGCGCATTTTTTAAGTACCCTGCAATCCAAATATTATCACCAGGTTCAAATAAAGTTTTATCGGTTTGAATATAAATTGCCTCTTGTGGATACTTTTCATTAAAGAGATTTAATTTTTTGCTGACTTGCTGAATGATTGAATTGGTTTGATTAGTAATTTTAGGCAAACCTGTAATAATAAATGAGCAAGTACCAAGTGCCAAAGCCGTAACTAACGTAGCCTTGGTGATTTTTTTGAAGGAGTTATTTGACGTTTTCATATTTCTTAATTTAAGAGAGTTTTTACTTCTTTTTAAATTAAGATGATAAGGGATTTAAAATTCCATAAGAAATTTTAAATTATTTTTTGTTTAGAGTTTTATTCCAAGTATTAAAATGTCATCTACCTGTTCTCGTTCAAACTTCCAATCATTATGAATTTGTTTCAGTTGATTTTCTTGTTCAATAAATTTTGCTGATTGCATTGCTATTAAAGAATCAAGCAATTGTTTGTACTTAAATTTTTTACCTTTTGGTCCACCAAATTGGTCGGCATAACCATCTGTGTATAAATAAAGTGTATCGCCTTTATTATATTCCAACTCATGTGTAATAAAATTTTCTGTTTTTATACCTTTGCCTACTGGCATTTTATTATAATCAAGTTCAATACACGTTTTATCTTTTTTAATTAATAACCCTCCGTTATTTGCTGAGGCATAAGTAATTCTTTTGTTAGTTTTATTAATACATAATAGCGTACCATCAAATCCATCTTGTTGTCCGCCAGAACCAATGGTTTGTATCAAACGTTTTCGAATGTGGTTAAAAACTTCGCTTGGGTTGTACAAATCTTCTTCTTTAATTGCCTCGCTTAACAACGACATGTTTAATAGACTCATAAAGGCGCCAGGTACACCATGGCCCGTGCTATCGCAACAGGCAAAGTAAAATAATTCTTCCTTTTGAGGTGTTGTTACTTCTGTACTCCAATAAAAATCGCCGCTAACAATATCTTTTGGGAGAAATAAAATAAAGAAATTTTCTTTTCCAAAATTCTTTTCCAAAGAAACAAGGTTTGCTAGTAAACCATCCTGAATCCGTTTGGCATAATTAATTGAATCTAGTATTTCTTTGTTTTTGATTTCAATTTCTTCTTTTTGTATTTGTGTTTGTTGGTTTTTATCTTCAATAATTTGTTTTTGTTTTCTAATAATATTTAATCTGTTTAAAATAATAATTACAAATACTAAAAACAGAGCAAGACCAAAGCCTAAAGCCATTTTTAAAATTTTATCTTTTTGTATTTGGGCTTTATTTGCTTCTAGTTTTGCATCAGTTATTTTTTGTTTATCTGCATTCGCAATACTATCGCGCACCGAGCGCTTATTAAACTCAAACTCAATTGCTTTTTTATTTACCTCTTCAAGATTTTTTTCTTTATTCAATTCCCTAAAAATTGTCATAAACTTTTCGTAAGAAAGCAAAGCCTTTTCGTATTGTTTGGTTGCTTTTTCGCACTCATACAAACCTTGATATACCTGACTTAAAACATCGAGCTCTTCTGTCTCTTCTGCAATTTTTTCTGCTTTTTTATAATAAGCAATAGATTCTCTAAAATTATTTTTCTCTTTGTAAACTTGTGCAATATCAATTGCAGCTGTTGCCTCTTCACGTGTGTTACCAATTTCTTTACTTAATTGATAACTTTGATTGTAGTATTCAAGTGCCTTATCTAAATTTTTTAAAGAAAAATAACTTGTGCCAATATTTCCTAATGAAGACGATTGCCCGTTTTTATCGTTGTATTTTTTATAAAGTGCTAATGATTTTAAACCATAACTTAATGATTTTTCGTAATTTCTAAAGTTGTTATATAAAATAGATAAGTTGTTTTGTATGCTTGCTAACTTATCTTCGTAATTATTTTTTTCAGCAATTGCCAAACTTTTTAAGCTCATTTCTAATGCTTTTTCACTCTGACCTAGCTGTGTATAAAGCGCACCTATATTACCGTACGCCACCAATATTGTTTTATCATCTTTTGTGTTTTCACCAAACTTTAAAGATTGTTGGTAATATTCTATTGCTTTTAGAAAATCTCCTTTTACTTGAAAACAAGCACCCATTAAGTTGGTAATTTTTGGCTGGTAACGAATTAAATTTTTTCGTTTTATGAATAGAAAGGCGCGCTTAGCAAGGGTGTATGCAGTATCCGGATTTTCATAGATATTATCCCAGGCCAAATCGTAATAGGCTGAAAATATAAGTGTATCTGCGACTTGTTGCGTAATAATTATTTTTTGAAGTGAATCTCGGTTAGTGCTGTTTGAAGCCAACGCACTAAAAATTGACAATAAAAATATGAGGCGTTTAATTTTCAATTAAAATATGTAAAACATAAATTTGAGATTTTTTATTTAGAAATGCAAGTTTGCAGAGGCTCTAATGATTGAATCCTATGTTTAAACTTTTGAGTTTGAGCTCATCCCACATAAACAAATTCTTTTCTTGGACTCAAAGCAAAAAAAAAGAGGCTCTTATTTGAGAGCCTCTTTAAAAAATTAGAAAATTTGCGAATTACTTTGTGATGATTAGTTTCGTAGTCATTTTCTTGTCTCCAGCTATTACTTGAACTATGTAGCTTCCAGAATTAAGTTTTTCAGTATCGATAGTTATTTCATTGTGACCAACACCTAAAACTTCTTCATTTTTTGAATAAACCACTTTACCAGTTAAATCAAATATTGCTAAGTTAACTTTCGTTGCGTTTTCTAATTTAACAGCAATAGTAGCCGCATTATTTGTTGGATTTGGGTAAACACCTATAGTTTCATTTTTTTCTAATTTTACTAAGCCTACGGAGGTATTTGCTAACATCCCTGAAGCGCTATTTAGAACGTGTTTGCTTACGGTATCTTGCAAAAACACTACATATTCATAATCAACTGTTGGATTATTAGTCCAAAAGTTAAAGCTATTTTGTGCTGGGGTTGCAACCACGTTTGCAGCGTGATTAAAATTAACCGTGAAAGCATTCCCTGCAGTAACATTAACTGGCACACCAGCACCGTTTGGATTCATAACACGAGCCACATGATAATAATTTTTTTGTGAAGTTACAGCAGCTGGATAATTGTAGAAACCTTGTAAAAATAATTGGTATACTCTAACAGGACCATTAACAGTAATGAAAGGAGTAATTGTGGCAGTGCCAGCCAAGTTCAAGCCAACGGCAGTTAAATTAGCACTAATATCTGCCCAAGCAGGTTCTGCAATTGCTGCATTAATTTCTGCTTGATTGTGCGCAGATAAATTAGTTCTGCCATTTGCAAATGCATCTGGAATACCAGATACACCATAAAATGAACGGCGTTTAAATCCGTGTTGGTTATAGCTAGGATCATTTCCTGAGCCAGGCCAGTTCATTTGATACTTAATAACATTTACCACGCTAGCTGTATTTGGAGCATTGGTTGCAAGTAGAGGGTCAAAATTAGCATTTAATGAAGCGCAGGGATTACATGTTGAAGATGTAAACTCTTCAATTAAAGCATTTCTTGGGCGAGCTTGTGTTGCTACGTAAACGATGACTGTTGCAATATCATTGGTAACGTTAGTTTCTGCAACCCCATTTACACTTGTAACCTGCACTTGTATTGTGTGAGGACCAGCTGCTAAAGTAGCAGGAGCTGTGAAAGAATAATTTGCATTATTGAAATAGTTAACACCTGCAAAAGAAATAGTTTGAGTAGTTGGAGCTCCACCATCAACACTATAGCTCATAACAGCCGATGTAGCAGTTATTGCCCCATTATTCGTAAATACCCCGCCAATTGTTGTATTTCCCGGAGTCATGTAACGCTGAACACTAGTTATTGATGTTACAGCGCCATCATTTGCCGCAGGAATAATTGCTTGAATATTATCTACTAACAACCTATCCTTGTCATTAGAGTTGTTTCTAAATGCCACATAAATTGATTGTCCCGCAAAAGCATTTAAACTGATAGATCGTGAAGTCCAAGTGTCATTCTCCGCTGCAACTGTTGATACAGCTGTAAAATTCGCAACTGCTGTTCCTGTGTTAGAAACTAAGACTTGATAGCCATCAGCAAAGCTAGCGTCAGTAACTACGGCTTCCCATTTCAAAAATGAACCTGCGGTTGCAGTGAATTGAGGGCTGATTAACCAGTCGTTAGCAACACCAGCTGGAGAATACCATGAAGTACTCACCGCAGACCTACCATAAGATGTCCAAGTTGGATCGACTGAGCTTGCTGTTCTGGTAACCCATGCATTGGTTCCAAAACTATAAGTCGATAAACTTGAAATTACCGTTAATCCGTCCACGTTGTTTTGCATCCATCCAGCAGGTAAGTTTGGAGGAGTAGCTGCATTAAAATCTTGAGACCATAAAATGGTTTGCGCTTTAGTTAAGCCAGCTGAGGCAACTAATGCTAGTGCTAGTAGTTGTTTTTTCATATTTGTGTTTGTTATTTTGTTATTGTTAATTTTTTTGTTAGCGCATTATTATCATTACCAATTCGAATAAAATAAATACCTGATTGCAAACTTTCTGTATTTATTTGTATTTTATTATTGCCTTGTAAAATTGTTGTATTTGTTTTAGATACAATTTCACCTAAGGCGTTAACAACAACTAGTTGCGTTTGACCAATACTTGCAGCAGAATTAAATTCTACAGTTGTAGCTGATCCATTACATGGATTAGGGTAAAGGCTTAACGCTTTGATTGCCTTGTTATTCTCTTTAATTCCAACAGTAGGATCATTATAACGAATTGATAAAGTAACACTTTGACTTACTGAAGCATTTGAAAATCTATACCTTACAATAGATTGTCCAGCTACTGAAGCTTCCGTTAAATCGGCATAAAATAGCATACTTTGGTTTGGAGCTAAACTTACCGTACTGTTGAATGTTGAAGAAGGATAACATGTAGTGCCAGTACAATAATAGGCATCTGCTAAATCATTTATAGAAACTGTATTAATCAAGTCTTCAAACTTTCTAACAGATAATGTGAGTGTGCTTGCCGTTAAGTTTGTCATAGAATAAGATTTTTGACTTACGTTTCCACCAGAAACGGACACGTAAAAGGTAGCGCCATCATTTACTGTTGGATTTCCTCCAACTAACTCAACAATTCTAAATACAGGCTGTTGAGCAAATGTGTAGATACTTACACAAGCGAAAATTGAGAGTAGAATTTTTTTCATTATTAAATCGGTTTAGTGGTTTTTTATACTTCAAAAATACAACATTAATTTAACATTGTCAACATATTAATGTTAAATATTTATCGGAATCAGAAAATACACCAAAGTTGACTATTTTTGTAGACATATGTTAAAAAATAACCCGCTTTTAGGGCTATTTCATCGGCAAATTAGTCAGATAAACCTTAATAAGAATCAATACATACAAGGTTTAAACGGGAGTGCATTGTCTTTATTTATAGAATCAACCTTTTCTTACTTTAAAAAACCTCACCTAATTGTATGCTCCAACAAAGAAAAAGCGGCTTACTTATTAAATGATTTAGAAAATTTAATTCCTAATAATAAAGTGTTGTTTTTTCCTGAAACTTATCGGTTGCCTTATCAGATAGAAAAAACAACAAATGCAAATATTCAAGAAAGAGCTGAGGTTTTAAATCTATTAAGCAAAGACAGTTTTAATGGCATTGTTGTAACCTACCCTCAGGCCTTATGTGAAAAAGTAACCATCCAAACCCAACTTGCTGCAAATACCTTGCAAATTAAAAAGAATGAAAAACTCAGTATAGATTTTATTCAAGAATTTTTAAGCTCCTATAATTTTGAGCATGTTGATTTTGTTTATGAACCAGGGCAATTCTCTGTTCGTGGTGGAATTATTGATATCTATTCGTTCGCTAACGAATACCCTTATCGTATTGAATTGTTTGGAAATGATGTTGAAATAATTAATACATTCAATCCATCCACACAACTTTCGATTGCAAGTTTTGATTTTGTAACAATTATTCCTAATATTAATTCAGAAGTATTTAAAAACGACAAAGCACTCCTTTTAAATTACTTTAATAACTTAAATACACAACTTTTCATTGAGGATATAAAATATGCTTGCGATATATTCGATAAAAAATTTGAGAGGGCAGAAATCGAATATAAAAACTATAATGGCGAGATTGCACAAATGCAACCAAGTAGTTTATTTGCAAACGCTGAAGAGTTCATAAGCGATTTACAAAACTTTAAATGCATAGAATACGGACTCCAATCGCGTTTACAAAAATCAGAATTTGTAACTAGCCAACAACCTCAACCAACATTCAACAAAAATTTTGAATTATTAATTGCTCATCTAAAAGAAAATAAAAGTAAAGGTTTTACAAACTATTTTTTAACCGATAATACTAAACAAGCCGAACGGCTAATTTCGATTTTTAATGACTTGTTGGTGAAAGACCACCGCACTTATGATTCTTTGATAAGCTACATTCCTATAAATCTTCACGAAGGATTTATTGACAATAACTTAAAAATTGCAGCTTACACCGATCATCAAATTTTTGAACGCTATCACCGCTTTAAGCTTAAAGAAGTAAAGCACAAAAGCGCCGAGGCATTTACTATTAAAGAAATTTTGATGCTTAATCCTGGCGATTATGTTACACATATTGACCATGGTATTGGACGTTTTGCAGGCTTACAAAAAATTGCGAGCAATGGTAAAATTCAAGAGTGTGTAAAATTATTATTTAAAGATAACGATTCGTTATACGTTAGTATCCATTCCCTGCACCGCATTAGCAAATACAGTGGTAAAGAGGGGCATGTGCCACGCGTAGATAAATTAGGGAGTAGCACTTGGCAAAATCTTAAACAAAAAACCAAGAACAATGTAAAAAAAGTTGCCTTTGATTTAATAAAGTTATATGCTGAACGCAAGGCTAAGCCTGGCCATTCTTTCCCACAAGATAATTATTTACAGCATGAACTTGAAGCAAGTTTTATTTATGAAGACACAGTTGATCAAATAAAAGTTACAGCCGACGTAAAAAAGGATATGCAACGCCCACACCCAATGGATAGACTTGTGTGCGGTGATGTTGGTTTTGGTAAAACAGAAATTGCCGTGCGGGCCGCCTTTAAAGCAGTATGCGATAGTAAGCAGGTAGCTGTATTGGTTCCTACCACAATTCTTGCATATCAACATTACAAAACGTTTAAAACACGTTTAGAACGTTTGCCTTGCACGGTTGAATACATTAATCGCTTTAAAACCGCAAAACAAACTAAAGAAATATTAGAGAAATTAGCCTCAGGAAAAATTGATATTTTAATTGGAACACACAAACTTGTTGGTAAAGATGTTAAGTTTAAAGATTTAGGCTTAATGATAATTGATGAAGAACAAAAATTCGGCGTAACAGTAAAGGATAAATTAAAAACATTTAAAACAAGTGTAGATACGTTAACGCTTACGGCAACGCCAATTCCACGCACCTTGCAGTTTAGCTTAATGGGTGCCCGCGACCTTAGTGTAATAAGCACGCCGCCTCCAAACCGTTATCCTGTAAAAACTGAGTTACACACCTTTAGCGAAGAATTAGTAAGAGATGCTGTAGCAACTGAATTAAGTAGGGGTGGACAAGTGTTTTTTGTACATAACAGAGTAAGTGACATTAATGTTGTTGCAGGAATTATTCAACGCCTTGTACCCGATGCCCGCATTGCAATTGGCCACGGACAGATGGAAGGTGATAAATTGGAAGATGTACTCCTTGGATTTATGGAGGGCGATTACGATGTGTTAGTCGCAACAACAATTATAGAGAGCGGTTTAGACATTAGCAATGCAAACACCATTATCATTAACGAAGCTCAAAATTTTGGTTTAAGCGATTTGCATCAAATGCGCGGCAGAGTTGGGCGTAGTAATAAGCGTGCTTACTGTTATTTATTAGCCCCACCGCAAATTGCATTAACTGATGAAGCACGCAAGCGCCTAAAAGCCATTGTAGATTTTAGCGATTTAGGTAGCGGATTTCAAATAGCTATGCGTGATTTAGACATACGTGGCGCAGGAAATTTATTAGGTGGAGAACAAAGCGGTTTTATAAACGATATGGGCTTTGACACTTATATGAAAATTTTAAACGAAGCCATGGAAGAACTAAAAGAAGAAGATTGGTACAAAGATGCGGTAGGTGAAGATGGAAACAGTTTAGACAAAACAATTTTTAGTCGCCAATTTGTAAAAGAAACGGTTATTGAAACTGATTTGCAATTGCTAATTCCCGAGGTTTATGTGAGCAGTTTAACAGAACGGTTGTTACTGTATCGCGAGTTGGATAATATCACCAAAGAAGAAGATTTAACTACTTACGAAAAAAACATGCGCGACCGTTTTGGCCCAATACCAAACGAAGCCTTAGAATTAATAAGCCTGGTGCGTATGCGCTGGCAAGCAATGAAATTAGGTTTTGAAAAACTCACTTTAAAAAACGGAAAACTGTTAACTTACTTTTTAAGCAAACAAGATAGCGATTACTTTGCCAGCCCAATGTTTACTGCAGCCTTGGCCTTTGCCCAAAAATACCCAAACCGTTGTAAATTAAAAGAACAAAACAACAGGTTGTGGTTAAATGTTGAAGATGTAACATCAATAGAAAAAGCGCGAGACGTGTTTGAAAAAATTGCAAAATTAATTCAAACTTAGAATTTGAGCTAAAACGTATTTGTACTCGGTTTCAATCCAATTTAAAGTAAATTTAATGTTATAAAAAAAGCAGCTTTGTTTTTCTTGAACGTTAAATTAAAACATATAAATTGATTTAAAACATTAAAAATCATATAATAATTAACATCAACATAATTTCAATATAACCTATTGCCGTTTAAAAGTGGGTAGCTTTGAATTGAATTATAAACTATCAAATCAATGAAAAACTCTTTACACAAAATTTTAAGTCTGAGTGCGTTAAGCTTCGTAGGAAGTCTGTCTGCTCAAATTACCAACACAGCAGTTGTTACTGGTCCAAGTACAGGTTCATCACCTTACATACTTCCTGCTGCTTCTAACGTAACAGTTACGTCATTATTAACTGCGCCTGAGGCAATTGGTGGATATAGCTTTTGTGGTATACCTGATGGTGCTGGCGCTTACGATAATGGTAATGGTACATTTACTTTTTTACTAAACCACGAATTTGGTTCGGGTGTTGGTGCAGTTAGAGCACACGGTTCTAACGGTGCATTTTTATCTAAATGGATAATCAACAAAACTACTTTAGCGGTGGTTAGTGGAACTGATTTAATTCAGAATGTAAATATTTGGAATGGCAATGGATACACAACATATAATGCCCAAAACTCAAGCACTTTAGCAAGCTTTGGTCGTTTTTGTTCTGGCGACTTACCTTCTACTAAGGCATTTTTTAACAGTGCTACAGGTTTAGGAACTACTGAACGTATTTTTATGAATGGTGAAGAAACTGGAGCTGAAGGTAGAATGTTTGCTCACGTTGCTACTGGAACTAACACCGGAGTATCTTATCAATTACCTCGTTTAGGAAGATTTTCTTGTGAAAACCAATGTGCACGTCCATTGGAGAATAACAAAACTGTTGTAATTGGAATGGATGATGCTACATTAAACGGACAAGTTTATATGTATGTTGGTACAAAAACAAATACTGGAAGTGAAATTGAAAGAGCTGGCTTAACCAATGGTAACCTTTATGGTATTGCTGTTTCAAATTTGATTGCTGAATCAAATGGAACATTTCCTTCACCCAACACAACTTTTAGTTGTGTTAATTTAGGCGATGTATCAGCTATTACTGGCGCTTCATTAAACACACAAAGTAACAATTTAGGAATTACTTCGTTTTTACGCCCTGAAGATGGCGCATGGGATCCACGCAACCCTTCAAATTTTTATTTTGTTACAACCAACGGTTTCGGAAATCCTTCACGTTTATACAGACTTACATTTAGTAGTATAAATAACCCTGAAAACGGTGGTACAATTACTGCTGTATTAGACGGTACTGAAACACAACAAATGCTAGATAATTTAGGGTTTGATAACTACGGTAACATTTTATTACAAGAAGATGTTGGTGGTAACGCTCACCTTGGTAAACAATGGAATTATAATGTAGATACAGATGTATTTTCATTGGTTACAACTCACGATGCAAATAGATTTATAAGTGGTGCTCCGCAATTTTTAACGCAAGACGAAGAAGCATCTGGTGCTATTGACATGCAAGGAATCCTTGGTGCTGGCTGGTGGATGATAGTTGATCAAGCACATTATTCAATTCCATCTCCAATTGTTGAAGGCGGACAAATGTTATTAGTTTACAATCCATTTACTGCAAATTCAAATCCTGAAATTGCTTTAACTGGTAATAGTAATGCAATTGCAAATAACGCAGTTACAACGGCATTAAATAACAACACCAATTATGGTAATGTTCAAACAACACAAACATCTACTAAACCATTTGTTATTACAAATAATGGTCCTGGTGTATTAACTGTAAGTAGCTTTAGTGTAACTGGCGCAAACGCTTCAGAATTTACGTTGGTTACTCCTCCGAGTACACCATTTACAATTGCTGCTAACGCTTCTACTACTTTAAACTTACAATTTTTACCAACTGCAGCTGGTACACGTTCTGCAGTGTTAAATATCAACAACAATGATTTTGATGAAAGCACTTATAATTTTAAAGTTGAAGGTACTGGTACATTAAGCACTGTGGGTATAAAACAAAATACAGGTAATTCAACTGTTATTTTAATTTATCCGAATCCTGCTGATGAAAGTGCAACTTTAAAAATTCAATCACAAGACAACAATGCAGCTACAATTCAAGTTGTTGATGTAACAGGAAAATTAATTAGCTCAAGAAAAGTTAATTTAGTAATTGGTGATAATGAAGTAAAATTTGAGACAGCTCAATTAAAAAGCGGTAACTATTTTATCCATGTAAAATCTCAAACTATAGAAAAATCTATAAAACTTAATGTAATTCATTAATTTTGTTTTATAAATGTACTTTTGTAAAAACAGACAGTTTAACTAACTGTCTGTTTTTGAGTTTAAATAGGTTCTTAATTCTATGAAAAAACTTTATGT
The DNA here is from genome assembly GCA_013298715.1 of Bacteroidota bacterium. Classification (GTDB taxonomy): domain Bacteria; phylum Bacteroidota; class Bacteroidia; order B-17B0; family Aurantibacillaceae; genus Aurantibacillus. The sequence goes on along the minus strand of JAAFIQ010000001.1, from coordinate 174,684 downwards.
ATTTTGTTTCTTGGTTTTAGTTTTTGTACTTTGTTTTTCATTCAGTACCAATAACAATCAAAGTAGCTATAAAAATTATTACACCGAATCGGTATTAAATTTTCAAAAAGAAAGTTTTCAATTGAACATCTATGTTCAACAAAATAAATCTAAAATTGATCTTGATCTGGTAAAAATTAGAATTCACTCATTACGTAAATTACTGAAACAAAACGATTTTTGGCTTCGCTATTTAGAGCCAACCACCTACAAGTTTATCAATGGTCCTTTACCTGTTGAATGGGAAACTGAGGTATTTGAAAAATTTGAAAAACCCTACAAAAGAATTGGCAAAGGTTTAACACTTGCAGAGTTATATTTGGAGGAAGATGTGAATGCAGATACGTTGTTAAATATACTTAGCGGCATATCTAAGGGGCTTGAGGTTTATAAAGCTGATAGTATAACAAAACACCTTTCGGGGCATGAGCATTTTTATCTTGCCAATAGGTTGTATTTACTTAATTTGGCAGCCATTTACACCACCGGTTTTGAATGCCCGAACACCGACTCTGTAATTGCCGAATTAAAGCATTTAATAAAGCAAACAACCACTACTTACAATTACTTTAATACATCTTTTCAAAATTACGCTTTAAGCGATGATTACTTAGTTGACCACAAAGCCATGCTCGACTTTGTTTACAAGCAGCCAACTGATTTTGAAAAGTTTAATCACTTTGAATTTATTAAAAATTACGTTAACCCGCTTTTTAAAAAAAATCAACTCCATATTCAAAAATATAAAATTGTGAGCAGTAGTTTTGTAGATTACAGTTTAAATAACAAAACACTTAGTATTTTTGATAAAAATTTATACACTGGTCAAAGTACTAAAGGTGTTTTCCATAGAATATACGATCAAGCTATTCTTAAAGAAATTGAAGCAATTGGGAAACAGTTATTTTACGACCCAATACTCTCAAAAAACAATGAGCGTAGTTGTGGCTCGTGCCATAGCGCAACCCAATTTTTTACTGATACATTAAAAACAACTGCTTTACAATTTAATAGGAAAGATGTGTTGCCACGTAATGCGCCAAGTTTGGTTAATGCTCAATTTAATCATTTATTAATGTTAGATGGGAAACACATTAGTCTTCAAAATCAATTGAAAGATGTAGCAACAAATCCAATTGAAATGGCCTGTGATGAAAACGAATTATTAAAAAAAGTTTTGAGTTGCAAAGAGTATAAAAGCGCATTTGAAAAATTTGCCAAACTTACTCCGGTTAACCCTAAAGTTTCTATAGAGCATATAGCTTCGGCGGTTACATTATATTATGGTAAATTTAGTAACTATTATGCTCCGTTTGATGATGCTATCAATTACAACAAACCATTGAATAGTAACGCAATTAAAGGTTTTAATTTATTTATGAGCAAAGCAGAATGTGCAACTTGCCATTTTGCCCCGCATTTTAATGGTGTAAAGCCACCCTATGTGGGCTCTGAGTTTGAAGTACTTGGAACGCCTGCAGATACGGTTTATTCAAAGTTGAGTTCGGATTTAGGGCGTTATCAGATAAATCCAGCTGAAGAAACCAGCAATGCGTTTAGAACAGGTACTCTAAAAAATATTAGTAAAACTAAGCCTTACATGCACAACGGCGTTTTTAATAATTTAGAACAAGTAGTTGAGTTTTATAACAATGGTGGCGGGCAAGGCAGAGGTTTAAAGGTTGCTAATCAAACGCTATCTGGCGATTCGCTGCACTTAAGTAAAGCTGAGGTTAAACAACTGGTTTCATTTATGCAAAGTCTTACAGAGGCTATCCCGTTTGAGCCGCTACCGAGTTCATTACCTAAATCAAAATCAAAAATTTTAAATAAACGCATTGTAAATGGCACGTACTAAACAATTTATAATTTCATTTTTTTTGTTATCAATTTTGGTTGCCTGTGTGGTTATACAAAAAGCAGAATATGAGTTTCCGGCAGAGATGTTACCCCACGTTAAACAACATTATGAAAAGGAATGTGAAAAGGGTTATATTCTTTATAACATGAATTGCGCCAAATGCCATACTAAGAAAGAGAAGCGAAAATATATAATTCCTGATTTTACTCCAGAGCAATTAAAGGGATATGAATTACGATTAACTAATAAAAAACATTCTGAAGCGCTTACCGATAGTTCGGTTACAGAAGAGGAGCTTGGACAAATAATGATATTTTTGAGTTATAAAAAGAAAAACGCTACTGCAATAAAAAGGTAGGTTAAAGAAACTCTTACTGTTGTAGAGGTATAAAAACTTTAAATGTAGTGCCAATACCTATTTCGCTTTCTACTTTTATTTTACCACTTTGTTGGTCAACAATTTTTTTAAGTATTGCCAGGCCAATTCCAAAACCTTCAGTTCTAGAATCTAACTGTTCGAATAATGTAAATAGTTTGTTTTGTGGCGATTTTAAATCCATTCCTATTCCATTATCCTTTACTTCAATTAATAAATTTTTTTCGCTTTTAGTAACTAAAACATCAACATGGGCATTCTGATTGGGTTTTGAGTACTTTATTGAGTTGGAAACTAGATTTATCAAAATTATTTTCACAATGTGGTTACTGTAAATTACATCTTCAACATTAAACTTGTAAGTAATAAAAACAGGTTTTTCTTGCTTAATGAATGCAATTTCTTCTTCGAGTGCTTCTTTAATTTTTTCTTCATTTAACTGCTTAAAACTTTTTTCTAAATCATCTTTGCTTCGGGATAAGTATAAAAAATCTGATAAAATATTATTAAGTTGTTGTGCCGAAAACTCTGTTCTTTCAATGATTTCTTCCAATTTATCATAGTTCTTTTTTTGTTCATGTTTTTTTAGTATTCCTATTAGGCCAATTACGTTTGAGGTATGATTTTTTATATCATGGGTCAATCCATAATTTAGTTTTAATAAACTATCGTTTTTTTCTTCGAGTTTTTGTTTGTAAATATCGCTCTCCTTTTCGGCAGTAATGTCTTTTATAATGCCATATACTTTGTTTAATTTTTCATTTTTCTTTTTAGTAAACAAAATCCACCTTGTGTTTTTATCAACCGTAATGGTAAGTGTTACATCGGCATCGTTTATTGACTCAAAGTGGTTTTTAAATTCTTGTTGATGAATTAGTTCACAAAATTCATGCTTTGAAATAATTTTTTTTTGTAAACCTAATATTCGAGCACTTTGTTTTGAAAGTGTGAATTGATCCGTCTTTTCGGAATATTCCCAGCCTCCTGTATTGGTTATTTCTGAAGTTTGTTCAAGCAATTTATTGTTAAAATACAAGGATCTGAATAGCGGATTAAAAATTATAATTATTTCAAAAAGTAGAGCAAAAAAAGTAAATAAAAATAAAATTATCTCTACGCGTTTCAATTCATTTATTTTATCTGTATTTTCTTTTTCATATTCGTTTACCAAAGCGTTCATTTTGGGTAAAAATTCTTTTTCTTGTTTTAATACTTCGATGAGCACACTATCTTTTTTTTGCGACAAAATAAAATAATTTTTTATTGCCTTTATGAATGGCTTGTAAGAAAGATTTAAATCCTTAATGAGTTGCTCTTGATTTTTTGTATTAGTGTTATTAATTAAATTTATTGTTGTTTTTCCTTCAACAAATAAGTACGAAATTGCAAATTGTTTTAAGTCGCTATTAAATTCATTAATAAAGTTTGAATTAACTTTATTGTAGTTGAGATATATTAGTTGTTTTGTTAGTTTTTGACTTAACATGCGCTGCCTGCCAGCTATGTTAACAATAGTGGCATCGTCTTTTTGTTTCGCCAAAAAATACTGAACTAAAACTTGCGCAATCGTTAAAAGTAAAATTATTAGTGAAAGCGCAACTACGTAGGATCTTAAAACGTTTTTTGTAATCATTAACTACTATTGTTTACGCAAATTCTAATTTATTAAAGCTGATAGGTTTACTTAAATAACCAATAATTGAGCGGTAAACTTTAGATTTTTCAATATCTGCTTTTGCATTCGATGATGTTAAAATAATAATTTCTATATTTTCCATCTCATAATCATTATCTTCTAAATGCTCAATTAATTCGTAGCCGCTATATTCTGGCATGTTCAAATCCATTATAACTAGCCATTTTCCTATAAATTCATTTTGCAATTCAGTAATTTCTGATAAAAATTTACTTGGGTTGTTGAACGTTATAATTTTAGGATTTAAAAAAAAATCTTCAACTATGTCTTTATTCAAGAAAAGTGTATTGTCATTGTCATCAATCAAAATGATTAATTCATATTTATCTCTCGAAATCACGCTCTGGTTAGAATTAATCCAAATATAACAATTATGATTTTATTTCTTTTATCCTGTTCTATTTAAACTTGTTAATCTATAAAAACTACTCACGTTTATATACACAAAATCATACTCACATTCTACCTTTCCAATTATGCGATAACAGCCTGGGCCTTGAAATGGATGTGTTTTTAATACATTTGGGAAGTGGACGGTATCAACCCAAGCGCCTTCTAAATCTAAAAAAGTACCAAAACTCATCTTTTCTCCTTTAGCTGTGAGTGTAGGTTTGGTGGTAACCAAGTAGGCAACTATCTCTATTGTTTTGTTAATGTTACTAAGTAAATCTATTGCTACTAGTTTATTTTTAATAGGTGATTTTACCATGTCAAACGGCGAACATAATGTAAAACCAAATAACTCTTGTTCATCAAAAGCATTATCAAAACTATTATTTTCTAGAGTTGGAAGTGCGTAGTTAGGTTTTTCAACTTCAAACAACTCCAATCCTTGCGGCGCTTGTTTTTTTGTACTATGATTTAAATAGGTGTGCCACAGTAGTTCTTTTTTTGTTTTGTTGGTAAAATTAAATGCACCTGCTCTTATCAATAATTGTGTTTGTTCAATGCTTGTACCGGTTCGCTTTATAAAGTCATCGAGGTTTTTATACAAGCCATTTTTGTTTCGTTCGTGTACTATTGTTTCTGCAACCTGATGTTCAAGCTCTGCAATCATTCCAAAACTTAAGTAAATAATAACATCTTTTAATTGGCATAACAAACTACTATTGTTTACGCAAGGTGCATGAATAATTGCGCCGTGCATGCGTGCTTCATGCAAATAAATTTCTTTACGATAAAATCCGCCACCGTTGTTAAGTGTGGCAACCATATATTCAATAGGGTAGTAGGCTTTTAAATACATGGCTTGATAACTCTCTACCGCATAGCTAGCAGAGTGTCCTTTGGCAAAAGCAAAATTCGCAAAACTTTCTATTTGGTTCCAAATACCATCAATTATAGTTTGTTTGTACTTTTTTTTGTAGCAATTGTTATAAAATTTTTCTTTTACTTTATAAAACTCATTGCGTTGTTTAAATTTCCAACTCATGCCGCGCCTTAAGTAATCGGCCTCTGCTAAGCTTAAATCAGCAAACAAATGCGCTACTTTTATCACATCTTCTTGGTACACCATAACGCCATACGTTTCGTGCAATATATCATACAACTCGGGCAATTGCTCGCGTGCTTGTTTTCGTTTTTCTTCGTTTCTATACCTATCAATGTATTCGCGCATCATACCACTTTGTGAAACTCCGGGTCGAATAATTGAACTTGCAGCTACTAATCGCAAATAATCATCAGCTTTAAGTTTTGCAAGCAGCATACGCATTGCTGGACTCTCCACATAAAAGCAACCAATGCATTTACCAACTTTTAAAAGCGCTTTTATTTTTTCATCGGCTTTAAATTTTTTTATGTTGTGTATATCAATTTTTATATTCTGTGTTTCTTCTACTAATTTTACTGCATCGTGTATTTTCCCGAGTCCTCGCTGACTCAAAATATCAAATTTAAATAAGCCAATATCTTCTGCCTCTAGCATGCTAAACTGTGTGGTTGGAAAGCCTTTTGGCGGCATAAATGTGGCGCAGTAGGTATTTATTGGTTCTTCAGAAATTAAGATGCCGCTGGCGTGTATGCTTAAGTGGTTGGGGAAGCCTTGAATTAACTTAGCATATTTTACAACCAGGCGTTGCAGTTTATCTAGCTCTTCTATGTTTTGGGTGCGTTGCAGTTTATCAATCTCGGCGGGAGGCAAACCAAATACTTTTCCTAAATCGCGCGTTACTGCATCAAACTGAAATGTGTTGTAGGAGCCGAGTAGAGCTGTGCGTTCGTATCCAAACCTATTAAAAATATAGTGCGTCATTTCCTCTCTATCTGTCCACGAAAAGTCTATATCAAAATCGGGGGCGTTGTTGCGGTGCTCGTTTATAAAACGTTCAAAGTATAAATCTAAGTCAATAGGGTCTACATCAGTAATACGTAGTAAGTACGCTACCAAACTGTTAGCCCCACTACCACGGCCTACATACACAAAACCTCTGCTGCGCGCATAGCTTGTAATATCCCAATTAATTAAAAAATAAGCGGCAAAATTCATTTTTTCAATTATACTTAATTCTTTTTCAATGCGCTCTGTAACTTCTGTTGTGGCGGTAGGGTAGCGGTAACTTAAATTTTTATAGGTTTCTGTTCTTAATAAATCAATGTCATTTTCTAAACTAGTGGTGTAATACTTTAATGTTTTATTAGCAAGTTTGCCATACTCAAAATCAACACCACAATTTTTTAAAATGTGCTCGGTGTTTTTTACAATTTGTGGGTAGGCAGCAAAACTTTTGTACAGAGCATGTGCTTTGGTAATGGTGTGTTTTTCGTTTGCCTGTTGTGCGGGTTGTAATTTACTTAGCAACTCATTATTATCAATAGCACGCAATAAGCGGTGCGCATTAAAGTGTTGTTTTGTTTTAAATGTAAAAGGTTGTAGCACTACCATTTTGTGTGTGAGTTTATTAAGTGTAGAAAATGGTAAGTTTGCCAATTGCCAATCTGCAATGCCAATAAACTCGTTTTTTCTTAATGCAAAAGTTGGTTGTGCAGCAAATGGGTAAATGGTATAACAATGTTTTAACTCAGGGGCTTGTGCTTGAAATGGTAAATTGTTATGTAAGTGATGGCTTAAATGTTGATTGATATTAAAAAAGCCTTTGTTATTTTTTGCAATTATTACGTATAGAGTATTTACCCCATTTTTAAAATCTACTCCAATGCAACATTTTATGAGTTGTTCTTTGCAATGCCTTATAGTATCAATAACTGCCGAGGTATTATTTACATCTGTAAGTACAAAACTGCTGTAGCCATTTTCTTTAACACTGGCTACAAGCTCTTCAATACTTAGCGTGCCGTAATGTAAACTATAATAGGTATGGCAATTTAAGAGCATAATAATTAACAGAGCTAAGTTAATATGTTTTGTAGTAGCTTTTTGCTATAAATTGTAGCGAACTTTATTAATTCTAATTTTCTTGGTTAAGTCAACCAAGGTCAAGTGTTTAAAATTGAAGGTGGATATATTACTTTTTTAAACTTCGCTTAAATCCGTATCTTTATACCTATGGCAAATATATTCGAGTTTAAGGGCTACAAGCCAGTAATACATAAAACTGCATTTATTCATCCAAACGCAACCGTTACCGGAAATGTTATAATTGGTAAAGATGTGTATATTGGCCCAGGTGCTGCAATTCGCGGCGACTGGGGACAGATTATTATTGAAGATGGATGTAACATTCAAGAAAATTGTACCATACACATGTTCCCGGGAACAACAGTTTTATTAAAAGAAAGTGCGCATGTAGGGCATGGCGCAATTATTCATGGCGCCACCCTAGGAAAAAATTGCTTGATAGGCATGAATAGTGTAATTATGGACGATGTGGAAATTGGCGACGAATGCATAGTTGGCGCCTTAAGTTTTGTACCTGCCCAAACTAAATTCGAAAAAAGAAAAGTGATAGTTGGTAACCCCGCAAAAGCAGTTAAAGATGTAAGTGATGACATGATTGCCTGGAAAACAAAAGGGACACAACTTTATCAGCAGTTGCCCGCAGACTGTTATGAAAGCCTGAAACCCTGCGAGCCGCTACGCCGCCCATCGGCTTTTAAAATAGAACAACAAAATGATTATAAAATTTGGGCGAAGGAGAAGAAGTAGTTTTGAGTTTAAAAATTTCGAATAAAATTAAGTTCGTGAAGAGTAATTTTTAGTTCAAGGGAATACCGAACCAAGTTACTTTGTAAAACATAGATTTTCTTCCTGATTTACTTTTGCTAAAGTACATTTTTAACCAATCTTGTTGCTCATTGGTTTGCTTTGAAACATCTTCAATAGATTTTGTAAATTGTTTTATCATATTTAATATGTTCGCATCATTACTTGTAACAGAGTTTACTTTATTTTTTGCTTCAGTAACTTTTGTGCTTACACTATCTAACATACTCTGTATTTCTAAATCCGTTTTTTTAGGATTAAATTGTTTATTTCTGTAATTAATGAATTCATTTAAAAGCCTAATAGATTCATTATAGTCAATAATTGCCGAATTATAAAGGTTTATAGATTTATTTTGCTTTTCAGTTTCAATCTCTAATTTTAAGTGTTGAAGTCTATCAAAAATTAGCGAATTTTTGATGCCGTTTTTTTCAATTCGTTCAGCTGCCGAGATTAATTGTTCTTGATGATTTAGCTTTTGATATGTCAACAAAGAATCTTTAAAGCTAAAAAATTGCTTGTTTTGATTTTGCTGTATTTTACCTTCTAAAAACTCTTGATTCGTAATTGGATAATTTAAAAATTGCCATAAATAGTCAAATGGCATGTGTGATTTGATAAGGGTACTTGGATTTGATTTATAATATTCATTATTAATTTTTTTAATAAACTTTCCATTATTTACATAACCAGAACCCCAGGTGGGATCAAAAAGAAACCAAGTACTATCAATTAATGCGGCGCTCCATGCATGTGGTATGTAATCCGCAAATCCATTCTGTTTTGTATAGCCTTCAATCACAAAAGATTTAATTCCAACTTTTTCACATATATCGGTAAAGAGTTGAGCATAATTTTCGCAAATTCCTTTTTTAGTTTTTAAAGGTTTCGCTATTTTATTTTCTTTTTTTTCATAAAAATTTAGAGCAAACATATTTGCAATGTCGTATTCTATAGTTGAAGCAATCCAAATAAAAATTGCCCTTGATTTATCTTTATCAGTTTGGAAACTATTCGAAAAATAACGAGCAAGTGATTCTGTACTTTTAGTTAATGAATCTGGTATTTGTAAAGCTTTTTTATCTACAATAGAATAGTTGTTTATGGGTAATTTTTGAGCAAAAAGGGCATTGCTTAATAAACTAATAAGTAGAAAATATTGTGTTGGTTTCATAAAATTCTAAATGGAAATTTTATAGATTTTTCTTCATAAAAATTTGATTTATTTATCAATTTAGCGCTCACCTGCAAGCCGTTATCTTATTAAGGTTACATTTCCTTTTTTAAAGGTTTCTTCGCCATTAAAACATTTTACTTTTAAATACCAGCCAAATACGCCTACATCTGCTGGTTTGCTGCGGTATATGCCGTCCCAGCCTTTAGTTTTATCATTTGTCTCAAATACCAATTCGCCCCAACGGTTATACACAGCAAAATACACCACATCTACTTTTAAGCCGCGTACAAATAAAATATCGTTTTGTCCATCGCCGTTTGGTGTAAATGTGTTTGGTATAAACACATCTTTATCAATGCAACCTGGTAAAAATACGTCTACAAAAACACGGGCATCTTCTTTACATTTGCCATAGCTTGCAATGGCTGTATAGGTTGTTGGCCTATCTGGCATAGCAGTAACGGTGTAGCCTGTGGTAGGGGTAGTATTTTGCGGGAACCACTGCACCAAGGCACCAGGGTCGCCATAAAAGATGAGTGTTGTAGTTTCGCCAGTAACAATATTGCTTGGGCTGGCTGTAGCAAGCACTGGAATGCTTGACGGATAGGTAACAGTAACATTGGTAGTTAATAAGAATGCACAGCCATCTGCCGTGGTTATAACAACAGAATATTGCGTGCTAATGGTTGGTGTGGCAAAGGTAGTTGCTGTATTGGTTTGACTTAATGTTGCTGTAGGACTCCAAGCGTATGCTGTGCCACCACTAGCAGCCAGTATAGCCCGTTGCCCATTGCAAATAATACTTGCTTGGTTGATTGATAAAACAGGAGGTACTGCTATGTTTACAACTAAATCCGATGTATCTTTACATCCAAATTGTGTACTCGAAATTAGTGTTACTGTGTGAGTGCCACCTACAGGATAAAAATGATAAGGATTTTGCACCGTACTTGTAACGCCTGCTGTTAGGCTCCATTGCCAGGCTGTAACATTTGAGCTGGATTGATCGTAGAAGTAAGCACCACCACCGCAAGGATTATACGTTGCCGTGAAAGCAGAAGTAGGCTTAGGATTTACAATAACCTCGGTAGTTAATGTTTTTACACAATTATAACCTGGCGTGTTATTTAAAATTATCACCGTGTAAATTGATGTTGTAGTTGGGTTAGCAATAGGCGTTGCACTAGCAGTGTTGTTTAGCGTACTACTAGGAGTCCAAGTATAATTTGTGCCACCACTTGCGTTGAGGTTGGCACTAAAACCTCGACAAATAGTGTTACCCGCCACCACACCCGGAGAAAAATTAAAAATAGAAATTGGAGCAACAGTAGCATTGGTACAACCATTAACATCAGTAACCGTAAGTGTAACATTGTAAGCACCATTTGTGTTGTAGGTGTAACTAGGGTTTGTAAGTGTTGAGGTACTTGGTCCAAAATTCCATAAATAAGGTGTAGTACTAAAGTTACCAGTAGAACCATTTATTGTTGAAATGGTGTTAGAGCAAGGCGACGTGTTGAGTGTAAATGATGGCGAGGGTTTAGGGTAAACGGTGATAAACGTAATAGCGCTATCTTTTAAATTACACGAGGTTGGGTCTTTAACCACCAATGAAACAGTATAAGTTCCTGGATTGGTAAAAGTAACCACAGGATTAATTGTTGTTGTGTTTGTTTGCCCATTACCATAATACCAAATAAAACTAGCTAGTGTACTTGTTGGAGCAGTAGCATTAGTAAAGCTTATTGTAAGTGGTAAGCAACCCGACACCGTATTGGTATTAATTGTGGAGACTGATTGTTTTAGCTGAAAATCAATTTTAAAAACACCATTGTTACAATTGTTTGATATATTGGGACCAGGTGGACAAAACCCTGGAATATTGCACGGATACGTATTTGGTGTGATTGGAAAATCATCAAATGTACCGCACCCTGCACACACGGATTGATAAATCTTACCTTGTGGATCAAATCTGGAAGTGCCACCATCGACATGTTCACTACTTTGGGGACCTCCAAAATAAGAACCAAATACTAAATTGGTAGCATTAGAATCTAAAGCCATTAAATAAAAATCGAAGCCTGTGGTAGTTGAAAAACCGGGTATAGCGCTAAAAGTGGGCATTCCAGTCATTGCAACAGTGTTAGTAATTAATCCTCCTCCCCAACCAGAAAGATAGATGTTACCGCAAACATCAACCGCAAATGCTGTAGGCGAAATATCCACTTCGGGGATTGTTTTTTTGCCAAACACGGTTGAAAAGTAATAGGAGTTTAAATTTTTTGTAAAGCAAATAATAAATTGATGCGTGTTAGGAACACTGAAAATTCCAGCAGTTGAAGTGATTGCTGATTGAACAGGTATATTGCCATAGGATTGTCCGTAAATATAAACTTTGCCTTTTTTATCACCTGTTACAAAAAAAGAGTTGTCATAATCAGTTGTGCCAACATAAGTAGCGTTAATTATATTACTACCATTAGCAGAAATTCTGTAAACAAAGCCATCCGATTTACCGCCCTTGTAACTGGGCTCAACGCCGTTTTGTGTGCCGAGTAGGTTAGAGCTACATGTTCCGCCACTAACGTAAGCCTCACCAACGTTAGTTACATAAATGGAGTTGCCGCAATCGTTTTGCGAGCCTCCAATAAAGCTACTATAAATCAAGCTCGATAAATTGGTGTTAAATTTAGCAACTACTGCATCCTGGCCTCCATTAATCGTATTATCAAAACCGCCGACCATAGGAATATCCGAAGATCGCGTAGAGCTTGTGATGTAGATATTATTTTGATTATCTACTTGAATTTCCCCTCTAAATTGATCGCCATAGTTCATAACAAGTGAGTCATAACCTGTGCTCGGGAAAGGATCTTGACATGCGCCTGACCCTCCACCTAAAGAAATAGAAACTGTACCTGTTAAATAATTTACGCCATCATTATGAGTTCCACCATAAAATGTACTAGCTAGTAGATTTGTTCCTGTTGGATTAATCTTGGCAACGAAAATATCGCTCCCGCCACAGTGAATAATTCCATTATCAAGGAAACCTATTGTTGGCCCGCCTTTAAATAGGGAGTAGGCTGAGTTATTGAGCATTGGGAAGTTCGGAGAAGAGGTACTTCCATACAAACATAAATTACCCGAATAGTCTAAAATTAAACTGGTAACGGCTTCTTGTTGAGAGCCGCCTAAATAAGTAGAGAACAAAAGTGAGTTGCCACTAGGCGAAAATTTACTAATAAAAACATCGCATCTGCCATAGCCTCCTGGATTATTAAAACTATTATCGTAAGCGCCTGTTGATGCAGGCAAATTTGTACCATAAATCATTCCACCAGAATATAAGTGTCCTACATTATCATAGGTGGCAGTCATTCCAAAATTATCAGATGTGCTACCTAATTGTGCAGAGAAAACCAATTGCGGGTCAATTATTAATTCGTAATTTTTGTTGTAACCGTTCGGGAAAATAAAACTTACACGGTTGTTCTGCAATTTATAAGCGGAGGCCACTTCTACCACTTTGCCATTAATTAATTGATAGGTGTATGGTTTTTGTTCCCAAATTTCTTTAAAAGCTAATTTAATTTTTAGTACCCCATTATCTAAATCTATTTTATTAGCGCCAATATAATTTACAACTATTTGATTCGGGTCTGCTTGTGGTTTTACTCTGTAATTGTACTTAACGCCTCTCCCATCTGCTAAAATCTCGTAATCTATACCGTTGTAAATTTCATTTAAAAAAACTTGTTTGTAATTTTTTACATTACTTTTCCATTTCGATTTATCATTATCTAAAAAAAAGTTTTCGTAATCATTCCCCATTTGAAATTTGGTAATAGTAGGAACCTTAGCATTTTCAAATTTTACTTTTATGGCATGCCCTTTCGATTTGAGGTTTTTAAATTCATCAGGGCTAATATTTTTTCCATGAAAATTATGAAGCTGGTTATTGTTTAAGAAGTTAAGCATTAGCCCATCGTTTTGAATAAACACAGCGCCATTAGAAAAACTGCCTTTAAACAAAACACTTTTATCCCATTGCCCCAAATTTTCAGTAAACTTTATGCTGCCTTTTAATTGTGGTGTAATAATTTCAGGTTTGGTTTGCCCAAAATAGAAATTGGTTGCTAATACCAGTAAAATTAATTGGCGATAAAAATGCATACATTCAAATATACAACAAATGAACATTTTTTACAACTTTACTATTACACCTTTTTTACTACCTTTGCACCCTTATGCCTAATATAGTTGCCATTGTTGGAAGACCCAACGTAGGAAAATCTACCTTATTTAATCGCCTTACCGAAACCAGACAAGCGATTGTTGATGCCGTTGCTGGTGTTACACGTGATAGACATTATGGCAAAAGTGAGTGGAATGGCACTGAGTTTAGCCTTATTGATACTGGGGGCTACATTAAAGGAAGCGATGATATTTTTGAAGGCGAAATTGCCAAACAAGTTAAAATTGCAATTGATGAAAGTACTGCACTTTTGTTTGTGGTAGATGTGGAAGAAGGATTAACAGAGTATGATGCAGAGGTTGCAAACCTTATCCGTAAAAGCGGAAAAAAAGTAGTGGTGGTTGCTAATAAATCGGATAACCATAGTAGAGCGCATAATTCGGCAGAGTTTTATAGATTTGGTTTGGGAGAGATCTACCCAGTAAGCGCTGCAACTGGCTCTGGCACAGGCGATATGTTAGATGCCTTAATGGAAATTTTACCTAAAGAGGAAGGCGCTTTAGACCAGGCAGATATTCCTAAAATAGCCATTGTTGGCCGGCCTAATGTTGGAAAAAGTAGTTTAACCAACGCCTTGTTAGGTGAGGAAAGAACCATAGTAACTGATATTGCAGGCACCACCAGAGATACAATTAACACACGCTATAATAAATTTGGATACGATTTTTGGTTGATTGATACCGCTGGCATGCGCAAAAAAGCGAAGGTACACGAAGATTTAGAATTTTATAGCGTAATGCGTACCATAAGAGCAATAGAGAGTTGCGATGTGTGTTTGCTAATGATTGATGCAACCAGTGGGATTGAAGCACAAGATTTAAGTATTTTAACTTTAGTTGAAAAAAACCGTAAAGGGCTTGCCATTATTGTTAACAAATGGGACCTGGTAGAAAAAGATACCAAAACTGCCAAAGAATACGAAGACCGTATTAGAGAACGTATAGCACCCTTTAGAGATATTCCTATAATTTTTATTTCGGTATTGGATAAACAACGTATTATGAAAGCCGTTGAAGTGGTAATGTACGTTTACGAAAATAAAACGAAACATATACCAACACGTAAATTGAATGACTTTTTATTGCCATTGATTGAAAACTATCCGCCGCCATCAATGAAAGGAAAGGATATTAAAATAAAATACACCACACAATTAAAAGGCGAGGCACTATTTATTTTGTATTGCAATTTGCCACAATACGTACAAGAAAACTACAAACGCTTTATTGAAAATAAAATTCGCGAAGAATACGATTTTAGTGGCGTGCCTTTGGTGGTGAGTGTTAGGAAGAAGGTTTGATGCTAATACAAATTGTAAGTAGTTCATTTGTTTAAGAGCTAAGAGGAAACAAGGATTTATCTATATTCCCTTCTCGATACAATTTTTTTAAATAGGCAGTTGTAGCATACACATCTACTAAAAAAATTTACTCGAAGCGACTAATGTTATAATTCCTCATTTTCGTAGTCCCTTCGAGTAGCTTTTCTTTGTAGTGAAAACAATGTAGAAAAGCGTATCGAGAAGTATCATCAAGAATTAATCAATAGTTTTTTCTGAGTTATAAACTCACCCACGTTTAATTTCAATTCTAAAAGTAGTACCAACATTAGCTTCACTATTTAGTACGTAAATTTTTCCTTGATGGTAATTTTCTATAATACGTTTACATAAACTCAAACCTAAGCCCCAACCGCGGGTTTTGGTAGTAAAGCCAGGCTCAAACACGGTTTTAAATTTTGATTTTGAAATTCCTTTTCCAGTATCGGTTATGTTTATGTAAATGTATTCTGGAATTTCTTTTAAAGAAATTGTAATGCTTCCTTTACCATCCATGGCATCTACTGCGTTTTTACAAATATTTTCAATTACCCATTCAAAAAGTGGCACACATAATTGCGCGTTAACTTCTGCTTCTGGCAATTGCAAATGGTAACTAACGTTGCGCGAAGTTCTATTTTTTAAATAATTTATGGCGTTGGTTAAAACCGTACTTATGTTTTCTGAAACCAAGGTTGGTTGCGAACCAATTTTACTAAATCTATCCGTTATTGTGTGTAAGCGTTTTATATCGTGCTGCATTTCATTTACCACACTTTCATCTACATTAATACTTTTTAAATGTTCGTTCCAAGCCATAAGCGAAGATAAAGGTGTGCCGAGTTGATGCGCTGTTTCTTTACTCATGCCTACCCAAACCTGATCTTGCTCTGCTTTGCGCGCAGTGCTAAATAACAAATAGGCAATTAGTAAAAAAAATCCGATGACGCCAAATTGTACATAGGGATAAAATTTTAGTTGCGTAAGTAAATCACTTTCTGCATAAAAAATGTAATTGGTTTGTCCAGAGCCTAAATCAATTTCTATTGGTGGATTTTGAGAAGAAAGTTCTTTTAATTTGTTTTTTAATTGTACTGGTGTACTGATTTCTTGAGGGTCTATTTTACCCGATTCTATTACACTATCTTGATCATGATTTATAAATACAACTGGCACACCCGCTGAGTTTACTGCTACCTCGCTAATAAACGATTTTATTAAACTATCAAAAACCAATTTAATATTTGTAAATACCTTGCTATCTTTATGGTATAAGCGTTGTTTTATTCCATTATACACCTCAATTTCAACTGGAGGATACAAATTTTTCATTAACGACAATTGTTCTTTTAAATAGGATTTATCTTTTTCCTTTGTTGAATCTAAATTTCTTGAAATTAGAATTTCATCTTTTTCATTTGTAAGAATTACAGGTACAGTTGTATTTTCTTGCAACACTTTTAAAACAAAATTAATGTCTTGCAAATCGCTGTTTAATTGGCGTGTAGCTTGAGCGTACAACTCCGCTTTTTTGCGCTCTTCAGATTTTATTTTCTCAAATAATTCATTGGTAAACTTAACAAGCTTGGCTTTTTTTTGCACTGCCTCAGCCCAGAGCTTTGCTTTTTGACGTTCTTCAGATGCTATACGTTTTACCAAATCGTTGGTGTACCATAAAGATAAAGCAACAATAATGATAGCGAATAGCGCTAAAAATAGTTTCCATTGTTGTTTTTTATGGTAAATGTTCATAAAGTTTTACTAAGCTAAGAAAATTAAACTGATTTTTATTGTTGAAAATTAAAAACAAACTTAAAAAGTGATAGATGATTTATTTAGAAAATGGAATTTTTTTAATTTCTTTTTCCTTGATGAAAAAGAAACAAAAAATCAAGGCGATTTGCCAACCCTGCCTTTTTTTTCGCACAGTCTGCCCTGCTCGGCGGAAAAAAGTCTGGGTTCACACCAAATCGCCAGTCGCTGCCGCACCTGTGTGTAGTTATACTCAATAATAATTTACAAGCATCTTTAGTTAGTGGTTTAATATAGTATTATTGAGAATGATTTTCGCAAACTAATCGAATCGTTCAATGTTTATAACTTTAAAAATCATCGTCATCTACTTTTTCTTGTTTCTGTTCTAACGGTTTTTTGTTCGATTTATTGTTTGGTTTTTGTAACTCAAAATGCTGATTGGCTTTGTTTGTAGTTTGTTTGGTACTGTCTTTTTTAAAGAAATTAAATTCTTCTTTTAAAATGTTTTTTAAATTTTGTTTTTCTTCTTTAATATCGGTTTTAATTTTTTCTTTCAAGCCTTTTCTATCGTACTTAATTATTGGATTATCAATAGTTCCGGTCATAAGTATAAAGGCACAACGTTTATTTTCCTTATCATTTTCAATTGGTCCAAACTCGTTGTTTGGTTTATTTTTTTTTGCGAGTAATTCGCTAATTTTAAGTTGTAAATGGTAGTCAATGTTATTATTAAACCAATGCGTGCCACTAGAAATTATATTAAGCGCTGAATTGTTTATTTCTGTTTTAGGAAAAGTAATAGCGCTGTTTGCTATACTTATCTTACTTTGTAGGGTAGAAAATTTTATGCGCAGTAATTCACTAATGTCAACAAATTTTGCCAGACTAAGCAATGGTTTAAAATCAATTAATTCGCCACGATTAATTAATAAGTCACATTCAGCCTCAATTGTTTTTTCATTTAGAACTAAATTTGGATGAAGTTTTGTTTTTAAATTTAAAGAGCTAGTTATGTAACCTTTTATGTTTTTATCTTGCAATGTAGTTTGACCAAAGTTTTCGAAAGCAGTAAAAAGTTGTTGTGTATTTATGGATTTAAAATTGCTTTGTAGAACAATATCAACTTCAGATTTTGTGTTATCAGCAAAAATATCTGCAGTGGCTTCGCCTTGTAGGGTATTAAATTTTAAATCGGTTAAAATTGCTTTTTTGTTTTTGATACCTAATTCGCCAGTAATATTAGTGGCTTCAAACTTCTTGTAATAAAAATTTTTAATAGTTGTGGTTAATTTTAAATCAATATTCCCTGGAATTAGTTGTACTGATGATGAAGCAGCACTAGTGTTTGCGGTTTCTATAAAATCGTTTAAATAAATTTTATTGCTTTGCAAATCACCTTCAATCATTAATTCAGAGTTTTTGTTTGTTATGTAATTAAATAGTTTTGGCATTTTGCCGTTAATTAATAAATCTGATTTTCTTTTTGTAAAAGATAAATTTTTTATGGTGATGTCTCTGTCTAATGCAAGCAAATCGCAAGTTTTAATAGACAACGTATCTTTACTTTTAATAAAAAGTACTTTTAAGTTTACAATTGCCGCATCAAGGCTTAAGTTTACATTAGTTGAAGCAATATTGTTTTTTATCTGTTCAATTTTTCCTTCTAAGTTGCTGTTAATTTTTATTTTACCTGAAATATTTTTTATCGTATCTATTGGCCAAAAATTATTTACATTTTCTAGATTAACTTCGGTTTGAAGTTTTGTTTTCACATAAGGATCATCAAAATTAGTCAACTCAAAATCGCCATTTAACTTATCTCCAAGGAGATTGGCACTAATGTTTTTTAATTTAAGGTAATTTTGATTATTCGCAATGAGTAGTTCGCCTTGTAAATTTAATTCTGTTAACGAAATATTTTTTGGCGTATAATTTACTGTTGAATTTTTTATCCCAAAATTCATGGTTAAATTTTTGTTTTTAGAATTAACATAATCATAGTTTCCTGAAACATAAAAATTGCCTTCGCTTTTGTAATCGTTAATTTTTTCTTTGTGTTTATCGGGCAGTAGCGAAAGTACTGAGGCTATATCTAATTCGGTGCCTTTAAAGTTAATATTTGCTTGTGTTAGCGAATCTTTGTAGTTAAACATGCCACTTAAATCAAACTGCATTTTATTTAAGGTAAATACTACGTTCTTTAATTTGTAGTAATTGTTATCTACTTGTAAATTTATGTTTGCGGTGCAATTTTTATTTTTAAGAATACTTTTTTTGTTTTGGGTTAAAAATTTTAATTCAAAATTGGTGTTGGTTTGTAAATCGTAATTAGAAGCGCCAAACATTCCTGCAAAATCAATAGTTCTAAAATGTAATTGCGATTTTATTTTTGACTGTTGATTAGAATAGCTGAAACTGCAATCGTCAACCAAAATACTTTCGAGTTGGAAGGAAAGACTATCGTTTTTTTGAGCGGTTGATGATGATTTCCAAAACGTATAATTATTTGTACCGTTTTTGTATTCTTTTATAAAAACTTTTGATTGACTTAGCTTAATTTTTTTGATAGAGTATTTTTTGTCGTAAATATTTTTTGCGTTAAAAAATAAATTTAATTCTTTTGTGAAAAGTAAAGTGTCTTTCTGTTTGTTTTTTGTTGCCTCTAACATTAACACATTTTTAAATAATAAACTGCAATGCGGAAAGGTAGAAATTAAGGTTACATCAATATTTTCAGGATTGATTCTTACTTCGGCATTTAAGTTTTTGTTTAATTCTTTAATTATAGATGCTTTAATTTCATCTTCATAAATTACAACCAAACCTACCCCAATGCCAAGTAGTAAAACAAAGCAAATAAATAACCACAAAATAAATTTTACTATTTTTTTGTAGAAGGGTTTTTTTATTTCAGGTTGTGTAGTATCCACCTAACTAAATTGGTAAATAATACAACTCAAAAATTAGAAAAAGTAACAGAGTTTTAACAGTGCGTTTTTAATAGGCTAACTGAACAAAGCCTTTGTAAACTGGCAGTTTCTCATCGCCATAATTTAAAATTACGTAATAAGTACCGGCTGGCAACTTGCTTGTTCCAGTTTTGCCAGGAGCGTTTGGCATACCATTCCAATCATTTTTATACGATTTTTTTGTATAAACTAAGTTGCCCCAACGGTTAAAAATTTGCAATTCATTGTTGGTATAATTTTCCAGACCTTTTACTACAAAAAAATCGTTAAAATTATCGCCGTTCGGTGTAAAAACTTCTGGCACTTCGCCTAAGCCTTGTGTAACTGTAATTTCAAAAGTATACGTTTTTGCACACAGATTGTCTTGATTTGCAGCAAGCGCAACTGTATAGATTCCGGGAGTATTGTAAATTGCACTCGAATTAAAATTATTATCTGTATTGCCGTTACCTAAATTCCAATTGTATTGATTAGCACCAGTTGTTTGATTGTTGAAATTTACATTTAGTGGCGCTGAACCCGTTGTAGGATTACTAATAAAAAATGGATTTATTTGTATTGTATTAACTTGTGTTGTAAAACTAGCCGAACAGCCAGATACCGCATCAGTAGCGCTAAGTGTGTAAATGCCACCGCTTGCTACTTGCAAGGTATTGGTGTTAATTGGCGGTGTAATGCCCGGACCAGACCAATTTAAACTATACGTTAATGGAACCGCAGAAGTAGATAAAGTGGCAGTTTCTCCTACACAAAAAAGAGTAGATGAGGGTGTAATTGCAATTGCTGGTAAAGCTATTGAGCCTATAGTAATTACGCTTGAAGTAGTTCCGCAATTGTTTGTTAAAGTTGCGGTATATACGCTACTGTTGGTAACGGTAATAGCGCTTGTGGTTTCGCCTGTATTCCAATTTATTGTTCCTGTGCTGCCAGAGAGCGTTATGGTTGCGGTTTGACCTGCACAAATAGAGGGCGATGTGCTTGTTAAATTAATTTGAGGAGCTGCTCCAACTATTACAGTTGCTGTTCTTGCAATATTTGTGCAGGAATTAGAAGTAGAAACGGTATATATACCAGCTACATTTGTAACAATGCTGCTTGTGTTTGTACCATTACTCCAAGTGTAATTACCAGTGCTGCTAAGTGCGGTAATGGTAGCGTTTTGTGAGCCGCAGATATTGAATGAGTTGGTGTTTAAAGTTAAAGTTGGGTTTGGAATAATTGTTATGGTTTGTAGTGCGCTTACAGTATTGCAACCCGTAGATGTTAAACTGTATAATGTAGTAGCAGTTGGTGTTACAACAATTGAATTCGTTGTGGCTCCTGTATTCCAGTTATAATTGCCAGTTGCAGAACTTGCCGTAATTGTGGCAGAAGTACCGGCACATAAACTTGTTGTTGTGCTAGTAATACTTAATGTGTTTAAAGGTGTTGCATTTACTGTAACCGTAAGTGGAGCTGATACACCACAAACATTAGAGGCGCTAACGCTGTAGACTGTTGTGCTTGTGGGTGAAACAGAAACAGAACTGGTTGTAGCGCCTGTGCTCCAAGTAAAAGAATTTGCAGAGTTACTACTCGCCACAAATGTTGCGTTTTGTGGACCACAAATGTTAAATGAATTGGTGTTAATACTTAAAGTGGGATTGGGAGTAATTGCGATTGTATAAATAGTGTTAGCGGTTTGTCCTCCTCCAGCGCAGGTTCTAGAGGCTGTAGCAGATAAGGTAACTACTCCTGATTCTCCAAGACTAGGCGTGTAGGTGTTTAATGTAATGGTTGTAGTGGTATTTGAAAATGTACCGTTTCCTCCTGTCCATGAAATAAAACTGTAAGCCCCTCCTGTAACATTAGAAGTTAAGGTGATAGCCGAACCTTGGCAATTAAGACTCGAAGTATTTACTGAAATGTTTAGTGGTTGCACTGGTACTGCGCAGCCTGAATTTACGTAAGTAGGAGTTCCAGCAGCGTCAAAGTTTACTGCACCTCCGTCTCCTGCACCTGGAACTTGTGAGGCATTTAAAAGTTGATTTCTGCTATACGTTACGGCATCATTGCAATTAGAAGGATTACTAAAGGTCATTGTTAATGTTCTTAAAGCTACAGAAGGTGTTGTACTCGAATTAAAATTTGCAAAATGACCTGAAGTATTTCCAGGACATTGAAAAATAACAGTTAAAGTTTCAGAAAGATTTGCGAAGCTTTGTGCTGATGGATTCATAGCAGTACTTGTAATAAGAAGCACTTTACTGTTGGCAGGTAATACCCCACCTACAGGTTCTTGTAATAAACCACAAGCTGTAATGCTTGAGTTAATTGAAGAAATAATGGCGGCAGTAAGCGTATTTTGACAAATTCCTAACCAAGGGTTCATAGTATTTGGCCATGCGCACGTTAAATCGGCAACATTTAATGGAGTAGCTCCAACAGAAAAAGTTACCATTTCATTCTGACCTTCGTTTCCTCCATCACACGCATCAACCAAAATACTTTGTATTTCAAAACATTGAGCATTCGTTTTTAGTAAGGTTGAAATGTAAAGTATAAAAAGTAAAATAATTTTTTTCATATTAATTAATTAAAATTTTTTGTGGAACCATATTTCCTTCGTTAGATCTAAGTACGTAAAGACCTTTTGGGAGTGTGTTTTTGTTTATAATTGTGTAATTTACATCAATATTGCTTACAAATGGTTTTATTATTTTACCATTTGCGTCACATAAATAAAATTGTTTTGCTTTAAAATAATTTTCGTAACTAATAATTACATCGCTTTCTGTTTGATTTACCCATACTTTTTGGTTTGATTTTTGATTGTAGTTTAGTAATATGGTTTTGCTATAAATTATTTCACCACTTTTTTCTTTATGGCTTAATCTGTAATAATTAATGCCGTTTTCAGGCGAATAATCTGAAGCGCTATACGCTAAATTATTCCCACCCGCTTCCGCTGCTATTGATTTTACAGTAGCAACTTCTTTAAAATTTAAACCATCGGTACTTTTCTCCACGGTATAACTTTCTACATTGTATTCTGTAGCTATGAACCATTTTAGGTTTATATAACCTTCATTTGGAATTGCATTAAACTCGGTAAGAGTTATAGGTAATACTTGATTACAGTTTGGACCGCATGTGCCACTAAGTGTTATAGTCCAAGTTACAATTTCATCTCTTCTGTTCGCGATACATGTTATCAATAAAGTACCACCGGTTTTTGTAAATGTTGAAGTTAAATTTGCGTTACTTGCGCCAACTTGATTATAAGGTAGTCCAGTAGAAGTTCCTCCAGTGCCAGATACTTGCAAAAAGTCTCCAGCATCTGCACCAGATGACCCACAACCTATTCTAGGCCTAAATTCAGCAGTGCCATTTGCTGTACAGCCTGCTGGTATTGTGTATGAGGTACTAATTGTTTGGGCAGGAGAGCAGTCGCCGGTAATTTGAGTCCCATTACACTGCGGGGTTCCGAAGGGGTTGTATGCAGTTAAATCGCAGCCCGATAAGCAACCATTGTTACAAAGATTACCTAAACTCATGCCACCGTTTAAATTACATCCCGAGCTTGAAATTTGCCCTTCAAGTTTTGCGTTAAGAATTAAAATCAGAATGCATAATCCTAGCTTTCTCATTTTATATATTTTTAAATTTTAATTAACTATGGTTTCAGGTTAAAAACCGTCAAGGATTTCACAATTAATTTTGAAACTCCAAATTTAAGCCAAATTTGTTTTTTTTAGTTCTATAAATAATTAAGAAAACGTTAATAAAATGAGCAGACTTTGTATCTAATTTTGTCGATATTAACAAAAACTTAGTATGAGTTTATGTTTTTTTAGTTTAATTTCGTAGAAAGTTAATTTTAATTTTAACATTTATGAAAAGAATTTTATCATTGTCTTTTGTGCTTATACCTGTTTGTTTGGTAATGCTTTCGTTTGTATTTTTTAAACCAATAAACGAATTAGGGCTTAATGCTCCTTTACCCGAAGCTAACCTTAAAATGAAAGATGTTTCTGGAAAAGAGGTGAGTTTAAACGATGCAAAAAAAGCTAAAGGTTTGTTGGTTATTTTTAGTTGCAATACTTGTCCGTATGTAAAGTTAAGTGAATTGCGTATAAAAGAAGCAGCCGAATTTTGTAGTAAAAATGAAATTGGTTGTATATTAATAAACAGCAACGAGGCCCAACGTTCAGAAGACGATAGTTTTGATGAGATGGTAAAATATTATAATGCACAAAATTTAAATTGCAATTATGTTGTAGATGTAAAAAGTAGTGTGGCAAATGCTTTTGGGGCCACACGCACGCCACAGTGTTTTTTATTTAACAGTACTTCACTTATTTATAAAGGGGCTATTGATGATAATGTAAAAGATGCAGGCGCAGTAAAAGCAAATTATTTAAAAGATGCATTGAATGCGTTGATTAAAGGTGGTACACCAAGTTTGCAAGAAACAAAATCTATTGGCTGTACAATAAAGCGTGTTGAATAAATTTATTCTTGTTTTAACTTAATTAACTAACTATAAAGTAAGTTCCTTAACAGTGAAATATTATAGTTAATTTCGTTTCTTAAAATTTTTTTCTTAGTTATGTTTACTGCTTCTAATCTTGAACCCGATGATTTTTATTACAACAAAGAGGGGTTTAAGGTATTTACTGAAAAGTACCATTTAAAACGCGGCCATTGTTGCAAAAGTGGGTGTAAGCATTGTCCGTTTGGGTATAATAAAAAAACGGGTAGGGTAGAGGGGAAAAAAGATTGAATTAAGTTTATTTAGCATCTCCTCATAAACTCAGCAATTTTTCTTTTTCTACTTTTTTTCTTAAATAAAAAAAGTACCAAAAAAATCAAGTCGCCGCGAATGCCCACCCGCACTTAATTTTTTTTGAAAATTCAATCGACGTAATTTTTATTTTGCCACGATTACTTTTTGTTAGCAAAATAAAAAAACGACAAGCCCCCTCGATGAATTTTCTAAGAAAAATTAATTCTCGCCTTCCTAGCTCCGCGTGGCGACTGGCCAGCGCACAAAATCCGTCATCAATCAAAATTCATAAAAAGCGGCAATATTTGTCAATTTTAATGCAAAGCTTTTTTTATAGACTTACTAGCATTTGTAATATTTACCCCTGCGGATTATTTTTTAATTTTTTCAATCCAGCCTTGCTATTGTTAATTTTTTTAATATTCGAGTAGACCCTAATTACTTTCAATAAATTTTAGAGTAGGTCTTTTTTAAGAATTTATTTGCTTTTGTATGATTTCACTTTGCAAATGATTTTTATTAAGAGCTTTGCAATTATTGCCTTTTTTGGTTATTGAACAAGCCCTATATAATAATAAGGATAAGGTCAAAAAGGGCTAAATTTTCCCAGTACTACCAAAGCCTCCAGCGCCTCGCTTACTTTCATTTAAATCATTCACTTCAACCCAATTTAATTGCTCGTGTTTGGCAATCACCATTTGCGCAATGCGTTCCCCATCTTTAATTTCAAAATCGGTATCAGATAAATTTATAAGTAATACTTTTACCTCGCCTCTGTAATCAGCATCAATTGTGCCAGGCGAATTTAAAACAGTAATTCCGTTTTTAAAAGCAAGTCCGCTTCTTGGGCGAATTTGAGCTTCGTAACCAGCTGGTAATTCAATATACAAACCTGTTTCTACTAGTATGCGTTGCATTGGTTTCAATATTATTGCGTCTGAAATATTTGCTCTTAAATCCAATCCTGCTGCTAGTGCGGTAGCATAGGACGGTAATTGGTGTTTGCTTTTATTTATAACGTTAACTGAAATCACTGCTCTTAATTTTTTTTAGGTTATTAAATTCGAGTTTATAAAACAAATACAAGTACAAAATAAATAATAAGTTGTTTAGTAGTAGTTTTAAAATTGTACTCGACAAACTTTGCCAAAGGAATGATAAAAAGTAAAAGCCTAAGGCTAAGAAAAAGAAAACACCAATAGCTCTTAAATTGTAGTTGATTGGGTAATATTTTTTTCCTAAAAAATACGAAATAATCATCATAAATAAATAGGCTACAAAGGTTGCCCATGCCGCTGCCATGTAACTGTATGTTGGTATAAATTTAAAATTGATAATAAGTGTAATAACCGCTCCAATAATTGTAACAACCGCACCAAATTTAGTTTGCCCCGTAAGTTTGTACCAAATAGATAAATTTAAGAACACACCCAAAAATAAATTTGCGAGTAATAAAATGGGGGCTACTTTAATACCAATTCTGTATTCGCTACTTATGGCGTATTTAATGATATCTAAATTTAAAGTTGTAAATAAAAAAATAACACAACAAAAAATAACAAAGTATTTCATTACTAGGGCATTTAAGAGTTTAGAATTTTTATCTTTGCCTTTATTGAAAAAAAATGGTTCGGCAGCATATTTGAATGCCTGTATAAAAATTGTCATAAGTATCGAAATTTTGTAGCAGGCGCCGTATATACCAACTTCTGTTTTAGCAATGTCTTCGGGCAAAAGATAGGCAATTATCAATCTGTCAAATGTTTCGTTTACCATGCCTGCTAAGCCTAAAATTAGTAATGGCCACGCATATTTGAATAATTTTTTAAATAACTGATAATCGAATGTGAATGCAAAGCCGGTAAACTCTTTTCTGAGAAATAAAATATTAGCCAAGTTTGCAACTAATTGTGCAAGAAAGGCGTAACCTACTCCAATAGAGGGATTGTAGCAGGCAGCTAAGAACCCAGTTTCATTTTTTTCGAAAGCGTTTTTGCAAAATACCAAATAAAAAATACTAATTACTAAGTATACAATAACATTGGTAATTTTTAGTAGGGCGAATTTTTTAGCTTGGTTGTTCAACCTCAATCGAGCAGATGGTAGAGCAGTGATGGTATCTGTCGCTACAATTAACACACACCATATAACAAAATTGCTGTTATCAGGATAATCAATTAACCGAGCAACTGGATTTGAACAAAGAATAATTAGTAAGGTAAAGAACAAGGTGCTACATAAATGCGAAATCAGTGCGGTAGAGTATACTTTATTTTTGTCTTCTAATCTATTTGAAAAATTAAAAAAGGCTGTTTCCATGCCATAAGTAAAAATGATATTGGCAAAACTTATATAAGCGTAAAACATGGTGTTAGAAGCCAAATCCGAAGGCGTTTTAAAAATATAGGTAAGCGCTAATGAAAATAAGTAGTTTATGATACGAGGTAAAATACTACCCAAACCATAAATTACTGTTTGACTTGCTAATTTTTTTAATGGATTTGACACCTAAATTTTAATAACTAAAATTAGGTAAAAAGATTATTGTGTTAGTGCTAGAAATGCTAAGATATTAACTAAGTTATGTAAACTCTATTTGTTTATTAATTTAATTTGCTCTTCTAATAGCTGTATTCCTTCTACAAAACTATGCGGACTGTAACCTAGTTCATTTTTCGCCTTATCAATAATAAAACCTGTAATTGGCGGGCGTTTGGCAGGTTGTTTAATGTCTGCACTCTTGCTCGGTTTTATTAGTGATTTATCTAATTTGTAGTAATCAGCCACAACTTGCGCCAATTCTAATATGCTATAAAAATCTTTTCCACTAATATTATAAATGCCTTGCGCCTTTTTTTCGGCAATTAAGATACAGCCATCGGCTAAATCTTCTGCAAGGGTTGGTGTTCTGAATTGGTCATCTACTACATTAATAACTTTGCCTTGTTCTAAATTTTGTTTCACCCACAAAACAATATTGTTTCTGCTCATATTGTCTACAATGCCGTAAACAAGCACTGTACGAGCAATTGCCCAATGTAAATTACTTTTTTGTACAATCACTTCGGCTGCTAGCTTACTTTCGGCGTAATAGCTAAGTGGATTTGGGATTGCTTGTTCATCAAGAGGTCCGTGAGTGCCATCAAAAATAAAATCGGTACTTAAATGAATAAAGTGAGGATTGTAATTTGGGTTGTGTTGTTTTAAATTTTCTAAAACTGAAACTTGATAATCAAGGGCGTTTACATTCATTGCCCAACAATTCTCTTTATCTGTTTCACAGGCGTCTACGTTTGTCATAGCAGCAGTGTTTATTACAACATCAGGCAAATAGGTCGAAAAAATTTCTTCTACGTTATTTCTGTTGGTAATATCTAGTGTTGCATACTCGTAACCATCCTTAGCAAGTAATCTGTTTTCGCCTCTGGCGGTGGCAATGCACTTAATATTGGTTTTGTTTCTTAGTTTATAAACCAATTTTTGACCAAGTAAACCGTTACTGCCAGTAATTAAAATTTTATTCATTTTTGTAAGTTACTTATTTTTCTTTAAATAAATTTCTGCACTTTTTTCTAATTCTTTGTACCATTCTTTTCCATATTTGCGAACTAATGGAGCTTTTAAAAATTTGTAAACGGGTACATCTAATTTTTTACCACACGCGCAGGCGGGTTTGCAAACGCTCCAACTATGGTAATTTACTGCTTCGTAGGTTTTTAATTTGCTTATTCTAATTGGGTATAAATGGCAGCTAATAGGTTTTTGCCAATCTATCACTTTATCTAAATAGGCTTGTTCAATGGCACATTTTGCAATCTTATTCTCATCAAAAAAAACAAAGGCGCATTCTGCACCTTCACTAACTAATGTGGTTGTGTAATCGCCATCGCCATCTACCACGTATGAGCCATGTTTTTTTACTGCTGCAATTCCTTCTTTACGCATGTATGGCTTTACTTTTGGAAGTATTGAATCAATTATTGTTAATTCGTCTTTATCTAATGGAGCGCCGCTGTCGCCTGCTACACAGCATTCTCCTTTGCAGGCATTCAAATCACATACAAATTTTTTTTCCAATACATTTTCACTTATTAATGTGTCTTTAATTGCTATCATAACGTATCAGGAGTGTTTGGTAATTCTGCGGAAAGGTTGTTAATTTTAATTGCAAGTTTTAAATCTTCTAAATCTTTTTTTCTTAAAACGTATGTGTCGCTCCAGTTATCATGCCATCCTCTTTCGCCTAAGCACGAGAATGCTTCAAAAGGTACAGCTCGTGAAAAGGAGCGTTTTATTATTTGACTAAAGCTTGGCTTGTTTCCATATTCATCTACTACTACCCTTCCCATAATTGCTTTGCCTAATGAGCTTCCCATTGAGCTTTCAAAAATTATATAATAGGTAGGAAATAAAACTAGCCAATTAATTATGCGGGCAATAATTTCAAATCCACCTTCGTCATCAATTAAATAAGCATAACCCATTAATGCCAAAATTACACCTATAATTGCCCAAACTATAAAACTAAAAATGGCAAAACAGATATAATCCAAAAGGTAATGCCCAAATCTTGGCCAGCCTGAAACCGTATTTACATCTTTAAAACGAGTGAGTTTTTTTTCTACTTCTGTAGTTACGCCATTTACATTCTCTTTGCGTTTAACTGTATAATACTCTTTTATTTCAGTAATTTTTTGCATACATCGTAAAAATAGTGATAACTCTGGAATAAAAAAATTAGTTCACGGCAAGGTTTTGAGTCATGTAACTGCCCAAATATTTTTCTAACAAGTTGCGGTAATTTTTACCTGTTTTGTAGGCGGTAAAAAATTCGTTGAACTGCGTTTTATGAATACTTCCTTTAGGTAATACAAAGCCTAGAACATCTTTTGATTGGTTTAAAACACGTTGCATTTTTAAAAATTTGCTTGGGTTAGCTTTCAAATAAAACCAAAAATCTACAGCATCAACATACCCAAAACTTAAAACGTTTTTTGCTAATTCATTTAGTATATCTGTAGATGTAGCTAAGTATTTAATTTTAAGTTCAGGTAAAAAAGTTTTTTTTAACTCAATGCAATGTTTTTCTAAAGAAGTGTTGCTAATTGTAATAGCCGACATAATATTTAATGTTTTTACAATCTCACCTTGGGCTTTGGTTTTAATGTCAGCAGCGTTTCCATTGGTTATACAAAAGGCTACGTTTTTTATGTAGCCAACCGTAAAATCAACTTCTTTTTGCCTTTCTTGAGTAATAGAAACTGAGCCAAGGCCAATCGTATTTTTGTTGCTGCTTTTAGTTTTGCTGTAGAATTCATTAAAATCTGTAAATGGATTATATTTTACTGCAATATTTTGTTTTTTATTAACCTTGAGCCATAATAAATAATCATTGATAATGTCAATTTCTAATCCTCCTGGTGTATTGTTGTTGTTTGTACAAAAAGGCTGACTTATAAAGAAGTTAATATTAATGGTATCTTGAGAATAAATAGCATTCCAAAGAATTAAAAAGGTAATAATTATAAAAGTTTTTAATTTCAATTAATTTATAAAGTTAGTTGGAATAACGGTTATACTGAATTTTCAATAAAAAGTTTATAAGCAAGACTTTGTTAATAAGGAATTATAAATTTTTAAGAAAAAGAAAAGAGCAGCTTGTAAAAAGCCGCCCTTTTTTCACTCATCTCTAAAACAAAATTATTCAATTTCTACACTTTGTAAAACTTCGTAGCTCAAATATTTTTCTAAAATTTGGTGGTAATTTTTTGTTGATGTAAAACCAAAACCACTTTCAAAAAACTCGTTAATTAAATTTTTGTTTAAACCATTTTTCGGCATTAAAAATCCAAAACTCTCGCTATTGTTGCTTAATACTTTTTGAATTTTTAAATATTTGGTAGAATTATTTTTGATATAGTACCAAAAGTTAACTACGTCAACATAACCAAACATTTTAGCATTATCTGCTATTTGGCTTGTTATATCGCTAATTTTAGAAACTGTATTTATTTTTAAATTTGGTAAGGCATTTTTCTTTAAACTATTTAAGTAGCCAGAATAAGTACTGTTTTCAACCGTTACAGCCTCTAAATTTGCTAAACATTTAGTTATCTCTTCTTTTGAATTATTTTTAAGCGTTGGTACACTTCCATTAGTAACCAATAATGTGGTATTTTTTAAATAGGCAGGACTAAAATCAACCTCTTTTTCTCGGTCTTCCTTAATAGTTGCTGAGCTAAGGCCTATTACTTTTGAACCACCTTTTTTAACTGCCGAATAAAGCTCATCAAAATTATTAAATGCTTTAAAGTTCAGATGAACAGTTGTATTCTTTTTAGTTTTTAACCATGATGCATATTCCTTGATAATATCTACCTCTAAACCAGTGGCAGCACCATTTTCTTCATATGCAAACGGACTGTTATTAAGATAATACAAATTTAAAGTGTCTAGTTTTTGTCCGTTAATTAAGCAACTAAACATTACAAGTATTGATAAAAGAAGTTTTTTCATAGGTTATTTTTCGTAAAGGTCTTACTTTTTACAAAATAGAACAATACTTTTTTAAACACTTTTTACATTTTTAATGTTTATATTTTATAAAATATACCATAAAAAGGGTA
Organism: Bacteroidota bacterium; assembly: GCA_013298715.1. Classification (GTDB taxonomy): domain Bacteria; phylum Bacteroidota; class Bacteroidia; order B-17B0; family Aurantibacillaceae; genus Aurantibacillus. Next base: position 143,676 of record JAAFIQ010000001.1, on the reverse strand, counting down.
TCTTTGTAATGAGATTAGAATTAATCTAATTAAGAATAGAATATAAATAACTTAAAATCAACAAATTATGATTACGGTTAGCGAAAATGCAAAAAATCATGCCCTTAATTTAATGAGGGAAGAGAACCAACCTGAAGGCGCTTTTATTAGAGTTGGAGTTGAAGGCGGTGGTTGCTCTGGTTTATCTTATAAACTTGAATTTGATAGTGTAAAAAAGGACGGAGACCAAGAATTTGAAGACAAGGGGATTAAAATTGTGGTAGATAGAAAAAGCTTTTTGTATTTGGTAGGAACTGAGTTGGAATACACCGGTGGCTTAAATGGTAAAGGCTTTGTGTTTAATAATCCTAATGCCAACCGCACATGCGGTTGTGGAGAATCATTTTCAGTTTAAAAATGGCACAAATTATAATTCATAACAATGCCATTATTAACGAAATTAATGAACAACGGTTGATTGAAGATTTTAATTTATCATATAGCGAACGAATAAATAAAGCGTTTAAGCTAATGAGATTAGGTTTAATGTTTTCGCAAAAAGATAAATCAACATTTAAAAAAGGAATTATTATTAGGAAGTAATGGATTTGTTTGAGGAAGAAATAATTTTATTTTTTAAAAGCCTTTTTTCTGAAAATGTAAAGTTTATTTTAGTTGGTGGCTTAGCAGTAAACTATCATGGATTTAATAGAACAACTGGTGATATTGACATTTGGATTGATGACACAAAAGAGAACAGAATAAATTTTATTAAAGCTCTAAAAAAATATGGAATTGAAGGTGCAGAGGTTTATATGAATTTACCTTTTATTGCAGGTTATTCGGAGATAATGTTAGATAATGGAATACGAATTGATTTAATGAGTGAAATGCAATTTTTTAAGAAAGAAAATTTTGAAGAATGCTATCACATGGCAAACAATTTTAAATTAGCCACTGATGTTGAAATAAAAGTAGTACACATTAACACGCTAATTAGTGAAAAAGAGCAATCTAGAAGGCCCAAAGATATTATTGACGCAGAACAATTAAAAAAATTTTACAGGATTTAAAAATGGCAAACGAAGTATTACAAGAACATATTAATAAAGATTACGAGTGGGGTTTTATAACGGATATTGACACCGAAACCTTTGCTCCAGGCTTAAACGAGGCTGTAGTTGCCGCATTATCAAAAAAGAAAAACGAACCCGAGTGGATGTTGGAATCGCGCCTTAAAGCTTTCCGTCATTGGCAAACCATGGCAGAACCAAACAATTGGGCACATTTACCGTATCCAAAAATCGATTTTCAAAACATTAGCTATTACTCTGCTCCAAAAGTAAAACCCGAATTAAAAAGTTTGGATGAAGTTGATCCTGAACTTCTAAAAACCTTTGCAAAGCTTGGCATTAGTCTAGAAGAACAAAAACGCTTATCAGGTGTGCAATCTAACATTGCTGTAGATGCTGTGTTTGACAGTGTTTCAGTAAAAACAACATTTAGAGAAACACTTTTAGAAAAAGGAATTATTTTTTGTTCGTTTAGCGAAGCTGTGCAAGAACACCCTGAACTTATAAAAAAATACATGGGCATGGTTGTGCCCTACACCGATAATTATTACGCAGCTTTAAATGCGGCCGTATTTAGCGATGGTTCGTTTTGTTATATACCAAAGGGAGTGCGTTGTCCTATGGAATTGTCAACATATTTCCGTATTAATTCAAGCGGTACAGGGCAGTTTGAGCGCACATTGATTGTTGCTGATGAAGGCTCGTATGTTTCTTATTTAGAAGGTTGTACCGCGCCACAACGTGATGAAAATCAATTACACGCAGCGGTGGTAGAGATAATATCTCACAAAGATGCTGAGGTAAAATACAGCACGGTACAAAACTGGTATCCAGGTGATAAAGATGGTAAAGGCGGCATTTATAATTTTGTTACTAAGCGTGGTATTTGTTTAGAAGATAATTCAAAAATTAGCTGGACCCAAGTAGAAACAGGCTCTGCTATTACATGGAAATATCCTTCAGTAATTTTAAAAGGAAACAATTCGGTTGGTGAATTTTATTCGGTTGCAGTTACAAACAATAAACAAGAAGCAGATACTGGCACCAAAATGATTCATATTGGTAAAAACTCGCGCTCAACCATAATTTCAAAAGGAATAAGTGCAGGCTTTAGTAACAATAGTTACAGAGGGTTGGTGCAGGTGCGTAAAGGTGCCACCAATGCTCGGAACTTTAGTCAATGCGATAGTTTGTTAATGGGCGATAAATGTGGAGCACACACATTTCCTTACATTGAAATTAAAGACAAAACAGGCATTGTAGAGCACGAAGCCACAACCAGTAAAATTGGAGAAGATCAATTATTTTATTGCAAACAACGTGGCATTGATAATGAAAAAGCCATTGCCTTAATTGTAAATGGCTATTGCAAAGAAGTATTAAATAAATTGCCAATGGAATTTGCAGTAGAAGCACAAAAATTGTTGGCTATTTCTTTAGAGGGCTCAGTAGGATAAATTATAAATTGGAATGGTGATTTCTTAACTAACAAAATTAAAAAATAGAATCGCAAATAGAAATATTTACATCGGCTGATAATCAAATTGAATTAAAAGTAAATTTTGATGAGGAAACGGTATGGTTAACTGCTGAGCAGATGGGTTTGCTTTTTGAGCGGGGCAGAACCACTGTAAATGAACATATTAGCCACATTTTTCAAGAAGGTGAATTGGATAAATCGCTTGTTAGGAGAAAAGTCGGAAATCCCGACTTTTCTGACAAACCGTCATATTTTTATAACTTAGATGTTATCATATCAGTAGGATACCGTGTAAAATCAAAGCGAGGTACCCAATTTAGGCAATGGGCAACCAAGCGATTAACTGATTATTTAGTAAAGGGTAAAGCGATTAATAATGAGCGTTTAAAACAACTCGAACAAATTGTAAAAATAATTTCCGATACAAAAATAGATGAAACTATTTCACAAAAAGAAATAGAAGGGTTGCTGAATATTTTATCAAATTATACTTCATCATTTATACTTTTAAATAAATTCGATTCAAATAGTTTAGGTGAGGACAATCTTACATCAATTATTGTTTATGAGATAAAATATAACGAAGCTAAATTTGCAATTGAAGGTTTAAAAAAACAGTTAAGTATTACAGATGAAATTGGCAACTTATTTGGTAACGAAAAAGATGATAGCTTTAAAGGGATATTAGGAAATATTTTACAAACCTTTGATGGGCAATATTTATACTCAAGTATTGAAGAACAAGCTGCTAATTTATTATATTTAATTATAAAAAACCATCCGTTTAGTGATGGTAACAAACGCATAGGTGCATTTTTATTTGTTTGGTTTTTAGAAAAAAATAAATATCACCTTAATAAAAACAATCAAATAAAAATTAACGATAACGGATTAGTTGCTTTGGCATTATTAGTCGCGCAAAGTAATCCTAATGATAAAGAACTATTTATAAAATTAATCATCAATTTAATCAACAATAAATGATAACAATAAAAAACCTAAACGCATCAATTGATGGAAAAGAAATTTTGCGTGGTATTAATTTAGAAGTAAAAGCTGGCGAAGTTCACGCAATAATGGGACCAAATGGGTCTGGAAAATCAACTCTGTCAAGCGTCTTAGCTGGTAGAGAAGATTATGAAATTACGCAAGGAGAAGTAACATTTAATGGTAAAGAACTGCTAGAAATGAGTGCAGAAGATAGAGCGCGCGAAGGTTTGTTTTTAGCATTTCAATATCCTGTAGAAATACCTGGAGTAAGCAACATTAATTTTTTAAAAACGGCTATAAACGAAATTAGAGCCTATCATGGCAAAGAAGAAATGCCAGCAAAAGATTTTTTAGCTTTAGTAAAAGAAAAACAAAAATTAGTGGAGTTAGATGGTAAACTAACCGGACGCAGTGTTAACGAAGGCTTTAGCGGTGGCGAAAAAAAACGTAATGAGATTTTTCAAATGGCAATGCTTGAACCTAAATTGGCAATCTTAGATGAAACTGATAGTGGATTAGATATTGATGCTTTGCGCATTGTTGCTAGCGGAGTAAACAAACTAAAAACCAAAGAAAACGCTTACATTGTTATTACGCACTACCAACGTTTGTTAGAGCATATTGTTCCAGATTTTGTACATATTTTGTATAAAGGTAAAATTGTAAAAAGTGGTGGGAAAGAATTAGCGTTAGAGCTCGAAGAAAAGGGTTACGACGAGATTAAAAAACAATTTGAATTAGTTGATTAAAATTATGCCTGAAATTTGTAGATTTTTTGGAATTATCATTACTATGTATGCGGATGACCATAACCCGCCTCATTTTCATATTCGTTACAATGAATTCAAAGCATTAATACTAATTTCTAATGGAAATGTTTTAGAAGGTGAATTGCCGTTAAAGCAACTGAGGTTGGTACAGGCATGGGCGGAACTTCATAGAGAAGAACTTGAGTTAAATTGGATAGAGTCTCAAAAAGAAAATCCAAATTTGGTAAAAATAAACCCTTTGCAATAATGAGAACGATAAAAAAAATATTAGAAATTTCTGACTTTAAATTAAATATTTTATTTGATAATAATGAAATAAAATGGATTGATTTTGAGCAAAAATTAAAAAGCAAAGCCACAACACCAGATAGTAAATATTTAAAATTATTAAATAAAGAATATTTTAAAACTGTTTTACTACACCCAGAATGGGAAACAATATATTGGGATAATGGCTTAGATTTTTGTCCGGATTCATTATACAAAAACGCATAACATGATAGTAGAAAAAACACATACTGCCCAATTGCTCATCGAAAAAATTTCGTCAAGTGCCGGAAAAGTTAATTTTATTAATGATACAGCTCTAACAAAGGCTTTATTTTTTTTAGAAGAAAAAGGGATACCCACCAATAAACATGAAGATTATAAATATTGTAATGTAGATGCCATTCTTAAAAAAGAATTTAAAAATATATCACAACAATTCTCAGAAGTAAAAACTATTTCAGAATATAAACTGGAAGATACAATTACTATTGTTGTTGTAAATGGAAATTATTCAGAGGAATTAAGTGATAAAATAATCCTCAAAGGTTTGCACATAAGTGCGTTTAATAACGCAGATAGTGAAACAAAGCAGATGATAGCTTCAATTGCCAATGTAGAAAGTGACTCCTTTATAGCTTTAAATACCGCTTTTTCAGGAAATGGTTTTCATTTGCAAGTGCAAAAAAACACTGCTTTACAAATTCCTATTCATATTTTATATATTAATTCTGTTAGTGCAGAAAGCATTATTAATACACGAAATATAATTGAGTTACAAGAAGGTGCAGACGCAACTATTATTGAACATCAAATAAATCTTAGTAATGCAAAAGCTTTTACCAATTTTGTGAGCGAAAAGTTTTTAGCTACAAATGCCAAGCTAGAATGTTATACCATTCAAGATGAAAAAGAAAATGGTTACGCTGTTGTTACTAATCAAGTGAAAGTAAGCAAGCACGCTAATTATAATAACACAACAATTACATTAAGTGGGCAGCTTGTGCGTAATAATCACAATGTGGTTTTAGCGGATTCAAACTGCGAAGCGCACTTAAATGGTTTATTTAAAACTAACGGTACACAGCTAGTAGATAATCATACCTTAATGGATCATCAAATGCCGCATTGTGAAAGTAACGAACTGTACAAAGGAATTATTGATGATAAAAGCACGGGTGTTTTTAACGGAAAAATTTACGTTAGAAAAGATGCTCAAAAAACAAATGCTTACCAAAGTAGCAAAAATATTTTATTGAGCGATGATGCAACCATTAACACAAAACCTCAATTAGAAATTTATGCCGACGATGTAAAATGTTCACACGGAACTTCAACTGGAAAAATTGAAGAAGAAGCTATGTTTTATTTACATGCGCGTGGTATTGGGAAAGAAAGCGCAAAAAAATTATTACTAAACGCATTTGCTGGTGAAGTAATTGATAAAATTAAAATTGAATCGTTAAAAAATTTGGTAGAACAAAAATTGAATTTGATTTAAGTGTTTAAAGAGTTAACAATATTAAATGTTGATTTGTTTGAATCTTATAAAAATTCAATAGATTTTGATTTGCTTACTAATATAAATAATCAAAAAAAAGTGGAATTACCGTTTAATTTCGATTTCTACGAGGCTTCTGCCTCTGCTTATTCTTCTAATATTGAGGGCAACACAACTAGCCTAGATTCATTTTTGAAATACACATCAAGTAAAGCATTAAAAGAAACCAAAGAGATTAAAGAGATAAATGATTTAGTAGCTGCTTATCAATTTGGTAAAAAGAACGAGCTCACAAAAAAAACATTTTTGCAGGCTCATAAAATTCTATCTAAGCAATTTTTAATTCCTTCATTTCAAGGAAAAATCCGAAAAGGAAATGTAGTAATTGGAGGTAAATCTGGAGTTGTTTATGTTGCAATCGATGCTATAGAATTAAAAAAAGAATTTGATAAATTTTTTAAAGAGATTGATTTTTTATTAAATCAAGAATTAAACCTACATCAGATTTTTTATTATGCAGCTTTGGTACATTTAGTCTTTGAAAAATTACATCCGTTTAATGACGGAAATGGCCGTGCAGGAAGATTATTGGAGAAGTGGTTTTTAAGTCATTTTATTTTTGAAAAGGCTTGGATGATAGAATCAGAAAAATTTTATTTTGAAAATAGAAATGATTATTATAAAAATTTATCTATTGGTTTTGATTACTATTCATGTGATTACAACAAAGCCCTTCCATTTCTTCTAATGCTTCCATATTCATTACAAAATTAATGCTTAATATAAACGAAATACGTAATCAATTCCCAATTCTTAACCAAAAAATAAATGGTAATCAACTAATTTATTTTGATAATGGCGCCACTAGCCAAAAACCAATTAGGGTAATTGATACAATTTCAAATTATTACAAAACTTCAAACTCAAATATTCACCGCGGTGTTCATACACTTAGCAGAACTGCAACCGAACAATTTGAAAATGCACGTACAACAATTGCCAATTATTTTAATATTGAAAACCCTCAGCAATTAATCTTTACTTCAGGAACAACAGATAGCATAAATATTATTGCACAAGGTTTGGCAAATGGCGTTTTAAATAATGGCGATGAAATTATTTTATCTTCCTACGAACACCATTCAAACATTTTACCTTGGCAGTTGTGGGCAGAACGTAATAATGGAACTTTAAAAATAATTCCTTTATTAGAAAATCAACAATTAGATTTAGATAAATTAGAATCTTTAATAACAAATAAAACCAAGGTAATTGCAATCGCTCATGTAAGTAATACGCTAGGACTAATTACTGATATTGAAAAAATTTCTACTCTTGCAAAAAAATACAATTTAGTTCTTGTAGTTGATGGCGCACAATCCGCACCGCACATGGCAATTGACTTACAAAAATTAGATGTAGATTTTTTTGTAGCAAGCGCACACAAAATATACGGACCCACAGGTATTGGCATGTTATGCATGAGCGAAAAATGGCTACAAAATTTACCAATATCTAAAACTGGTGGCGGAACTATCAAAACCGTTAGTTTCGATAAAACAGAATATGCCGAAGGAGCTTTGCGTTTTGAACCCGGTACACCTAATATTAGTGGCGCTATTGGTTTTGCAGAAGCAATAAATTTTATAAACGAAATTAAAATCGATACAATCTATAACCACGAACTAGATTTGGTGCAATACGCTCAAAAAAAATTAGAAGAAATACCAGAAGTTGAAATTTATGGCAGAGCAGAAATAAAAGCAGGTGTAATTTCTTTTAATGTAAAAAATCAGCATCCGTTTGATGTTGGTACTTTGTTAGATAAATACGGAATAGCTGTCCGCACGGGTCATCATTGCACACAACCTTTAATGCACTGTTTAGGAATTCAAGGTACAATAAGAATTTCGTTTGCAATTTATAATACAAGAACTGAAATAGATTTTTTTATTGAGAAGTTAAAAAAAGTAATTCAAATGTTATCTTAAAATGACAATTAGCGAAATAGAAAACGAAATAATTGAAGAATTTGAAATCTTTGGAGACGATTGGGAAGCCAAGTACGAGCATTTAATTGATCTAGGAAAATCTCTACCAAAAATTAAAGAAGAATTTAAAACGGAAGATAAAATAATTAAAGGTTGCCAAAGCCGAGTATGGTTGCATTCTGAACAACAAGATAATAAAATTAACTTCACCGCAGATAGTGATGCGATTATAACTAAAGGTATGGTAGCGTTAATGATAAGAGTGCTTAGTAATCAATCAGCAACAGAAATTTTGAACGCAGAATTAGGATTTATTAAAAAGATTGGACTGATAGAACATTTGAGTCCTACACGCGCCAACGGTTTGGTAAGTATGATTGAAAGAATGAAAAAAGATGCACAACAATTAAATAATGAGCCACAATAAAAACTATTACAAATGCCCGCAATAATAAAAACAACAGACACCGAATTAATGCAACGCATAATCGACGAAATAAAAACCTGTTTCGATCCTGAAATTCCTGTTGATATTTGGGAACTTGGTTTAATGTATGAGTTAGAGTTATTAGAGGATAATCATCTAAATGTTGTAATGACGCTTACATCGCCCAACTGCCCCGTAGCAGAGAGTTTGCCAGCCGATGTTAAAAGTAAATTACAATTATTACCAAATATAAAAAGTGTTGATTTAAAACTTACTTTTGAACCGCCTTGGGAAAAAGAAATGATGAGTGAAGTAGCACAATTGGAGCTTGGGTTTATGTAATAAAACCTTACAGAAGCAGAATAGTTTTTAATAATTATATGGAAAATGAAATAACAAATAAAGTAGCCTCAAGTGGAATCGTTACAATTGATTTGGAAGAATATTATTTGGCTGGTGAACGTGTTTTATTTGACATAAAGCCTTTGCTGTTTCATGAATTAATTTTAAAAGAAAAAGAGTTTAGAGATTTTTTAAAAACGAATAATTGGCGCGTGTATCAAGATAAATTTGTTGCATTAACATGTACTAATGATGCTATTGTTCCAACTTGGGCATTCATGTTGCTTGCATTGGAGCTTGAACCGTTTGCAAAAAAAGTAGTTTTTGGAAACTTAAATGAATTGGAAACAATTTTGTTTGAAGAAGCATTCCAAAAAATAAATCAAAACGACTATATAGACAAACGTGTTGTTATAAAAGGTTGCGGAAAAATTGATGTACCAAAAAATGCATACATACAACTTACTAATTTTTTAAAGCCAGTTGCCAAAAGCATTATGTATGGCGAACCTTGCAGCACAGTACCGCTTTATAAAAAGAGATAAAATCACCGTGCAAATTCAATTAATTTGACACCATTTTTTATACTATCGCTGTAACAATACTTGTACATAATTTCTGTCCATTCTTGTGGTGTGCGCTCTGTGTAAAAAACACTAGGTTCAATAATTTTTCCAAAGTGTATTTTAATGGTGTTTCCTTTTTGTTTAAACATTTCATCTGGCAAAAACAACATTTCTATATTTGCTTTTATACCAAATTTTTTGCGCCATTTGGCAAAATTGTAAAAAAACTTAGAGTTCTCTCCTTCAATAAAAACAGGCACTATTGGTTTGTTGTATTTAATTGATTTATTTATAAAACTTTTATTCCAAGGCAAATCCCTTATCCCGTCTGGGAATTTACGACTCACCAATCCACTCGGAAAAATTAGTATGGCGCTTTCTGTAGAATAAACTTGTTCTACCGTTTGCAAACTACCACGACTTTTTACATTACCAACTTTGTTCACACCCACAAAAACATCGCCATAGTTTTTTATATTTTTTAATACATCGTTCACAATAAAACGCACATCTTCACGCACATCACCTACCGCTTGTATTAATGCCATTCCGTCTAAACCACCTAGCGGGTGGTTAGATGCTACAATAATTCCTCCACTTTTTGGCACATTTTCTAATCCATAGCATTCTACTTTTACATTAAAAAATTTTAATACTTCTTTATTAAACGTTAGCCCTTCAAACTTATCCAAATGCACCATGCCAGCATTAATCTCATCTTCATGTAGCTTATTCTTCAACCAGAGCACTAAAAAATTTGGCAAAAATTTAAACTTACCTTTCAATTTTTCACGCAAAACTTTCTCTACATCAATATACTTTTTTACAGACATAATTAATCCGCAAATTTATAGCCTTATTGTTAATATCCTAAATTTCTTTTTTTAAAGAAACATCTTTTTTATTTCTCAATTTTTCATCTGTATCCTTGCTCACACAAAGGATACACTTTATTTTTCAAAAATCAATATAAGTTAAATAGTTGATACTAACACTGTTAATAACTGCCATTTTTTCAACAATGTGGTAAAAAATGGCATAAAGTGGTAAAATGTGGTAATAATTTAACTATTTTTGCTAAATCGCTAATAATCAGATAATGACAACCTTAATTGGAGAATACGATTGCAAAGTAGATGCAAAGGGACGCTTTATGTTTCCTGTGGATTTGCGCAAGCAATTGGAAAAATTATTCGACAAAGGCTTTGTTATTAATAGAAACTTACATCAAAAATGTTTAGTGCTATACCCAATTCATGAGTGGGAAAAACTTAATAAAAAATTGAGTAAGCTAAATCGCTTAATAAAAGCAAACGATGTGTTTGTAAGAAAATTTACAGGTGGCGCCACAAATGTTGAAGCAGATAGTTCAGGAAGATTGTTGTTACCAAAAGCACTAACAGATTACGCGGCTATTGCTTCTGATTTGAAAGTTTTAGGAAGTAATAATGTGATTGAACTTTGGGATAAAGGGCTATACAACGAATTCTTAAATCAAGAGTTAGATATGGATAAATTATCTCAAGAAGTTTTAGGAGGAATAAATTTTAACGATGTTGATGATAATGAATAGTTATCACACGGCCGTTCTTTTACATGATTGTATTAATAATTTAAACATCAAACCCAATGGCGTTTATATTGATTTAACCTTTGGTGGAGGTGGCCATTCAAAAGAAATTTTGAGACACTTAAATCAAGAAGGAAAATTGTTTGCTTTTGATCAAGATGCGGATGCTCAAAAAAACAAATTGAATGATGAACGCTTTACATTAATACCACGCAACTTTAAATTCTTAAAAAAGTACTTACGTTTGTATGGTGTTACTAAAGTAGATGGTATCCTTGGAGACCTTGGTGTATCATCGCATCAGTTTGATGAAGCAGAACGTGGCTTCTCTATTAGGTTTGATGCAGCCTTGGATATGCGGATGAATCAAACAAATGAATTAAGCGCAAAAAAAATAATTAATGAGTACGATGCAAAACAACTCACATTTATTTTTAAAACCTATGCCGAAATTCAAAACCCGCATAAGATTGCAGCGCACATTGTAAATCAACGCGAACTAAAATCTATTGAAACAACAAATGATTTAAAGGAAGTAATTAAACCTTACACACCTAAGTTTGAAGAACATAAATTTTTAGCTAAAATTTTTCAAGCATTAAGAATAGAGGTAAACCAAGAGCTAGAAGTGTTGAGTGATTGTTTGGGCCAGTGTCTTGATATACTTGATGAAGGTGGAAGGCTAGTAGTTATATCATACCATAGCTTAGAAGATAGGTTAGTTAAAAATATTATTAAAACAGGAAATGTAAATGGTGTTGAAGAAAAGGATATGATTTATGGAACGGTAAAGAAAGTATTCAAGAATTTAACAGCAAAACCAATTGTACCTACAGAAGAAGAAATTAAAAATAACACGCGCGCTCGAAGTGCAAAATTGAGAGTAGCTGAAAAAATATAACAGAAGTAATAAAACAGAAAAAGAATAAAATTAGAAAACAAAAAAGTGCCAAATAAATATAGAGACATACCCGTTCAAACAGAAGCCCTCGAGCAAGAGCAAGAAGTTGTGGAGCAAGTTGTGCGTAATAAAGAAGAAAAATTGGCAAAACCACGCAAAAAGGGTGTGCTTGCAAAAGGCTTATCTGCTGTGTTTAGCGGAACGTTTTTAACAAGCGAAAAAACATTAAAAAATTTACCATACATAATTTTCCTCGCTTTTGTAGCAATTTTTTACATAGCAAATGGATATTACGCAGATGGAAAAATAAGAGAAGTAAATAAAATATCAAACGAATTAAAAGAACTTAGAACTGAGTATATTTCAACCAAAAGCGAATTAATGTTTGCCAGTAAGCAAAGTGAGGTTGCAAAGGCTGCCGAAAAAATTGGGTTAAAAGAATCTGTTGTACCACCTTATAAAATTAAGGTAGATAGTACTGAATTAAATTTAAAGACAACAAGTGGAGAATAAAAAAACCATACTTACACGTACTTACATTGCTTATGTTGCAATGTGTGTGTTTGCCTTGGCAATACTTTACCGCATTTGTGTAATACAATTTGTACAAGGACAAGAGTGGCGCGATAAAGCAGAAGCCTTTACCACCAGGGTTTTTGAAATGGAAGCTGTGCGTGGAAATATTTTTGACGCCAACGGTGCACTATTAGCAACTAGTTTACCATTTTACGAAGTTGCAGTAGATATTAACGCACCAAGTATTGATAAAGCATTTTATAAAGCTAATAGAGATTCGTTAGCGTTAAAGCTCAGTATGCTTTTTCAGGATAAAAGACCAAAAGAATATTTAAAAATTTTAAATAAGGCTAGGAATGATAAAGACCGATATGTAGTTTTAAAACGAAATGTTTCTTATAAAGATTTACAAACGTTGAAACAATTTCCAATTTTTAGAAAAGGAAAACGTGGTGGATTAGTTACTATACAAACCAATCGTCGTGAAAGGCCATTTCAATCATTAGCGGCACGTACTATTGGATTAGCTAGGCCTGGAATTAAACCAGTTGGATTAGAAGGCGCATTTGACAGTACATTAAAAGGTACTGGTGGTAAGCGCTTAATGCAAAAAATTGCTGGCGATGTGTGGCGACCAATTAATGATGAAAACGAAGTAGAACCAAAGCCAGGTTGCGATTTATATACAACACTTGATGTTAATATTCAAGATGTGGCGCAAGCGGCATTGTTAAAAGCACTAATAGCAAATGAGGCAACACATGGTTGCGCTGTGTTAATGGAAGTAAAAACTGGAGCTATAAAAGCAATTACAAATCTCACTAAAAACAAACGCGATACAGGACTTTCTTATACAGAGAATTACAATTACGCCTTAGCTTATCCAACGGAACCAGGTTCTACTTTCAAACTGGCCTCTTTATTAGCAACTATAGATGAGTATAACATTTCGTTGGATGAAAAAATACAAGTAGGAAATGGCGAATGTATGTACTACGATAGAAAAATGAAGGATGCGCATCCTCCTGCTGAGCCTGTAATTACGGTACAAAGAGCTTTCGAAACATCTTCCAATGTTGGAATAAGTAAAATAGTAACTAAGTATTTTTCAAAAAATCCGAAACAATTTGTTGCTAAAATAAATTCGTTTCACATGAATGAAAAATTAGGACTTACTATTCCTGGTGAAGGAGTTCCTCGCATAAAGCAAGTTAAAGACCGCGATTGGTATGGCACTACCCTGCCTTGGCTTAGTATTGGTTACGAAAGTATGTTAACGCCATTACATACACTTACACTTTATAATGCAATTGCTAACAACGGTAAAATGGTGCGTCCGCGTTTTGTTAGCGAAATAAAATCAAACAACGTTACCATTAAAAAATTTGGTACTGAGGTTATTGATGAACAAATAGTGAAACAAAGCACAGTAGCAAAAGCAAAACTATTAATGGAAGGTGTTGTTAAGAATGGCTCTGGTAAAGGTTTAAACATTACAGCCTTTAAAGTTGGTGGAAAAACAGGTACTGCTCAAATTGCTAAAAATGGGATTTACTCTGTTAACGGAGATCACGCAAGCGTTTCATATCAAGCGTCATTTGTTGGATACTTCCCTGCGGATAATCCTTTATATACTTGCATCGTAGTAATCAATAATCCAACAAAAGGAAATTATTATGGCGGATTGGTTGCAGGGCCTGTATTTAAAGAAATTGCCGAAAAAGTATATTCAAATAGTTTAGATTTTTTACAACCTGTTAATAACGGGCAAAAATTATTAACTAATGTCCCAAATGTAATCACAACAAAATCTAACGAATTACAACAATTAGCCAACACGCTTTCTTTACCTTATTCAGCAAGAGATACAGAAGGTTATGTTTCTAAAAGCGTTAAAGATACTGCCCGCATAGGTTTGTTAGCAGTTAATTTAGAAGGACAATTAAGAAAAGGCATAATGCCAAATTTAACTGGCCTATCGGCTAAAGATGCTATGTATCTTTTAGAAAATAATGGCGTTTATGTTAAGATTGAAGGATTTGGATCAGTTAAAAAACAAAGTATTGAAGCAGGACAAAAATTTGCAAAAGGAAATAAAATAGTATTAACTCTTAGCTAAAATTTTGAAACTATTAAGCGACATATTATACAAAGTTAGGTTAGAAGAAGTAATCGGTTCTACGCATATTGCTATTTCAAATATTACGTTTGATTCGCGTAAGGTTCGCAAAGATTCGCTGTTTATTGCAACAAAAGGAACGAGTGTTGATGGACATCAGTTTATAGATAAAGCAGTTGAAGCAGGTGCTATTGCTATTGTGTGCGAAGAAATACCAAGTTCGAAAAACGAAGCTGTTACCTATGTAAAAGTTACTGACGCTTCTTACTCATTAGGAATAATTGCATGTAATTATTATGAAAATCCCTCAGAGAAATTAAAATTGGTTGGCGTTACAGGTACCAATGGAAAAACAACCACCGTTACTCTGTTATTCAATTTATTTAAAGCACTTGGTTATTCTGTCGGACTCTTATCAACTGTTCAAAATAAAATTAATACAACTGTAATCCCTTCAACACATACCACCCCTGATGCAATTTCTTTAAACGAATTATTGCACACTATGGTGGAGCAAGGCTGCGAGTATGCTTTTATGGAAGTTAGTTCTCACGCTGTGGTTCAGAATCGAATTGCAGGAATTCATTTTGTGGGCGCAGTATTTACAAACATCACTCACGATCATTTAGATTATCATAAAACATTCGATGAATATATAAAGGCAAAAAAACGTTTCTTCGATGTTTTATCAAACGATGCATTCTCTCTAGTAAATAAGGATGATAGAAACGGAATAGTAATGTTGCAAAACACCAAATCCATTCGTTATACCTATGCTTTACAATCTGTAGCTGATTTTAAATGTAGGTTAATAGAAAATCATTTAACGGGTTTGTTGCTTAGTATTGATAACCAAGAGGTATGGGTAAAGTTAATTGGCACATTTAATGCATACAATGTTATGGCTGTATACGCAACTGCGGTGTTACTGAAGCAAAACAAAACAAATGTTTTAACTGCATTAAGTAATTTAAATTCAGTTGAAGGTAGATTTCAATATGTAAAATCGCCGAAAGGAGTAATAGGAATTGTAGATTACGCGCATACCCCAGATGCTTTAAAAAATGTTTTAGAAACTATTAAAGATTTACGAGGGGGCAATGAAAATGTTATAACACTTGTAGGTTGTGGTGGGGATAGAGATGCTGGTAAGCGCCCAATAATGGCAGCAATTGCATGCGAGTACAGCAATAAAGTTATTTTAACTTCAGATAATCCGCGTACCGAAGATCCTGAAGAGATTTTAAACCAAATGCAAAAAGGAATAAACCCAGTTGATGCAAAAAAAACATTAAGAATTGCTGATAGAAAAGAAGCCATTAAAGCAGCTTGTCAATTCAGCAATCCAGGAGATATAATTTTAATTGCAGGTAAAGGGCACGAGAAATACCAAGAGATTAATGGTGTAAAGCACGATTTTGATGATTTAGAAATTTTAAAAGAAACCATAAAAGCACTAGACATATAATGTTATATTATTTATTTCAATATTTAGATAAAGTTTTTGATTTCCCTGGTGCTGGGGCTTTCCAATACATTTCGTTTAGAGCCGCTTTGGCATTAATTACGTCCTTAATTATTTCTTTAATTTTTGGAAAACGTATTATTGAGTTTATTCGCAGAAAACAAATTGGTGAAACCATTCGCGAACTTGGTTTAGAAGGACAAAATAAAAAAGCTGGTACACCTACAATGGGTGGTATTATTATTCTTGCAGCAATATTAATTCCAACCGTATTATTTGCAAAAGTTTTAAATGTATACATAGTTTTGATGATTATCTCTACAATATGGTTGGGAGGTATTGGTTTTATTGACGATTACATAAAAGTTTTTAAAAAGAATAAAGAAGGTTTACAAGGAAAATTTAAAATCATTGGTCAAGTTGGCATTGGATTAATTGTAGGTTGCGTATTTTATTTTCATCCTGATGTTGTAATTAGA
Organism: Bacteroidota bacterium; assembly: GCA_013298715.1. Taxonomy (GTDB): domain Bacteria; phylum Bacteroidota; class Bacteroidia; order B-17B0; family Aurantibacillaceae; genus Aurantibacillus. Next base: position 127,240 of record JAAFIQ010000001.1, on the reverse strand, counting down.
GAACGTTTAACGCATAATGAAAAACAATTATGGGCGAGTTATAATCCAAACGCGCAAAAGGAATTAAAAATCCCTACGTACTCTGAAAAACCTACTAAGACTTTAAAAACAACAATTCCATTTTTCAAAAATAACGAATTAGATTACGGTTCTTTTATTTCATGGGCATGTAATGATTGTACAAAATATGGCTGGTTAATATTTATACCTATGGTAATAATTATTGTAACGGCAGTAAGTAATGGTGCAAATATTACTGATGGCATAGATGGCTTAGCAGCTGGCACCAGCGCTATAATTGGCGTGGTACTTGGCATACTGGCTTATGTTTCGGGAAATACAATTTTTGCCGATTACCTCAATATAATGTATATACCAAACTCCGGAGAGTTGGTGGTATTTATGGCCGCCTTTATTGGCGCGTGTATTGGTTTCTTATGGTATAATTCTTTTCCAGCTCAAGTATTTATGGGCGATACTGGAAGTCTTGCAATTGGCGGTATAATTGCGGTTTACGCCATTGCTATACGTAAAGAATTACTAATACCAATTTTATGTGGTGTGTTTTTAGTTGAAAATATTTCTGTTATACTACAGGTTTATTATTTCAAATACCAGAAGAAACGTCGTGGACTTGAATATGCTCAAACGCATCGTTTATTTAAAATGGCACCATTGCACCACCATTATCAAAAAGTTGGTTTTCACGAATCTAAAATTGTGATGCGCTTTTTTATTATTGGAATTATGTTGGCAGTACTAACATTTGTAACACTGAAGTTAAGATAGTGAATAAAAGGCTTGTAATACTTGGTAGCGGCGAAAGCGGAATTGGAAGTGCAATACTTGCAAAACAGAAAGGCTATGATGTTTTTGTAAGTGATAAAGGTCTAATACAAGAAAAATATAAAACAGTTTTACAAAAGGAAAATATTTTGTTTGAAGAAGGAACACATACCGAGGGAAAAATTTTAAATGCTGTTGAGGTTATTAAAAGCCCTGGTATTCCTGACAAAGCAGAGATAGTACAAAAATTAATACAAAACAACACAGCTGTAATTTCAGAGATTGAATTTGCTGCAAGGTATACAAATGCAACAAAAATTTGTATTACTGGTAGTAATGGCAAAACAACTACAACACTTCTTACGTATCACATACTAAAAAAAGCTGGTTACAATGTTGGGCTAGGAGGCAATATTGGAAAGAGTTTTGCTTACCAAGTTGCAACAGAAAATTTCGATTACTATGTTTTAGAACTAAGTAGCTTTCAGTTAGATGGGATGTATAAGTTTACAGCTGATATAGCAGTGCTTTTAAATATCACCCCCGATCATTTAGATAGATACGATTACAAATTTGAAAACTATGTAGCATCAAAATTTAGAATAACTCAAAACCAAGGTAAACAAAACTATTTCGTGTATTGCGCCGATGATGAAGCCATAAACACCTACATGCAACAACATAAAATAGTTAATGCAACACATATTCCATTCAGCATTAAACAACCAATTAATGGTGATGGAGCATTTTTAACCAACAACCAAATAACCCTTAATTACAAACCAAACCAAAACCAACAACCCTTAATTATGACAATTGAGCAATTAGCGCTGCAAGGTAAACACAATGTTTACAACAGCATGGCGGCCTCACTAGCAGCCAGTATTGTAAATGTTCGTCGCGAAATTATTCGCGAGAGCTTACAAGATTTTCAGAATATCGAACATCGTTTAGAATTTGTTGCCAGTATTAATGGCATAGAGTTTATTAACGATAGCAAAGCAACCAATGTAAACTCTACGTGGTATGCCCTTGAAAGCATGCAAAAACCAGTTATTTGGATTTGCGGCGGACAAGATAAAGGTAACGACTACAATGAGCTAACAGAGATTGTTAAAAGCAAAGTAAAAGCCATTGTATGTTTAGGAAAAGACAACAAAAAAATCATTAAAGCTTTTAAAGACGTTGTTGAGCTTATTGTTGAAACTGATAACGCGAACGATGCAGTAGCTACATCTTATAAAATTGCAAAAAAAGGCGAAGCAATTTTGTTGTCTCCAGCGTGTGCAAGTTTTGATTTATTTAAAAACTACGAAGAGAGAGGCTTACAATTCAAAGCAGCTGTGCGTTCAATTTAATTTGTTTAACCAGTTGCAAATTGTTTAAGATTTTCTTGAACTGTTTCGACGACTCAAAAATTTAAGCAATGAACATTTTTAATTATTTAAAAGGAGATAAAGTAATTTGGGCAATTATGTTTTTATTGTCGTTACTTTCTATACTTGTTGTGTATAGTGCTGTGGTTACATTGGCGCATAAATTTCAACAAGGTAATTCAGAATTTTATTTAATTAAACAGGTAATTTTTATTGGTATTGGTTTTTTTGTAGCTTACCTCGTTCATCGCTTTAAATATACAATCTTCAGCAAGGTGTCACAAATTGGATTGTTTTTATGTATACCCTTGTTGATTTATACTTTATTTGGCGGGGTTAGTGCTGGAGGCGCAGAACGTTGGGTAGAAATTCCAGGACTTAAACTGACCTTTCAAACCTCCGATTTAGCAAAATTAATGCTTATTGTTTATGTGGCCAGAATACTTGCCATTAAGGGAAAAGAGTTAGTTGATTTAAAATCTGTAATTAAACATTTAATTTTACCAATTGGGGTTATTTGTGCATTAATCTTGCCAGCAAATTTTTCTACCGCTTCTATCTTATTTTTTAATTGCTTGATGTTAATGTTTTTTGGTGGAGTACATTATAAAATATTATTGAAGATTTTAGGCATTTGTATTTTAAGTGCAGCACTATTTTTTACTTGGATATGGTATTCTCCAGATACAATCCCAGGAGGTCGTGGACCAACGTGGCATGCGCGGATTGAGAATTTTTCTAACGGTGATTCTAAAAGTAATTATCAAAGTGAACAAGCAAAAATTGCAATTGCAAGTGGTGGCGTTATTGGTAAAGGACCTGGTAATAGTACCCAACGTGCTTTTTTACCTCAAGCTTCTTCCGATTTTATATATGCAATTATTATAGAAGAGTACGGTTTGTTAATAGGGTTTGTACTTCTCTTTTTATATATGATTTTATTGTTTAGAGGAATAAGAATTTTACGAAGTAATGATAAACCATTTGGTGGATTTGTCGCCGTTGGTCTTTCGTTTAGTCTTGTGTTTCAAGCCTTGGTAAACATGGCTGTAGCTGTAAATTTGTTTCCTGTTACTGGTCAGCCATTACCGCTGATTAGTATGGGTGGTACTTCAATGATTTTTACAATGATTACACTCGGAATTATATTAAGCATTAGTAAAAGTGTTGGAGAAAATTCAGAAGAAAAACTTGAAACAACTTAATAGTAACGCTTTTGATTTTTTAAATTAACTGCCAATCAAAAAAAACACAGAGCGAGATAGTGAAATCATTAAAAATAATACTAAGCGGTGGCGGTACAGGAGGGCACATTTTCCCAGCGGTTGCGATTGCCAATGAAATAAAAAAATTAGTTCCACACGCTGAAATTTTGTTTGTTGGTGCTTTGGGTAAAATGGAAATGGAAAAAGTTCCTGCTGCAGGATATAAAATAATTGGCTTGCCAATTGCAGGGTTACAGAGAAAATTTACACTCTCTAACTTTAAATTACCATTCTTAATTATAAAAAGCTTATTAAAAACTAAAAAAATAATTAAAGAGTTTAAACCAAATGTTGTAGTTGGTACTGGTGGTTACGCAAGTGGGCCACTTTTGCGAAAAGCAACAAGCATGAGAATTCCAGCACTTATCCAGGAACAAAACTCATTTGCAGGCATTACAAATAAAATTTTATCAAAAAAAGTAAATAAAATTTGTGTGGCATACGAAGGAATGGAAAATTTTTTTCCAAAAGAAAAAATTATTCTAACTGGTAATCCTGTAAGACAAGATATTGCAAATTTAGAGAGTAAACGAACAGATGCCTTAGCGTTTTTTAAACTTGATGGCACAAAAAAAACAATTCTTGTAATTGGTGGTAGTTTAGGAGCGAAAACTATTAATGAGGCCATAGGTGCAAATATTGCGTTGATTGCAAAAAGCAATTTTCAATTGTTGTGGCAAACTGGTAAAACATATATTAATACTGCAAAGCAACAAGTTGAACCTTATATAAACCAAAATTGTTTTGCATTTGATTTTATTTATAAAATGGATTATGCTTATGCCGCAGCCGATGTTGTAATAAGTAGAGCAGGGGCAAGCTCCGTTTCAGAAATTTGCAATACACATAAAGCTTGTATTCTTGTACCATCACCAAATGTTGCCGAAGATCATCAAACAAAAAATGCCATGGCTTTGGTAAATAAAGAAGCTTCAATTTTAGTAAAAGACAATGAAGCGAGCGAAAAGCTGGTACTAGAAGTTATAGCATTGCTAAATAATGAAAGTTTGCAAAATAAATTGATTCAAAATATAAAGCCATTGGCATATTTAAATTCTGCCAATGTAATTGCAAAAGAGGTTTTAAAATTGGCAAATTACAAACTAGATTAATTTTTTAAAATCGTTTTTAAAGCAATAATAGAATAAGGCAATGAACATATTAAACTATAAACTCTATTATTTTTTAGGAATTGGTGGCATTGGAATGAGCGCATTGGCACGTTTTTTTAAGCATTACAACAAACAAGTTCAAGGTTACGATAAGACGTCAACTGCTTTAACACAGCAATTACAAAACGAAGGAATTGAATGTAATTATACAGAAGATGTTGACGCTTTAAAAGATTTGCTTTCAAATTTTAGTAAAGAAGAAGTTGTAATCGTTTACACGCCGGCTGTTCCAGTAACACATGCTGAATATATTTATCTTTTACAAAACAATTACACAATTTTAAAACGCTCAGTTGTACTCGGAAAAATTTCCGAGAGTTTCAGAACAATTGCTGTTGCTGGCACGCACGGCAAAACCACAACCACTACCATGGTTACCCACCTTTTAAAAAGTGCTGGCATAAATTGTTTTTCTTTTATGGGAGGTATTTCAAAAAATTACAATACCAATTTAATTTTGGGTGATGCTTCCAGCTCAGAAACTTATTTTGTTGTGGAGGCAGATGAGTATGACAGATCATTTCTTACGCTAAACCCTGATATAGCAATCATTACAAGTGTTGATGCCGATCATCTGGATATTTATGGAGATGAAAATCATGTAAAAGAAGGCTATACTTTATTCAGCAAAAAACTAAAAGAAAATGGTATTTTGATTGTTAAAAAAAATGTTGATAACGATTTAGAGCTCACCGCTAAAAGGAATATCTACTCACTAAATTTAGATACGGAATATTGTGCGCATTCTATTAAAATAGAAAACGCACAATTTGTGTATGATGTAAAAAGTCCTATTGAAAACATTCCTTCTGTAACGCTTGGACAGCCTGGCTTACACAACGTGGAGAATTCAATTGCGGCAATTGCAGTTGCACAACAGCTTGGTATCAAAGGTTCTGTAATTAAAGATGCCTTACGTTCTTTTAGTGGTGTAAAACGCCGATTTGATTATCGGGTAAAACAGGATAATGTTGTTTACATTGATGATTATGCACATCATCCTGAAGAATTAAAAGCAACTATTAATTCTGTAAAAAAATTATATCCAACAAAAAAAATCACAGGTATTTTTCAACCACATTTATTTTCTCGCACCCGTGATTTTATTGATGGTTTTGCAGAAAGTTTAAGTTTGTTAGATGAGTGTATTCTTTTAGAAATTTATCCAGCTCGCGAACAACCTATTGAAGGAGTTAATTCCTCGTGGCTTTTAAGCAAAGTAACCTCAAATAAAAAAATGCTTTTAACAAAGCAACAAGTTGTAGTTGAGGTTACAGAAAATAAAAAAGAAATATTACTTACCATGGGCGCTGGCGATATTGATGGATTGATAGCCCCCTTGGAAGAAGCAATAAATAAAAATTACAAATAAAGAAGAAATAAATTCTTGAAGAAAATAAATTATAAAAAAGTAGCAGTTGCATTTGCTTGGGTGTTAGCACTCAGCGGCATTGTTACTTCTTTGGCGTTTGTTAGTAAAAAAGAAGAAAACATAATTGTAAAATCAATTGCAATTAATATTCAGAACAATGATGAGAATCCGTTTGTGAAAGAAATTGATATTCAAAATTATTTTAACGAACGAAACGATTCATTAATCAATAACCGTTACAAAAACATTTCAATTCCTGAATTAGAAAAAGCGTTGAATGCCCACCCTGCAATACAAGACGCCCAAGTTGCTGCTGATTTGAAAGGAGAATTAAAAATTAATTTAATTCAACGAACACCAACTGTGAGAGTTGTTACCACTAATGGCGAAAGTTATTACATTGATACCCAAAGCAAATTAATGCCGTTAAACGATAATTATACGGCGCGTGTTATCATTGCAAACGGTAACATACCAGAGTTTTATTCTCAGAGGTCAGATTATTCTATTAATCAATACAAAGAAATGAGGTCGTTTAAAGATGTAAGTGTGTTAGATGATATTTACGATGTAGCAACATTTATTAATCAAGATTCAACGTTAAGTTCATTAATTCATCAAATTCATATAAACGCTGATAAAGAGCTTGAACTCTATCCCGCAATTGGCAGTCATAAAATAATTTTTGGCTCTGGTACAGATATACAAGAGAAGTTTACACGTTTAAAATTATTTTACCAACAAGGCTTAAATAAAACTGATAACTGGAATAAATATTCAACAATTAACTTAAAATTTAAAAACCTTGTAGTGTGCAGCAAACACGCTACCGATAAAAGTAAAAACTAATTTATGGAAAACAAAAACACACAACCTACACCATCTTTAGCTTCTGAATTAGTAGTTGGTTTAGATATTGGAACAACTAAAATTGCTGCAATTGTTGGGCGTAAAAATGAATTTGGTAAAGTTGAAATTTTAGGTATTGGCAAAACTGAATCGTTAGGTGTAAACCGAGGCGTAGTTGTAAATATTGAACAAACAGTTGCTTCTATAAAAGCTGCTATTGCTATTGCTGCAGATAAAGCCAATGTTGATATTGGTGAGGTTATTGTAGGGATTGCAGGGCAACACATTAAAAGTATGCAACACCGTGGAATGCTTACCCGTCAAAGTTTAGAAGACGAAGTAAGTCAAAAAGATATTGATAGTTTAATTGATAGCATGCACCGTTTGGTCATGAGTCCGGGCGAAGAAATTATACACGTTATCCCTCAAGAGTACATAGTAGATAATGAGATTGGAATTAAAAACCCTATTGGTCATGCAGGCATTCGTTTGGAAGGAAATTTTCATATTATTACTGGACAAGTAAGTGCAGTAAAAAATATTTTTAAATGTGTAAACCGTGCAGGTTTAGAAACAAGTGATTTGCATTTAGAACCATTAGCAAGCGCAGATTCTGTTTTAAGCGACGAAGAAAAAGAGGCAGGTGTTGTATTGGTTGATATTGGTGGTGGAACAACAGATGTGGCTATTTTTTACGATGGTATCATTCGTCATACTGCTGTGATTCCTTTTGGTGGAAACATAATTACCGAAGATATTAAAGAAGGATGTGGGATTATTAAAACGCAAGCAGAACAATTAAAAGTACGTTTTGGTTCAGCATTATCACAAGAAAATCAAGAGAATGAAATTATTTCAATTCCAGGTTTACGTGGTCGTCCGCACAAAGAAATTTCTGTAAAATTTTTAGCACAAATCATACAAGCACGTATGGAAGAAATTTTAGAATTTGTGTTGTTTGAAATTAAGAGCAGTGGCTTTGAACGTAAATTGGCTGCAGGTATTGTGGTTACTGGCGGCGGCTCTATGTTAAAACACTTGCCACAATTAGTAATGTTAACTACCGGTATGGATTGCCGCATAGGCACGCCTAATGAACACTTAGCGGGAAATGATGATGAATTAAAAAATCCATTGTACGCAACTGGCGTGGGCCTAGTTATGAAAGGCATTGAAAAATACGAGCGTGAAGCTAAACGCGGAATCAATGTAAACAAAGTAGATGCACCAACAAAAGCAGAAAGCAAACCAGAACCAAAAGAAGAGAAAAAAGTGGCAGGACATTCGCAAAAACGATTAGGTTCTTTTTTAAATACAATTTTAGATAAAACAAAAGATTGGATAAGCGATGATATTGAGTAATCAAAAACAAATTAACTTATCTTAAGAAACAAAAAAACCAAAATTAACCCAACCAATAAAAACCAAAGATCATGATGCAATTTGAATTACCTCAAGAAGAAGGCTCAATTATAAAAGTAATTGGCGTAGGTGGCGGCGGCAGTAACGCTGTAAACCACATGTACCGCTTAGGCATTAAAGGTGTTGACTTTATAATTTGCAATACAGATAAGCAGGCACTTGAAAAGAGTCCTGTTCCAAATAAAATTCAATTAGGCGCTAAATCAACCAAAGGTTTAGGTGCGGGTTCTATTCCTAACGTTGGTCGCGAGGCTGCACTAGAATCAATTGACGAAATAAAAAACTTTTTAAGTGATAACACCCAAATGGTGTTTATTACTGCTGGTTTAGGTGGTGGCACTGGTACTGGCGCAGCACCTGTAATTGCTAGCATTGCAAAGGAGTTAGGAATTTTAACGGTTGGTATTGTAACCATACCATTTATGTTCGAAGGTAAAAAACGCCGCGCGCAAGCAGAAGCAGGTCTAGAAGAACTTAAAAAATATGTTGACACATTATTGGTTATTGGTAATGATAAATTACGCGAAATTTATGGCAACTTAAAAATGAGCGAAGCCTTTGAGCATGCAGATAATGTATTAACAGGCGCTGCAAAAAGCATTGCAGAAATTATAAGTTTACACATGCACATTAATGTTGATTTTAATGATGTAAAAACAGTAATGAAAGAAAGCGGTGTTGCTATCATGGGTTCTGCAATTGCAAGTGGCGAAAGGCGTTCATTAAAAGCTGTAGAGCAAGCATTGAATTCGCCATTGTTAAATGATAATGATATTAGTGGTGCACGTCACGTATTGCTTAATATAATGAGCGGTAGCGATGATATTGATATGGATGAGTTTGGTGAAATAACAGATTACATTCAAGAAGCATCTGGGGGAACAGCAGAGTTAATTACAGGTTACGGAACAGACCCGTCGTTAGGAGATAGTGTAAGTGTAACAATTATTGCAACTGGCTTTAATAGCAAGCACAGCACTGGTTTTGAAGCGCCGGTATTTAAAGAACGTAAAATCGTTAACTTAGATGAGAAGCAAGAGGTGGCTCCAATTGCTGAAGCAAAGCAAACGACGATTATTGATGAAATTCAAAAAAATGAACCATTTGTTTTTGTTAAAGATGAGGCAAAACAAAATGTTGTTACAGAGACAAAAGTTGAAGAGGTTCAACAACATCCTATCTCAGAAATAACAATTACAAGTATTGATAGCGTTGAGGAAAAAGAAGAACCAAAAATTATCATTCACAAATTAGATGAAGTTGTAAAAGATGAAGTGATAGAAATTAAATCACTAACTACTGAATTTACCTTTAACGAAATTAAAAGTGACGTTGTAGATGTAACAGAAAATCAATCGAAAACGAATAGTGTTGAAAAGGAAGAAATTGTTAGCCGCGAAGAGCAAATTAAATTAGCACAAGAAAGAATTCGTAAGCTGAAAGAAATTACATTAAAAATGAAAAGCCCTGAAGGCTTAGCAGCATTAGAAAAACAAACCGCTTTTGAAAGAAAAAATATTTCATTAGAGAACAAAACGCCAAGTACAGAAAACAACATTTCACGCTACACATTAAGCGAAGGCGATGATAAAAAAATTGAAATAAAACCAAACAACTCTTTTTTGCACGATAATGTAGATTAATCTATTATTATAAAATTAAAGCAGCTTTATTATAAGGCTGCTTTTTTTATTTCTTTGTTATGGAAATTGAAAAATGATAATTGAACCATCACCCCTTTATCCGTTCCGCCATCTCTACACGAATTTTCCGATCAACACTGTTTTTAATATTTTCTAAAGTACCTAGTGGTATTGAGCTTATTAATTTCTTTGTATACTCGCTTTGAGGATTATTGTATATCATGTCTGCATCGCCCATTTCTTCTATCTTTCCCTTTTGCATTACCACCATTCTATCACTCATAAATTTTACCACGCTTAAATCATGACTAATAAAAATGTAAGTGAATTTGAATTCTTGCTTTAGTTCATTCAATAAATTTAATACTTGTGCTTGCACACTAACGTCGAGCGCACTTACGCTCTCATCACAAATAATAAACGATGGATTTAAACCCAAAGCGCGCGCAATACAAATACGCTGGCGCTGTCCACCACTAAACTCATGTGGGTAGCGGTTATAATGTTTTTCTTCTAAACCAACTTTTTTAAGCAAATCGTAAACCTTATCTCTGCGTTCAGTATTACTTTTTAAAATTGAATGCACACGCATTGGTTCCATGATCGCTTCCCCAACAGTAATACGCGGATTTAATGAGGAGTAAGGATCTTGAAAAATAATTTGTAAATGTTTGCGTAACTCTCTAAAATCTTTTTCTTTCATGCGCAACACATCTTGACGCTTGTAAAAAATTTGGCCATCAATGGCATCTACCAATTTTAAAATCGTTCTACCCAAAGTGGTTTTACCGCAGCCGCTTTCGCCCACTAGCCCTAATGTTTCGCCTTCGTATACATCAAACGTAACATCATCTACCGCTTTGGTATAATCTAATACCTTGCCAAAAATAGTTTTCTTACTGGGGAACCAGGTTTTTATATTCTTAAGTTCTAAAATTTTATCGCGTGCGTATAGTTCTGCGTGTTGTTGTTCACGTTCTTTTAGTGTAATAGAAACATTATTTATTGCAGTTTTTACATCTGTTTGTAATTCAATAATCTCGCCATTTTCACCACGCTTCATAAAATCGCTTACCACAGGTAGTCGTTTTAAACGGCGGTCTAATGGAGGCCTACAAGCCAACAAACTTTTAGTATACGGGTGTTTTGGATTAGAAAAAATTTCGTATACAGGCCCTTGTTCTACAATTTTTCCTTTATACATTACTACAACAGTGTCCGCAAGCTCGCCTATAACACCCAAATCATGCGTAATAAACAAAATACCCATGTTGTGTTGTTGTTGCAATTTTTGCATTAACTCTAAAATGGTTTTTTGTACGGTTACATCAAGCGCTGTGGTTGGCTCATCGGCAATTAAAATATTTGGGTTGCAACTCATGGCCATTGCAATCATAACGCGTTGTTTTTGCCCACCCGATAATTGATGCGGATAGCTGTTAAACATGCGTTCTGGCGTTGGCAATTGCACTTCATTAAATAAAGCAATAACGCGCTCTTTGGCTTGTTGTTTGGTAATTTTGTTGTGTAATAAGATTGCTTCTACCACTTGTTCGCCACACTTCATTACTGGGTTTAAAGAAGTCATTGGCTCCTGAAAAATCATAGCAATTTCATTGCCACGGTATTTTCGCATTTCTTCTTTATCAATCTTAACTAAATCAACCGTATCGCCAAACTTGCTGTGGTAAATAATTTGCCCATCGGTAATTTTACCTGGTGGATTAGGTATCAATTGCATAATAGAAAGTGATGTTACAGACTTACCTGAGCCACTTTCTCCAACAATACCAATAGTTTCGCCCTTATGCAACGTAAACGAAATATCGTTTACAGCTTTAATATACTCCTCTTCAGTTTTAAATTGAGTTACTAAATTTTTTATTTCTAGCAAAGGGCGCTTGTTCATAAAAAGAATCAAACATTAAATAAACAAATTTTTTTTCGATTGTAAAATTTTTATGTCTAATAATATCTTTGTTACGTCTTATCCCCAAAATTCCCCACTCACACAAAAAACTCTAAATTGTTTGGTATTCAGCAAATTATTCTCAACTTTTGCACATTAAAATTTAAAAAATGAAACTAAAATTTCTAGTTGTTACTTGTGCTATAACCGCAGTATGTGTAGTTGCTTGTAAAAGTTCTAAAAAAGCCACTAAGCCCGCGGATGTTGTTGCTGCCAGCGCTTCAAAAAATGATGAACCAGCTATTCAAATGGATACGATTGAAGTTTTGTCAAACAATCCTCCAAAAAAATCAGTGTACCAAGCGGCTAACACAGTTCTACATAACATACTCCACACCAAACTAGAAGTAAGTTTTGATTGGACCAAAAGTCAATTAATAGGGATAGCCAACTTAACAATTAAACCAAAATTTTTTGCCTCAGATAAATTGTTTTTAGATGCCCGCGGCATGGAACTAAAGGAAGTAAGTGTAGTTAACTCACCAACGGATAAAAGTTTACAGTCTAAATCAAGTGCGGTGGTTACTGGCGCCATTGCCAATAGGCGCAATTTGAATTACGTTTACGAGAACGATTCTATTAAAATTAAATTAGATAGGGTATATACAAGTAACGAAACGTTTACAGTTTATATTAGTTATATCTCAAAACCCAATGAATTAAAGGTTGGTGGAAGTTCTGCTATTAGTAGCGATAAAGGTTTGTATTTTGTTAATCCTTTGGGATTAGATATGTACAAAATGCCTCAAATATGGACTCAGGGTGAAACACAGGCTAGTTCTGCTTGGTTTCCAACAATTGATAGTCCAAATCAAAAAACAACGCAAGAAATTTTAATGACAGTAGATAACCAATTTACTACTTTAAGTAACGGAACCCTTGTTAAGAGCACAAAAAATGCTGATAATTCACGCACAGATCATTGGAAATTAGATTTGCCTCACGCCCCATACCTTGCTATGATGGCAGTTGGGCGTTTTGTAAAAGTAGTGGATGAACCTTGGAAAGGGAAAGAAATTAGTTATTATGTTGAAAAGGAATACGAACCACACGCAAAAGCAATTTTTGGTGATACAAAAGAAATGATTGATTTTTTCTCAAAAAAAATGGGAGTAGATTATCCTTGGCCTAAATATGCTCAGGTTGTAGCGCGCGATTATGTGAGCGGTGCAATGGAAAACACTAGTGCAACGTTGCATGGCGAAGCTGCTGTATACCAAACCAGTCGCGAAACGCTTGATAATAATAAAGGAACTGACATTATATCTCATGAATTATTTCACCAATGGTTTGGCGATTTAGTTACTTGCGAAAGTTGGAGTAATTTGCCATTAAACGAAAGCTTCGCTACCTACGGTGAATACTTATGGCGCGAATACAAAGATGGAAGAGATGCAGCGGATTTGCACCACAAGCAAAGTAGAATGAGTTATTTATTTAGCAATAAAGAAGTGGATGTTATTCGCTTTAACTACGAAGATAAAGAAGATATGTTTGATGGCTTTAGTTATGCTAAAGGCGGACAAATTTTGCACATGTTACGCAAGGCAGTTGGCGACGATGCATTTTTTGCTTCATTAAAAAATTATTTAGAAACAAATAAATTTAAAACTGCCGAAATTCATAACCTGCGTTTAGCTTTTGAAGAGACAACAGGTCAAGATTTAAATTGGTTTTTTAATCAGTGGTTTTTAAATAGTGGACGACCAAAATTGAAAGTTACAAAAGCACTAAGCGCGTCAGGAAATGAATTAGCATTAACAATTGAGCAAAACCAAAATTTTAAAAAAGTGCCATTGTACACTTTACCAATTGATATAGATGTTTATAGTAATGGCAAAGTAGCGCGTACGCGTATTTGGGTTACAGAGCAAAAACAAACCGTTACATTAAAAACAGATGGCGCACCACAACTTGTAAATTTTGATGCAGAAAGACAATTGCTTTGTGATTTAGACTATGTTAACTCAAAAGAAGAATATTTGTTTCAATACAAAAATGCACCGCTTTATGAAGACAGATTTGAAGCGCTGAAGGAATTAGAAAAAAATATTAACGATGCAGATGTGCAAGCGCTATACCTAAATGCCGCCACAAACGATAAATTGCCAGCATTACGAAATAATTGCATCAATAAATTACATTTAATAAATGATAAATCCACTGCAAAAGCTACACTTGTTTCAATTTACAATAACGATAAAAAAACAATTGTAAAGGCCGAAGCTTTACAAAAATTAAACAAACTATTTGGTTCAGATGCAGATGTACAAACCATGAATGAAGCAGCATTAACACACCCAAGTTATGCTGTTATTGCTGAAGCCTTGGATGGAATTATAAAAGTTAATCCTAAACTGGCAATGGAAAAAGCAAAAAACTTAGAAATAGAAAGTGGAAAAGACGTTATATTTAAAATTGCTGATTTGTATGCCAACAATGGTAGTGATGCGCAAATTGGTTATTACAGAAGCGTTTTAAAATACATGTGCGGATTTGAAGTACCGAGTTTTTGTAGTTTATATGCTAAATGTGCAAAACGTTGCGAGAAGTCGGAATCTGCAATTATTGCTTCCCAAGATTTTGAATCGCTTTGCAAATCAGGTAATAAATTCAGCAAATACGGCGCTCAAAAAGGCTTAAAAGACTTATTATCGGTTTGGGAAGCTAAAGAAAAAGCAGCAATTGCAGCTAATGCAGCCAATGTAAAAACCATTACGGAAACGCGAGAAATTATTGCAAAGGCTTATGCTGCAACGAAATAGTTAAGAATATGAGGAAATAGACCAATTTAATTAATAATTGAATTGTCAATCCATTTTCGTATATTTGTAGTCTAAAATTTAACAAATGAATCCATTATTCGTATTAGGTTTATTAGGTGGCATGGGCGCTACTGAAATAATAGTAATCTTAATCATTATTTTATTATTATTTGGTGGCAAAAAAATTCCAGAATTAATGAAAGGTTTAGGTCGTGGTGTAAAGGAATTTAAAGACGCCAGCAAAGCAGAAACTGAAGGAACCGAGGTAGAAAAAAAATAAATTTAATTTTTTTTGAAAGGCTGTTTACAAAGCAATCTTAAAGGTGTTTAGTTAAATTAAACAGTTTAAAGCGTTGTTTTTTAAACAGCTTTTATAATTATAAAACAGTGTATTCTTATAAAAACATACCGCAATTACAAGTTGATTTAAAAAATGGTATCACAACGTGTGTAAACCTTGTAAATCAGGCTATCTCAAACATCAATGCTAAAAAGCAACTCAATGCTATGCTTGAAGTATTTGAGACAAGTGCTTTAGCGCAAGCGAAGTTGGTTGATGAAAAAATAAAAAATAATGCAGCCGGCAAATTAGCTGGTGTAATTATTGCTTTAAAAGATAATATTTGTTACAAAGGGCATAAAGTATCGGCCTCATCAAAAATTTTGGAGGGTTTTGAATCCCTTTACAGCGCCACGGTTGTAGAAAAGTTATTAAATGAAGATGCCATTATAATTGGGCGTTGCAATTGCGATGAATTTGCTATGGGTAGCAGTAACGAAAATTCTGCCTTTGGTAATGTAAAAAATTCAATAAACGAAAATTATGTACCTGGCGGTTCATCGGGTGGTTCAGCAGTAGCAGTGGCAGCAGATTTTTGTCATGTTGCTTTAGGTTCTGATACAGGAGGCTCAATTCGTCAACCAGCCTCGTTTACTGGTACTGTGGGCGTAAAACCTACTTATGGAAGAGTTTCGCGCCATGGTTTAATAGCTTATGCATCATCTTTCGATCAAATAGGACCAATTGCTAAAAATGTAATAGATGCAGCAATCATTACAAAAATTATAAGTGGTTCAGATAAAATGGATAACACATCGTCTTCAAAGCCCGTGTTTGAAATAAATGAATCTTCTACCAAAAAATATAAAATTGCTGTTTTAAGTGAATGTATTAATGCAGATGGATTAGATAAAGAAGTGAAACAAGCTATAAACACAACTTTAGAAAAATATAAACAACAAGGCCATACAGTTGAGGAAGTTAGTTTTCCATTTTTAGAGTATTTGGTACCTACGTATTATGTGCTTACTACAGCCGAAGCCAGCAGTAATTTGGCTCGTTTTGACGGCATACATTATGGTTATAGAAGCAAAAATGCTACCGATTTAGAAAGTACTTATAAAAAATCGCGTAGCGAAGGTTTTGGAAAAGAAGTAAAACGCCGTATAATGCTTGGTACTTTTGTGTTAAGTGCTGGTTATTACGATGCGTATTATAACAAAGGCCAAAAAGTACGACGCATAATTCAACAAAAAACTTTAGAATTGTTTAAGCAGTACGATGCTATTGTAACACCTAGCACGCCAGGAACAGCTTTTGAGTTTGGTAAAAACAGTGCTGACCCAATAAAAATGTATTTAGAAGATATATTTACTGTGCAAGCAAATATTGTTGGAAGCCCAGCCATTTCAGTTCCTTGTGGTACACACAGCAACGGCTTACCAATTGGCATACAATTTATGACCAATTTTTTTGAGGAAGAAAAAATGTTTGCTATTGCCGAATTGGTTTAAGTAATTTAAAATCGATTTATTGATTGTAATTTCTAAGATTCTTAAATAAAGAATTAACTTATTTCCATAACACTTCTATAAACTTCAGAAAATAGTTGCGCTACGGCATTAACACTGTATTTATCTTTAATTTGATTCGAAATGTATTCGTTGTCATAATTAGAATTATAACAAAGCACTATTTTTTCTTTCCAATCATTATGCGTGTTGTTTGTAACAAAGCCATTAGTTTTATTAATAACTTGATTGGCTATTCCATAAGGACTAACAACGCTAGGAAGTCCGCAAAATAAAGCCTCTGCAATAATTACAGAAAAGGTTTCATAATCAGAACCATGTAAAAAAATATGACTTTTATTTAATTCCTTTTTTATTTCATTCGGGCTTAGTTGCCCTTTAAAGTCTATTTCAAATTGATAATTTTTGGCTTTTACAAGATTTAATTGCTCGCCAACACCTATCATCACAACGTTAAACGGTGGTAGTTTTTTTTCTTGGTGCAATTCATTTAAAGCCTCTAAAAAATAAAATGGATTTTTGTGAGGCATCCAACTAGCAGCAGCTATAAAAGTAAGTTCTTCATTTTTTGGAATAGTATTATCATAAAAAAATACGTTATTATCAATTACATTTGGAATGATATAAAACTTTTTATTTGTTGAATATTTTTCTATTGTGTTTTTTAATGTATCCGAAACCACCGTGATTGCATGGGCTTTATCAAGAACACGTTTCCCTTTATTTTTGTATAAACTTTTACTAAAAAATTTGTCAACTCTGGTCCAATGTTCAGTTATTACATGTTTCCATTTAAATTTTAGGCCTAACTTATAACCAACAATAGCGCAAGGAAAAATTACATTTGAGTGTAAAATAGAAACATTAAACTTGGTAATAATGTGTTTTTGAATGTAATTTTTCAGAATAACGTATTGCCAAGGAAGTAGCAGGTAGAGCAACTTATAAACCTTTGATTCGATAATAAGTTGATGCGTAATTACCTTGTTTTCATCTTCAAAAACAGTAACACTTTTTTTAAACAAACTTTTTCCAGCAATAATATTAACAGCCATTACTATCACTTGTTGATTTTGCTTAATGGCTTGGGCATGTCTTTTCACAAAAATGCCAAAATTTTGATTAATTTTGTTGGGGTACCAATAGGATAGAAGCAATATGGTGTTGGGCTGCATTAAAGATGATTAAGAATTTAGTTTATAACAAATATATTAATAGTTTTTTAAGAAATGTTTTAAAACCTTTTTCAAAGCAAATCCCTGCCAAATATAAGTTTCCTATAAACGGTGTTTTTTCTGTTAAAGGAAATAATATTCCAACCTTTAAGATAGCAACTAACCCAACAAGTTATGCATCTAAAATACTTTTTTGGAATGATATAGAAGGATTTGAATACAGCTCAGTAAAGATATTTAGCGAAGTTGTAAAGAAAGCAAATGTATTTTTCGATATTGGTTCAAACATAGGCTATTATTCTCTTTTAGCTTCATCAATAAAAAATAAGAACGTTACTATACACGCTTTTGAACCAATGCCGTCGGCATACAAATACTTAGAAAAAAATTGTAATATAAATCAGTTCAATAACATTTTACCGCAGCGATTAGCCTTGTCAAATTTGAAAGGCAAGGCGACTTTTTTCAGCATAGCAAACGAAAAATTTAAGAATGTTGATCAATTAACAGGCGATGGTGGATTAAGCCAAAACCAATCCGGCAATAGAACAAAACTATCTTTTGATGTTGATGTAACAACATTAGATGAATATGTAAATCAAAATTTGCCTAATAAATTAATTGACTTGATTAAGTTAGATACGGAAGCCAACGAACATAGAGTTTTGGAAGGCGCATCAAATGTTTTAAAAAATCACAGACCTATTATACAATGCGAAATTTTAAAAAATGAAGTTGAAAAAGAAATTGAAGCTATTTTATCGCAGTATAACTATTTATACTTTAGGGCCACGAACCAAGGTTTGTTAAGTGTAGATAATTTTTTAAATAACACAACTGATTTTGTAGATTACTACTTAGTACCAAAAGAAAAAAAACAGACCATAGAACATTTTATTTACTCACATGGATAACAAAACATTTAATCCCGATGCTTATTGGGAAGATAGATTACATACGATTAGCGGATTAGAAGGAGTGGGCTTTAAAAAATTGGGGCCATCGTTTAATAAATGGGCATACAAAGTGCGTAAACACGTTTTTAAAAAACAAGTTCCAAAGCTAAATATTGATTTTAAAAATGCGAATACATTAGATATTGGATCAGGTACTGGATTTTATATTCAGGCTTGGCGCGAACTTGAAGTTCAAAAAATTACTGGAGTAGATATAACACCCACAGCGATTGATAATCTTAAAAAAACTTTCCCTAAAGAAAACTTTTTTCTTTCGGATATTGGTGATGTAAATTATAACAGTAATAACATTTATGAGCAGTACGATTTAATCTCTTGTATGGATGTACTGTTTCACATAGTTGATGATGTTAGATTTGAACAGTCCGTAAAAAACATTTCTGCTATAACTAAGTCTGGAGGTCATTTTATTTACTCTGATTTTTATTTGCATGGTCCAGTGCAGAGAGGCGAGAGCCAAGTTTCTCGAACAAAAGAATATCTTATAGGTGTTTTTACTAAAAACGGCTTTGAGTTGGTTACGCTTAAACCATTTATGTATTATACTAACAAACCAGTTGATACAAAGAATCCATTAATAAAAGCGTATTGGTTTTTATTAGAAAACGGTTTGTATGTGTTGCCGTTTATGGGTTACGTTATGGGACCATTAATATATCCATTTGAAATTTTAGCTGTAAATAATTTTAAAGAAAGTCCTACTACCGAATTTACAATATTTAGAAAAAAATAATTGTGGGCGAAATAAAAAAACAAAGCATTTCTAATACCTTTTTGAGTTATATAGGTGCAGCTTTGGGTTTTTTTACCACAATTTATTTGCAACCTAATTTAATGTCATCGGGTGATATTGGTTTGTTGCGTTTAATGTATTCGTTCAGCTGGATGGCTGCAGTAGTTATGCCGCTTGGCTTTACAACTGTTACCTTACGTTTTTTTCCAAAAATTAAAAATGAACCAAACAGACACAACGGATTATTTTCACTCTTGCTCATAATTTGTTCAATTGGTGGTTTTTTGGTTGCTGGATTGTTATTTTATTTTAAATCTAGCATAGTTACTTATTACAGTAAGTCTTCTGAATTTGCTTCTTATTTTAACGAAGCCTTAATTTTTGCTTTTTTTCTTTCACTTATTTCAACTTATAGCTCCTATTCTTCGGCGTTATTAAGAACAACTTACACTGTTTTTTTAACCGATGTTTTTGTGAGGGTTGGACATTTGGTAGTTGTGCTGCTTTATTATTATTCATTAATTACTAAAGAATTTTTAGTGGTTAGCTATATTTCGATTTTTATTTTGCAACTAATTTTGTTACTTGGTTATTTAGTTAAAATAAAGGCAGTAACATTTAAAATTAATTTTGCTTTCTTTAAAACCTTACCATTAAAAAATATTGGACTGTTTGCATTTTTAATGATGTTAACGGCTATGGCTTCATTAGGCATAAAATTTATTGATCAGTTGGCTATTGGCGCTTTGTTGAGCGAAAATTCTGTTGGTGTGTATGCTACGAGTGTTATGTTGTGTGCCATTATGGAAATCCCATTTAACAGTTTAGAACGAATTGCTCAGCCAAAAATTTCAGAAGCTTGGGCAATAAACGATACAAAAGAAGTTTCTAAAATTTACGAAATGAGTAGCAGGTACATGTTTTTTATTGGCGCGCTTATGTTCTGTTTATTATGGGCTGGTTTGGATTTTATTTTTTCATTTTTACCACCAGAATATGCAAATGGGAAGATAGCGTTCTACATTGCTTCTTTTGCTTCATTATTAAATTTAGTAACTGGTGTTAACTCGTCGGTAATTTTGATGTCGCACAAATACTTTGCAACCACAGTACTTTTATTAGTTTTAATAATTGTAAGCTGTTTTTGTAATTATTTTTTTATTCCTCTGTATGATATAGCTGGAGCGGCTTTGGCTTTACTTGTTTCAATCGGCGTTTTTAATGTTTTAAAATACATTTATATCATTATCCGATTAAAAATGCAACCGTTTTCAAAACATACTTTTGCTATACTTTTAGTTTGGGCGATTAATTTGTTGGTAATTATCTTTTTCCCTTTACAAATAAATTCATTTTTTAAGGCAATTACTTGCAGTCTTTTAGTAATTTTATCATTTAGTATACTCAATGTTAAATTGAATACTGTGCCAGAAATCAATAAACTTTTTAAACGATTTAAATTTATCAACTAACATGAATACTTTTTTACAAACTGCCAACGACAAAAAGGTAAAACAAATAATTTATGGAACCACTGTTGCAATCTCATTAGTGGTTGTTGCTCTAAACCAAAAGTGGATTCCTCATCCTACAACTTTTCCTAATTTTATTTATAAGCTACCTATGTTGAATGCCATATTCAACGGTACTTGTAGCGTTTTGCTAATTTTTTCGTTAATTGCAATAAAGAATAAAAACATCCAACTCCATAAAAAATTAAACATTACCGCATTTGTTTTAAGTTCGTTATTTTTATTGAGTTATGTTACCGCACATTATTTTATTCCAGATACAAAGTATGGCGATGTAAACCATGATGGGGTTATGGATGCTACTGAGAGTGCTGCGGTAGCTGGAATTAAACCAATTTACTTAATTGTACTATTAACACACATTCCTTTAGCTGTAATTGTTTTACCTATGATTTTGTTATCGTTTTATTACGGATTAACTGATCAACGCGAGAAACACAAAAAATTAACGCGTTTTAGTTACCCAATTTGGTTGTATGTTACCGTAAGTGGTGTAGTTGTTTACTTGATGGTGAGTAAGTATTATAACTATTAAAGCGTGCTTTTATTTCGAAAACAAAATTTATCGTATTATTCTAAATCAAACAAATCTTTAACACCTATATATCTGTTGCTTGTAAAGCCTTCTGCGTAAGGCACGCCAATAGATCTTCCCCAAATACTCATTTTGCTAAATAAAGCTTCTAAAAATTCTTTGCTCGAAATTGGTGTTTGTGGTTCGTTGGAGTTAGGATTATAAAATTGTGAAGAATAAGCCATTATACTTGCACGCTTTTTTTCAATGTGTTCCGTAACATCAACTACAAAATTCGGATGAATAAAATTGTCTTGTATGTAATGGTAAACAGCTTTAGGTCGCCAAGAGCTCTGATCTATACCATTATGTGTAGTATTAATTTTAATTAAACCGCTATAAAAACACGCATCAGCAACAAGTTTAGCAGCGCGGCCATGATCAGGGTGCCTATCGCTAACAGCATTGCATAAAATAATCTCCGGTTGGTGAAAACGTATTTGTTCAATTACCTTTAATTGATGGTCTTGGTTATTTTCAAAAAAGCCATCTTTAAAATTTAACTGGGTTCTAATTTCTATTCCCAATATTTTAGCGGCTTCCATTGCCTCTTTGGTTCTAATTTCGGCACTGCCGCGTGTACCAAGTTCTCCTAAGCTTAAATCTAAAATGCTTACTTTTTTACCAAGTGCAATGTGTTTTAAAATTGTTCCTGAACAAGATAGTTCAACATCATCAGGGTGAATGCCTATGGCTAAAATATCAAGTTTCATATAATTAAAGATTTAAGTTGTAGATAATTTATTTTAGCTTTTTACTAAGCTCATTAATTCTATCGTTCAGTTTCGGTAAACTTCTAAATAGTACGTAACTCCTTCTATATTCTCCAACATTAAAGGCTGGTGAGCCTTGTACAATTTCCCCCTCTTTATCAATGTTTGCACCAATGCCACTTTGACCCGCAATTTTTACACCATCCGCAATTTTTAGATGCCCTGCTACACCAACTTGAGCAGCAATCATGCAATTTTTACCTACTTTGGTGCTCCCTGCAACACCTGATAATCCTGCAATTACGGTGTTTTCTCCAATTTCGGCATTATGTGCAATTTGCACAAGGTTATCTAACTTAACCCCTTTTCGTAAAATAGTACTGCCCATGGTTGCTCTATCAATACTGGCGTTTGAGCCTATTTCTACATTATCCTCAATAACTACGTTTCCTATTTGAGGTACTTTGGCAAATGTTTCGCCGCTTGTATTTGGTGCAAAACCAAAACCATCAGAGCCAATTACGGTATTAGCATGAATGGTACAATCTTTTCCTATAACACAATCGTGGTAAATTTTCACCCCTGAAAACAGTGTTGTGTTATCTGAAATAGCGCAATTATCACCAATATAAACGTGCGGATATATTTTTACATTGTTTCCAATTTTTACATTTTCGCCAATGTAGGCAAAAGCGCCAACGTAGCAATCGTTACCAATGGTGGAGCTTTGGCTTATGTGACTTGGTTGCTCGATACCTTTTTTAGTTCCTTTAATTTCCGCATATAGTTGCAATAATTTCGCAAAGGCTTCATAGGCATTATTAACTCTTATAAGCGTGGGTTTAACTTTTTTTTCTAAGTTAAAATCGTTATTAATGATTACAATACTGGCCTCGGTTTCGTACAAAAAATGATTGTATTTTGGGTTTGCTAAAAACGATAATGTTTTTGGTTTTCCCTCTTCAATTTTTGAAACATTGTTTACTTTTTCATCAGCATTGCCTTCCAAAGTGCCGCCTAGTAATTCTGCTATTTGTTGTGCCGAAAATTCCATAAAAGATTATAGCTAAGAGGCTGTTTAAATTTTATCTATTTACATTGTTATGCGTTTTTTTGGCTGCAATTTCGTTAAATTTTTCGCCGAAGGCAACCTGCTTCGCCAGCAAAATTTGCCTTCAATCGCACTTGCTCGCTCAAATGCTTACCAAGCATTTGCCGTACTCAAAAAAACACTATAACAAATCTAAACTATAAATTTTAAATAGCCTCTAAATGTATTTAAAATTTTTGTGCTATGAAAATAGTGAAGCATTTTTTCACTTCTGACAAATTATTTTCTTAATTCAAAATTCTGCCCTAAATAAACCTTACGTACTTGTTCATCATTTGCTAATTCTTCGGCAGTACCACTTTTAATAACACTTCCAGAATATAGTAAATATGCTTTATCTGTTATACTTAAAGTCTCTTGTACGTTATGGTCAGTTATTAAAATTCCAATGTTTTTTTCTTTTAATTTTCTCACCACGTTTTGTATATCTTCCACAGCAATTGGGTCAACCCCAGCAAAGGGCTCATCCAATAGAATAAATTTAGGGTCGGTTGCTAAGGCGCGTGCAATCTCGGTTCTGCGACGCTCGCCACCGCTCAGTTGATCACCTAAATTTTTGCGCACATGATGCAAAGCGAATTCATCTAACAAGGTTTCTAATTTAGTTGCTTGTTCTTTTTTAGTAAGTTTTGTCATTTCGAGCACGGCCTTAATATTATCTTCAATGCTCAATTTTCTAAAAACTGATGCCTCTTGTGGCAAATAACCAACACCTAATTGAGCACGACGGTACATAGGCTCTTTGGTAATTTCTAAATCATCTAAAAAAATTTTACCACTGTTTGGTTTCACCATGCCAACTATCATGTAAAAAGAGGTAGTTTTACCAGCACCATTTGGGCCAAGTAAACCAACAATTTCGCCTTGTTGCACTTGAATCGTTACATCTTTAGCAACAGTGCGCGCCTTGTATTTTTTTACTAAATTTTCTCCTCTTAAAATCACAGTTGTAAATTTATAAAAAGAAATGGTTGATTTAGGAGAATGCCACTTATTTTAGCATTATTTGCATGGTTAAACTATATTAAAATAAAATTGTTTTATGAGTATGAAGTCAGTTCTCGTGGCTATAATATTTTTGTTTGGAATAAGTACAAAGAGCTTAAAGGCACAATTGAAAAGCGATTCATTAGCAAACAACAGCTTTGAGAAAGACAGAGGAACGTTTACACTACGTGTAAAAAAATTTAGAGCGCAAGTTATTGGTGGATTTTATCGTAACCGTGAACCTGGAAATAATTTACAGCCAATAAATTTTACTTATAATTTGTTTCTTCCGTTTCAATACGACTTTGGCTATAAATATCTTCCTAATAAAGAAAAAGTGATTAAAATTAATACAGCATTTATTTTTCATCATACCAATAATGGCAATCACGCATTGGGAATGGGTTTACAGCCTTCTTTTTTATTGGGAAAACATTTGTACTTAAATTACCAATTTGGTGTTGTTTGGTGCGAAGTGGTGAAACGTAACACCAACGATGGTTTTAACGCCATGGGCTTTTGTTTTCACCATCAATTTGGTTTAAGTTATAACATTACAAAACAGTTTAACGTTTCCCTTAATGCTGTTCACATTTCTAATGGAAATATTTTTAAAAACGCCAGAAACCTTCAGGATGTTGTTGGTGTAGGGGTGGGGTATAGTTTTAATTGAGAATAACTTTAACTTTATATTTTTGACAAAATTCCCCTATTAATTTAGTCAATTCCAAAGTCACCTGTAAATGTTTTGTCATGACTGAATTCATAAACATCAATGCCGATTTTCTCAACTGTTATTCCCATTAACGCACAATAAATTTCATATTTAGTAGAGATTGCGTTTGGATTAATAAGCTTTTCATAATTTGTACCACAAATAACATCTGTTAATTGAGAAAAGGTTAACTCATTGTAATTAAAGTTCGGAACCCAACTAAGGATTTTAAATATTTTTATTTTAGTTGATTTTTCTGGCTTATGGGGAGGAAAAGGAACATTTAACTTGAGTTCTTTGGATATAAATTCCCAAGCTATTTTTTCGTTCTCAGGAAATGTTTTGCACACTAAGTCAGTAGGCTCCAAAGAAACATTTTTAGAATTGAATTTTGAAACCGCTTCTTGAAGTTGTGAAAAAATCTGTTCCTTTAAAACATGATTTTCTCTGGAAATAGTTAGTATTTCAGAGATTGAATCAACTGCACTTTGAACTGTATTAATTTTTTCAGCAACAATGTCTGGAATTTCTATTTTGAAATAGTTTTCCCATTCAATTAATAGTTCAACGCTGTCGAGTCCCATGTTTATTTGCTTAGATAGCTATTTAATCACCCCCAACTCTTTTCCAATTTTAGCAAAGGCGGCAAAGGCTTTGTCTAAATGTTCTTGGGTGTGCGCAGCACTTAATTGAACACGTATACGTGCTTTATCTTTTGGTACAACAGGGTAAAAGAAACCAATTACGTATATGCCTTCATGCAATAATTTTTCGGCAAAGGCTTGTGCCAGCTTAGCATCATAAAGCATTACAGGTACAATAGCGCTTGCACCATCTTTAATTTCGAGCCCCACAGCTTTAATACCGTTTTTAAAATAGTTTACATTCCATTCTAATTTATCGCGTAACTCAGTTGTTGAACTTAAAATATCAAACACGGCATTGCTAGCACCCACAATGCTTGGCGCTAAGCTATTACTAAATAAATACGGACGAGAACGTTGACGAAGTAGTTCTATAATTTCTTTTCTGCCAGAGGTAAAGCCGCCCATAGCGCCACCCAAGGCTTTACCTAAAGTGCCAGTAATAATATCTACTCTTCCAATTACATTGTTCAATTCAATGGTGCCTCTACCAGTTTTACCAATAAAACCACTAGCATGGCATTCATCCACCATTACAAGAGCGTTGTATTTATCTGCCAGGTCACAAATTTTATCCAAAGGCGCCACAAAGCCATCCATGCTAAACACACCATCGGTAACAATAATTCTATTGCGTTGTGCTTGCGCTTTTTTTAATTGCTCTTCTAAATCAGCCATATCGCAGTTTTTGTAGCGGTAACGTTGCGCTTTGCATAAACGCACCCCATCTATAATACTTGCATGGTTTAATTCATCGCTAATGATTGCATCTTGTTCATCAAATAAAGGTTCAAAAACACCACCGTTTGCATCAAAAGCTGCTGCATATAAAATGGTATCTTCTGTGCCTAAAAAATTGGCAATCTTTTGCTCTAACTCTTTGTGAATATCTTGCGTACCGCAAATAAAGCGTACGCTGCTCATTCCAAAACCGTGTGTGTCTAAGGCTTTTTTTGCACCTTCAATTACTTTAGGATGTGAGGATAATCCTAAATAATTATTTGCACAAAAAATAATTACGTCCTTTCCACCAACTTTAACAACGGCATCCATTGGTGTGGTAATAATGCGTTCTTTTTTAAATAAGCCATTTTGTTCAATTTCAGCTAAGGTATTTTGCAGTTGGTTTTTTAATTGTCCGTACATATATTTATTTTTAGTTGAGCAAATTTAATTAAAAGCCTAATTTTAAAAAATGAATTTTGTACTAAAGTATAAACATATTTTAGAGATGATGCTCAGCATTATTATTCCTATAATTGGCGTGCTTTTTTTAAACTTTAGTATAGGCGATATTTATTTATTGTTTCTTCTTGATTTTTTGCTTGTTGGATTTTTTGGCGCTTTTAAAGGAATAATTTGTGCTGGAGATACTTTGACAAAGCGCATTTTGCATCAATTTTTATTTGGATTTAAATATTATTTGGTGTTTTTTTTATTGATGATTATTACAGGGCATTTTTTTAATGGCGCCGGAAAGCAAATGAATGTTACAATTACGAAGTCTACCTTATTTATAATTTTAATAAACCATTTAACAAGTTTTTTTTTGTTTATTGCAATCAGAAAAGAAAATGTGATACTATATAATACTGTCAGTGCCTATTTTGTAAACAGAGGCTTACTAATTTCGGTTGGATTATTGCTTTTATTGCTTCCATTTAGCAGCTGTATTGGGAGCTTAAATGTAAATTATTTTTTAGCCATAGCATTAATTATAACAAAAGGCGCATTAGATTATATTATAAATAAGCTAATTTTGAAAAATAATTTTTAAGTAGTTTTTATGATAAATATTTTAGATAAAGAACAGGTGTTTGCATACATTGATAAATTTGATGCTGAAACTAAGCCTCTATTTGGCGTAATGACACCGCAACACATTTTAGAACATTTAATGATGTCGTTGCATTTGGCTGGCGGTAAATTAAAGATAGAGTTTAAAGGCGATTTAGCCATGGCCGATAAGGTAAAAGCTAATCTAATTTATTCTGATGCTGATTTGCCGCAAGGAATTAAAAACCCAATTTTAAAAGATGAGCCAAATCCTTATGTGTTTAAAACAATAGACGAGGCAAAACAAGCTTTAAAAAATGAATTAGAAATTTTTTATAAGTATAAGTCAGAAAATCCAGCTGCTAAAAATGTTCATCCGCGTATGAATTTATTAACGTTGGATGAATGGGTTATTTTACAAAACAAGCATTTTAAGCACCATTTTAAACAAGTTGGATTGGTTTAGTTTATCTCTCGTTTTCTACAGTAATAGAATAAAGATTTAAAACTTGAGAATTGTCGGTAATTTTGCTTTCAAATTTTAAGTCAAGTTTTTCAAGTAGTTTAATTGAATTTGTGTTTTCAGGTAAGGTTATTGCAATTATTTTTTTTACAAGCTTATCGTTTTTAATTTCATGAAGATAGTTTTTACTTGCTTCAAGTGTATAGCCCATTTTTTCAAATTCTGTTAATATTGCAAATCCAATATCTGGAAATTTATAGTTGTCGCGGTATAGAAATGTAATAATACCAATTGGTTGTTTAGTTTCCTTGATTTCAAAAACATGATAAAAGTATTTATTGTTATCAAGTATTTTTTTTATATAAAGTTCGGCAGTCTCTACATCAGTAACCTTCCTGTCGCCAATAAATTGTAGCCAACCTTTTGTGTTTAATAAATTAAGTATAAAGCCTTTATCTTCTTTATTGATGGGTCTGATGAACAAGCGTTCCGTCTCAATCTGTTTGTACATAAAGTTAAGTTTTGTTTTAACGATTAATTTACATCTCCTGTATTTCCAACCACCTCATGGTTTTTTCATCAATTAAATTGGTAGTTTGTTGTATAAGTAGGCTAAGTTCTTGAATTTTGGCGTAGTCAGTTATTCCTGATGCAAGTTCATTTTCGTAATTTTTCTTTTTATTTTCTAATTCGGGCAAATCTTTTTCTAATTGCTCTAATTCGTGCTGAATTTTAAAGCTTAATTTTTTGGGTGTGGAATTTGTTGCAGTAACAATTGGTTTTTCTTCAGCTTTTTTTTCTTCAGCAACAGTGACTTTTTCTTCAATAATTTTTCCTTTGTTCAAGGCTTCTTTAGCTTGTTGTTGTTGCCAAATTCTGTATTCGGTATAGGTTCCAGGAAAGTCTTTAATTTCGCCATCACCTTCAAAAGCAAAAACATGATCAACTAATCTGTCCATAAAATACCTATCGTGGCTCACAATTAAAACGCAACCTTTAAACTCATCTAAAAATTCTTCTAACGTTTGTAAGGTTACAATATCTAAATCATTTGTAGGCTCATCTAAAATTAAAAAGTTTGGATTCTTTACAAGTACCGTTAATAAATATAAGCGACGTTTTTCTCCACCGCTTAATTTGCTTACAAAACTGTATTGCACTTCGGGTGGAAAATTAAATCGTGTAAGCAAGGCCGACGCCGAGAGGCTTGTGCCATTTGCTAAAGGAATAAACTCGGCAATATCTTTTACTACTTCTAAGATGCGTTTATCGTTATTTAGAGTAATGCCAGCCTGCGAGTAATAACCAAAAACTACAGTATCTCCAATTTGAATTTTCCCACCATCTAAAGGCATTTCGTTTAGTATAAGGCGTAACAACGTTGATTTCCCTACACCATTTTTCCCTACAATACCAATCTTTTCGCCATTAATAAAGGTGTAAGTAAATGGATTTAAGATTTTTTTCTCGCCAAAATGTTTTGTTACTTTATGTAATTCTACAATTTTGCTTCCTAAACGTTCCATTTTTACACTTAGTTCAATTTTTTTATCTACACGTTTTTGTTTTGCTTTTTCTTCTACATCATAAAAGGCATCAATCCGCGATTTTGATTTTGTGGTGCGGGCCTTAGGCATACGGCGAATCCAATCCAACTCTTTGCGGTATAAATTTTTTGCTTTATCAATTTCAGAATTTTTTATTTGTTCGCGCTCAGCCTTTTTAGTAATGTAGTATTCAAAATTTCCTTTGTATTCAAACAACTCACCATTTTCTAATTCAATAATACTATTACAAACTTCATCTAAAAAATACCTATCATGTGTAACCAACAACAAACTTAAATTAGAATTTTGCAGATAATGTTCTAACCACTCAATCATATCAATGTCTAGGTGATTGGTTGGCTCATCCATAATTACCAAATCAGGGTTGTTGATTAAAACCAAGGCCAGTGCCACACGCTTTTGTTGTCCACCGCTCAACGTATTTATCACTTGTGATAGATCATTTAACTCTAAGCGTGAGAGAATTTCTTTTAAATTTTTCTCGTATTCCCAGGCATTCAAATCATTCATCTGAGTCAAGGCCTCATCCAACATTTCGGCATGTTTTTCGTTTGGGTTTGTTTCAGATAAGTGTACCGCTTTATCGTAGGCATTAATGCATTTTGTGAATGGATTGTCGGCAGAATCAATTAATTGTTGAATGCTTAAGTTTTGATTGAGAGAAAAATTTTGATCTAAAAAAGCAATTGAAATATTTTTTCTGAATACAACTTCGCCTTCATCCGCAATTTCTATCCCTTTTAAAATTTTAAACAAAGTAGTTTTTCCACTTCCATTTTTTGCAACCAAAGCTACTTTATCGCCATGATTTATACCGAAATTAATTTTATTAAAAAGTGTTTTAGTGCCGTAAGATTTTGAAAGTTGGTTTACCGAGAGTAGATTCATGGCGCAAAGATAGTAGGAATGTTTATTATAAAAAATTTGAGTACATGTGGTAATTGAATTAATAGTAAATTTGTATAAACCTTATTATTATGAAGTATTTTTTACGAATTACCTTGTGCTTGTTGTCATTAAGTGCATTGGCTCAGACTCCTTACACTAATTATTTTACTGGTGATACAACGAATGTTGATAAAACAACGGAGTATAAAATTTGTTTGATGGGCGGCGCAACCGAAGATGATAACGCCATGAAGTGGTTTTTAAATGGTAGTGGCGGCGGAGATGTTGTGGTTATTAGAGTTACGGGCACTAATGGGTATAATAATTATCTTTTCTCTGGTTTGGGAATTACGCTTAATTCTGTTGAAACTATTGTTATTCCTAGTGTTGCAGCTGCTAACCATCCTTATGTTAGAAGAAGAATTAGGGAAGCAGAGGCCTTGTTTATTGCTGGTGGAAACCAAAACGACTATATTAATTTTTGGAATAATACATCTGTTGATACAGCCATAAATTATTTAATTAATGTAAAAAAAGTGCCAATTGGTGGAACGAGCGCTGGCATGGCAGTGCAGGGTCAAGCGTATTATTCTGCAGCTTTAGGCTCTATTACATCAACGGTAGCTTTAAGTAATCCTTATGGTAATTTGGTTACGATTGGTAACAATAATTTTTTAATGCATAAATTATTAAGGCGAACAATTACCGATACACATTACGATAACCCTGATAGAAGAGGAAGGCAAACAACTTTTTTAGCACGTTTGTTTCAAGATTCGTTGGTGTCATTTTACGGTATTGCTTGTGATGAGTACACAGCTGTATGTATTGATAGTACGGGTATTGCAAAGGTTTTTGGTGGTTTTCCAACTTATGATGATAACGCCTACTTCATTCAACCTAATTGTGTACTACCAAATGCACCGGAAACCTGCACTGCAAATGTACCTTTAACGTGGAATAGAAATAACCAAGCTTTAAAAGTATATGCAATAAAAGGAACAAGTGTTGCCGCAAATAGTTTTAATGTTAAGAATTGGAGCAATCCCTCAGCGCAAGGTGGCACTTGGCAAGATTGGTATGTGGTAAATGGAGTTATAAGTTACAGCAACAACACTCAAGCAATTGGATGTGTTACAACTTTTATTAATGAAAGGAAAGAAGCAAATGCAATTTCATTTTTTCCAAATCCAGTAAGCGAAAAATTATTTTTAGAGAAAGAAATTACGTTAATATCTCTAACAGATGTGAATGGAAAAATTATAAATGTTCAACAGTCTTTAGCAACAATAAATACAAAAGAGTTGGTGGATGGCATTTATATTATTAAGCTTGAAAAGAATAATAAATTTTTTTATTCTAAACTCGTAGTGCAACATTAAACAAAATGGCATTTGAATTAACATCAGAATTTACACCTACCGGCGACCAACCGGAAGCAATAAAACAATTAGTAGCAGGATTAAAAGCTAACACAAAACATCAAGTACTGCTTGGTGTTACGGGCTCCGGCAAAACATTTACTGCTGCAAATGTAATTCAGCAAATTAATAAACCTACTTTAGTATTAAGCCACAATAAAACCTTAGCCGCGCAATTGTATAGTGAGTTTAAACAGTTTTTTCCAAAAAATGCTGTGGAGTATTTTGTAAGTTATTACGATTACTATCAACCCGAAGCTTATCTGCCAACTACTGGCACCTATATTGAAAAAGATTTATCAATTAACGATGAGATTGAAAAATTACGTTTAAGCGCAACCTCTTCTCTTTTATCCGGTCGTAGGGATGTAATAATTGTTAGTTCAGTAAGTTGCATTTATGGTATGGGAAATCCTAGTGATTTTAAAGCCAATATTATTACTATAGAAAAAGGACAACTTATTTCACGCAATAAATTATTACATCAATTTGTACAAGCCTTGTATTCAAGAACAACAGGGGATTTTACTAGAGGTACATTTCGTGTAAAGGGAGATACTATTGATATACATTTATCTTATACCGATTATTGTTTGCGCATTTCTTTTTTTGGGGATGAAATCGAGAGTCTTGAAACTTTTGATCCTGCTAACAATCACATTCTTGAAAAATTTGAATCGTTTACGGTTTATCCAGCAAATATTTTTGTAACAGCGCCTGATACCATGCAAAAAGCTGCTTTTACAATTGAGGAGGATATGCGCAAGCAAGTTGAGTTTTTTAAATCGCAAGATAAAATTTTAGAGGCCAAGCGTTTGGAAGACCGCGTTAAGTATGATTTAGAAATGATGCGCGAATTGGGCTATTGCAGTGGAATAGAAAATTATTCGCGCTACTTTGATGGCCGAGAGCCAGGAACAAGGCCCTTTTGTTTGTTAGATTATTTTGCAGATGATTTCTTAATGCTGATTGATGAAAGCCATGTAACGCTTCCGCAGGTAAGAGCGATGTTTGGCGGTGATTTAAGTAGAAAGCAAAATTTGGTAGAGTATGGTTTTAGGCTACCTGCAGCTATGGATAACCGACCTTTAAAGTTTGAGGAATTTTACTCACTACAACATCAAACCATATACATAAGTGCCACACCAAGTGCATATGAATTAAATGAAGCAGAAGGTATTGTTGTTGAGCAATTAATAAGGCCTACTGGTATTTTGGATCCAATTATTGAAGTGCGTCCTTGCAGCAATCAGGTTGATGATTTGTTAGATGAAATAAATAGAACTGCAGAAAAAGACGAGCGTATATTAGTTACAACACTTACCAAACGTATGGCTGAGGAGCTAACAAAGTACTTAACAAAATTACGTGTGCGTTGCAGATACATTCATAGTGAGGTTGATACCTTAGAGCGGATTGAAATTTTGCGACAACTCAGAGTTGGTATGTTTGATGTATTGATTGGTATTAATTTATTGCGCGAAGGATTAGATTTGCCAGAGGTAAGTTTAGTTGCAATTTTAGATGCTGATAAAGAGGGTTTTTTAAGAAACGTTACAAGTCTTGTTCAAACGGTTGGTAGAGCTGCTCGTAACGTGAATGGTAGAGTAATTATGTATGCTGATAAAATTACAGATAGTATGAAAGTTACTATTGAAGAAACGGAGCGTAGACGTAAAAAGCAAATTGAGTATAATTACAAACATAGTATTACTCCTGTGCAAGCAGGCAAAAAACAAATTGTTCAACCTCAAATAAGTGGCACTGAGGTTACGATTGGTGGTAAGTTAGTTAAGGTTTATGAAGATCCTATTTTGTCGAGCATGGCGGCAGAACCTGAGGTAGAATATAAAAATGTAGATGAATTAAAAAAACAAATAGCAAAAGTTAAAAGTGCCATGCTTAAGGCGGCAAAAGAAATGGATTTTATGCAAGCCGCCAAGCTACGAGATGAAATGTATTCATTGGAAAAGAAGTTAATTGAGTTGGGATAGCTCAATTTTTATTTTTGTACTTTTGCCATAAGTGCTTTTTTTTATGAGTTATGGCAGGTTAACAAAATTAAAGATTAGAAGTTTTTTATTTCAAAAAGAGCAGAGGCATCTAAGTGAGTATCAATTAGCACGTTGTTTTTATTATCTGAAATTCCTTGTGATGTTATAAGTGTAAGGAACAACTGCTTTTTAGTTTTAGTTTTTTCTTGAAAAATATTTTGTTTATGTTGCAGATTTTGAATTATATCGTCTTTTATTACAAACGCTCCTTCATAGAATTTAATTTCGCAGATATTAATAGCGTTATCAGCTCTATCAATTAGTAAATCTATTTGGCAACCTTGAGTGTCTTTATCTCTTCTTGAGTAAAAACTGGATTCAGAAGTGAGTATGCCAGATATACCCAGTTTTTGTTTAATACCTTCAATATGTTTTAAGCAAAGATTTTCAAAGGCATAACCTTGCCATAGTTTTGCTTTTTGAGTATTGTATTTTTTTATCCAATAATTTTTTATGTTTTTATTTGGTTCAATAAAATCTAAATAAAAGAGTGAGTATTCATCCGTTAGGCGGTATAGGGTTTCGCGTTGTAGCTTACCAAAGGGTTGTATCGATTGAATAAAGCCCGATGTTTCTAATTCATTAAGAATAGTTGTTATTGCTCCTCCAGTATTTAGTTTAGTGCGTGTTACAATTTCGTTTCGGGTTAAGCCTACCCACTTGCTTGCTAGTGCTTTAATAACGAGAATGTGTTTTTTGTAATTTGAAAATAGTGCTTTGTATAAATTTTCAAATTCGTTTTTTAAACTAGCATTTGGACCAAAATACATATTGTTTATTGCATTAACAGGCGTTTCTCCCTTTTTTACTTCCTTTAAGTAGTATGGTATTCCGCCAGTAGCCATGTAAAGTTTTATTAAACTAGGGCGAGGGATTTTTATTTTTTTACTTTCAAAATATTTTTCGGTTTCATAGAGTGTAAAGGGTGCAAGGTGTATTTTTTGAGTTACCCTGTTGTGTAGCCCACCTTTATGATTAATAATATTAGTAATCATCCATGATGCAGATGAGCCACATATTACTACAAGTATGTTTTGGTCTATTGCCCAAGTGTTCCAAAAATGATCAAAGGCTTTTAAAAATTCATTGGAGTTGGAAGCTAACCAAGGAAATTCATCAAAGAAAAGAACACGTTTTTTTTTGCTTGGTTTACCAAGTAGTTGTTTTAGCTGCGAAAAAGCACTTATCCAATTGGTAGGTTTTGGTAGATTTTTACTTTTTATAAAAAACTTATTTCGAGCTTCTACAAAATTATCTAATTGGTATGTTCTTAGCACATCTTGTAAACCAGTAATATGAAATACCATTTCGTTTTTATATACATTTTTAACTAAGTATGTTTTTCCAACCCTTCGTCTGCCAATCATTGCAAGTAGTTCAGATTCTTTACTCAACAAAAAGCTTTTCATTTTTTGTGTTTCAAATTCTCGTCCAATAACATTTACTAGATTTTTTATTTTTGCCATAACTTGTTTTTTTATGTACTTATGGCAAATATACAAATATTTTACTTTTGCCACAAGTGATGTTTTTTTTGAGTTATGGCAGCTTAACGATTATACCAATTGTAATTATTTGGTAGTCCAAACAAGTGAAGTTATTTTTTATTTAGACGATGAAAAAAATCTTACATAGTTATAACAACAGAAGATTTTTTTGAAGAAGTATAAATGAAAAGGAAGGAGTAGTTTGGACTTTAGTAAAGTTATAATTGGTATTATAAGAATTTCTTTTAATAATGTTTTTTTACTGCAATTATTGGCTATAGCAAATTAATGTATGAACTATTTGTTTTAACCCTAAAAAGTCAGTTCAAAAAAAGAAATGTCTCTGATTAACAAACTATAAGGATTTCCAAAAAAATCCTTTTTATGAAATCCTAAGAATTACTAAATCGTAGATTGTTCTAAATTTTGGTGAGGAATTACTCCAATTAAGATAACTAGTTGGTTGACAAAATCTACTTCCGCTGTATAAATAGGTTTAAAAAAGAGATTTGTATTCTTCTCGACAATCAGTTATTTCTAGAAATTATCAAGAAAAATAAATTCTTAAAGCTCAGAACTTTGTAGGATTAGCCTTTCTATACAAAATATTTAACCACTCGCAAATTAAAGCTACCACCATGCTACAATACAAATATGCTTTGCTCAATTCTATATGAAATGCCTCTGCAATTAAATAGAAACCAATTAATATTAAAAATACAAAGGCTAATAGTTTAATACCAGGAAACTTATTAATTAAACTCACAATTGGTTTTGCAAACACCAACATTAATGCACTCGATGCTATAATTGCAATTGCCATCACCAACACACTATCTACCAAACCAACTGCGGTTAAAATTGTATCAACTGAAAATACTACATTTATTATCATTATTTGAATAAGTATATTGGTAAAACTCACAACTACTCGTGCGGCTGTTTCACTTTCATCTTTATGTGGTTTAAGCTTGTGCAATAATTCTTTTACAGTTTTGTAGATTAAAAATAAACCACCAATGAGCAGCATTAAATCTTTACCGCTTAAGTTAAAATTTCCTAATTGAATTAATGGTTTTTGCATAGACAGTATTAAACCAATAACAAACAATAAGGCAACTCTTAAAATAACAGATAAAATAATCCCCAAATTTCGTGCTTTCTCGCGCTGATTCTCTAGCAGTTTATCGCTAAGGATGGAAACAAAAATGATATTATCAATACCTAGTACCAATTCCATTAGCGTTAGCGTAATGCAAGAATAAATTAATTCTATACTCATAATTTATAAACCAATTACTTGGCATTTTGTTTAATCAATAAAGATTCGTAAATTTATATGTAACCAAAACGTAGCGTTATGAAAAAGTTATTTATTAGCACACTAGTTATTGCATTGATTGGAACTGGAGCAGTTATTTTTAAAACTAAGTACTGCGTTGATAAATCTGAGCACTTTGAAGACAAGGAGGCGCCCGCAGAACATTTTGCATTAATGCGCTCTTTTCCTGATGCAGCCTTAGATATAGTAGCCTATAAAAAAGTTTTAAGCGAAGCAACGATTGATTTAAACATGGCACGCAGCTCATCAACACTTGCATGGCAACAAGAAGGCCCAACCAACATTGGTGGAAGAATAACCGCTTTAGCTATACATCCTACTAATCAAAATATACTTTTTGCAGGATGCCCAGGTGGCGGGCTTTTTAAGTCTATTAACGGAGGTACTACTTGGACTCCTATATTTGACAATCAATCGGCGCTCTCAATTGCAACCATTGTTTTTGACCCTCAAAATCCAAACACGATGTATGTTGGCACTGGCGACCCCGATACTCCTTTTACTTGCTTTATTGGAGATGGTATTTACAAGAGTACCGATGGCGGATCTACTTGGACAAACATAGGTTTAACCCAACAAGGTATTATTACACAAGTTTTAATTCATCCTACCAACCCACAAATAATGTATGCCTCTGCTATGGGAGTGCCAATGGTACGCAATTTAAACAGAGGTATCTATAAAACAGTTAATGGTGGCACCAGCTGGACACAAGTACTCAGTATTGATAACCAAACTGGAGTAAGTGATATGGTGATGGATTTTACAAACCCTAACATTATTTATGCAACAAGTTGGAGCAGAATTCGCACAAACACAGAATCATTTGGATTTAGCAACACCTCACGTGTATACAAAACAACTAACGGCGGTACAAATTGGAATATAATTAATAACGGCTTACCAAATACAAAACTGGCGCGCTTTGGAATTTGTATGAGTAAACAAAATGCAAATAAATTATACGTATCGGTTTGCGATAGTACGTACAACTTAGAAAACGTTTACGTTACAACCAATGGCGGAAACAGTTTTACGGCCTTGCCTGGAAGCCCAACCAGCAGTGGCTTATACGGTGGCTTTGGCTGGTACTTTGGTAAAATTGTAGTAAAACCAAATGATGATAACGATGTTTTGTTGAGTGGGGTTGAGCATTACAGAACAACAGATGGTGGGGCAAATTTTGCAATGAATCAACCCCCTTGGTGGAATTACAACCCACATGCCGACGTACACGATATTGTTTTTAAATCTGCAACCAATTATATAATTGCTACCGATGGTGGATTATATGAAACCACTGATGACGGCATAAGTTGGTTTAAATTAGATAATATTCCAAATACACAGTATTATAAGGTGAATTTTAATCCGTTTAATAATAATGAATATTGTGGTGGCGCACAAGATAACGGTACCTTGTACGGTGGATTAGTAGGCGGGCTAAGCAACTGGCAACGAGAGCTTGGAGGCGATGGTTTTCAGCCTCGTTTAAATAATACTAACGCACAAATTAGGTATGCAGAAACTCAAAACGGGAAGATTTGGGTGAGTACTGATGGCGGAAATACATACGATGGTTTTACTTCAACGCTCAATCAAAACGATAGAAGAAACTGGGATATGCCTTATGTATTTGGTGGAAATTCTAACAATATTATGTTTACTGGTACTTACAGGGTTTATAAAAACATCAGTAATCCGGTTGAGAACTGGAATCCCATAAGTCCTGATTTAACCGATGGCATTATTTATGCTCCAAGATTTCATAACATCAGTTGTTTAAATAATTCAAGGCTTAATATAAACCATATTTATGCTGGCACTAGCGATGGCAATGTGTGGCGAAGCTTAAATGGCGGAATAACCTGGGATAGTTTACAGATGACCTTGCCTTACCGCTATGTAACTGCTATTCATCCATCTCCAAATGTTACCAATAATGTATATGTAACACACAGCGGTTACCGCTACAATCAATACATTCCGCACATTCATAAATCTACTAATAATGGTACAACTTGGCAAGATATTAGCGGCAACCTACCACAAGCTGGTATTAACGATGTTATTATAACGCCAACAAACGAAAACGTATTATTTGTTGCCACAGATATTGGGGTTTATTACACAACCAATGGCGGTGTAAATTGGGCAAGACTTGGGAACAACATGCCAAACATTGTAATTTGGGATTTAGAATACAATCCTACAACAAAAAAACTAATAGCCGGGACTTACGCCCGCGGCCTTCAAACAATGGACGTAAGTAGTTTATTATTAGTTACAGGAATAGAAAATAATAAAAAAGAAATTACAGTTAATATTGATGTTTATCCAAATCCAACAACCGATTTTTTAAACGTGAAAGCGGATGGTGAACTTATTAATTGCAAAGTTTTTGATTATCAAGGTAAGTTGTTACTACAGGAAAGCAATAATAAATTAAATTTAGAAATGTTGCCAAAAGGCGCTTATTTATTAAAGGTGGAAACTGATAAAGGAACATTCTCTAAAAAAATAATTAAAAATTAGAATGGTCTTAATAAAAAAATCTCTGATATTAAACCAGAGATTTTTATATAAGCGATAGAACTACCAAAAACTATTGCTTACTCTTTTATGATACAAGATTAAGTAATTTATTTTTTACTTCTAAAAAAATGTGATGAAACTGGCGTTTCTTGATGTTGAAACCATTCTTATACGTAGGGTTCACTCAAAAACGCAAATATTCCAATTAATAAGTGATTTAAGGATTAAATCCATTTTTATATGTAAAGCTTTCTAAAATTTTTTTGAGAAAATCCTTGCTCTAAAAAATAGAGTTTTTTTATTTCTTTTGGCTTGATAAAAATTAGCTGACTCATCGTTAGCCCTGCTTGCCGCAGCTACTGTGTGGACACAAAATTAGGTATTTTTGTTAAAAACTCTATGGAAAAAATTAGCCACAAGCCTAACTTTGAAGGCGTATTTCCTGACGAACGTCTTAACAAGAGAGCGGATCAATTATCTGCTCTATTATTCGGTAGTCGCAATAGCAGTATCAAAGGCACTACAAATAATGAAGCTGAACAAAAAGGATTTTATCGATTTTTAGATAATGACCGTGTAACTGAAAAAAAACTTATTGGTGAAATTACCAAGCGTTAAGGCTTAAACGTAAAAGATCGTCATGTTTTATGTATACAAGACACTAGTAGTATTGGATTAAGCAATCATAAAAACCGTTTAAAGAAAAATTCAGGGATTGGATTTGTCGGCAATAAGCTTGGATTGGGTTTTTTGCTCCATGGCTCATTAGTTCTAGACGCAGAGAAGGAAACGATGTTGGGTTTTCAGATATGCAAATGTGGCATCGGAGAGAAGACAAAGCCAATAATACAACACAGTTATATAAAAAACAATTTATTGAAGAAAAAGAATCTTTTAAATGGATTAAAGCCTCACAAAATAGTAAAGATGTTTTGGCATCAGCAAAAACTAGAACCATAATAGAAGATAGAGAAGGAGACATATATGAACAATTTTGTCTTATACCAGATGAAAAAACGCACTTACTAATCCGAAGTAAAGAGAATAGAAAATTAGCAAATGGTACTTATTTATATGAATCCATAGCAAAAGAAAAAGTTGCAGGAAGCTATTTATTTAGCATCACACCAGACTTACGAAAAAAGCGAAAGGGAAGAGTCGCGAAAATTGAAGTTCGGTTTAAAAAAACAATTATCAATAAGCCTAATGGAAGAAAATCAAAAGAACTTCCCCCAACAAAAGAACTTTACTTAGTT
Organism: Bacteroidota bacterium; assembly: GCA_013298715.1. Lineage (GTDB taxonomy): Bacteria > Bacteroidota > Bacteroidia > B-17B0 > Aurantibacillaceae > Aurantibacillus. The sequence goes on along the minus strand of JAAFIQ010000001.1, from coordinate 86,858 downwards.
GAGGCTAAAGAAGTAGATGGCCCTAAAAAAGATTCTGTTAAATGGCGTATATTGACAACACATCCGGTAGAAACATTTAAGCAGGCAATCGAAATAATTCATATGTAACGTTTACGTTGGTATATAGAACAACTATTTCGATTACTAAAAAAACAAGGGTTTCAAATTGAAGACAGCCAGCTAGGTACTGGTTGGGCTATAAGAAAACTCACAATACTACTTTTAAATAATTTACTAAGGATAATGCAATTGTTAATGGCATACGATAATAAAGAAAGTCAAGCAATTGAGCAGGTTTTCAATAAGGAAGAAATTGAATGTTTAAAAGAGCTTGGGTAAAAATTTAGACAAAAAACACCCAAGTAAAGAACACAAACTCAAGCAAAAGACTATCATGGGCGACATGGATAATTGCAAGATTAGGTGGTTGGAAAGGTACAACCAAACAAAGACCACCAGGGCCAATAACCATGAAAAAAGGTTTGGAAAAATTTGTACTCATTTTTCATGGCTGGAAACTAGCAAAGCAACTATGAAAGTGAAAAATTGTGTCCACACAGTAGCCGCCGTAGGCAGGTCGATTCAGCTAATTTTTATATATTTTGAGTGAACCCCAATTAGCAATATGATTTACCTCGAAAAATGAAAAGCCTTGTTTTAATTGCAAAGCTTTTTTATTTTTTGAGGAAAAATGGTCTAAAAAACTCACACACAGTTTTTAAAACATTTGTACAAAAGAATGATATTTTTGTCGAATTCTATAAAATAAAAAGTATATTGAAACAACTTTCAATAAATTCTAGTAAAACCTTTACTGTTATTGGGATACAGACCATTTCACCAACTATTTTTTGCTATTATACCTTGCTAAAAATTCAAAAGAAATGGAATTTACCAATTAGCATAATACGTGTCAAAATTAAAAGGATAAAACCAATATTCTTTATTTATTAACTCCTTCCTAAATTCAGGCTGTGGAAACTTTGCCCTTTTTTTAGTTCCAATTGGAATTATATGTTTACTAAAAACATCAAAATACCGATAGTAATAGCCTCCTGGCCCTGAATACGATTCTATAATTAGTTTATCCTCCTTAATCATATATTGACCGTAAGAACCATAAGTTAAATCATTTAATTGCAATACAGTAGGACAAGAACAGTAGGGCCCACTTTTAAAAACTCTACCATTATTAAAAAAACGAATAAACAAATAAAATGTATCTTTTACGGAGTTTACATTATTTAATTTCCAAAGGTAAACGCCGTTTAATTTAATTTTATTGGTATCTATTACTATTCCTTCTCGTTTTACAATTTTAAAACGCTTTTTTTTTGCTTTATAAGAAAAACAAGGTTGCGCACTAATTCTTAAATTAACACAAAGAATAATTGAAAGAATTAGTGAGATTATTACATTTTTCATTTGTTTACTAACCTATTTCAATTATACATTTTAAAAAGTATATCTGTTCATAAATATCTTTTCGGTGTCCCACTTTTTGTACATCAATTATTTTTACTTCATCATCAATTGTATGAATTACTCTATAATCAACTTTTCTAATAAGCCATATAGTGTTGTAAGCACCTTTTAATTTTTTACAACCAACAGGGCGAGGTACTTCGGCTAAGTTGTAAATTGTATTTGTAACAAGTACTACTATTTTTTTTGGTAATTTTTTTAATTCTTTAGCAGCCGTTTTTTTAATAATGATTTTATTCTTACAAAAGTTTGCCTTTCTTTTTTAACTTGGCTACCACTTTATCAAAAGAAATACTTTTTTCATCCTTACGAGCTTCTGCTATTATAGTATCAAGCATGTCTTCCAATTGCTCGCTTTGATTTTTAAATAAATTATAATCTATTACAGCTGCTTTTTTGCTGTTTTTACTATCTTTTATATAGCTTATACCTTTCGTGTTTTATTTTTTGCGAGTAAATCAAAGTTACTCAATTTTTATTTAGTTTTTAAAGTCTGAAGGAAAAATAAAAAGTTAGAGGCATGAAGGAAATTTTCTTAGAGATAAGCTCATTTCATAACGGAATAAACTGCTGGTCTATAATTATAGTTGAATTAAACTATTCAGCGTCTGAGTTGTTATTTTAAATTACCGAATTAAAAAACTATGTATTTTAAACAATAAGATGCAAGTGCTTTAATTAAATCGTCTTTTATAGTTTAATTGTACTTAAATTTAAGATAACTAAATTTATATTGAAATGACTAAAAAGTTTTGGAAAAGAATGTTTATTGGAATCATTATTGTTCCAATAGTGCTTACTTCGATTTTGATTGGTGTTTTGTATGCCAAACATGAGGCAGTTGTTCAGGAACTTCTAAAGACAGTAAACGCCGACTTTAAAGGAGAGGTACAAATAAAAGGAAGTCACATCTCACCCTTTGCAAACTTCCCTTACATTTCAATTGACCTTGAAGAACTAAAAATTTACGAAACCAAAACAAAAAAGGATAAACCAATTGTAAACGTAAAAGATCTTTATTTGGGTTTTGATTTAATGACCATTATGTCTGGAAAAATGGATATTAAACTTATTAAACTAAGGAATGGTAAAATAAATATTATACAAGACAAAAATGGAGAACTTAACTTATTAAAAGCATTCGAATCTGAAAAGTCATTAGAAAATACTGAAGAAGAATTTCATCTTAATTTAAAATCCATTCAACTTGATAATATTGATATTACAAAGACCAATCTCGAAAACTTAATCACCGTTGAGCTTTTTATCAATAAAATCAAATCCAAATTTAAAACATCTCCTGAACATCTTGGCGTTTCACTTGATTCTAAATTTGTAGTAAATGTTATTAAAGGTGCCGACACCACTTTTTTAAAACACAAACACATTTCGTTTAAAACTGAACTTGAATTAGATAAAAAGTTAAACAAATTATTTATTTCTCCATCAAACTTTGATTTAGAAAAAGTGCTATTTGATTTTAAAGGCAGTGTTGATTTTAAAAATCATTCCTATTTAGATTTAGTGATTAATGGTAACAAGCCAGATTTTGATATATTTATGGCACTTGCTCCCGAAGAATTAATTCCTGTGCTTAAAAAGTACGACAACAAAGGAAAAATATTTTTTACAACCAACATAAAAGGCCCAATAGAAAATGGCCGTAAACCAAGAGTTGATGTAACCTTTAAATGCGAAAATGCGTTCTTAAAAAATACTGATTCTAATAAAAAACTAGACGCACTTAACTTTAAAGCCTTCTTCACAACGGGTGATAGTTGCAAACTCGAAACCATGAAGTTTTCTTTAACCGATTTCACTTCAAAACCTGATGCCGGTCTATTTAGTGGGCACCTTATTGTAAATAATTTTTTAGCGCCTCAAATTGACACGAAAATAATTTCTGATTTTGATTTAGAATTTCTATCAAAATTTTTAAATATAAATGGATTAGAAAATTTAAAAGGTAAAGTAAAACTTACTATGAATTTTAGAGACATTATAGACCTCAACCATCCTGAAAAAGCAATAGAAAAATTAAACGAATCGTACTTTACAGAATTGCAAGTTTCAAGGTTAAGTTTTAAATCAAAAGATTTTCATTTACCTATTGAAAACTTAAACATAAACGCTACACTTGAAGGACACGAAGCAAAAATTAAACAATTCAATTTAAAAATTGGTGGCTCTGATTTATCTCTTTCTGGAAACATTAGTGATTTGCCAGCAATTATTCACCACACAAAAGATCCAGTTACTGCTGTATTAAACATAAAATCTAATTTTTTAAATGTAGAAGAACTCACCTCAGGCAATAAAGAAAAACAAAAACCTGTTGATGAACAAATTGAAAACCTAAGCATGAAGTTTACATTTAAAAGCTCTGCTAAAGCATTTACAGAATCGCCTAACTTGCCTGTAGGAGAATTTTTTATTGACGATTTGTATGCTAAAATGAAACACTACCCACATACACTTCACGATTTTCATGCCGATGTGTTTATTGACTCATCCGACTTTAGGATTATTGATTTTACTGGCATGATAGATAAAAGCGATTTTCACTTCAACGGAAAACTTGGGAATTATAATCTTTGGTTTTTAGATGTTCCTAAAGGCGATACAAAGATTGAATTTGATATCGACTCAAAATTGTTCAAACTAGAAGATGTGTTTTCTTACAAAGGAGAAAACTACGTTCCTGAAGATTATAGACATGAAGAATTTAGCAACCTAAAACTGCACGGTCGCACTGAACTTCACTTTAATGGCGCCCTTAAATCTACCGACATCTACTTAGATCAATTTACGTCTCAAATGAAAATTCACAAATACAAATTTGAACAATTTAAAGGTAGAGTGCATTATGAAGATGAACATTTAAAAGTAGAAGAATTTTCTGGTAAGCTTGGTAAAAGTGCATTTAAAATGGATTTGAATTATTACTTAGGAAAAGATGAAGCCATTAAAAAAAGAGATAATCACTTTGGAATTAAAGCCAGCTATCTTGATTTTGATGAACTGTTTGCCTTTAAGCCATCCCCTAAAACAGTAAGCACAACTCCGGCCAACCATGACAGAGCCTTTAATATTTATGAATTACCTTTTACAGATATGACATTTGACTTAGATATTGCGCATTTGAATTATCATCGCTATTTAATTCACAACATTAATGGAAAATTACGTACAACAAAAAATCATTATTTGTATGTTGACACCTTATCACTCTTGGCTGCAGACGGCAAGTTTAACTTAGGTGGTTATTTTAATGGTTCTGATAAAAATAAAATTTACTTTAGTCCGAATTTAAAACTAGATAAAATTGATTTAGACAAACTCTTTTTAAAATTTGAAAATTTTGGACAAGACCACATGGTTTCTGAAAATGTACACGGCAAACTTTCAGGAAAAATAACAGGTCAACTACTCATGCATACAGATATGGTACCTATAATTGATAAGTCTGAACTGCACATGGATATTGAAGTAACTGAAGGTAAGCTAGAAAAATATGCCCCGCTTACAGCCATGGCCGATTATTTTAAAGATAAAAATGTTGCAAAAGTTTTATTTGACACACTAAAAAATCACATTGATATGAATAAAGGTGTAATGTCGTTTCCAATGATGACAATAAATTCCTCACTCGGATTTATTGAAGTATCGGGCCAACAAGACATGAACTTTAACATGGAGTATTATATTAGAGTACCATTAAAATTAGTAACAGGTGTTGCAAAACAAAAATTATTTGGCTCTAAAAAAGACGAAGAAATTGACCTTGAAAAAGAAGACGAAATAATTTATAAAGACGAGTCGAAACGAATTAGATACGTTAATTTAAAACTTACAGGTAGTTCAGAAAAGTATAATATTTCGTTAGAGAAGGATAGAAAGTTGAAGGGGAAGAATAGGTAGCGATATTTGCGCTGAACAACGAAACACTATCAAAAATATTAATACTCAATTAAGTTTCACAATCTTTATCAATTTTTCAGTTGTTCGAAATCCTGTCTGCCCACAGGAGATTCGAACATTTTCGGCAGTTTTCGCTAAAAATGTACGGTGCGCAGAAATTTAATTTGTGGGCTTTAATGATTTTGGATCAATTACTGGAAGTATTGCATTGTGTAAATATGTACCACTATAAAGTTGAGATAATACACCTCTTGTGGTTGAAAGTGAAATTGAATTTAGTATTTCAGTGGTCGTGGCATCTATAATTGTCTTGTCGGGACTATTTATATTAATAATTTCTTCAAAATTTTCAATTGCATAAATACATGCTACCGAGCTTGAAGCAAATTTAATGGTAGTATCTGAATTGGGAACGATATCAACGTGTATAGTAACTACAATGTATTTATTTTTCACATCTAATTTGTGTTCTACACTAATATCAAAACTAAAACTAACACCGTTATTATTCCCTATTACTTTAGATGGAATAGCAAAATTATTTTTCAATAATTCAACTGCTAGAATTTGAAACCTAAGCGTTTTGTCTTTATGCTTATTAACTTTCACCATAATGTAATTTTGTTGTATTTGAAAGACTCATAAAATTTCCTCCATTTAAATAATATGAATGCGGTTGAAAAGATTGTTTTGGGGTTACTATTTTTATTTCAAACGTATTTAAAATTGTTTGTGTGTTATGTGGTTCTTTTGTATTCACTAAACAAATTTTAAGCACGTCTTCAATATCAAATAAAGTATTACAAGTAAAATTATGTGTACCGCTCAACCATTTTGTAATTACAGAAGACTCTACATTCATCTCTTTTGCAAACCTAGTACGATTCCATCCACGTGCCTCCACTGCCTTTTCTATACGCAATGCTAACAACATATTGTTTTCAGTTCTTTTGTACTCTTTTGTGTCTTTTACAGTAAAGAAATCTTCTAACACTTTACTTTTGTAAACTTTTGCTTGTTTTTTTTTCGTTTCCATATATTAAATTTCAATAATTATTTTATCATCATCGCATTCTAATTCCATTCCATCAGCAGACCATTGCAAATATCTATTTTTCATTGCTTTTGAAATTCCTTTTGATATTCTTTTCACTAAATCATTTTCATCTTTAAGTTTTTTGTTTTCTTGTAAAGCCCTTATTGTTTTTGGCTTTTCTCCACCCCCACCTAAAACCACAACTAATTTTCCATATCTAACACAATACAACCTTAAATTCTTTTCTTCCTCATCGTATAATGCGCAAACGCCATCTCCTGGCAAACCTTCTTTAATTTTAAAAAACGTTTCTCTTGCGCCAGTATTGTGAGCCATTACTTTAATTCTGTTCCGTATATTTTCTAATTCTTTTTGATGTTTGTTTTTATTTTCGATTATGAAATTCTCAAACAATGAAAGATCCTCTCCAACAATTTTAGCTGTGTAAAAATTGGTGTAATCCCCTTGAAGAATTTTGACAATTTCAACTTTCACTCTGTGGTTTGCTAATGTATGCGTAATTTTTTAAATCATATTACACTTTTAATATAAATTATTATAAAATAAATGTTATTTAATTGATTTACAGCTTTTTATAATTTTACTTATAAGTAAAAAAGTTTACAAATATACATATCCTTTAAGGTTTACAAAAATTTAAGAATTTTTTGCAATTTTAAAATTAATAATTTGATTTTACACTTGCGAACTACTTAGCCAAGCTTTCGTGCCTCGCCCGTTTTGCAAAGTTCGTAAATAGGTTTCGTACATTGAGTATAAATCAATTTCTACTTTTTTTAACATCGCTTTTTAAATCAATATAAAACTTGTAAAAAGATGAATCGCCTCTACTTAATCCTATCTCATAATTTGTAATGGCTTCTTTTTTATTTCCACTTTGGTCATAAATTCTGCCAAGCAAGCTATAATACAATGGATCCTGCGGCTGCAGTTGCGAACTACTTAGCCAAGCTTTCGCGCCTCGCCGTTCCACAACTGTTCGCGAATTGGGTTTGCAACCCTGAGCCACCGAGATTTTTCCAAATACCATATTTCATCTTTCATTTTTCATTTTTTGTAGTGTGACCTACTACCCTTACCTTTCCTCAATTTTTTTTACGATATATTTATAATTATGCAAAAAATAATTTATATCAACCTCAGCCCCTTTTTTAAAGATTATCTTATCAACATTTTTAAAAGTTAAGTTATTAAACTCTGGTAAGAAACTACCATCAGAATTATAGAAGCTTTTAAAGCTGATTAAATTTAAACCAATCAATGAATCAATTTGACTAATATTTTGTTTATTAATTTCGACATTTAGGTCTACTTTTTTTATTGATTCTTTTTTTCCAGATATCTTAAAATATTTCGTTTTTGGAGCAATTGTTAAATCAAGATTATTATTTGATAAATTGTAAATTTCAAGTTTTTCTATTTGAAAAGGAGATCCTAAATAATTAGTTAAATAATTATTATGACTTATATTTAATTGTTTAAGATTTGGTGTATTTAGAAACAAAACAATTTTTTTTATTAAACCCTTATTATTAAAATTTATAAAAAAATCTTTAATCGAATCTGATTTAATATAGAAAGTGTCGCAGCTTACCTTTTGAAATTCGATTTCCAAATCTTGCAACTTAGGACACATATTATCTAAATTTATTTTATTGTCTTTAGTTTTAACTTTTAAACTAAGTAAATCTGGCAAAACAAATCGCTTGCTTAAACTAGTCAAACTAATTTCTTTCTTAAACAACCAAAAAGATTCAATTGCATAATTATTCTTAAGTAAATTATCTATTAAATTTATACTTACATTTTTATTGTAAACTGTAATTCCTTTTAATTTTTTTAAGCATAAATAATAATTATTATTTGATGGATCATTTTCATCTATGTCTAAATAACGAACTACATCAAAATTTTTTAGTTTAACTATCCTAGAATGATGATAGCTATATTGATTCGTATCTAAGTCAACAGTTTGAGATTTACCTGAAAAAACACAAAACAATATTAATATTAATATATGGCATCTTATCATTGCTAAAACTTATGTGGGCAAGTTCCTCCAGGATCCCGTCCACTATTAATTATAGAATTAATGGCATTAATTAATTGCTGTAATCCGCCATATATAAATTTAATACCAGCCAGGTTTTTCCAATTCCATATCCCATTAGCTATTTTCATTTAAATTCATTAAACATTTTGAAACACTATCAAAAATACTAATAAGCAATTAAGTTTTATAATTTTAGTCACTTTTTTTCAGTTGTTCAAAAATTCGAACATTTTCGGCAGTTTTCGCTAAAAATGTGTGGAGTATAATATTTCTTTAGAGAAGGATAGAAAGTTGAGTAGGAAGAATAAGTGGCGATATTTGCACTGAACAACGAATGATGAATGAAACAATTCAGTTATTAGATTCTTTTTTTTTTCGATTGTACACCATTTGTAATTTTGGCAAATACTCTGTTTTAAATCTGTCACCTATTCTTATTATTTCTTTTGTAGTTAAATCTCTTTTAGATAAAAAAGTAGAATTTGGATTTTCAATATTTAAAACCAAAGCTATCTCAAGTTTTTGTAACAAATCTACGCGATACACTTCTTTAGGATAAGTACTAAAGTAAATAAATTTGGCGTATACTGAATCAAACACTGCTTGATTCATTTCCAATTCTATGCCTTTAGGAATTTTACAAACACTATCTTTCTTTGCTAATAAATTCATAGCATGGCTAACTGTATCGACATTATTCGTCAATTTCAAATCCAAATAACTAAAACTACAAATTCTATAATCATTAGGTGGATTAACTTCATACTCCCAAAATTTGCCGCACGAAATAAAAAATAGTGTTACAATTAAAAATCTAGTGGGACTTTTTTTCATTTTACAATTTGAATTTACGCTAAATCAACCTTTTATTAAATTTATGACTATTATCAAATTTCATTTAATCTCTATAACCTTCAGTTCTGTTCGGCGATTTACAGAATGTAGTATTTCTTTTTCTAGTTTTGTTTTGGCTTTTAAAATTTGCTCGTCTTTATTTATAAGCTGTGATGACCCGTAACCTCTATATTTAATTTTGGTAGAATCAATCCCGATTTCCTTAACTAAATAATTCCAAATGTTTCTTGCACGCATCGAAGACAAATTATTGTTCATTTTTTCGGTACCACGACTGTCGGTATGACTACCAATTTCAACAGTCAGATTTGGGTTTCTTTTATAAAAAAGCAACAACAGGCTTTAAAGAATCAATAGTACCAGGCCTCATTGGATAAGAATAACCAAAAATTAATTCAGGAATTTTTATGAAATCTCCTTTTACAAAAATAGAATCTTTAAGCGTCTTATTAGGATATCTTCCTTCTGTTTGAGAAAAAGCTGTTCCCGCTAAAAAAATTAAAATTGCTATAACAACTTTTGCCTGATGCATTATTCAATCCTATCAATTAACCATAAATTATCTTTAGACGACAAATGAAATTTTAATTTAGCGCCAGTAGCAAATTCTATAGTTACAATTTTAGTACTACCATCGTTTACTACCTTGCTAATTTTTGCCTTCTCAACAAATTTTAGTTCCTCTTCAAAGTCTTGGCTATTGGTTAAAAAATCGTAATCAAAACCATCTGGCGGTCCTTCATTAGCTGGGTTTGATTTAAAATCATCTTCACACTTTTTAAAATAATTTCGCCAATACGAAAAATAATTTTCTGAAAAACAATTTGTACTTTTTAATTTGGCGAGATATTTTTCAGTTGCTTCAAAATTAACAGAATAAAATTTTGTAGAATCAACTACCTCATTACAAGAATTATTTACTAAACAATTTTGTATGTTCTGATTCTCTCGGTACCATTGGTATAGTTTTTTGATTTGGTCTAATGCACTACTATCAGAAGAAACCTCAGTATTACTATTTGTAATTGTATTTGAGTTTTCTTCTTTGTTACTACATGACGTAAATAAAATTATTAAGATTGTAAATAGATAAATTGTTTTCATAAACAACTATTAACCTTATGCTACAACTACAACTTCGCTTTTATCTCTACCATTTCGTAGCCTTCAATTATATCGCCAATTTTAATATCGTTGTATCCATCAATATTTAAACCGCACTCATAACCTGTTGCTACTTCTTTTACATCGTCCTTAAAGCGTTTTAACGAACCTAAAGCGCCCGTGTGTTGCACAATACCATCTCTAATTACACGTACTTTTGTGTTGCGTGTTACTTTTCCATCTAATACATAACAGCCTGCAATTGTACCTACTTTGGTAATGTTAAATACATCTCTAATCTCAATGTTACAAACTACTTTTTCTTCAAACTCAGGGGCTAACATGCCTTCCATTGCTGCTTTAATTTCGTTAATAGCATCGTAAATAATAGAATATAATCGGATATCAATTTCTTCTGTTTCTGCTAATTTGCGAGCACTAATTGTTGGTCTTACTTGGAAACCAACAATAATAGCGTTAGATGCTGATGCTAATAACACATCGCTTTCGCTAATAGCACCAACGGATTTATGAATAATATTTATAGCAACTTTCTCAGTACTTAATTTTAGTAACGAATCTGCTAAGGCCTCAATCGATCCATCCACATCACCTTTTACAATTACGTTTAATTCTTTAAAATCGCCAATTGCTAAACGACGACCAATTTCATCTAAGGTAATGTGTTTGTGAGTACGAATTCCTTGCTCGCGTTGTAACTGTAAACGTTTTGCCGCAATCTCACGTGCTTCGCGTTCATCATCCATTACATTAAATCTATCGCCCGCTGTTGGAGCACCTGTTAAACCTAACACTTTTACTGGATGCGAAGGCCCGGCACTGTTCACTTTTTGTCCACGTTCGTTAAACATAGCGCGCACACGGCCACTATAGCTTCCTGCCAACATTACATCACCAACTCTTAAAGTACCTGTTTGTACTAAAATAGTTGAAACGTAACCACGTCCTTCTTCCATACTGGCTTCAATTACGCTACCCTGTGCATTTTTATTAGGATTGCCTTTTAAGTTCATCATTTCTGACTCAAGCAATACCTTTTCTAAAAGTAAATCAATGTTTTTTCCCTGTTTGGCCGATACTTCTTGGCATTGGTATTTACCACCCCACTCTTCAACCAAAATGTTCATAACTGATAAAGCCTCACGAATTTTATCAGGGTTTGCACCCGGTTTATCAATTTTATTAATTGCAAAAATCATTGGTACACCAGCAGCTTGTGCGTGGTTTATTGCTTCTTTTGTTTGAGGCATCACGCTATCATCGGCAGCTACTACAATAATTGCAATATCTGTAACTTTTGCACCACGTGCACGCATAGCGGTAAACGCTTCGTGACCGGGTGTATCTAAAAATGTAATACTTTTTCCTGAAGGTAAACCTACGTTATAAGCTCCTATATGTTGGGTAATTCCCCCTGCTTCACCTGCTACCACAGTAGTTTTACGAATGTAATCTAATAATGATGTTTTTCCATGATCTACGTGACCCATAACCGTAACAATTGGTGGGCGCTCCATTAAATCTTCCGGTTTATCAACAGCTTCTTCTTTCACTGTTTCAACGTCTTCTGCACTTGCAAAAACAACTTTGTAACCAAATTCTTCGGCTACAATGGATATTGTTTCAGCATCTAAACGCTGATTAATACTCACAAATAAGCCCAAGCTCATACAAGTTGAAATTACTTGCGTTACTTGTACACTCATCATTTGCGCTAACTGGTTAGCACTCACAAACTCAGCAACGGTAAGCGTTTTCTTTTCTGCTTCTTCCATCTCAGCACGCTCTGCCATTTTCTCACGAACATCGTCACGCTTATCTCTACGGTATTTACTGGTTTTAGATTTGCCACCTTTATTACTCAAGCGGGCAAGTGTTTCTTTAATTTGTGCTTGAATCTCTTCTTCAGTTAACTCATGGCGTGGTTTTTGCGCTGTGCCTCCACCCGTGCGGTTTGCATTATTATTGTTGCCTTTGTAATTACTGTTTTGACGAGGTGTACCGTATTTTTCTTTTTTACGCTCATCGGCCAACTTAGTTTGTTCGGTTCCAACTTTTTTAATTTCTTCTTGGCTTAATCCGCCTTTACGAATGCGTTTACGTTTTCCTTTTTCAAGATTAGGTTTCTTATCTTGTGTTTTTTCAACAGGTAATTCAACTCTACCTAAAATTTTTACGCCTTCTAATTTTTCGTACTTAGTTTCTAAAAATACCTCTTTTGGTTCTTCGGAAATTGGCTCTGCAACAGGTATTTCAACAACTGGTTCTAATTTAGCGACAGGCTCAATTACTTCTTCTTTACTTGAACTCTTTTTGCCTTTAGTAGGAAATTCTTCAGTTTCTTTTTTGCTTGTTTTATCTGCGGCAGATTTTTTTCCAGGTTTGGTTTTTAGGTTCATTGCATCTAAATCCAACTTACCAATAACTTTTGGTCCTGTGCTTTCTATATCAGCCTTGGTTGAATCTTCTTTAATTTCGGCTTTGGTTTCATCTGCGGCAACATTTTTTGTTTCCTCAACTATAGGTTTTACAACTTCTGTTTTTACTTCAACTTTAGGGATTGTTAAATCTTTAATGATGATTTCATCAGCAATTTCTTTTTCCTTTTCTTTTTTTGCTTTTACATCATCTAAAACAATTGTTTCGCGTTTAACTTTAATAATTGTAGCCGAAACGTGTTCTGCTTCTTCACGCGCTGATTTATCGCTTGAGAATTCTTTTAATAGCATTTTATACTCGGCATCGCCAATTTTTCCGTTAGGATTGCTATCAATTTTATGTCCTTTGCTACCTAAAAATTCTACAATTTTAGATAACGAAAGATTAAATTCTTTTGCTACTTTACTTAATCGAAGTGTTGTTGTTCCTTCTGACATATTTTACTTGTTGCCTATTTTAATTTGTTAGTTCTTAGTGCCGTTATTTAAAATTAAATGCTATTAACATTTTAAATAATTTTGATTTTTGTTTTGTAAAAATCTAAACCTAACTAGTAAACTTTAAGAAACTTTACAATGTTTGTAAGTTCCTTAAAGTTAATATAATTTTTTTAATCTTCAAACTCAGATGCCAATACTTCGCGAACACCTGCAACTGTCTCTTCATCTAAACCGGTACGACGAATAATTTCATCATCACTTAACTCTAAAACAGATTTTGCTGTGTCGCAACCAATTGATTTTAATTTATCAATCACATCATCTGCAATTTCATCTGCAAATTCATCCAAGTCAACGTCTTCCGTATCAAGCTCAGCATCCGTATCGCGGAACACATCAATTTCGTAGCCAGTTAGTTTACCAGCCAATTTAATATTGTAGCCACCTTTACCAATTGCCAAACTAATTTGATCAGGTTTTAAAAACACCTCAGCACGTTTGTTGGTTTCGTTTAATTTTATAGTTGTAATTTTTGCTGGGCTTAATGAGCGTTGAATTAAAAGTTGAATGTTGGTAGTAAAATTAATTACATCAATATTTTCATTTTTTAACTCGCGAACAATTCCGTGTATACGAGACCCTTTCATTCCAACACAAGCACCAACTGGGTCAATACGGTCATCGTAACTTTCTACAGCTACTTTTGCGCGCTCGCCTGGTTCGCGTACAATTTTTTTAATGGTTATTAATCCATCAAAAATTTCTGGTACTTCGGTTTCAAATAATCTTTCTAAAAATACAGGCGATGTGCGTGACACAACAATTTGCGGTGTACCATTGCGTAAATCAACTTTGCTTACTACTGCTTTTACGGTATCGCCTTTTTTAAAGAAATCAGAAGGAATTTGTTCAGTTTTTGGTAACAAAAGTTCATTTCCTTCGTCATCCATTAACATTATTTCTTTTTTCCAAACTTGGTAAACCTCAGCAGTAATAACATCACCAACTTTTTCTTTGTACTTATTATAAATTTCTGATTTTTGAAGTTCTAATATTTTTTGTACTAAATTTTGACGTACAGATAAAACAGCACGGCGACCAAAGTCTTCTAATTTAACTTTTTCTGAAAGGTCTTCACCAATTTCAAAATCTGGTTCAATTTTTTGAGCATCGCTGTAGCTGATGTGTTTATTTTCGTCAAAATCAAACGAATCTTCAGCAAACTCATCGTCAACAATTTTACGATTTTTGTAGATTTCCACATCCCCTTTATCTGGGTTCACAATAATGTCAAAGTTTTTGTCGCTGCCGTATCTTTTTATTAGCATACTTCTAAAAACATCTTCAATAATACTCATTAAGGTTGCTCTGTCAATGTTTTTATCATCTTTAAACATTGCAAACGACTCTATCAGATTAACTGCACTTTCCATGATTTTGTAATTAAAATTTAAGTTTAATTTTTGCTTCTTTTATTTGTTTTAAATTTATTTTTTGTTGTTTAGTAACCGTAATTTTTCCTTTTCCTAACGGTTTGTTTTCGCGTACTTGATTTTCTAATGTTAATTCATCATTTACAAAACTCACCAATATACCACTTGTTTTTTCACCATCCATTAATTTAATTTCAAAGTCTCTGCCAACGTGTTTTTTAAACTGCCTTGGCTGGGTTAAGGCATTGGTAGCCCCATGCGAGCTTACATCTAAACTAAACTCATTTTTTTCAGGGTCGAGTGATTTTTCAATATGCCTGCTAAGTGCAACGCAATCAGAAATTGTAACACCTTCATCTCCATCAATAGCAATGCTGATTTGATTGTTAGCGCCAACACTAATGTTGGTAACAAAAATAGAACCATTGCCTAAATGGTCTTCCACTAATTGATGTATAAGTTCTTTACTAATCATTTTTTTGCAAAATAAAAGGGGACTTTATTGTCCCCCTTACATTTCTATTATTTTTTAGCGATACAAAAGTAAGTGTTTTTTATCAAACAAACAACATTTTTTAAAAAATATAATGAAAATAAAATATGTTAAATACCCAACTAAATACTAATTGTTATCGTTTAATTAACAAACGGAGTTGATAGATTAGTGAGCGCTCAAAATAATTGTACTTGCATTAAAATACTTCGTAACAATAAGCCTTAAGTGAAATAAGCATTAATGCACTAAATTATAAGGTTTGTAAAAATAGTTTTAACAAATAATTAAAATAAAAAAAATGAAAACATCAACTTACCGAGTATTTTGGGCTATAGTAGCCTGTTTACTCATTAACTTGCAAAATTTAAAAGCAAATAACATTTTTGGTGATACCAATGAAATGGGTGGATTTTATATCATTGCCGCCATTGTAGGAGGCAGTCTTGTATTTTACTTTGTTTACGGATTGTTTAGTAAAACCCCAGAGAAAAGGCCAAACAAAGAGAATTTTTTAAATAGCGCGCGCAACCACCAAAGGCATCACCAAAGACATATTGTTAAAAAATCTTCTTAAATTGGTAGTTAGTGCCTCATTTTTAACACGTTAGTTGTTTTTAGAGCTAATTTTTTAGCACTTTGTTAAAAAAAATAGATTAAATATTGCTTTAGAATTTTGTAATAAGCACTATATGGTTATTTTTGTGCCAAATTTAAAAACAGAAATAAAATGTCAGACATTTCGAACAAAGTAAAATCAATCATCGTTGATAAATTAGGTGTTGATGAAAAAGAAGTTACTCCAACTGCTAGCTTTACTAATGATTTAGGAGCAGATTCATTGGATACAGTTGAGTTAATTATGGAATTTGAAAAAGAATTTAATATCGCTATTCCTGACGAACAAGCTGAAAAAATTAGTACTGTAGGTGATGCTATCTCTTACATAGAAGCGAACGCAAAAGGTTAATAGTTTATGCAATTAAAACGTGTAGTAGTTACTGGACTTGGAGCCATTACTCCATTAGGAAGTAGTGTTAACGATTATTGGAACAATTTAATAAACGGTGTAAGCGGTGCAGCGCCTATTACACGTTTTGATGCAGCTAAATTTAAAACGCAATTTGCATGTGAGGTAAAAGGCTTTAATGTTGAAGATTACTTTGATAAAAAAGAAGCCCGCAAGTTAGATGCTTTCTCTCACTATGGTATTGCTGCAAGCGTGCAAGCGTTTGAAGACAGTGGCCTTGGAGCAGATGGCATTGATAGAAATGAAATTGGTGTAGTTTGGGGAAGCGGTATTGGCGGACTAGATACGTTTCAAACAGAAACCTTTGCCTTTGCTAAAGGCGATGGAACCCCACGTTTTAACCCATTTTTTATTCCAAAAATGATTTCTGATATATGCAGTGGTCATATTTCAATGCGTTTTGGTCTAAGAGGGCCAAATTTTACAACCGTTTCAGCCTGTGCCTCATCTACCAATGCTTTAATTGACGCGTTTAACTACATTCGATTAGGTAAGGCAAATGCCATTATTAGTGGTGGAAGCGAAGCCGCTATTAACGAAAGCGGCATGGGTGGCTTTAATGCTTGCCAAGCAATGAGTACACGTAATGATAGTCCTACAACAGCATCTCGCCCATATGATAAAGACCGTGATGGTTTTGTATTAGGTGAAGGTGGTGGTGCTATTGTTTTAGAAGAATTAGAACACGCACTAAATCGTGGTGCTAAAATTTATGCAGAGATTGTTGGCGGTGGAATGAGTGCCGATGCGCACCACATTACAGCTCCGCATCCTGATGGATTAGGCGCAAATTTGGTAATGACACGTGCCTTAAAAGATGCAGAATTAGCCGCAACAGCAATCGATTACATTAACACACACGGTACAAGCACACCGCTTGGCGATGTGGCTGAGCTAAAAGCCATAGTAAGTGTATTTGGCGAACACGCATATAAATTAAATATTTCTTCAACTAAAAGTATGACTGGCCATTTGTTGGGTGGTGCAGGTGCTATTGAAGGTATTGCTACAATATTAGCAGTAAAAAATGACATTATTCCTCCAACAATTAACCACACTACACCTGACCCTGATGTAGATGCAAAACTCAACTTAACCTTTAACAAAGCGCAACAGCGCGTTGTAAATGCGGCTATAAGCAATACATTTGGCTTTGGCGGACACAATGCAGCTATTGTAGTTAAAAAGTATAACGCCTAATTAATTTATTTTGGCATTAAAATCATTTTTATCTCCGTTTTTTTCTAAAACAAAAAAAACAGATAAAGATTTTAAAAGTTGGATAAAAACCACTACTGGTTATACACCAAAAAATTTAATAATTTACCACCAAGCATTTATGCACAGTAGCATGCTAGGGAGTAAAAAAAAAACTGCTAACCTTAGCGCTATAAGCAACGAGCGCTTAGAGTTTTTGGGCGATGCCGTATTAGGCAGTGTGATTGCAGAATATTTATTTACCCTTTACCCTACAAAAAATGAAGGGTTTTTAACGCAACTACGAAGTAAACTAGTAAACGGGCAGCATCTAAAAAAGTTAGCTCTAAAATTTGGATTTAATACCCATTTAAAAACTAAACTAAATAATAACGAACGTAGCAATAGCAGTGCTTATGGCGATGCCTTTGAAGCTTTTGTAGGCGCCATGTATTTGGATTTAGGCTACGAAAAAACAAAAAAATTTATAATAAAGCGGGTATTAAAATTGCATGTTGATTTAAATTCGCTTGCAAATAACGATACTGATTATAAGAGTCAATTGCAAATTCTATGTCAGAAAAATAAATGGCAACTTGAATATAGATTACTAAATGAAGTACAGCAAGGTGCAAAAAAAATATACACAGTACAAGTACTTATAAACGAGAAAGAATTTGCCAGCTTTGAGCATTTTAGTAAACGTGTAGCAGAGCAGAAAGCGGCAGAGCTGAGTTTGCAGGAGATTAATACTTCTTCCGAGTAGCTATTAAAAAACAATAAAACAATATAATGAACAAAATCATTAAACATAATTTACTGAGCACCGATGGTGATTTTGACTTTGTGTTATTTGGCATTACCTGTTTGCAAAGCACTTACGAAGTGGTTAGTAAAATAAACGAACACTTACAAATAGATTTATGTTTACAAAGTATTTTACCATACAATTTAAAAGGCGGCAAACTATTTAATTTTTGCTTGTTTGATTATTATGATGAACACTTTAATTTGCATTATAATTTTATTCCCAACGCTAGCAATAGCGAGGATGCTTTTAACTCATCGCCAAGCACAGATTTGTTTACAGAACAAAACATTGAAGAAAGTGTGCGCTTAATAAAAGAATTACCAAAAACAGATTATTTTTTAATTATAAAAGGAGAAGAATTACACTTGAGTCAATTTAAAATTTTAGAAAAATTAAAACAAGAAGAAAGTTTTATACAACTACAAACAATTGAAATTGATGACTTACCAAGTAAGCGGAATTTGGTGTTTTGATACAATTAATCTATAAACAAGTTTCTAAAAGATTTTAATAAGAGAATTTCTTTTGTATTAATCTATTAACTTTATACCGATGCTTTATAACAAAGTCATAGCGCAAACCGAAGCCAAACAACGTTTAAAAAAAATGGTTGTTGATGAGCGTATTCCACATGCTTTATTGTTTAGTGGTAAAGATGGTGTAGGTAATTTGCCTGCTGCGCTAGCTTTTGCACAGCATATTTATTGTACACAAAAAACTACTGATGGGGCCTGTGGTGAATGTACTTCGTGTAATAAAGTTGCCAAATTAATTCACCCTGATTTGCATTTTGTATACCCAATTGCTAAAAGTAAAGATGTAAGAAGCAGCACCGATGTTATTAAAGAATTTAGAGAAGCCTATTTACAAAACCCGTACTTAACTTTGAATGATTGGTTTAATGAATTAAGTGCAGATAACAAACAACCTATTATACCTGTTGAAGAAGCAAGTGAAATTTTGCGAAAGCTAAGTTACACCAGCTACGAAGGCTCCTACAAAACAATGATTATTTGGCAACCCGAAAAAATGAATACCGAGGCAGCCAATAAATTATTAAAAGTATTAGAAGAACCACCCGACCAAACCTTGTTTATTTTAGTAAGCAATAACCCTGAGCAATTGCTGGCAACAATAATTTCGCGTGTACAACAAATTCCGTTTTATGCCTTAAAGGACGAAGAAATAAAAAACGCATTGATTGATTTATATCATGTAAATCCTGAAATTGCCAGCCAAACCGCTATGTTGGCCAATGGAAGTTTTTCTGAAGCTAAAAGTATATTAACTCAAAATGAAGATACGGTTTCTCTGTTGGGTACTTTTCAAAGCTTTATGCGTTTGGCATTAAAGTTCGATTGCAACAAGGCTTTTTTGTGGGTAGATGAAACCTCAGCCATTGGGCGCGAAAAACAAAAACAATTTTTTCAATACGGACTAGAAGTGTTTAGAGATGCCTTAATGTATAATTATGGTAATCGTGATTTGGTAAGGCTTGCAGGACAAGAAAAACAATTCTTAGAAAAATTTGCACCTTTTGTAAATCAAAAAAATTACGAAAAATTGGTAGATGAGTTTAATAACAATTATTATTATATTGAACGCAATGCAAATCCAAAAATACTATTTACTGATTTGTTACTAAAAGTAAACGAGTTAATCAATTTGAAATAAGCCCACGTGATTTTTTAAGATTATCAAGCCCTTCGGCACTAACCTTTAATTTATTACGCTCTACCCATTCGGTTAAGGAATTAATGAGCTCACGCTTCTTTTCAATATATGTTAAATTAATTTGAATACTTTTATTATTGGTTTTTATAAAATAAAAAATTTCATGCCTGTATTCAACCAATCTTATCTGATTTGCAAAAAGTTTAATAATTTTATCTTCACAAAATAGTAAGTAATTGGCATAAATACTAATAAAGCCATATTTTTTTGTATAACGCAAAATTAAAACTATTGTCTCGGTAATAGCAATTATAAAACAAACGGGATACAAGTACTTTACAAGACTATTTGTTATAAAAATCATAACTCCTAAGCTTAAAAAAATACCAATTTTGGCAACTTTAAACGTAATATACTTATTTGTTATATACGGAAAACTTTTTACAGGTAATTGCGATTTAGTCATAGCTTTTACCAACTCGTAGCAACTTAAAAATACATAAATCAGGCCAACCAAAAGCTGTATTGAAAGTAAATCTTTAAAACTGAACCACGAATAAAAATAATTTCCAACAGATAGAAACAATAGTGCAATTAAAACTACATTTTTTAATAAGGTAACGATAGTAGAATTCATTCTACAAAAGTATTAATAAATGTCAAATATTTTAGCTTTTAACAACTCTACTTGCAAGTTAATACTATAAATCATAACTTTATACACTATGGTTTTTGCTTACCCTGCTTTTTTATGGGCTCTTCTTGCGGTATTCATTCCAATTATAATTCATCTTTTTAATTTTAGGCGATACACAAAAATTTATTTTACTAATGTCCGTTTTTTGCGTGAATTACAAACTGAAAGTAAATCAAAATCGCGGTTAAAAGAATTACTCATCCTTGCCTGCCGCGTATTAGCAATAGCAGCACTCGTGTTAGCCTTTGCACAGCCTACTCTACCTAACAAAAATTCAACACTAAAAGTTGGTGCAAAACATATTGGTATTTATTTAGATAATTCGTTTAGCATGGAAAACATCAGCAAACAAGGTCCCCTGCTAGAAATTGCAAAACAAAAAGCCAAAGAAATTGTAAAAGGTTTTAATAGCAACGATAAATTTTACATACTCTCAAATGATTTTGAGGGTAAACACCAGCGCTTTTATTCAAAAGAAGATGTGCTAGAAACCATATCTGAAATTAAAGCTAGTAGCGCCTCAAAGCAATTAAGTAATTGCATTTTGCGTCAAACAGAATTTTTAAATGCAGCAGGGGCTGAAACAAAATTAAGTTTCGTAATTAGCGATGCACAAATCTCTACTTTTGATTTGCAAAATATAAAAAATGATTCCACCATTAAATCTTTTTTACTCCCATTGCAAGCAAACAAAGTAAATAATGTTTACATAGACACTTGTTGGTTTGAAACGCCTATTCAGCAAAAAGGTTTTATACAAAAATTGCACGCCGTAATTAAAAACAATGGCGGTGCGGCAGTAGACGCTGGTAGCGCAAAATTATTTATTAATCAACAACAATTAGCAATAAGCAGTTTTAGTATGGATGCAAATTCAAAAACAGAAGTGTTGTTTAGTTTTGAATGTAAAACTTCAGAAAATAATTTTGGTTCCATTAAAATTGAAGACTATCCTATAACGTTTGATGATGAATTATTTTTTGCCTTTAACTCAAAGTTGAATGTATATGTGTGTTTAATTAATGGGAAAAACACAAACAGCAGTGCAAATCCATTTGTAAGTTTATTTAGCACAGATAGTTTGTTCAATTTAAAAACTGTAAACGAACAAGCCATAGATTATAAATTATTTAGTTCAAGCAACGTAATTATTTTAAATGAATTGTCTGAAATTAGTTCAGGGCTACAATCAGAACTACTAAAATTTCAAAATAGCGGTGGCTGTATACTTCTTGTTCCTTCTAATAAAATAGATGTAGAGAGCTATAACAAAACTTTGCAAACATTAAATTTACCGCAGCTAGGTATGCAAGATAGTTCTAAAATTAAAACTGAGCCAATTGATATGGCAAATAATTTTTATGCCGGCGTGTTTGAAAAAGTAAACGATAAATTAAATCTACCACTAGTTACAAATCATTACAAACTTCAAAAAAATAATGCTTCGGTTTTTGAAACAATCTTGCAATTGCAAAATAGCGATGTACTTTTAGGACTAAATTCAAGCAAAGGCAAATCGTATTTACTTTCAGCCTCACTTAACCAAAACGCAAGTAATTTTGCGAAGCACGCTTTATTTGTACCTACTATTTATAAAATTTGTTTCAGTAGCCTAAAAGCATTGCCTTTGTTTTTTTATACTGGCAATAACGAATTAATTAAAATTACAAATAACGATTCTCAATTAAACGAATCGCCACCTCACATTAAGCAACAAAAATCAAACTTTGATTTAATACCTGAATTTAAAAGTTTTGGTAACGAGCTATTTTTATATACCCGTAATCAAATAACAAATAATGGATTTTATTTCGTGTCGTATAAAAATAAAACAGATGTGCCACTAGCCTTTAATTTTGGAAGAATAGAATCACAATTGGAATGTTACACAGTAGAAAATTTACAAAAAATTTTAGAAGACAGAAATTTGAAAAGTTGCTCAATTATTGAAAATGCAACTCAAACCGATTTATCTAAAAATATTTTACAAAATGCCGAAGGTAAAAAGCTTTGGAAGTTATTTATTCTATTAACTTTAATTTTTATAGCAATAGAAACCTTATTAATCCGATTTTTAAAATAGCATGAGCATATTAATAAAACAAGCCAAGATAGTTGATTCTAAAAGTCCTTTGAACGGTAAAGTAATGGACGTATTAATTGAGGGTGGAAAAATAGTTGAAATTAAAAAAACAATCACTGCCAACGGCAATGAAAGGTTAATTCAAGCTAACGGTTTGCACCTTTCTATTGGTTGGATAGATATGCAAGCCACTTGCGGTAACCCGGGTTATGAGTTTAAAGAAGATTTTGATTCATTAATCAAATGTGCTGCATCTGGAGGCTTTACAGGTGTCTGTTTACATTCTAACAATCAACCACAATTTCAAAACAAAGCACAAATAGAATACATTTTAAATTCAACAAAAAACAAAGTGTGCAATGTTTACCCTATTGGCGCAATAACCAACGAATGTAAGGGCAAAGAAATGGCAGAAATGTTTGATATGAAACAATCTGGCGCGCTCGCGTTTAGCGATTACAAACATCCTATAAAAGATGCAGGAACCTTGCTTCGCGCTATTCAATATTCTACTAACATTAATGCTTTTGTAATTGCTCATTGTAACGATGAAAGTATTTCGCATGGTGGACAGATGAATGAAGGCGAAGTAAGCACACGTATTGGATTAAAAGGGATGCCAGCCTTAGCCGAAGAATTAATGCTAGAAAGAAATATTAGCATTTTAGAATATACTGGCGGTAAGCTTCATATACCAACAATTAGCACAAAAGGCAGTTGCGAATTAATTAAAAAAGCAAAAGCAAAAGGTTTACAAATTACTTGTGGCGTTGCAGCAATAAATTTATTATTAGACGATAGTGAATTAGAAAGTTTTGACACAAACGTAAAATTAAACCCACCGTTAAGAACCAAAAAAGATGTTATATCATTGCGCAACGCTGTTGAAAGTGGTGTGATTGATGTGATTGTGAGCGACCACCAAGCACAAGATACTGAAAGTAAAGAACTAGAATTTGATTTAGCTGATGATGGCGCATTAGGTGTGCAAACAGCATTTAATTGCAGTTTTGAAGCCTTAAAAGATAAGAATATAGAAACCTTAATTGATGCGCTTACACACAAACCACGAGAAATTCTTAAACTTGAACAGAATCAAATTGAAGAAAAACAAGTAGCCAATCTCACCCTATTTAGCATAAGCGAATCCTTTACATTTACTGAGAAAAATAATTACTCTAAAAGTAAAAATTCACCTTTTTTTGGTAGGACTTTTAATAGTAAAGTTATTGGCATTATAAATGGCGGAAAAAGTTGGTTTAACTAAAATGCTTCTTAAATTTTACATTTTTTAGCATTCGCTATTCGCAATAGGCTCAATTATTGTATAATTTTGGTACACTCTAAAATTAAAATTATGAAAAATTTATTTTTAACCTTATTTTCTGTTTTTACAATCAATGCATTTTGTCAAGCACCTTTATGGACAAAAGATCAACTAATGCCAACAAAAACCTTAGCCGATTTAATTAACGCAAATAGCAAAGACAAACCTATTATTTTTAACGTAGGCCCAATGGAAGCGATTAAAGGTGCTGTAAACGTAGGTGTTGGAACAGCAGTTACTACCCACGATAAAATTAAACAAACCTTATCTATGGAGAATAAAAATAAATCTATTGTGGTTTATTGTGGATGTTGCTCTTACGCTAATTGCCCTAATATTAAACCTGCCTACGATGCTTTGATTAAAAATGGATTTAAAAACACAAAAGTTTTAGAGTTGCCAGAGGGCATTAAACCAGATTGGGTTGCCAAAGACTATCCAATGGAATAAGTTTCATTTCCTCTCTCCAAGTTTATTATTATAGCTGAATAGCTAATTAGCATTTTGTTTATCTTCTAAAATAAATTACATTTGAATTGTAACAAACATGTAATGCAAAATTTAGAAAAATACATACAGCTTTTAGGTGAAGCCCAATCTACTACTTTAATTAATTTTTTTAATGAAATTGAGAATGATGCTTATAACAAAAGTAAAGTTTTAGAAGTGCAACTTACCACGCTTAAACATCCATTAAAAATAAGATGTATTCGCGCCGATATGCAATCGTTTATTAATACGTTTATAGATCCTTACCTCGAAAAAAAACCTTTCATACAAAATGCCAACTTTGTAATTGATGCAGGCGCAAACATTGGTTACACCGCTGTACTTTATGCCAATTGGTGGCCAAACGCAACCATTGTGAGTATTGAAGCGGATAAAGAAAATTATGCCTTAACCATTGAAAACACAAAAAATTACCCAAATGTGAAAGTGAAACATGCGGCCTTATGGAGTAAAGAAAGCAGATTAAAAATAGAAGCCGGGCAAGAAGATGGCTTTGTTGTAAAAGAGGTAGGTGATGAAAACGTGCTGGATGAAAATGCAACGATTGGAATAAGTGTAGATGCAATTTTGGAAGAATTTAATGCTTCAACAATTGATTTTTTAAAAATGAATATTGAAGGGAGCGAAAAAGCAGTTTTTGAAACTAATTACAAAAATTGGTTACCAAAAACCACAAGTATGTTGATTGAATTGCATGACGGAAAACAAGCTGGTTGCGCAAAAGCTGTTTTTAGTACCACCAACCAGTACGATTTTGCCGTTGCTGAAACTGCAAATTACGGCGTTTTGTTTTGCAAAGAAAAAATTTATCGTGAATGGTATGCTGATTGGTACAAAACCGAAATTTACAATCCAAGAATTGATAAACAGCGCTTCCCTGCATTTTACTTGGATAACGAGCATAACTAAGTGAAGTAGTTTGAATTATTTTGGTAGAATTATTCTCCTTAAAACGCTTCCCCAATAAAAATGTAAATGCCAGTACTTTCTCTGGTAAAGGCAACATCTAAGCGCGTAAATACATCTTTTTTAGGGAATAGTAAAAAACGGATGCCGCCACCACCTGCAACAATGGTTTTATTTATGTTGAGGTTGATAGCTTTATCTGCAATAGTTCCTGCAGCAATAAATCCAGATAAACCCCAACGTTTTGTGAATTTAAAAGGTAATGGCAACATCCTGTATTCAAGCTGCGTAGCAACTAAATTTTTATCTCTAAATCTACCTAAATAACAACCTCTCATAATATTCTCGCCTCCCATTAAGGCCAGTTGATTAAATGGTACTGTGCCTTTGTTAAACTGACCAAAAGCTTGAAAGGCCAACACATCGCGTTTGTTTATAGATTTATACAAGCGCAAGTCTGCGGTTACTGTTGAAAAATCAAACTGACTTCCAATACCCTTGTTATAATTTATGTAAGCTAATTCAGAATAAACACCATGTCGCACATTTAAAACATTATGTCGCGTATCATACACAAGCCCTAAGCCTGCGCCTAAATTAGCCGAACCTCTATTCCCAAGCGGAAGAGGAATACTATCTGTTTTATTTAACTTAAAATTTACAGAGGATAGTTGTTGAAAATCAAACTCGGGTCCCATATAAAAATTACCCCAAACTTTTCGTAAAAGGCGTTGCTTTACTTGCAAACTAATAGCATCAACAACGGCAATATGTTCTTTTGAAGCGTTAATTCCTATACCATGATACTCTAAAGGATAACTTTGAAATTTACTTTTTCCTAAAATAAACCATTTATCTTTATCCGTATAAAGTGCGTTCTCAATCCATAAACCGTATTGCCTCGTTAGTGTAAAAAACGTAAAGCCACTAATTTCTGAAAGGCGATTGCTGGTGTCCTTTTTAGCGTAATAAACAAACAAACCACTAAAGCCAAATTCCCAGCTGGTTTCGGGAGCATACGCTAATGTAGGATAAAAGATAAATTGCGGTTCGCTTGATTCAGAGGTATCATTTATTAAATTATTTATGTACCTCTTTATATATCCAGGTCTATTTTCTTTTTGAGCAAAAACCGAAATACTAACTACCAAAAATAAAAATACAAGATTACTTTTTTTCATTTTCCAATTCTAATTGCCATTTCCAAGAACTAAGCATCATATCATCGAGGTTGTATTTAGGAATCCAGTTCAGCTCTGATTTTGCAAGAAAATTATCTGCATAAACTGCCTCAACATCCCCTACTCGCCTTTGGCCAATCGTGTAGTTCAGTTTCTTTTTCGCTACCTTTTCAAACGATGCTATAGCTTCTAAAACTGTTACTCCATTACCAGTACCCAAATTAAACAAGGAGCTATTAGTTTTATTTTTGCCTTCTATCAAATAATTTAAGGCTTTTACGTGTGCATCAGCAATATCGCTAACATGTATATAATCCCTTACACACGAGCCATCACGGGTTGTATAATTATCTCCAAAAACAGTTAAACTGTTTTTACCAACGGCAGTTTGTGTTATTATTGGCAGTAAATTATTTGGTTTATTAATTGGTAGCTCGCCCAACTTACCGCTGATGTGGGCACCAACCGGATTAAAATAACGCAATAAAACTGTGCTAAAATCTGGATTTGCTTTACAAAAAAATTCTATTACCTCTTCACCAATCTGTTTTGTGTGACCATAAGCACTCTCGGCCTTCTTTAGCGGTGTTTGCTCAGTAACTGGCAATTTATCTGCGTTTCCATAAACTGAACAAGATGAAGAAAAAATGAAATGCTTAATGTTTTTTTGTTGGCAATAGCTTAATAAATTTGTTAGGGATGTTAAGTTATTGTTATAGTAACTCAATGGGTCTGCCATACTATCTGGCACAGATTTAAAAGCGGCAAAATGAATAATACCTATTATAGCATCTATTTTATCCAATTCATAATTTAATTTTTCAGTATCGCACAAATTAAATTCTAAAGTAGAAAAACCGCGTTTACTTAAAGCCTTAACACGTTCGTAGGAACTCTTATTGGAGTTACTAAAGTTATCTATTGAAATAATATTGTAGTCGGTTTGCTCAAGTAATTCTAAAATCGTGTGAGAACCAATGTAACCCGCCCCTCCCGTAACAATAATTGTACCCATGGTTTATTTATTTTAACCAAATATATAAATTTTTATAGAATATTTTTTTAGTAAATTCGATTAACAAAATGATTATAAAGATTAAGAAAGTTTGATAACAAATCTAAAACGTTATATTTGACTAATAATTATGGGGACTTTAAAGAAAAATGTTGGAATGGCATTGCAAGGTGGAGGCGCTCATGGTGCATTTACATGGGGTGTTTTGGATAGATTATTGGAAGAAGAGGCTATTGTTGCTGAAACCATGTGCGGAACAAGCGCCGGAGCAGTAAACGCAGTTGCTGTGGCTTATGGCTTGCATATTGGCGGACCCGAAAAAGCAAAAGAAATATTAGAACAACTATGGCGCAAGGTTGCTTTAAGTGGTAGTTTTTTATTTAAACCAGGTATGTTTGATAAAGCTTATGGTAATGGCGATATATACAATAGCCCTGGCTATATGTTTTTTAATGCAATTTCTCAAGTTTTATCACCCTATAATTTTAATCCTTTTAATTACAATCCATTAAAAGATATTTTAACCGATTTAATCGATTTTAAAGAACTACAACTTTACAATAAAAAGAAATTATTTATTTGTGCTACCAATGTTAAAACTAATCGCGCAAAAATTTTCACCAATAAAGAAATTACTGTTGAAGCAGTTATGGCTAGCGCCTGTTTACCATTTTTATTTCAGGCGGTAGAAATTGAAGGCGAGTACTATTGGGATGGAGGCTACATGGGGAATCCGCCAATATTTCCGTTAATCACAAATACAGATATTCAAGATATTGTTTTAGTAAAAATTAATTCAATTAATATAAACTCTGTACCAACAACCGCTCGCGATATTGCTGATAGAGTAAACGAAATTAGTTTTAATAGTAGCTTAATTAATGAAATGAAACTAATTCATTACCGCAACGAATTAATTAGAAACGGCATATTAAAATCTGAAGATAAAAATAACCGTGAAATATTTATTCATACAATAAGCGGTTACGATGCCTTAAGCCAACTTAGCTATAGCAGTAAAATGAATACGAGCTGGGAATTTTTATTAGAATTAAAAGAAAAAGGCAGAAAAATTGCTGACCAATGGCTACAATCTGATTTTGATCAAATAGGCTTAAAATCTACATTTGATGTAGAAGAACATTTTTTTGACAAACTTTAATTTATCATCCCTTTAATTTTGAGTATTTTTAGTTTTTAATTCTTTTTTGAAGAAATTTGAAGCTATAGTTGTAATTTTTATTCTTTCGTTTTTTACAACGAAAACTCTTTTGGCGCAGGTAAAATACAGCCGCGATTCCAGTTACATAAAAAGCAAAACAGAAACGAATAATTTAATAAGTAATTACAAAAATAATTTTCCTGATACCGCCATTGAAAAATTTCATGTTTTAATTCCATTAAATTTTATGGGTAACATTGGACTACCAAACCCAAACTATTTGCTCAATTATAACAGCCTGCCATTAGGCTTTAATTTATTAAATACGCCCTATTTTAACGATAGGTTTACCCGAAACAAAATAGAGTACCTACAAACCAAAGGACCTTACGCCAACTTAATGGGAATAGCCGGGAGCAGAACTTACCAGGTGTTTAATTTGCATTTTACAAATACATTTAAAAATAAACTAAATATTAATTTAAAGTTTAACAGAAACAGCAGCAAAGGTTTTTATAGAAATCAACAAACATTCACCAATAATTTTTATACGAGTTTAAATTACACAGCAAAAAATAAGCGCAGCGGATTTTATGCCTACGTGCTTGCGAACACTAACAAACATTTTGAAAATGGTGGTTTACTTTCTGATACCCTTTCTACTAACAATGTGCTTCAGTTAAAAGAAGTATTACAAGTTAGAAATTCAACTGCGAATAGAAAAAATAGTAACATGGATGCCATGATAAATCCTTGGTTTAGACTAAATAAAGGGGGCGATTCAGTTGCTAAACATTTTTTACAATTTAAAACAAGCGCTGGTTTTGATATCTTAAAATTTAAAGATGCGGCAATAAACAGAAGTAATTACTTAATTTTTTATTTCGATACCTTAAAAACCCGCGATAGCATAGCATATTTAACATTACACAACACAACGAGTTATGATTTTATTTCTAAAAACAATAATTTAAAATTTAGTATTGGCTATAAAAACGAAATTAATAAAGTTTACCAATTACAGGACAGCTTATTTTTTAATGATATAGTTGAGGTTAGAGTCTCTAATAGTAAGGCAGTGTTTACCAATGATAGTTTGAAATTCAAAAAGATATATTTAGAAAACAACTTTTATGGAGGCTACGTTTTTTTTGGAACCAATACTGGCAACTATAAATTAGAGGACAATTTTGAAATTAATTTTTTAGGAAAGTGGCAACATAAATTAGCCTTAGATCTTTTAGCAGAGCAACGCCAAGCAGATTATATTTTTAATAATTGGATTAGTAACCACTACCAATGGTGGAATAACGGCTATTTACCAACCACAACTTTTAAAGCAAATTTTAATTACTCAAATGCAAAACATTTTGGCGCTAATGTTTTTGTAGAAAACAGAAACAACTATTTGTATTTTGATAATGTAGCCTTACCAATGCAATACAACAAAGCCATTACTACTTTAGGTATTAATCTATTTGCAAGTATAACTCTTTTAAAACATTTAGGTATTTCAATTAATCAAACAATACAGCAAACAAGCAATAGCGTATATGTGCGCTTACCGCAAAGTGTTAGTACTGCCAAATTATTTTACACTGGTGTTTTAGCCAAAGGTAATCTACAATTAAAAACAGGCTTACAGGTTGATATCTTTAGTAAATTTTATCCTTACAAATACAGCCCTGCAACCCAAGTTTTTTATTTACAAGAAAACACTGAAACTGGTTTTTATCCTTATACAACAGCTTACATTAACGCACGTATAAAACCTGTAAACTTTTTCATTAAACTTGAAAATGTGTTGCAAGGCTTCGTTGGTAAAGATTACTTTTTTGTACCAGGTTATTACCAACCCGATAGGGCCTTTAGATTTGGTTTAGCGTGGCAGTTTTTTGATTAAGTAGAATTAAAACTTCAACCCAATATTTACGGCAACATGCACACTGTTAGTAAATAACGATGTAGCTACATACTTTGTATAAAAACTATATGGTGAAAATCCATATTTTGTTTGAAGCTCAATAAAAAAACCGGTTTTAGCGCCGTTAATTCCGTTTTTTTGAAACCCAGCGGTCGCATAAATACCGCTGTTTAAATTTTTGTAAAACAAAGGATTCTTAAAAGTTACATCCACCAACTCTTCTTTAATTGGATTTCCATTTTGTGTAATGTTTAACTTTGCTGGAAGCATAAAACGTAATTGGTAACCAACTGCAAAATAAGGCGAAAACAAAGCATTATTCTCTCTAAAAAATGAATACCTAAACTGTAATGGTAAGGCAAGTTCTTGTAAAATTAAACCGTGCGTATAATCAAAATTTTTATCATAAAGTTGTAAGGTGTCTGGTTTAAAATAATAAGAGTTGTAATTTAGTCCGTGTAAAAAATACTCAACGCCGTAACTAAAAAAAGCTTTGTATTGCCTGTCCGTTGTAAACTCATGCTTAAAATTAAATTGAGTGCTTAGTTTCGGCTGTACCTTAGTGGCATGATTTTTATTGATTTTGTAAAATCCATAAACTGGTGCTATACTTAACCTATAGCTCGATTTTCTTTTAGGGCCTATAAATGTATTAGCTAATTTAAATTTAGCTGACTTAGTTGAATTATTAATTCCCTCCGCAACTATTCCTATTTGAGATGAAAAAGTAAAAATAGATTTTAGAGTTACTGAAAAACTATTTTGAGTTAGTGCGATAAAAAAAATATACAATATATATTTTTTTAACATGATTATTTTCTGATAGAAACAGTTGACGTGGCCTGTGCACTTGGCATAATAATCACATCGTTAATATTTACATGCTTAGGGCGCGAAGTCATCCAAAAAATTGTTTCCGCTACATCATCTGGATTTAAAGGTGTTAGGCCTTCATATACTTTTTTTGCTCTTTCCGTATCACCTTCAAAACGAACCAGGCTAAACTCTGTTTCAACCATACCCGGATGCACGGCGCCAACCCGAATTGCATGGGGCAACAAGTCTATACGCATAGCCTTAGTTAAAGCATCTACCGCATGTTTGGTTGCACAATACACGTTACCGTTTGCGTAAACTTCCTTTCCTGCAATAGAACCCACATTAATTATTTGTCCGTTATTATATTCAATCATCCAATTACTTACAATTTTACTCACGTATATTAATCCTTTTACATTGGTATCAATCATTTGTTCCCAATGACTTAACTCCCCGTTTTGAAAGTTATTAAGGCCAGCAGCCAAACCAGCATTGTTAATCAGAACCTCAATTTTTCTCTCTTCCCTACTTAATAAGTTCAACGCGCTTTCAACCTCAGCTTGGTTTCGAATATCAAAATTTAAAACTGTTACTTTTATGTTGAAAGTATTTTCTAACTCAAGTTTTAATTCATTTAAACGTTCTAATCTTCTGCCCGTAATTATTAAATTGTAATTATTTTTAGCGAAAAGTTTAGCACAACTTCTACCAATTCCTGATGTAGCGCCTGTAATTAATGCAATCATACTTAGTCTTTAAAATTTGATTGTGCTAGCTTACTATTGCGATAACCGTAAGCAAAATAAATAACCAAACCAATTATTAACCAAATTGTAAAATACAACCAATTCTCGTAACCTAACTGTGATAGCATATAAAAGCAACACACTAAGCCTAAAGATGGAATTAGTGAAAAGCTATATTTAAAACACATTCCTGAAAAAATAGCAAATCCAATTATAAAAATATAGACAGGAATTTTGCTTTTAAAAGCACTAAACGATTCCCACTTGCAATAGTAATCAAAGGTTTCTTTACCTAAAGTGTACAACAATACAAAACTTAAAACAAACAAAAACGGCATAATATATTTAGAATTTATAAAAGGTGTTTTAAACTTAGAAGGCGGAGCATTAGGATTCATGCGCAGTTTTAGCACCCCAGCGCACACCAAACAAAATGCAAACAAAGTACCGGCGGAGCAAATATTTGTAACAAAATTTATGTCTACAAAAAATATTGGCACTGCCACTAAAATTCCAGTAAAAATTGTAGAAAATGAAGGAGTTTTAAACTTTGGATGAATTTTTGCAAAAGCAGGGGGCAACAAACCATCTCGGCTCATGCTCATCCAAATACGTGGCTGCCCTAATTGAAAAACCAACATCACACTAGCCATTGCTACTACGGCACTCACAGCAATTATACCACTCAACCAACTTATGTCTTTAATTTTTTCAAACACATAGGCCAATGGATCGCCAACAGCTAGCTCGTTGTATTTTACCATCCCAGTTATTACCAAAGCAATTGCAACATACAAAATAGTACAAATTATTATTGAATATAAAATACCACGTGGCATATCGCGTTGCGGATTTCTGCATTCTTCAGCCGTTGTGCTAATAGCGTCAAAACCAATATACGCAAAGAAAACAGCACTTATTCCTTTTAATAATCCTTGTACTCCATTTGGGGCAAACGGACTCCAATTATCAGTATTCACATAAAAAGCACCAACAAAAATTACGAGCAATACAATTACTATTTTTACAATTACCATTAAATTACTTGCGTTTCTGCTTTCTTTAATGCCTCTATAAACCAAAGCTGTAATTAAAATATTTATTACCAGTGCAGGTAAATCCATAATGATACGTAATCCAAAGATATTGGGTGCTCCAGCATAAGCATCAAAACCCTCCACCAATTTAGCCATTGCTGGGTTGGCTCTAATCTCATCAATTGTAATATTGTTTGCTAGCATTCCCATTACGGTATCATAACTTTTTTGAGCTGAAAAATAATCCAAACAAAACCATTCGTTTACGCAATAAGGTGTTGTATTTTTAACTAAAGATGTAAAGTAATCGCTCCAACTTATAGCAACAGTAACGTTTCCAATTGCATATTCCATTACAAGCGCCCAGCCAATAATCCAAGCAAACAATTCGCCAAAGGCGACATAGCTGTATGTGTATGCACTACCACTCACTGGTATTAAAGAGGCAAACTCAGCGTAGGCAAACGCAGCAAAACTGCACGCTAAAGCGGTAAAAAGAAACAAGAAAATAACGGCAGGTCCACCATCTGCACTGGCTTGGCCAATAGTAGAAAAAATACCCGCCCCAATAATTGCCGCAATACCAAAAGCCGTTAAATCTTTTACACCCAAATGTTTTGCTAGGCCAGCCCCATGTTCGCTTTCTTCTTGGCTAGCAAGAATTTTATCAATAGATTTCTTTCTGAATAAATTCATACAAAAACTAAAGATACAAATTAATGTTAATCTACATATACTTCAATCTAATATATTGCTTAATTTTATGTTCGGTTAATTGAAAAAAGTAAACTATATTTTTTTAATCTCTGCACTGCTAATTCAACTCAAAAATTCAGCACAATTATCGATTATAAAAAATGGAAGCAAGTATACTGTTAAACTAGCCTCTGGTGGAGATTTTCCAAAGCAGTTCGACACAATTATAGGCATTAATAGTGATTTACAAATTTGTATGGCATGCCAAAAACTAACAACACAAAGTGTAAATAAATTTATTAAATCCACAATAACCAGTTACGCTTGCAATTACATTAATGCTAATGGTGCAGTGCTTGGAATTAAAGATAATAAAGGTGATTCAGTAAAAGAATTTAGTTTAAATAAAAATTCTTTTATAGAGCTCTTAAACACTAAAGATTTGCTAATTGTAGCTTATAAGTCTAATAAATATTTGGCAAACAACCAATTTAAACAACTTACATTTGGTACTTACAACGGCATAAAACCAACTGCCTTTTATAATAGAATAATTGTAGAAACAAAAACAGAATCGGGTGCTTACTTAACTGGTTTGATAAATGAAAAAGAAAAGTGGATGATAGAGCCAAACTACTCCGACATTAGAGTGAACGAAAAGGATTCGTTGTTTTATGCCTGCACCAGTGGGAATATTGCAGGTGGAGATGACGAAGTGTTTAATTTCGAAGCAAAAAAAATCATGGCTTTTAAACGTCATATTGATTTTGTAAATAAAAATTATGTTATTCATAAAATTTTTGTTCCAAACGAATATTATATAGTTTACAACCTTCAATCAAAAGAAGAAAAAATTGTGAATTGCGTGAACTTAAAATTTTATAAAAATGATGACTTTATCATTCAAGAAAAAAAAGGAAATTATTTGTGGAACTTTATAACAAATCAAAAAACTAATACACCACTGCAAAATGAAACAAATTAACATAGCCATAAATGGTTTTGGAAGAATTGGCCGCGTATTTTTAAGAAACGCATTAACGCAAACAAATTTTAATATCGTTGCTATTAATGATGTTACCGATACAGCAACGCTTGCGCACTTGTTAAAGTACGATTCTATTCACCGTGGATTTAACGGCACTGTTGAATTCACAAAAGATGAACTTATTGTAAACGGAAAAGTGATTAAAATTACTTCCGAAAAAAATCCTGAAAATTTACCTTGGGGAAAATTAGGAATTGATATTGTAATTGAAAGTACGGGTTTGTTTTTAGATACCGAAAGTGCAAAAAAACATATTACAGCCGGAGCAAAAAAAGTAATTTTATCGGCACCAGCTAAAGATGATTCCATAAAAACTTTAGTTCTAGGAATAAATGATGACCTTTTATTACCAACAGATACAATCGTTTCAAACGCAAGCTGCACAACCAATTGTGCGGCACCTATGCTTAAAGTGTTAGAACAATTTGGCATTGAGGAGGCTTATATAACAACGGTACATTCTTACACCAATGATCAACGCATACACGATTCGCCACATAAAGATTTAAGAAGAGCAAGAGCCGCGGCTTTAAGTATTATTCCAACATCAACAGGGGCAGCAAAAGCAATCACAAAAATTTTTCCGCACCTTGAAGGTAAAATTGGTGGTTGTGGTATGCGCGTGCCAGTGCCAGATGGGTCGTTAACAGATATAACGTGTGTATTAACCGCCATACCTAGCGTTGAGCAAATTAACGAAGCCTATAAAAAAGCATCAGAAACGTATTTGAAAAACATTTTACAGTTTACTACCGACCCAATTGTGAGTATAGACGTAATTGGCAATGGTCACAGCGTATTGTTTGATGCAGAATTCACAAGCATTGTAGGCAATTTAGTAAAAGTAATTGGTTGGTATGATAACGAATGGGGCTATTGCAACAGGTTAATTGATTTGGTTAAAAAAATGGCCTAGTGCATGTGGGAATACTTAAGCATTTTAACCGATTATGAAAAAATAATTCAAGTAGGAGGCTTGTGGTTACTGCTATTGGTGATATTCGCAGAAACGGGTTTGCTCGTTGGTTTTTTCTTACCAGGCGATAATTTAATTTTATTTTCAGGTATTATTTGCAAAGTAAAACCAGAATTACTTGGCTTAAGTTATTTCCCATTAGTTAGTTTAATGTTTTTTGCAGCAGTATTAGGCTACTTTACAGGCTATTGGTTTGGTTATAAAACAGGATCTAAATTATATGCTAGAAAGGATAGTTTTTTCTTTAAGCAAAAACATTTAGAAGCTACCAACAAGGTATACGAAAAATATGGCGGCAACAAAACCATTGTTATTGCACGTTTTTTGCCTTATATACGAACATTTGCGCCAATTATAGCTGGCGTTTTAAAAAAAAATTTTAAATCTTTTGTGGTTTATAATTTAATAGGTGCATTTTTATGGATAGTTGGTCTAACTGCAATTGGATATGCGCTAGGAGAAATTTTTCCAAACATTATGGATTACATGGGCTATATTTTTACAGCGTTGATAATAATTACAGCCATTCCTTTTATAAGATTGTTACTCAAACGATAAACTCAACCTCTTTTCAGCCACCCTGTTAAACTAATTCTAGTTGCGTTGCTTAATAAAACTTCATGTTCTAATATGCTTTCAAAAACCACCAATGTTCCAGCTTTTGGCTCTACTTTAATTTCTGAATCCTTGGTGTAAATCATCAATTCTCCACCGTGACTAGCTTGCCAACTTTTATTCAAATAAAGTATAACCGAAATCTTTCGCGCCGCATCATTTGTGAAAGCATCTTTGTGGCGTTTATAAAAAGTTCCTGTTTCGTAACACGCAAAATGAAATTCAAAATCGTTCACACCTAAAAAACATCTTCTGTTTAGTTGAATTATCAATTCATCCAGACTACTAAAAAATAAATTGCTTAACTCAGTTGTTCTTTCTAACCAAACAATTTTATCGCTACGTATTTCTTTAGCAAGGAGTTTATTTTCATTTTTTCCAATGTTCGCTTCCCTTAAATTTAGTTTTTGTTTTTCGAATTCAATTAATAAATCATCAATAATTTTAGATGAAACAAAATCTTGAGTTATTGAATAACCTTTTTCGTAAATAGTATTTACAATATTTTCTATTAACACAAATCAAAATTACATTATTTATAAATTAAAACTAAATTTACATCTTGCTAAAAAAATTTATAAATAATTCTCACATAAGGGAAACCGCACAGCTGGCTTGGCCATTGGTTCTTACGCAAGTAGGTCATATAATTACAAATATTGTTGATACTATTTTTTTAGGGCAACTTAGCGTTACAGAACAAGCTGCGGGTATTTTGGCCAGTAGTTTATATGTGCTTGCCCTTGTTTTTAGCATTGGTGTAAGTTTTGCTTTAACACCTTTAATAACCACTGCAAATCACGATAACGATGTTGCAAAAAAAGCATCTCTTTTTAAAAATTCTTTATTCTTAAATTTAGTTATTGCCATTTTAAGTTTTGCTGTTTTGTTTTTCGCATCACCTTTGCTAAGTTATATGCAACAACCACCAGAAGTTGTAGCGCTTGCCATTCCGTTTTACAATGTGCTTATTTTTTCTATGATTCCAATTTCGCTATTTTTTACTAGCAAACAATATTGCGAAGGATTAAGTTTTACCAAGATGGCGCTTGCAATAAGTATCGTAGGAAATTTGTTAAACATTATTTTAAATTATTGTTTAATTTATGGCGTAGCCTTTTTCCCTAAAATGGGTTACATGGGTTCAGCTTGGGCATCCTTTATTGCTAGGGCTTGTATGGGAATTGCATTTTTAGTTTTTATTTTTAAATCACCGCTTACAAACGAAATTAGCTCGGCTTACAAAAGGGCAAAAATTAATTTTAAAGAATTACTACTTCTTGCAAAAATTGGTTTAAACTCAGGGGCGCAATTTACGTTTGAAGTAGCCGCCTTTGTAGCTGCGGGTTTAATGGCTGGTGTTTTTGGTAAAGAAACAATTGATGCACATGGCATTGCCTTGCATTTAGCCTCGTTTACATATATGTTTGGAAGTGGCATAGGATCTGCAGCAACTATACGAGTGGGTAATTTTGCAGCTCAAAAAAATTGGGTTGAAATTAAAAATGCTACCAACGCTGCCTTAAAACTTATGTTTTTATGTATGACTTGTTGTGCTTTAATTTTTGTTGCCACACATAATTTTTTACCATTTATGTTTACCGATGAAAAAAATGTGATTTCTATTTGTTCTAACTTAATTTTAATTGCTGCACTTTTTCAATTATTTGATGGTGCACAAGTAACTTTAGTGGGCATTTTAAGGGGAGTAGAGGATGTGAAAATTCCTACATTAATTACCTTAATTGCTTATTGGGGAATAGCATTGCCTCTGGCATACATATTAGCGTTTAAAACTACTTTACAAGTGTATGGTGTTTGGATTGGCCTGCTTGTCAGTCTAGCTCTAGTTTCTTTTGGCTTATATTGGCGCATTCGGGTTTTGTTTGTAAAAAACTTATCTTTACCTACAAAATTATGAAACTAAAAAATTTATTGTTTCTCTCACTCCTATCATCTGCCGTGCTTTCTTTAAGTTGGTATTTTGGTTTAAGCTTTCTTATATTTTTTGGTTTTGTTCCTTTATTATTAATTGAAGATTCGTTAACCTCAACTCCCGCAAAACCAAAAAGAAAAATCACACTTCATTTAATTTATTATTTTACTTTTTTATGTTGGAATTTAGGTGTTACCTGGTGGCTTGTGAATGCCAGTTTTGGCGGAGCGTTGATGGCATTTTTTGCCAATGCTTTATTAATGACAATTGTATTTGTTGTTTTTTCAACTATTAAAAACCGAATGCGTTTTAAAACACAACATAGTATTTGGATTTTAATTCCGCTTTGGTTGGCCTTTGAGCATGTACATACTTTATGGGATGCATCTTGGCCGTGGCTTACGTTAGGAAATGTATTTGCGTTTACGAATAAATGGGTGCAATGGTACGAATTTACTGGCACAAGTGGCGGCAGCTTATGGGTATTAGTTGTAAATATTTTAGTTTTCAAATTTATTAGATATATGCAATTAAAAACGTTCGTAAATAAACATACCATTAGAATTGCAACAATTATTATCGCTCCTATAATTTTATCTTACATAATTTTATTTGCGCGAATGAATTTTACAAAAGGCGGTGCTAATTGTGTAATTGTTCAGCCAAACATTGAGCCATACAACGAAAAATTTGTAACAAGTTTTGAATCGCAGTTTTTAAAAGTACTGAAGCAGATTGAAGGAAAAGTTAACCAAAACACAAAATACCTTGTTTTGCCAGAAACCTTTATTGTAAATGATATTAATGAAGATGAAATTAATAGTAATTTGGATATTAAATTGTTTCAAGATAGTATTATAGCAAAATACCCAAACATAAATATTGTTACTGGTGCCAGTTCGTATCGTTTTTTTAAGCCGAATGAAAAAGTAAGTTCCTCTGCCAGATTTGATGAGCAAAGTAAATTGCATTATGACATGTATAACACAGCTATTTTGATTAATAAAAATGGATGTCAAGTTTATCACAAATCTAAATTGGTACCAGGGCCAGAAGTAATGCCTTTAAGTTTTATTTTTAAATACATTGAAAAATTTGCATTGGATTTGGGTGGAACAACCGGCACACTTGGCACACAAAAGGAAAGAACAAATTTAATTGCAAATAACAAAACAAGCATTGCGCCAATTGTTTGTTACGAAAGTATTTACGCTGATTTTACAATAGGTTACACTCAAAAAAATGCCGACCTGTTTTTTATTATTACTAACGATGGTTGGTGGGGAAGTACGCCAGGGCATAGGCAACACCTAGCATACGGCACCTTACGCGCTATTGAAAACCGAAGACAAATTGCCCGAAGCGCTAATACAGGAATTAGCTGTTTTATAAATGAGTTTGGCAAAATTGAACAAGCAACAAATTATTGGGAACCTGCGGTTATTTCTCAAATTATTACTCCTAAAAACAACAAAACTTTTTTTGTACTTTTTGGAGATTTAATTTCTTATGCAAGTTGTGTTTTTGCGTTATTAATAATCGTTTACGGTATTTACTTAAAATTTACGTTTAAAGAAAAACTAATATTAGTATGAGAATTGACATAATTTCTGTTGTGCCTGAATTAATGGAGAGTGCTTTTAATCATTCCATTTTAAAACGTGCTATTAACAAAAACTTGGTTCAAGTAAATCTCATTAACTTAAGAAATTATGCTACCGATAAACATAAATCGGTAGATGACTATGCCTTTGGTGGAGGCGCTGGCATGGTGTTGATGATAGAGCCTATTGCGGCTTGCATTAACGATTTAAAAAGTAAAAACACTTACGATGAAGTAATTTACATGAGTCCGGATGGGGAATTGTTGACGCAAAAATTAAGCAATCAATTATCACTCCTACAAAATTTCATTATACTTTGCGGCCATTACAAAGGCGTGGATGAACGTGTACGACAACACTTAATCACTAAAGAAATAAGTATAGGCGATTATGTTTTAAGCGGTGGTGAACTTGCAGCGGCGGTTTTGAGCGATAGCGTTATTCGTTTGTTACCTGGTGTTTTAAACGATGAGACTTCAGCCTTAAGCGACTCTTTTCAGGATGGATTAATAGCACCACCAGTTTATACGCGCCCTGCGGAATTTAACGGATATAAAGTCCCAGATATTTTATTAAGTGGCCACACAGCTAATATTGAGAAATGGCGCCACGAACAAAGTTTGTTGAGAACAAAGGAAAGAAGGCCTAATTTGAATCAATAATTAAGAAACAAGCTTTAAAATGATTTCAATTTTTCAACTTTAAATTAATGTTAACAGACCCTTGGGTCTAAAAAATTTCTTATCTTCGGTCTACAAAAATCTATTTTATGAAAAAAAATTTATTCTCAAATGTAATTTTATTTTGCTTAACAAGTTTAAGTTTACTTAAGGCACAAGCACCGGTACCAGACCTTTTCCATTACAAATTTGATAATGTAGGAACAACGGTAACAAATTATGCAACCAATCCTCCGCTAGGAACAGCCACGGGAACAATTGTAGGAGGACAAACTCAAACCGGGGCAATAAATTGTATGAATGCCCTGGTTGGAACAGGTGTAACCAGCTCGAGCGACTTTGTAAATACAGGTTGGGCAACCAGTATGCCAAGCAATTGGACTATCTCATTTTGGACCTCTAACATTCAACCTAACTCTACATTGTACTATATTTTTGGTGATAATACCGCTGGTGGTTTACGATGCTTTACAAACGGCGTTGCGGGTCCAAATAACTGGATTCTACGTGGAGGATTTACGGATATCTTGATAACAGGAGCAGCTACACCGAGTGCCAACATGGTAACGTTTGTGTACGATCAATCCACCAATTCCTCATTTGGCTACATAAACGGTGTACAAACAGTTTCTGTTGCACAAACTGGAACACCTTCTATTGTAGGAACGGGTCCTTTCAAAGTTGGTGCTTACTCAGCTAATACTGGCTTAAGTCCAGCGGGTTTACTGGCCGATTTTAGAATTTACGGCTCTGCATTAACTGCCTCACAAGTTGCAGCAATTTACGCAGCTACATCTCCAAGTATTGGCACATTAAGTATATCAGGCCCAACAGCTATTTGTAACGGACAAAATGCAGTATTAACAGGCTCTGGAACTGTTAATACTTACACTTGGAGCACAGGAGCTTCAACTAATTCAATAAGCGTTACCCCTACTGCTACAACAATTTATACTGTTAGTGGCGGAATCTCAACGTGTAGCGCTCAAAGCACCTATACATTAAATGTAAATGCCTTACCAAATGTTAGCGTAACTAATGCTACGACCTGTGCTGGGCAAGCTACAACCCTCACAGCAACCGGCGCAAATACATACTCTTGGAGCACTAACGCAACAACCCCGTCAATATCTGTAGCCCCAACAACTAATACAAGCTATATAGTTACAGGTACTAGCACCAACAACTGCGTTAAGTCTGCCACTGCTTCCGTTCTGGTTAATGTTAATCCAATAATTAGCGTGGCTGGTGCATCAAGTGTATGTGCTAACTCTTCAGTTGCTCTAATTGCAAGTGGCGCAAACACTTATTCGTGGAACACAAGCGCAACCACAGCTAGTATTAGTGTTACTCCGTCAGCTAATATTACATATACCGTGGTTGGGACAACTACAGCAGGTTGTTCTTCATCAGCAATAAAATCGTTAACCGTAGCTGCTAGCCCAACCATTAGTGTTGCTGGTGCATCTGTTTTATGTAGTGGCGCATCTGCTACACTAACAGCAAGTGGCGCAAATACATACTCTTGGAATACGAATGCAACAACAGCAAGTATTAGTGTTACGCCAACGACTAACATTTCTTATACAGTGGTTGGAACAAATACAGCAGGTTGTTCATCATCTGCAATTAAATCGTTAACTGTTAGCGTTAATCCATCGGTTAGTATTTCTGGCACTTCTAGCTTATGTGCAGGTTCTTCAGTTGGATTAACTGCAAATGGGGCAAATACATATTCTTGGAATACCAATGCAACAACAGCAAGCATTAGTGTTTCTCCTACAGCTAACATCACTTATACAGTTGTTGGAACTAACTCTGCGGGTTGTTCTTCGTCTGCCATAACTTCTTTAACAGTAAATGCACTACCAGCAATTGGTGTAACTACCTCTAACACTTTAATTTGTGTTGGACAAAGTGCAAGTTTAACTACAAGTGGCGCTTCTACCTACAGCATTACTGGCGGTAGTTTTGCAATTTCTCCAACAGTAACAACAACCTATACTGTAACTGGTACATCTGCCGCAGGTTGCGTTGGATCAACAGCCTTTACACAAAGTGTTAGTACTTGTACTGGCATTAACAACTTAGCTTCTATTAGTTCAGCCAATATGATGTTATATCCAAATCCAACAAATGGTGTTTTAACTATTAAATCAGATTTAATTAACGGCACCATTGAATTTGTAAATGCTTTGGGTCAAACTGTTGTTTCTGAAAACATAACCAGAGAAACACAAACTATAAACATTTCATCATTAACCAACGGAATTTATTTTGTGAAATTAATTGAAAATGGGAAGGTTGTAGATGTTAAAAAAGTTGTGAAACAATAATACACTCCTAAAAAAAATCAAAACAAAAAATCCACTTCGTTCTAGAAGTGGATTTTTTGTTTTGATTAAAAAACATTTACCTAAACTTACAATTCTATTCTATCCGCCTTTACATCGTTTCCAAAAAATCTACTTGCCGATTTGTTGAATAAATCAGGAACATCGGTAGTTAAAAATTTTAATGTACCTTGTTTACTGCATTTGTCGGCCATTTCAGGGTGTCTAAACAAATAATTCTCTAAACCGCTTGCAACAATAGTTCCTTGCCAAATTAAGTTTATGCGTGGAGGTAAATATAATTTTATTTTATCGGCAATAAGCGGGTAATGTGTACAACCTAATATAACACTGTCAATCAGCGGTTGTTGTATAATTAGCTCTGCACAATTTTTTTTAATAAAATAATCAGCTCCTTCATTGCTCAATTCGTTATTTTCTATGAGCGGAACCCACATTGGACAAGCTTGCTGGTACAAATGTATTTCAGGGAAAAATTTTTGAATCTCTACCAAATAAGAGTTTGATGCAACAGTTCCGCTTGTAGCAAGCAAGCCAACATGTTTAGTTTTTGAGTAGTTGCCAACAACCTCTGTAGTAGGGCGAATAACCCCCAGAACCCTTTTGTTAGGCGCTACTAAAGGTAAATCTTTTTGCTGAATGTTACGCAAAGCCTTTGCTGATGCAGTGTTACAAGCCAATATTACTAGCTCACAACCTTGGTTAAATAAATAATTAACACATTGCAAGGTATATTCGTAAACACTCTCAAAACTTCTTGACCCATAGGGAGCACGCGCATTATCACCCAAGTACAAATAATCGTATTGCGGTAATACCGATACTATTTCCTTAAGTATTGTTAAACCGCCAAAACCGCTATCAAAAACGCCAATGGGTTTATATGTGTACTTATTTTCCAAGAAATTAAAGCAATAAAAGTACTAATTTTACGTTTATTAATTCGATGCCGTTTAATTTCGCAAAAATACTAGTTGTAATTTTATTGAGTTTTACATTTTTCACTTCAACTGCTCAAACACGAAAACGACATTTTAAACAAAAAGAAATTGGTTTTTTTGGTGGCGCGAGTTATTACATTGGTGATTTGAATCAACGCTCGCATTTTAAGTTTTCTCAGCCAGCTTTTGGTGCACTTTTTCGTTACTCTACTAACTACCGATTTGCTTTTAAATTTGCTTTTAATTATGGTAACATAAATGCAACTGATAAATCCAGTAACGAGCCAGATCAAATTGAACGTAACTTAAATTTTAAATCACGTTTGTATGAATTTAGCGCTGTTAGTGAATTTAACTTTGTTGAGTACCGCCTTGGGCACGAAAAACATTACAGGTGTATGTATATTTTTGGAGGAATTGGAACGACTTACATCAACCCAAAATCTAATATTGGTGAAGGCTACGAAGAGTTACAAAATAAAAAAACGGAAGGCGCAAATTATAGTAAAATTCAGTTGTGCCTACCATTTGGCGTTGGTTTTAAGTGGAATGT
The DNA here is from genome assembly GCA_013298715.1 of Bacteroidota bacterium. Lineage (GTDB taxonomy): Bacteria > Bacteroidota > Bacteroidia > B-17B0 > Aurantibacillaceae > Aurantibacillus. Next base: position 42,035 of record JAAFIQ010000001.1, on the reverse strand, counting down.
AACTGAAAGAGTTGGATTAAATGTTGAATGGGGGCCTCGTAAATTATTTACAGACTACTTGGATGATGTTAGTAGCAGTTACCCTATGATTGGAGGCACAGCACAAACAAATCAAAGTTTAAATGGGGGAGGAACACCTGGTACAATGCGCGGAAATCCTCGTAGTAAAGATTGGTACTTTTTTTACGGAATTGGCTTAAATATTAGGCTAAATAATAAAATTATATGCAATCAAATGAATTAAAGTCAACGATTTTTCAAGGTATTTAACTATTAAAACAATAATAAAAATAATTTTCAATCAATTGTAACATTATTATTGCTTACTTCGTATTACGCAAAACAAGTTGCATGAAAACTGAAAATCTACTCATTATAGGTATTTTACTAGTAATAGGAAAGTATAATTCTCAAACAAACAATTTATTAAACCCCAACACAAAAACATGTATTGATAGTACCTACAAGGCACGTATTAAAAAAAATAAAATTGTTGGAGCAAGTATTGCAATAATTGATAATGGTAAAATTGTTTATGCTACTGGTTATGGGTTTTCTGACCTAAAGAATAAGGTTGAAGCAAATGAAAATACAATTTACCGAATAGGATCCTGCACAAAAGCGTTTACATGTTTATCAATTATGCAACTGCAAGAAAAAGGGTTATTAAACATTATTCAATCTATAAAAAATTATTTACCTGATTTAACTATTAAAAGCAGATTTAACGATACCAACGAGATTTATATAAATGAAGTTATGGCACATATTTCAGGGTTACCAAGCGATATTTATAATGGCTTTTTTTGTGATGCCCCACCTAATGGAAAATGGCTAATTCAACAATTAAATAATTATACAACAGCAGCGCCTCGCCAATACAAACACGCTTACTCGAATGTAGGTTATGGGTTGCTCGGAGAGGTGATTTCTAGACTTTCAGGACAATCATATAGTAACTATGTAAAAGAAAAAATTTTTGCACCACTTGAAATGACCAGTAGCTTTATTGAAATGGATAACAATTTAAAACCCCGTTTCTCTAAAGCCTATTTTGGGAAAAAAGAAGTGTACGAACCGCTAATTCGCGATCAAGCAGCGGGCTTAATACACAGTAGCGCTATTGATGTTTGTAAATTTTTAAACTGTTTGATTAATGAGGGTAGATCAAACGACAAACAACTCATTAGTTCAACATCCTATCAAGAAATGAGTAAGAATCAACTTTCGAAAAGCTTATTTAGTAAAAACAAAAACTGGGGATTTGGTTTATACACATCAAAAGCTCAACTAATTGATTTAGAAAAAAAAGATACAACAGTAATTTCCATCCCTCAGCATGGTGGAGATACATATGCATATCATTCAGATTTTGCCTACATCCCTGCTTTAGGAATTGGTGCAGTAGTGCTTACTAATACTGATAGTGGGACAGAAATTGCGGACGCAACTTCCTTATTATCTTTGTATTTAAAGAAAGAAAAAGGTAAAAAAATAAACTCTAAATACAAACCAAAACGTATAACTAATAATGAAGGCGTAGCATGCAGCGATGATGAAATTAAAGGAAGCTATGTGATAAACGGTTCGCTTATAGAAGTTAAAAACTTAGATAAAATAAAATTTAAACAAGGCCCGGCTAAGGTTTGTTTTATAAAAAATGACTCAAATACCTATACCGTAAAAGCAAAATTATTTGGATTTATTCCAATAAAAATTAAAGATCAAGCAGCAACATTTGCGAAGCTTAATGATAGAGTGTATTTAAAATTTGTGCAACCTAGCATAAAACAAACAGACTTTATGGCAGCTAAAGAATTAACGAAAGAAATACCCGATACTTGGAAAAAACAATTTGGAAATTACAAAATCAAACAAGGATTTTATACCTGCAACGAGTGTGTCTTAGGCGATCCAAAAAACATGAGTATAAAACTAAATACTAAAAATGGTTTATTACAATTAAAATCAAAAGGAACAGGATTTGGCAATGATAATTTTTATGCAAGTATTTTAAACAATCAAGATGCAGTTACAGCAGGCATGGGCAGAGCAACTGGTGACATAATAAAAATTTTACCAAATGGTAATTTGTATTTTCAAGGATTTGAATTTGAAAAAGTAAAATAAATTTAAGTTATAAATTCTAAAACTTCACCAATTCTTCAAACAAATCTTTTACAGGTAAGCCCATAATATTATAAAAACTACCTTCAATTTTATCTATGCCTACAAATCCAATCCAGTCTTGTACACCGTAGCCACCAGCTTTATCGTAAGGACTAAAATTAGTTAAGTAATACTCTATTTCGTGAGCTTTTAATTTTTTAAAATACACTTTGCTTTCATCAAAAAAAGTGGTTTGTTTATTAGCACTTTTTAAACACACTGCCGTAAACACTTGGTGCATTTTTCCACTGAGGCTTTCTAACATTTTTTTTCCTTCAGCAAAGTTTGCAGGTTTGTTATATACTTTGCCTTCGCACCAAACAATTGTATCCGCAGTAATTAGTAAATCCGTTTCTTTTAAATCTTCTTCATAAGCATCGGCTTTTTTCTCAGCTAAATAAATACAAATTTCTTGAGCTTCTAAATCTTTTGGCCATTGCTCCTCATCAACTTTAACAGGCTTGTTCAAAAAATCAAATCCCAACCCTTTCAATAGTTCTTGCCTGCGCGGGCTTGCCGAACCCAATATTAATTGAAACGGAAAATCTTTAATCATCTCTTCTATTTTATCCATAATTATATCTTAAAAAATTACTGCGTATAACAATCCAGTTAACATTACAAATTTAAGTAATAAACTGCTCTGTTTGTAATGCTTTGGTGTATTGGCTTTTACTACCAAAAGAATAAGCATTACTATTGGTAGAATTAGTGCAAAAAAAACATAAACATTGCTAGGAGTAAAAATAATTCGCTGCGCTTTTATACTATTATATATAGTAACCAAAAGTAAAATTAATGTAATGCATAATAAAAAAAACACGGTAACTTTCCCAGTAGTCATTCCCCATTTAATTGGGAGTGTTTGGCAACCCGTGGCCTTGTCTCCAATAAAATCTTCCATATCTTTAATAATTTCTCTTGCCAAGCTGGTTATAAAAGCAAAAAGAGAAAATATAACTGTAATTTTTAAAGCCGAAATTATTAGCTCTAAATAATTATCGTTAAAATCATAGTGTACTTTTTGCATTACGCCCATTTCAAACACAAAAGGCAAAAACACCACAGCCGCTGATAGTATTGATACCACTATGTTTCCAACCAACAATTGTTTTTTAAAATGGGTGCTATAAAACCAAAGTACTATTGCGGCCACAAAATGGAATATTGCTAGGCGCAAATAACCTGTTTTTAATGCTACAAAAATTCCTAATAAAATTCCAACACCTGTAAATGCAATATGCAAAATAATTGCCCAACGGCGTTTAATTACCTTATCAATTACAACGGTATCAGGATGATTAATTAAATCTGTTTTAACATCAAAATAATCATTTATGATATATCCAGCGGCAGCAATTAAAATAGTACTTACGGCAAGTAAAAAAAACAAATAGCTATTTAATTCTAAATCTAAACTGTGAAGGTGTAATATTTTTTGTAAAACATAATACCGCATAAGGTAATGCGTTAATGCAATAATAATTAGGTTTTCTATTCTAATTAATTTTAAAAAAGCTATGAGCTTATTGTTTAACACAATTAAAATTACTATTTTTTTGTTACTTGGCTTCTATAAATTTAATAAATCGTTAGGCTTACAAATGCTTTCAAAAGTGCTTTACCATTTTACAATTTCCCAATTTCCTTGCACACGTAATACTTGCTCAATAACATCGCGCACACAACCGTAGCCACCGCCAAAAGGAGAAACATATTGACAAATTTCTTTTATTTCAGTTGCTGCATCAAACGGACAAACAGCTACCCCTACCCGCTTCATCACTTCCCAATCTGGCAAATCATCCCCCATGTAAAGCACTTCTTCATCAGTAATGTTGTTTGAATAAATATAATCATTATAACATTGCAGCTTATCATGCTGGTTTATAAAAATATCTTTTACGCCTGTTTTAGTGAGTGCATTTTTTACGGCAACATTGTTTCCTCCAGTTATAACAACGAATCGGTAATTTTTTTGAACTGCTAAATGTATAGCATAACCATCCTTACTATTCATGTTACGTACCATTTCACCATTCTCAAATACTAAAACTCTACCATCCGTCATTACTCCATCAACATCAAACATTAGGGTAGTAATTTTTGTGAGACGTTGTTTAAAATTTAAGCTCATTGTTTTTCTATTTGTTTGGTAATTAATTTATATAACTCCGTTAACTCTTTATTTTTTTCGAGTAAATTTAAATGTTTGTTAATTGTTACATTATCTTTTCGCTTTGCTGGCCCTGTTTGGGCTTCAAGCGGAGTTAATACCTGTAATTTATTATACGTGTTTTCAATCAGAGGCAATAATAATTTAAACTGTAGTTTTTCAGTTTTCAACAAATCATCTGCAGCGGAGTATAAATAATTACTAAAGTTATTTACAAAAACTGCTGCCAAATGATACAACAACCTCTGTTTGCTATTTACGGGTGTTACATCATTGGAAAATTGGATACCTAATTCGGTAACTAATTTCTCGAGTGGTTTAGAATTCGCTTCAATTAAAATGGGTATTTTCTTCCAATCTACTTTTGTATTAATGCTGAAACTTTGCAATGGATAAAAAACCGCTTTATGTTTTACATTACCTTCAAGTCCTTTAATATCAACACTTCCAGATGTATGCAAAAAAACGGCTCTTGGATTCGAAATTCCTAACTTGCTTGACGTAGATTTTATAAATTCATCCTTTACACAGAAAAAATAAAAATCGGCACCAGTTGGAAGTAATTCAAAGTTTGGATCAACTAACGTAACACATTTTAATTTAGAAGAAAATTTTTCAAGAATTAGATTCTCCTTATGATTTACAACGTAAATATTATATTTTTTTAAACTTGACAATTTTTCTGCAAGATGCCAAGCAACATTGCCACAACCAATAATTACCATAGTGAGCTTATTAGGCATCGTTTTTTACATTACTAAGTTTAAGAAGTCTAATTCTCTCAATAATTGCAATTGCAGTACCAAAGGCCATTAACAAACAGCCTATCCACAAAATATTTATGTACGGAAAAACATGTGCTTCCATAACAATAAAATCTTTTTCGTTAGATAGTTTTTCGCGTAAAATTACTTCAACCGTATTCTCTTCAGGATTTATTTTCCAAAAAGCAAAATTTAATCCTAGTTCTTTTATCACATCGTCTTTTGGGATTACCGTGTTGTTTTGAATGATATATTTTGGGTAAGCAAAGTATTCTTTTTTATCTGTTGTTACAGCTTTTATGGTTAAAGTAATTTCAAGGTGCGAACCATCTTTTTCAAATTGTTCCTTTGTTAAATCAGAATTTATTTTTTCAAAAACAATAATTGCGTTTGATGAAAAAATTGTATCACCAACATGACCAATAAAATTTTTCTCAGTGCCATATTTATCTTTGTTCGCCTTAACGGTATCAATATTCAAATCTGCCAAAACAATATGCGTATAAATGTCTTTATCCAAATAATGTTTTGTATCAGGTTCTGGAGCCTTACCCATACGCGGATTATCTTGAATGTGTGGTGTAAGTGTAAAATCGTACTCTAACTTATTTTCTTTATTCAATTTAAAATAATCTACATCAAAATACACATCTATTCCTTCTCGTCTTTTCTTTTTGTAAGAAACATAATACGGTCCCATAGGCAATGTATCGCCTTGAGTTAGCAAAATACTTTTATTGTCATCAAAGTCTGCTCCAAAGCTACTCACTTTTCTATCAGATGTATTTTTTGAAAGTGTAGTTTTTTTACTTGTAGAAATTAATGCACCTAATAAAATAAATGCAAAACCAATGTGGGCAATAGATGCGCCGCTTTTTTTAATTTTTCCTTTTAAAACGTTTAACCAATAGTCGGCATTAGAAAAAATTGCAAATAAACTCACGATAAACAAGAGTGCGTAAGAAATTAGATCCCATTTATTCTCTTTGCTCGAAAAATCATTTAAAAAATAAAGCGGCACAGCACAAGCTAACCCAAATAAAAGAGAAAGTAACCCTGGCCATAAGAGGTGCTTTGCAAAACCTTGTTTATTTGTTTTTTTGTATTTTAAATATTGTGCGGCGGCAATTAGTATGAGTAATACTATTGCAAACGGAACCATCCACGTATTGTAAACAGGCACTTTTGGAGGCGCATAATTGGTGCGAAATAATTTATTAATTACTGGCATTGATGTAAAGTACGTAATTATTAAACTGATTTTTAAAAGCACGAGAGAACCTAAAAACATCCAAAACTCGCGTGAAAAAAAATCTTCTTCTTCTTTTTCTTTAGGGAAATAATAAATGTAACTCAGGGCCGTAACAATTGTAGAAACAATTAACCAAATCATTAATAAAATTTTCTTTCCTCCAAATTGTATACTGAAGTAGAACAACAAAAGTGAAAAAGTCATATAAGCAACTTGGTACAATTTATTGTTGATGAGTAAAGCCACTGTAATAAATAGAAAAGTGAGCACATAAATAACGAGTTGCCCTGTCATCCCTAAATCTGTGAACGCGTGTACTGAAGCGTTTCCTAGAACACCGCTTCTTGTTAGAAAAGTAGAATACAGCACTAATAAAAACGAACCAATTGCTAATAAATGTGTGGTGAATAAACTTCCGCCTTTATTTTTATTGATTATCATAGTATGCCCTGCGGCTACTAAAACCAACCAAGGCACCAGGCTCGAGTTTTCAACCGGATCCCAGGCCCAAAAGCCACCAAAGCTAAGCGCTTCGTAAGCCCAAGCACCACCCATTAAAATACCAACTCCTAAAATTAAAATCCCAAAATACGTCCAAGGCAAGGCATATTTTTGCCAGTCGTTGTATTTTTTATTCCATAAAGCGCCAATTGCAAAGGCAAATGGCACAAGGGTTGAAGCGAATCCTAAAAATAAGGTTGGTGGATGAATGGTCATCCAGTAGTTCATTAACAAAGGATTTAAACCACGCCCGTCAGTAATAACTCCTTTTACAAATGGTAAATCTTTATAATCAGCATGTTCTGTTAAAAGTAAAAAAGGATTCGTGCCTATTTTATAATTTTCAATGTCGATTCCTACAAGTAATAAAATATCACTTGCATAAATTCCTAATAACATGCTTGCTAAAAAAACCTGAACCAACGCAAACATTGTCATTACAGGCGCTTCCCATTCTGTTGACCTCAATTGCTGCTTTAAAATTCGCCCTAATACAACATTCCAAAATGTCCATAGCAAAAAACTGCCTTCTTGTCCTTCCCAAAAACATGAAAGTATGTATTTCATATCCATGCTAGTATTACTGTGTTGCCACACATATTGATATTCAAAACGATGCGTGAACAACATGTAAAACAAGGTGGCAATAATTCCAATTACCGCTGTGGAGTGCAGGTTGAAGGCTATACGCGCCAGTTGTTTGTAAGAGGGATCATTTTTAGATTTCCAATAACCAATAAATGAAAGTAACGCAGTAACAAACGAAATAACCACAAAGCCATTGCCAATAAAGCCTGGTAGTAATTGTTGTATCGTGTGAGTTTGGTTCAAAATTTAGTTTACTTGTGGCGCTCCATCCGCATATTTACTTGGGCATTTCATTAAAATATCATTTGCGTGAAATGCGCCATCTTTCATTTTCCCTATTAAAACAATTTGCTCGCTTTTTTCGAAATCTTGTGGTTTGCTTTTGTGAAGCACCACAGGTTTGCTAATGCCTTTATTATCAATTAGGCTAAATAAAAATTCATCAGTGTTCACTTTTGGATCGTAAACCTGCGCCTGCGATTTATCCAACTTTCCAACAATATGAAATTCTGAATCTGGATTTGCCAGCGCCTCAGTAAAATCTGCATAAGTGCTTGTGTTATTAAGCGAGATAAAAATAACACCAATTGCAACCGCAATAATTAATATTCCTATAATGTGTAATTTTTTCATCTATTAGATGTATTAATTTGTTTTTCAATACGATTTAATTTTCTCTCTAAATAAATCAAGAATCCAACAATAGAAACAAAAATTAAAGCTATAACAGTTATAACAACATAAATTTTTCCTTCTGCTCTAAAAGCATCTGCCATTGCTGGACTTGGAGCTACTTCTTGTGAAAAAGAAATCAAACTTAATAAGGAGAATGCAAGTAGCAGCATAAATTTTGTTTTAATCATTTTCTTCTGTTTTTAATTTTAGTTGCGATAATCTGTTTTTAATTTCAAAAAGCCAGTATGCAAAAAATATCCATCCAATAACTGCTGGGTAAAAAATTAAACGCATACCGCTATCTAAATCGTATTGCTTAAACGCAGGATTACCGCCATTACCAGGGTGAAGCGAATCGTTTAATCGTGGTAAAATCATAATAAACACATTCATCATTACAAAGGCAATAATGTTGTATACTGCGCTAACCGTGGCTTTTTTATTTTCGTCTTCAATACTTGAACGTAAAATAAAATAAACCAAATAAATAAGCATGGCAATTACCACACCATTTAACTTAGGGTCGTTTGTCCACCAAGCACCCCATGTGTACTTTGCCCACAGCGAACCAGTAGTGATTCCTGGAATTGTGAAAAAGAAACCAACTAGAGCCGAGTTGTAAGCTTTATAATCTAACTTGTTATTGTTTGTAAAAAGTAATTTGCAACTGTAAAAAACCGAAACAGCCATTAATGCAATCATAGCGAACCAAATTGGCACATGGTAATAAAGATTACGAATGGTTTCATTTAAAATATCGAGCCTTGGAACGGGTGCCAACATACCTGCAATTAATGTATATAAAACAAAAATTACTGCAACTAGTTTATACCAATTTTTTTTCAAGTACTAAAGGCTTTTGGTTAAATTTTCAGAATGCAAATTTACGCATAATATGTGGGGTTTAAAAAAGGGATTATAGGTGATTTTGTTTAAAATGTAACCAATTTAAACCCTAAACGGATAGTTCAAAAAAATTACTGTCTGCGTTTAAGCAACTATAAGGATTTCCAGAAAAATCCTGTGCAAGAAAACATAACCGTTGCTAAATCGGAGCCTGTCCCGACTTTATGTCGGGAATTACGCGAAATAAGACAGATAGTACGTCGAAAACTCGACTTCTACTGCCTAGATAGGGTTAAACAATAGGAAGAGGAAATTTTTACTTAGTTGCTTTGAATTTTTGAATGAAGAATAATTCGCTTGGTGAATTGTAAGAAAAATTGTATATTTACGCCCTCAAAACGGTAGGTATAGCTCAGTTGGTTAGAGCACTAGATTGTGGTTCTAGGGGTCGTGGGTTCGAATCCCATTACTTACCCTAAATTAAGCCTTAACATAAGTTGAGGCTTTTTTATTGGATTCATAAAAGGCTTCCCTTTCTTCTAATAGAACGACTTATCAATAATTGGCTCATACGACTTGATAAAGACATTGTTAATTTTGATGCTTTCTTTACCTCTATTGACGATTGATACTGAAACCAAATCTTTTTTACTTCTTAAATCTTCTGGAACTAAATAATAAAATTGCAGCTTATTGTTAGTTTTTGGAACAAGGCTTAATCCTTTAAATGAACGGCGCTTTAATTTAAAAATATAACCTTTATGTTTCATTTGAATATTAAATTCTCCCGATAAATTAATTGTATCTTCAATACTTATGCTTGCACCTGCTTGTATCCAAGTATAGCGTTTATTTGTGATTTGATTGATTGGAATTTCGAAATTAAAGCAAGAATCAGTTCTTGATAAATTAATTGTTCGGGTTGACTCAAAATTTTCGAACTTGGCAAAAGCAAGCGTGTGTGTTAAACTATCGTTCTTAGTAAAAATCTCTGTTCCTGAATTACTTTTTCCTTTGTGTAACAATAAGCGCTGGCTTTCAGTTGTAGACTTATTTTGAAAGAGCGTTGAAAAATAATAATCACGGGTTACATCGCACAAATCTAAAATGTAAACATGCGCTTGCCACATTTTAAAACAATTAAATCCTACAAGCAAGTACATCACTCCTAAAAATAGAACTTTGAAGCGGTTCTTCAAAATTCGTTCTATACAAAAACCCAACGGTAAACTTAAAGCAACATAGGTAGGAATTAAGGCCCTATTGCCATAGCAAGCCCCATACCACCAGCAACTCCAGCAAGTAATAACATAAAAGCTAATAACAAAATAAATAAAAGTAGAAGCAAATAAGGATTTTTTAGCTCTATACAAATAAAAAAAACCTACAAAAGCCAAAATTAATAAAGGGGAATAAATAAAAAGGCCTTTCCTAAAACTAAATAAGGATTCTATAATATGGGGCTTAAATAATTCTAATCCTTCACCCGGGTTGCTAGCACCATAAGGGTTTATAAAAAAACTCCCTGAAACATATTTCCAGTAACTAAATTGTATAAAGGCAATTGCTAAAATAATAATTACCCCAATAAAAAATTGATTGGCGTACACTCTAATTATTTTTACTTTATTAAAAAAGGTTTCTTTGTTATAAACGCCATATAATAACGGAAACAACACACACAAAATTTCGGTAGCACGCAAAATAAAACATAAGCCCATACAAATCGCTACTACAATAAGTCGTTTTATTTGAAACTGTTTGTGCCATAAGATGCTATTGTAAATTAAAATGGCATATAAAGTAAAAAGCAAATTATGTGTCATGGCATTGCCGCCATGACACGCAACATTAAAAAAATAATTAGTGCCAACAACTAAAACAACTAGCGTTATAGAGGTGATAATTTGATTAAAATAAAGCGATAGAATTTTCTTTATAAAAAACAAACCTAAACATGTATAAAACGCACAACCCAATAAAATGCCCCACTGATAAGGTTTTGAAAAACCATCTTGTGCATAATTTGTGAAGCCACAAATACTATCAGATAAAAAATAAAATGGCGAGTAAAGCACTGCTGCACCGCACGGGTAGCGCATTACCCAATTTCCGTTTTTCCATTGTATAGCCTGGTAAAATGTTTCGCTTGGTTTGTATTGCTGAAGTAACTCATTGAATTTATCAAAATCATGAATATAAATGTCGTTGTACTTGAATTGTAACGGCAAATACATATAGTAACCAAACACATCGTAACAAAAAACATTTATTGGAGGTAAAAAAATTACGAAACCTACAATTAGTAAAATTAACACGCACAAGGTGCTGTTTGCCAAATTTTTATTTACCCATGCTTTCAATTACCTTGCAAATTGTGAATTTTTTTTCTTTGAACGAAATTTTAATTCAAATGTTGCGCACCTAAAATAAAAAACACACATTAAAAAAATAATGTGTGTTTTAATATATATGCTCTAAAAACCTAAGCCTCTGATTGTTGCTTGCTTACACGCTTGCGCTCATTTTCATCTAAAATAATTTTACGCATACGTATGTTAAGCGGTGTAATTTCAACATACTCATCATTTTGAATATATTCCATTGCTTCCTCTAAACTAAATCTGATTTTTGGAGCAATACGCATTTTTTCGTCGCTACCACTAGCACGCATATTGGTTAATTTTTTCTCACCGCACAAGTTAATCACTAAATCATCAGGACGAATGTGCTCACCAACAACCATACCTGGATAAATTTCTTCACCTGGTTCAATAAAATAACGACCTCTATCTTGCAATTTATCAATACTGTAGGCAACTGCAGTTCCTTTTTCTTTGCTTAACAACACCCCAGCAATGCGGCTAGGAATAGCGCCTTTCCAAGGTTCAAATGCTTTAAAACGATGTGCCATAATAGCCTCGCCAGCTGTAGCCGTTAAAATATTATTACGCAAACCAATAATGCCACGGCTTGGAATTTGAAATTCCATGTGAATTAAATCGCCTTTTGGTTGCATCATTAACATATCGCCTTTACGCTGTGTAACCAAGTCAATTACTTTACTGCTTGACTCTTCAGGTGTATCAACGGTTAAAACCTCTACTGGCTCACATTTTACGCCATCAATTTCTTTCACAATAACTTGTGGTTGCCCTACTTGAAGTTCGTAACCTTCTCTACGCATTGTTTCAATTAATACAGATAAATGGAGAATACCACGTCCGAAAACCAAGTAAGAATCGGGGCTTCCAGTTTCTTCAACACGTAACGCTAAGTTTTTCTCTAATTCTTTCATTAACCTATCACGCAGGTGGCGCGATGTTACAAATTTCCCATCTTTACCAAAAAATGGCGAGTTGTTAATAGTAAACAACATGCTCATAGTTGGTTCGTCAATACTAATGTTTGGTAACCCTTCAGGATTTTCAAAATCGGCAATAGTATCACCAATTTCAAAACCTTCAATCCCTGTAAACGCACAAATATCGCCAGCTTGAACTTCTTGAACTTTAATTTTTCCTAAACCATCAAAAATAAATAATTCTTTTACGCGGCTTTTTTGAATTCTACCATCACGTTTTACAACGCTTACTGGCATGTTTTCTTTAATAGTGCCACGGTAAACACGGCCTACCGCAATACGCCCAATAAACGATGAATAATCTAACGAAGTAATTTGAATTTGCAAAGTACCTTCGCGTTTTGGAGCTTCTTGTATGTTTGCAATAATTGTATCTAATAAATACGTAATATCTTCAGTTGGTGTTTTAAAATCTGGACCCATCCAACCTTGTTTGCTACTACCATAAACAGTTTTAAAATCTAATTGATCTTCGCTTGCTTCTAAATTAAAAAACAAATCAAAAACCGCATCGTGTACCTCATCCGGGCGACAATTTGGTTTATCAACTTTATTAATTACCAAGATTGCTTTTTTACCAGCAGCAATAGCTTTTTGAGTAACAAAACGGGTTTGCGGCATTGGCCCTTCAAAAGCATCTACCAATAAAATTACGCCATCGGCCATGTTCATTACACGTTCAACCTCACCACCAAAATCTGCGTGACCAGGAGTATCAATAATATTAATTTTTGTTCCTTTATATTGAACAGAAACGTTTTTAGCAAGAATGGTGATACCACGCTCACGCTCTAAGTCATTGTTATCAAGTATTAATTCGCCAGTTGCCTGATTTTCGCGAAATAAATTACAGGTGTGAAGAATTTTATCAACCAAGGTAGTTTTACCGTGGTCAACGTGGGCAATAATAGCAATGTTACGAATACTTGACATGTTTTGATTTTTAAGGGCGCAAAGATAGTTGTTTTTTAGGAATAACCTAATACTGAAAATGTTATGAAATGATTAAGTGCAAGTTTGATAAATAGTATTACTACAACTTAACCACAAAATTCTACAATTCACCCAAATATGTGTTTAGCATGTTATAGCGCCTAAATACTTTTACAAAAAATTTTAATTATGAAGAAAATTATATCATTTATGTTTTTGGTTTTAGGTTTAAGCCAAATCAACGCACAAACTGCAACACAAACAATTAGGGGAAAAGTAGTAGACGATGCCTCAAAAGCAACCATACCAGGTGCAATGGTAGTGGTGCTTAAGGATAGTACCAATAAAGGTTCTGTTACTGATTTAGAAGGCGATTTTAAATTGTTAAATGTGCCAGTAGGAAGACAAACACTAAAAATTTCATACTTGGGATATGAAACACAAACTATTCCTAATATTATTGTAACAGCAGGTAAAGAAGTGATTTTGAATATTTCGCTAATAGAAAAGGTAACAAATATTGATGAAGTAGAGGTGGTTTACGATAGAAGTAAAGATAAAACTGTTACTAATAATGATATGACAACGGTAAGCGCACGTTCGTTTAACATTGAAGATACAAAAAAATACGCAGGTGCCTTGGGCGACCCAAGCCGTATGGCTGCTAACTTTGCAGGTGTAGTGGCAGGTAATGATAGTAGAAATGATATTGTAATTAGGGGTAATTCACCAAACGGTATGTTGTGGCAATTAGAAGGCTTGAATGTTTATAATCCTAATCATTTTGGATCGTTTAACAGCACAGGCGGTCCTGTAAGTATGCTAAATAATAACACATTAGACAAATCAGATTTTTTAACCTCGGCTTTTCCAGCGCAATATGGCAATGCCACAGCTGGTGTGTTTGATTTACGATTGAGAGATGGCAACAATCAAAAACACGAATTTTTAACACAAATGGGTTTTAATGGCGTGGAGTTAGGTGCCGAAGGTCCCTTCTCAAAAAATTCGAAAGCATCGTATTTAGTAAATTACCGCTACTCTACCCTAGGTTTGTTTCAGGCAATGGGTATAAATTTTGGTACTGGCAATGCAACACCAAATTACCAAGATGTGAATTTTAAAATTACTGTTCCTACAAAAAAGAATAATGGCAAATTTACGCTGTTTGGTATTGGCGGTAATAGCACCATTGATTTATTAGGAAAACAAGTAGACACTGCTTCTGTTGATTTTTATGGCGACCCAAAACAAAACGCTTACCCACGCTTTAAAATGGGAACCATTGGCGCCAGCTATCAACAAAACATTTCGCAAAAGACATTTTTAAAATTTACGTTAGGAGCAACGGCGCAACAACAAGATTACACAACAGATTCCATTGCTTATAATTCTGATAAACTTTTTCCGAGTTCGGTTGCAAAATTTCTTAATTCGAAATACAGCGCTGTATTAAGTGTAACACATAAATTTAATTCGCGTAATACAGTGGTGTTTGGCGGCAACTCCGACTTAATTATGTTTGATTATTACAACAAAATAATTTATGGTGGCGCAACAGATTTAGTTTATGTGGATGTTAAAAACAACACCGTATTGTCGCAAGCGTTTACACAATTTAAACACCGTTTTAACAACAAATTAAGTGCAAATGTTGGTGTTCATTTTCAACATTTATCTTTAAATAATACTATGGCTTTAGAGCCTAGAGCAGGCATTAAATGGGCCTTAAACTCTAGGTCATCTTTAAATGCAGGTTATGGCATTCACAACCAAATACAAACAGTTTATAATTATTTTATTCAATCAAAAGTGGGCGATGAAATTACCTATACCAATAAAAACATGGGCTTTACACAAAGCCAGCACTATGTTTTAGGTTATGACAATAACATTACAGAGAATACCCGAGTAAAACTTGAAACATATTACCAATACTTAAGCAATATTCCTGTAAACCAACAGCCAACATCTTTTTCAGCATTAAATGATGGAACAAGTTTTATACCTTCGCAAGCTACAAACCTTGTAAATAAAGGAACAGGCACAAATTATGGAATAGAATTAACGTTAGAACGGTTCTTTAATAAAGGATTTTATTACTTAATTACAGGCTCGTTGTTTGATAGTAAATACAAAGGGAGTGATGGCATTGAGCGCAATACTGGCTTTAATACAAAGTACGCAGCCAATGTTTTAATGGGTAAAGAATTTCAATTAGGAAAAAAAGGAAATGTATTAGCGCTTAATATAAAAGTAACATCGGTAGGCGGAAAATATTTAACTCCTTTGGATTTAGAAAAATCGAAATTAGCTGGAATTGCTGTGTTTGATGAAAGTAGAGCCTTTACTGAAAAACAACCCGATTATTTTAGAGCCGATGCAAAAATTGCTTATAGAAAAGAGTTTAAAAAATCAACCCTAGAATTTGCCATTGATTTTCAAAACATAACTAACCATAAAAACGTATTTTTGCAAGGATATAATGCGAGAAACAATTCTATTTCAACGCAATACCAACAAGGCTTTTTTCCAGTACCAATGTTTAAATTTACTTTTTAACTTTACCCATCAAACTTGATTAAAATTTTAAAATACCTGTTTACAAAAGAAATTACCTATATGGTGATTATCAGTTCGGTTATTTTTATTTTAATTCACAATATAACTCCTGTAGACACAAGGTTAACGAAGCCTTACACTTCACTATTAGTTTTTTTACTATGTTTTTCAATTACTGCATTTGTATGGAAATTAAATAGTTTTATAAATTGCGAGTTAGGGAAAATTTATTCGTGGCAAAAACACCCCGTAAAACGTTTACTCATTCAAGTAAGCATTGGCATTTTGCTTAGCGCGTTAATTATAAAATATGCCGTTCATTATTTCGATGTGTATTTATGTACTTTACCCATTGAGGTTAGTGAGAAACTTACCCGAACTTCCATTATTTTGGGCACTTTGTTTACGGCCATTTTAATTGCTGCACATATTGGAATAGAGTTTTTTCAAAACTGGAAAGCCTCATTAATAGAGGCTGAGAAGTACAAAAAAGAAAGTACAGAGGCGCAATTACAAAATTTAAAAAATCAAATTAATCCGCATTTTTTATTTAATAATTTAAGTGTGCTCTCTTCGTTGGTTTATAAAAATCAAGATAGTGCGGTAGATTTTATTAATCAATTTTCAAAAGTATATAGGTATATTCTAGAAAACCAAAGCAAAGAGTTAGTTGAATTAGAAACGGAATTAAAGTTTATCGAGTCGTATTGTTTTTTATTAAAGATTCGTTTTGAAAAAGGATTTCACTATTTTAATACCATTGAAAAAGCTTTTTACAAAAAGTTAATACCACCTATGGTGCTTCAACTGCTGGTAGAAAATACCATTAAGCACAACCAAACTAACGAAGAAAATCCTTTGGAAGTAACTCTATCTATTGAAGAAGATTATATTACTGTAAAAAATAATTTGTTGCTAAGAACCTTAAACGAGCCAAGTTCAAAAGTTGGATTAAAAAATATAACCTCGCGTTACAAACATTTTACAAATAAAGAAATTGTAATAAATTCAAACCAAACATACTTCGAAGTTAAATTACCTTTGCTATAATACATGAAAGTTTTAATAATAGAAGACGAACCCTTATCTGCCGAACATCTAGAAACGCTGCTTGGTAGAATTAGCAAGGAAATTGAAGTAGTTGGAAAAGCAGCCTCCGTAAAAAATGCCATTTCGTTAATTGTCAAAAATAATGAGGTTAACGTGTTGTTTTTAGACATTCATTTATCGGATGGTTTAAGTTTTGATATTTTTAAAGAATTACCTATTGATATTCCAATAATTTTTACAACAGCATACAACGAATATGCCGTTAAAGCATTTAAATTAAACAGCATTGATTATTTACTAAAACCAATAGATATAACGGAGCTTAAAGCTGCTATAGAAAAATATAAAAAGTACAACCCCACAAATAGTGCAAATTCTTCAAAAAAATTAGAAGATACGTTTAACCTAATTACCAAGCAATACAAAACTCGCTTCATGGTTAAAATCGGCGACAATTTATCTTCCGTAAAAATAGAAGAAGTAGCATTTTTTAGTACAGAAGATGGCACGCAAATGTTAACTACCAAGCAAGGTAAGCGCTATACCTTAGACTATACATTAAACGAATTAGAAGAGCTTATTGACTTAAAACAATTTTTTAGAATAAACCGTAAAGTATTATTAAACATAGATGCTATAAAAAAAGTAAGCTCTTACTTTAACAGCCGTTATAAATTAGTAGTAGAGGGTTTGGAAGATGAATTATGCGTGGTAAGCCGCGAAAGGGTGCCAGAGTTTAAAGACTGGTTGGATGGGTGATATAAACCCATATGTTAAATAGTCACGTCGAGTAGTTTTTGCTTGAAGAAAATTCTTGGCAAAAACGTATCGAGACGAAGGCGTAATAACAAACGTATTCAGTGCAATTAATAAAAATTAAACACATTAACTTAATGTATTTTTAGATGAATTTTGATTAAAATCGGGTTTTTGTTTTTATATTTACCTTGGTTGAAACCCATACTCGAAATACAAAACATTAGTAAAAAATTTACTATTAACGCCGTGCAGCAACAACCTTACTTAAGCTTGCGCGACAGTTTGGTAAACTTTATTAAAACACCCTTAAAGGGCAATTCCACAAGCGAGTATTGGGCGTTAAAAGATGTAAGTTTTAATGTAATGCCAGGTGATACAGTTGGTATTATTGGTAAAAACGGCGCAGGAAAGAGTACCTTACTGAAAATTTTAAGTAAAATTACACCACCCACTTCTGGTAAAATTATTTGCCGAGGGCGTATTGCTAGTTTGTTAGAGGTTGGTACAGGTTTTCACCCAGAACTTAGTGGCCGAGAAAATGTATTTATGAATGGCAGTATTTTAGGAATGCGCCAAACGGAAATAAAAAAAAACTTTGATGCCATTGTTGATTTTGCAGGCGTAGAAAAATTTATTGATACACCACTTAAACATTACAGCAGCGGCATGCAATTACGCTTAGCCTTTGCCGTAGCAGCCTTTTTAGAAAACGAAATTTTAATTATAGATGAAGTACTAGCTGTTGGTGATGCAGAATTCCAAAAAAAGTGTTTGGGGAAGATGGAGGATGTAACAAAAACCGGGAGAACGGTTTTGTTTGTAAGTCATAATATGGGAGTTCTTCAAAGCTTATGTAAGAAAGCGCTATTACTAAAGGCTGGAGAGTTGTCATCGGAAGGCAAAGCCTCTGAGATAATTAATGCCTATTTTCAAAACTACTTAGCGCCAAAGGAAATATATTCTTACGATAAAAATAAAACTCAAATTATAGATGTAAATTGTTTTGATGAAAGGAACTCTTTAAGAAATGAATTTTTAGTAAACGAAAATATTTGTTTAAAAATAAAATGGAATAAAACTGTAGAAATAAAAATCTTTTTAGCTATTGAGTTATTAAATAATAAAGGAGAACGAATTTTTTACTCAATAAACTTAAATTACGATAATACTAAAGTAATTGGTGAAATAAATAGTACAGTAATTATACCTAAATACTTGTTGAATAACGGAACATACGCTTTACATTTTGGATTAGACTCTGTTTCTCCACAAAAAAATTATGATATGAAATTAAATTTTTTACATTTTAGCGTTATTGATAACTATGAAATTGTAAAAGAACTTAAAGGAGATTTTGTTGGAATTGACACGAGTAATTTTATTTTACAACCTAAACTTGCTTGGCAGAATAGTATTTAAATGAAAGATCGTATTAAGAAACTATATCGGAATTACATAAATAATACTGGACTATATAACCTATATGATAATAAAGCTAAAAAAGCTAAATACAAGGCATTAGTTATTTATTCAAACTTTGCTGTAAAACTATTTTTAAAAAACAGACATGTAAATAATTCTAAAATTAATTCTCATAGTGGGTTTATCGAATCAATAGAACTTTTAAAATGTTTAAATCATAATCAATTTACTGTAGACTACGTAAATTATGATGAAATTTATTATTTAGATTACAATAACTATGATCTAGTAATAGATATCGCTGATAATTTGCGTAAAATAGAAAATAAAAATTGTTTAAAGATTTATTACGCTACCTCATGTCATTGGCTATTTTATTCTAAAAATATTAATCAACGAATTACTTCCTTTTATGAGCGAGAAGGCATTCTATTAAGAACAGATAGACCAATAAGTCAATTTGAAAATGAAAAAAGAGCAGATTTTATTACAACATTTGGAAATGATTCCCTAAAAGCTACCTTTTTTCAACCGTATGAAAAATTTATAAACTTAAATATAAGTGTAAGTAAAGAGGTAACTATTTTTAATGATACTAAACGAAATAAAAATAAATTTATTTGGTTTGGTGGTTATGGCGCTTTCCATAAAGGATTAGATTTAGCAATTAATGTGTTTGAAAAACTGAAGGATAAAGAGTTAATTATAATTGGTAATTTAGATTCAAACACTGAATTTGCTATCTGGGCAAAAGAAAAAATAAAACAAAATAAAAACATCACCTATTATGGCTGGATAACCCCGAACGAACCTAAGTTTTATGAGTTAATTAAAGATTGCGCAGCTCAAATATTCCCTAGTTCATCCGAAGGTGGCGCTGGTTCAGTAGGTCAATTAATGCACTTTGGCATTCTACCAATAATTACAGAATCAGTCTGTTTAAATGTTCCAGAACACCTTTGTAAGATAATTAAAACGAATAACGTACAAGATATCTTAAATCAACTGATTGATTGTGTTAGAGAAGTATCTGAAATGAGCGAGATTCAACTTTCTGAACTTAGCTATGAATGTTTCAAATACGCATCAACTAAATTTACAATAAAGAGTTATCACGATTCAATAAATAATTTATTAAACATTGTTTCAGCTAAATTACGTTGAAAAAAATTTCTTTTATAGTTAGAAATGATCCAGAGTTTTTGAAAAACAAAATTTTCCTGTCTGAAGAATTGTATGGAATGAAATCCGACAATTTCCCTTTTAAAGCATTAAAAAAAGCATTCGAAAATTTAGGTCACACCTTTTCAACTTACGATTTATTGAGTCCGAAAGATGCAGACGTTATAATTTGTTTAGACGAAGTAAATACCTTTAAGGAGATTGGTGTGTTTAATAAGCCAAGTTATTTAATAATCAGCGAACCCGCTGTTTACACCCCCAAAAACTGGGATATAGACAACCATAACTACTTTAAAAAAGTTTTTACTTATGATAAAACCTTAATTACTAGTGATAAGTACGTTCATTACAACTTTGCGATTGATTTTGAAAATTATAAAAAGTTTGATACAGTTACTGAGGTGATTTTTTCAAAAAGAAAATTGTGTTCAATCATTGCAGGAGCAATGCAGGTAAGCCCACCACACGAAACATCTAAATCACTATTACATGAACGTTTTAAAATTACGGATTGGTTTGGGAAAAATTACCCAAGGGATTTAGATATTTTTGGAAGAAGTTTACTTGATAATAAATTTGAACATTTTAAAGGAGCTAGGTATTTGAAAAAATTCAAGCTTAATTTTTTGGTTAAACAAATAGCAAATTTCAAATCTAAATACATAAAAAAATCTTTTAAAGGCTTCATTCCTGCTTTGCAAAAATTAGAAATACAGAACAACTATAACTTCAATATTTGTTTCGAGAATTCCAAAACAAATTCTTATATGACAGAAAAAATATTTGACTGTTTCGTTTCTAAAACAGTTCCTATTTATTTCGGCGCACCAAATATTGAAGAACTTATTCCAGCTAGTACTTTTATAAATTTTGCTGATTTTAAAACTTACAATCAATTATATTCATTTATTAAGGCTATGAACTTTAATGAATATGAGAAATATATTAAATCAACCGAAGAATTTTTAAATTCAGATAAAATAGATATATTTAAAACTAGTACTTTCGTTAAAACCATTGTAAATAATTTAAGTTTTGAATAAGCACCTAAACATTTATAACACGCACATTTCTCCAAATGCTTCAACATACGTAAATGAAGTTTTACAATCTACTTTTATTAGCGAAGGAAAAAAAGTAAAAGAGTTTGAAGACAAACTCAATACCTATTTAAGAATACAAAACCCTTTAGCACTTAATTCGGGTACTACAGCTTTACATTTGGCTTTAGATGTAGCAGGTATTAAAGAAGGAGATGAGGTTATATTACCTGCACAAACATTTGTTGCAACGGGCTTAGTTATACTTCAACAAAAAGCCAAACCAGTTTTTGCAGATATTAATTACCAAGATGGTAACATTTCTTTGGAATCTATTAAGCAAAAAATAACTTCAAAAACAAAAGCCATCATCTGTGTGCATTGGGGTGGTTACCCGTGCGATTTAAAAGAAATTAATGCGTTAGCAAAACAACATAACATTTTAGTAATTGAAGATGCTGCTCATGCACTTGGTGCAACTCACAACAACCAAGCTATTGGCTGTATTAGCGATTATACCTGCTTTTCGTTTCAAGCAATAAAGCACGTTACAACTGGCGATGGCGGTGCTTTAGCTATTAAAGACAAAACTAAATTTAAAGAAGCGTTTAGTAAACGTTGGTTTGGTATTGACAGAAACACTGCCACACCAACTGAACTTGGCGAACGTAGTTATAACATCGAACAGTTAGGTTACAAGTACCATCTAAATGATTACGCTGCCGCACTTGGACTCGCTAATCTTGAAAATTTTAAAGAAAGATTACTTCATAGAAAGAATATTATTGATTTGTACAACGCTCATTTAAACAAGATAACTGGCATTCAATTATTTCAGTATAAAAACGACAGAGAAAGTGCCAACTGGCTTTATGGATTTCATGTAGAAGATAGATCAAATTTTATACGGAAGTTAAAAGAACATCAAATAACCGCATCTGTTATTCACCAACGCATTGATAGAAATTCAGTTTTTGGCGGTTTAACAAAAAATTTAATTAACCAACAAAAGTTTGATAATTCACAAATTCATATTCCTATACATGACGCTATTAGTATAGAAGATGCAGAGTATATTATTGATCTAATAAAAAGAGGGTGGTAAAATGAAAATAGTATTATTAGGTGCTACAGGCTTTGTTGGACAAAATGTTTTAAGAATTTTAAAACAAAATAATAATGAAGTAATTACTTCATCACGCAGTTTAGGAATTGATTTACTTGATTTAGAAAATGTAACTACGTTTTTAAAAAACACATCGCCTCAATACATTATAAATTGTGCTGCACACGTAGGGAGTTTAAATTACGTTTCAAAGAATGCCGCAACAGTAATTTTAGATAATAGCCGTATGTTGTTAAACATGTACGAGGCTATTTCTAAAATGGAAACTAAACCCATTGTTATTAACCCCATTGCAAATTGCGCTTATCCTGCCACTTCTACCAATTTTGTTGAAGAAGAATGGTGGAATGGGCATTTGCACCGCTCAGTAATGGCCTACGGCAGCACCCGCAGATTAATGTGGAGCATTGCCGAAAGTTTTTCGTGGCAACACCAAATACAAACTATTAACTTATTAGTACCAAATATGTACGGTCCGTTCGACTCTACAGACCCTAACAAGGCGCACGCATTAAATGCCTTAATTTCAAAATTCGTAAAAGCCAATCTTGAACACAAAACAGAAATAGATATTTGGGGTACAGGTGTAGCTATAAGAGAATGGCTTTATGCAGAAGATTTTGGAAAAATAATTTTAGAAATAATTTCAAATAAAAATACCGTAGGTTTATCTGAACCAATTAACATTGCACAAAATTTTGGATTAAGCGTTAAAGAATTAGTTACGCTAATCAATGGCTATTTTCAAAACAAATTTAATATTAATTGGGATGAAACCATGCCAGATGGAGCCCCCAGAAAAGTAATGGATGATAGAAAATTTTTAAAAGTATTTCCTAATTTTAAATTTCAAAATTTTGATGAAGGTATAAAACACACCATAAATTATTATCAAACAAAATATCCATATTAAATGACTGAATTTGATAAAAGTAAATTAAAAAAAATTGGCGAAGACGTTTTTATTGCGCCCACCGCTGTTATAAGAAGACCTCACTTAGTAACAATTGGCAACCATGTTGCTATTGACCACGGCGTTTACATTACAACACAAGCAGAAATTGGCAGTTACATCCACTTATCACCTTACATTACAGTAATTGGTGGCGAACATAGTAAAATTATTTTAGAAAATTTTGTTACAATTGCTGCTGGAACAAGAATTATAGCAGGAAGTGATGCGTTTTTGGGCGAAGGTTTTACAAGTGTAACTGTACCTGAAAAATACAGAGACGATGTAAAATTTACGACCATTACTTTTGAGAAATTTGTTGGCATTGGTACAAATGTTGTTGTTATGCCAGGTGTAAAATTAGCCCAAGGAAGTGTAATTGGTGCAAACAGCTTAGTAACTAAAGACACAGAGCCTTGGACAATTTATGTGGGAAGCCCTGCAAAAGCAGTAAAAATAAGACCACACGAAAAAATGATTGCTTACGCTAAAGAACTTGGCTACTAAATGGAAACTACTAAAATAACCATGAGTTTTGTTATGACAACTTTTAATAAGTTGCCATATTTAAAAGTAACATTACCCTATTTAATTGCCGCTTGCAAAGCTGATGAAGAAATTGTAATAGTAGATGGTGGCAGCACTGATGGCACAAAAGAATATTTAGAGGCTTTGTTTCAAGAAAAAAAAATACACCAATTTATTTCTGAAAAAGATTTTGGGGAAGCGCATGGTACGAACAAAGGATTTTTATTGGCTAAAGGAGAAGTACTAAAAATAATAACTGACGATGATATTTTTGATTACATAATAATTGCCGAATGTAAAAAAATAATGTTTGCTGATAAAGCCATTGATGTAATTGGTACAGATGGAATTAGTTGTAATTTGCTACAAAAAGAAATAAACTTTGACATAACAAATTATACCGAACTAATTAAAAATTGGAAATTAAATAATGGTAACTGTTGGTTTTGTGGCTTAAGTTTAATGATAAGAAAAACATCATTAGCTTATTTAGGCTTGTTTCACACGAATTTTACAATGGTGGATTTTGAGTACATTTCACGAATTTCTGTGTTAAAACCAAATTTAAAATTTTGCAGTTCTTACAGTTATGCAAATATTGTATCTGAAAGTAGTAATTCAATTAAAAAAATAGAAAAACTTAACTCTGAAAAAAAACGACTAAACCAATTTTACTTCAACAAAAATTCGTTCGACATGAGTTCTTTAAAACATAAATTAGTACGAATTATAAAAAATGATGTTGAGTATAAAAATAATTTAAGTCATGAAGAGGTTTGCAAGTTTGCAGTCAAAAAATTAGACGAACTAAATAAGAAAAAAATTAATTTTATTTAAACAAATGAGGCGCTATTACTATAAGCTAAAAAGATTCTTATTACATTCTAAATTAAAGAGTGAATCTCAATTTTTAATCGATTATGCGAAATATAACTCTCTAAAAATTAACTCCGATCAATTAAAGAACTTTCAAATAGAGCACGAGTTCTACACAACCCATATTTCTAATAAAAACATGGTTGTATCATTTAAGGCAATTAAAGTTTTGATTCGCCTGAATACCTATTTTAAGACAAAAAATATTTTAGATTTAGGTTCTGGCTTTAGTACTCTCGCTTTTAATTCTATTCATAAAAATGCAACAAGTGTCGAATACAATGATGCGTGGGCGAGGAAAACGGAAAAATATTTATTAGAAAAACAAGTTAAATCAAACATAATTGATTTGAATAGCTTAAAAAAGATAGTACGAATTTTACTTTTTTTAAATTTAAATTACGTTGAGGAGCGAATAAAAGTTGCTAAAGACATTTTTAATGGTGTTCATAAAGATTATTATTTAAGCGCTTTATTAGAAGTACTTGATAGAAAAAAAAGCTATTTATTTAAAGGAAGCACTAAAGATGAATTTAGTAGATTTGCGATGATTTATGTCCACAATTGATTTTTCAATAATTATCCCAACTATTAATTCAAACCCTAATTTTACTAGAAATCTTGTTCAACTAGTTAAAATCCTCAAGTCTTATAAAGCCGAGATTATTATTGTTAATGATAACATAGATAATCCATGTGTATTGCCCACACTTGATAAATTTAAAAATATAACAACTACACATAACCCTTTTAAAGGAGCAGCATCCGCCAGAAACCACGGTGCTAAAATTGCAAGTAGTGAGATTCTAATTTTTATTGATGACGATATATTTATAAATCAAACTGGCTTTAATGACTATTTACAAAAAAGTATAAGCGCACTAAAAAATAACTGCATAATACAACCCAATTGGACGTATCCTCGATACTTGCTTAACAAATGTGAAAAATCAAACTTTGGTAAATTTTTAATAAAGTATGGTTACACTTCACTTGCTGGTTATATTAATGATAAGATTTTTAAAAAATCTGAATTATTCGAAAACTCAGGATTGGCAAGTTATTTTTTAATCATTAACAAAGATTTATTCACCAAAATCAATGGCTATAATGAAAAAATACCTTTTGCCGGCGCAGAAGATAATGTGCTAACCGACGAATTAAAAAAGGTAAACGTTAAATTTTATATTGACACAACCTATACCCTTTTTCATGATGAAATAAATAAAATAAATTTAAACAATTGGCTCAAAGGACTTTATAATAGAGGTTTAACTAAAAAAGTTGCGCACCAGCTGGGATATAAAAACATGTACCTTAAATACCCTTTGCTTAAAAAAGTAATTCTTTCTATGCTTAACCTCTTCAAAATTGCATTAGTTAATTTTGTAAAAGCAATTGATAAAAGCAGTAAATTAGAATTCATTTCTCATTCAGCTATAAAGGCCTTAATAGCTTTAAATATATACAAGGGTTATACTTCTATCAAATGAACATTTGTTATATAATATCTGGAGTCACCAAATCTTATCCATTAGAATGGGTTTTTGAAACGTTAATAGCAAAAGAAATTAACTTACACTTGTTTTTAATCAACGATACAGATGCCGAAAATTCGTTGGTGGAATTTGCAAAAAAATCAAACATTAATTACAAACAAATTATTTGCAAAAACAAAGTTGAATTATTAAAATCGATTTTTACATTAAGTAGTTTTCTTAAAAAAAATAACATCACTATAGTTCATTGCCATTTATTTGAAGCCTCATTGTTAGGGATTACGACTGCTTGGTTGTTACGCATAAAAAAAAGAATATACACAAAACATAATGCACTAATCCACATTAAGTACGCGCCAAAAGGGTTAAAGTACGATAAGTTCATAAACTTACTAGCAACAGATATTGTTTCTATTAGTAATGTAACTACTGATATTTTATTAAACTACGAAAAAGTAAATCCAAAAAAAATAACTAAAATACATCACGGATTTGATTTTAAAACTATTGAACAATTAAGTAAAAATGACTTAAGATTAAAATACAATATCCCTAATGATAAGAAGGTAATAGGTATAATATCGCGTTACATTAAATACAAAAATGTGCCAATTATTATTCAAGCACTATCAAAAGCAATTACAACACATAATTTATTTATTGTATTGGCAAATGTTGGAGGACCAGAAAATGAACATGTGCAGCAGGAGCTAAAGAAGATTCTAAAAAATTCATATGTGGAAATAGAATTTGAAAATAATATTTTTGCCCTTTATAAATGTTTTGATGTTTTTATTCATGCACCTGAATCACTTTTAGATGAAGCATTTGGACAAGTATACGTAGAAGCCATGTATATGAAAGTGCCAATTATTACCACAGTTAGTGGCATTGTAAATGAAATTGAGAACAAAGAAAATCTATTTTCTTTGGTTGATTACAATTCTTCAGAGTGTATTTATAACGCTTTAGTTAAAGTTATTGAACAAAAAAATGAATCGATTTTAGAACAAGCTCACCAATACTCAATAAAGCATTTTGGAATAGAAAAAATGTGTAACGAATTAATAGAGTTGTATAAGAAATGAGTAATTTCTTCTCCATCATCATACCCACCTACAACAGGGCGCAGCTAATTAAAGACACCATTAAAAGTGTGCTAGCCCAAACTTACACAAATTTTGAAGTAATAATTGTAGATGATGGCGGAACAGATAATACCGAAGAGGTAATAAATTCCTTTAACGATAAACGCTTATTTTACCATAAAAAAATCAACGAAGAAAGAGGTGTTGCCAGAAATTATGGCGCTAATTTAGCCAAGGGAGCTTACATTAATTTTTTTGATTCAGATGATATCATGTTGCCCAGGCATTTAGAAGAAGCAAACAAGATAATTTCAAATAATAATTGCATTGCGTGGTTTGCGTTTAGTCATCAATTCGTTAAACCAAATTTAGAGCTAATTCAAGAATACAATATCTCTAATCAAAACAAACAAAATTTAATCCTAGGTAATTTTTTATCGTGCAACTCTGTTTTTATAAAAACAGAAGTATTTAAAAATTATTATTTTAATTCTAACAGGAAATTGGCAGCGCTAGAAGATTGGGAACTTTGGCTAAGATGTTCTGTTGATTTAGATATATTACTATTGCCCATAGTAACCAATTTAGTTGTAAATCATGATGAAAGAAGTGTGTTAAAAGCCAATAATAAAGCCTTAATGGAGCGCTTTGATTTTTTTATTGCAACTGTAAACACTAACAAAAAATTAGTGAATTTTTATAGCAAGTCTCTCAATCGTTTTTACGCCTCATGCTACTCATACATAGCCCTGCACATAGCACTTACAAAAACAGATAAAGCCCTAACACTAACATATACTTTAAAAAGTTTAAAGTATAATATCTTCTTTTTGTTTGAAAGAAGATTTTTAGCAATTGTAAAGCATCTTATTTTGCCTTAAACTATTTTTTGTATCGCACAATTATTTAGGGCCTGCTCAAATACTAAAAAAGTTAACAATAGCAAGGCTTAGGTTGAAAAAATTAAAAAGTCATCTGCAAGAGTAAATATCACAAATGCCAGTAAATCTATTAAAAAGCCTTGCATTAAAATTGACAAATATATCGTCGCTTTTTATGAATTTTGTTAGATGACGGATTGTGTGCGCTGGCCCGTCGCCGCGCGTGGCAAGGTGGGCGAGAATTAATTTTTCTTTGAAAATTCATTGAGGGCGCTTGCGTTTTTTTATTTTGCTTTTGGGAATTTTCTTGGCAAAATAAAAGTTACGTCAATTGAATTTTCAAGAAAAATTAAGTGTGGGTAGGCGTTTGCGGCGACTTGATTTTTTTCTAACTTTTTTTATCAAAGAAAAAAAGTTATAAGAAAAAAGTTTCTTGAGTTTATGAGTAGCCCCTATTTAAATATCCCTTCAAGTAGCTCTTCTTTGCAAAAAGGGCGTATCGAGAAGCGCAAGAAAATCATCTCCAATCCCTTCTCGATACAATTTTTTTAAAAGGCAGTTTTAGTAAGCACAGTTAACAAAAAAATTTAAAGCCCCTTTAACTTAGCTGAAATTGGCATATGATTATTTGTAATAAATTGTATAAAAATCACATCATCTTTTTTATCGAAAAAAACATACCATGTAGTTTTTTTATTAATGTAAAATGTTGAATAGTAAGGGCCATACTTCTTAAGTCCAGTAGGCGTAGTTATGTGTTTTTTATTGAATAACTTTGTATTGAAATCGTCATAAATTTTATTGACGTATTTTTGGGAATTAAGTTTAAGCCAAAGTATTTTTTGTTTGTAGTTTTGTTACCATTTTAATTAGATAATTGGTAACATCTACTGAAAAAATTATTTGTCCCATTTCAGCGTATCAATGTGTTTTAAAACTGCTTGGCGGGATTGCTCTAAGGAGTGACCATTTTTTATTTTTTTCTCAAACGCATCCTCATCATTAACCTCATCCGTTGTAAAAATAATAACCTCAACCTTTTTACCAATATAGTTTTTAGGTAGGTGTATTACCGTATTTTGTTTAGTGGGGGTTATTAATGTGCGTATCATAAAACTATATTTTAAAACAAATATACAAAAAATAGTGCTATTTAGGCTTACCTTAAGAAGACAAGTACTTAGCTAAAGGGCTATTTCAGAACCAGTCCACACATACTCAGTCCCTTCGAGTAGCGAGGCACGAGCGTATCGAGAAGCATAAGAGAATCAAATAACCAATGCTGCCTCAGTAATTTTACAAATCAAATTTAATACCTTGCGCCAATGGCAAAGTATTGCCATAATTCACCGTATTTGTTTGTCGGCGCATGTATGCTTTCCATGAATCACTACCGCTTTCTCTACCACCACCTGTTTCTTTTTCGCCACCAAATGCGCCGCCAATCTCTGCGCCACTGGTGCCAATATTTACATTAGCAATGCCGCAATCGCTACCAGCTGCACTTAAAAATAATTCCGCTTCGCGTATGTTCAAGGTCATTATAGCACTCGATAAACCTTGCGGTACATCGTTTTGCATAGCAATTGCTTCTGCTAATGTTTTATACTTCATGATGTACAAAATAGGTGCAAACGTTTCGTGTTGCACAATGCGCATATCGTTTTTAGCTTCGGCAATAGCAGGTTTTACATAACAACCACTCTCGTAACCTTTGCCTTCTAACACACCACCCGGAACAATAATTTTTCCACCTTCACTAATTACACTTTCAATTGCACTCAAATAGCCTTTTACTGCGCCTTTATCTATTAATGGCCCTACATGATTTGTTTCATCTAAAGGATTTCCAATTTTTAATTGCCCGTATGCCTTCACTAATTTTTCTTTTACCTTATCGTAAACACTTTCGTGAATAATTAAACGGCGTGTTGTAGTACAACGTTGTCCGGCCGTACCTACTGCCCCAAAAACCGCACCAATTAAGGTGTTGTCAAGGTCTGCATTTTCTGTGATGATTATTGCGTTATTTCCTCCTAATTCTAAAATAGATTTTCCAAAGCGTTCTGCCACTTTTGTACCAACAATTCTGCCCATTCTGGTGGAACCTGTAGCGCTCACCAGCGGAACGTTAGCATCAGTACTAAGCAATTCGCCAATTTCAGCCCCTCCATTAATTAGACAGCTTATTCCTTCAGGCAACTTGTTTTCTTTAGCTACTTCATTCCAAATATGCTGACAAGCTATTGAGCACAATGGTGTTTTTTCTGATGGTTTCCAAATACACACATTTCCGCAAATCCACGCCAAGGCCGTATTCCAACTCCAAACCGCCACAGGGAAGTTAAAAGCAGAGATAATGCCTACTAATCCTAACGGATGCCATTGCTCCATCATGCGGTGGTTTGCACGCTCACTTTGTATTGTTAAGCCATATAACTGGCGTGATAAGCCTACTGCAAAATCGCAAATGTCAATCATCTCTTGCACCTCGCCCAAACCTTCTTGGTAAGATTTACCCATTTCATAACTCACCAATTTCCCAAGTTCTGCCTTTTTTTCGCGCAATTTATCTCCAAACTGGCGCACAAATTCACCGCGCTTTGGGGCTGGTATGCTTCGCCAATAAACAAAAGCATCTTTAGCACTCGATACTATTTTTAAATAATCGGCCTTAGTAGCGCCCTTTACTTTACCAATTAATTTGCCATCTACCGGGCTATAACTTTCTATTACCTCCCCGCTTGCGAACCAGTTGTTACCTGTGCTACAACCTTCATTTACCTCTTTTAACCCTAACGATTTTAATATATTTTCCATGATAATTTAATTTTTAACAAGCCGTAAATTTACCCTTTATATTTTGAATATTAACCCCTTTAATTTTGCCAATATTCACAAAAAATTCATTTTTTAAACATTGTGCAACTACTTCAATCCTTCACTTATCTTTGCCATTCCTTAAAAAAACACAGCAATCAATATGAGTTCAATTAAAACAATAAAAAGCGCCTTAATTTCGGTTTACTATAAAGATAACTTGGAACCAATTGTGAAAAAACTACACAGTTTAAATGTTACACTTTACAGCACTGGCGGCACCTTAAGCTTTATTGAAAAATTAGGCATTCCCGTATTAGCTGTAGATAGCTTAACCAAATATCCTGAAATTTTTGGAGGCCGTGTAAAAACCTTACACCCCGCCATTTTTGGAGGCATATTAAATAGAAGGGATAACCCAAGCGATGTACAAGAAAAAACCACACACGCTATACCAGACATTGATTTGGTAATTGTAGATTTATACCCTTTTGAAGAAACCGTTGCTGCCGGCGGAAAAGAACAAGAAATTATTGAAAAAATTGATATAGGTGGTATTTCGTTAATACGCGCTGCTGCAAAAAATTTTAACGATGTTGTGATTGTTTCTTCAAGAAAAGATTATAGTGCCTTACAAAATTTATTAGATACTAAAAACGGCCAAAGCGATTTAGCTGACAGAAAACTATTTGCCGCCAAAGCCTTTGCTACTTCAAGTCATTACGACACTGCAATCTTTAATTATTTTAATCAAACAGAAAACATACCTCAGTTTAAACAAAGTATTGAGCAAGCCCAAGTGTTGCGTTATGGCGAAAACCCGCACCAAAACGGTATTTTTTATGGAGATTTAGATACAATGTTTACAAAATTAAATGGCAAAGAGTTGTCGTACAATAATTTGTTAGATGTAGACGCAGCCGTAAACCTAATTGCAGATTTTACAGAACCTACTTTTGCTATTTTAAAACATAACAATGCCTGCGGCGTGGCAAGCAGATCAACCATTTTACAAGCATACAACGATGCACTGGCGGGCGACCCCGTTAGTGCGTTTGGCGGGATACTTATTGCCAACAGAGCAATTGATTTAGCTACTGCTAGCGAAGTAAATAAATTATTTTGCGAAGTAATAATTGCACCTGCTTATGATAACGATGCGCTAGAACTATTGAAGAGCAAGGCGAACAGAATACTTTTGGTTCAAAATAAAGTAACGCTGAGGAACAAGTCGTTTAGAACATTATTAAATGGGGTAATTGAACAAGATAAAGATTTAAAAACTGAAACTGCCGCTGATTTAAAACCAGCAACTACAAAACAGCCAAAAGCAAGCGAAGTAGAGGATTTATTGTTTGCTAATAAATTAGTAAAACATACTAAATCAAATACCATTGTGTTTGCTAAAAATGGTCAATTACTTGCAAGCGGCACTGGGCAAACCAGCCGTGTAGATGCTTTAAAACAAGCGATAGTAAAAGCACAAAGTTTTGGCTTTGATTTGAAAGGTGCTGTAATGGCAAGCGATGCGTTTTTCCCTTTTCCGGATTGTGTGGAGATTGCTCATAAGGCCGGAATCGCCGCCGTAATTCAACCAGGAGGCAGTATTAAAGACAAAGAAAGTATAGATTATTGCAATGCAAACGGACTAGCCATGGTATTTACAGGAGTTAGACATTTTAAGCATTAAGAATTAATTTCTTAATTTTACAAAAATGATTTTAAACTACATAACTTGGAATCCGAGTCCAGAAATTTTTACAATACCTGGTATTGACTGGCCTGTGCGCTGGTATGGCTTAAGTTGGGCGTTTGCCTTTATTGGAAGCCATTTTATAATGAATAAAATTTTTAAAAAAGAATTACGAACCGAAAAGCAATTGGATAAACTAACTGTCTACATTTTAGTGGCAACCATTGTTGGCGCGCGTTTAGGTCACTGTTTGTTTTACGGATTTAAAGATTACATGGCGCATCCGCTTGATATATTAAAAGTTTACGAAGGCGGTTTGGCAAGCCATGGCGGAGCAATTGGTATTTTAATTGGTATGTGGCTGTATTGCCGCAAAACTAAAGAAAGCTGGTTGTGGTTGTTTGATAGATTAGTTGTAGCAGTGCCGTTTGCATCAATGAGTATCCGTATTGGGAATTTGATGAACAGCGAAATTGTAGGAAAGGTAACAGATGTAGCTTGGGCTTTTAAATTTATGAATTGTGATGAAGATAAATCCAATTACTACGAATTAGGAATAGATGTGCCAGCAAGGCACCCAGCGCAATTGTACGAGGCAATTTTTTACTTAGCGTTATTTGGTTTAATGTTTTTTTTATGGAAAACAAAGCGTGAGCAATTTGGCAAAGGCTTTATGTTTGGCTTATTTTGTGTGTTGATGTTTACACAACGCTTTTTTATTGAATTTGTAAAAGAAAATCAAGAAGCGTTTGAGGGTGGTATGGCCTTAAACATGGGGCAAATTTTAAGTTTACCATTTATTGTGATTGGACTTGTGTTTATGCTAAGGGCTAATAAATTGGGGGGTTACGGCGAGAAAATTGACAGCTCTATTACTAGTACGAATTAAGAAAAATAGATGAAGGAAATACTCATCTTCATCCAATTTTTTCTTTTGTTAAATCACAGTTTCTCCCAGGCAACTTTTTTAGATTTAGGTAAATTAAAAAAGTCATCGGAATTCTTTAGTACGTCTGGGATATTAGGAAAAAAGTACACAAAATTTTATTCTACAATTACCAATAAAAATCAATTCTTTGGTAGATATTATTTTATTAATAAAAAGTGTAAAAAAAACGATAGCCTCATTAACTCCTATGAGTTAACAATACAAGACACAGTTAAAAATTGGAAATACGATAATACATCGGAGGTTTTTGTGGAGTTAACGTGTTACCAAAATAATTCAAAGATAGAACCAATTTTATCAATGAAACTGAGTGGTGGCTTAAATGCTTTAGTTGAAAAATTCGGAAAAGAAAAATTAATCAAAAAAGATTATCACATCTTTAGATATGAAACTTGCTATTTATCATTCTTCATAAAATCAAACAAGGTCACTAAATATAGAATTGGAAATTATAACAATTCGCTTACTCAAACCCAATTAATGGAATACCTGACCTCCTTTTAAATTTCGAGCTATCTATTTTACAAAAACATTCACATTGATAATCCACGTTTATTGTTAAACCATATAAGGCATATAAGGACATATAAGTGATGTGAGGCTTTATAAAATAGGTTGTTTCCAAATTTAAGTAAGCTTGAGTGCAAGTAAAAAAAGGAGAGACTTATTGAACGTGAATAATATGAACAGAAGTTGTTTTCTAAGGCTTCTCTAGCACTTTATGGCTGTTAGGCTTAGTCTTTAATTGATTTAGGTCTGACAAAATATAATTTATTATTTAAATTATTTGTTTTGTTACCTGAACTATCCATTAGGTCAAAGGATATGTCATATTTACCATCTTCCTTTAAAGCGAATGCTCCACGACACATATCATGTCCGACTGAAATAGTATCATTTTTCGACATTAACAGAAACTCAGATGTTTTACCCATAGGATTTGTAACTGAAACCTTAATTAAAAAATCAGATTTATCCTTAATTTTGGTTTTAAAGAAAACAAAAGATTCAGGCCCACAACCAGCTAGCATGTAAGAACTGTTTGCATACTGAGGTTTTTCAGAAAATATAGGTGCTGTTAGGTCTTGATGATTATTTGTTCTCCATCTTGCATATTCAAAACCTTTATCCGTCCATTTGATAAATAGTCTGTAAGTTGTATTAGGCTTTAGTTTGCTATTAGGCGTTAAAACAACTTGCACTAAACCATATTCTCCTATATTCATCTGTACAACTTTTAAACTAATTGTGTCATTCTTTGTTTTTAAGTATACATTATGTTTAGCACCCAGCTTAATTAAACTACTGTCTGAATAGTAGCCATTAATAACGAATATTGAATTCAGGTTAATTTTATTTGATTTAAGCCAAACTTCAAGCCAGTCAAATCTACAATTGGAGAATAAAAGTAATGATGAGAAAAGAAAAAACAGTATTAAATAAATCTTTGTCATAAAATTGTAGCTAACTAGGGGCTAAGTTCAAACTCCATCCTCTCAATACTTAGCCCCACCAATACCAATGTTTTCGATAGGGTGCCAAGTTGTTTTAATTTCTTGTGTGTCCAAAATTAAATACGGATTTTGATTTGTATTATCTTCCCATTTTTTATTCCAATCAAAAGCACGCTTTACATTTAACGATGCGTTTTCAAAAATAGTTTGCTTTTCTTTTTCGTTGTTTCTGCAATAAATTACCGCATTTACATCCATGTGGTTAGAAAAATGAGCATGTAATTCATTACTTGTACCAGTCAAAATATTTACTACGCCTCCAGGTAAATCACTTGTTGCAAGCACTTCAGCAAAGGTAATAGCACATAAAGGCAAACTTTCTGAAGCTAACACCACACACACATTTCCACCACAAATAATTGGTGCAATAACACTAACTAAACCTAACAACGAGGTTGATTCTGGCGCTATAACACTTACAACGCCTGTTGGCTCAGGCACTGAAAAATTAAAATGAGAACTGGCAACTGGATTTACGGAACTGTAAATTTGCATGTATTTATCGCACCATCCGGCGTAATACACCAATCTATCTATACTTTGCAACACTTCGTTTTTTGCTTGCACAGCTGTTAGCCCTTGCAATTGTAGCTCTTCTATAAATTGCGATTTTCTGCCTTCAAGCATCTCGGCAATACGGTACAAAATTTGACTACGGTTAAATGCCGTTCGTCCACTCCACGCGCCAAAAGCGCCACGTGCGGCAACTACTGCATTTCTAAAATCTTTACGACTACTCAAACATATATTGGCAATGGTGTTCCCTTTTTTGTTTTTAAGTTCGTAATAGCGCCCGCTCTCTGTTCTCGGAAAAGCACCACCAATATATATTTTATATGTTTTTAAAACGTTTAATCTTTCCATAATAACAAGTAAATATAATAAGTTTTGGTTAGAATTAATAATGAAAATTAAGCATCAAATTTACAAGTTTGAATTTTTGTGTTATAATAAAAGTGAATTAAGC
Organism: Bacteroidota bacterium; assembly: GCA_013298715.1. Lineage (GTDB taxonomy): Bacteria > Bacteroidota > Bacteroidia > B-17B0 > Aurantibacillaceae > Aurantibacillus. The sequence goes on along the minus strand of JAAFIQ010000001.1, from coordinate 5,859 downwards.
GTTTAGTATGCTGGTCCCCAAAATTAACACAGTAGTTTAAGCGACAATTATTACTAACTTAAACTAAAAAAAGATGAGTACAACAAAAAGGAATCACAGTATCGAATTCAAAACAAAAGTTGGATTAGAGGCAATAAAAGAAAAACAAACTATCGAAGAAATCGCACGTAAGTATGAAGTTCATCCAAGTGTTGTAAAAAATTGGAAAAAATTAGTATTAGACAATGTTAGTAATTATTTTTCAAAAGGAACCAAAACAAATAAAATTACCGAATCAGAAGCAAACGAATTGTATGCTCAAATAGGGAAGTTAAAAGTTGAGAATGATTTTCTAAAAAAAAAGTTATGGTAAAGAGTTTATCTGAAAAACGAACATTGATAGACGTTTCATACCCTCACTTAAGTTTATCTGCTCAATGTGTCTTGTTAGCAATTAGTAGAAGTAGTGTATACTAGACGCCTGCCACCGAGAGTGAGGAAAACTTATTAATTATGGCATATTTAGACAAACAATATTTTGAAACCCCTTTTTATGGTTCACGAAAGTTGTGTGTGATACTTCAAAAAGCAGGATTTAAAGCCTGTAGAAAGCGAGTGAGTGGATTAATGAAAGTAATGAATTGGCAAACTATTTATCGTACACCAAATACAAGTGTTAGAAACAAAGAGCATAAAATATATCCATATTTACTTCGTAACTTATCTATAACTGAGAAAAATCAAGTATGGAGTACAGATATTACTTACATTGCTATGCCTCGTGGGTTTATGTATTTATGCGCTATAATAGACGCTCACACACGTTTTGTTGTAGGATGGGGATTAAGTAATACGATGACAGCTGAATGGTGTTTAGGTGTGTTACAAGAAGCGGTTGCTGATTATGGCAAACCGCAAATAGTAAATACCGACCAAGGAAGCCAATTTACAAGTGAAGATTATACAAGTTACTTAAAAAACAATAACATAAAAATAAGTATGGACGGCAAAGGCAGAGCGCTTGATAATATTTGGATAGAGCGCTTGTGGGGGAGTGTTAAGTACGAGGATATTTACTTGAAATGCTATACAGCTGTAACAGAATTAGAAACAGGAATTAAAAAATATTTTAAATTTTACAATCAAGATAGACCACATGAAACAATGAAATACAAAACACCAAGAGAAATGTATAATGAAATTAAAACAGCTGCATAAAACGAGGATAACTTTTTTTCTCTGCCTTTTATGGGCAGAAAAAAAGTTACCTCCCGTTTTATGACTGTGTGTATATTAACTTAAAAAAAGTACCTTTGAAAGGTCAAACTATTGTTCTAAGTTTGGATACCAGCATACTTTAAAATTTGTCTTTAAAAAGTTAGTATAAAAGAATAATAATTTATACTTTTGCAAAAAACGTCAAGACAATATCTTCAAGACAATGGAAACAAATTTTGGTGAATACATTAGAAAATTAAGAACCGAAAAAGGATTAACTCTAACTCAATTAGGTGCAAAACTTGGCATCGACTCAGGTGCTTTGAGCAAAATCGAAACAGGCAAAAAAGAGTTTGACGAAAAATGTTTAGACAATTTGGCAAACGCTTTAGACCTTGACATTGAAAAATTGAAAGTAGAATATTTTGGAGACCAATTCGCAAAGAAAATGTATGCTTATAATTGTTCTATTGAAACGCTAATTGTAGCAGAAGAAAAAGTAAATTATCTGAAAAGCACCAACGTAAAACAAGGTGAGCTGAAATTTTAATATGAACGATTTCAAAAAAATAACAGCAAATAGTGGCTTAATTTCATTTGGCAACACAGGAGCAAGATTAAGCGACCCGAGAGCAACCTATGTCAAAATTTTGAACGCACTTGTTGAGTTCAGAAAACAAAATAAAAATTGGGAAACAACAGACCAATCAAAGTTTGGGGCATTGTTAGGCGAACTTGGAATTTTTGACATTAAAACAGATAACAAAGTTAGTTCTGATAAAGATGTAAGAGTAAAGACAGGATTCATTTCGCAGTTAGGATTCACAACAGACGAACGAATTATTACAACTGCAGGATTAGAATTATTGGCAAATTCTTTAAATTTTGAAACTAACGAAATTGATATTTCAAATGAAAGTTTTACTTACCTAAAACAGTTTTTGAAATACCAGCAAAATGATTTTGAAGTTCTTCCTTTGCTGTCGCTAATCTACTCAATCATTGAATTTAACAACGAATTACCGATTGACTTTGTTACTTATGTTTGGTCAGGTTCACAAACAAAAAAAGAACTGATTGACAACATAAAAAACTACAAAAAACATTCGGATTATAAAGAAACTGTTTATCAATCTGCACTCAATTCAGAGAATACAAATATTGTAGCAAAAAATGCTACGCATTTTTTTGCTACTCATAGTATTTCTGATAAAAATGAACTAAAAGAACTCTTGTATGCTTTACTTCCGCACGGAAAAGGAAACACATTTAAAAACGAAACAATTGCACTTTTTCACGACATTTATTCCTATTGGTTGAATAAAGAAATTTGGAATGAAGCGAAAAAGAAAAAGTTTATTCAAGACAAATTAAAATCAAGACACAAAGATATTTCAAGCAAAAAACCGAGTTATTACTTAGAAAGTTTGTTCGACACAACTGCTTTAAACAACTCTTCTAATTGGAAAAAAATCATTGGATTTTTTGAAAATACATCTTTGATTTCTTCAGAAGATGAAGAAATTTTTGTTGTAAACTTCCACGTTCTGTATATGTTCATCAAAAAACTTTCTCTTTTTGAGGAGTACAGAGATTTGAACACAAGACAATTAATTTTTGAAAATAAAATTGCCGCTTAATTTATGTCAGAAAAAATTCAAATATTATCCAATACAAATTATTCACTCGTTGATGTTTTGAAAAGTGAACTGATTGAAAGTACACAAGTCAAAATGGCGATTGCATTTGTGAGAAGAACAGGTATTGATGAAATTTATAAATCTTTTGAATATGCAATGAATGTCAATAATGCTCAAATTGAACTTATTGCAGGTCTTGATTTTAAAACGACTGATACAAAAGCATTATTAGCTTTGAAAGAGATAGAAGACACAAATAAGAATTTTAGTTTTTATTGTTTTGGAGATAAACGGGATAATTACAATGATTTAATATTTCATCCAAAAATTTATTTGTTTGAAACTGCACTCTCAAAAAATACAAAATTTACCTCTATTGTAGGTTCTTCAAATTTGACAAGCGGTGGTTTAACTTCAAATTTTGAAGTAAATAGCGTTTTTAGAGAAGATAAACCCAAATATTTTTCTCAATTACAAGCGATTTACAATGAAATAAAATTTACTGACAGTATTTTTAAACCAAGCAAAGATTATATTGAAAGATATGGTGGAATTAAAAAGGAAATTGAGAAATCAGAGAATATTCTTGATAAAGGAATACAATCCGAATTAAAACAACTTAGGAACGAAGAACAAAAACTGCCGGGAACAGTTCCATCATTGAAAAAAGTTATCATTGAATTTATTTCAGAGAAAAGTAAAAATGGAATAAGTGAAGTTTCACTCGAAGAAATGTATGAAAAATTACCTCAAATAATTGAGAAACAAAATCTTAATATGAAAATGGATACGATTTTCAATACAATCAGAGGAGAACTAAATAAACACGAAGAAAACAGCACTCACAAAGATAATATGCAACTTTTTAGAAGAACAGGCAGAGGTCTTTATTGTCTAACCGAAAAAGCTAAAAATTATGTTGGAAGATAGCAATGCTTTATTTGAAGTTTTACAAAAACTTGGATCAAAAAAGCCATATTTAGAATATACAGGACTTTCAAAATCTGGAGAAAAATCATACCATAAATTAGTAAGTGTTATTTATTCTCTTGAAAAAATGGGATTTGATGTTAATGCAAATGCAATCATTGATAAACTTGATAAGTTCACAACAGAAGGAGTATTTAATCCTGATTATTACAAATGAAGATTTAGGAAATTTTAGTTGAAGCAAAAAAAATTGGTTTTAAACTTAACAATATTTTGACTTGGTATAAAGTAAATGCAATGCCAAATATTACAAAACGAACTTACACACATTCAACAGAATTTGTTTGTTGGTTTGTGAAAGGGAAAAATTGGGTTTTCAATTATGATGAAGTTAAAAAATTCAACCCAAACAAAACCAAAGAGGGAATAGATAAGCAAATGCGAGATTTCCTTGATTTTATTGAACTTCCAATCGTTCAAGGAAAAGAAAGATTGCGAGGAGAAAATGGTCGTGCTTTACACCCAACACAAAAACCTGAATGACTTTTAGAACTAATAATTAAAGCATCTTCAAATGAAAAAGACATTGTACTTGACCCATTTTTTGGATCAGGAACAATGGGTTTTGTCGCAAAAAAATTAAAAAGAAATTGGATTGGAATAGAGAATAATTCTGACTATTTAGAAATAGCAGAAGAACGTTTAAACCCAAAAAAGAAAGAATATGTCTGATATAAAATTACAACTCAGACACTGTATTGAACTTCTGAAAAAAATTCCTTCGGGAAGTGTCAATCAAATTTTTGCTGACCCACCTTATAATTTATCGGGAGCAACATTTCAAACCGTACAAAGCGGAAAAATGGTTACTTGTGACAAAGGCGATTGGGATATAATTGAAGATATTCACGAGTTTAACGAAACGTGGGTAAAAGAATGTATCCGAGTTTTAGCAGATGACGGAACAATTTGGATTTCGGGAACTTTGCACAATCACCCCTCAATAGGTGTAATTTTGAAAAAATTAAACTTATGGATTGTTAATGATGTAATTTGGTTCAAAAGAAATGCTGCACCGTTATTGTCAAAAAATCGTCTTGCACTATCGACAGAGCTAATTTGGATTGCTAGTAAATCAAAGAAATATTACTTTGATTACGACACTGCAAAAATGATAAATGGAGGAAAACAAATGCGAAACCTTTGGGAAATAAATGCAGAAAGACACAAAACTTCGCATCCAACCGAAAAACCCGAAACACTTATAGAAAGAATTATTTTGTTAGGTAGCAAACAAGGCGACACAATTCTTGACCCATTTACAGGAAGCGGAACGACAGGAGTTGTAGCCAAAAGACTTAAACGAAATTTCATTGGTTTTGAAATTAGCCCAGTATATTTTGAAATTGCTCAAAACAGAATAAACGGAATATCTATAAACGGTAAAGTCGTTTATTCTGAAAAGTTGCTACAACAAGACGAGCAACTAAGAATGTTTTTAGAAGAAAAGGCAATATATCATTCTGTAAACACCTAAACATTTGGTGGCACATTTGCAGTTTTTCCAACCGCTCAAAGCCAAGCAAAAAACAGCAAAAGAGCCACCAAGCAACAGCACCAAGACAGATACGAAATGACAGCGAACAACAACGACAGAAAAGAAGGGCGAAGTGCTAACAGCGGTTTTGCAAAAAAGCGGGTTCAGTGGCTAATTGAACATTCTACCTCGCATCAGCTTTTGTGGTATGTTGACAGTTTAGTGCTCCGAAATCCGCTTCTTCGCAAAGCCGCCAACCGTTAGCTCTCATTGCGTGGTGCGTTAAGACATCTTTACTATAAAGTTTTTTCATTTAATGGCCGACACACGGCAAGCACGTTATGTTAATCTCGTCCTCGACCTTAACGCATCGACCACAACGTATCGACCTAAACGTAATATGCTGGTCCCCAAAATTAACACAGTAGTTTAACCCAGATTACGTAATAGAAAAAAAGTGTTTAAATTACCTGAATAAATCCTAACGCTTAGCATTAGAAAATTTTTCATATGGAATTCGATGTATCGTACACTAACAAAGAGATTACGCCTTGG